>NC_018514.1:1200000-2400000 GCF_000292915.1 Burkholderia cepacia GG4
TTCCGGGTAGTTCATCCAGTCGTTCGGGTTGTAACCGGCCTTTTCGAGCTGGGCCAGCTCGGCGCGCACTTGCGCGCGCGTCAGCGGCTGCTGGTTCGATTGAGCGAACGACACGACCGGTGCGGCCACCAGAGCGGCCAGTGCAACTGCCTTGATCAGCGATTTCATGATGCGTTACCTCCAGATTGTTTTGTCAGGCGCTTCGGACTCGGTAGTCGTTGCGCATGAGTAGAAGTCTAGGAGGCACCGCCATCAGGGTAAATACTTAAATCACGAATTCACTGTTGACCCAAACCGGACAATCGGACGGGAATAAGCCTATTCGTCCGATGATTATCGGCGTTCATGCGCGAAATGCCGCACGGCCCGGCCCCCGGCGCGCTGCGGCCGCGTGTCAGCGCAGGTGATCGGAATCCGCCGACGCCATCAGCCGGTCGAACAGCAGCGCCTTGAGGCGCACCAGGTCGTCGGCACTGGTTGCGCCGAACGCCGCGTGATGAAGCGTCAGCGCCGACGCCGCCGGATCGGCATGGGTGGCCCGCACCGTGGCATCGAGCA
Source organism: Burkholderia cepacia GG4 (assembly GCF_000292915.1). NCBI lineage: Bacteria > Pseudomonadati > Pseudomonadota > Betaproteobacteria > Burkholderiales > Burkholderiaceae > Burkholderia > Burkholderia cepacia. Next base: position 1,200,559 of record NC_018514.1, read on the forward strand.
CCAACCGCTCGACGCGTTCGCCCAGCGCATACGGCAGCAGCACGCGTAGCGGCTCGCCGGTCGCCGCGATCGGCCGGTCGGCGGCAAGCGACAGCCCGCTCAGGCTGATGTCGTGCACCATCCCGATGACTTCCACCCCGTCCGCGCCGGCGGTGCAGCAGGCGGCGATCCGCACCGGCACGCGCGGCTCCGCACGCGTGCGCAGCCGGTCGACGAAGCCGGGCGGCGACAGGATCATGAACGGCGCGGCGCCCGGCGCCTGCACCGACTCGATCGTCGCGCCGAAACGGAACACCGCGGCACGGCCGATCGCGACCGCTTCGATGTCGTCCCCGCGCGCGAAATCGAGCACGGCCGCCGGCTGCGGCTCGACGAACAGCGCACCCGACGCAGCGCTGCCGATCAGCCGGCAGCGTTGCAGCGCGCGCGTCGCGCCGACCCGCCGGCGGATGCCGATCGCGGCGCCCGCCGACAAGTCCATGCGCGTGGCGGGCGCCGGCGCGCCGTGCACGTGCGGATCGGTTGCAGCGTCATCGCGCCGGCGTACCGGCCGGAAATGGTCGAACAGGAAAGCATGCTGCGCGGCATCGCGCAGTGTCGTGCCGGCTGGCAGCAGCGCGGCGCCGTCGGCATCGTAGAGATCGAAGCCGAGCGGGACGCCGGCGGCGAGATCGTCGCGCGCGAGCGCGACATAGTCGGTGGGATGCCGCATCGGAAAAGCGCGGAGCGATCGCGCGAGCTGTCGTGACAACTTGATTACGGCAGCTTCGCGCGAATTCTGAACCGCTGCTTACTCCGAACCGCTGCTCGAGTCGGGTGAGACCGGGGCCGGGGCCGGGGCCGGGGCCGGCGTGGCCGAAGGCGCGACAGCCGGCGCGGCGCCAAGGCCCGCACTGCCGCCGCCCGTTGCCGGCGGCTGCGCGGGCTGCGGTTGCGACGCCCCCGCCGACAGCGCCGCGGCCGACGCAGCAACCTCGGACGCCGGGACCCACTCCTCGACGATGCCGCCGGATGCCGCAGCGGGCGCCGATGCCGCGGAAGCGGCCGACGCCGCCTCCGCGTCGGCCTCGGGCTGACGCTCGATACGCTGCGTCCTGACGGACACCGGCGCCTTCTTCGGCTCGGGCCTGAACCATCCGTCGAACAGGTCCGTCACGCGTTCGCGCACCGACGCGAACCAGCCCGGCGACGGCTCGGTATCGAATTTCATCTTCGCGTCGACGATCCGTGCGCGCTGCGCGCGCTGGAAAAAGTCGCCGACGATCGGCAGCGCGCTGTGCGCACCCTGCCCCCAGTAGTCGCTGCGCAGCGTCACGCGGCCGTCGTCGAAGCCGACCCACGCGCCGGCGACGAGGCCGGGCTGCATCAGGATGAACCAGCCGTCGGCGTTGTCCTGCGTCGTACCGGTCTTGCCGGCCACGTCGCCGCGAATCCCGAAGCGCGTGCGAATGCTGCCGCCGGTGCCGCGCGTCACGACGTCGCGCATCACGTCGAGCAGCGTCTTGTCGGTTTCGGCGTCGAGCGCGCGCTCGGGCGGCGCCGACGCGTATTCGGCGAGCACGGCGCCCTGGCGATTCTCGATGCGCGTCACCATCTGCGGCTCGACGTAAAGCCCGCCGTTCGCGATCGTCGCGTACGACGCGACCATCTCCTTCAGCGTCACCGGGCTCGTGCCGAGCGCGAGCGACGGCACGCGCTCGAGCGGGCTTTCGCGCACGCCCATGTCGCGCGCGAGCCGCGCCACGGCCGCCGGCCCGACTTTCTCCATCACCTGCGCGGTGATCCGGTTGCGCGACAGCGCGACCGCGTCGCGCAGCGTCATCGGCTTGCCCGACGGCGGCACGTCGTCGTTCGGCCGCCACACCTCGCCGCCCTTCATCGGGATCTCGACCGCCTGGTCGACGAACGTGTCGTCCGGCTTCATCCCGTTCGCGAACGCGACGCCATAGACGAACGGCTTGAAGGTCGAACCCGGCTGACGCCGTGCCTGCGCGACGTGATCGAACGGCTCGTTGGTGAAGTCGCGGCTGCCGACCCACGCGCGGATCTGCCCGTCGCGCGGATCGATCGCGATGAAACCGGCCTGCACGTCGGTCTTCGTCTTGCACAGCGCGCGCAGGAAGCCGCGATCAGCGGCGAGCTGCTTCATCGCGGCCGCATCGTTCTTGCCGGCATCCTGCGCGGCCTTGTACTCGGGCGACTCGCGCATGAAGGTGCGGAACACCTCGTTGTCGGTGCCGCAGCCGTCGCGGCCGCTCCATGCGTTGTTCGCGATCCCCTGCAACTGGTTCGCCTGCAGCGTCAGCGCCTGGGTCGCCATCTGCTGCAGCCGCGAATCGATCGTGGTACGCACGATCAGCCCGTCGGAGTAGATGTTGTAGTCGTTGCGGTCGGCCCAGCCGATCAGCCACTTGCGCAGCTGCTGCGCGAAGTGCGGGGCGGGCCCGGGCGGCTCCTTCTGGCGCTCGAAGTCGATGCGCAGCGGCCGGCGCTGCAGTTGCGCGAATTGCGCGGGCGACAGCTTGCCGTACTTCACCATCTGGCCGAGCACCGTGTTGCGGCGCTGCAGCGCGCGCTCGGGGTTCAGCACCGGGTTGTAGTAGCTGTTGCCCTTCAGCATCCCGACGAGCGTCGCGCTGTCGAGCACGTCGAGCTCGTCGGCGGACTTGTCGAAGTAGGTGCGCGCGGCCATCTCGACACCGTACGCGTTGTACAGGAACGGCACCGTGTTCAGGTAAGTCTCGAGGATCTGGTCCTTGCTGTAGATGGCCTCGATCTTCAGCGCGGTGATCGCCTCCTTCACCTTGCGCGTGAGCGTCGGCGCGCGGCCGATCTCGTCCGGATACAGGTTGCGCGCGAGCTGCTGCGTGATCGTCGAGCCGCCCTGGCGGTCGCCCGAGAACGTGTGAAGCGCGGCCGACGCCGTGCGCTTCCAGTCGAGGCCATGATGCTCGTAGAAGCGATGGTCCTCGGTCGCGATCAGCGCGTCGACCATGTGCGGCGAAATCTGCTTGAGCGGCACCCACTCGCGGTTCGACGGCTTGAATTCCGCCAGCAGCTTGCCGTCGGCGGACAGCACCTGCGCGGGCTGGTCGACGCGCGCCTTGCGGATGTCGCCGATGCCTGGCGTGAACGGAATCAGCACGACCACGTACAGCGCGAACAGCGCCGGCACGGCGGCGGCCGCGAGCAGCACGCTGCGGCGCGTCGGATGGCGGAGATGGTGCCAGGCGCTGGCCAGGACACGCTTGACGGGCACGGCGGCAGCGGCCGCGACGGGTTGGGCGCGCGCGACCCATTTGGCACAGAGGTCACGCACTGACGACACGTTTCGGCGATTCACGCGGGTGGGGGATCTGCTGGAAAGGCTGCATCGTACCAAAACTCGCGCGGCACACCGACTGCTGGCTGTCCGGTGCACGCACGAACGACGTCCGGCCGCGCTCGCCTACGCGCAAAAAAAGCGCGCGCCCCGCAACGGGAGCGCGCGCCAAGCCTGGTACAACGGGGGAGCCGTGCGCCGACGGTCAGCGCACGAGAAAGCCGTAGGTCAGCGGATCGCGCTCGTCGACGATCCAGTTCGCGAATCCGCAGATGTGCGCGCTGCCCTCCACTTCCGGGATCACGGCCGGGATGTCGCCGACCGTCGTTTCGCGCAGCACGCGCCCCTTGAACACCGTGCCGACGATCGATTCGTTGACGAGCGTGTCGCCGGCCGCGAGCAGCCCGCGCTGGTAGAGCTGCGCGACGCGGCCGCCGGTGCCGGAGCCGGTCGGCGAGCGATCGACCTCGCGATCCGCGAACACGCAGCAGTTCGCCTGCGTCGAGCCCGGATGGCGCGGCGCGTTCGCGATGATCGTGCCGTAGATATGGTTGATTTCCGGAATCTCCGGATGCACGACCGGATACTTCACGTTCGCGGCGGCCTTCACTTCCGCGCCGAAGCGGATCAGCTTTTCCACCGCCGATTCGCGCACCGGCAGGTCGAACGGCGCGCCGTCGACGTAGAAGTAGAACGCGCCGCCGTACGCGATGTCGCCGGTCACGGTGCCGAACGACGGCGTGTCGACCGACACGTCGCGCTGCCAGATGAACGACGGCACGTTGACGAAGCGCACCGGCCCCGCGTGCTCGCCGTCCCATTTCACGAATGCTTCGATGAAGCCGCACGGCGCGTCGATGCCGACCCGCGTTTCCGGCACCGTGCGCTGCACCCAGCCGAGTTCGACCGCCGCGGTCGACAGCGCGATCACGCCATGCCCGCAATGGTCGCTGTAGCCTTCGTTGTGCACGAAGATCACGCCGAAATCGGCGTTCGGTGACACCGGTTCGGTCAGGTAGCCGCCGTACATGTCGGCGTGGCCGCGCGGTTCGAACATCAGCGCGCGGCGGATCTCGTCGGCATTCTCCTTGAGCCACGCGCGGCGCTGGACGATCGTGTCGCCCGGCAGGCGCGGGAGCCCGCTCGTGACGATGCGGAACGCTTCGCCGCCGGTATGGACTTCGACGGTGGAAAGGGATCGGGAAATTTTCATGGGAACTCTGAAGCGTGAAGACGAGGGACGGCGGTGCGGCCGCCGTCCGGTGACGGTTACTTCGCGTACGGCTCGGGCAGGCCGTTGCGGATCACGTAGACGGTCGTCGGCGCGCCCTTCAGGTCGCCGCGCTCGTCGAACGAGTAGGTGCCGGCGACGCCCGCATAGTTCGACTTCGCCAGCTGCGCGATCAGCTTCGCCTTGTCGGTGGTCGTGCCGGCCTTGACCATCGCGTCGGCGAGCAGTTTCATGCCGTCGTAGTAGTTGACGCCGTAGACCTGCGGATCCGTGTGATAGCTGTCGTGATACTTCTTCAGGAATTCCCGGCCGGCCGGCGTCTTCTCGAGCGCGACGCCGCCCTGCGCGCAGTAGACGATCGAAGCCGCTTCGCCCGCGACCTTGCCCATGTCGGCCGAGCAGATGCCGTCGCCGCCGAGCAGCTTCGCGCGCAACCCGCGCTGCTTCATCTGCTTCGCCATCGGCGCGCCCTGCGCCGCATAGCCGCCAAGGAAGATCACGTCGGGATTGCTGGCCTTGATCTTGGTAAGAATGCCGAGGAAATCGGTGGCCGACGAGCTCGTGTATTCCTGGTCGACGATCTTGATCCCGTTCGCCTTCGCGACGTTCATGAACTGCTCGGCGACGCCCTGCCCGTATGCGGTGCGATCGTCGATGACCGCGGCGGTTTTCGCGTTCAGTGTCTTGGCGGCGAAGGTCGCCATCGTGCCGCCGAGCTGTTCGTCGCTCGCGCCGATCCGGAAGATATTCTTGAAGCCCTGCCGCGTGAGCGCCGGATTCGACGCGACCGGCAGCATCGGCACGCCGGCGGTGGAATACACGCGCGAGGCGGGAATCGCGACGCCCGAGTTGTACGGCCCGAGCACCGCGACGATACCCTTGTCGACCAGGTTCTGTGCGACCTGCACGCCCGCCTTCGGATCGGCCTGGTCGTCATCGGACACCAGCTTGAACGTGACGGTCTTGCCGGCGACCTTCACACCCGCCTTGTTGAGCTCGTCAACAGCGAGCCGCGCACCGTTTTCGTTGTCCTTGCCGTTGGCGGCCTGCGGGCCGGTCAGCGGCGCCGAATGGCCGATCATCACGACTTCCTGCGCGTGCGCGGAAGTCAGCGCGCCGGCGGCAACGGCCACCGAGAGCGCGGTAACGAAGTGTCGCATGGTGTCTCCTGATTGGTTTAGTGTGAAACCAATGTAGGACACACGTGGTCGCTATGCAAGCGATTTCAAAATAATCCTAGGAATTTTGGTCAATTTCAAGACCAGAATGATCTGATGGCTGTGCCTTACTTCGGCGCGATGTCGCGCCGCACGCGGAGAATGTGCTGCTCCACATAGAACGCGGCCGCATCGGCGTCGCCGGACACGATCGCCTCGTAGATCAGACGGTGCTCCGACACGTAGAGCCGGATCCGGCCCGCGTCGTAGATCCCGTCGTCCTTCAGCCGCTTCCACAGCGGCTGGTCCATCGTCCTCGCGACTTCGTCCGCGATCTTCACGATCAGCGCATCGCCGGTCATCAGCGCGAGTTGCCGGTGGAACAACCGGTCGCTCTCGTTCCAAAGCGCGCGCTGATGCGGATCGTCGACATCGGTGACCGTTTCCATCTGCGCGAGATAGCCTTCGGCGACGGGGTCGGCGCGGCCGTGCGCGGCCGCGAGGCGCGCGATCGCGGGCTCGAGAATGAGCCGCACGTCGAGCGTCGACGTCGGGCTGAAGTCGGCGTCGGACGCACTCTGGGTGTCGCCGCGCTGCGCGAGCACGTCGAGCGGCGCCGGCACGACGTAGGTGCCCGAATTGCGCTTCGTGAACACGAGGCCTTCGTTCTGCAACGCGCCGAGCGCCTCGCGCACGGCCGGTCGGCCGACCTGGAACAGCGCCGCGAGTTCGCGTTCCGACGGCAGCCGCGAATCGGCCGCATAGCGCCCCGCGCGGATCTCGTCGCGGATCTTCTCGGCGACCTGCTCGTAGATCTGCAGCGGCCGGAAACCGGCTTCGAGTGATTCGGGACGCGCGGTCATCATCTGGGGCTCCTGCCCGGTCAAGGACGTGGAAGTGGAATGGGTTCGCACTATACCGGAGCGGCCCGGCACCGACCGGCACGGCGACCCATCTGGACGGATATTAGAACCAAAAACGGCCGTCTGCTGACTTTTCCCGGTTGCAGAGGCGGCATAAATTGGTATAAATTCGATCCAGACGGGCTGTCCATGCTGTACCTTGCAGCCTCCGTGGCGAGCGCGGCATGCGCTCGCCGTCCACGCCCAGCGACGCAACCGACGAACACGATGACCGCCCTTTCCCGGATTCCCGCTTTCGATGCGACCGAAACGGCCGCGCTGCTCGACTACCCGGCGCTGCTCGCCACGCTCAGGCGCACCGTCGCCGAATACGCGGCGGGCGAGATCGTCAGCCCTGAACGGCTGGTCGTGCCGCTGCAGGCGGGCGGCGTGATGCTGTCGATGCCGTCGAGCGCGCGCGACCTGGCGAGCCACAAGCTCGTGAACGTGTGCCCCGGCAACGGCGCACTCGGTCTGCCGACGATCCTCGGCCAGGTGAGCGCGTACGACGCAACGACGGGCGAGATGCGCTTCGTGCTCGACGGCCCGACGGTCACGGGCCGCCGCACGGCGGCCATCACCGCGCTCGGCATCCAGGCACTGCACGGCGCCGCGCCGCGCGACATCCTGCTGATCGGCACCGGCAAGCAGGCGGCCAATCACGCGGAAGCGCTCGCGGCGATCTTTCCGGACGCGCGCCTGCATGTGCGCGGCACGAGCGCCGACGGTGCGGCCGCGTTCTGCGCCGCGCACCGTGCGCAGGCGCCGCGGCTCGCGCCGCTCGACGGCGACGCGATTCCCGATGCGATCGATGTCGTCGTCACGCTGACCACGAGCCGCACGCCCGTCTATCGCGAAGCGGCGCGCGAAGGCCGCCTGGTGGTCGGGGTCGGCGCGTTCACCGCGGACGCCGCCGAGATCGACGCCGACACCGTGCGCCATAGCCGGCTCGTCGTCGACGATCTGGCTGGCGCGCGCCACGAGGCCGGCGACCTGATCGTCGCTCAGGTCGACTGGCAGCGCGTCGCGTCGCTCGCCGACGTGCTGCGCGGCGCATTCGAGCGCAGCGGGCCGCTGCTGTTCAAGAGCGTCGGCTGCGCCGCGTGGGATCTGGCCGCGTGCCGCACGGCGCGCGACGCGCTGGACGCGCGCCGGGCTGGCTGATTCGGCGGCGGCGACGGCCGGCGCGGGCATCCGCCGGCTGCGCGCCGCGCGTCCGGCACCCCCGCCCGGGGCGCCTCCACTTCCCCGTACGCGTTGTAGGAAACACCCTACAACGCGGCGAAGCGGCCTACACGAACTTCCAATTCGGCCGATTTCATTTTTGGCGGCACAACACGATACTGCCGGCATGAATGCCAGCCTGTCCTCCGCCGCCGCGCTCAGGGTGTTTCTCGTCGATCACGCCATTGCCGTCCGGCAACGGATCGCGCTGCTCGTCGGCGCGATCCGCGGCGTCGTGGTCGTCGGCGAGGCGGAAGACGGCCAGGACGCATTGGCGCACATCCGCAGCAGCCACGCGGATGTCGTGATCGTCGACCTGCGGCTCGCGGACGGCAGCGGTCTCGACCTGATCGGGATGCTGTCGAAGGCCGCGCCGCGCATCGTCACGATCGTGCTGACGAACCATTCGGCGCCGGCATTCAGAGAGGCATGCGCGACGGCCGGAGCCGACTATTTCTTCGACAAGACCGCCGAATTCGACGCCGCGTGCCGCGTCATCGAATCCCTGGTGCACGCTCGCGCGCAGCACCCCTGACCGAGCCGGAGTGACTCATGTCTACTGCCACCGCCTGCGCCGCCGACCCGGCCGTCGCGCCTAGGCCCACGATGCCGCTTCGTGCGGTCGCGCGCACCGACGCCGCGAAGCAACCTGCCGCGCGCTGCTCGGTCTGCTCGATGCGCTCGATGTGCCTGCCGCCGCACCTGACGCCGGCCGAGTACGGCCGGCTCGACGCGATCATCTGCTCGACCCGCCAGGTTCGGCAGGGCGACGCGCTGTTCCGCACCGATGATCCGTTCCACAGCATCTACGCGGTGCGCGCGGGCTCGTTCAAGACGGTGATGATGCATCGCGACGGCCGCGAGCACGTGACGGGGTTCCAGATCGCCGGCGAAACGCTCGGGATGGACGGTATCGGCGGCGGCCAGCACTGCTGCGACGCGATCGCGCTCGAGGACAGCGTCGTCTGCATCATCCCGTTCGGCGCGCTCGAGGCGGCGTGCCGCGAAATGAAGTCGATGCAGCATTTTCTCTACCAGATGCTGAGCAGCGAGATCGTCCGGGAATCGAGCCAGATGCTGTTGCTCGGCACCATGTCGGCCGAGCAGCGTGTCGCGCATTTCCTGCTGAACCTGTCGTCGCGCTTCGAGGCGCGCGGCTATTCGGCATCGGAATTCAACCTGCGGATGACGCGCGAGGAAATCGGCTGCTATCTCGGGATGAAGCTCGAGACCGTCAGCCGGATGTTCTCGCGGTTCCATCGGGAATCGCTGGTCGAAACGCGCGGCAAGCGCGTACGGATCATCGACGCACCGGCGCTCGCGCGGGTCTGACGCGCGGCACGGCATGCGTCAGCGCGCGGCATCGCCCGCCGCGACCGCACGCATCGCGAGCACGGCAGGCTTGCCCGCCTGCGACACGGACAGCGCCTGTTCCGCCAGCGCGAACGCGCGGTGCAGCATCTCGTTCACGTCGTCGCCGGTGAAGCACGGCAGCGCTGCCGGCGCGTGCCCGTGCATGACCAGCTCCAGCCGCACGTCGTAGGTCCGGCCGCCGTCGACGGTCGTGCGCGACTCGATCGCCAGATGGCAATCGTCGAGCCGTGCGCGGAATCGTTCGAGCCGCACCAGCTGCGCGCCCGCTTCCGCTTCGAGTGCGGCGGACCCCGCGAATCCGACGCAGACGATCTGCATGCCCACGCCCATGTCGTTCCTCCTGACGGGGTTGCCCGCTCGTCGACCGCGCTGCCTGTCCCCTGATTCCCTGATCCGCCCGTACCGCCATCCGGCGGCACGCGTGTCGCGCGCCGCGACCGCTGCGGGCATTGCATTCGCGCATCCGCCGGCGCGAGGCCGTTCACACGCTGAATATCTGCGACGCCTTCATTTCGATCCACGTCATCCCGGCCCGCAGCCCTTCGATCGCCGCCTCGTGCTCGGTCGGGTACGCATGACTGTGCTCGAACGTGTGGTGGAAGCGCGCCGGCCCGGTGCCGTGCTCGACCGACACGCGGCAGCGGAACTCGCCCGATTCGCATGCCCGCGTCTCGACCTCGACCGACCAGTCGCGCTCATGAATAGTGCCCTGCAGTGTCATGCGCCCCTCCTGGGGTGTCAGTCGTCGAGCCGGAAATGCCCGCTGTGCAACAACACCGGCCGGCCGCCGATTTCGTCGAGCATCCGTCGTGCCATCGCCTCGATCGCCGACCGGTGCGCTTCGAACGCGCCCAGCAGGTCACGTTCGAGCAGCGACGGCGCGCCGAAATGGTCTTCCAGCGCTTCGGCCGTGATCGCGCACTGCACGCAGCGGCCGTCGACCAGCGCCGAAAACGCAACGACGAGATCGCGTGCGCAATATTCGGGCGGTTCCGGTGGAAAGGCAATCTGCATCTGTCCGCCTGTCATCGTGGAGACGCTCCCATGACATGAGCATAGTGGCATGCACCGCCGCGCGCTTGACCCACGTCAAGCGGTTCGCTGCATTGCACGATGCGACGCCGCGATCGCACCGCGGGCGGGTGTTCAGCCCGCGTCCGCGGCGATCGCCGCGCCGCGCTCCGCCAGCAACTCGCGCAGCACGCTGCGATGGCAGCGGTGCTCGTCCTCGCAATAGCAGCCGATCGAAAACGCGGTCGTCGCCGACAGCGCCGCCAGCAGGTCCAGCACTTTCGACGCGTCGCCGTGCGCCATCTCCGCGCGGAAGTGGCGCGTGAACGCACGCCATTGCGCGTCGGTCTCGACGGCCAGCGCCTGCGCGACGAGCTCGGGGCTCGGCGACAGCGTCGGCAGCCACACATCATAGTAGTTGCGCGATGCGAACTCCGCTTTCGGTACCCCGCGCGGCGGCCGCCGCACCGTGCCGATCCTCAGGCCCTCGCCGGCAGCACGCGGCGTGCCGAGCCGTACGATTCGAATAGCCATGCCACTCCTTCGTCGTGGGTTCGATCCCCCATCGTACCGCTGCGCCGACGCCGCGCAAGAAAAAACCGGCTGCCCCCCACCAGGGAGACAGCCGGTTCCGGCGATGCGATCGGGCGCCCGGGGCGGGCCGCTCAGACGCCGCTCTTCAGCACCTTGCCGATCGCATCCGCGACGATGCCGACGTTCGAATCATTCAGGCCCGCGACGCACATCCGGCCCGAACGCAGGACGTACACGCCGTGCACTTCACGCAGCGCTTCGACCTGCGATTCGGTCAGGCCCGTGTACGTGAACATCCCGCGCTGCTTCACGTAGCGCGTCAGTGCTTCGCCGCTGACGTGGTCGCGCAGGCCGTCATGGATCGACTGGCGCATCCGCGCGATGCGGCGGCACATCGCGGCGAGCTCTTCTTCCCACTGCTTGCGCAGCTCGGGCGTGTTGAGCACGGTTGCCACGACCTTCGCGCCGTAGGTTTGCGGGTTGCTGTAGTTCGAACGCACCGCGCCGGCCAGCTGGCCGAGCACGCGGTCGGCCGCGGCCGCATCCTCGCAGACGACGCTCAGGCCGCCGACGCGCTCGCCGTACAGCGAGAAGTTCTTCGAGAACGAGTTCGCGACGAGCGCCGGCACGCCGCGGCGGGCCAGTTCGCGCACCGCGAACGCGTCCGCGTCGAGGCCGGCGCCGAAGCCCTGGTACGCCATGTCGACGAACGGCAGCAGCCCGCGCGCCTCGATCACGTCGATCAGCTTCTCCCACTGGCCTTGGTCGAGATCGACGCCCGTCGGGTTATGGCAGCACGCGTGCAGCAGCACGATGCTGCGTGCCGGCAGCGCGTCGATCGCCGCGAGCATCGCGTCGAACTTCAGGCCGCCCGTCGCTTCGTCGTAGTACGGGTAGGTGTTCACCGTGAAGCCGGCACGCTCGAAGATGAAGCGGTGGTTTTCCCAGCTCGGATCGCTGAGCCACACCTGCGCGTCCGGGAAGTAGCGCTTCAGGAAATCGGCGCCCACCTTCAGCGCGCCCGAGCCGCCGAGCGTCTGCACGGTCGCGATGCGGCCGGCCGCACGCGCCGGGTGATCGGCGCCGAACACGAGCGCCTGCACGGCGTCGCGATACGCGGCGAGACCGACCATCGGCAGGTAGGGCTTCGGGCCGAGGTCCCGCTGCAGCGCGGTTTCGGCTTCGCGCACGGCACCCATCACGGGAATCCGGCCTTCGGCGTCGAAATAGATGCCGATGCTCAGGTTGACCTTCTGATCGCGCGGGTCTTTCTGGAAGTTCTCGTTGAGCGTCAGGATCGGGTCGCCCGGGTACGCGTCAATGTGTTCGAACATGGCTATGTCGGTCTCGTTTGGAAGAATGATCGGTTCTGGCCTGGGTCAGCGCACGGACGCGCCGTCGCGCACCGCGTAGCCTGCATTCTTCTGACGGAAGCGATACCCGATCGCGAGCACCGCGAGCCATACGGGGATCAGGTACACCGACAGGCGGAGATCCGGCGTCAGGTACATCACGACGAGAATGCCGGCCATGAACGCCAGGCACAGGTAATTCGTGAAAGGATAGCCCAGACTGCGGAAGGAAGTCTGCTCCCCGGCGATGCGCTTGGCCTGGCGGAACTTCAGGTGGATCAGGGTGATCATCGCCCAGTTGATGATCAGCGCCGACACGACGAGGCCCATCAGCACCTCGAACGCCTTGCCCGGCATGAAGTAGTTGACCAGCACGCACAGGCCGGTCGCGAGCGCCGACGCGCCGAGCGCGGCGAGCGGAATGCCGCGCTTGTTCACCGAGCACAGCACCTTCGGCGCGTTGCCCTGCTTCGCGAGGCCGAACAGCATCCGGCTGTTGCTGTACACGCCGCTGTTGTAGACCGACAGCGCCGCCGTCAGCACGACCACGTTCAGCACGTTCGCGACCAGGTTGCTGCTGAGCGCGTGGAAGATCAGCACGAACGGGCTGCCGCCGGTGACGACCTTTTCCCACGGATACAGCGACAGCAGCACGGCGAGCGCGCCGATGTAGAAAATCAGGATCCGGTAGATCACCTGGTTGGTCGCGCGCGGAATGCTGTGTTTCGGATCATCGGCCTCGGCCGCGGTGATGCCGATCAGCTCCAGCCCGCCGAACGAGAACATGATCGCCGCCATCGACATCACGAGCCCCGACACGCCGTTCGGGAAGAAGCCGCCGTGCTGCCACAGGTTCGCGACGCTCGCTTCCGGCCCCGCATGGCCGCTCGCGAGCAGCCAGCCGCCGAAGCCGATCATCCCGACGATCGCGGCGACCTTGATGATCGAGAACCAGAATTCCGTCTCGCCGTACGACTTCACGCTCGCCAGGTTGAGGAGGTTGATCGCGACGAAGAACACCAGCGCCGACACCCAGGTCGGCACGCCCGGCCACCAGTACTGCACGTAGATCCCGACGGCCGACAGCTCGGCCATGCTCACGAGGATGTACAGCACCCAGTAGTTCCAGCCGGACAGGAAGCCGGTGAAGTGGCCGACGTACTTGTCGGCGAAATAGCTGAACGAGCCGGCGACGGGCTCGTCGACGACCATCTCGCCGAGCTGGCGCATGATGAAGAACGCGACGACGCCGGCCACCGCGTAGCCGAGCAGCACGGACGGGCCGGCCATCTTGATCGTCTGCGCGATGCCGAGGAACAGCCCCGTGCCGAGCGCGCCGCCGAGGGCGATCAGCTGGATGTGCCGGTTCTTCAGCCCCCGCTTCAGGCCGTCCTTCTCGTTTCCAGAAACCATGTCTTCTCCACTCTGTCCGCCTCCGCCGGAAGCGGTGCGGCGCGCCTCGGTGTGCCGGGCGCTGTTTTGCTGTGCCGGCGACCGTTCGTGGAGCCACCGGGTTGGGGACTGCAATCTTCGCGTGGCGACGCCCGATTCCTGTCGGCAGGCCCGCCAGACCGGCCGCCGACTGCCGCCGCGCCGCATTGCTGCGGGCGCACACGAAAATCCGGCGTCAGTTTAGCGTCGGGACAGCGAAATCGGGTTGCGTAACCCGCTCATGCAAACCCTACATTATGAGATAAGATTGCATCCAGGAGACAGATGAGGAAACAAAAATGCCTGAACCGGTTCTCGATCGCATCGATCGCCACTTGCTGTCGGTGCTGCAGGAGAACGGCCGCGCGTCGAACCTCGACCTGGCGAAGGCCGTCGGCCTGTCGCCTGCGCAGACGCTGCGGCGCCACCGCCGGCTGGAAGAGATCGGCGCGATCCGCCGTTACGAAACCCGTCTGTGCCCCGATACGCTCGGGTTCGGCGTCACCGCGTTCGTGCACGTGACGATGGAGCGCGGGCATATCCGCGACCTGTCGAAGTTCCAGAAACTGGTGTCGGATCTCGCGCAGATCCAGGAATGTTTTTCCGTGACCGGCGACATCGACTACGTGCTGAAGGTCGTCGCGCACGACCTGAAGGGACTGTCCAGGTTCCTGCTCGAAACGCTGATGCGCATTCCCGGCGTGAGCGGCGTGCATTCGAGCGTGTGCCTCGACGAGATCAAGTGCACGAGTGCGATGCCGGTGGAAAGCTGACGCGCTACCGCGCGCCCTGCCGGGCAGCGCGTTCGGCAGCCGGATTCAGTGCACCGCTTCGAACGCGCTGATCAGCAACGCCCCGCAAGCAATCATCAGGCATCCGCCGGCGCGACGCGGCGTCAGCCGCTCGCCGAGATACCCGCGCGCGATCAACGCCGCGAACACCACGCTCGTTTCGCGCAGCGCCGACACCGGGCCCATCGGCGCGCGATCCATCGCCCAGATCACGATCCCGTACGCAAGCGCCGCGAACACGCCGCCGCACGCGGCCTTCGCGGTTGCGCCGACATCCTGCGTCACCCTCAGCGGCCCCGCGCGCAGCCGGTAGTACGCGGCCATCAGCAGAGCGGTCAGCACGAACATCCATGCGGTATAGCCTATCGTGCTGCCGCTTTCCCGCACGCCAATCCCGTCGACCACGCTGTACGCGGCAATCGACACGCCGGTCGCGAACGCGGTCGGCAACACCTGCGTCATCCGGTGTCGCGCGCCGCGCCCGCGCTCCAGCCCGATCGCCATGATGCCGGCGCAGATCAGCACGAGCCCGCATTGTGCGCCCGTGCTCAGGCGCTCGCCTGCGAACGCCGCCGCGCCCAGCGTGACCAGCAGCGGCGCGGTGCCGCGCGCAACCGGATAGGCGACGGTCAGGTCGCCGTGCTCGTATGCCCGCACCAGCAGCAGCGTATAGACCACGTGGATCAGCGCCGACGCGACGACGCACGCCCAGCTCGCGGGCGCGATCGGCGCGGCAGCCGGCAGGAACAGCAGCGCGAACAGCCCGATCGCGATCTGCAGCACCGTGGCCGAGCGCAGCCGGTCGCCGCTGCTGCGCACGAGCGCGTTCCATGACGCATGCAGGAAGGCGGCACACAGAACGGCAAACAGAACGGGGATCGGCACGCTGAATACTCGCTGACGGCCGGCAACGCGAAATCGTCGCCGCGGGCCATACATCGTATGAATGCGTCACCCGGTTGTCAAAAACGGGCGGCGATGCGAGCTCACCCGCGACCGGCCCCGCCGCGCGCTGTCGGCCGCCCCGCGTGGCATTCGCGGCCGTGACCGGATGCGCCGCCGAATGCGTCGCAAAAGTTGCATGCGCGCCGCCCCTTTCCGCTTTCTTTCGCCGTGCGCCGCGCCGTAATGAAATCGATACCGCAGCGCAACCGTCGCGAAACCGCTCCGCCCCCAGATCTTCATGCCGGGCTGTTTCAATGCCGGTGCTTTCTCGAGCTCCGTGCCGAACCGACACGACGACGGGGCCGACTTCCACCATCGAAAACCTACCTGGAGTTTCCCGATGTTTCGTCAAGCCTTGCTCGTCACCGCCTGCGCCGGCGCGGCGCTTGCGCTGTTCGCCTGCGGCGGCAGCGACGATCCCACGTCGACGCCCGCCGTGTCGTCGCAGGATGCGCTGCAGACCGCCACGCCGATCAAGCACGTCGTCGTGATCTACGGCGAAAACGTGTCGTTCGACCACTATTTCGGTACCTACCCGAATGCGTCGAACCCGTCGGGCGAACCGGCATTCACTGCGAAGTCCGGCACGCCGTCGGTCAACGGGCTGAGCGGCACGCTGCTCACCGCGAACCCGAACTTCACGAACACGGCCAACGGCACCGATGCCGCGAACCCGTTCCGCCTCGACCGCACGCAAGCCGCGACGGCCGACCAGAACCATGCGTACACGGCCGAGCAACAGGCCGAGGACAACGGCCTCGCCGACCTGTTCCCGAAATACACCGGCAAGGGCTCGTCCGGCGGCGCCGGCGCATTCGGCACGAAGGGCCAGGTAATGGGCTTCTTCGACGGCAACACCGTCACCGCGCTGTGGAACTACGCACAGCGCTTCGCGATGAGCGACAACGCGTATACGACGGTCTACGGCCCGTCGACGCCGGGTGCGCTGAACGTCGTGTCGGGCCAGACCAACGGGATGCAGATCGTCAAGACGTCGAAGCAGCCGTCGACGCTCGCCGCCACCTCGTACTACATCAACGACGGCCAGGGCGGCTTCACGATGATCAACGACGTCGACCCGGGCTTCGACGTGTGCTCGAGCACGACCGACCAGGCGATGATGAGCGGCAAGAACATCGGCGACCTGCTGAACGGCGCGAAGATCACGTGGGGCGGCTTCATGGGCGGCTTCAACCTGTCGACGACCAACGGCAACGGCACGACCGGCTGCAACCGCAGCACCGTCGCCACCGCCGTGAACGCAGCGACGACCGACTACATCCCGCACCACAACTGGTTCCAGTACTACGCGTCGACCGCGAACCCGCAGCACACGCGCCCGAGCGCAGTCGCGGCGATCGGTTCGAGCCTCGCAGCCGACGGCAAGACGGCCGAGCCGGCGAACCACCAGTACGACACCGACGATTTCTTCGCGGCCGTGAAGGCCGGCAACTTCCCGTCGGTCAGCTTCCTGAAGGCGCCCGCCGCGCAGGACGCGCACGCGGGCTATTCGGATCCGCTCGACGAGCAGGCGTTCGTGACGAAGGTCGTCAACTTCCTGCAGCAGCAGCCCGACTGGCAGAACACGGCCGTGATCGTCACCTATGACGACTCGGACGGCTGGTACGACCACGCGTACACGGCACCGACCCGCGCGTCGTCCGACGCGGTCGACCAGGTGAACGGCAACGGCGCGTGCGGCTCGGGCGGCACCACCGGCGTGAACGGCGGCACCGTGAACGGCCGCTGCGGTCCGGGTGTGCGCATCCCGCTGGTCGTGATCTCGCCGTACGCGAAGCAGAACTACGTCGACCACACGATGATCGACCAGGCGTCCGTCGTGCGCTTCATCGAGGACAACTGGCTCGGCAGCCAGCGCATCGGCGGTGGTTCGTTCGATGCGACGGCAGGCGACCTGCGCGGGCTGTTCGACTTCTCGTCGAAGCCGAATACGGCGCCGCTGTATCTCGATCCGACGCTAGGCACCGAGTTGAGCGCGGCGCCGGCGATCTGACCGGCATGGCGTAACAACTAGCAGCAGGCAGCAGCAGGCCGGCGCATCGTGCGCCGGCCGTTTCCGTTCAATGCGCCGCTTTGCGCGGTGCCCGAGTTCCGACCGCCAGCATGACAGCCCGTCCCGCGTACCCGTCTCCCGACGCATCCGGCGCCGCCGCGCCGCGTTCCCCTGCCCGCGTGCTGCGCCGCGCGGCGTACGTGTTCGGCACCGCCGTGCTCGGCTACGGCGCGTTCGCGATCGCGTTTCCGGCGCGCACGCCGGCAGCAATCGGCGACGTCGTTGCCGACTGGACCGGCGCGAATCCGCATCCGGTCGTGCTGCAGCGCCCGGCCGCGCAGCCGCTGTCCGCGGTCGCACAGCTCGGGCGGGCGCTGTTCGCCGATCCGTCGCTGTCGGCATCCGGCAAGCAGTCGTGCGCGTCGTGTCACAGCCCCGATCATGCGTACGGGCCGCCGAACGGGCTCGACGTGCAGCCGGGTGGCCTCGCGATGACGCAGCAGGGCTACCGCCCGCCGCCGTCGCTGATGTACCTGTACCGGCAACCGAACTTCAGCATCGGCCCCGATGCGGGCGAAAACGACGCCGCGCCGAGCGTCGCGCAGCAGGCCGCGTCGGCGGCCGGTGTCGTCAAGGCGCAGAAGGTGGCCGGCACGTCGGCTGCGCCGCAGCTCGTGCCGCAGGGCGGGATGTTCTGGGACGGCCGCGCCGATACGCTGCAGCAGCAGGCGTTCGGGCCGCTGCTGAACCCCGTAGAAATGGCGAATGCGAGCATCGACGACGTCGCGCACAAGCTCGCGCAGTCGTCGCATCGCGCGCGCTTCGAGCAGCTGTTCGGCGCGCGCGTGTTCGACAGTCCGCAGCTCGCGGTGTCGGAAGCGATGTTCGCGATCGCGCGGTATCAGGTCGAGGACCCGTCGTTCCATCCGTACAACAGCAAGTACGACCGCTGGCTCGAGGGCCGCGCACGCCTCACGCAGGCGGAGCTGCACGGGCTGCGGCTCTTCAACGATCCGGACAAGGCGAATTGCGCCGGCTGCCACCTGTCGAAGCCCGGCAAGGACGGCCTGCCGCCGATGTTTACCGACTTCCAGTACGAGGCGCTCGGCGCACCGCGCAACCAGGCGCTCGCGCAGAACCGCAACCCGGCGTTCTACGATCTCGGCGTGTGCGGCCCGTTCCGCGACGACCTGAAGGACCAGACGCAGTATTGCGCGATGTTCCTGACGCCCACGCTGCGTAACTCGGCGACGCGTCATGTGTTCTTCCACAACGGCGTGTTCCATACGCTCGACCAGGTGATGGCGTTCTACAACGAGCGCAGCATCTCGCCGCAGAAGTTCTATTCGCGCGGCGCGGACGGCAAGGTCGACGAGTACGACGACGTTCCGCCGAAGTACCGCGCGAACGTCGACGTGACCGATGCGCCGTTCGACCGCAAGCCCGGCGACAAGCCCGCGATGACCGCGCAGGACATCGAGGATATCGAAGCGTTTCTCGGCACGCTCACCGACGAGCCGACACGCTGACGACCGGCGCTCGACTGCCCGACGTGCGCGTCAGCGGCGCGCGCGGATGCAAAGGAAGGCCGGCGCCAGCGACAGCTCCGCATGGAGCCGCTCCGACACGGCCTTCATCTCGCGCAGCGGCGTCGGTTCGACGAACCGGTCGAGCCGCCAGCCGGCGTCGGCGAGCGCGTTCAGGATCTCGGCAAGTGGCCGGCGCCACGCCTCGACATAGGGTTTCGGTTCGCCAAAGCCCGACCAGTGGAAGCCGAAACGGCACGTATCGAAGTACGTGCCGTCCCCGCGCGTGCGCTCGTCCATCCAGTCGCGCATCGGGTGCGCCATCGAGAACACCAGCGTCGCGCCCGGCCGCGCGACGCGCCTGAATTCGCGCAGCGTCGGTGCGAGATCGCGCACGTAGTCGAACGCGAGCGAACACAGGATCTTGTCGAACGCGTGATCAGGGAGCCAGTCGAGCGGCGCCGCGAGATCGCCCTCAGTGACATCGACGGCAAGCCCGGCGCAGCGTGTTTTCGCGAGCGAGACCATCTCGGGCGTGATGTCGAACGCGTGTACGGTCGCACCGTGGCGCGCGAGGTGCTCGCTGCAGATGCCGGGCCCGCAGCCGGCGTCGAGCACCGTCAGGCCACTGACGTCGCCGAGCAGCGCCAGCGTCGCCGGCCGCTCGTAGAGCGCGTTGTGCGCCTTGGTCGGTGCGATATCGGCATAACGCTGTGCGAAGGCCGCATACGTGCGGCGGGCGGACGGTTCATTCGGATCGGTCATGCGGCATCGGTCGGCGGGAATCGGGGTTTCGATTCTGCACGATCGCGGCGCCGATGGCGATCTTCGGGCGGCGGTTGCGGCGACGCTTGCGCACCCCTGTCGGCCCGCCAGTGGTCAACCGTTCCACGGCGGAGCCGGTCCGAACGGTGCGATGCGGTGGGCGTGCCCGCCCGCATCGCACCACGCCCGATCAGAACAGATACATCCCCGCGACGAACACCACGCCGGAAAACAGCAGCGTCGTCACGCAGTACCCCATGATGTCGCGCACGCCGAGCCCGGCGATCGCGAGCGCGGGCAGCGCCCAGAACGGCTGCGCCATGTTGGTCCACGCCTCGCCATACGCAATCGCCATCGCGGCCTTGCCGAGATCGGCGCCGAGCGCCTGCGCGGCCGGCATCACGAACGGGCCCTGCACAACCCAGTGGCCGCCGCCCGACGGCACCGCGAAATTGATCACGGCCGAGCTGAGGAACGCGAGCAGCGGGAAGGTGTGCACGTTCGCGATGTCGACGAACCATTTCGTGATCACGCCCGCGAGCCCCGAGTGATCCATCAGCGCCTGGATGCCCGCATAAAACGGAAACTGGATCATGATCCCCGACGCGCCGCGCGCCGCGCCGGCCACCGCGCGCGCATAGGCCATCGGCGTACGGTGCAGCAGGATGCCGGCCGCGAGGAACGCGAGGTTCACGGTGTCGATGTCGAGCGCGAAACCCTTCTGCACGAAACGCAGCACGAGGAACGCCGCACACAGCGCCGCGACGAAAACCGCCAGCGCGCGGCTCTCTTCCAGCCGTTCGGCGAACGTCGCATCGGGCCCGAGCTGGCGCTCGACGCTCGGCGGTTCGGCAAGCAGCGCCGGATCGACGCTGACGACGTCGCCGGGCTTCGGCATCATCATCCGCGCGAGAAACGGCAGCATCACGATCAGCCCGATCGTGATGAACGCGTTGTAGCCGGTGAAGATCGTGTGCGACACCGGAATCAGCCCGATGGTCTTTTCCATCGGATTGCCCTTCGTCGCGGCGACGAGCGGGACCGAACCCGACAACCCGCCATGCCAGCTCAGGAAGCCCATGTACGCGGATGCGACGAGCAGCCGGTAGTCGCTGCCGGCCACGCGGCGCGCGACCTCGCGCGCGAGCATCGCGCCGAGCACGAGACCGAAGCCCCAGTTGATCGCACAGGCGAGCGCGCCGACGAACGCGACGAGCATCACGCCCTGCCCCGGCGTGCGCGCAGTGCTTGCGAGCGCAACGAGCAGGCGCCGCACGGGCGGCGAACTCGCGAGCGCGTGGCCGGTGACGAGAATCATCACCATTTGCATGGAGAACGCGAGCAGGTTCCAGAAGCCGGAACCCCACATCGTCGTGAGTTGCACCGGCGTATTCGGCGTAAGGCCGAACGCGAGCGCGAACGTCACGATCGTCAGCAGGATCGCGAAAATCAACGGGTCGGGCAGCACGCGGTGGACCACCTGCGTGAAAAAGCGGGAAATACGCTGAATCAACTTGAGCTCCTCGTTTCCTGATAGGGACATCCGCGCGCGTGTGGTTCGTTGTTGGGTGGCGCGCAAACGCGCGGATTCTTGCACAGAACCGGCACACGCGCTTCGGCGTGTCCGACAGCACGATCGGGCAGCGATACGGGGGACGAACCGACGGGGAAACGGGCAGGAAAACGACGGCGGGCGGCCGGTGCGCCGCCTGCGCAGATGAAGGATGGCGGCGCGCGCTAGCGCGTTGCCGTGGCCGGCGTGCTGACGATCGCGCTCGCCTTCACCCGCCGTTCCGCCAGTTGCTGCGCGAACCGATATGCGACGAGCGAGCCGGTCACGGCCAGCAGCATCGGCACGAGGCTGTCGTGATTCGCACGCGTGAATTCGAGCAGCAGCACGACGGCCGTGATCGGCATCTGCATCGACGCAGCGAGAAACGCGGTCGCACCGACGAGCGCGCATCCGCCGATCGACGCGCCCGGCCACACGAGACTCCACAGCCCGCCGAGCACGACGCCGAGCAGCGCGCCGTTCGCCAGACCCGGCGTCAGCAGCCCGCCTTCGGCGCCTGCGCGCAGGCTGCCCGCCTCGATCAGCACCTTCAGCACGAGCAGCGTCGCCGCCAGACCGATCGTCAGCGTACCGTCGAATCCGAGCGACGCGGGCCCCTTGCCGTTGCCGAGCAGTTGCGGAAACCGCATCGCGAGCACGCCGACCACCGCGAAATTGACCAGCGCGAGCACGGGCAGCAGCCGGCCCTTCGGCGCATCCGCCCGCGCGCGGGTCGTGAGCCGCACGAAGCCGTAGGCGGCCAGGCCGAACAGCGGCCCGCAGACGATCGACCACACGACGAGCGGCGTGCTCAGCGCGAACGCCGGCACCGTGTACTGGTGTTCGTTGCCGAGACCGAACCATGCGACTGCCGCCGCGATCGCCGACGTGACGACCGCCACCACCAGTGCGCGCAACTCGAACGTGCCGAGCAACACTTCGAGCACGAACACGGCGCCGCCGAGCGGCACGTTGTAGACGGCCGCGAGGCCGGCGCCCGCGCCGCACGCAACCATCAGCCGGCAGTCGGCGGGCGTGAGCCCCGCGCGGTGCGCGAGCCGGCCGGCGAGCAGCGAGCCGATCTCGCGCGGCGCGACTTCGCGGCCGAGCGGCGAACCGAGCGCGACGGTAACGATCTGCAGCAGCGCATGAACCGTCGTGCTGACAAACGGCATCCGCGGATCGGCCGCGCGCACTGCCCGGCGAATGCTGACGAGCGGCCGGCCATACCGGTAAAGCGCCCACCAGCCGCCGCCCGCGACGAGCCCGCAGACGACGAGCACCGCGAGCCTGCGCAGCGGGTCGGCCCGGGTCACGCCGGTGAGGAAGCTCTCGGTGCCGACGACCTGCCCCAGGCTGTAGCCATAGGCCACATGCTGGATCGCATGCAGCAGCAGCGCGAGCAGCATGCCGCCGAGGCCCGCGCCGACACCGGTCAGGATCGTGACGGCGGCGATCCGCGCGAACGGGCTGGCGGCAACGGGAGAAGACGCGGGAGCGGACGGGAGATCGAGGCGCATGCGGTCGGCGAACGAGGATCGAAAAGACGGCGCGCACCCCGCGCGCCGGTGTCAGGACCGCATCGTAGGCTTCGACCTATCATGAGACAAACGTATTTTTCTGATCAACTCATGCATTTTTCGAATATACAGGTGAAGGCGACCCAAGACGGTGCGTGCCGCCGCCGGCTCGGCCTGGGTCAATCCGGATACGTGACGCGCTCGGGCTCCCGTCGCATGATGACCTTCCCGTGGCGAACCGACAGCGTCGCCTTCGCCTGGCGGCGCACCGCTTCGTAGTCGCTCTCCGCGTCGAGCACGACCAGGTTCGCCGGACGGCCGACCGCGATCCCGTAGCCGTCGCCGAGATGCATCGTCGTCGCGCTGTGATCGGTCACGAAATCGAGGCAGCGCTGCAGATCCTGGTAGCCCATCATGTGACAGATATGAAGCCCGGCATCGAGCACACGCAGGATGTTGCCGTTGCCGAGCGGGTACCACGGGTCCTTGATCGAATCCTGTCCGAAACACACGTTCAGGCCCGCGCGGTCGAGCTCCGCGACGCGCGTGACGCCGCGCCGCTTCGGAAACGTATCGAAACGCCCCTGCAGGTGGATGCTCTCGGTCGGGCACGAGATGAAGTTCAGTCCCGCGCGCTTGAGCAGCCGGAACAGCTTCGAGCAATACGCGTTGTCGTACGAGCCCATCGCGGTCGTGTGGCTCGCCGTCACGCGTGCGCCCATGCCGCGCACGCGGGCTTCTTCCGCGAGCACCTCCAGAAAACGCGAGTGCGGATCGTCGGTCTCGTCGCAGTGCACGTCGACGAGGCAGCCGGTGCGCTCCGCCAGCTCCATCAGGAAGCGGATCGAGCTGACGCCCTGCTCGCGCGTGTTCTCGAAATGCGGAATCCCGCCGACGACATCCGCGCCGAGGTCGATCGCCTGCTCCATCAGCGCCCGCCCGCCGTCGAACGACTCGATGCCCTCCTGCGGAAATGCGACGATCTGCAGGTCGATCAGCCCGCGTGCCTCGTCCTTCACCTCGAGCATCGCCTTCAGCGCGGCCAGCGTCGGATCGGTGACGTCGACGTGGGTGCGCACGTGCTGGATGCCGTGATCGCGCAGCATGCCGATCGCCGCATGCGCGCGCGTCTTCGTGTCCGCGTGCGTGATCGTCGCCTTGCGCTCGGACCAGCGCTCGATCCCCTCGAACAGCGTGCCGCTCATGTTCCAGGCCGGCTCGCCGGCCGTGAGCACGGCATCGAGATGGATATGCGGTTCGACGAGCGGCGGGATCGCGAGGCGACCGCCCGCGTCGACGTCGGCGGCGCCAACCGGTACGACCGGCGCGGTTTGCGCGTCGATCCGCGCGATCTTGCCGGCATCGACGCCGATTGTGAACAGCCCGTCGCGACCGCGCAGGCGTGCATTGAACAGGTTCATGTGGGTCCTGGCGTCAGGCGGCGCCAACGCGCCGCGTGGTGGGAAAAACCGGCCCGGGCGATGCGTGCCGTCCTTACTCGAAATCTTCGATCGTCAGGCTGGTCGCGGCGCGCATCTCGTCGTTCGTCACGTCGCGCACGTGCTTGCCGAACGTCCACACATGCCGGCCGGGATCGCGGGCGCGATACATGCGATCGCCGTAGAACTGGTCCGCCGGCGCCTGCAGGATCTCCGCGCCGGCCGCCCGCGCGCGTTCGCAATGCGCATCGATGTCCGCGTCGTCGGGAAGATGCACATGGACGTTCTGCGTGTTCCGGTCGCCGGTGTCTTCCGGCGACGCGATGAAGTCGGCCCACGCGCCGCCGATCATGACGAGCCCGTCGCCGAATGTCATTTCGGCATGCGCGATGTCGCCTTCCGGCGTGGTGACGACGATCGAGCGCTCGAAGCCGAAAGCGTGTTCCAGCCACGCCAGCGCGGCTTTCGGGTTGCGGTAGCACAGCGCGGCACTGAAGGACGGACGGCGACGCTTGGTCATCGGGTGTCTCCGGGTCTCGGCATTGGTCTGCTCATTCTCCACGCGCGCGGGGCGGCGATCAACTCCCGCGCCGGCGGCGTGCGTGTTGTCAATGCGCGACACCGCATGCGCGGCAACCCCGCATCACGCGCCGCAGCGCCGGCGAAAACGCGCGCCATTCGGCCGCCGCACCGGTTTGTGAACGCCGTGTGACGCACTCTTGCGCGACTCGCAATGGTGCACTCGCCCGCCGACCGCCGGAATCAGGCGGACGCCCCCCTACACTTGCGCCGAACTTCGATCGACCATCCCACACGCAGGAGCTGTTAGATGAAAAAAACCATGGTTGCCGCTGCATGCACGGCTGCACTGTTCGCCCCGCTCGCGCACGCCCAGAGCTCGGTCACGCTGTACGGCCTGATCGATGCCGGCATCGCCTACACCAACAATGCGGGTGGCGGCCCGCTGTGGCGCATGGCCACCGGCACGATCAACGGCAGCCGCTTCGGCCTGCGCGGTAGCGAGGATCTCGGTGGCGGCCTGAAGGCACTGTTCGTGCTCGAGAACGGCTTCAACACCAACAACGGCGCGCTCGGCCAGGACGGCAAGCTGTTCGGCCGCCACGCGTATGTCGGCCTGAGCAGCGCCGGCTATGGCACGCTGACGCTCGGCCGCCAGTACGACACGATGGTCGACTTCGTCGCGCCGCTGTCCGCGACGGCCGGCGACTTCGGCGATACGGGCTTCGCGCATCCGTTCGACAACGACAACCTGAACCACTCGGTGCGAATCAACAACGCGGTCAAGTACACGAGCGACACGATCGCGGGCTTCAAGGTCGGCGCGCTGTACGGCTTCTCGAACTCGACGAACTTCGCCGGCAACCGCGCGTACAGCGTCGCGGCGAGCTACACGAACGGCCCGCTGAAGCTGGCCGGCGCGTACCTGCAGATGAACGGCACGAAGGGCTCGACCAGCGCGAGCCCCGGCGCGACCGATGTGGCCGAAGCGAAGAGCGTGAGCCAGGGCGGCTGGTCGGTCGGCGCGGACCGCATGCGCTCGTACGGCGGCGGTGTCAGCTACGTGTTCGGTCCGGCGACCGTCGGCTTCGTCTATACGCGCTCGCAGTACGACAACTCGGGCTCGTTCGGCTCCACCGGCCAGGTCGCATTCAACAACTATGACGTGAACGTCCGCTATGCGGTGACGCCGGCCGTCAGCCTCGGCGCAGCCTACGTGTACACGGACGCCAGCGTGTCGAACCCCGACAGCAAGCACGGCACCGATCCGAAGTGGCACCAGGTCGACCTGCAGGCCGTGTACAAGCTGTCGCGCCGCACCGACCTGTACGCGGAGGCGATGTACCAGCACGCCTCGGGCCGCGGCTACCAGGCGTTCATCAACACGTCGGGTGGCGCATCGAGCACCGCGAACCAGATCGTCGGCACGATCGGCATGCGCACGCGGTTCTGATCCGCTTGACGGCGCGTCGCCCGCCGGCCGTGAACCTGTCGTTGCAGACGGGTTCGGTCGATGCAGGCGACGCGCGCCAATGTTGTGCCATCTGGAAAGCTGCCTGCCTGGAATCGGGGTTTTTGCGACGACGCGCGCTGCATAGACTGACGTCGACGGTTCGGATCGAACCTCGATCGTCGAACCGGCCATCTACCCCGTCCCCAGGAGAACATCGTGAAATCGCTCGTCGTTACCGCCGCCGCTGCCGTCCTGCTTGCCGCACCGGCCCTGTCGTTCGCCCAGTCGGCCCAAGCGCCCGTCACGCGTGCGCAGGTGCTGCAGGAACTGGCCGAGCTGGAGTCGGTCGGCTACAACCCGGCGCGCGGTGAAGTGGGCAACTATCCCGAAGACATCCTCGCCGCGCAGGCGCGACTGGACGCGAAGCGCGTCGCGGCGCATCAGGCCGCGCAAGCCGCGTATGGCCCGGCCGGTGCGCCCTCGACCGAATCCGGCGCGGCCGCGAAGCCCGCGCTGTGACGACATGACGGCGCGCGCCGCCCGGATCGATCACGTTCCGCGGGCGGCGCGCGTGTTGCGGCCGGATCGTATCGAATTGTCTGAATTGTCTGCCCCGCCGGACCGTGCATGGCCCGGGGGGCCTGCGTTCAGGCGGCCTGCGGTTCGCGGTCGATCGCGTTCAGCATCTCGACGTCGCGCGCGATCATGCCCGGTACCTGCGCACGCAGCATCTCGACCCAGGTGCGCACCTTCGCATCGACGAAACGGCGCGACGGATACAGCGCATACACGTTCATCTTCTGCAGGATGTGCCCCGGCAGCACGCGCACCAGCGTGCCGTCGTGCAGCGCGTCGATCGCCGAATACAGCGGCAGCATGCCGATCCCGATCCCGTCGCGGATCGCAAGCGCGAGCGATTCGGCGGTATTGGTCTGCACCGGCCCGGCGACGTGGATCTGCTCGACGCCCTCGGCCCCTTCGAGCACCCATTCGTGGGTCGGGAAGGCCGGCGTGCACAGCGTCAGGCACGCGTGCGCGGCGAGATCCTGCGGGCGCACCGGCGCGCCGTGCCGCTTCACGTAGTCGGGCGACGCGCACAGGATGCTGAAGGTCGAGCCGAGCAGGTGCGACACGAGCTCCGAATCGGGCAGCGACGACGCGGTCACGACCGCCATGTCGCTCGTGCCGTCGAACAGGTCGGGCATGCGCTGCGACAGCGACAGCTCGATCGACACGTCGGGATACTGCGTGTGATAGCCCGTCAGCGCGGGCATCACGTAGTGATGGCCGACGCTCGCGAAGCTGTGCATGCGCAGCACGCCGGCCGGCCGCTCGTGCGCGCAGCTCGCCTCTTCTTCCGCGCGGTCGACGTCGGCGAGGATCTGCCGGCAACGCCGCAGATAGCTTTCGCCGGCCGACGTCAGCGCGAGACGGCGCGTCGAGCGATTCATCAGACGAGTGCGCAGGCGCGCCTCGAGTTCCGACACCGCGCGCGACATCGCGCCGGTCGTCGAATTCAGCGATTGCGCGGCAGCGGTGAAACTGCCCGTCTCGACGACACGCGTAAACACCCGCATATTTTGTAGGGTATCCATTCTTGTGAGCCACCTGTAGCGGAGCCGCTATTTTCCTCCAGCGGATGCGACAGATTGTTACGCGGCCTGCAACTATCGTTTCCCCGCAGCTGTGTTAATGCCCGTGCGCCGCGCTCCTACAATCGGCGCCTCAACAGTCGAACGGACCCGTCCGGACGCGCCGCGGCCCCGCACGCGCCCCCTCATTTTCATGAAGCCACAACCTGCGATCGAGCGACCTTCCATCGAACCGCCACGATGGAGAACCTGGCTCGATCCACTCGGCGACGCGGCGCGCGACTGGGCCACGAGCGACGGGCTGATCTGGCTGCACCTCGCCAAGACGGTGCTCGCCGCGCTGCTCGCGATGGGCATCGCGATGCGGCTCGAGATGTCGCAGCCGCGTACGGCGATGACGACCGTGTTCGTGCTGATGCAGCCGCTGTCGGGGATGGTATTCGCGAAGAGCTTCTATCGCGTGCTCGGCACGGCCGCCGGCCTGGTCGCCGCGCTCGCGCTCGGCGGCCTGTTCGCGCAGCAGCCGGAGTTGTACATGGCCGGCATCACGCTGTGGATCGGCGGCTGCATCGCGCTCGCGGTGCGCAACCGGCACTTCCGCTGGTACGGGTTCGTGCTCGCCGGCTACACGGCCGCGCTGATCGGCCTGCCGGCGGTGATGACGCCGCAGACGCTGTTCCAGTCGGCGCTCACGCGCGCCGCCGAAGTCGCGCTGGGCATCGCCTGCTCCGGCGCGGTCAGCGCGCTGATCCTGCCGCTCAGCTCCGCGAAGGCGCTGATGCGCTCGCTGACCGCCCGCCATGTGAAGTTCGCCGCATTCGCGGCCGGCACGCTGTCGGGCGACCTCGCGCGCGGCGATTTCGAACGGCGCTTTGCCGACTTCGTCGACGAGATCGTCGGCTTCGAAGCCAACCGCGCGTTCGCCTCGTTCGAGGATCCGCACATTCGCGCGCGCAGCCGCCGGCTCGCGCGCCTGAACAGCGAGTTCATGAACGCGTGCACGCGCCTGCATGCGCTGCACCAGCTCGTCAAGCGCCTGCGCGCGAACCGGTCGGACGCGGTGCTCGACGCACTTGCACCGCACATCGATGCGCTCGCGCAGCGGGTCACCGCGTTGCACGACGAGCGGCAGCGCGGGATCGCGTCGACCACCGGCGCGCTGCTAGAACTGCGCCGCTTTCACAGCGCGTTGCCGAAGGCCGCACGCGCGTCGCGCCGCGAGATCGAGGATCACGCGGCCGGCGGCCTGCTCGACTTCGACACCGCGATCGAACTGATGTATCGCTTCATCGGCGAGTATCTCGGCTACGCCGACACTTATGCGTCGCTCGACCGGGACGATCACGCATTCGAACGCTCGGTCACGCACTACGCGGTGAAGACCAATTCGTTCTTCGTCGGCTTCGCGTTCCTGCGCACGCTCGTGGCCGTCGGCGCGATGAGCGCGTTCTGGATCGCGTCGGAATGGCCGAGCGGCTCGCTCGCCGTGATCGCCACTGCCATCGCGTGCGCACTGAGCTCGACCTCGCCGCGCGCGCCGAAGTTCGTCGCGCAGATGGCCGTCGGCGCGGCATTCGCGACGGCCGTCGGCTATGTGTTCCTGTGCTACGTGTATCCGAACATCGACGGCTTGCCGCTGCTGTGCGCGGCACTCGCGCCGGTGCTCGGCCTCGGCGCGTTTCTCGCGATGCGCCCGGGCCTGTCCGGCTACGGAATCGGCTTCGCGGTGTTCTTCTGCCTGCTCGCGGGCCCCGACAACGCGATTTCATATACGCCCGAGGTGCTGATCAACAACGGTTTCGCCGTCGTCATCGCGATGCTCGCGTGCTCGATTGTGTTCGCCGTGGTGTTTCCGACCCACATGCCGTGGCTCACGGGTCGCATCGCGCACGACCTGCGCCGCCAGGTCACGCTTGCCTGCGAAGGCGCGCGCGAGGGCCTCGCGGCGCGCTTCCAGTCGAGCACGCACGACCTGATGGCGCAGTTGCGCACGCTGCTCGTCAAGCGCACGCGACAGCATCGCGATGCGCTGCGCTGGATGCTGTCGACGCTCGAAGTCGGCCATGCGGTGATCGACCTGCGCGACGAACTCGACGCGTTCAGCGAATCGAAACCGCCTCAGACGCTGCACTGGACCGCTTCGATCGATGCGGTGCTGCATGAGCTGCCGCGCTTCTTCGACGATCCCACCCAGGGCCACCACGCACGCACGCTGAAATCGGTGAATCTGGCAATTCGCGCCGCGCAGCACACGCTGCACGCGTGGTACGCGGTGCCCGAGGCGCGTCATCGCATGCAGCGTATCGTCGGCTGCCTGCACTTCATCCGCAGCGCGCTGCTGGACAAGGACGCGCCGTTCAACCGGCACCGTCATTGACGGTCGGCGGCGATCGATGGCGATCGATGCGTGCGCAACGTAATCCTTGTTCCGATTGGAAATAATCTCTGCACCCGCGGTGATTAATCTTTAAGCAGTGCGAGCCTATAGTTTCCTCACTGCCAGCGAGACTGGCACTGACCCAGGAGAAACCAAAATGAAGCCGCTGCACCTCGCCCTCGTTGCCCTGTCGCTCACCGCCGCTGTCGCACACGCCCAGCCGGCACCGGCCGATCTCGCGCAGCAACCGGCGAACCGCGCCGAAGCCGTCCAGGCCGCAGGCCGCGTCGATCGTGCGCAATCGAAGCAGGAAGATCCGAACGCATGCGTCGGCCCCGTCAGCTTCTGCAACGTCTACTTCGGCAGCTGAGCATGACGCCGCGTCGTCACGACCAGGCCCGCCGCGCGCGCATCGCACGCATTTCGTGCGCGCGCGCACGTGCACGGCGAGCCGGCCGATCGCCGCAACCACACTGCCCGCCACGCCGCTTCGTTTGAAGCGGCACATGCCGTTTCAGGCGCCACGCCCCGGCCGCCATCCCACTTCGCGCAACGCATCCAGCAAGCGCGCCTGCCCGAGCCCTTCGACCCGCGCGCCGCGCGATTCGACGTCGCCGCCCGCGACCAGCGCATTCACGATCGCCTCCTCCACCGCTTCCGCCGCCGCGACGAACAGCGCGGAGATATGATCGTTGTTCACCATCTTCACGTCGGTCGTCGGCGCGCCCTTGCTGCCGTAGTTCGCGGCCGGCAGGCCGCCGTTACCGGTTGCAAACGCCAGGAAGATGTCACCGCTCGAATCCTCGGTGCCGCCGCCGACGCGGGCCAGCCCGACGCTCGCGCGCTGCGCGAGACGCGTGCACTGATGCGGCAGCAGCGGCGCGTCGGTCGCGATCGTGACGACGATCGAGCCCATCCCCGCCTCGCCCTGCGCAGCGGGCGCGCGGAATGGCGAATGCACGTGTCGCAGCACTTCGCCGACCGGGTAGCCGGCCACGCGCAGCATCTCCCGCACGCCGTAGTTGGCCTGCACCAGCGCGCCGACGGTCCAGCCGCCCGCGTCGGCCGCGACCACCCGCGACGCGCTGCCGATGCCGCCCTTGAACTCATGGCAGATCATGCCCGTGCCACCGCCCACGCCGCCTTCGGCGACCGGCCCCGGCTGCGCGGAGGCCAGCGCCCGCTGCACGTGCGCGGCACTCACGTGCTGCCCCCAGATGTCGTTGAGCAGGCCGTCGTAGGTTTCCATCACGACCGGCATGCACCAGTACACGCGCCCGGCCGCCGCCTCGCGTTCGTTCGCGACGAGCGCATCGCGCACCGCGCCGACGCTGTGCGTGTTCGTATAGGCGATCGGCGTCGTCAGCAGGCCGGCTTCGCGGATCCATTCGAGCCCCGTCGCATCGCCGTTGCCGTTCAGCACGTGAACGCCCGCGAAGCACGGCGCATCGTGCGCGGCGCCTGCGCGCGGCTCGATGACGGTGACGCCGGTGCGGACCGATGCGTCGCCGTTCTCGACGTTCAGCGTGCAATGTCCGACCCGCACGCCCGGTACGTCCGTGATCGCGTTGAAGCGGCCCGGTGTGCCGAGTCCGATGCGGATGCCGAGATCCCTCGTGCGCATGATGCAATTCCTCCTGTCTTTCAATGGTTCGGTGTTTCGGTATGGTCAGAGCGAGCGGAACGCGTCGCTGTGGCGCGCCCAGATCAGGTACATCACAAGTGCGGCGACCAGCAGCCCGCCGATGATGATCAGGTCGGTCGGTTTCGTCGCCGTCGCCAGCGTCGTGTAGAGCGTGTACGCGGCGCCCGCGACCGCGACGAGCGGCGTCACGGGCCACAGCGGCATCCGGTAGTGATGCTCGACGTCGCGGCGCACGAACCGGCTCGCGAGCGCGGCCAGCCCGACGACGAGATAGATCAGCAGCAGCAGGTCGACCGTGAACGCGGTCAGGTCGTCGAGGCTCGACACGAACACCAGCCCCGACGACGGCACCGCCAGCGCGAGCGTCGCGAGCCACGGCGATTCGAAGCGCGGATGGATCGTCGAGAACGCGCGGTTGCAGGTGCGCGACCAGAGCGCGTGCCGGCCGCTGCTGTACAGCAGGCGCCCCATCGTGATCACGATCGCGATGATCGCGTTGAACACCGACAGGAAGATCCCGCCGCTGACCACGCGCGACACCGCCGGGTTGCTCAGCGAACGCACGACATAGCCGATCGGGTCGGCGCTTTTCGTCAGTTCCGTCAGCGACGGTGCGCCGAGCACGATCGCGGTGAGCGGAATCAGCTCGACGACGAGGATCACCAGCAAAGAATAGATCACTGCCTTCGCGACGTTGCGGTTGCCGCCGCGCAAATCTTCCGCGAGATACGCGGCAGAGCCGAAGCCGTTGTAGCAGAAGATCGCCGTGCCGATCGCGGGCACGATCGCCGCGAGCGTGGCCGGCACCAGCGCCGTGCCGCTCGCGACGACCGGCGCGACCAGCACCTCCGCGCCGCGATGCGGTGAGCCGAAACCGAGCCCCGCGATCAGCATCAGCACGCCGATCTCGACGACGAGGAACGCGCCCGTGATCCACGCGTTCGTCTTGATGTTCAGCATCCCCAGCACATAGCTGAGCAGTACGATCGTCAGCGCGACCGACTGGTTGCTGAAATGCGTCCCGAGCGCGTTGTTCAGGTACGGCGCGGCGCCGCTCGCGAGCACGGCCGGAATGAACACGCTGACCGCGAGCACCGCGATGAAGGTCAGGTAGCCGGGCAGCGTGCCGAACACGCGCTTGGCCATCACGTATTCGCCGCCCGCGCTGCGATGCGCGGCACTGAGTTCCGCATAGCAGAGCGCAAACGCCAACGCCAGCACGCCGCCGAGCAGGAACGACAGCACCGCACCGCTGCCGGCCTGCTGGATCGCGAACGGCGCGATCACGAAGATCGAGCTTGCGGGGGTCACGCCCGACACGGTGATCATCACCGCGTCGCGCACGCTGAGCGTCTGCGACAACGCGCGCGGCGCGTCTTCCGTGGCAGGCGTCGCTTGCAGCGTGCCCGTCGATTCCGACATCATCGCCATTTCGTTCTCCTGTTGCTCCTATGCTGCCTTTTTTTGAACACCCATACTCGGGCCCGATTGATTGCGTGGCAGTCTAGGAAGCCAAATTCAGGACCGCTATTCCCCCTTCGTGTTACGCCCTCCGGTGGTGGTATGGATCGTCTCTTCTCCGAAATCGCGATGCACCAGGCGCTTGGCCGCGCAATCGATCATCTCGGCCAGCCGCGCTTCTGGCGTTTCCTGGTGCTGCTGCTCAATGAAATGGTGCCGTTCGACAACGCGCTCGCGACCGCGATCGGCCGCGACGGCGTGCCGCTCGTGCTCGACGAATACGACACGGGCGGCAGCGACAGCGCGTCGCCGGTGCCGCTTTACCTCAACGGGTTATATCTGCTCGACCCGTTCCTGCAGGCCGCGCACGACGGGCTCGCCGACGGCTGCTACCGGCTCGAGGAAGTCGCGCCCGACCTGTTCCGGCAGAGCGAGTATTTCCTGAGCTACTTCCGCGACGCGGTCGGCGACGACGAAATCCAGATCCTGCTGCGGCCGAGCCCCGACTTGCTGCTGTCTTTGTCGCTCGGCGCGGCCGCGCGCTTCGACGTCGAGCCGCTCGGCAAGCTGACGGCCGCGATGCCGTGGGTGCTCGCGGCGATCCGGCAACACTGGCGGCTGGTGGGCGATGCCGCGCGCGCGACGCCCGACGACGATCTCGGCGCGCGCGTCGAGCAGGCGCTCGCACGGTTCGGCGCGGGCCTGCTGACCGATCGCGAGATGTCGATCGCCAGGATGGTGCTGCGCGGCAATTCGTCGAAGGCGATCGCGGAACGGCTGGCGATATCACCGGAGACGGTGAAGGTGCATCGGCGTCATCTGTATGCGAAGCTCGGGATTTCGTCGCAGCCGGAGCTGTTTTCGCGGTTCATCCAGGCACTGGGGGAAGATGTGGCCGGATGACCGCATCGATCAGGACGGATGGCAACGGGCGCGAAATCGGGCACTATTCGTGAATCGCCTCGCGCCGTGGTCATCCGGTGAAGTGGTCACGAACGTTCCGTCGACAACCACACTGCCGCGTAACAGGAATCCCGATTCATGTCGCTCGTTCCGCTCATGGGACTCGGCTGGTTGCTTCTGTGTGCCATCAGCGCCGCGTCGATCGTGCTCGTGCCGCCCGTGGTGCTGGTCGCCTGCCTGATGGGAAAGGACGTCTGGTCGATCCTGACCCGAGGCCGGCTGCAGTTCGCGTTCCTGGCGTACCTCGGCTCGGCGCCAGTGCCGGCCGTCTTCACGCTGCTGCTGGAAGCCGGCGCCGCGGCCGGGAGTGCCGGCGGCGCGGCATCCGACAGCCTGAACGCGTGGAACGAGCGGTGCTTGTTCGTTTTCCTTGGCGCGGCGGCACTGAGCGGCCTGCTGTTGCTGTTGCGACCGAAAGGCAGGCAAGCGGCAAACGTCGAGCCGTCGCAGTCTGCGCGATAGTCGGCACACGAACGCCGCGCCTCCCGCCCGGTTGTCGGGCGGGGCACGGTCATGCGCAGCTTCCTGCTACTTCCACTTTGCGCCGAGTTGCGCGAGCCCGGCGTTCCGGAGATCTTCCGGCAGCATCACCACCCGGAACTCGCAGTCCGCATTCAACATCAGGAACCACGGCTCCGCGAGCGCAGGGACCTGCGACGGGTCATCCAGATTGACGATCACGACCGCGCCGCGCCCGCCGCTCTGCTCCGTGAAATACACGGCCTCCGGCTTGACCGCTTCGAGTATTCGCGAGATCACGTCGCCGACGCTGCCGTCACGCACCAGCGTGTTGAACGGCTCGTGAGGGATTCGTATGTTGAGAAGCATGCGCATCATCATCCTCCTTGGGCTCCGCCCGGCCTGGGCCCTTCAAGCATAGGTGCTGCGCGATGCCGCGCCAGTGGCGCCGGAAGCCGCTGCCGGCACGCATTCACATTCCGACGATTCGATGACACCGCATCGCGCGACCAGCAGCCGCTCGCGCGATGCAGGTCGGGTCGAATCGAACGCTCATGCCCCGTCATGCGGAGACCGTAACGGCCGTCAGCCCCGTCGGCGCGATCGCCAGATGCAACGGCTGCTCCGGCCGCAGCGTCACGTTCAGCACCGGTCGCGGCGGCGGCGTACCCGGCGGCACCGCCAGCACGAGCCGCTGCAGGATCATCGCGGCCACAACCGTCATCTCCGTCATCGCCAGATGCTGCCCGAGGCACACGCGCGGCCCCGTGCCGAACGGCATGTACGCGCCGCGTGGAAGCGTCGGCGCATCGGCGGCGAAGCGCTCGGGCCGGAACGCATCCGGCTCCGGAAACCATCGCGCGTCGTGATGCATGAGTTGCACCGGCAACATGAACAGCGTCCGCGCGGGAAACTGCCAAGGGCCCAGCACGACCGGCCGCAACGCGCGACGGCTGATCAGGATCGGCGCCGCCGGATACAGGCGCATCGTTTCCTCGAGCGTCTGTGTCAGGTAGCGCAACGCGGGGCGCGTGTCGGCGGTCGGCGCACGGCCGGCCAGCAAGCGCACGACCTCGTCGCGCGCGGCGGCCTGCGCGGCCGGATTCGCAGCCATGTTCCAGGCCCACCAGGTCAGCGTGGCCGCGGCCGTCTCGTGGCCGGCGAGGAACGCCGTCATGCATTCGTCGTGCACTGCCCGCAGCGGCCACGCGTACGCGTCGGCACGGTGCAGCCGCAACAGGCGCGACAGCAGATCGTCCGGCCAGCCGTGCGCCGGCAGGTCGAGACGCGCATGCAACTGCCGGTCGATCAGCCCGTTCAGCACCGCCAGCGCCCTCGCCTTGCCGCGCTTCCACGGCATCCAGTCCGGCGCGCTCGCCGGCTGGTAGAACTCGGCATTCGCCGCCGCGCTCACCGCGCGCACGGCCTCTTCGGCGATGCGCGCGTCTGCCCCGATCGCATCCGAGAACATCGTGCGCATGATCACGTCCATCGCCAGTGACGTCAGCGCGCTCTCGACCGGCCAGTGCGCGTCGCGCGCGGGCCACTGCGCAAGCGCATGACCGGCCGTCGCGGCAATCGCCGGAACGAACGCCTGCACCGGTTTCGGCATGAAGTTCGGCTGCAGCGCGTGCCGCTTGTCGCGCCATGCATCGCCCTCCGCGATCAGCACGCTGCGTCCGTGCACCTGTGAGAACACGCGGATCCCACGCTCCCAGCGCACGAACGCATCGTGATGCGTGACCAGCAACTCGCGCACGAGCGCCGGATCGGTCACGACCACCGCATGTTCGGGCCACATGCGCAGGTGCACGACGTCGCCATGCGCACGCTGCCAGCCCGCGAGCGTGCCCGGCAGGTCGCGCGACATCGCACGCAGCAGTTGCCACCCCGTCAGGCCGGCACGCGGCCCCGGCGGCCATACGCCGGGCGGGTGAAGCACGGGCGCCGCCACGGCGGCCTCCGCATGGAATGGGCATCGGGAAGAGGATCGCGAGTTCATGCACCGGATTTTCCATGGCGTCCCGCCGCCGGTCTTGAACGCAAACGACATCGACACGTGCGACGCCGGTCCCTATACTCCGGCGTCATGCCCTCCGGTCCGTCTCCGACTTTGCCGCCGTGTCCCGATCCGCTCGCGCGCGCCCCTCGCGTGCCGTGCGACGGCCGGCAGCCGCACACACGGCTGTATCCGCCGCCGGCCGCGCTGCAAGGCGCGGTCGTCGCGATCATCAGCCGCGACACGCGCGGCTGCATGTTGAGCGACGCGCAGCGGCTCACGCATTTCCCCGCGTCGCCGATCGTCTGCCTGTCGTGGTATCGCGGCTTCGACGTGGGGCTCGTCCAGCGCACGAGCGAAGGCCCCGTGTGGCGTCCGTTCGGCGCATCGGCGACGCTGTCGGGCAGCCAGTCGACGCCGCTCGCGAGCTGGGCGCCGACGAGCGGACGAGGCGGCATCGTCTGCCTGCATGCCGATGCGGCGCGCGCGCTGTTCGGCATCGCGCTGCCGACGATCCACGACACCTTCGTCGATGCGCATGCGTGCCTCGACGACAGCTGGCGGCCGCTGCTCGATGCGCTGGCCGATGCCGAGCACGACGAGGCCGCGCTGGCTGCGCTCGACCGGCACCTCGCACCGCGCTGGCACGCGTTGCGCGGCAGGGTATCGCCGCTGTCGTCGCTGCGCGACGCAGGGCGCAGCTGGGTCGGGCGTCTCGCGTCCAAAGCGCGGGAATGGCGGCACACGCACAGCCCGCGTCAGGTCGAACGGCGCATCAAGTCGTACAGCGGACGCTCGTTGCGCGACTGGCAGGCGCTGGTGCGCACCGAAGGCGTGTTCTTCGCCGCGCGGGACCGGCAGGACGCCGGGCAGCCGGTCGACTGGGCCGCGCTCGCCCTGGACGAGGGCTTCGCCGACCAGGCGCACCTGAGCCGCGCGACACGGCGCATCACGGGCTTCTCGCCGACCGAATTCGTGCGGCGCTTCACCGAAGACGAATCGTTCTGGATGTACCGGCTCTGGGTGTGACGGGCGGCCGCCCGTGACCGGTCAGCGCCCCGCTTCGACGAACCCGCCGTCGGGCGCCTGATGCGGCACGTACCAGCCGAAATACACCTCGGCCTCGACCAGCTGGCCGTCGCGGACCCGCAATCGCTCCGCGTTCCGGAACCGCCTGCCGGCGGTCGTTTCGGCTTCGTACACGACGTACACGTATTCGCCGTGCACGGCGACGTCGACGAAGTCGAAACCGGCGAGCATCGCGCTGTTCGGCCAGCAGCGTGCCAGATACGCGTCGCGGTCGAGCCGGTTGTCGAACGGGCTGGTGAAATGGAAATCCGGTGCGATCAGCGCCTCGATCGCGTCACGGTCCTTGTCGGCATAGGCGCGATAGCTGGCGCGCGCAACCTCACCGGGGTCGTCGGGCATCGTCGTTACCTCCGCGTACGGGCGGGACGAACGCGACTGCCTGCGTCGCCCCGACGCATCGATGAAACGAAATTGGCAATGGAAACGGGAACGGAAACGCACGGCCTGCACGACGGCGATCCATCCCGCGTCGGCAGATATGCGCGCGTCCCCGGCCCGGCACCATTCACGAAAACCCGCACCGACCGCCGCGCACCGACCGCCCGCGCATACCGCCGCATGCGGGCGATGTCGCGGTTGCCCGTTTCCGCGTGCACGGGCATGATGTCCGCCAGCCGACCGGCCGCGCGCGTCCGCTACGGCGGTCGTGAGTGCCCCGCCCGGCATGCCGTCCATGCACCGCCTCGGGCATCGCGCAATCCGCCTGCCGGCGCCGCCCGGCCCCTATGATCGAGTCCATGTCACTACGCGCATTCAGAACGCTGGTCGCGATCGCCCGATACCGGACCTTCGCTCGCGCCGGCGAAGCGATCGGGCTCACGCAGTCTGCCGTGAGCCTGCAGATCAAGACGCTCGAAAGCGAATACAACGTCCAGCTGTTCGACCGTTCGCGCCGCCAGCCGGTGCTCACGGAAGCCGGCAACATCCTCGTCGCGCAGGCCGAGCAGGTGCTCGCGATGGTCGACCGGATTCCCGATGCGCTGAGCGACGAGAAGAAGCTCGTCGGCCGCCTGCGGATCGGCGCGATCCAGACCGCGCTGTCCGGCCCGGTGCCCGATGCGCTGCTCGCGCTGCGCGATGCGCATCCGTCGTTGCGCGTGCACGTATCGGCCGGCATGTCGGCCGAACTGGCGAACCGCGTCGCGGCCGGCGAACTCGACGCGGCGATCACGACGCGCCCGGTGCGCCCGCATCCCGCCGAGCTGACGTGGACCACGCTCTACGAAGATCGCTTCTGGCTGCTCGCGCCGCCGGAATATGCGGAGCGCGACGCAGGCACGCTGCTCGAAGCGCTGCCGTTCATCCGCTTCGACGCGCAGGCGTGGGCCGGCCGGATGATCGCCGCCGAACTGCGCCGCATCGGCGTCCGGGTGCGCGAAGAGATGGTGCTCGACAGCGCGGAGACGATCGCACGCATGGTCGCGCGCGGGCTCGGCGCGGCGATCGTCG
This sequence comes from Burkholderia cepacia GG4, assembly GCF_000292915.1. NCBI lineage: Bacteria > Pseudomonadati > Pseudomonadota > Betaproteobacteria > Burkholderiales > Burkholderiaceae > Burkholderia > Burkholderia cepacia. The sequence continues at coordinate 1,239,655 of NC_018514.1, forward strand.
CCCTCCCCGACTCGACGCTCGCGCGCCTGCCACCCGTCACGCGCTTGCCGTTCGGCCAGCCGCAGATGGGCCGCGCGGTCGTGCTGCTCGAACACCAGTCGCGCCCGGCCGAACGTTTCGCGCGTGCGCTGGCGGCTGAAGTCACCGCGTCATCGATGAGAATTTCTCATTGAACACCCGATAATTAACAATTATTCCTGCTGCATCCGCGTGTTAACTTGGCGGCATCGTCACTTTTTCGATTGCGTGCCGCCATGTTGCCCGCCGGCTGGATTCCCGCTTCGCTCCGCTGCTTCGCCGGCCTGAAGGCGCGCCGATGATCGGCCCGATCCTGCTCGCGCTCGCGCCGGTCGCGCTGCTGGTCACGTTCGGCCACGGCCTGCGGCGCACGGGCTTCATCGCCGATGCGTTCTGGCCGCACGCCGAGCGGCTGTGCTACTTCGTGCTGCTGCCCGCGCTGTTCGCGGACAGTCTCGCGAATGCGCGGCTGCACGCGTTGCCCGTTTTACCGCTCGCGGCGGCGCTGGTCGGTTCGACCGTGCTCGTCGCGGCGCTTGTTCTGCTGGTCCGCCGCTTCGTGCAGGTCGACGGCGCCGGGTTCACGTCGGTGTTCCAGGGCGCGGTGCGCTTCAACAACTATGTCGGCACGGCCCTCGCCGCCGGACTGTTCGGCGCGCACGGGATCGCGCTCGCGGCCGTGTGCGTCGCGGCGATCGTGCCGACCGTGAACCTGATGTGCGTGCTGGTGTTCGCGCGCTACGGCGAGACGCGGCTCGGCGCATGGGCGCTCGCGCGCCAGATCCTGTCGAATCCGCTCGTCGTCGGCTGCGCGCTCGGGATCGCGATGCAGGCCGGCGGGATCGCGTTTCCGGCCGCCGTCGAACCGGCGGTGCGTGCGCTCGGCGCGGCGTCGATGCCGCTTGGCCTGCTGTGCGTGGGCGCGGCGCTGAGGTTCGACGCGGCGCGCGGATGGCTGCAGCCGATGTGCATCGCGTCGGCGTTCAAATTCATGGCGATGCCGCTCGTCACGCTCGCGGCCGGCCGCCTGTTCGGGCTCGGCGATGCCGCGCTGACCATCGCGCTGCTGTTCCAGGCGCTGCCGACGTCGTCCTCGTCATACATCATGGCGCGCCAGCTCGGCGGCGACGCACCGCTGATGGCCGGCATCACCGCATTCCAGACGATCGCCGCCGCGCTCGCGATGCCGGCCGTGCTGACGGCGCTCGCGGCCGCGCCGGCGTTTCGCTGACGGCCCGGCAGCGGTACCAACTCGACGGCAACAGCCCTAGCAACCGCCGTCGAACGGCCTGAATCCGCCCGTCGCGCGGACCGGCGCCGTTCGCCACGCGATCACGCACACATCGCCGCAGCGCCCTTTCGGAAACCACCGCATCTGAACGTTCCAGCCCCCTCCGCCGGCATCTTCGCCGCCCGGCCGCATGCGGCCATCTACGTGAAGCTCACGCTCGTCGCGCTGTTCTGGGGCGGCACCTTCATCGCGGGCCGGATCCTCGCCGCGTCGATGTCCACGACCGGCGCCGCGACGGGCCGCTTCGCGATCGCCGCGCTGCTGCTGACGGCACTGACGTGGAAACTCGAAGGCGGGCTGCCGAAGCTGAGCGGCCGCCAGGTCGCGACAACTTTCGCGCTCGGCGCGACCGGCATCTTTCTGTACAACGTGTGCTTTTTCGCGGCGCTCGCGCGCATGCCGGCCGGACGAACCGCGTTGTTCGTCGCGCTGAATCCTGTGGCGACCGCCGTGCTGCTGTCCGTCGTCGTGCGCGAACGCCTGTCGCCCGCGCGCTGGGCCGGCATCGCGGTCGCGCTGGTCGGCGCGCTGGTCGTGATCAGCCGCGGCCAATTGCTGCGGGTACTGACCGACCTCGGCGATACGTTCGGTGCCGGCGAGCGTGCCATGCTGTGCGCAGTGCTGAGCTGGGCGGCCTATACCGTGATCGGGCGCCGCGCACTCGACGGACTGTCGCCGCTGGCCGCCACGACTTACGCGACGCTGTGGGGCCTCGCGCTGCTGATCGTCGCGCACCTGTTTGGCCCGCACGCGGGCGGTGGCGCGCCGCTCACGTGGCAGGCCGTCGCGTCGATGATCTATCTCGGCGCGATCGGCACGGTGGTTGCGTTCGTCTGGTATTCGCAAGGCATCCGCGAGATCGGTCCGGCGCGCGCCGCCGTGTTCACCAACCTGGTGCCGGTGTTCGGCGTGCTGCTGTCGGTCGCGCTGCTCGGCGAGCCGTTGTCGGGATCGATGCTCGCCGGCGGCGCACTCGTGATCGCGGGCGTCGCGCTGACCAATCGCGCGCGGCGCTGACACACGGCCGCGCATGCCGTGCCGGTTCACGCGGGTGCGGGGACGGATGTGAAATACCGACGCGCCGTTGCGTGCGACCTACGCACCGCCGATACGCCCCCCGTTCTTCTCGCAGCCCGCCCAAAAACCGCCTATGTTGAATGAAGCGCGCCCGTTTCGCCGCCATTCGACCTCGCGTCGCTCGCACCGGCGGCCATCACGCCGCGTTCCGGCACCATTCCCCGCAATCGTGCGCACGCCCGGCCGTGCACGCGGTTACGCCGCCCACCGGATTACCAGGAGGTACCCATGAAAGCCGTGCTGCTCGTCAGTTCCGCCCTGCTCGCCATGGCGTCCGTTTCGGCCTCGGCTCAAGGCTCGATCACCAAAGTCGAAAACGGCGCGCTGGTCGCCGCGAACGGGATGACCGTCTATACGTTCGACATGGACAAGCCCAACACCGGCACCAGCGCATGCACGGGCCAATGCGAATCCCTCTGGCCGCCGTACAAGGCCAGCGCGACCGACGGTCCGGCCGGCCCCTACACGATCGTCAAGCGCGACGACGGCAGCCCGCAATGGGCCTACAAGGGCAAGCCGATGTACTTCTTCTCGAAGGACATGAAACAGGGCGACCGCAACGGCGACAACTTCAAGAACGTGTGGCACGTGATCGCGCCGTAAGCGTTCCTTCCCCGCCTTCAGCGCCGGCGCAGCCGCCGCGCGCGTAAAAAAACCCGCCCCGATCGTCGATCGGGGCGGGCCTGTGCAGTTGCACGCCGGCCGCATGGCCGCGCCCGCCTGCCGGCGGTGCATGCAGCCGGACCGCAGCAGCGGTATCAGCGATTCGACGGGAAGCTGAACACGGTCCCTTCGCGCACACCGGCCGACGGCCAGCGCTGCGTGATCGTCTTGCGCTTCGTGTAGAACCGCACCGCATCCGGGCCGTACGCGTGCAGGTCGCCGAACAGCGAGCGCTTCCAGCCGCCGAACGAGTGATACGCGACCGGCACCGGCAGCGGCACGTTGATGCCGACCATGCCGATCTGGATGTTGTCGCCGAAGTAGCGCGCGGCTTCACCGTCGCGCGTGAACAGGCACGTGCCGTTGCCGTATTCGTGCGCGTCGATCAGCGCCATCGCCTCGTCGAGCGACTTCAGGCGGATCACGCCGAGCACCGGCCCGAAGATCTCGTGCTGATAGATCGGCATGCCCGGCTTCACATTGTCGAACAGGCACGGGCCGAGGTAGTAGCCGCCGTCGTGGCCGTCGACCTTCACGCTGCGGCCATCGACGACGAGCGTCGCGCCCGCTTCCACGCCCGCCTCGACGAAGCTCGTCACCTTCTCGAAATGCTGCTGCGTGACGAGCGGCCCCATGTCGACGCCGGCGCCGTTGCCCGGGCCGACCTTCATCTTCGCGATCTCGGCCTTCAGGCCTTCGACCACCTTGTCGCCCGTTTCGTCACCGATCGCGACGACCAGCGGGATCGCCATGCAGCGTTCGCCGCACGAACCGTACGCGGCACCCATCAGCGCGTTCACTGCGTTGCCGATGTCGGCGTCGGGCATCACGACCGCGAAGTTCTTCGCGCCGCCGAGCGCCTGCACGCGCTTGCCGTGCGCGCAGCCGGTCGAGTAGATGTATTCGGCGATCGGCGTCGAGCCGACGAAGCTCACCGCCTTCACGCGCGGGTCGGTCAGGATCGTGTCGACCGCTTCCTTGTCGCCGTTCACGACGTTCAGCACACCCGGCGGCAGGCCGGCCTCGAGCGCGAGCTCGGCCATGCGCAGCGTCGACGACGGCGTGCGCTCGGACGGCTTCAGCACGAACGTGTTGCCGCACGCGACCGCCATCGGCCACATCCACAGCGGCACCATCACCGGGAAGTTGAACGGCGTGATGCCGGCGGCGACGCCGAGCGCCTGGAACTCGCTCCACGAATCGATCGCGGGGCCGACGTTCTTGCTGTGCTCGCCCTTCAGCAGCTCGGGCACGTAGGTCGCGTATTCCACGTTCTCGATCCCGCGCTGCAGCTCGCCCATCGCGTCGGCGAGCACCTTGCCGTGCTCGGCGGTGATCAGCGCACACAGTTCGTCCGCATGCTCCTCGAGCAGCGTCTTGAAGCGGCTCATCACGCGTGCGCGCTTCAGCGGCGGCGTGTTGCGCCACGCCGGGAACGCGGCCTGTGCGGACGCGATCGCGGCTTCGACGGTCAGCTTGTCGGCGAGCGCGACGCTCTTGTCCGATTCGCCGGTGGCCGGGTCGAACACCGGCTGGACGCGGCTGCCGCCGTCGACGCGCTTGCCGTCGATCAGGTGGCCGATGGTGGAGGTCACATTGCTGTCGTGTTTCATCGTTGAGGCTCTTTCGTGAATTCGGTTATCGCTGGGAACGGGCCGCGGCTCAGTCCACTTCGTTCAGCGCGTCGGACAGCGCGTTCACGAGATTGTCGATCTCGCGCTTTTCGGCGATGAACGGCGGCGCGAGCTGGATCGTGTCGCCGCCGTAGCGCACGTAGAAGCCCTTCGCCCAGCAGCGCATCGCGATCTCGTACGGGCGCCGTGCCGGCTCGCCCGGCAGCGCCGCGATCGTCAGGCCGGCAGCCAGCCCGTAGTTTCGGATGTCCGTGATATGGCGCTGGCCCTTCAGCCCGTGCACGGCCGCCTCGAAATGCGGCGCGAGATCGCGCACGCGGGCCACCGCGTCTTCCTTCACGAGCAGGTCGAGCGCCGCGACGCCGGCCGCGCACGCGACCGGGTGCGCCGAATACGTGTAGCCGTGCGGGAACTCGAGCATGTACTCGGGGCCGCCCACGGCCATGAACGTGTCGTAGATTTCCTTCGTCGCGATCACGCCGCCGAGCGGCTGCACGCCGTTCGTCACCTGTTTCGCGAAGTTCATGATGTCCGGCGTGACGCCGAACGCGTCGGCGCCCGTCATCGCGCCGGCCCGGCCGAAGCCCGTGATGACTTCGTCGAAAATCAGCAGGATGTCGTGCGCGGTACAGATGTCGCGCAGGCGCTTCAGATAGCCCTTCGGCGGCACGACCACGCCCGCCGAGCCGGAGAACGGCTCGACGATCACGGCCGCGATGTTCGATGCGTCGTGCAGCGCGATCAGGTCGAGCAGGCGGTCGGCCAGGTCGGCGCCGTGCTCGGGCATCCCGCGCGAGAACTTGTTTTCAGCGAGTTGCGTGTGCGGCAGGAAGTCGGCGTCGATGCCCTGGCCGAACAGCTTGCGGTTCGGCCCGATCCCGCCGACCGAGATGCCGCCGAAGTTCACGCCGTGATAGCCCTTCTCGCGACCGATCAGGCGCGTCTTCGTGCCCTTGCCCTTGGCGCGCCAATACGCGCGGGCCATCTTCAGCGACGTGTCGGCCGCTTCCGAGCCCGAGCCGGTGAAGAACACGTAGTCGAGGCCGGCCGGCGTCAGGTCCTTGATCTTGTTCGCGAGCTCGAACGATTTCGGGTGGCCGAACTGGAACGCCGGCGCGTAGTCGAGCTGCGCGACCTGGCGGCTCACGGCTGCCGTGATCTCGGTGCGGCCGTGACCGAGGCCCGTGCACCACAGGCCCGACAGGCCGTCGAAGATCTTGCGGCCTTCGCCATCCGTGTAATACGCATCCTTGGCCGACACGATCATGCGCGGGTCGGACTTGAACTGGCGGTTCGCCGTGAACGGCATCCAGTGGGCGTCGAGCCACGCGGCGTCGGTGCGGAGGTTCGTCTCGTCCTGCTGCTTGGCGATGGTCGTATCGGTCATGTCGGTCGGCGCAGCGCGCCCCTCCTTCTTGTGATGATGTTGCGCATTGTCGGGAGGCCAATTAGTCTTTTGAATATCGCAATATCAATGTTCACTTGCGCAACTATGCAAGCAAAGAAACCGAAGAGCCGCGCGCTGCTCGGGCAGCTCAGCGACATGGATCTGCGCCTGCTGCGGGTCTTCAAGGGCGTCGTGCAGTGCGGCGGGATGGCGGCGGCCGAGCTGGAGCTGAATATCGGCATCTCGACGATCAGCCGGCACGTGAAGGATCTGGAAACGCGCCTCGGCCTCGTGCTGTGCCGGCGCGGCCGCGCGGGCTTCACGCTGACTGCCGAGGGGCAGACGGTGTACGAGGAAACGTTGCGGTTGCTCGCATCGATGGAGGCATTTCGCAGCAGGATCGACGGCATTCACGACAAAATGGGCGGAGAACTGCACGTCGCGGTATTCGACAAGACGGCCACCAACCCGAATGCGCGACTCGGCGACGCGATCCGCCAGTTCGCGGACGAGGCACCCGACGTCGCGCTGAACCTGCATGTCGCGTCGATCAACGAGGTCGAGCGCGGGATCATCGACGGCAGCTATCAGGTCGGGATCATTCCCGCGCACCGCAGCTCGGGCAGCCTCGTGTATGCGGAACTGTTCGACGAACGGATGCTGCTGTACTGCGGCCGCCAGCATCCGCTCTTCGACGCGCCGCACGGCAAGCTCACGTGGACGACGATCCGCAGCCACGCGTTCGCCGGGCTCGGCTTCCATTCGCCGAACATGGAGCTGAGCCATCGGGCGAAGCTCACGCGCAGCGCGACGGCGTCGGACCAGGAGTCGATCGCGACGCTGATCCTGTCCGGCCGCTATCTCGGCTTCCTGCCCGACCATTACGCGGAGAGCTTCGAAAACAAGGGATTGATGCAGCCGATCGCGCCGCACCGGTTCAACTACCGGTGCCGGTTCGTGAGCCTGTTGCGGCGCTCGCCGCGGCCGTCGCGGGCGGCGCTGCTGTTCCAGTCGTGCCTCGAAGCCGCGCATGCGGCGGCGCGGCCGGGCGGCGGCGACGGTGACGCGTAGCCGGGCTCAGGCTTCGTCGGTGCCGCCGGGCTGCGGCTGGCGCCGCATCTGCATCATGAAGTACACGGCGACCAGCGCAGCCGCGAATCCCGATGCCGCGCCGACGCCGAGCGCCCAGCGCGGGCCGAGGTGGTTCGCGACCCAGCCCGCGACCGGCGCGCCGATCGGCGTGCCGCCGAACGCGACCGCGAGGCGCAGTGCCATCACGCGTCCGCGCATCGCCGGCTCGGTCGACAGTTGCATCAGTGCATTGGTCGACGTGGTGAACGTCATCGCGGCGATCCCGGTCAGCACGAGCGCGGCCGCGAACAGCCAGTAGCCCGGCGCGATCGCGCCAAGTGTGCAGCCCACGCCGAACACCGCGGCGCCGATCCACAAATGCCGGAACAGCGGCCGTTCGCGGCGCGCCGCGAGCAGCGCGCCCGTGATCGTGCCGACCGCCATCATCGACGACAGGATGCCGAAGCCGCGCGCGTCGACGTGGAATACGCCGGCCGCCATCGTCGAGATGAACAGCGGGAAGTTCAGGCCGAACGTGCCGATCAGGAACAGCATCGCGAGCGTCGCCGTCAGGTCCGGGCGATGCCACACGTAGCGAAAGCCGTCGAGCAGGCTTCCCCGCGTACGGCCGGCACGCCCGTTCTCGCGCAGTTCGTCGGTGCGCAGCAGCGACAGCGACGCGAGCACCGCGACGAAGCTGATGCCGTTGAGCAGGAACGCCCAGCCCGTGCCGACCGACGCGATGATGAAGCCGGCCGCCGCGGGCCCGATCATCCGCGCCGCATTGAACGACGTCGAATTGAGCGCGACCGCGTTCGCGAGCTCGCGGTCGCCGACCAGTTCCGCGACGAAGGTCTGCCGCACCGGCGCATCGAACGCCGATGCGCAGCCGAACAGGAACGCGAACAGATAGACGTGCCACAGCTGCACGACGCCGGTGACGGTCAGCACCCCCAACGCGAGCGCGAGGCCACCCATCAGCGCCTGCGTCGTCATCAGCAGCCGGCGCTGGTTGAAGCGGTCGGCCGCGTAGCCCGTCCACGGCAGCAACAGGAGCTGCGGGCCGAACTGCAGCGACATCACGATCCCGACCGCCGACGCGTCGTGGTGCGTCAGTTGCGTGAGCACCAGCCAGTCCTGTGCGGTGCGCTGGATCCACGTACCGACGTTGGACACCAGCGCACCGGCCGCCCAGACGCGGTAGTTGAAGCTGCGAAGCGAGCGGAACACGCCCGCGGCCGGCACGTTCATGGCCGCTCCGGGGCGTTGCCGCCGTGCAGCGCGCCGAAGTGCCGCGCGAGGAACAGGCCGATCGCCAGCACGCCGAGCCCGAGCGCGGCCGCGTCGGCCGTGCGCGCCAGGTCGAAAGCACCGACCCGGCGCAGCAGCACATAACCGATCGCGAGATTGACGACGCCCCACACGACGTTCACGGTGGACGACGACAGCCCGCGACCGGGCGGATTCGCGAACGGCGTCTGGAACGGCTCGCCGCGCAGCCCGCTGACGAGGTGCGGGACGGCGTTTGCCAGAAAGACGCCGCCGAAGAAGTACGACACGAGATGCAGGATGTTCACGTTCGCGCGTTGCTCCCGCCGGGCGGATCGATCGGGGTCACGGGCGCACCGCGTCCTGGAATTCCGCGAGCCGCTGCAGCAGCTGCACGGCCGACGCGAGTTCGGCCTGCTCCTGCGTCGACAACTGCGCGTGCAGCGCGCGGAACAGCCAGTCGTCCTTGGCCGCGCGGTTGGCCTGCAGCCGCGTGCGGAAGGCGGGCGTGAGCGCGATCAGCGTCTGCCGGCCGTCGGTTGGATCGGGCGCGCCGCTGACGGCGCCCATCGATTCCAGCGTCGCCACCGTCATGCGCATCGACTGCGGCCGCACGCTTTCCGCACGCGCGAGCCCGGAGACGGTCGCCGGGCCGTCGCGGTCGAGCCGCAGCAGCACCGATTTCTGCGAGGACGTGAGGTCGTTCGGGTGGGATTGCTCCCGCATCCGCCGCATCAGCTTGCTGACCGAGATGCGGAGTTCGCCGGCGAGACCGGCCAGGCGCGGCGCTTCGGGGGACGACGATGGCGTGTTCATGAATTCACGATAGCATATCTACAGCAAACCTTTACAGTTTAACTGTATATATCCGGACGCGCCGAGCATGCGGACAGTCGCCCGAGGCCGAACATGAGCCGAACCCGTTCGGCTGCCCGACCTGCTCTGCGATAATGCGGACTTCCCGTTTCCGCTCCGCTTCCCGCCATGACGCCGCCCTCCGCCCCGCTCTCCACCGACCTGCCGCCGATTTCGTGCCTGCCCGGCGACGCGCTGCCGTGGCTGCCGATGAGTGCCGACCTGCCGGGGCTCGCGATCAAGTATCTGCATATCAATGCGGCGGAAGACACGCTGACCGCGCTGCTGAAGATGCCGGCCGGCGGCACGCTGCCGCGCCATCGTCACGACGGCGAGGTGTTTGTTCATACGCTGCAGGGTGCGTGGCGCTACCGCGAGTACGACTGGGTCGCGCAGGCCGGCTCGACGGTGCTCGAACCGGCCGGCTCGGTGCACACGCCGGAAACACTCGGCGCGCCCGGTGACGACGTGATCACGCTCAACGTGATGCGTGGCGACCTGGTGCTGCTCGACGACGACGGCCGCGAGACCGCGCGCGAGAATTGCCGCGTCGCGCTGCTGCGTCAGCGGAAGCATGCGCGCATGGCGCCGCACGACGCGGCGCCGTTCGTCACGCGCTGAACGGCCGACCACGGCCGCCATCAGGCCATTTCGCGCTCGTCCGCGCGCGCGTCGCGCCGGATCGCCTGCGGCGGCACGCCGAAGCCGCGCACGAACGCGTCGCGCAGGTGGCGCCGGTCGCGAAAGCCGTTCTCTTTCGCGATCACGTCGAGCGAATGCCGGCTCTGCTCGATCATCAGCCGCGCGGCCTCGAGCCGCAGCCGCTCGATCGCCTTCGCCGGCGACTGCCCGGTTTCGAGCGTGAACACGCGGCTGAACTGGCGCGGGCTCAGGTGGACGGCGTCGGCCAGTTCGTCGACCGTCAAGGCTCGGCCGAGGTTCTGCCGCGCATAGTTCAGCGCATTCTGGATCCGGTCCGATTTCGGCGCGAGGTCCAGCATTTCCGAATGCTGTGACTGCCCGCCCGCGCGGCGCTGGTGCATCACGAGCTTGTGCGCGACCGAGCGCGCGGCGTCCGCGCCGAGATCCTTTTCCACCATCGCGAGCGCGAGATCAAGGCCGGCCGTCATCCCGGCCGACGTCCAGATCGGACCGTCGACGATGTAGATCCGGTCTTCCTCGACACGGATGTCCGGAAAATGCTTCTGCATGTCGCGGCCGTACGCCCAGTGCGTCGTCGCGCGGCGCTGCGCGAGCAGCCCGGCCTCGGCGAGCACGAATGCGCCGGTGCAGATGCCCGCGACTCGCCGCGCGCGCACGTTCGCGCGGCGCAGGAACGCGACCACGCCGGCCGGCGCCGGCGACGCGAGCGGATCGTTCACGCCCGCGACGATCCACGTATCGACGTCGATCCGCCCGCGCAACGCCTGCGTGGCGACCGACAGCCCGAGCGACGAGCGCACGTCGCCGCCGTCGACGGAATAGTTGGCCATCACGTAGAACGGCTCGCCCGCGCCCATGTTCGCGTACTCGAACACCGACTGCGCGGCGAGCGCCATGATCTGGAAGCCGTCGCTGATCAGAAAGCCGATACGGTGCATGCGTGTCTCCGGTGCCGGGACCGGCCATCGGCCCGATGTCCGAAATCATACCCATCTACGTCATTTGTGTCGCTGCGTTTCGAAGCCACAATGCTTTCACGCACTCACCCTTTCCTCGACACGGAGCGACATCATGACTGAAGCACATCGCGGTACCGCCGTCATTACCGGCGCATCGTCCGGCATCGGCGCGATCTATGCCGACCGGCTCGCGCGCCGCGGCTACGACCTGATCCTGGTCGCGCGCAACCGCGACCGGCTGATCGCCCTCGCCGAGCGCATCACGAACGACACGCAGCGCAGCGTCGAGATCGTCGGCGCGGACCTCAACGACCGCGCGGCGCTCGCCGCCGTCGAGGCGAAGCTGAAGCAGGACGCGAGCATCACGCTGCTCGTGAACAACGCGGGCGTCGGCACCCACGCGCCGCTGCTCGACAGCGACGTCGACGCGATGACGCGCATGATCGACCTGAACGTGACCGCGCTCACGCGCCTGACCTATGCAGCCGTGCCCGGCTTCGTCGCACGCGGCCGCGGCGCCGTGATCAATATCTCGTCGATCGTCGCGCTGTCGCCGGAAACGCTCAATGGCGTTTATGGCGGCAGCAAGGCGTTCGTGCTCGCGTTCAGTCAGTCGCTGCATCACGAACTCGCCAACCACGGCGTGCAGGTGCAGGCCGTGCTGCCCGGCGCGACGGCCACCGACTTCTGGCAGACCGGCGGCCTGCCGCTCGAACACCTGCCGAAGGAAATCGTGATGTCGGCGTCGGACCTCGTCGACGCGGCGCTCATCGGCTTCGAGCGCGGCGAACTCGTGACGATTCCGTCGTTGCACGCGGCTGACGAATGGGATGCATACGAGGCCGCGCGCCGCACGATGGCGCCGCACCTGTCGACGGACTCGCCAGCGCCGCGCTATGCGGCTGCACGCTAGTCGAGCCGGATCCGCGTCGCGCCCGGGCTGCCTCGGGCGCGACGCCGTCGAATCGAAGCATCCTGTCGAACACTGTTGATCGCGCCGGAGTGCGCCGGTCGTCGTCAACGCCGCGACGCATTCCGGCCACCTCGTTTCGTCAGACCCAACGCCGGTTTCGACCCGCTTGCCACGCATTTCTCGCGACGATAAGCTCTCCGATTGCAGCCCCCGAAGCAGCGCCCACCCGGCATTTGTCCGATCATCGGCGCAATCGACCGTCGCGGAATTCGACCATGCGGTTCCGAATGTTCACCACCGGGACCGGCGACACGCCCGGCTCCTCTCGCGCCCCCGCCGACCATCGACCGGCGCTTGTGCCGTTGCCCGAGCTGGCGACCGTGTGCCATCTCGCCCGCGCGCATTTCGGCACGGCCGGTGCGTTCGTCGCGCACGCTGAAGCCGGCGCGCAACGCGTGCTGGCATCCGACGGCAGGTTGCCCGCCACGCTTCCCGCCGAGTTCTTCCCGCCGCCGGTCGAACGCGTACCGACTGCCGACCGACGATTCGTCACGCCCGTTGCAGCCAATCCGCTGCTCGATGCATTGCATGTCGTCGCGGCGTGCGACCTGATCGCACCCGACGGCGCTGCCATTGGCGCACTGTGCGTCGTCGGCAGCACGGGCCTGACGCTCGATGCCGCGCAACGAACTTTCCTGCACGACCTGGCGACGCTGGCGGAACGCGCGATCGGTCGCGCGAACGCGCAAGCCGCGCTGCACGAACGGCTCGGCGCCGTCGAGGAACGCAGCGCGCTGACCACACTGGCGCTGACCGAAAGCGGCACGGGCGTGTGGGATCGCAACGTGGAAACCGGCGAGATCCATTACTCGGCGGCCTGGAAAGCGTTGCTCGGCTACGCGCCGCATGAGCTGACGAGCCGGATCGAGGATGCGTACGACCGGCTGCACCCGGACGATGTCGCCGACGTGAAGGCCGCGATGCTCGCGCACTTCGAAAGCCGGACCGACAGCTATGCGGTCGAGCACCGCATCCGCTGCAAGAACGGCACGTACAAATGGATCTGCAGCCGCGGCAAGGTCATCACCCGCGACCGCAACGGGCGCGCGCTGCGCATGGTGGGCACGACCACGGACATCACCGCGCTGCGCGAGCTCGCCGGCCGGCTGCGCGACGCCGCCACGCTCGTCACGAACCTGACCGACCAGGTTCCCGGCCTCGTGTTCCAGCTGCGGCAGACGGCCGACGGTCGACGATTCTTTTCGTATGCGAGCGCCGGCGCACGCGACATCTACGAACTGACGCCCGAGCAGATCGCCGGCGACGCGGATGCGATCGAAACCCGGATCCATCCGGCCGACCTGGCCGCCTACCGCGAGTCGCTGCAAGCGTCGTCGGCGCGACTGGCGCCCTGGCGGCTCGAATATCGGGTGCTGCTGCCCGACCAGGGCATGCGATGGCGCGAAGGCGACGCGCGCCCGCAACGCACGCCGGACGGCGGCACGATATGGCATGGCTTCATCACGGATGCGACCGAGCGCAAGCACATCGAGACCGAACTGCACCGGATGGCGACGACCGACCATCTGACCGAGCTGTCCAACCGCCACGCGTTCATGCGGCAAAGCGAAGCCGCGTTGCGCTGCGTGCGCGCGACCGGCCAGGACGCCGCGGTGCTGATGCTCGACCTCGATCACTTCAAGGCGCTGAACGACCGCTGGGGACATCCGCTCGGCGATCGCGCGCTCCGGCATTTCGCGCGGCTGCTGCGCGCGGAGATCGGGCCGGACGGCATCGTCGGGCGCATCGGCGGCGAGGAATTCGCGATCGTGCTGCCGAGATCCGGGATCGACGCGGCGTTCGCGCTCGCGCTGCGCGTGCAGCAGCGCGCAGCCGACACGCAGCTCGTGCACGAGGATCAGCGGCTCGCACTGACCGTCAGTATCGGCATCGACGCGATGCGGACCTCGGACTTCGGCGCGTACCAGTCGCTGTCGCGCGCCGACAAGGCGCTGTACGTCGCGAAGGAACTCGGCCGCAACCGGATCGAGGTCTATCGCGCCTAGCCGCGCTCGCCGCCGTGCGCGTGGCGCGTCGATCCGTCATCAATACGGATACATGGATCCATCACCGCGGCGACTGCACCGCGTCGCGCGGCGTGGCGCGCACGCCCAGCAGCATCGCGACCGCGCACGCGGCCAGCAATCCCGCGATCATCAGCATCGCCGAGTCCATGCTGCCGGTGCGGGTGCGGATCACCCCGACGATCCACGGCGTGATCATCCCGCTCGATACGCCGATGCTGCTGATCAGCGCGATCCCGCCCGCCGCGCCGGCGCCGGAGAAATACGCGGACGGCACGGCCCAGAACACCGGATGCGCGGCGAAGATCAGCATCGCCGCGATCGACAGCAGCGCCATCATCGCGACGATGCTCGGCAGGTGCAGCGTCAGCAACGCGAGCGCCACCGCGCCGCCGAACGCGCACGCGGCGAAGTGCCGGCGCCGTTCGCGCTTGCGGTCGGAGCGTCGCGCGATCGCGAGCAGGCCGGCCGCGCCGATCGCGTTCGGCACGATCGACAGCAGGCTGATCTGCACGACGTCGTGAATGCCGAATTCGCGAATCATCAGCGGCATCCAGAACAACAGCATCAGCAGCGCGGTCGTCAGCGAGAAATAGATGAACGCGAACAGGTAGGTGTGCGGCTCGGCCAGCACCTGCTGCAACGAGCCGGCCGCATGCGCGGGCGCGTCCGCGCGATCGGCGGCCAGGTCGGCCGCGAGCCGTTGCCGGTCGTCGTCGGACAGCCAGCGCGCGTGCTCGGGGCGGTCGCACAGCCAGAACCACGCGATCACGCCGAGCAGGATCGCGGGCGCACCCTCGATCGCGAACATCCATTGCCAGCCGTGCAGCCCGAGCACGCCCGACATCCCGCGCATCAGCCAGCCCGACAGCAGCCCGCCGACCATCCCGGCCACCGCGACGCCCGCGTAGAAGATCGACAGCACCGAAGCGCGCCGGCGCGCCGGATACCAGTACGTCAGGTAGAACACGACGCCCGGGAAGAAGCCGGCTTCGAACAGCCCGAGCAGGAAGCGCAGCACGTAGAAATGCTTCGCGCTGTCGACGGTGATCATCGCGACCGACACCGCGCCCCACAGGAACATGATCCGCGCGAAGGTCCGGCGCGCGCCGAAGCGGCGCAGCAGCGCGTTGCTCGGCACCTCGAACAGCACGTAGCCGACGAAGAACAGCACCGCGCCGAGGCTGTACATCGCATCGGTCAGGCCGAGATCCTGCCGCATCTGCAACTGCGCAAAGCCGATGTTGCTGCGGTCGAGGATCGACACGATGTAGCAGATGAACAGGAACGGCACGATCCGCGCGCCGATGCGGCGGTACAGCGCGTCGTCCGACGTGCGGGAACCGGACGCGACGGCATGCGCGGCGTCCGCTTGAAGATGGGCTGACATCGATCGTCTCCTCGATGGGTGCGATTGCGGGGCGGACAGGACCGCAACGCCGGTCGCCGCCGCCCGCCGGCAGCGCCCGGCCGTGACTCAATCGTGCCGCGCGGGCTCGCCCTTCACGCCGAGCAGCAGCGCCGCGCCGCTCACCGCAAGCAGCGCGGCCAGCAGGTACACCGCGAGATCCATGCTGCCGGTGCGCGTGCGGATCATCCCGATGACCCACGGGCTGACGATGCCGCTCGTGATCCCAATGCTGCTGATCAGCGCGATCCCGGCGGCGGCCGCGTTGCCCGACAGGTAGCGGGTCGGCACGGCCCAGAAGATCGGCAGCGCGGCGAAGATCAGCGTCGCCGCGATCGACAGGCACGCGAGCATCGCCGCGAAGCTGTGCAGGTGCAGCGTCAGCGCCGCCAGCGCGAGCCCGCCGCCGATCGTGCAGCACGCGAAGTGCTTGCGGCGCTCGCCGGTGCGGTCCGAGCGGCGCGCGATCAGGATCAGCCCCACCGCGCCGACCGCGTTCGGCACGACGGTGTAAAGGCTCACGGCCACGACGTCGGTCACGCCGAAGTCGCGGATCATCAGCGGCATCCAGAAATTGAGCGTCAGCGATGCGCAGGTCAGCGAGAAATAGATGAACGCGAACAGGTAGACGCGCGGGTTCGCGAGCGCGGCCGCCAGGCTGCGCCCGTCGTGCGCGCCATGCGCGGCGCCGTGCCCGCGGCCGTCCGCGCACAGTGCGGCGACGCGCGCCTTTTCATCGGACGTGAGCCACGCGGCGTCCTGCGGACGGTCGACCAGATACGTGAACGCAAGGAACGCGAGCACGATCGCCGGCGCGCCTTCGATCGCGAACATCCACTGCCAGCCGTGCAACCCGAGCACGCCGCTCATGTCGCGCATGATCCAGCCCGACATCAGGCCGCCGAGCACGCCCGCGACCGCGACGCCCGCGAAGAACACCGAGATCGCGGCCGCACGGCGGTTCGCGGGAAACCAGTAGGTCAGGTACAGCACGATGCCGGGGAAGAAGCCGGCCTCGAACACGCCGAGCAGGAAGCGCAGCACGTAGAAATGCGACGGCTGCGACACGAACATCATCCCGGTCGACGCGATGCCCCACAGCAGCATGATCCGGGTGAACGTGCGGCGCGCGCCGAAGCGCGCGAGCAGCATGTTGCTCGGCACCTCGCAGAACACGTAGCCGACGTAGAACACCGCGGCGCCGAGGCCGTACATCGCATCGCTGAAGCCGAGATCGTGCTTCATCTGCAGTTGCGCGAAGCCGATGTTGATGCGGTCGAGAAACGACACGACGTAGCAGAGGAACAGGAACGGCACGATCCGCCACGCGATCTTGCGGAACAGCAGCGCGTCGCCGGCATCGGACACCGGCGCGGATTCGGATGCGGAAGTCGACGCCGAAACGCTCGCGTGCGCGATCGTCGCTTCGGCGGGAAGCGATTGGGGCATGTCTCTCTCCAAACGGGCCACGCGAATCGAGCGCGCAGCAGTCTCCGAGGGCGTACGTGCGCCCTGCTTTCTTGTGAGATCGGATGTCGGCTCCCTGAACCGCGGCGCAATGCCGCCGCCGGTCAGGCGCCTTCAGCAAAACGGCGGGACGTCCGCCCGGACGCCCCGCCGCCGTGAGCCGCTCAGTCCTGCAGCGCGTCCCACATTTCCTTGTCGCGCTGCGCGGTCCAGATGCGCGGATGCGTGATGCCGCTCGCCTCGTCGAAGGCGCGCGACACGTCGAACGGCAAACAGTGCTCGTAGATGAACACGTGGCCGAA
This sequence comes from Burkholderia cepacia GG4, assembly GCF_000292915.1. Taxonomy (NCBI): domain Bacteria; kingdom Pseudomonadati; phylum Pseudomonadota; class Betaproteobacteria; order Burkholderiales; family Burkholderiaceae; genus Burkholderia; species Burkholderia cepacia. Next base: position 1,256,716 of record NC_018514.1, read on the forward strand.
CTTCGGATCCATCGCTTCGCGCGTGAGTGCCATCGATGCCTTCAGGTCGAGCTGGCGCTCGACGGCCTTGCGGCCCTGCGCGAGCAGCGTCGTGACGAAATCCTTCGTGTAATCGAGGCCCTTGTTCACTTCGGCCGGATTCAGCAGTGCGGGGCCACGGCCCGGCACGAGCTTGTCCGCGCCGAGCGCGCGCAGCGCCTCGAGCGTGGCCGGCCACTGTTCGAGCTGCGCGTCGCCGCAATAGCAGGCGGCGTCGTATTCGACCAGGTCGCCCGAGAACAGCACCTTCTGCGACGGCAGCCACACGATCGTGTCGCCCTTCGTGTGGCCCGAGCCGACGTGCATGACCTTCACTTCGAGCTTGCCGAGGAACAGCGTGATCTCGCGCTCGAACACGAGCGTCGGCCAGGTCAGGCCCGGCACCGTCTCGACGCCCGCGAACAGGCGCGGGAAGCGCTCGATCTCCGACTTCATGTCGGCCTCGCCGCGCTCGACGATCATCTCGTACGTGCCGCGGCTCGCGATCACGTGCTGCGCGCCTTCTTCGAAATACGCGGACGCGCCCAGCACGCGCACCGCGTGGTAGTGCGACAGCACCACGTGCTTGATCGGCTTGTCGGTCACGCTGCGGATCTTCGCGATCAGGTCCTGCGCCATCGCGGGCGTCGCGGTCGTGTCGACGATCAGCACGCTGTCGTCGCCGATGATCACGCCCGAGTTCGGGTCGCCTTCGGCGGTGTAGGCGTACGCGTTCTCGGACAGCTTCGTCCAGGTGACTTTCTTCTCTTCCAGATCGGCTTGGGAGGCGAATGCTTTGGCCATGTTGCGTTCCGTGGCTGCGAGCCATGTGTTGAGGGGAGTGAACGGATCATCTTCCCGCGCCGATTATTTGTCAATGACAAAGTCGCTTGCTATTGTTTAATACGGGTAAACCTGCGGGCTGGCGCGAGAAATGGCGTCGGATACCATGCGGGGTTTCGTCATCGGAAGAATCATCGCGTGCAGAACCACGAAGTCAGCGCAGACGACGCGCCGCCCAAGGCGCAGCGCGGGATCCAGAGCGTCGAGGTCGGCGGCCGGCTGCTCGACGCGCTCGCGCGCCGGCGCAAGCCGCTCGGCCTGTCGGAGCTGGCGGCCGCGGCCGACCTGTCGAGCGCGCAGGCACACACTTATCTCGTCAGCCTGACGCGGCTCGCGCTCGTGAAACGCGACGCGCTCACCGGCAACTACGAGCCGGGGCCGCTGTCGCTGCGGCTCGGGCTGATGTCGATCGAACGCCAGCCGGCCTATCGCGCGGCGCTGCCGCACGCGGCGCGGCTCGCGGAAGCGGTCGGCCTGAGCGTCGCGCTGTCGGTGCCGGGCGCGCTCGGGCCGACGATCGTGCGGATCGAGCACGGCGGCTATCCGCTGCACGTGAACCTGCACGTCGGGTCGGTGATGTCGCTCGACACGACGGCGACCGGCCGCGTGTTCCGCGCGTTCGGCGATCCCGCGCACCTCGACGCGATGGCGGCCAGCCAGGCCGGCGCCGGCGACACGCTCGCGGGCGCGGAAGGCGACCAGCCGGCACCCGATGCCCGCGCGTGGCAGCTCGAACGCGAGGCGATCCGCGCGCGCGGGATCGAGCGCGGCGTCGACCGGCCGAGCCCCGGCGTCAGCGCGATGTGCGTACCGGTGCTGGACGCGGACGGCAGCCTGCAACTCGCATTGACGGTAATCGGTTCGACCGGGTCGATCGACGTCGGCTGGGACGGCCCGATCGCGACGGCGCTGCGCGATGCGGCGCGGCAGGCCACCGCGTCGCTCGACGCCGGACGCGACGCGCCGCCGGCCGCGCCGGCCGCGCCCCCGGCCATGCAGCGCATGCCGCCCGCGCTCGCCGACGACGCGAAGGCGCAGCGCGGCATCAATGCGCTCGACAGCACGGGCGAACTGCTGCTCGCGCTCGTCTCGGCCGGCCGCGCGCTGCCGTTGCGCGACCTCGCCGCAGCGGCCGGCATGCCGGCCGCGAAGGCGTTTCCGCATCTGGTGAGCCTGCAGAAGATCGGCCTGCTGAGCCGCGACGACGCGGGCTGCTTCGGCGGCGGGCCGCTCAGCCAGGCGCTCGGGCTGATCGCGATGCAGCGCGTGTCGCCGACCCGCGATGCGGAAGCCGAAATCGTCGCGCTGGCCGGCGCGACCGACATGAGCGTGGCCGCCGCGACGCTCGGGCCGCTCGGGCCGACCGTGATCCGCCTCGAGGAATCGGCGCGGCCGCAGCACGTGAGCCTGCAGGTCGGCACAGTGATGTCGCTCGTGAATACAGCGATCGGGCGGATCTTCGCGGCCGGCATGTCCGACGACGTGCTGGCCGGGCTGCTGGCCGACGAGCCGGTGCGCCTGGCCGGCGGCACGCCCCGGATCGACGACGCGTTCCGCACGCGCCTCGCCACGATCCGCGCGCACCAACTCGATTTCGCGTTCGACGCGCCGGTGCCGGGCATCGGGACAATCGCCGCGCCCGTGTTCGATCACACCGGCAGCATCCGGCTCGTGATCGCGATCATCGGCTCGTCGCGCGGCTTCCCGCGCGGGCCGGACAGCGAACTCGCGCACACGCTGCTCGCCGCGACGCGCCGACTGTCCTGGCGGTTCGGGTGGATCGGCGGGTAATCGTCACCCCGCTGCCGCGCCCCTTCTCCCGCCTGACTTTCCTGTCTGCCCCCTCAACGCGAGGCCGTGCCCGCCACGGCCTCGTCGCGCCTGTCCGCCACGGACAATCGAGCGCGGCCGCGCGTCATGTTGCGCGGCAGCAACATAAATTGTCAGTAATTCTCATATAACGAAATCGCATTTCACAACCCGGTGAAGTTTCTTTATGATTAGGGTTATCCCTAACTCACCGCCTATATGGGCTTCGTCATGCAAACGTCCAATGTCTCGAACCGTTCCACCGAATCCGCTGGCTGGCTCGCACGTGTCGGCGAACTGATCGCAGAAGCCTGGGCACTCCACCTCGAGAACTGCGCAGTCATCGCTGAAGCGCACGCACGCCTGCCGCGCTAAGCGCCGCGACTGTCCGCCGGCCGGCGGCACCATGACCGGCCTGATCCGCTTGCCCGGACGCGCGCCGAAAGGCCGCCGCGTTCGGCATCGGAATGCCCGGCGGATGACATAAAAAGGGGCCGAATGGCCCTGGTTGAATGCGGTCACTGCGAAGTGAGCAATGTGCGCGGATGCCGGCGTCTGACCGCGTCGGCGCGGGTTCGACCGCCGCCGATCGGTGCGCCCGACTGCGGCTCGAGCAGTGCGCGATCGCTTCAGATCGCGCCGGATCGCCACGGAAGATTCATCCGTTTTCCCACCCTGCGCGTATTTCCCGTCCGGATCCGGCTCCGGGCCGCGCGCACTCGGCGCCGCAACCCGCTCGCCACGTTTCTTCAGCGCAGCCATCTGCCTCGTCGCAACGACGATGCATGGCCCGCCGCCGCCCCCCTTACACCTGAATCGACGGCACGTCCTTCATGCACCGCAGCGCGAACATCGAGCGGCTGTGGCGGATGCTCGTAATCTTGTAGAGCTTCTCGCGCAGGAAACGCTCGTAGCCGGCCGTGCCGTCCACCGCGACCTTGATCCAGTAGTCGTATTCGCCCGATACCAGGTATGCCTCGAGCACTTCGGGCAGCGCCGCAAGTTCGGCGCCGAAACGCGCGAGCGCGTCGTCCTCGTGGCGATCGAGCGTGACTTCGAGGATCACGATGTCCGCGTAGCCAAGCATGCGCTGGTTGACGAGCGCGACGTAGCCGTCGATGTAGCCGTCGACTTCGAGTTGCCGCGTGCGGTTCCAGCATGCGGTGGTCGACATGCCGATCTGTTCGGCCAGTTCGGCGTTCGACAGACGCGCATTTTTTTGCAGTGCACCAAGGATCTTGCGGTCCTGGTTGTCGAGGGTTTTCGGCGTGCGTTCGCGGGTAGCCATGACGAAAAAAATCTTCTACTGAAAACCCGCATTCTATCTGAACAAGATTCCGGTTTCGGGTTTGTTTTGCTGGAAAACAGGAAGCCTTTTAACCGGCCCGCTTGATACATTTTCTCCATGCCTGTTGTCCGGCACGCTCCCCGCGACACCCCCTTCGCACCGGGACGCCTGGCCGCAATCACGAGTTGCGGCGCCGGACCCGCAGGCATGCAGTGTCCCGCCTCCCGCGCGCCTATCCGGTTGCACGGGCCGGCGCCTGATCCTCCGTTTCCGCACCTCCCGTCATGTCGTTCAGGCTTTATCTGTCGTTCCTCGCTGCGTCCGCCGTCCTCATCTACGCCCCCGGCCCCGTCAACCTCCTCACCATGAACCAGGCACTGCGCACCGGCTGGCGCCGCGCGCTGCCGTGCGTGTGGGGCGGCACGCTCGCCGTGCTGCTGCAACTCGCGCTGACCGCGCTGTGCCTGAATTCGCTGGTCCACCTCAACGAACACGCGCTGACCGTGCTGCGCTGGGCCGGCGCCGCGTACCTCGTGTGGCTCGGCTGCAAGCAATGGCTCAACCGCGCGCCGGCGAACGCGCCGGCCGCATCGACGGACAGCGACGCCGACACCGGACGCGCGCTGTTCTGGCGCGGCGTCGCGACGTCCGGCCTGAATCCGAAGACGCTGCTGTTCTTTCCGTCGTTCTTTCCGCAATTCATCATTCCGAACGCCGAGTGGAGCCTGAACGCGCAGTTCCTGCTGCTCGCGACGACGTTCGCGCTGCTGTTCGCGGGCGGCGTCGCGTCGATGGCGCTGTTCTCGCACCGGCTGAGCCGGGCGCTGCAGCGGCCGGCGCGGATGCGCGCGATGAACCGCGTGACGGGCGGGCTGCTGGTCGGGATGGGCGCGATCATGGTCGGCTGGAACTGAGCGGCCGCGTGCGCGGGTGCCGTGGCGCCCGCCGCCCGGCCCCTCGAAAAAGCACGCGCGCGCCGAATGCTTTAGGGTAGCGGCTGGTTCGTTGGACATGCCCGGCTCGTCGGACAATTGCATGAAGCACGTCACTACCCGCCTGCGGCGCCTGTTCGCGCCGATCGGCCTGCACTGGTATCTCGCTCTCCTCCTCGCGCTCGATGCACTGATGGTGCTGCGGCCCGTCGTCGCCCATGCGAACCTCGGCGCACATCATGCGTGGCTCGCCGATGCGCTCGATCTCGTCGACAACGCGGGGCTCGTCGTGCTGCCGCAGGTCGTCGTCGCGGCCGGCCTCGCGACGATGGCCGTCGGCATCGTGCTGCGCGCCCGCGTCGCCTGGGTGCTATCGATCCTGCTGCTGGTCGCGGCCGCTACGATCAGCATCCTCGGCGGCTACCGCAGCCATGCCGTGTTCATGTACACGGCCGTGCTGGTGGTCGCGCTGATCTACTACTGGCGGCACTTCGACCGCGCGAGCGTCGCGGCGAGCAGCCTGTTCGCGTTGCTCAGCATCGTGTCGCTGCTGATCTACGCGACCTTCGGCGTGCTGTATCTCGGCGACGAATTCACGCCGCCGGTCCACGACCTCGCCACCGCCGTCTACTTCTCGATCGTGTCGATGTCGACCGTCGGCTACGGCGACATCGTTCCGCACGCACCCACCGCGCGCCTGTTTACCGCATCGGTGATCGTGCTCGGCATCACGGTGTTCGCGACGTCGATCAGCGCGGTCGTCGGACCCGTGATCGGCGGCAATCTCAAACGGATCGTCAAGGGAGGCCTGTCGAACGTGATCCGCAAGCATCATTTCCTGATCGTCGGCGGGACGCCCGTCGCGCACGCCGTGCACGACGGGCTGCGCAAGCGCGGCTATGCCGTGACCGTCATCGTGCCGGCCGGCGTCGAACACAACTATCCGGGCACGACCGACCTGATCGTCGGCGACGCCACCGACCACGCGGTGCTGGACAGCGCCAGCGCGGCCACGGCCCGCGCGGTGCTCGCGCTGCGCTCCGACGACGCCGAGAACGCGTTCATCATCCTGGCGATCCGCGAGATCGCGCCGACCGTGCGCACGGTCGCGCTCGTGAACCACCCGCGCAACCTGGAGCGGCTGCGGCTGCTGAAGCCGGACATGGTGTTCTCGCCGCAGCAGCTCGCGGGCGAACTGCTCGCCAGCACGCTCAACGACGAACCGGTCGACAAGTCGATGATCTCGCACCTGCTGTTCGGCACCGCCGACGCCGCGTGACCCGTATCGGCCGACGCGCGGCCAGTACAATCGCGCGATGTCCGAACTGCTCACCTACGGCGGCCTGTTCGCCGTGTCGATGGTCGCCGCGACCCTGTTGCCGCTCCAGTCCGAAGCCGTGCTCGCCGGCCTGCTGCTCGCCGGACGCGAGCCCGGGTGGGCGCTGCTGCTGGTCGCGAGCGTCGGCAATGTCGCCGGCGCCGCGATCAACTGGGCGCTCGGCCGCGGCATCGAGCACTTCCGCGAGCGCCGCTGGTTTCCGGTCAAGCCGGCCGCGCTCGCGCGCGCCGAGCGCTGGTATGCGCGCTACGGCCGCTGGTCGCTGCTGCTGAGCTGGGCGCCGGTGATCGGCGATCCGCTGACGATGATCGCCGGCGTGCTGCGCGAGCCGCTGCCGACCTTCCTCGCGATCGTGACGATCGCGAAGGTCGGGCGGTATCTGGTGATTGCGTGGCTCGTCGTGCCTTGAAGCGCACGGCAAGCCACGCCGCGTTTACTTCTTGTCCCCCGCCAGATCGATCGCCTTGTCCGATCCGACCGCGTTGCGCAGCTGGAATTTCTGGATCTTGCCGGTCGACGTCTTCGGCAGCTCGCCGAAACGCACCGCCTTCGGCACCTTGAAACCCGCGAGCAGCTGCTTGCAGTGCGCGACGATCTCCTCCTCGGTCGCGCTCGCGCCTTCGCGCAGCTCGACGAACGCGCACGGCACCTCGCCCCACTTCGGGTCGGGCATCGCGACCACGGCCGCGACCGCGACGGCCGGATGCCGGTACAGCGCATCCTCGACCTCGATGCTCGAGATGTTCTCGCCGCCGGAAATGATGATGTCCTTGCGGCGATCCTTGATGCGGATATAACCGTCCGGCGTCAGCACGCCGAGATCGCCGGTATGGAACCAGCCGCCGTGGAACGCTTCGTCGGTCGCCTTCGGGTTCTTCAGGTAGCCCTTCATGCAGATGTTGCCGCGGAACATGATCTCGCCGAGCGTCTCGCCGTCGGCCGGCACCGGCGCCATCGTGTCCGGGTCGAGCACCGTCGCGCCCGCTTCCAGGTGATAGCGCACGCCCTGCCGCGCATTGAGCCGCGCGCGCTCGTCGTCGGGCAATTCGTCCCAGTGCGCCTGCTTCGCGCACACGGTCGCCGGGCCGTAGACCTCGGTCAGCCCATACACGTGCAGCAGGTCGAAGCCGATCTCCTTCATCTTCGCGATCACGGCCGGCGCGGGTGCGGCACCGGCGACCATCGCGTGCACCGTGTGATCGATGCCTTCGCGGAACTCGGCCGGCGCGTTCGCGATCGCGCTCTGCACGATCGGCGCGCCGCAGTAATGCGTGATGCGTTCGCGGCGGATCAGGTCGAACACCGTCTTCGCGTCGAACTTGCGCAGGCAGACGTTCACCCCCGCGCGCGCCGCGACGGCCCACGGGAAGCACCAGCCGTTGCAGTGGAACATCGGCAGCGTCCACAGATACACCGCGTGCTTCGGCATGTCCCATTCGAGGATGTTGCTGATCGCCGCGAGATACGCGCCGCGATGGTGATAGACGACGCCCTTCGGGTCGCCCGTCGTGCCGGACGTATAGTTCAGCGCGATCGCATCCCATTCGTCGGCGGGCAGCGTCCACGCGTAGTCGGGGTCGCCGCCCGCGACGAACGCTTCATAGTCGGTCGCGCCCGCGAAGCGCGCGGGATCGGCCGGCATCGCGTCGGCGACGCTGACGATCTTCAGGCCCGGCACTTCGAGCGCCGCGCGATGCGCGAGCTCCGCGTATTCGGTGTCGACGATCAGCACCTTCGCTTCGCCGTGACGCAGCATGAACAGCACCGACGAGATGTCGAGCCGCGTGTTGATCGTGTTGAGCACGGCGCCGGCCATCGGCACGCCGAAGTGCGCCTCGACCATCGCCGGGATGTTCGGCAGCAGCGCGGCGACCGTCTCGCCGCGCGCGACGCCGGCCTGCGCGAGCGCGCTCGCCAGCTGCCTGGCCCGCTGGTAGGTCTCGCCCCACGTACGCCGCACGCCGCCGTGCACGATCGCGAGGCGCTCGCCGTAGACTTCGGCCGCGCGGACCAGGAAGTCGATCGGGGTGAGCGGCACGTAGTTGGCGTCGCGGCGGCCGAGTCCGGCCTCGAACATCTGCGTCATGATCCTGTCTCCCGTTTTCTGTCGACCGGCGTGTGCGCCGACGCCGCGGCGCGCTCCGGTCTCGTATCCAGCCGGAGTGCACGCACCCCGATTCGTTTTGATGTGGTTCAATTGTCGACAGCCTAACGGGCGCTATTGTGAGCCGTCTGTCATCGAAGCGACAGAGTGCCTTTCGAGCGCTGCGCGTTATCCCTATCCTCGCAAACCCGCACCCATGCACGACCACCTCGTTGCGCCGCCCGACGCGGCCGCTACCTCGGCCAACCTGCCGGCCGACCCGCCGTTCGAACCGGGCCCGTTGCCGCCACTGTCCGCGCTGTTCGGCCAGTGCGCGTGGTTCCGCGCGCTCGCGCCGGAACACCAGGCGCTCGTGCTCGCGCAGTCGCGCGCCGAACGGCGCGAAGCCGGCGACGTGATCGCGCAGCGGCTCGCGCCGTCCGAATACTGGATCGGCGTGCATCGCGGGCTGCTGAAGCTGGCGATCTTCAACGCGTCGGGGCGCGGCTGCACGTTTTCCGGCGTGCCGTCGGGCGGCTGGTTCGGCGAAGGCAGCGTGATCAAGCGCGAGCTGCGCAAGTATGAAGTCGTCGCGGTCCAGCGTTCGACCGTGCTGTTCGTGCCGGTCGACACGTTCCATGCGCTGCTCGACACGAGCCTGCCGTTCACGCGCTTCGTGATCCACCAGCTGAACAACCGGATGGGCGAATTCATCGCGTCGATCCAGAACAGCCGGCTGCTCGATGTCGACGCGCGCGTCGCGCAGGCGCTCGCGCAACTGTTCAACCCCGACCTGTATCCAGACACCGGCCCGTCGCTCGCGATCTCGCAGGAGGAACTGGGGATGCTCGTCGGCGTGTCGCGGCAGCGGATCAACCAGGCGCTGCAGCAGCTCGAGAAACTCGGCGTGCTGCGGCTCGCGTACAACCAGATCGAGGTCGTCGATCTGGCCGCGCTGGCGCGGGTCGGGATGGAACAGATCTGAGCGACGTCCGATGCACGGAACCGCCGTCGATGCGGCATGCGCGTCCGGTGCGGCAGCCGTTGCCGGGCGCCCGCACGCGCGCGTTTGATCCGATGAATCGTCCGGTCGCCGCCCACCCCAACCTGACCGTTCCGCCAGTTTCACGTCAGTAACCCGTTCAGCCCCGACGCCTATCATTCGGGTTCCCTACACCGACGCCTGATCACCGCCTGTCCCGCTGCCTCCATGTGGATCGTCAATCTTGCGCTCAGGCGCCCCTACACGTTCATCGTGATGGCCATCATGATCGTGCTGGCCACCCCGCTTGCGCTGATGCGCACGCCTGTCGACGTCCTGCCGGCGGTCAACATTCCCGTCATCAGCGTGATCTGGAATTACAACGGCTTCTCCGCGTCGGAGATGACCAACCGCATCACGGCCGTCCATGAACGGATCCTGACGACGACCGTCAACAACATCCAGCACATCGAGTCGACCTCGCTGCCCGGCATCGCGGTCGTGAAGGTGTTCCTGCAGCCCGGCGCGAACGTGCAGACCGCGATCGCGCAGACGGTCTCGTCCGCGCAGGCGATCGTGCGGCAGATGCCGCAGGGCGCGACGCCGCCGCTCGTGATCACCTATTCGGCATCGAGCATTCCGGTGATCCAGCTCGGGCTGTCGAGCAAGACGCTCAGCGAACAGTCGCTCGCCGACATCGCGCTCAACTTCCTGCGCCCGCAACTGATCACGATCCCGGGTGCGCAGATCCCGTTCCCGTACGGCGGCCGCACGCGCGTCGTCGCGATCGATCTCGACCCGCAGGCGCTGCTCGCGAAGGGCCTCACGCCCGCCGACATCGTCACCGCGGTCAACGCGCAGAACCTGGTGCTGCCGACCGGCACCGCGAAAATGGGCCAGACCGAATACCGGATCGACACGAACGCGTCGGCCGACACGATCGCCGACATCGGCAACCTGCCGATCCAGACCGTCAACGGTGCGACAACCTACCTGCGCGAAGTCGCGTCGGTGCGCGACGGCTTCGCGCCGCAGACCAACGTCGTGCGCCAGAACGGCCAGCGCGGCGTGTTGATGTCGATCCTGAAGACCGGCGATGCGTCGACGCTGAAGGTCGTGTCGGACCTGAAGGCGCTGCTGCCGAAGGTGATCCCGACGCTGCCCGAAGGGCTCACGATCACGCCGCTGTTCGACCAGTCGGTGTTCGTCAACGCCGCCGTGCAGGGCGTGATCCACGAGGCGCTGATCGCCGCCGTGCTGACCGCGATGATGATCCTGCTGTTCCTCGGCAACTGGCGCAGCACGCTGATCATCGCGATCTCGATTCCGCTGTCGATCTTCACGTCGCTGATCGCGCTGTCGGCGCTCGGCGAGACCATCAACATCATGACGCTCGGCGGGCTCGCGCTCGCAGTGGGGATCCTGGTCGACGACGCGACCGTCACGATCGAGAACATCGAGCGACACTTGCACCTCGGCACCAGCCTGCACGACGCGATTCTCGAAGGCGCGGGCGAGATCGCGGTGCCGGCGTTCGTGTCGACACTGTGCATCTGCATCGTGTTCGTGCCGATGTTCTTCCTGACGGGTGTCGCACGCTTCCTGTTCGTGCCGCTCGCCGAGGCGGTGGTGTTCGCGATGCTCGCGTCGTACGTGCTGTCGCGCACGCTCGTGCCGACGCTCGCGATGCTGCTGTTCCGCCCGCAACAGGCCAGCACCGGCCCCGACCATTCGACGTCGCGCTTCGCGCGCATCCATCATGCGTTCAACGATGCGTTCGAGCGGCTGCGTGCGTGGTACATCGTGCTGCTCAGCATCCTGCTGGTGCGCCGCCGCTTCTACGCGACCTGCTTCCTCGGCTTCTGCGTGCTGTCGACCGGCCTCGTGTTCGTGCTCGGCCGCGACTTCTTCCCGAACGCCGATTCCGGCAACATCCGGCTGCACATGCGCGCGCCGACCGGCTACCGGATCGAGGAAACCGCGCGCCTCGCCGACCAGGTCGAGCGCGTGATCCGCGAAGCCGTGCCGCCCGACGAGCTCGGTGCGATCGTCGACAACCTCGGGCTGCCGGTGAGCGGCATCAACCTCTCGTACAGCAACAGCGGCACGATCGGCACGCTCGACGGCGAACTGCTGATCGCGCTGAAGCCGGGCCACCGTGCGACCCAGCACTATGTACAGGCGCTGCGCACGCTGCTGCCGCAGCGCTTCCCCGGCGTCGAATTCTTCTTCCAGCCGTCGGACATCATCACGCAGATCCTCAACTTCGGTCAGCCGGCCGCGATCGACCTGCAGGTGCTCGGCAACGATCTCGCGAGTAACATGGCTATCGCAAGCAGCCTGATGAAGAAGATCAGGCAAATCCCCGGCGCCGTCGACGTGCACGTGCTGCAGCGCAACGACGAACCGACCCTGGTGGCCGACATGGACCGTACGCGCATGCAGCAGCTCAGCCTCTCCGCGCAGAACGTCGCGCAGAACATGCTGATCTCGCTGTCCGGCAGTTCGCAGACGACACCGTCGTTCTGGATCAGCCCGCGCACGGGCGTCCAGTACCCGCTGCAGATCCAGACCCCGCAATACAACATCTCGTCGATCGACGACCTGCTCGGCACGCCGGTGTCCGCGAGCGGCCGCACCGGCATGCCGCTGCAACTGCTCGGCAACCTCGTGCAGGTGCATACCGTCTCGAGCCCGGCCGTGATCACGCACTACAACATCCGCCCGGCGATCGACCTGTACGTGAGCGTCGAGGGCCGCGATCTCGGCGCGGTCGCGGGCGAGATCGACCGGATCGTGTCCGACGCGCGCCCGACGCTGCCGCGCGGCACCGACCTGACGATGCGCGGCCAGGTCGAGACGATGCGCACGTCGTACCTCGGCCTCGGCGCGGGCGTCGCGATGGCGATCGTGCTCGTCTACCTGCTGATCGTCGTCAATTTCCAGTCGTGGCTCGACCCGCTGATCATCATCAGCGCGATGCCGGCCGCGCTCGCCGGCATCGCGTGGATGCTGTTCATCACCGGCACGCACCTGAGCGTGCCCGCGCTGACGGGCGCGATCATGACGGTGGGCGTCGCGACCGCGAACAGCATCCTGGTCGTGTCGTTCGCGCGCCAGCGCCTCGCGGCCGGCGCGCCGCCGCTCACGGCCGCGCTGGAGGCCGGCGCGACGCGGATCCGCCCGGTGCTGATGACGGCGCTCGCGATGATCATCGGGATGGTGCCGATGGCGCTCGGTCTCGGCGAAGGCGCCGAGCAGAATGCGCCGCTCGGCCGCGCGGTGATCGGCGGCCTGCTGTTCGCCACCGTTTCGACGCTGCTGTTCGTGCCGCTCGTGTTCGGCGGCGTGCATGCGCGGCTGGCCCGCCGGCGCGCACGCCAGGCCGGCCACTGACTTTCGCCCCTAGCCCATAGACCCGGTCAATTCATGGAAGAGAAACATCACAGCTCCGTCGGCATCCAGGTGGACGAACACGGCATGCACCTGCCGACCCGCACGTCGGTGGCGCGGCGCGGGCGGATCGTGCTGATCGTGATCGGCGTGCTGCTGGCCGCGGGCGCCGCCCGCACGATCGTCGTCAACGTGCTGAACCGCAACCGGCTCGACGCCGTGGCCGCACAGAACACGCGCCAGTACGTGAACGTCGTGCATCCGGTCGACGCGGCCACCGGCGGCAAGCTGACGCTGCCCGGCACGCTGCGCGGCTTCGTCGAGGCGCCGATCTACGCGCGCGCGAGCGGCTACGTGCTGCGCTGGCAGGCCGATATCGGCGCACACGTGAAGCAGGGGCAGTTGCTCGCCGAACTCGACACGCCCGAGCTGAACCAGGAACTCGCGCAAGCCACCGCGCAGCGCCAGCAGGCGCAGGCCGCGCTCGCGCTCGCGAAGACGTCGTTCGAGCGCGCGCAGCAGCTGCGCCAGCGCGATGCGGTATCGCAGCAGGAGCTCGACGACCGGCAAGGCGCGTTCAACCAGGGCACCGCGAACCTCGCCGCGGCCGACGCGAACATGCGCCGGCTCACCGAACTGAAGGGTTTCCAGCGCATCGTCGCGCCGATCGACGGGATCGTCACGCAGCGCAACGTCGACGTCGGCGATCTCGTCAACTCCGGCAACGCGGGCCGCTCGCTGTTCACGGTCGTGCAGGCCGACCGGCTGCGCCTGTACGTGCAGGTGCCGCAGGCATACGCGCAGCAGATGAAGGTCGGCCAGCACGTGAGCGTCGCGCAGACCGAGCTGCCCGGCCAGACCTTCGACGGCACGATCACGCGCACGTCGGAAGCGATCGACGTCGCGACGCGTTCGCTGCAGATCGAGATCACGCTGCCGAACCCGGACGGCCGGCTGCTGCCCGGCGCCTACGTGCAGGCAACGCTGCCGATGCTGCCGGTCGGCCGCCTGCAGATTCCGGCCAACACGCTGCTGTTCCGCGCCGAAGGGCCAACGGTCGCGACCGTCGACGCGAACGGCCACGTGCGCCTGAAGGCGGTGACGGTCGTACGCACGATCGGGCAGACACTCGAAGTCGACGGCCCGCTCACGCCGAACGACCGCCTCGTCGCGAACCCGAGCGACGCGCTCGCGACCGGCGACACGGTCGTCGTGCAGGCGCCGCCGGTCGTGAAGCCGGCATCCGCTGCCGCGGGAGCGGAGTCGTGAGCGCGATGCGCGCCCGCCTGCGCCCGGCGGCGATCGCGGCCGTCGTCGCGGTCGCGGCCCTCGCCGGCTGCACGGTCGGCCCCGACTACCGGCGACCCGCCGTCGATACGCCGACCGCGTGGCGGCTCGACCCGGCCGACGCGTACTGGCACCCGGCCGCGCCGGCACATGCGCCGCTCGATCCGGCCTGGTGGACCGCGTTCGGCGATGCGCAGCTCGACGCGCTGGAGGCCGACGCGCTGCGCAACAACCAGAACCTCAAGGCCGTCGCCGCGCGCTACGACCAGGCGAAGGCGACGCTCGCGTCGGTCGCGTCCGCGCAGTATCCGGCCGTCGGCCTGAACGCGAGCGGCCAGCGCTTCAAGATCTCCGCCGACCGGCCGCAGACCAACTACGCGACGCAGAGCATGTCGACGGTGCAGAACGACGTCCAGGTCGGCGCGAGCGTCAGCTATGAACTCGACCTGTTCGGCCGCGTGCGGCGCAGCGTCGAATCCGCGCAGGCCGGCTCCGAGCAGGCGCGCGACGATTTCGCGAACGCGCGCCTGGTGCTCACCGCCGATCTCGCGTCGAGCTACTTCGCGCTGCGCGAGCTCGACACCGAGATCGATGTCGTCAAGCGCTCGATCGACCTGCAGCAGAAGGCCCTCGACTACGTGAGCGCGCGCCACGATCTCGGCGCCGTATCGGGCCTCGACCTGCTGCAGCAACGCGCGCAGCTCGACGCGACGCGCACGCAGGCGCAGTTGCTGATCCAGCAGCGCGCGCAGGTCGAGACCGCGATCGCGACGCTGGTCGGCACGCCGGCCCCCGCCTTCTCGCTGCCGCCGCGCGTGGTGCAGATCAACGCGCCCGCGCTGCCGACCGGGATGCCGAGCGACCTGCTGCAGCGGCGGCCCGACGTCGCGTCGGCCGAGCGCGCGATGGCCGCCGCGAACGCGCAGATCGGCGTCGCGCGCGCCGCGTATTTCCCGCGCATCGCGCTGTCGCCCGATATCGGCTGGGATGCGACGCGCTTCTCGGGCCTGTTCACCGTGCCGGCGCTGCTGTGGTCGGTCGGCGCGTCGGTCAGCCAGCCGCTGTTCGAAGGCGGCAAGCTGAAGGCCGGCGTCGATTTCGCGCAGGCCGGCTACGTGGCCGCCCAGGCCAACTACCGGCAGACCGTGCTTACCGCGTTCCAGGAGGTGCAGAATGCGGTGACGGGCCTGTCGGTGCTGGCGCAGGCCGCGCAGCAGGCTGCTGCCGCCGTCGACGACGCGCGCAAGCTCGTGTCGCTCGCGCAGGACCGCTACGCGGGCGGCCTGACGCCGTTCATCGACGTCCTGACGGCCCAGCAGCAGTTGCTGACGAGCGAGCGCCAGGCCGTGCAGATCCAGGGCCAGCGCGCGGCGCTCGTCGTGTTTCTCGCGAAGGCGCTCGGCGGCGGCTGGGACGGCGGTGCGACGGGCGGCACCGCGCCGACCGACGTCGCGGCGGCCGGCCCACAGCCCGCCGCGAGCATCGGCCCCTAACCCGGTTACGCAAACGAGCCTATGAAAGTCCTGATCGTCGAAGACGAACCGAAAGTCGTCGAATACCTGAAGAGCGGCCTGACCGAGGAAGGCTGGGTCGTCGATACCGCGCTCGACGGCGAGGACGGTGCGTGGAAGGCCGTCGAATTCGACTACGACGTGGTCGTGCTCGACGTGATGCTGCCGAAGCTCGACGGCTTCGGCGTGCTGCGCGCGTTGCGCGCGCAGAAGCAGACGCCCGTCATCATGCTGACCGCGCGCGACCGCGTGGACGACCGCGTGCGCGGGCTGCGCGGTGGCGCCGACGACTACCTGACCAAGCCCTTCTCGTTCCTCGAGCTGATCGAGCGGCTGCGTGCGCTGACGCGCCGCGCGCGCGTGCAGGAATCGACGCTGATCTCGATCGGCGACCTGCGCGTCGACCTGATCGGCCGGCGCGCGACCCGCGACGGCACGCGCCTCGACCTGACCGCGCAGGAATTCCAGCTGCTCGGCGTGCTCGCGCGGCGCAGCGGCGAGGTGCTGTCGAAAACCACGATCGCCGAGCTCGTGTGGGACGTGAACTTCGACAGCAACGCGAACGTCGTCGAGACGGCGATCAAGCGGCTGCGCGCGAAGCTCGACGGCCCGTTCGCGGAGAAGCTGCTGCACACGATCCGCGGGATGGGCTACGTGCTCGAGGCCCGCGAGGAAGGCGACGCGGAGCGGCACCCATGAAACGCTCGATCACCCTGCGGCTGTCGGCGATGTTCGGCATCGTGTCGCTGCTCGTGTTCACGCTGGTCGGCTGCGGGCTGTTCGTGATGATGGAGCGCCAGCTGTTCGCCGAGCTGCGCGCGACGATCGATACGCGTGCCAAGGTCGCGCAGATGATCGTGTCGCACGCGACCACCGCCGCGCGCGGCCGCCTGATGCAGGAAAAGCTCGCCGACCTCGAACCGCCCGACGGCTCGACGCGCTACCGGGTCGTCAGCCCCGATGCCGACTTCCGCTTCGGTCATCCGATCGACGGCGTACCCGTCGGCGAACCGTTCGGTTCGTTTCAGCAGTACGCGCTCAACCACAGCAGCTACGACGTGATGACGAAGACCGTCCCGATCGCGGGCAGCGGCGAGCGCCCCGACCTGACGCTGATCGTCGCGTCGTCGTGCGAGCGCACGCAGCGGATGCTGCGCCGTTTCGTGTGGACGCTCGCCGCACTGATCGCGATCGCCACCGTCATCACGCTGCTGCTGAGCCGCGCGGTCGCGCGCTTCGGGCTCGCGCCGCTCGAACGGCTGTCGCAGGACGCGGCGGCCGTCAGCGCCACCAATCGCCGCCAGCGGCTGCAGACCGACGCGCTGCCGACCGAACTGCGCGATCTCGCCGCGTCGTTCAACGGCGCGCTCGAGCGCATCCAGCAGACCTATGCGCGACTCGAGGCGTTCAATGCGGACGTCGCGCACGAGCTGCGCACGCCGATCAGCATCCTGATCGGGCAGACCCAGGTCGCGCTGACGAGCCGCGACCGCTCGGTCGACCGGATGCGCCAGACGCTGCAGTCGAATCTCGAGGAGTTCGAGCGGCTGCGCGTGATCATCAACGACATGCTGTTCCTGTCGCGCAGCGATCGCGGCGAACGCGCGACCGACCTCAAGGACGTGTCGCTCGCCGACGAAGTGCGGCGCATGCTCGACTTCCTCGAGATTCCGCTCGACGAAGCGCGGCTGCGCGCCGAACTGCACGGCGACGCGCGCGCGGCAGTCGATCCGTCGCTGTTCCGCCGCGCGATGACGAACCTGCTGATCAACGCGATCCAGCATTCGGCGCCCGGCGCGACGCTGAATGTGACGATCACGCGCCGCGACACGCTCGTCGACGTATCGGTCGCGAACCCCGGCGAGCCGATCGACCCGGTGCAGCGTTCGCACGTGTTCGAGCGCTTCTACCGGCTCGAGGAAGCACGCGCGAACAGCAAGGAGAACCACGGGCTCGGACTGTCGATCGTCAAGGCCGTCGCGGAGATGCACGGCGGCAGCGTGTTCGTCGCATGCGCGGACGGCATCAATACGTTCGGCTTTTCAGTGTCGACGCAACCGTGCAGCAGCGGCCCGCCGCGCACGGCCGATGCGACCGACCCGCACGCGCTGCAGCCGGCGCACGCGCCGCGCGCGTTGCACTGACGGCGGCCACGCCGCCGAGGGCAGTTTTCTTCAATACGGATACGGCCGGCTTCTTTAGTCTCGATGCGACTTTGACATTCGCATGGAGGCTCCTGATGAGCATGCTGGTTTCAATGGCCGCGTTCGCGCTCGCGTCGTCGATCACGCCCGGTCCCGTCAATATCGTCGCGCTCAGCGCGGGCGCGCGCCACGGTCTCGGCGCCAGCCTGCGCTATGCGGCCGGCGCGACGCTCGGCTTCGTCGCGCTGTTCCTGCTGATCGGCCTCGGGCTGCACGCGGCGCTCGCGCGCTGGCCGATGCTGACGACGGCCACCCAATGGTCGGGGATCGCGTTCCTGCTCTACCTCGCGCTGCGTCTCGCGCTCGACGACGGCCGGTTGTCAGCCGATCCGGATGCGTCGAACGCAGCCGGCCCGTCGGCGGCGGCCGGCGCGGCGATGCAATGGCTGAATCCGAAGGCGTGGCTCGCGTGCGTGGCCGCGATGGGCGCGTATGCGGCCGACGGCGACCGCGCGCAGGTGTGGCAATTCGCGGCGCTGTATCTGGTGATCTGCTTTGCGTCGATTGCGTGCTGGGCGTATGCGGGTGCGTCGCTGCGGCACCGGCTCGCGAATGCGCGGCGGATGCGGCTGTTCAACCGGGCGATGGCGCTGCTGCTCGCGGGCAGCGCGCTTTATCTGCTCGACGTCTAGTGTCGTCGCTGTGACGCGCATTGTTGCGGCAGGTGCCGCCGGCGGCCGGTCATGCGGTCATGCGGTCATGCGGTCATGCGGTCATGCGGTGTGCGGTGTGCGGTGTGCGGTGTGCGGTGTGCGGTGTGCGGTGTGCGGTGTGCGGTGTGCGGTGTGCGGTGTGCGGTGTGCGGTGTGCGGTGTGCGGTGTGCGGCACCGACCCACCGTTTCGCCGCTCAGCTCGCGGCGCTTCGATATTGCCCCGGCGTGGCGGCCGCGATGCGCCGGAACGCGCGCTGGAAATGCGCCTGATCCGCAAAGCCCGCATCGAGCGCGACGTCGGCGATCGGCCGGCCTCGGCGCAACTCCGCGCGGCCATACTGCACACGACGGTCGATCAGGAACGCGTGCGGCGTCATCCCGTAACGGGCGTTGAACGCGCGGATCAGGTAGGACGGCGACAAGTCGGCGGCCGCGCAGATCGCATCGAGCGTGACGGCCTGACGGCAATGCGCGGCGATGTAGTCGGCCGCGCGCGCGAGCTTTGCATTGTCGGCCCCGCGCCGCGCCGCGTCGGGCAACTCGCGATCGAGCGCGCCGTGCAGCCGTGTGAAGAATTCGACCGCCGCGCTCTCCTTGCCGAGCGGATCGACGCCGGGTGCCACGAGCGCGCGGTAAAAGCCGCCGAACTGCGCGAACAGGTCGCGCCGCTCCGTCAACTTCGGCGAAAACCCGTGAAAATCGCTGTTCGGGTCGCGCCCGAGCGAATGCTGCAGCCGCGCGAGCCACGGCACGTCCACATAGACCATCCGGTAAGCCCATGCGTCGGGGCCGTACGGATTGCACGCATGCACCTGCTCCGGATCGATGATCACGAGCACGCCGCGCCCGACATGCGCCTTCGTCGCGCCGTTCAGGTAGGTGCTCGTGCCGCCGACGATCGCGCCGAGCGAAAACGTGTCGTGCGTGTGCTTCGCGTAGCAGATCGTCCGCCCGTCGTCGACGGTGCGCGCCTCGATGAACGGCAGCGCGGCGTCGCGCCAGAACGGCGACGGCACAGCGAAGGTGTTGGCGGAACGGCTCACGCGACGGGCTCCCGGATCGGACGACGAACGCACACCGTACAAGACTGCGCGGCGCGATGCAACCGCGACCCGACGCGGCGCGGCGCGGCCGGATCGCCTAAGCTTTGAATTCCGGCCGCCGCGGCGAACGCGGCGGGTTCCGTTCCCTCTTCCAACCGGTACGCTCATGCTCATCGATCTGACAGGCAAGACCGCGGTCGTCACCGCCTCCACCGCCGGCATCGGGCTGGCAATCGCCGAAGGGCTCGCACGCGCGGGTGCACGCGTCGTCGTCAACGGACGCAGCGACAAGTCGGTCGAGTCGGCGCGCGCGCTGCTGCGCAGCGCGGTGCCCGACGCGGACGTCGACGGCGTCGCCGCCGACCTGTCCGACGCCGCCGGCGTCGCCCGCGTCACGCAACATACGCCGGAAGCTGACATCCTCGTCAACAATGCGGGCATCTACGGGCTGAAGGGATTCTTCGACATCGACGACGACGAATGGGCGCATTACTTCCAGATGAACGTGATGTCCGGCGTGCGCCTGGCGCGGCATTACCTGACGGGCATGCTGGCACGCAACACGGGCCGCATCGTGTTCATTTCGTCGGAATCGGGCCTGAACATCCCGGTCGACATGATTCACTACGGGTTCACGAAAACCGCGCAGCTGGCAATCGCGCGCGGTCTCGCGAAACTCGCGGCCGGGACCAACGTGACGGTCAATTCGGTGCTGCCGGGGCCGACGATGTCGGAAGGCGTGCGGGCGATGCTGAAGGCGACGGCCGACGAAACGGGCCGCAGCATCGATGACGTCGCGGTGGATTTCGTGCGCAGCGAGCGCGCGACGTCGATCATCCAGCGGCCGGCGCAACCGGAGGAAATCGCGAATCTGGTGGTGTACGTGTGTTCGCCGCAGGCTTCGGCGACGACGGGCGCCGCGCTGCGCGCCGACGGCGGCGTGCTCGACACGATCGCTTGATGGCCCGCTGACCGGCACGCCAGGAGCGTCGGAGCGCCGCCGCCCTATCGGGAAGCGGCCTTGGCCGGCTGGAGCGTGCCCTTGCGGTCGGCGTCCATGCAGGTATCGAAGCCGTGTTGCGTGACGGCACCGGCGTTGTCGAACACGACGAAGAAAGTGCGGTGATCGTTGCCGTGCTCGATGAAGTAGTTGTAGCAGACGCCGCTGCCGTTGCGGACCATCCACACGCTGCGCGGGTTGCCGCCGGCGCGGACGACGTCGGCGCGCGTCGCGCCGTGTCGCGACGCGGCCCTCGCCAGCGGCGTGCGCGAATACGAGAACGGCAGCCACGAGTCGAACCACGCGCAGCCGTGCAGCATCAGGCAGCTGGCGGCCAGGGAGAGCGTCGCTGCGGGGCGGGACATCGAAATCAATCGCATGCTGGGTGAAATCTGCTGCGCCATGCCGGCGTGATCGAAAGCCCCATGCTACTAGACCTTTGGGTCCGGATCGAAAAGAAATGTAGAGACTTGTGTCCGACGCCCCGCCCGACGCAGTCCGGCGCGCGCCCGATCGTCGCGAATCGTTGCGGCACCGCGCGGGCTCGCACACGCGTCGATGCCGTTGCGCCGATGTGACGAATCGGCGCAACGGTCGGCATCGTCAAGCGACCCATTCGGTCCACAGCATCGTCAGCACCGTCATCAGCGCCGGGCCGACGAACAGCCCGATCAGCCCGAACGTCTCGGCACCGCCGAGGATGCCGAACAGCACGAGCAGGAACGGCAAGCGGGTCGAGCTGCCGATCAGCACCGGCCGCACGAAATGCTCGGCGACGAACACGACCACGAAGCCGAGCACCAGCACCACGACGGCCCACACGGTCGCGCCCTGCACGAACAGCCAGAGCGCCGCACCGCAGAACACGATCGGCGCGCAGAACGGCAGCATCGCGGCAACCGCCGTGACGAGTCCGAGCAGCGCCGCATGCGGCACCCCAGCCAGCGCATACCCGACACCGAGAATCGCGCCTTCGCCGAGCCCGACCACGACGAGCCCCGTCACCGTGCCGTACACGGCCTCGACCATCCGCTCGATCAGATCGGCCCCGCCGCGGCCGAACGCGCGCCGCGCGCCTTCCAGCAACGCGCCCGACAGCTTGTGGCCCGCGCGCAGGATCACGAACAGCGTGACCAGCATGAAGCCGAACTCGAACAGCGCATGTGCGAGCTTGGTGCCGAACTGCCGGCCGAACGCGATGAACTTCTCGCCGCTCGCGCCATGCATCGCCGTGCCTGCATGCAGCGGATGACCGAGATTGGCCTGCCACCATTCGGTGATCTGCGCGGCGCCGTAAGGCAGCCGGCCGACGACGTCCGGCAGCGGAATGCCGTTGTCCTGGATCGTGTGCAGCCAGATGCTCAGGTCGTGCTCCTGCGAGATCGCCTGGCCCAGCGCGATCGCCACCGGCAACACGACCAGCAGCGAAATCCCCGCGGTGATGACGGTCGCGATCAGGGTCGGCCGGTCGCGAAACCAGCGGTCCGATTCGAAGCGTCTCAGCAACGGCCACATCGTGATGGCGATCACGCATGCCCACGCGATGGCGGGCAGGAAATCGCGGATCACCCACAGCGCGAGCACCAGCAGCGCCGCATACAGCACGGCGCGGGCGATCTGCTGCGCGCGCGGCCGCGCGGCGGGATCGTGGGACGGCGGGACATGTGCGTGCATGGCACCTCGGTCGAAATGAAAAAATGGCGGTTCGCGCAGGCCGAAGACCTGTACGAACCGCCATTCTATCCATCGCCGCCGCAACGGCATGCGCACGCAGTGCCAAGCATCGTCAAATGCGTGCCGTGAACGCCGCGGCGCCGCGCGATGCAGCGCGCGCTCAGGCCACCTTGTCGGCGATGCGATAGCGTTCGAGCCAGTGCGCGTACGGCGCGGGCAGCGTCCACGACGGACGCTCGACGCCGAGCTGCTTGGCCGCGTAGTACGGCCAGTGCGGATCGGCAAGATGCGCGCGGCCGACCATCACGAGGTCGAGCTGCTCTTCGGCGACGACGCGGTTCGCCAGTTGCGGGGTGTCGATGCCCCATGCGGACGACACCGGCAAGCCGGCCTCGCGGCGCACACGTTCAGCGATCGGCGCGAGGAACGCCGGGCCCCACGGAATCCGCGCGTCAGGCGTCGAGAAGCCGACCGACACGCTCAGCATGTCGAGCCCTTCCTGCTTCATCCGCTGCGTGAGCGCGATCGATTCGGCGAGCGTCTCTTCGTCGCGGCCGTCGTATTCGATCACGCCGAGACGCGCGGTCAGCGGCAGGTGCTCCGGCCAGACCTGGCGGACGGCCTTCAGCGTGTCGACGAGGAAACGGCCGCGGTTTTCGGCCGAACCGCCGTATTCGTCGTCGCGCTGGTTCGAATGCACCGAGAAGAAGCTCTGGCCGAGATAGCCGTGCGCAAAGTGCAGTTCGAGCCATTCGAAGCCGAGGTCGCGGGCGCGCTTCGCCGACGCCACGAAGTCGGCCTGCACGCGTGCGATGTCGTCGTGCGTCATCGCACGCGGCGTCTTCGGCAGGTGCGCGCCGAACGGCACGGCCGACGGTGCGATGGTCTGCCAGCCGTGCGGATCGCCGTCGGCGATGTGGTCGTCGCCTTCCCACGGGCGGTTCGCGCTCGCCTTGCGGCCCGCATGCGCGATCTGGATGCCGGGCACCGAGCCGGCCGCCTTGATCGCCGCGACCGACGGCGCGAACGCCTCGGCCTGCGCATCGGTCCACAGCCCGGCGCAGCCCGGCGTGATGCGGCCTTCCGGCGACACGGCCGTCGCCTCCGCGATCACGAGGCCCGCGCCGCCGCGCGCGATGCCGGCCAGATGCACGTGATGCCAGTCGTTGACGACGCCGTCTTCGGCGACGTACTGGCACATCGGCGGCACCGCAATGCGGTTGCGCAGCGTGACATCCTTGAGTTTGAACGGTTCGAACAGGGCAGACATCCACGACTCCTTTGCTTGGTTCTGCGAAACGACTGGATGTTCCACCGTGCGGTGCGCACGGTGGAACGATATGGATTGTCGTCGGGCCGGCTGCGCCCGACGACGGCGACGGCCGGGCCGGCTTACCGGCGGCCGAGCTGCGCGAGCAGCGCCTCGGCCGCGGGCTCCGACGATGCGGGGTTCTGCCCCGTGATCAGCAGCCCGTCGGTGACGACATGCGGTACCCAGTCGGCACTGCGCTCGAACTGCGCACCGTTGGTCTTCAGCATGTCCTCGACGAGGAACGGCACCACTTCCGTCAGCTCGACGGCCGCTTCCTCGCTGTTGGTGAAGCCCGTCACACGCTTGCCGCGCACAACCGACTCGCCGGTTTTCGGGTCCTTCACGTGGCGCAGCACGCCCGGCGCATGGCACACGGCCGCGACCGGCTTGCCGGCCGACAGCGCGCGCTCGATCAGGCCGATCGAATGCAGATCCTCGGCGAGATCCCACAGCGGGCCATGGCCACCCGGATAGAACACCGCGTCGTAATCGTCGATCGACACGTCGGCCAGCTTGCGCGTGGCCGCGAGATCGGCCTTGGCCGCCGAATCGGCGTCGAAGCGGCGTGTCGCGTCGGTCTGCGCGGCCGGATCGCTGCTTTTCGGGTCGAGCGGCGGCTGGCCGCCTTTTGGCGACGCGAGCGTCAGCTCGACGCCCGCATCCTTGAACGCGTAGTACGGCGCGGCCAGTTCCTCGAGCCAGAAGCCGGTTTTCTTGCCGGTGTCGCCGAGCGTGTCGTGCGAAGTCAGGACAACCAGAATCTTCATGATCGGACACTCCTTCGAAATGGGGGAACGGGGCCGCGTCGTACGGCGGCCAGCATGACGCCCGCCGCGTGCCGGACGACGGCGCGCCTGCCGGTTAGTCAGCTATCGCGCGTCAACGTGCCGCTTACGTACCGAAAATGCTGTCCAACTCTATTAGACCAGTCGTCTAGATGTGCGCCGAAAAAAACGACGGCGTCTGCGGCACGACCAGCATCGCAGCGCGATATGGCATTTTCGCGTACGGGTCGCGCACGGCAAGCACGGCGTCATATTTCATTCTCGAGGTCGGATGATATCCGCGGATTAGACCGGTCGTCTAGCGACGAGGCATTCAGCCCTGCCGCCATCATGGCTTTTGCCGCGGGCGCGCGTCCCGCAACGTCCGTTGCCGAGCGCGCCCCACTCGCGCCACCCCATCGGCTAGCCGTGCAGCGGCCCATCAGTATCGCCGGCCTCGATCACCGGCAGCTCGAGTCGATGGCCGTGCACGCCGTCCGCGAGCAGCCCCAGCATCAGGTCCGCCAGCGCACGCCCCGATGCGTGTCCGGTCGGCTGCACCACCGCCGTCACGCGATGCGGATGCGCGACGTCGGGCGGCACGCCGTCATAGACGATCAACGAGATGTCGCGGCCCAGGCGCAGCCCGCTGTCGGCCAGCGCCCGAAACGCGCCGCCGCCGGCGATATTGTTGTCGACCAGCAGCGCCGTCGGCCGCTCGGCCCGCGCGAGCAGTGCCTGCGCGCCCTGCTGCCCGCCGTCGCGCGTGAACGGACACTCGACCAGCAGCGCCGGATCAGGTTCGATGCCGGCTTCGCGCAGCGCGGCGAGATAGCCGGCGCGACGCTGCATCGCGAAATTGAGCGACAGCGGCGCGCTGATCATCGCGATGCGTCGATGGCCAAAGCCGATCAGGCGCCGCACGGCATCGCATGCGCCGGCCTCGTTGTCGAAATCGAACCACGCGTAAGGCTCGGCGGCTTGCGTGCGGCCATAGGCGACGTACGGAAACGCACTCGAGCGCAGGTACGCGAGGCGCGGATCGTCGACCAGCGTGCGTGCGACGATCAGCCCGTCGACGAGCTTGCCGTCGACGAGCCGCCGATACGTGTCCAGCTCGGCGTTCGGCCGCGCCGACGCGATGAAGAAGTCGAGATTGCGCTCGGCGAGCCGCTCCGTGATGCCCGCAACGACCTCGCCGAAACGCGGATCGCCGAGATCGCCTGCGCCGAACGGATACACGATGCCGATCGCATCGGCCCGCCCGGTCGCCAGCCGGCGCGCGGTCGGATCCGCGACATAGCCGAGTTCGCGCGCGACCTTCATCACGCGTTCCCGGGTCGCCTCGCTCACGTCGTCATAGCCGTTCAGCGCACGGCTGACCGTCGTGCGCGACAGCCCGAGCGCATCCGACAGCGCCTTCAGATTCACCTTCACGTCGCTCCTCGCGTTGTGCATGCCATTCGGCCAGGCCGCTTGTGCGGCAATTATTTCCGAATGGTAGTTATTACCGTCAAATATTTATCTTTTGACGTCCAAACCGGTTTGAAATAGCATCCAAACCGGTTTGGATGTCGATACCGCCGTCAGCCGCTCTCTTTCACCGTCAACGGAAACTACGCCGACATGACCTATTTTCCTTTTTGCCGCACGACCGCGGCCAAACGTTTGCTGTTCGCTGGCGCCGCACTTGCCGCCTTCGCGTCCGTTGCGCACGGGCAGACCGCCGGCGCGCCCGCGCCCACGCCACACACGCAGCAGGCATATGACCCCGAAAGCAACTTCACGATGCGCTGGACCCGTGCGGACATCCGCCAGATCGTCGCGCAGTCGCACACGGCCGGCGCCGACCGGAACTCGCTGCCGCAAGCGCTGACGATGCCGGACATCCCGCAGGATTTCCCGCTGATCAACCCGAACGTCTGGGTCTGGGATACCTGGCCGCTGGCGGACCTGCGCGCGAACCAGCTCAGCTACAAGGGCTGGGAAGTGATCTTCTCGCTGACCGCCGACCCGCATGCGGGCTACACGTTCGACGATCGTCACGTCCATGCGCGCATCGGCTTCTTCTATCGCCGCGCCGGCATTCCCGCCTCGCAGCGGCCCGCGAACGGCGGCTGGACCTGGGGCGGCCATCTGTTCCCGGACGGAGCGAGCGTGAAGGTGTTCGGCACGTCGCCGATGACCAACAACGCCGAATGGTCGGGCTCGGCGCGCCTCACGCAGGGCGACAACGTCAGCCTCTACTACACCGCGACGTCGTTCAACCGCTCGGCACCGGGCGGCGCCGACATCACGCCGCCGCAGGCAATCATCACGCGCGCCGACGGCCACATCCATGCCGACGACAAGCACGTCTGGTTCAGCGGCTTCGACGATCACAAGGCGCTGCTGCAGCCGGACGGCAACTACTACCAGACCGGCCAGCAAAACACCTACTTCTCGTTCCGCGATCCGTTCGTGTTCACCGATCCCGCCCATCCGGGCAAGACCTACATGGTGTTCGAAGGCAATACGGGCGGCCAGCGCGGCGCCCGGACCTGCACCGGGGCCGACCTCGGCTATGCGCCGAACGACCCGTACAAGGAAGACCTCAACGCCGTGATGAACTCGGGCGCAGTGTATCAAAAGGCCAATGTCGGCCTGGCGGTCGCGACGAACCCGCAACTGACCGAGTGGAAGTTCCTGCCGCCGATCCTGTCGGCGAATTGCGTCGACGACCAGACCGAACGCCCGCAGATCTA
Organism: Burkholderia cepacia GG4; assembly: GCF_000292915.1. Taxonomy (NCBI): domain Bacteria; kingdom Pseudomonadati; phylum Pseudomonadota; class Betaproteobacteria; order Burkholderiales; family Burkholderiaceae; genus Burkholderia; species Burkholderia cepacia. Next base: position 1,283,596 of record NC_018514.1, read on the forward strand.
TCTGAAGGACGGCAAGTACTACCTGTTCACGATCAGCCACCGCACGACGATGGCCGCGGGCGTGGACGGGCCGGACGGCGTCTACGGTTTCGTCGGCAACGGCATCCGCAGCGACTTCCAGCCGTTGAACGGCGGCAGCGGGCTCGTGCTCGGCAACCCGACCGACTTCTCCGCGCCGGCCGGTGCGCCGTATTCGCAGGACCCGAACCAGAACCCGCGCGAGTTCCAGTCGTATTCGCACTACGTGATGCCGGGCGGGCTCGTCGAGTCGTTCATCGATGCGATCGGCCCGCGTCGCGGCGGCACGCTCGCGCCGACGGTGAAGGTCGGCATCAACGGCACGTCGACGGCGGTCGACCGCGCCTACGGACGCGGTGGTCTCGGCGGGTACGGCGACATCCCGTCGAACCTGCCCGCGACGGGCGCCGGTCACAACGACGGCGGCGCCGGCACCCGACCGTAACGGCGGCGGCCGCGTAGCCAGCCGGTTCGGCGGGCGTCCATCGCGCGTGTCGCGTGTGCGCCCGCCGCTTTTTGTTCCGCAGACCGCGCATGTCGCCGCTGTACGCGGCATGCGCCCTTCTTTCCCGCTTCGCGCAGCGGAGCACGGGCCCCCGCATGAGATCGACGTTTTCCCGCTTTTCCTTCCGGCTCGCCGGGCTGCTGCTCGTGTGGGCGGCCACCCTGCACGCCACCGCCGCGACGTGCGGCGTGCCGCCCGCGGGCGGTACGCCACAATGGCGACCCGCGCTGCATTACACGCCACAACGCAACTGGATGAACGATCCGAACGGTCTCGTTTACGAAAACGGCCAATATCACCTGTTCTACCAGTACAACCCGCTCGGCCAGGACTGGGGCAACATGTCGTGGGGTCATGCGACCAGCACCGATCTCGTCCACTGGCGCGAGCAGCCGGTCGCGATGCGCGCGAACGCGACCGAGGAAATCTTCTCCGGCTCGATCGTCGCCGACACGCACAACACTTCCGGTCTCGGCGCACCGGGCAAGACGCCGCTCGTCGCGCTATATACGAGCGTCTACAAGGCCGGTTCCGGTCACGCACCCGGCACGCAGGCGCAGTCGCTTGCGTACAGCCTCGACCACGGCGCGACCTGGCAGCCCTATGCGCACAATCCCGTGCTCACGCTCGATCCGGAATCGAAGCAGTTCCGCGACCCGAAGGTGTCGTGGTACGCGCCGGGGCGCTACTGGCTAATGACGACCGTCGTCGCCGACGCGCAGGTCGTGAAGCTCTACCGGTCCGACGACCTGATTCACTGGGCGTTCCTGAGCGACTTCACGCTGCCGGACGTGCCGCATGCGGGCGCGCTGTGGGAGATGCCCGACCTCGTGCCGCTGCCCGTCGACGACGATCCGCGGCACCTCAAGTGGGTGATGATCGTCAACGTCAATCCGTGGTCGATCGCCGGCGGTTCCGGTGCGATGTATTTCGTCGGCGACTTCGACGGCCGCCGGTTCGTCCCCGATCGCGTTGCACCGGCTGGTTCCGATCCCGCGCAATTCCGCTGGGTCGATCATGGCGCCGACTTTTATGCCGCCGGCACGTTCTCCGGTGCCCCCGGCGCGCGCCCGGTCGCGATTGCATGGATGAGCAACTGGGACTACGCGGCGGCAGCGCCGACGGCGCCCTGGCGCGGCGCGACGACGTTGCCGCGCGCGTTCGCGCTGAAGACGATCGGCGGCGAACCGACGCTCGTCGTGACGCCGGCCGCCGCGTTCGACGCGTGGGCGGATGGGCGGCCCGCCGTGCATGAAGGCGACCAGCGCGTCGAGTCCGCCACGCGCGAGCTGTCGGCCGCCACGCGCGGCACCGTCCAGCGCATCACGGTGACGCTTGCGCCGCAACGCGCGGCCCGCGCGGGTTTGATCGTCCGCAGATCGGCGGACGGCGCGATCGGCACCCGGATTGTGTACGACACGGCGAAACGGACGCTGACACTCGACCGCTCCCGCTCCGGCGCAATGAACTTCGCCGGCACGTTCAGCCGCGAACACATCGTCGACCTGCCGCTCGAGCACGGCCGGCTGCAGCTTGAAATCGTCGTCGATCGCGGTTCGGTCGAAGTGTTCGCGAACGGCGGCCGCGTGGCGCTGACGGACCTGATCTTTCCGCCGCTCGATGCGGATCGCGTCGCCGTGTTCGCCGAGCAAGGCAGCGCGACGTTCTCCGGGCTGACGGTGACGCAACTCGATGCGCGCGGGCAGGCCGACGAGGCCCGTAACGCCTGCCCGTCGCGCTAGCCAGGTGATACCGGCAGGGCAATCGCCCGACGTCGCGTCAAGCGGTGGTCCCCTGCCGGTTTCACGCTCAAAGCAACCCCATCCCGCCCGACGCGATGATTTCCGCGCCGACGATGAACGCGGACTCGGGCGCGCTCAGGTGCAGCACCGTCGACGCGATTTCATCCGGCGTGCCGAACCGGCCGATCGGCACGAGGCCCTTGATCTTTTCAGCCGTCTCGTCGAGCGTCGCCGCATCGAGCCCGAGCTTGCCGTACAGCGGCGTCTGGACCGGTCCGGGGCTCACCACGTTCACCCGCACGCCGTGCGGCAGCAATTCCGTCGACAGCGTCTTCGCGAACGAATTGACGGCCGCCTTGCTCGCCGCATACACGGACGAACCCGGCATCCCGATGTGCGCGTTGATCGAGCCGTTGATGACGATCGACGCGCCGCGGTTCAGCAACGGCACCAGCGCCTGGATCTGGAAGTACGCGCCCTTCACGTTGGTGTTGAACACGAGGTCCCACAACGCCTCGTCGATATCCGCGAACGGTGCGAGTTTCGCGACGCCCGCATTGATGAACACGGCGTCGAGCCGCGCGCCGGATGCCGCGATCGCGTCTGCCAGCGCCCGCGCCGACGCGACGCTGCCGGCCTCGTTGCGGATCGCGAGCGCGCCGTCGCCAAGTGCTTCGCGCGCGGCGTCGAGCGTCTGCGCGTCGCGACCGGTGATGATGACCCGCGCGCCTTCGGCCGCGAATGCCCGTGCGGCCGCCAGGCCGATGCCGCTGTTGCCGCCCGTGACGAGTACCGTTTTTCCTTCGAAGCGTTGCATGATGTTCTCCTGTGAACCGGTGAGTTGACCGTGAACACAGGATGCGCGCGGCGCCCGGCCTTGCCGTACGACGGGCGCGGCAGACATGTTCGAAATCTTCGAACATGTCTGCCGGGGCCGCTTCCGCGCGTGCCCGCCTGGCGCACTCAGCCCGCCACGTCGATCCCGTCGAGCAGGCGCTGCGCGAGCCGCGGTTCGCGCAGTTGCTCCAGCCACCATTGCAGCGCGCGGCCGTCACGGTCGCCACGCCACGCGACGTACAACACGTTCGGTTCACGTGGATCGGCCGTTTCCTTCTCCACGAGGTCGCCGCGCGCGAGCAACGACGTGACCCGCCGGCGCGGCACCCAGCCGACGCCGAGCCCGTCGCGCTGCGCGAGGATCTTCGCGCGCATCGACGGCACCGCGAGCACCGCCTGTCCGCCGAGCAGCCCGTACGCACGGCCGACCGAGCGCCGCGACGAATCGGCGACGACGACCGCGCGATGCGCGCCGATCGCGTCCCGGGTCAGCCGCTCGCTCGCCGACGCAAGCGGATGGCGCGGCGCGACCGCGAACACCCATTCCATCGCGCCGAGCTCGAACCACTTGAAGCCTGGAATCGCCGGCGGCTCGTTGGTCGCGCCGACGACCAGATCCGCGCGACCGTCGCGCAGCGCTTCCCAGGTGCCGCCGAGCACTTCGTGCGTGAAGCGCAGCGATACGCCCGAATCGAGCGCATCGAACGCGCGGACGACCGGCAGCAGCGTGTCGAACTCGAGCACCTCGTCGCTGACGATCCACAGCCGGTCCTCCCAGCCGCTCGCGACCTGCCGCACGCGCTGCGTGAGCCGCGCGACGTCCAGCGCGAGCCGCGACGCCTCCTCGGTCAGCAACTGGCCGGCCGGCGTGAGCTGCAGCCGGTAGCCGCGTCGGTCGAACAGCAGCGCGTCGAAGCGCGTTTCGAGCTGCCGCGCGGCGTGCGACACGGTCGACGGCGCCTTGCCGAGCCGCGCGGCCGCCCGCGACAGGCTGCCGGTGGCGCGGATCGCATCGAGCAGCGCGAGTTCGTCTTCGGACAGCATGAGGGCGCTCCGGTCTGGGGGTGTGGTGGATCGTAAGGCAGCGGCGGGTGGCGGTGCAATCGAATGGCGCTGCCGGCATCGGGCGCATGGCGTGCCGGCCGGGGCGGCGCAGCGTGCCGCGTGCAGTGCCATCTGCCGCATCCGGCGGGCCTTGCTCGCCGCCGTTTCCTGTTTCGTCGACGCGACGCGCGTTCCCTGGCTGAACGACGCCGCCCGCTCGTGCCCGAGCGCCGATCCGGCCATGGACTTCCGGTATGCTGATCGACATCAAATCCCCGCATTCGAGGTAACCACTGCGATGGATATCGCGATCCGCATCGAAGGCCGTCACGACCTGACCGGGCAAATCTTCCGGCAGTTGCGCACCGCAATCGTCGACGGGCGGCTCGAGGGCGGCGCCCGGCTGCCGTCGACGCGCGACCTCGCGAAGCAGCTCGGCGTGTCGCGCAAGACGACGCTCGACGCATTCGAGCGCCTCGTCGCCGAGGGCTACCTGACCACCCGCGCGGGCGACGGCACCTTCGTCGCCGACGGTCTCGCCCGGGTTCCGCATGCGGCGGCCGCGTCGGCACCGTCGCTCGTCGAGGACACGCCGCGCATCGATGCCGTCAATGCGCGCGCACTGTGGGACGACCTGCCCGACGCGCTCGCCATGCCGACGCCGCAGGATTCGCCCGGCTTCGACTTCCGCGGCGGCGTGACCGACAAGACGCTGTTCCCGTTCGATGCGTGGCGGCGCTGCCTGCATCACGCGCTGCGCCAGCAGGCACGCGGCCCCGGCCAGTACCACGACCCGGCCGGCGATCCGCAGCTGCGCGGCGCGATCGCCCGCTACGTCGCGTTCAGCCGCGCGGTTGCATGCGGCTGGGACGACGTGCTCGTCACACAGGGCGCGCAACAGGCGCTCGACCTGCTCGCGCGCGTGCTCGTGCGGCCGGGCGACGTCGTCGCGGTCGAGGATCCCGGCTATCCGCCCGCGCGCGCGGCGTTCGCCTCGCTCGGCGCGACGGTGATCGGCGTGCCGGTCGACGCGCACGGCCTCGTCACCGAGCGGCTGCCCGACGACGCGCGCCTCGTCTACGTGACGCCGTCGCACCAGTTCCCGCTCGGGATGCCGATGACGCTCGACCGGCGCGTCGCGCTGCTCGAATGGGCGCAGCGGCGCCGCGCGGTGATCATCGAAGACGACTACGACGGCGAGTTCCGCTTCGAAGGCCGGCCGGTGGAATCGCTGAAGAGCCTCGACCGCACGGGCCTCGTCGCCTACGTCGGCACGTTCTCGAAGACGATCTTTCCCGAACTGCGGATCGGCTTCGCGATTCCGCCGCGCGCGCTGCGCGGCGCGCTCGCCAAGGCGAAGCAGATCGTCGACTGGCACACCTGCACGCTGACGCAGGCGGCGCTCGCGCGCTTCATGCTCGAAGGCGATTTCGCGCGGCACCTGCGTCGCGTGCAGAAGCACTACGACGCGCGCCGCACGATGCTGGTCGCGCACCTGCGCGGCGGGCTCGCGCCGTGGTTCGACGCGATCGTGCCGACTGCCGGCATCCACCTCGCCGCGCACCTGAGGCCGGGGCTGGACGAAGCCGCGCTGGTCCGGGCCGCCCGCACGCACGACATCGGCCTGTACGGGATCTCGGCGTTCCACGTCAGCGCGCCGGTCCGCCCCGGGCTGCTGTTCGGCTATGGCGGGATCGACGCGCTGCGCATCGACACCGCGCTCGCGAAGCTGGCCGTCCTGCTGGGTTCGGACCGCCTCGGCGACCCGCCACTGGTTACCTGAATTTTCCGGGAATTGGCCATTCAAGCAGACCAGTGACACGCTTAAAGTGGGTCCTGTCGCGCCACCGAGCGCTACCAACTGAAAAAGGACCTGCCATGCAACCTCGCATGAACTTCTATACCGCCAGCCCGAACGCGATCAAGGTAATGCGCAACGCCGAGGAATTCCTCGCGAAGAGCTCGATCGAGAAGCCGCTCGCCGAACTCGTCCGGCTGCGCGCGTCGCAGATCAACGGCTGCGCGTTCTGCGTCGACATGCACACGACCGATGCGCGCAACGGCGGCGAAACCGAGCGACGCCTGGCGACGGTCGTCGTCTGGCGCGAAACGCCGTTCTTTACCAACCGCGAGCGCGCGGCGCTGGAGTGGACCGAAGCGCTGACGCTGGTCGCCGACAACCACGTGCCCGATGCCGTCTGGGAAGCCGTGAAGCCGCACTTCAGCGACACCGAGCTGTTCGAACTGTCGATGCTGATCGCGACGATCAACACGTGGAACCGCTTCGCGATCGCGTTCCGCAAGATGCCCGAGTAAGGAGACGACGATGATGCCCTCCCGCTCCAGGCTCCGCCGCGCGCTTCTGTGCACGACGCTCGCGCTCGGCGCCGCGCTGCCGGCCGCCGCCCATGCGCACGATGCCGGCGACACCGTGCACGCGATCATGCAACAGGCGGTGCCCGAAGCGCCCGGCAAGCTCGCCGTCGTCGCGACCGTCGACTATGCGCCCGGCCAGGCGTCCGAAGCGCACCGGCACCTCGGCTCGGTGTTCGCGGTCGTGTCGAAAGGCGAAGTGCTGTCGCAGGTGAACGGCGGCCCGGTACGCCGCTATCGCGCCGGCGAAGGCTGGTACGAGCCGCCCGGCTCGCGCCATCAGGTGTCGCGCAATGCGAGCGCGACCGAGCCCGCGCAACTCGTCGTGTTCGGGCTGACAGGCGAGCACGATCCGCTGAAGTCGCCGCTCGATCAGTGACCCCGCTTCAGGAACGCGTGCCGGGCCGGGCACGCGCCCGTGCTGCGCGACCGGCAACCCCGCCGGGTCGATGCAGATTCCTCACCGGTTTCGGCCGGTTCCCCTCCGCGGTTTCCTCATTAGCCGCTCCCTACACGCCACCGCCGGAACCCGGCCCTTCGCGGCGCCGCCGCCCCGTTCGTCCGCACCGCCATTCGACGCGCGCCTGATCGCGATCAACGCGCGCGAAAACCCTTCCTTGAAATTAACTAACTCATCAATTAGCGTCGTTTCCATGAACGCGAAATCCACCGTCGCCAGGCCGCGCGGGCGCCGCCCGTCGGTGGAGGATTTCGACCTGCGCGACCACATGCTCGACGTCGCGATCCAGTTGTTCGCCGAGCGCGGCATCGCCGCGACGACGGTCGCGCAGATCGCCACGGCGGCCGGCGTCACGTCGGCGATGGTCCACTACTACTTCACGAATCGCGAGCAGCTGCTCGACGCGATCGTCGAGGAGCGGCTCGCGCAGGTCATCGCGTTCGTGTGGCGGCCGACCGCTCCGCAGATCGAAAGCGATCCGTTCGCGCTCGTCGCCGAACTCGTCGACCGCTTCTTCGACGTCACGCATCGCATGCCCTGGCTGCCGTCGATCTGGCTGCGCGAGATCGTCCACGAGGGTGGCCTGCTCCGCGAGCGGATGGTCCGGCGCATTCCGCTCGAGCATGTCGGGCGCTTTGCCGAGCGCATCCGCGCCGCACAGCAGGCCGGCACGCTGAATCCCGCGCTCGAACCCGCGTTCCTGTTCCATTCGATCATCGCGCTCGTGATGCTGCCGCTCGCGACCGCGAAGCTGTGGCAAAGCGCGCGCGGCCTGCCGCCGATCGATCGCGACGTGCTGCATCGCCACGTCCGCGCGCTGCTCGACTCCGGCATGCAGCCGCCCGCCGCCGCGCCGGATGCGCGCGCACGCTCGCCACGGAGGCCGTCGTGAGCGCGACCCGCGCGCTTCCGCTGGCGCTGGCGCTGGCCGCCAGCGTCGCCGTCGCGCTGCTCGCCGGCTGCGGACGGCCGGCGCACGAAGGCGCGACCTACCAGGGCTATGTCGAAGGCGAATTCGTGTACCTGTCGTCGTCGCAGGCGGGCACGCTGACGCAACTGTCGGTCGAACGCGGCCAGGCCGTCGCGGCCGGTACGCCGGTGTTCGCGCTCGAGGCGGTCAGCGAAACGGCCGCGCTGGAGCAGGCGCAACATCAGCTCGCGGCCGCACGCGCGCAGCTTGCCGACCTGCAGACCGGCAAGCGCCCGCCGGAAGTCGCGGTCACGCAGGCGCAACTCGCGCAGGCCACCGCACAGGCCGCGCGGGCCGCCGCGCAACTCGCGCGCGACGAACGCCAGTACGCGGCCGGCGGCCTGTCGAAGCAGCAGCTCGACGATTCGCGTACGTCCGGGCAAACCACCGCCGCCCAGATGCGCGAGTTGCAGCACCAGGTCGAGGTCGCGCGTTTGCCGGGCCGCGGGCAACAGGTCGCCGCGCAGGCCGCGCAGGTCGATGCCGCGCAGGCGGCGCTAGCCGCTGCCGAATGGAAGCTCGATCAAAAGCGCGTCGCCGCGCCTGCCGCCGGGCGCGTGTACGACACGCTATACCGCGTCGGCGAATGGGTGCAGGCCGGCAATCCGGTCGTGCAGATGCTGCCGACGCAGAACCTGAAGGTGCGCTTCTTCGTGCCGGAGGCCGCCATTGCGTCGCTCGCCCCGGGGCGAGCGATCGCGATCCACTGCGACGGCTGCGCGGCCGACGTGCCCGCGCGCATCACCTACGTATCGCGCGAGGCCGAGTACACGCCGCCCGTGATCTACAGCAACGAGAGCCGGACCAAGCTCGTGTTCATGGTCGAGGCGCGCCCCGCGCTCGCCGACGCGCCGAAGCTGCACCCGGGCCAGCCCGTCGCCGTGAGGCTGCGATGAACGTGCCGCCGGCTCCGTACGCGATCGACGTCGACCGCCTGAACAAGCGCTTCGGCGACAAGCACGTCGTGAAGGACGTCTCGCTGCGCGTCGCGCGCGGCGAGATCTTCGGCTTTCTCGGGCCGAACGGCAGCGGCAAGACCACGTCGATCCGGATGATGTGCGGCCTGCTCACGCCCGACTCGGGCAGCGGCACCTGCCTCGGCTACGACATCGTGCGCGACAGCGCGCAGATCAAGCGGCGGGTCGGCTACATGACGCAGCGCTTCTCGTACTGGGACGATCTGTCGATCCGCGAGAACCTCGATTTCGTCGCGCGCGTGTACGGCATGCCCGATCGCCGCGCGGCCGTCGCGCGCGCGCTCGACGGGCTCGGCCTGGCGAGCCGGGCGGACCAGCTCACGGGCGCGCTGTCCGGCGGCTGGAAGCAGCGCCTCGCGCTCGCCGCCTGCATGCTGCACGAGCCGGAACTGCTGCTGCTCGACGAACCGACCGCCGGCGTCGATCCGGCCGCGCGCCGCGACTTCTGGGAAGAACTGCACCGGCTGGCCGCGCAAGGGATCTCGGTACTCGTCAGCACGCACTACATGGACGAAGCCGAGCGCTGCCACAAGCTCGCGTACATCGCGTACGGCGAACTGCTCGCGCAGGGCACCTCGGCGGAGATCGTCGCGTCGCAGCACCTGTCGACCCGCGCAGTCGCCGGCGAACACCTGGCGGAACTGTCCGCGCGCTTGCGCACGCTGCCGGGCATCGACCAGACGGTCGTGTTCGGCTCGGTGCTGCACGTGAGCGGCCGCGATCGCGCGCTGCTCGACGCGACGCTCGCGCAGGTCTGCGGCCACGCATCGCTGCAGGTCACGCCGATCGACACGGGGCTCGAGGACGTGTTCATCTACATGATGGGCCGCGCACCCGGCCCCGCCGGCGGAGCGACGTCATGAGTACGAGGGCGAACCTGCGCGGCGCGTTCTCGGTCGCACGCTGGTGGAGCATCGTGCTGAAGGAATTCCTGCAGCTGCGCCGCGATCGCGTGACGTTCGCGATGATCGTCGGCGTGCCGATCATCCAGCTCGCGCTGTTCGGCTTCGCGATCAACACCGATCCGAAGCACCTGCCGACCGCGGTGATCGTCGCCGATTCGAGCCCGTTCGCACGCAGCTTCATCGCCGCCATGCGCAATTCCGCGTACTTCGACATCGTCGAGACGCTGCCCGACGAAGCGGCCGGCCGGCATGCGCTCGCCCGCGGCGACGTCCAGTTCGTGCTGAGCGTGCCGGCCGATTTCTCGAAGCGGCTGCTGCGCGGCGAGCGTCCGTCACTGCTCGTGGAGGCGGACGCGACCGATCCCGTCGCGACCGCGTCGGCGATCGGCGCGCTGCCGGGCCTCGTGCAGCCGGTCGCCGACAAGGACCTGACGGGGCCGCTGGCGCACCTGAACGGCCGCCCGGCCGCGTTCGACGTCGTGCTGCACCGCCTGTACAACCCCGAAGGCATCACCCAGTACAACGTCGTGCCAGGCCTGATGGGCGTGATCCTGACGATGACGATGGTGATGATGACGGGCCTCGCGATCACCCGCGAACGCGAGCGCGGCACGATGGAGAACCTGCTCGCGACACCCGTGCGGCCGCTCGAGGTGATGACGGGCAAGATCGTCCCGTACGTGTTCATCGGGCTGATCCAGGTGTCGATCATTCTCGTCGCTGCGCGCTACGTGTTCCAGGTACCGTTCGTCGGCGGCGTGTTCGCGATCTACCTGTCCGCGCTGCTGTTCATCGCCGCGAACCTGACGGTCGGCATCACGCTGTCGTCGCTCGCGCAGAACCAGTTGCAGGCGATGCAGCTCGCGGTGTTCTACTTCCTGCCGAACATCCTGCTGTCGGGCTTCATGTTCCCGTTCGCCGGGATGCCAAAGTGGGCGCAGTTCATCGGCAACCTGCTGCCGCTCACCTACTTCAACCGCCTCGTGCGCGGCATCCTGCTGAAAGGCAACGGCTGGGCCGACCTGTGGCCGTCCGTATGGCCCGTCGCGCTGTTCACCGTCGTCGTGATGGGCGTCGCGCTGCGCTTCTACCGGCGCACGCTCGACTAGGGGCCCTGCGATGAAACCGGCCCTGTGTCGCACCTCCCGCACCTCCCGCGCTGCCCGCGCCAGCGCGCTGGCCGCCGCTGCGCTCCTCGCCGGATGCGCGGTCGGGCCGGACTTCCGCACGCCGGACGCGCCGGCCACGCAGCACTACACGCGCGATGAGGCACCCGCGACGACGGTGGCCGCCGGCCGCCCGGCCGGCGACGCGCAGACCTTCGCAACGGCCGCGCACACGCTGCAACGCTGGTGGACGCAGTTCGGCTCCGAACCGCTGGACCGGCTGGTCGACACCGCATGGCGCAACAGCCCGACGCTCGCCGAGGCCCGCGCGCGGCTCGACGAAGCGCGACAGAACCATGCGGCCGAAGCCGGCGCGACGATGCTGCCGCGTGTCGACGCGAACCTGTCCGCCACCCGCGAGAAGGTCGACATCGCCACGTTCGGGCTGCCCGCCAACCTGCCGAAGCCCGGGCCGTTCACGCTGTATGACGCGTCGGTGAACGTGTCGTACGCGCTCGACGTGTTCGGCGGCAACCGGCGCGCGCTCGAGGCGCTGCGCGCCCAGGTCGACTATCAGGCATACACGCTCGACGCCGCGCGCCTGACGCTCGCCGGCAACGTCGTCGCGACCGCGATCCTGCGCGCGTCGCTCGCGCAGCAGGTCGCGCTCACGCAGCAGCTCGTCGACGCGCAGGCGCAGCAGTTGCGCATCGTCGAAGCGCGTTTCGCGGCGGGTGGCGTATCGCGGGCCGACGTGCATGCGCAGCGCACGCTGCTCGCGCAGACGCAGGCGTCGCTGCCGCCGCTCGCAGCTCGCTTCGCGCAGGCCGGCCATCGGCTCGCGATCCTGCTGGGCGCGCCGCCGTCCGACGCCGTGCTGCCCGACCTCACGCTCGACGCGCTCGCGCTGCCGCGCACGGTGCCGGTCGCGCTGCCGTCCACGCTCGCACGCGAACGCCCCGATATCCGCGCGGCAGAGGCCGTGCTGCACCAGGCGAGCGCGAACGTCGGCGTGGCGACCGCGAACCTGTATCCGCGTTTTTCGATTTCGGCGGGGATCGGTTCGGAACGCACGCGCATCGCGGATATCGTGAGCGGGCTGAATGTGTGGAACGTGGGCCTCGGCCTGACGCAGCCGCTCTTTCATGGCGGCGAGCTGCGCGCGAAGAAACGCGCGGCCGAAGCTGCGTACGACGCCGCGTTCGCAAGCTATCGGGAAACCGTGCTGCTGGCGCTTCAGCAGGTCGCCGACGCGATGCGCGCGGTCGAACACGATGCGACGGCGCTGGAGGCGCGAGACACGGCCGCACGGGAAGCGGCCGCAGCCGACGCGATTGCCGGCGATCGTTACGCGGCAGGCGGAATCAGCACGTTCGCGCTGCTCGACGCGCAGCGGCAAGCACTGCAGACCGCGCTCGACCGCGCGCGCGCGCAGGCCGACCGGCTTGCCGATACGGCAGCGCTGTTCCAGGCGCTGGCGGGGACCTGGTCGGACGATTCGCCCCGGTGACCGGGACGGCCGCGCCGGCACGCGAAAGACAGGCTTGACCGGTGCCGAAACCGGAAAGACGCATGCAGCGCGCCCGCCATGAAAAAAACCGGCCCGAAGGCCGGTTCTTTCATACCGCATGCCGTGAGCGGCGCTCGCGCGCCGCGCGACATCAGAAGCGGTGGATCATGCCGACGCCGGCAGCGATCTGGTTCTGCTTCGAACCTGCGCCCACGCCGTCGCCGGTCGACGTCGTCGCTGCGACGATGCCACCCGTCGGGGTCAGCGTGTTGCCGCTCGCGTGCTGGTAAGCCTCAACTGCGTACAGGCCCGTGCGCTTCGACAGGCTGTAGTACTGCGACAGCGTGACCTGGTGGTACTTGGCCGAGCTGGAGATGCCGTTCGACTGCGTTGCCGCCGTGTACGAGTAGCCTGCTGCGAAGTCCCACTGCGGCGCTGCCTTCCAGTGCAGCACGGCGCCTGCCGTGTTGAAGATTGCCGTGTTCTTGAAGCCCGACAGCGTGCCCGGGACGTACTGGACGTTCGAGTACGACACCGACACATCCCATGCCGGCGTGAATTGATAGCCAGCCGTCACAGCCACGCGCTGCTGCGATTGTGCGAACTTGTAGCCGTTGTTGATCGACGACACGGCCGGTTCCGCACCGTTGCCGCTGGCGTCGAGGCCGTTCTGGACCGTCGAGTTCGCGCCCCAGACACCGCCGCCGAGCGTCGCGTTGTTGACCTTCTGGTAGCCGACCGCGATGCCTGCCGGGCCGTTCAGGTACTGGATCGCCGCGCTCCACGTCGAGCCGCGGTTCGTGCTGCCTGCGACACCGCCGAACGAGTACGAACCGCCGACCGTGACGCCGTAGAACTTCGGCGACATGTAGACGAGCGAGTTGTTCGCGCGGTAGCTGGTATCCAGCGAGTCGATATCACCCGGGTGCGCGCCGTAGTAACCGGTCAGCCAGGTCGTCGGGCTGTACGGCGACAGCAGCGTGTAGTACGCGGTGTACTGGCGGCCGGCCGTCAGCGTACCGTACGTCTGGTTGGTCATACCGACCCATGCCTGACGCGTGAAGATGCCGTTCGTCCATTGCGACGTGCCGTTGTTCGCGTTGAAGCCGGCTTCCAACTGGAAGATCGCCTTCGTGCCGCCGCCGAGGTCTTCGCTGCCCTTCAGGCCGAAGCGGCTGCCTGCCCAAATGCCGGTAGCCATCTGCACCTTCGAGTGACCACCCGTGGTCGCGCCGGTTGCCGACGAGTTGTTCTGGTAGGCGATAGCGTTATCGACGATACCGTACAGGGTCACGCTGCTCTGGGCGTGGGCTGCGGTAGCGGCTGCGAGACCCACTGCCGTCATGGCGAAAGCGACGCGCTTTTTCATTGATTCTCCGTCCTCAAAGAATGATTTCTTTTCTGGTGTGGTTTTATGCACATGTGCGAGTACATGCCGGTGCGATTCTGACGGATTACCAATCGTTTCCCAATACGCACAGTCGGTCATCGTATGATCGACGCAACGCACGGGTTCACCAAACGGTTACATAACACCTGAAAACGCTTACGCGACGGGCCTCTCCGGCATTTCCCGGTGAAAACCCTAGCTTTACATTTTTACTGGTGCATCGAGACCGACCCATGTCGTCAGACGCCCTCGGCAACAACCCGCTTACAAATGCGCGACCGCAGCTGGCTGCCGCGATTCACGCCGCCGCGCAGGATCGCTGACATTCATGACACCCACGTTTCGGAAAACGAAATCGTGAAAACGTTTCAGTTCGTGTGGGGGAAATCGGACGGGAGCAGCCCGGCGAACGCGGGCCGAGGGAAGATGCCGGCGCATCGCGCCGGCGACATTCAACGAGATGCAGGCTGCGCGATCCGCGCGTTCACCGCATCGACGAGCGCGTTCATCCGCGCACGGATCGCCGCGTTCGAACCGACGAGCGCGAGCGACGACGCCATGATCCGGTAGATTCGCTTGCGCGGCACCTTCGCCGGCCGGGCCGGATCGAGCCAGGCGTCGTGGCCGGCCAGCAGTTCCAGCGTTTCGAGGCCGATCATGATCGGCCACAGGCACGCGAGCCGCAGCCGCACGAAGCGGCGCGGAATCGCCAGCGTGTATCGGCACGCATCGCGATATTGATCGAGCGCCACGCGCAGCAGGTCGAACAGCACGCCGCGCGCACGCGCCGACGCATCGGGCGACATCAGGTCGGCGACACCGACGCGGTGCGCGGCCAGCACGTCGTCCGGCAAGTAGCAGCGGCCGATCCGCAGGTCCTTCGCACAGTCGCGCAGGATGTTGGTCATCTGCAGCGCCTTGCCGAAGCGGATGCCCTTCTCGCGCATGTCCGGCAAGTCCCAGCCGCGCGCGGCCTTCGTGTGCGCGCCGGTCATGTCGGTCCAGAATTCGCCGACACAGCCGGCGACCAGATACGTGTAGCGATCGAGCATGTCCCGGTTCGGCAGCGACGCGACCTGCCCCGACTGTTCGTCGGGAAACGTGCGCAAATCGAATTCCATCCCCGACGTCAGCGTCGCGACGACCTTGCGGATCGATGCGCGGTCCGCGTCCGGCTGCGCGCGCAGCAGCGCGAGCATCGGCTGCATCGAGCCGAGCAGCACGTGCTCGTGCGAATCCGTCTGCATCCGCGTCACGTCCTCGAGCGAGCGCGACAGCGCCGCGCCGTCGCCGAGCCGCTCGACCTCGTCGCGCAAGTCGGTCAACAGCGCCGCGCGGCGATCGGGCGCGACCAGCGCCGTGTCGGCGATCGTATCGGCCGCGCGCGCGAGCAGGTAGGCCAGGCCGACCGGATCGCGCATGCCGTCGGGCAGCACGCGCAGCGTCAGGTAGAAGGAGCGGGAAACGTTCTTCAGCAGGTCGCCGAGCAGGTAGGCGGAATCGGTATGAGCAGTCATGGGTCGGTAAAAATCGGCCGGCGCGGGCCCCGGACGCCCACGGACGCCGGGCGCCCGCGCCGGCCCGCGAGTCGCCGCATCGTCGTGCGCGGGCGGGTGGCGGCCCGGCGCGGCGATGCAAAAGTCCCGCAAGTTTAGTGCATCCGGCGCGCCGGCTGCCGGCGACGGCCGGATCGCGCCGCGCGCACGGCCGGCCTCGTCGTGCATCCGTACACGTTCCGCCCGGAGAACAACTTCCTGCCCGCGTCGCTGAAGGACGGCGGCACGCCGGACACGCGCAACACCGCAGGCTCGGTGCGCGAGATCCAGGCGTACCTGCGCGCGGGCATCGACGGCTTCTTCACCGACGATCCGGCGGCCGGCCGCACGGCCGTCGATACGTTCAGGCGCTGAAATGCGCTGAACGCGCTGACCGAGCGGCAACCGGGCGCGGCGCGCGTCGTGCCGTGCCGTGCACCGGTTGCATCGTCGTGGTCAGCGCGGTCAGATCACGCGGAAGTGGTGCGTGCCGTCCCGCTTCAGCTGGTCAACCAGCCCGTATTCCCAGTCGAGATACGCCTGCATCGCCGCGGCCGCGTTGTCGGTGCCTTCATACGGGCGCCGGTAGCGGTCGACGCGCGGCGAGGCGAGGCGCGTCTCGCCGTGCTCGAGCGGCAGCCCGGCGTCGATCCACGCTGCCGTGCCGCCCGTCAGCACCGCGAGCGCCGCGTCAGCCGGCAGCAACGCGCGTGCGTCGTCCGCCGCGAACCGCGCAAGCAGGCTCGATCCGCACGTGAACACATAGCGCTTGGCCGGCGGGATCGCGGCGAGCGCGTCGCGCAACTGTGCGCGCACGACGAACCATGCGCCCGGGATATGGCGCTTGACATAGTTCGCGCTGGTCGTCACGTCGACGATTGCGAGCTCGCCCGCAGCCGCTTCCTTCAGCCAGCCCGCGAGCGTCGCGGGCGACACGTCGGTCACCTGCGGCGTCGCCGGCACGTCGCGCGGCGGCTGGCCGCGCCCGGTGAACGCCTCCGGGCCGGCCGGTTCGACGACGCGCACGTCCCAGCCCATCTGCGCGAGCCAGGACGCGGTCATGTCCGCGCGCACGCCGTCGTCGTCGGCCAGCACGATCCGCGCGCCGCGCACGGCCGCGTGATGGTCGGTCTCCTGCACGAGCTGGCCGCCCGGCGTGCTCAGGAAGCCCGGCAGATGGCCGGCCTCGTATTCCTCCGGCGTGCGCACGTCGAAGCGGTACAGCGTGCGGCCCGGCTCGTCGAGCGCGGCGACGTCCGCGAGCGCGATGCGCGGCACGCCGGCGCGCTCGGCCACCGCGCGCGCGGCACGGCGGGCCGCGCCCCGCTGCGCGGTGTCGATGTCGTCCGGAAAGCGTCGCGCCGCGCCACGCTCGAGTGTCTGGCCGGCCAGCGTCCAGCCGATCGTGCCGTTGCGCAGCGCGGCGACCGGGTTCGGCAGCCCGGCGTTGATCAGCGACTGCGTGCCGATGATGCTGCGCGTGCGGCCCGCGCAGTTCACCACCACCCGCGTCGCCGGGTTCGGCGCGAGCGCGCGCACGCGCAGCACGAGCTCCGCGCCCGGCACGCTCGTCGACGTCGGGATGTTCATCGTCTGGTATTCGTCGAACCGGCGCGCGTCGACGATCACGACGTCGGCCTTTGCGTCGATCAGCGCCTGCACCTCCTGCGCGGACAGCGACGGCGTATGGCGCTCGGCCTCGACCCATTCGCCGAACGACTTGCTCGGCACGTTCACGTCGATGAACAGTTCGCCGCCCGCGGCGAGCCAGCCCGCGAGGCCGCCGTCGAGCAGCCGCACGTCGCTATAGCCGAGCTGCGCGAGCTTCGCGGCCGCGCGCGGTGCGAGATCCTCGCCGCCGGCTTCACCGAACACGACGATCGGCGTGTCGCGGCGCGGAATTCGCGTCCACGCATCGAGTTCGAGCTTCGACAGCGGAAAGTTGGCGGCCCACAGCGGATGGCCCTGCGCATACGGATCTTCCTCGCGCACGTCGATCAGCGCGAGCTCGTCACGGGCCAGCAGGCGCGCGCGTACGTCCTGGTACGACGCGACGGGAAAACGGAAAGTGGATTCGGCGGATTGCGTCACGGTGTCTCTGTCGGATTCTGTTGAAGTCGGTGAAGAAAGCAAACGGCAAACGGATGAATCTTGGGCGTGCCGGCGCGCGCCCGCAACGGGCCGTGCCAACGGCACGCGGCATCGTGCATTCGGTCACGCATTCGAATAGCCGGACACGAACGGCTTCACGGTGCCGTCGTCCAGGAACACCGCCCGCTCGACCTTGCCGATGTTCGCGCCGTACACGTGGATGCTGATCGATACCTGGTCGACGAAGGCGTTGGTCACGCGATGGACGTCGCCGATGCGCGGCGACACGGCCTCGACCTCGCCCGGCTGCAGCCTTACCGCGTCGCCCGCCGGCACCGGCTTGCCGGTTGCATCGAACCTGTACGGCTGCGACAACTCGCCTCCGCGCAGCATCCCGATCAGCCCCCACACCGTGTGGTTGTGGATCGGCGTCGTCTGGCCCGGCCCCCACACGAAGCTGACGACGGAGAACCGCTCGTCGGGATCGAGATGCAGCAGGTACTGGCGGTAACGCTCGGGATCCGGCTGCGCGAACGCGTCGGGCAGCCAGTCGTCGTGCGCGACGAGGGCCGCGAGCAGCGCGCCGCCCTCGTCGAGGATGCGCGCCTCGTTCGCGCCGGACGCAAGCAGCGCGTCCAGCCCGTCGACGAACGGACGCAGCGGCGTCTGATGCAACGAAAGCGTACTCATTGGCGGGCTCCTCGAATATGATGCCGAATATGATGAATCGTCATGATGCACCTGAAAGACCATGCAGAACAAACATGAAAATTAGCGATATCGACGCTTTTGCAGCGGTCGTCCGCTGCCACACCCTGAGCCAGGCCGCGGCCGAGCTCGGGATGACGCAGCCCGCGATCACGCGGCGCGTGCAGAATCTCGAGGAAGCGCTCGGCGTGACACTGCTCGACCGCAACACCAAGCCGCCGCGCCCGACCGACATCGGCCTGCAGGTGTTCGAGCAATGCCGGGCGATCCTGCGCGAAGTCGACGCGCTGCGCGAGCTGACGGCCGGCGAGCGGCCGCCCGCCGGCGAATTCCGCGTCGGCCTCACGCAGGGGCTCGGCGAGTTGATGCTGCCCGGCCTGATCGCGCAGCTCGCCGCGCAATGGCCCGCGCTTACCACACAGGTCACGACCGCCTGGGGCGGCATGCTCGTCGAGCGCGTCGCGCGCCGCGAGCTCGACGCGGCGCTCGTGTTTCTCGCCCGCGAGATGGTGCTGCCGCCGCAGGTCGAGGGCGAGCGGCTGCTGGCCACCCGGCTCGTCGCGGTCGGCCGCAAGGGCGACTGGCCGCGCCGCAGCTACCGGCTCGCCGACTGCCATGCGCGCGGCTGGGTGCTCAATCCCGACGGCTGCGGCTTTCGCGCGGGCCTGCGCCGCGCGCTCGACGCGCAGGGGCTGCCGATGCCGGTCACGCTCGACACCTACGGCCGCGACCTGCAATTGCAGAGCGTCGCGAACGGCTTCGGCATCGGGCTGATGCCGCTGCCGCTCGTCGAAGGCAGCCCGCTGCGCGACGCGGTCGACATCGTGCCGCTCGCCGATTTCAAGCCGCAGATCGATCTGTGGTTGCTGCACCGGCAGGATGCGGCGCGCTTCGCGGCGCCGCTCGCAGCCGTGGGCGCGCATGCGCGCACCGCGTTCGCGCTGCCTGCGGATGCTGCCGCGCACGACGAAGCCGCGTGAGTGCGACCGGCGGCGCCGGCAACGCGTCGCCCCGCTCGCGTTCGTATCGACCGTCATCCCGCACCGCTCACGCATCGTTTCGACCGGAACCGGGCGCATCGCGCGCCTCCGCCTGCGCGGTCGCGCTGCGCGCCGCCGCCTCGAGCGCCGCTCGCCCGGCGGCGACAGCGATCGCATCGTCCTGCGGCGTATGCACGCGGCTGCACAGCACGTCGCGATAGTGGCGTTCGAGCGGATTGCGGCGGCTCAGCCCGTGATTGCCGGACAGCTTCAGCGCGTGCTCGACGGTACGGATCGCGTGCTCCGTCACGGTTCGCTTGACGAGGCCGCTCGTCGTCACCGTCGGCGCGTCGCCCGCATCGGTGCGCGCGATGTGCTCGTCGAGCAGCACGCGGTTCGCGTGCAGCCAGCCTTCGATCTCGCCGACGGCCTCCTGCACGCGCGGCAGCGTCGCGAGCGGCGCGCCGAGCCCGCTCGGCGCGCGCGTCGTCGCGAACTCGAGCAGCCAGTCGCGCGACGCGCGCGCCACCGCATCGTAAAGACTGCCGAGCAGCGCGACCATCCACGCCTGCTGGTCGGCCTGTGCGTCGACATCCGCATGACTCGCGGCCGACATGGCCCATGCATCGGGCGCGCGCACGTCCACCGCATGATCGGCGGGCAGCGGCACATCGTCGAACACGACCTCGTGGCTGCCCGATGCGCGCAGGCCGAGGTGATCCCAGCTTTCGATCACGAGGATGCGCGCATCGTCGTCCGTATCACGCTCGCGCCGCACGAGGAACACGCCGACGCGCGGCTCGGGCTCGTCGGTGCGGGCCCACACGGCCAGCCAGCGCAACGCCGGAATGCCGGTGCTATACAGCTTGTGGCCGGACAGCCGCCAACCGTCGCCGTCGCGACGCGCAATCGTTTCGGGCAGGCCGCCGCGCGACGGCGAACCGAGCGCCGGCTCGACGCGCAGCGCATTGATCAGCGCACCTTCTGCAACGGCGCTGTCGAACACGGCACGCCGCACACGCGCGGGCCAGCGATTGTCCGCGCGGCCGAGCGCACGATGCTGCAGATACGTCATCGTCAGCACCAGCGCGGTCGCGGGATCGGCGCGCGCGACCGACGCCACGATCCGGCTCGCCTGGGCGAGCGTCGCCCCTGCGCCGCCCTGCTCGCGCGGCACGACCTGCGCGATCAGCCCCGCGCGCTGCAGCCGTGCGAAGTTCTCGTGCGGGAAACGGCCGTCGACGTCGTTGCGGGCCGCGTCGGCGGCGAGTTCGGGCGCGAGACGCTCGAGCAGCGCGGCGACGCGTGCATCGTCGGCAGGCAGGTGGCGCAGCGACGACTGCGGCGGGAGCGGCGAGGAAGCAGCAAGGCTGGCGGACATCGGTGCGGATTTCCTGGATGACTGGGTAACGAGTATCGGGTAAGGCCGACACGGCGATCGATCGGCGACGGGCGCGGCGCCACGTGAAGCCGGCGACGATCGGCTGCGGATTCGCGGGCTCGCGTCGCCGCCAATGCCGGACCGCATGCCGCTTCGGTTTCTGCCCGGCGCCGAAGCCCCGTACGACACGCAGCCGGCGCCGTCCCGATTCGATCGGAAGCGCACAGCGTATGCGCAACGCATAGCGGTCCAAACCATGCAAATCTGATATTCAAATCGGGATTGATTATTTCCGTTCCGCATGATCCCGGCGGTAATCTGCGCTCCATTCCCGTCCCCGCCGGCCGTCTCTGGCCGCGCCGGGCCGCCCCTGTACCGGAGACCCAGATGAGCGTCGAATTCATCGGCATGATCCAGAGCCAGAAGCAGTCGGAAATCCATCCGCCTGTCGGCCCCGTCGTCGATCCCGACTATGTGCGTGACTTCGCCCGCGCACACGAAACGGCCGGTTTCGACCGGATCCTCGTGCCGCATCACTCGACCGGCGCGTCGGCGACGCTGACGATCGCGTTCGCCGCCGCCGCGACCGAGCGCATCCATTTCATGCTCGCGCATCGTCCGGGCTTCACCGCGCCGACGCTCGCCGCGCGGCAGATCGCGACGCTCGACCAGTTCAGCCGTGGCCGCCTTGCCGTCCACTTCATCTCCGGCGGCTCGGACAGCGAACAACAGCGCGACGGCGATTTCCTCGATCACGATGCGCGCTATGCCCGCACCGACGAATACCTCGGCATCCTGCGGCGCATCTGGACCGAAGCGCAGCCGTTCGATCACGATGGCGCGCACTACCGCTTCACGCAGGGCTTTTCGGAGGTGAAGCCGTTCCAGCGGCCGCACGTGCCGATCTACTTCGGCGGCGCCTCGGAAGCGGCGCTGGAAGTCGCCGGCAAGCACGCGGACGTCTATGCGCTGTGGGGCGAATCGCTCGACCAGGTGCGCGACCTGACGACGCGCGTGCGTGCCGAAGCCGCGAAGCACGGCCGGCAGGTGCGCTTCTCGGTATCGTTCCGGCCGATCCTCGCGGCGACCGAGGACGAAGCGTGGGCGCGCGCGCACCGGATCCTCGACGACACGCGCCGGCTGCGCGAAGCGGCCGGCCTCGGCACCGGCGGCCCGCAGCAGAGCGAAGGCGCGCGGCGCCTGCTCGCCGCGGCCGAGCGCGGCGCGCGGGTCGACAAGCGGCTGTGGACCGAGATCGCAACGCTCACGGGGGCGCGCTCGAATTCGACCGCGCTGGTCGGCACGCCCGAACAGGTCGCCGATGCGCTGCTCGACTACTACGACCTCGGCGTGACGACGTTCCTGATCCGCGGCTTCGATCCGCTCGAAGACGCGATCGACTTCGGCCGCGAACTGATTCCGCGCGTGCGTAGCGCCGTCGCGGCACGCGACGCGGCGCGCCGCGCAGCCTGACGCCAACGGAGACGCATGCCATGTCCGCCGTCCTGTCTTCTGCGTCGCCCACGCGCACCGCGTCGGGCCTCGCGCTCGCCGACACGCCGCGCCAGCATTTCTGGTTCGATCCGCCCGCGCCGCGCTTCGACGTCGCCGTCGAACGCCGCCACCGGCAGGAGCGCCTCGCGGCCGCGTTTCGCCTGTTCGCGCGCTTCGGCTTCGCGTCGGGGCTCGCCGGCCACATCACCGCGCGCGATCCGGAGCTGCCCGACCACTTCTGGGTGAATCCGCTCGGCGTGCATTTCTCGCAGATCAAGGTGTCCGACCTGCTGCTCGTCAACGCGCGCGGCGAAACCGCGATCGGCAGCCGGCCGCTGAACAAGGCCGCATTCGCGATCCATGCGGCGATCCACGACGCGCATCCGCACGTCGTCGCCGCCGCGCATACGCATTCGACCTACGGCAAGGCGTGGTCGACGCTCGGCCGCCCGCTCGACCCGCTGACGCAGGACGCATGCGTGTTCTACGAGGACCATGCACTGTTCGACGACTTCACCGGGATGGTCGTCGATACGAGCGAAGGTGCGCGGATCGCACACACGCTCGCGAAGCCCGACGGCAGCACGCACAAGGGCGTGATCCTGAAGAACCACGGGATCCTGACAGCCGGCCCGACGGTCGAGGCCGCCGCGTGGTGGTACATCGCGCTCGACAACGTCGCGCACACGCAGTTGCTGGCCGAAGCGGCCGGCACGCCGCAACCGATCGATCACGCGACCGCGCAACACACGCACGGTCAGATCGGCGGCCCCGACGGCGCGTTGCATGCGTTCGACAGCCTGTTCGCACGCGTCGTCGCCGACGAACCCGACCTGCTCGACTGAGCGCCCTTCCGCACGACCGGAACCGGAGACCACCGCATGACCGATACCACCGCACCCGCGCCGACCGGCGCGCAAGACCCCACACGCCGCCGGCTGCTGCGCGCGGCCGGCGCCGCCGCGCTCGCCGCGCCGGCGATCACGCTCGGCCGCAAGGCCTGGTCCGCGCCACCGCTGAAGAAGCTGACGTTCGCGTGGAACCAGAACGCGTTCTGCCTGACGCCGATCGTCGTCGCGCAGGAGCACGGCTTCTTCGAGAAGAACGGGCTGAAGGTCGAGCTGATCAACTACAGCGGGTCGACCGACCAGCTGCTCGAATCGATCGCGACCGGCAAGGCCGACGCGGCGGTCGGGATGATCCACCGCTGGCTGAAGCCGCTCGAAGCCGGCTTCGACGTGAAGATCATCGGCAGCTCGCACGGCGGCTGCGTGCGGCTGCTCGGCTCGAAGACGGCCGGCGTCACGACGCTGCAGGCGCTGAAGGGCAAGACGGTCGGCGTCAGCGACCTCGCCGCGCCCGGCAAGCATTTCTTCTCGATCCTGCTCGCGAAGAACGGCATCGATCCCGAGCGCGACATCACGTGGCGGCAGTATCCGGCCGACCTGCTCGGCGTCGCGGTCGACAAGGGCGAGATCCAGGCCATCGCCGATGGCGACCCGAACCTCTACCTGCTCGAGAAACGCAGCAACGGCGCGTATACGGAACTCGCGACGAACCTGTCCGGCGAATACGCGCGCAAGGTGTGCTGCGTGATCGGCGCGCGCGGCGAGCTCGTGCGCAACGACCGGCCGGCCGCCGCCGCGCTCGCGCGCTCGATCGTGCAGGCCACCGAGTACACGCACGACAACCCGAACGAAGCCGCGAAGGCGTTCGCGAAGTATTCGCCGAAGATCAGCCCGGAAGACCTGCGCAAGCTGTACGCGACGCTGACCTACACGCACCACCCGACCAACGTCGACCTGCAGCAGGAAATCGCGTTCTATGCGGACGATTTCCGCCGCATCAGCGTGCTGAAGAAGAGCACCGACCCGCAGCGCTTCGCGCAGCAGGTCTATGCGAACGTGCTGGGGTGACGCGATGTCGACGCTCGAACACGTGTCCCCCACGCGCACCGCACCGGTCGCAGCCGGCACCGGAACCGCCACGGCTTCGTCGCCCCGCATCGCGTGCACGGCCTGCGACGCGACGCTAGCTGCCGAAGCCCGCCGCGCACGCACCTGGCCCACCGGCGTCGTTGCCGCGCTCGCATGGGCCGCACTCGGCGCGGTCACGCACCTGTGGCCGAACCGCGTCGTCGGCTTCACCGACTGGGCGTACACCGACACGTTCGGCACCGCCGCATGGGCGATCGCCGCGCTGCTGCTGGCCGCCGCGACGCTCGGCCATCGCGTGCCGGCCACCCGCGCGCGGCTCGCCCGCGTGCGGCCGGCCGGCCCATGGCTCGTCGCGCTGCCGCTCGTGCTGGCCGTGTGGGAAATCGTCACCGCCAAGACCGGCTGGCTGCCGACGCCGTTCTTCGCGCCGCCGCAGGCGCTGATCGAGGTCTACGTCGACGACTGGCCGCGCCTCGTCGGCAGCGCCGGCAATACGCTGAAGCTGCTCGCGCTCGGGTTCGCATACGGCGTCGCGGTCGGGTTCGCGGTCGGCGTATCGATCGGCTGGTCGCGCCGCATCGGCTACTGGGTGCATCCGGTGCTGCGCGTGCTCGGCCCCGTGCCGGCCACCGCGCTGCTGCCGCTCACCTTCTATTTCTTCCCGACCAGCTACTCGGCCGCCGCGTTCCTGATCGCGCTGTCGACCGGCTTCCCGGTCGCGGTGCTGACGTGGTCGGGCGTCGCGAGCGTGAACCGGCAGTACTACGACGTCGCACGCACGCTCGGCGCGAACGCGCGCTTCCTCGTGTTGCGCGTCGCCATTCCGGCCGCGCTGCCGCACGTGTTCGTCGGCATCTTCATGGGGCTGAGCGCGTCGTTCACGGTGCTCGTCGTCGCCGAGATGATGGGCGTCAAGTCGGGGCTCGGCTGGTACCTGAGCTGGGCGCAGGGCTGGGCATCGTACGTGAACATGTATGCGGCGCTGATCGTGATGGCGCTGCTGTTTTCCGGGCTGATCGCGCTGCTGTTCGCGGTGCGCGACCGTGTGCTCGCCTGGCAGAAAGGAACCGTCAAATGGTAAGCGCCGCCGTTCTCGAACCGTCCGTCGCCACGCCGCCCGCCGCGCCCAACGCGGCGGCGCCGCGCGGCGCGCGCATCGACATTCGTCGCGTGAGCCATGCGTTCGACGGCCCCGGCGGCCCGCTGCCGGTGCTCGACGACGTCACGCTGTCGGTCGCGGCCGGCGAATTCGTCGCGCTGCTCGGCCCGAGCGGCTGCGGAAAATCGACGCTGCTGCGGCTCGTTGCCGGCCTCGAAGCCGCGTCGCAGGGCACGATCGCGCAGGACGGCGCGCCGATCGAGCGGCCCGATCCGTCACGCATCGTCGTGTTCCAGGATCCGACGCTCTATCCGTGGCGCCGCGTGCGCGCGAACGTCGCACTCGGCCTCGAAGCACGCGGCGTGGCGCGCACCGCGCAGCATCGCGTCGACGATGCGCTCGCGCGCGTCGGGCTGCAGGAATTCGCAAACGTGTTTCCGCATCAGTTGTCGGGCGGGATGGCGCAGCGTGTCGCACTCGCCCGCGCGCTGGTCAACGATCCGCGCCTCCTGATCCTCGACGAGCCGCTCGGCAAGCTCGATTCGCTGACGCGGCTCACGATGCAGGCCGAACTGACCGCGCTGTGGCAGCGCGACGGGTTTTCATCGCTGCTCGTCACGCACGATGTCGAGGAAGCGCTGTTTCTCGCGCAGCGCGTAATCGTGTTCGGGCCGCGTCCCGCACGCATCGTCGCGGAACTGCACGTCGACCTGCCCTATCCGCGCCATCGCGGCGACCCGCGTCTCGCCGAGCTGCGCCATGAAGCGCTGCGGCATCTCGGACTCGATGCGAGCTGGTAGATGCGTGGTGTCGTTCACGGGATTGCCGGTTCGCGGCAACGGCCGAGTCGATGAACGCGCCGCCGTTCGCCGACTGGGCGCTGCTGTTCCTGCAACTTCTGTATCGCGCGCAGGTCGCGCTGGCGCGCGTGCTGCATGCGGCCGGCCTGACCGGCGACGCGGACGGGCAGGCCGCGTGGCCGTGGGCGCACCGGATCGCGCTCGAAACGCTGCGCATCGACGCGGGGCTCACGCGACAGCTCGCGGTCGCGGTGGCCGCGACCGCGCTCGCCGTGGCGCTGGGCTGCGTCGCGATCGCTTCGCGCAAGTGGCGTGCGGTGTCGGCGATCGCCGCGCTGGCCGCTGCGTGGTTCGCGCCGTGGCCGCCGGCATCGCAGTGGCTCGCGCCGGCGGTGCCGACGAGTTTCCAGCGCAGTCCCGCGCCGTTTGCCGTGGCGAACGTGATGCATGGCGCGCACCTGTATGCGCAGCATTGCGCGGCCTGTCATGGCGCGGATGGCCGCGGCGAAGGGCCGCTCGCGGCGACGCTCGCGCATTGGCCGCCGACCTTCGCGGGCGCGCTGCTCGCCCGCCGGCTCGACGGCGAGCTGTACTGGCGCGTGCAGCACGGCACGCGCGACGCGCACGGGGCGCCGTCGATGCCAGGCTATGCAGCGACGCTCGACACCGCCGACACCTGGGCCGTGCTCGACTACCTGAAAGCGTTGTCGGCCGGCAGCGGCGCGCAGGCCGAAGGCGCGTGGCCCGTGCCCGTCCCGCTGCCGGCGCTCGACGTGCGCTGCGGCAGCGCCGCGCCGCAACCGCTCGCCCGCTGGCGCGAAGGCCAGCGCGTGCGCATCGTCGCGCTCGCGCCGGGCGGCACGCCGCCGCAAGAAGACCCGCGCTGGCAGACGCTGCTCGTCACCGCGGGCGCGACGACCGCGCCACCGGCAACCGGCACACGCGCGAACTGCGTCGCATCGACGCCCGATGCCTGGCAAGCGTTCGCGACGATCGCGGGCGTGCCGCCCGACGCGTTCGGCGGCACGCAACTGCTCGCCGACCGGCGCGGCTGGCTGCGGGCACGGGCGTTGCCGGGCAGCGCGGGCTGGTCGGCCGACGACCTGCTGTGCCGCGCGGATGCTGTCGCGCGACCGTCGGCTGCCGCCGCGAACGTCGATCCGCTGACCGCGCTGCTGCTGCGTGTGGACGCCGAACCCGTGCGCGACGTGCAGGCCGGACTGCCGCACTGAATTCCCGAACCCATTTTCCGACCGAACCCACTTCACGATGAATCCGACCCGACGCCACTTCCTCGCGCAGGCCAGCGCCCTCGCCGCCGTCACCCTGGCGCCGGCCGCGCTGCACGCGCAAGCGGGCGCGCGCCCGCTGCTGCGTGCCGGCGACCAGAAAGGCGGGCTGCGCGCGCTGCTCGAAGCCGCCGGCGAACTGAACGGCCTCGCGTACGACATCGCGTGGACCGAGTTCCCGGCCGCCGCGCCGCTGGCCGAAGCGCTGAACGCGGCAGCTGTCGATTGCGGGCCGATCGGCGACGCGCCGGTGATCTTCGCGCTCGCGTCGGGCGCCCGCATCAAGGTGATCGGCGCGAACCGTTCCGACCCGTACGGCACCGCCGTGCTCGTGCGGCCCGACGCGACGCTGAAAGACGCGACCGACCTGAAAGGCAAGCGCATCGGCACCACGCGCGGCTCGATCGGCCATTTCGTCACGCTGAAGGCACTCGACGCGGCCGGCCTGCCGCCGGACGCCGTGTCGTTCCGCTTCCTGCCGCCGGCCGACACGATGCTTGCGCTCGCAACCGGATCGATCGACGCATGGGCGACGTGGGAACCCTATACCGCACTCGCGGAAACGAGCGGCCGCGCGCGCGTGCTGGTCAACGGCCGCGGCCTGTGGTCGGGCCTCAGCTACGTCGCGGCGACCGACGCCGCGCTCGCATCGAAGCGCGACGTGCTGCACGACTTCCTGCAACGTGTCGTGCGCGCGCAGGTCTGGTCGTACCGGCACGCCGACGCATATTCCGCGGCGCTCGCGCGCATCATCGGCATCCCGCCAGCGGCCGCGAAGCTGCAGTTCGAGCGCCGCAACACGCGCTGGCAACCGATCGACGCGGCCGTGATCGCCGGGCAGCAGCGCACCGCAGACTTCTACCTGAAGGCCGGGCTGCTGCGCCAGCCGCTCGACGTGCGCACGACCTTCGACCTGGGCTTTCCGCTGGCGTGACCGACCGCGCGGCGGCGCGCAACCGCCCAAACGGCTTGCGCATGATCTGGCACAATCGCGGTTCGTCCATCCCGCCTGCAGCCAGCGTCATGCCAGCCATCTCCGAACTCTTCGTCTACCCGATCAAGTCCTGCGCCGGCATCGCGCTGTCGCGCGCGCAGCTGCTCGAAACGGGCCTCGCGTACGATCGCCACTGGCTGATCACCACCCCCGACGGGATGATGATCACGCAGCGCACGCACCCGCGCCTCGCGCTGATCCGCACCGCGCTCGACAGCGACGCGCTCGTGCTGAACGCGCCGGGCATGCGCGAGCTCCGTACCCCGCTCGACGGCGACGCGACGCCCGCTACGCCGAAGATGGCCGCGACCGTCTGGCGCGACACCGTCGACGCGATCGACACGGGCGCCGAAACGGCCGCATGGCTCACCGAATTCCTCGGCACGCCCACGAAGCTCGCGCGCTTCGGCGCGGATGCGCGCCGCGGCTGCAACCGCAAGTGGACCGGCGACATCGACACGCACACGCAGTTCGCGGACGGCTATCCGTTGCTCGTGATCGGCCAGTCGTCGCTCGACGACCTGAATGCGAAGCTCGTCGCGAAAGGCGCGCCGGCGATCCCGATGAACCGCTTCCGCCCGAACATCGTCGTGTCGGATCTCGAGGCGTACGAAGAGGATTTCGTCGAACATCTCGACGCCGAAGGCGCGACGCCCGTGCGGCTGCGCCTCGTGAAGCTGTGCACGCGCTGCCCGATGCCGACGATCGACCAGGTGACCGGCGCGCCGAACCCGGACTGGCCGCACGAGCCGACCGACACGATGCAGACCTATCGTGCGAACCCGAACTACGAAGACGCGCTGACGTTCGGCATCAACGCGATCGTCGTCGAAGGGGCGGGCGCGTGGCTCGAGGTCGGGCAAGCGGTCGAAGCGGAGATCGGATTCGGCGATTGAACGACGCGGCGGGCGCGGCGCCTGCCGCGCTTGCCGCCACCGCGAGCGAGCGCTACTGCGCCACCCGCACGGTCGGCAGCGTCACCGTCACGATCAACCCGCCGCCCGCCGCATCGGCGAGCACCACGCTGCCCAGATGCACGCGCGCGATCTCGCGCACGATCGACAGCCCGAGCCCGGTGCCTTCGACCGTCTGCGTCTTGCTGCCGCGATGGAAGCGCTCGAACACCGCGTCGCGCTCGCCGGCCGGAATGCCCGGCCCGTTGTCGATCACGTCGAGCCGCGCATGCTCACCGTCGCGCGACACGCGCACCGTGATCACCGCGCGGTCGCCCGCGTAGCGGATCGCGTTGTCGACCAGGTTGCCGATCATTTCGCCGAGCAGGTCCGCCTGCCCGAGCACGTCGACATCGGCCTCGTGCTCGAATCCCAGGTCGATGTCGCGCGAGCGCGCGACCGGCGACCAGTCGAGCGTCACGCTGCGCGCGAGCCGGTGCAGCGCGACCGGCTGGTGCGCGACCGCATGGCCGCTGTCCGAATCGAGCCGCGACAGCGACAGCAGCTGCTGGACGATCTTCGCGGCCTGCCGCACTGCGCCGTTCACGCGCCGCAGATGCACGTTCACGCGCGGCTGCTCGTCGGGCCGCAATGCCAGCTCGACGCCGGCCTGCACGGCAGCGAGCGGCGTCTTCAGCTGATGGGCCGCATCCGCGAAGAAGCGCCGCCGCGCGACCTGCATCCGCTGCGTGCGGCCAATGTACTGATTGATCGACTCGACGAGCGGCGCAAGCTCGCTCGGCATGCCGCCGGTGTCGAGCGGCGTCGGATCGCCGTCGCTGCGCGCGGCGACCGTCGCCGACAGCCGGTTCAGCGGCCGCAGCCCGCGCCCGACGCCGAGCCACACGATCCCGAGCGCGAGCACGACCAGCAGCCCCTCCTGCAGCAGCGAGCCCATCAGGATCTCGCGCGCGAGCGCCTGGCGCGCCTCGATCGTCTCGCCAACCATGACCCACACGATGCGCGTCTGCGCGGTCGGCACGTCGTGCACCGGCACGCGCAGCGCGGCCATGCGCAGTTGCTCGCCGCGATAGACGACGTCGTAGTAGCGCGTGGCGAATAGCGCGCCGTCGCCCTGCGGCAGCGGCAGGTCCGGATAGCCCGTGATCGTGTGACCGTTGTCCTCGCGGATCAGGTAGTAGATCTTGCCGCCGTCGCCCGACTCGAACATCTCGAGCGCGAGATACGGCAGGTCGATCTCGATCTCGCCCTCGTTGAGCCGCACGCCTTCGCGGATCGACTTCAGCGACGACGACAGCGTGCGGTCGAACGCGACGTGCGCGGCGCTCATCGCGCGCTGGTACGTGAGCCACGAGTCGAGCGCGAGCAGGCCGAGCAGCGGCAGCAGCAGCCACAGCGCGACTTGCGTGCGCAGGTTCGGGCGGCAGGTCATGCCAGCGCCTTCGCTTCGAGCAGATACCCGAGCCCCCGCAGCGTGACGATCGCGATGCCGGTGTTCTCCAGCTTCTTGCGCAGCCGGTACACGTAGATCTCGATCGCATCGGCGTTGACCGACTCGTCGAGCCCGAAGATCTTCTCCGACAGCGTCTCCTTGTTGATCGCGCGGCCATTGCGCAGGATCAGCACCTCCAGCACCGAACGCTCGCGCGGCGTGAGCGACAGCGGTTCGCCGGCGAGACGGAAGCTGCGGTCGACGCTGTCGTACGACAGCGGCCCGCATTCGACCAGCGAATGCTCGTGGCCGAGGCTGCGCCGGATCAGCGCACGGGCGCGCGCCTCCAGCTCGGTCAGCTCGAACGGCTTCGCGAGATAATCGTCGGCCCCGAGATCGAGCCCCTTCACGCGGTCCTCCACCGAGCCGTGCGCGGTGAGGATCAGCACCGGCACCGGATTGCGGCGCGCGCGCAGCCGCCGCAGCACCTCGAGCCCGTCGAGCTTCGGCAACCCGAGATCGAGGATCACCAGCGCGTAGTCCTGCGTGCGCAGCACGTGATCCGCCGCCTCCCCGTCCGCCATGTGATCGACCGCGAAGCGCGCGGCGCTCAGCGCGTCGTTCAGCGACTGCGCCAGGTTCGGGTTGTCTTCTACGAGCAGCACACGCATGGGGACCTCGGGAAATCCATGACACAAAGGACGCTATTGTGAACCGAAATGAAAGCAGGCTGAAAGTGCTTCGCAATTAACATCCGCGTCACTCGAACAACACAGAAGCGTAACTGGAGGAAGACATGCCGTTTGCACCGAAGCACCTCGCCGCCGCGCTGGCGATCGTCCTGGGCACCGCAGCCGGCGGCGCCGCCGCGCAGGTTCCGGCCGGGTATCCGGGTAACTACCAGGGTGTGGTGGACGCCGCGAAGCAGGAAGGCAAGCTGATCGTCTACTCGACGACCGACACGGGCCTCGTGCGCCCGCTGATCAAGGACTTCGAAAGCCTGTACGGCGTGAAGGTCGAGTACAACGATATGAACAGCACCGAGCTGTACAACCGCTACATCAGCGAGAACGCGGCCAGCAGCACCAGCGCCGACGTGCTGTGGAGCTCGGCGATGGACCTGCAGGTCAAGCTCGTCAACGACGGCTTGATGGCATCGTACGATTCGCCCGAAAGCGCCAACGTGCCGCACTGGGCGCAATACCAGAAGCAGGCGTACGGCACGACGTTCGAGCCGCTCGCGATCGTCTACAACAAGCGCCTGATCCCCGAGAACGAGGTGCCGAAGACGCGCGCCGACCTGATCAAGCTGCTCACGACGCAGGCCGACAAGTTCAAGGGCAAGGTCACGACCTACGACATCGAGAAATCGGGTGTCGGCTTCAACTACCTGACGCAGGACGCGCACGTGAACGAGAAGGTCACGTGGGAGCTCGTGAAGGCGATCGGCGCGACCGGCCCGAAGCTGCAGTCGAGCACCGGCGCGATGATGGAGCGGATCTCGTCGGGCGAGAACCTGATCGGCTACAACATCATCGGTTCGTATGCGTACGCAAAGGCCAAGAAGGACAAGTCCATCGGCTACGTGTTTCCGAAGGACTACACGCAGGTCGTGAGCCGCCTCGCCACCGTGTCGAAGAAGGCGAAGAACCCGAACGCCGCGAAGCTGTGGGTCGACTACCTGCTGTCGAAGCGCGGCCAGACGCTGATCGCGAACCAGGCGAACCTGTACGCGATCCGCGCGGACGTGACGGGCGAAACGTCGGCCGCGAGCCTCACGAAGGAACTGGGCGATTCGCTGAAGCCGATCCAGATCGGCACCGGCCTGCTCGTCTATCTCGACCAGCAGAAGCGCCTCGCTTTCCTGAAGCAATGGCAGCAGTCGATCAAGCGCTGAGCCGCTGAGTCGCTGATCGGCTGACCATAGGCCGCCCGCCGCACGTCGCGCGGGCGGCCCCTTCCCCTTACCGACTTCCTAGAGGCGGCCATCCGGATGGCCGCAGGGGTGAACTCATGCTTTCAACCAGCACACGCGGAACGGCGCCGGCCGTTCCGCCCACCACCGGCCAAGGCGGCGCGATTCCCGCGCTGCCGGCCAACGGCCTGCAGCCGCTCGCCGGCATGCTGCGCTGGATCGTCGTCGCGGTGCTCACCGTCGCGGTCGCGCTGCCGCTCGGCTTCATCCTGTTCCAGAGCCTGCTGTCCGCGCCGTTCTTCGACGCGAACAAGACGCTCGGCATCGAGGGCTTCCGCTTCGTCTTCACCGACCCGGACTTCTGGGCGGCCGTGAAGAACTCGTTCATCATCGCCGGCGGGATGCTGTTCATTTCGATCCCGCTCGGCGGCATCCTCGCGTTCCTGATGGTGCGCACCGACCTGCCCGGCCGCCGCTGGCTCGAGCCGCTGCTGCTCACGCCCGTGTTCGTGTCGCCGATGGTGCTCGCGTTCGGCTACGTGGTCGCGGCCGGCCCGGTCGGTTTCTACTCGGTGTGGTTCAAGGGACTGTTCGGGGTGCAGAACGTACCCTGGAACGTCTACTCGATCTTCGCGATCACGCTGATCGTCGGCCTCACGCACGTGCCTCACGTGTACCTGTACTCGTCGGCCGCGCTGCGCAACCTCGGCTCGGACGTCGAGGAAGCCGCCCGCGTGACGGGGGCCCGGCCGTTCCGAGTCGCGCTCGACGTGAGCCTGCCGATGACGATGCCCGCGCTGCTGTTCGCCGGCGTGCTCGTGTTCTTCCTCGGCTTCGAGGTGTTCGGGCTGCCGCTCGTGCTCGGCGATCCGGAAGGCCATCTCGTGCTCGCGACCTACCTGTACAAGCTGACCAACAAGCTCGGCGTGCCGTCATACCACCTGATGGCCGCGGTCGCGGTGTGCATCGTCGCGATCACGTTCCCGCTCGTGCTGCTGCAGCGGCGTCTGCTGAAGACCGCGAACCGCTTCGTCACCGTGAAGGGCAAGGCCGGCCGCGCGACGGTGCTGCCGCTCGGCGTGTGGCGCTGGGTCGCGCTCGCGATCGTCGGGCTGTGGCTGATGCTGACCGTGATCGTGCCGATCTCGGGCATCGTGCTGCGCGCGTTCGTGACCAACTGGGGCGAAGGCGTGGCGCTCGCCGAAGTACTGACGCTGTCGAACTTCATCGAGCTGTTCGAGCAGGACAACCTGGTGCGCGCGATCGTCAACACGCTCGGCATCGGCGTGATCGGCGGCGCGCTCGCGATCGGCTTCTACTCGCTCGTCGCGTTCGCCGGCCATCGCCGCCACGACTGGGCGACCAGGCTGCTCGACTACCTCGTGCTGCTGCCGCGCGCGGTGCCGGGCCTGCTCGCCGGTCTCGCGTTCCTGTGGATCTTCCTGTTCGTGCCGGGCCTGCGCGAGCTGAAGAACTCGATGTGGAGCATCTGGATCGCGTACACGGTCGTGTGGCTCGCGTACGGGATGCGGCTGATCCAGAGCGCGCTGCTGCAGGTCGGCCCGGAGCTCGAGGAAGCCGGCCGCAGCGTCGGCGCGACGCGCAGCCGCGTGTCGCTCGACGTGACGCTGCCGCTCGTGCGCTTCGGCCTGCTCGCCGCGTGGCTCCTGATCTTCATGATCTTCGAGCGCGAATACTCGACCGCCGTCTATCTGCTGTCGCCCGGCACCGAAGTGATCGGCGCGCTGCTCGTGTCGCTGTGGGCGACCGGCGCCGTCGACCAGGTCGCCGCGCTCTCTGTCATCAACATCGCGATGGTCGGCGCCGGTCTCGGCGTGGCCCTGCGCTTCGGAGTGAAACTTCATGGATAAGCTCATCGTCGACGACCTGCATCTCAGCTACGGCGCCAACCCGATCCTCAAGGGCGTGTCGTTCGAACTGAAGGCCGGCGAAGTCGTGTGCCTGCTCGGCGCGTCGGGCAGCGGCAAGACCACGCTGCTGCGCGCGGTGGCCGGCCTCGAGCAGCCGTCCGACGGGCGCATCCAGCTCGACGACCGCGTGTTCTTCGACGGCGCGCAGCGCGTCGACCTGCCCGTCGAACAGCGTTCGCTCGGCCTCGTGTTCCAGTCGTACGCGCTGTGGCCGCACCGCACCGTCGCCGACAACGTCGGTTACGGGCTGAAGCTGCGCCGCGTCGCGCCGGCCGAACAGAAGCGCCGCGTGCAGACCGCGCTCGACCAGCTCGGCCTCGGCCACCTCGCCGAACGCTTTCCGCACCAGCTGTCGGGCGGCCAGCAGCAGCGTGTCGCGATCGCGCGCGCGCTCGTCTACAACCCGCCGGTGATCCTCCTCGACGAGCCGCTGTCGAACCTCGACGCGAAGCTGCGCGAGGAAGCGCGTGCGTGGCTGCGCGAGCTGATCGTGTCGCTCGGGCTGTCGGCCCTGTGCGTGACACATGACCAGACCGAGGCGATGGCGATGTCCGACCGCATCCTGCTGCTGCGCAACGGCCGCATCGAGCAGGAAGGCACGCCGGCCGAGCTGTACGGTGCACCGCGCTCGCTGTACACGGCCGAGTTCATGGGCAGCAACAACCGCATCGACGCGCGCGTCGCGGCCGTCGACGGCGAGCGCGTGACGCTTGCCGGCGACGGCTGGGAACTGCAGGCGCTGGCCCGCGACACGTTCGCGCCGGGGCAGGATGCGCAGGCCGTGATCCGCCTCGAACGCGTACAGGTCGCCGACGGCCCTGGCGCGAACCGGCTGCAGGCCGACCTCGTCACGTCGATGTATCTCGGCGACCGCTGGGAATACCTGTTCCATTGCGGCGAGATGCGCCTGCGCGCGTTCGGCCACGTGCCGCGTGCGGCCGGCAAGCACTGGATCGAATTCCCGACCATCGACTGCTGGGCGTTCGCGAAAGCGGGCTGACCCGGGCGCGGCGGCCCACGCGCCGCCGCGCATGCATCCAGCGCGTAGTTCGCGCCTGTCCCGCGCACATCCCGTTCCGACCCACGGTCGGCAGGCGCTTCCCGGCGCCCGCCGCGGGCTGCTGCGCGCCGCGTATCCGTATCCGTTTCACCCATCCACAAAAACCATGGAGACACCGTCAATGAAGTCACGCGCAGAACGTTCCCTTCGCACCGCCGTCCTGACCGGATCGGCCGCCGTCGCCAGCCTTGCGGCAGGCGCCGCGCACGCGCAGTCGTCGGTCACGATGTACGGGATCATG
This sequence comes from Burkholderia cepacia GG4, assembly GCF_000292915.1. NCBI lineage: Bacteria > Pseudomonadati > Pseudomonadota > Betaproteobacteria > Burkholderiales > Burkholderiaceae > Burkholderia > Burkholderia cepacia. The sequence goes on from NC_018514.1 coordinate 1,319,234, forward strand.
GATGCCGGCATCGAATACACGAACCATGCGGCGCCGCAGGGTGGCGATTCGTTCAAGCTGAAATCCGGCAACAAGAACACGTCGCGCTGGGGCTTGCGCGGCGTCGAGGATCTCGGCGGCGGGCTGAAGGCCGTGTTCCGTCTCGAAAGCGGGATCGATCTCGCGAACGGCGCGTCCGACGACGGTCCCGATTCGATCTTCGCGCGCCGCGCGACGATCGGCCTGAAAGGCAAATGGGGCGAGCTGTCGCTCGGCCGCAACTTCACCGTCACGTACGACTACATGCTGCCGTTCGACCCGATGGGTTACGCGCAGAACTACTCGTGGGCAACGTCGTCGATGGCGACCGGCGGCCGCAAGGACGGCCTCTTCACGCGTTCGTCGAACGCCGTGCGCTACGACGGCGAGTTCGGCGGCTTCAAGTTCGGCGCGCTGTACGGCTTCGGCAACGTGCCGGGCAGCGTCAAGACCAGCTCGAAGTACGACTTCGCGCTCGGCTACGAGAAAGGCCCGTTCGCGGCGGTTGTCACGTTCGACCGGCAAAACGGCGCGGCCGACAGCGTCACGCCGGCCGATACCGTCAACTATATCCAGGGCATCCACGCGGGCCTGAGCTACGACTTCGGCAACCTGAAGACGATGGCCGGCTATCGCAACTATCGACGCACGTATCACACGAGCGCCGCGAACCAGTTGAGCGACATGGTCTGGCTCGGCGGGTCGTACCAGTTCACGCCGACGTTCTCGATGATCGCGGCCGTCTATCACCAGAACATCAAGGGCGGCAGCGATGCCGATCCGACGCTGGTGTCGGTGCGCGCGAACTACGCGCTGTCGAAGCGCACGGTGCTGTACGCGGCCGGTGCGTTCGCAATCGCGAAGCACGACCAGAAGGTCGGCGTGTCGCGCGATTTCGCGGGCTACGGCACGACGCAGGTCGGTGTCACGGCGGGGATTCAGCAGCGGTTCTGATGCCCGAGCCCGCGGGCGGCAGCGGTCGGTCGACCGCCCGCCCTCCTTTCCACGCCACGTGCGGCGGCATGACGGCAGACATGCCAACCGCCGCCGCGCAGTTCAACCGTCACGCCGCATCCGGCCCGCCGTATTGCGATCGCCGCTCACGCGCCGTGCATCGTGAACACCGGACGCACGAGACTGTTCGCATCGCTCCAGTGTTCACCGACGTTCGACAACGGCACCGTGCGCGTGTCGATCGAAAGACCCGCCGGCCCGGCCGCGTCGAACACGCCTCGCACCGACGCCAGCAAGCGCGGCAGCGACACGCTGCCGATGCCGCTACCCATCAGTTCAATTGCAGTCGCCCGCAGCACGGCCCCCGGCAACAGCACGTCCGCGCCGCCGATCGAGCCGATCTGCACGAAACGCAGCCGACGGCCATCGGGGGTCGCCTTCGCGGCTGCCACCAGCAGCGTCTGCGCGCTGGCGCCCCACAGATAATCGAGCACGACGTCCACGCCCGCGCGGAAATGCGGTTCGAGCGCACGCGCCAGATGCTCATCGTCCTGCTGCAACGACACGACGGCATCCGCACCGGCATTCAGCAAAGCCTGCAGCGCAGCCGCGTTGCGGCCTGTCGCGATCACCTTCGCGGCGCCGAGATGCTTCGCGATCTGCACCGCCAGCCGCCCCGACGTACCCGTCGCGCCATTGACGAGCACCGTCTCGCCCGCGACGAGCCGCGCGCGTTCGCTCAGCGCCGCCCACGACGACATCCCGGGAATCGCGATCGCCGCGGCCGTGACGTCGTCGAGCGTATCCGGCAGCGGCACGCATTGCGTATCGGGCGCGATCGTGCGTTCGGCCATCGCGCCGAACGGCGCAGGCGCACCGAAGAAGTAGACACGTTGACCATCGTCGAGGCGGCCAACGCCGTCGACGCCGACGACGAACGGATAGCGTGCGTCCGACGAGTAGTGCTTGCCGGACGCACGTGCCTGTGCGATCCGGCTCAGTGCGGACGCCGTCACGTCGATCAGGCTGTGGCCCGGCATTGCGCGCGGCGCATCGAATTCCATATGAACGGGACGCTCGCCGGCGCCCGTCACGACTGCTGCTTTCATGGTGACTCCTTGATTCGGGGATCTCGATCGACGGTTCCGGTGCGCATCAGCGTGCGTCGAGCCACGCGCGCAGTGCCGGATCGCGCACTTCCAGTACGTCGAACAGGCCGAGCGCCCGCAGCGCGGGCAACGCGTCGATCGCGTCGGCCTCCGCGCGCGCCCGGTCGGCGGATATTGCGTTCGGGTCTGTCAGCACCCGTGCGTTGACCAGGAACGCGCCGACGGTGCCCTTGCGGATCGTCGTTCCGTCGGCTTCAATCCGGTCGGCATGGTCGGGAAGCATCTGTTCAGCTCGCATCGCGTCGTACTCCGGTTGTCATCGATAGACGCAGTGTAGGCGTACGAAGTCGGCCGATATCCGGTATAACTGCCATTCGATACCGATATCCGGCCATGTCCGATCCGCTCCTGCCCACCCGATTCATTACGTCCGACGATGGCCCGTTCGTGGTCGCCGCCGTGCTGTCGCAACGCGACCCGCGCATCACGCCGCCGCATGCGCATGCACGCGGCCAACTCGTCGGCGCGCTGAGCGGGTTGCTGACGATCGGCCTCGACGACCAGGACTGGGTCGTGCCGGCGATCCATGCGATCTGGATTCCGCCACATTGCCGGCATTCGTTGCATTCGTTCGGGCCGATTTCCGGTTGGTCGGCGTTCGTCGCCGAAGCGCGCTGCGCGGCGCTGCCGGATACCCCGCGCGCGATCCGCACAACGCCGCTGCTGCGCGAAGCCGTGCAGCGCGCGGCCAGCTGGGGCGATTCGGAACTGGATGCCGCGCAGACGCGGATCGTCGACGTGATCCTCGATGAAATCGCGGCATCGGAGGTCGAGGCGCTGGGGCTGGTCCGGCCGCAGGACCCGCGGCTCGTGAAGATCACCGATGCGCTAGCCGCGGATCTCGCGGACAACCGGCGGCTGGAGGAATGGGCCGAATGGGCCGGCATCAGTGCGCGGACGATGAGCCGCCGCTTCGTCGCCGAGACGGGGCGGACGTTCGCGCAGTGGCGTCAGCAGGCCAGGCTGTTACGGGCGCTGGAGAGAATTGCCGATGACGTACCGGTGACGACGATCGCGCTCGATCTCGGGTACGACAACGTGAGCGCGTTCATCGACATGTTTCGGCGAGCGTTGGGGACGACGCCGGGGAAATATATGGAAGACGGGAGCAAATCGAAGAACGATGCGCGGTGACAACCTGCGCCGGGCAAGAAACTCGAACCGGCTTGCCGTATCCAGGGCAAATCAGATGATCGTCCGATAGGCTTCGAGGGCCTTGCAGGTCTGAACCATGCCCAGACGCTGCAGGATCTCGAGATAATGATCCACCAACATTGGCGGATACTTCAGTGTTTCGCGCTGTCGTCGGGCTGCAGTGACAACCGCGGCCGGCTCGAGATCGAAAAGATTATCGGCAAACACATCCGGGTGCTGTGCTTCGACACCATAGATCGACAACACCTCGTCGGGAAAATCTTTTTGATTGAACGTTACGATCACACTGGCGTTGCAGCGGATCGCAGCAGCAAGCACGTGTCGATCACCCGGATCCGGCAGCGTCAGCCCGTCGATCAACGTTTCGTATCCGGTCACTAGCGCATCGGGTATTGCACGATCCATCAGGCTTGCTGTCCAGTCGAGTTGCGCAGCGGTCAGGTCGGCCCGGTTTCGCAGCAGATTCCGCTTCCACTCGTCATGAATCCGGCTGCTCCAGCGGGCCCTGAAGCAGCCGCTCAACGCAAGCCACATCAGGAAATCGCGTAGCGGAGCGGGATAAAGCACGCACGCATCATAGACCGCCGTGAATGGCGAACTCGTCATTCGTAGCCCATCCCAAGCTTCTGCGCCTGCCGGCTCAATTCTTCCATTGCGTCTGCGCTCGCCTGATCGCGTTCCGTCTTGTAGCGCATCAGATCGGAAAATCGTATGCGGCGATGCTTGCCAGTCTTGTGGTGAGGCAATGCATTCGATTCCAGCAGCTTAATCAGGTGCGGACGAGAGACATTGAGCAGATCGGCTGCTTCCTGCGTCGTCAGTTCCGCATGGACCGGCACGACCTTGACCGCATTGCCATCGGCCAGCTCGGCGAGGATATCGACCAGCAGACGCAGCGCGGAGGTCGGAAGTTCGACCTGATGCGCGCGATTTTCGTCGTCGAAGATCTGGATACGCTGTATATCCGTTCGCGTTGCCAGGTACGCAGCAAGCGCACGCTGCCCTTCGACAGCCGCCCGCATCTCGCGCTCGACGGGCAAGATCGTTTCGGTCATCGTGGTGTGAGGCATCGCGCGCTCCAAACGGGGTTCTGGATGACGCGATTTTATTCGAAACAAACGAAAATCGCAATAAACGAAATTTGATATCGCCCTTTATATAGCGGTCCGTTCGTTCAATACGTCCCATCCCCCTTCTTCACCACCTCACCGCCCTTCCCCTTGAACTGCGCCGCCAGCCGCTCCGCACTTCTCGCGAGCAGCGTCGTATCGACCCCGACCGCGACGAACAGCGCGCCCGCTTCCAGATAGCGCCGCGCGGCCGCTTCGTCCGCGCTCAGAATCCCCGGCGCCTTCCCCGCCGCCTTGATCGAGCGGATCGCACCATCGATCGCAGCCTGCACGTCCGGATGCCCGGGGTTGCCGAGATGCCCGAGATCGGCGGCCAGGTCAGCCGGCCCGATGAATACACCATCAACACCTTCCACGCGCGCAATCGCATCGATCGCATCGAGCCCGGCCCGTGTCTCGACCTGCACGAGCACGGCCATCTCGTCGTTCGCACGATGCAGGTAGTCGCCCACCCGATTCCACCGTGATGCACGCGCCAGCGCACTGCCAACGCCGCGCATCCCGTGCGGCGGATAACGCGTCGCAGCCACCGCCGCGCGCGCTTCGTCGGCGCTCTGCACCATCGGCACGAGCAGCGTCTGCACGCCGAGATCGAGCACCTGCTTGACGATCACCGCGTCGTTCCACGGCACGCGCACGACCGGATGCGACGGATACGGCGCGATCGCCTGCAACTGCGCGAGGATCGTCGGCACCGTGTTCGGCGCATGTTCGCCGTCGATCAGCAGCCAGTCGAAACCGGCGCCTGCAACGACTTCGGCGCTATACGGATTCGCCAGACCGAGCCACAGCCCGACCTGCGCGTCGCCGCGCGCGAGCGCGGCCTTGAACACATTCGACGGAATCTGCATTGTTCACTCACCTCACTCGAAGTAGCACTGGATCGTCCCGAGCGGGCCGTAATCCACGCTGAACGTGTCGCCCGGCCGCGCCGCGCACGGCCGCGTAAACGAGCCGCCGAGCACGATCTGTCCCGGTTCCAGCGCGACGTCGAAACGCGCCAGCCGGTTGGCGAGCCACGCGACGCCATTGGCCGGATGGTTCAGCACGCCGGCCGCGACGCCCGTTTCCTCGACCACGCCGTTGCGCGACATGATCGCCGCGACCCAGCGCAGGTCGACGTCCTGCGGCCGCACCGGCCGCCCGCCGATCACGACGCCCGCGTTCGCCGCGTTGTCGGCGATCGTGTCGAACACCTTGCGCGGCCGTTTCGTATCGGGGTCGATCGACTGGCTGCGCGCGTCGATGATCTCGAGCGCCGGCACGACGTAATCGACCGCGTCGTACACGTCGAAGATCGTGCAGTTCGGGCCCGAGAGCCGCTTGCCGAGCACGAACGCGAGTTCGACCTCGACGCGCGGCACGATGAAGCGCCCGGTCGGGATCGTGCCGCCGTCGGCAAAGAACATGTCGTCGAGCAGCGCGCCGTAATCGGGCTCGTCGATCTGCGACGTGTTCTGCATCGCCTTCGACGTGAGGCCGATCTTGTGCCCCTTCAGCGTGCGGCCTTCCGCGAGCTTGAGGGTCACCCACGCGCGCTGGATCGCATACGCGTCGTCGATCGTGATGTCGGGATGGTCGAGCGAGATCTGGCGGATCTGCTTGCGCTCGCGTTCGGCGTCGTGCAGACGCTGCGCGAGCTGGTCGATGAGAGCGGGTTCGAGCATGGTCGGATCGGGAATGGGGTTCAGCCGGCCCGCTTGTAGCGGGCGTGAATGTTGTTGTGCTTGTACGAGCCGCTTTCGCTGAACTCGGTCAGCTCCATCGACAGCGCAAGGTAGCGTTTCGCATAAAGCTCGGCGAAATGCGCCTTGATCGCGTCGAACAGCGCGTCGCACGCGGCCTTCTTCTGCGCATCGGTGCGGCCCGAGCCGATCTTCAGCGTCACGTGGACGAATGCGTCGTCCTCCGTGCCGTCGGCGACGCAGTAATCCTGCAGCTCGATCGCGCGCGAGCGGATGCCGCCCGTCGGAAACACGCCGCCCTGCGCGATCAGCGTCGCGTTGATGGTGCGCAGCAGCGCGGGAATGCGCGCGTCGTCGCGGATGTTCGCGGTGTATTCGACGACGATGTGTGGCATGGCAACGCTCCGGATAGTTGATGCGACGCTCAGGCGAGCGGGAAGATCGCGTTGATCTGCCCGGTGCCCGAGCTCGCGAAATAATCGGTGACGATCTCGACCGGCTTGTTGTAGCGATCCCAGCCGAGCAGGCCGAGCAGCATCGCCGTGTCGTGCATGCCGCCTTCGCCGTGACAATGCGTGTTGTACTCGGGCAGCATCGCGCAGAAGGTCTTGAAATCGCCCTGCTTCCACAGCTCGACCACGCGCAGGTCGACCTGCCGGAAGAATTCGCGGCTGATCTGGTGGATCGATTCCTCGGGGCTGCCGTTGTCGTTGAAGCGGTGCGACAGCGAACCGCTCGCGAGAAACGCGACGTTCGAATCGCTTTTTTCGATCGCTTCGAGCAGCGCTTCGCCGAAGCGCCGGCTCTCGTCGAGCGTGTGCCACATGCACCAGCCCGCGATCGACACGACCTTGAAGTGCTGGTCGCCGTTCATGTAGCGCATCGGCACGAGCGTGCCGTATTCGAGTTCCAGGCTGTCGATCTCGTGCGCGCGCGTCGCAATGCCGCGTTCGCTGGCCGTCTCGGCGATCAGCCTGCCGAGCGCCGGGTTGCCCGGATACGCGTACTCCATGTCGCGGATGAAATGCGGCAGCTCGTTGCTCGTGTAGGTGCCCGCGAACCGCGCATTGCAGTTCACGTGATAGCCGGCATTGACGAGCCAGTGCACGTCCGACACGACGATCGTGTCGACGCCGAGCGCGCGGCAGCGCTCGCCGATCAGCTGATGGCCGCGGATCGCCGCTTCACGGCAGCCGTGATGCCTGCCGGGCAATTCCGACAGGTACATCGACGGCACGTGCGTGATCTTCGCGGCGAGGGACAGTTTGCCCATCGTTCAAGTCTCCGTATCGTTCGTTCTTGCTGGCGGCGAAGCGACCCGCCCGTTACACGCCCCAGCGGGGAATGTGATGCGAACCCATCGAGATGCACACGTTCTTGATCTCCGCGAACACCTCGAAGCTGTATTCGCCGCCTTCGCGTCCGGTGCCCGACTCCTTCACGCCGCCGAACGGCTGGCGCAGGTCGCGCACGTTCTGGCTGTTCACGAACACCATTCCGGCCTCGATGCCGCGTGCCAGACGATGCACCTTGCCGACGTCCTGCGTCCAGATGTACGACGCGAGCCCGTAGGACGTGTCGTTCGCGAGCCGCAGCCCTTCTTCCTCGTCCTCGAACGGAATCAGGCACGCGACCGGCCCGAAAATCTCTTCCTGCGCGATGCGCATCCGGTTGTCGACGTCGGCAAACACGGTCGGGCGCACGAAGTTGCCGTTGCGCAGATGGTCTGGCAGCCCTGCCGGCTTGTCCGCGCCACCCGCGACCACGCGCGCGCCCTCCTGCTCGCCGATGCGGATATAGCCCGTCACCTTCTCCCAGTGCTGGCGCGTGATCATCGCGCCGAGATTCGTGCCCGGATCGGCCGGATCGCCGACCACCAGGTTGTTCGCGCGGCGCGCGAATTCCTGCACGAAGCGATCGTAGATCGTGCGCTGCACGAAGATCCGCGAGCCCGCGGTACAACGCTCGCCGTTGATCGAGAAGATCGTGAACAGCGACGCGTCGAGCGCGCGGTCGAAATCGGCATCGTCGAAAATCAGCACCGGCGACTTGCCGCCGAGCTCCATCGAATACTTCTTCAGGCCAGCGCGTTCCATGATCCGCTTGCCCGTGACCGTGCCGCCCGTGAACGACACCGCGCGCACGTCCGGATGGCGCACGAGCGCGTCGCCGGCGGTCGCGCCGTAGCCCTGCACGACGTTCAGCACGCCCGGCGGGATGCCGGCTTCGAGTGCGAGCCGGCCGAGCTGGTCGGCCGTCAGCGGCGACAGCTCCGACATCTTCAGCACGGCCGTGTTGCCGAGCGCGAGACACGGCGCGGTCTTCCACGTCGCGGTCATGAACGGCACGTTCCACGGCGACACCAGCGCGCACACGCCGACCGGCTGGTACAGCGTGTAGTTCAGCATCTGGTCGTCGACCGGATAGGTGCGGCCGTTCATCTGCACGCACACTTCCGCGAAGAAATTGAAGTTCTCGGACGCGCGCGGAATCAGCTGCTTGCTCGTCTGTGCGATCGGCAAGCCGGTGTCCTGCGTCTCGAGCGCGGCGAGCATCGGCACGTTCTTCTCGATCAGCTCGCCGAGCTTGCGCATCAGCTTCGCGCGCTCCTTCGCGGGCGTGTTCGCCCATTTCGGGAACGCTTCCTTCGCCGCACGCACGGCCGCGTCGACTTCGGCCTCGCCGGCCGACGCGACGTCGGTGATCACGTCGCCCGTCGCGGGGTTCAGCGTCGTGAAGGTCTCGCGGCTCTCGACTTCGCGGCCGTCGATCCAGTGCTTGATGGTCATGTGCTCTCCTTCCTTGGGCGACGGGCTTAGCCGGCGCGATAGTAGTCTGCTTCGCCGACGATCGTGTTCACGAGCCGGCCGATCCCTTCGATTTCGGTCACGACCTCGTCGCCCGGCTTCGTGTCCGCCAGCCCTTCGGGCGTGCCGGTCAAGATCAGGTCGCCCGGCGACAGCGTCATGAAGCTGCTGATGTGCTCGATCAGCGCCGGCACGTCGAAGATCATGTCGCGCGTGCTGCCGCGCTGCGTCTCCTGGCCGTTCACCGTCGTGCGCAGCGTCAGGTCGCCTGCGTCGCCGATCTCGTCGCGGCTCACGAACCACGGCCCGAGCGGCGTGCAGGTGTCGCGATTCTTCACGCGCAGGTTCGGGCGGTAGTAGTTCTCGAGATAGTCGCGGATCGCGTAGTCGTTCGCGACCGTATAGCCGGCCACGTGGTCGAGCGCCTGCGCACGGCTCACGTTGCGCGCGGGGCGGCCGATCACGACGGCCAGCTCGCACTCGTAGTGCATGTGCGTCGCATCCGCCGGGCGCACGGTGCGCGACCGGTGGCCGATGAACGTGTTCGGCCCCTTCAGGAAGATCAGCGGCTCGCTCGGCGCCTTGAACGCGAGTTCCTTCGCGTGGTCCGCGTAGTTGAGGCCGAGCGCGAACGTCGTGCGCGGCGCGACGGGCGGCAGCCAGGTCACCACGTCCTCGGCGACAACCCGCCCCGTATCGAGACGGATCATGCCGTCGCCGGCCGGTTCGGCCGCATGCAGTGCGCCGTTGTAGATCACGCGCGCCGTCTTCATCGTGCTTCCTCCGCAATCAGCGTATGCCGCAACGTGCCGATGCCGGCGGCCGAAATCTCGATCGTGCTGCCCGCACGGGCGCACGGTGCGCCGCCCGCGACACCGAGCAACAGCACGTCGCCCGCGTCGAACGACATGAAAGCCGTCACGTCGGCGATCAGTTCGCGTACCGGGCGAATCAGCGTGGCGGTTGACGCGGACACCACCACCTCGCCGTCGATCCGCACGGTCAGGCCGATCGTGTCGGCATCGCCAAGCGCGGCGGCCGGCACGATGGCCGGGCCCAGCGGGCAGAAACCATCGCGGCACTTGCAGCGCACGGCCGGACGGTAGTAATCGGGATGCGGCACCGACACGTCGCTCGCGAGCGTGAAGCCGTGCACGTAGTCGAGCGCCTGCGCGGCCGGCACGCGGGTCGCGCGCCGGGCGAACACGACGGCCACCGATGCGCCGATCTCCAGCGCGTCGACGCCCGCCGGCACCACGACGGCGGCGCCGTCGGCCGCATGCGTGTTGGCCGGCTTGATATAAAGGATCGGCGCCTGCGGCGGCCGGCCATAAGGCGGTGCGTTCACGGCATCGCCGAGCGCGTCGAGCGCCGCACGCTCGTTGAGCAGCGCACCGTACACGGTACCGATGGCGACCGGCAACGGCGGCGCCGCGGCGGTCATGCAAGACAGCTCCATGCGTCATTCCCCTGCCGCGCGTCGCGGCGCATCGTCAATAGTTAACATCTTAAGTAAACAATCGGACGCTCGCAACCTCGATTACCCTGATACACGAAATTCATCACCATCGGCTGTTAAGATTGATGCGTCCCCGTCCATTCCCCACCCCGATGAACCGTACGCTCGACCATCGCAACCTGGCCATGCTGCTGCTCGAGGCCCGCGAAACGCTGATGGGCCTGTTCCGCCCCATTCTCAAGGAATTCGCGCTGACCGAACAGCAATGGCGGATCATCCGCGTGCTCGACGGCGAGCCGGCGCAGGCGCTCGAAGCGGGCCAGATCGCGCGCCGCTGCTGCATCCTGAGCCCGAGTCTCACGGGCGTGCTGGAACGGATGGAACGCGACGGCCTGATCACGCGCACGCGCGCGCAGGAGGATCAGCGCCGGCTGCTGGTGAGCCTGACGCCGCAAAGCAAGAAGCTGGTGACGGAAATCGGCCCGCGCATCGACGAGCAGTACCGCCAGCTCGAAGCGCGTTTCGGCCAGGACGGCCTGGACGACATCTACCGCGCGCTCGATCGGCTGATCGAGCTCGGCAGCGCGTCCTAGCGCCTGCCGCCGCCGGACGGCGGCGAGCGGCGGCGAACCTGAACCGGCAGGCCCCGGATCGCGCGGGCGGTCAGTGCAGCGCGCCGCGCATCAGCTCGGTCACTGCGACGCCGCGCGAGGTACGCATGCATTCCTCGACGTAATCGACGAACGGCAGCGGCTCGAAATCGATTTCGTCGCGCACGCGGCGGTTGTCGAACACGCGATCGACCGTCGCGAACTCCGCGCAACGCTGCAGCGCCCGGCCGATCACACGTTCGAGCGCCGGGTCGGGCCGCCCGAGCACGTCACGCACCACGAGCGGCAGTTCGGCCGGCGCACATGCCGCGTAACGCGGTGCGCCCGTCATGCCGGCCGCATCGTCCATCGCGCGCACGATCTGCGCGACCTGCGGCGCCTCGTCGCCCGCCGACACGTGGTACACGTCGTGCATCAGCGTCGGCTTCACGGCCAGCAGCATCGTCGCGCGCGCGACGTCGTCGACCGACACGATGTCGATGCGCGTCATCGGCCGCGCAGTGAAGCGGCGCGCCGCGTGCGCAAGGCGGAACATCCAGAACGAGTTCGGCGCGGGCCGCGTGCCGAGCACAGTGTGACCGACGACGTGCGACGGACGCACGACGACGAGCGGCAGCCCGAGTCCGCGCAGGCGCTGTTCCGTTTCCGCCTTCGCGTGCAGGTAGCCCGCCGCAAGCACCGCGCCGGGCAGCCCGTCATCGTCATGTGCCGCCGCGCTCGCCGCCACCCCGGCCGCCTCTTCCTGCACGATCCCGCCGCGGCCCGCATGCGCATACGCGGTGCCGACGTACACGAAACGTTGCAGCCGCAGCGCGTGCGCGAACCGCTCGGCAAAGCGCAGCGAATCGGCGATGTCCGCCTGCAGGTGCGCACCGTCGGCCGGCGACGCATGGCCCGCGCAGTGGATCACGTGCGTCGCGCCGGCGAGACGCGGCGCCTCGGCGCCCTGCCACACGTCGCCGAGCGCGCCGACGATCACGTTCGCGTCGCCGAGGCGCGACGCCCAGTACGGCGCAAGCCCGGCACGCAGTGCCGCTTCGCGCAGCCGCGCGACGGCGTGGCCGCGATTCTCGGCACGCACGACACACACGATGCGCTCGAGCAATCCTGCGTTGACGAGCGCCGTCAGCACGGTGCTGCCGATGAAGCCGGTGGCACCGGTCAGCACCAGCCGCCCGACGTTGGCCGCCGCGACGGGTGCGCTGGCCGGCGACACGAGGCTCGTGCGCCAGTTCAGCGACAACGCGGTTTTCCAGATCAGCACGATAGTCTCCTTCGAAGAATCGGCCGGACGGCGCGACTGCCGCGGTTGCGGGGCTGCGCACGGCTATCGGCCGGGCCGGGGCCGACGCTGGCCCCGGCGGTCCCGATCGGGCTTGCGGCCCGCGATCGCGTCGATCGCGTCGCTCGCACGAGGCGGCGGCAGCCCGCCACGGACGGGCGTCCGCGGCGCAGGATCGGGAAATTCCCAGTGTGGGGCCCGATCGCCCGCAAGTCTGTCCCGAAAGTTTCGTGAAAGTGTGTGAATTTGTACGCGAATGTCGGAGTGTGTCGTGCGGGCCGCGGTCAAATCGTTGAAACATGCGGGCGGCAGCATTCAGCGGGAGCGTGCGTGGCAGGACCGCCGGCGCGCGTCGGGCCGGCGCTTCGGCGCGACAGATCGACGCGCCCTCGGCAAGTCATCGCATGTCCGGGCCGCGTCGACGCGCGGTCGCGACAAGCGGATCGCGCTGCAGCCTGCGTTTGCGCGCGCCGCCAGAATCGTTACGTATCATCAGACGTCGTTTCATCGGAAACGCCAATAGACTCAATCCGGGTTTATTGCGGTTTATCACTTGCGTTTCACACCAGTCTATCTAGACTATTCAAACCAAAACGGTCGAATGTGTCATTTTCTTCAGGAGACGAGCCAATGCGCCTCACTATTCGGATTAATGGCAGCGAATCGGCAACCCGCCACGCCTTCGCGGTGCTGTGGGTCGATACCGACGAGGGGCTGTGGTCACGCGAGGCACACCAGGGCATCGATCTTCCGACCTGGGGCAAGGTCCGGGACGTAGAAGGCGCAATGGCCCTCTGCGCGGCCGACGGCGGTCGCGCCGTGTGCCAGTTGAAGGGCCTGTCGTTCAACGCGACGCGACGCGAACAGGGCGACGCGGTGCTCGCCGGCGCGCATCCCGACGGCGCATGGCGGCTTCAGGCGGTCGATGATTGCACGGTGGAGCCGGAATACCACGAATTTATTTCCGTCGATCGATAGGTTTTTTTGACGGTAATCCTCTGCGGTTTTCGGGTTTATTCCAGTTTTAGCGATATTAATTTCGATATTCAGCAATAAGGGCGCCTCTCTCGAGGCGCTTTTCATTTTATGGCCCCGAAAATAATCGGGGTCGGGATAATTACAGCGCGCCGCCGGTGACGCTCCGTCCGGCCATCGCGATGCCGTCGCCGACGGCGAACGACGCCGCACCGCCGTTCCAGCCCCCTTCCGTTTTTCCGCTCCCGCCCGGTCGAACCTGCGCGTCTTTTACAGGGCCGAAACACACTTTCCCCACATGATGTTTACTCATTTATTACAATCACATTATTCAGACTGACTTGCCGCCGTCCGGCGGCCCGACCCGGCCCTTGCATGAGCGTGAAAAAGAAGACCCACCCCGCCGATCCCTACGCCGCCGCGACCAAGCATCCGATACTCACGTCGCGCCTGCCGATGTGGCGCTCGAAACTGGTCGTGATCATGGTGTCACTCGGCTTCGCCGCGCTGATCGGGCGCGCCTTCTGGGTGCAGGTCGCGAACCAGGATTTCTATGTCGGGCAAGGCCAGAAACGCTACCAGCGCACGATCGAGCTCGACGCGATGCGCGGGCGCATCGTCGATCGCAACGGCGCGATGCTCGCGGTCAGCCTGTCGACCTATGAAATCTGGGCGAACCCGAAACAGGTCGCCGAGATCGACTATCCGCAGCTCGCGAAGCTGCTCGACATGCCGCTCGTGGAAGTGAAGCGCCGCCTGCGCAACGACCGTACGTTCGTGCTGCTCAAGCGGCAGATCGACGCCGAGACCGCGAGCCGGCTCGACAAGCTCGAGATCGACGGCATCACGCAGATCGCCGATTCGAAGCGCTTCTATCCGGAAGGCGAATCGGCCGCGCACGTGGTCGGTTTCACCAACGTCGAGGACAAGGGCCAGGAAGGCGTCGAACTCGCGGCGAACGCGCGGCTGTCGGGCACGTCCGGGCAGCGCGAGGTGATCCGCGACCGGCTCGGGCGCATCGTGTCCGATACGCGCCCGCTCGTCCCCGCGCAGCACGGCGCGACGATCGAGCTGACGATCGACCGCCGGATCCAGCAGCTCGCGTTCAGCCAGCTCAAGGCCGCCGTGCTCGAGAACAACGCGCTGGCCGGCAGCGTCGTCGTGCTCGACGCGCAGAACGGCGAGATCCTCGCCCTCGCGAACTACCCGACCTTCGACCCGAACGACCGTGCGCGCCTCACCGGCCAGCAGCTGCGCAACCGTGCGGTGATCGACACGTTCGAGCCCGGCTCGACGATCAAGCCGCTCGTCGTCGCGCTGTCGATCGACGAGCGCAAGGTCACGCCGAACACGATCATCAACACGTCGCCGGGCACCTACAAGATCGGCCCGGCCGTGATCCACGACACGTCGAACCACGGCTCGCTGACCGTCTCGCAGGCCCTGCAGAAGTCGAGCAACGTCGCGCTCGCGAAGCTGGCACTGAACCTGCCCGCCGAAACGATCTGGAACAAATACCAGGAGTACGGGATCGGCCGCGCGCCGGAACTGACGTTCCCGGGCGTCGCGTCGGGCCGGCTGCGCGGCTACAAGCGCTGGCGGCCGATCGAGCAGGCGACGATGGCGTACGGCTACGGGCTGTCGATGTCGCTGCTGCAGATCGCGCAGACCTACACGGCCTATGCAGGCGACGGCACGTTGCACCCGGTGTCGCTGCTGAAGAACGGCACCGACCAGCAGACGATCGACGCGCATCGCGGCCACCGCGTGACGTCGCCGCAAACCGCGGCGGCGATCCGCGCGATGCTCGAGTCGGCGGTCGGGGAAGGCGGCACGGGGCGCCGCGCGCGCGTCGACGGCTACCGGATCGGCGGCAAGACGGGCACGGCGCGCAAGCAGGTCGGCGCAACCTATGCGAAGGGCAAGTACCGCGCGCTGTTCGCGGGGATGGCGCCGATGAGCAACCCGCGCCTGATCGTCGCGGTGATGATCGACGAGCCGCGCGGCAAGGGCTACTACGGCGGCACGGTGGCCGGCCCGGTGTTCTCGTCGGTCACGAGCGGCTCGCTGCAGTTGCTCGGCGTGCCGCCCGACGCACCGGTCGAGCCGGCTCAGAATGCGCCGGTCAAGACGGCGCCGCAGAAGACGGTCGCCGCGCCGAAGGCCGCGGTGCAACCGAAGGCGGCCGCCGCGGAGACGGCCGCGGCACCTGTGAAAACGGCCGCGCAATCCGGCGCGGCCGTAAAAACGAAGGTGGCGGCAGGCTAAAGCCGCCGGGGACTACCGCGCACTGCGCGCGACGAACCGGTCGACTATTCGCTACATAGCGTTCCTCGCACGCGCCCTTTCGACGGCCGGCGCACTCCCGCTCTCCGCGCGAACCCGGCCGCGCGACCGTCAATGCGCGTGCGCAGCCGCCACCGGCCTCACCATCCTGCCGAGCACGTGCTCGGTCATCCCGCGGGCAAGTTCGCTCTCGCCCATGAACACGGTGCCGACGCCCTCGCTCGACAGCAGCGCGGCCTCGTCGCCGCTGTTCGTGCACAGCACCACCTCCAGCGCCGGATTCAGCGTGCGCGAAATCTCGACGATCTGCCGCACGTCGAACACGTCCGGCAGCGTGACGACCAGCATCCCGGCGCGCGCGATATGCGCCTGCACCAGCACGACCGGCTCGATCGCGTCGCCCGACACGGCAGCGATGCCGTCCGCGCGCAGCTTCTCGACGAGTTCGCGGTTCTGCTCGACGACCACATACGCGATCCCGCGCTCGTCCAGCGCATGCGCGATCCGCGTGCCGACCTTGCCGTAGCCGACGATCACAACCTGCCCGGTCAGGTGTGTCTGCGGCGTCGACATCGGCAGCGCGGCGAGCGGATCGTCGCGCGCCTCGAGCTTGCGCGCGAACGCCGAATGCTTGCGGATCCACACGAGCGCCGGATCGATCATCGCGAACAGCAGCGTGTTCATCGCGATCGAGATCAGCGCGACCGCGAGAATCAGGCTCTGCCCCTCGGCCGACAGCAGCCCGAGCGCCCGGCCGAGGCCCGCGAGGATGAACGAGAACTCGCCGATCTGCGCCAGGCCCGCGCCGACCGTCAGCGCGGTATTCAGCGGATATCGGAACGCGATCACGAGCGCGACCGCGGCGAGCGTCTTGCCGACCAGCACGATCGCCGCGACCTCGATCACGTGCAGCGGCTCGTCGAGCAGCACCTTCGGGTCGAACAGCATCCCGACCGAGATGAAGAACAGCACCGAGAACGCGTCGCGCAGCGGCAGTGTCTCGTCGGCCGCGCGCCGGCTGAACTCCGACTCGCGCATCATCATCCCGGCGAAGAACGCGCCGAGCGCGAACGACACGTCGAACAGCTTCGCCGCACCGAACGCGATGCCGACCGCCGCCGCGATCATGCACAGCGTGAACAGCTCGCGCGAGCCGGTGCGCGCGACGAGCCACAGGATGCGCGGAAACACGCGCTTGCCGACCACGAGCATCAGCGCGATGAACGCGGCGACCTTCAGCATCGTGACGCCGAGCGTGCCCCACACGCTGCCGCCGGCCGCGTGCGCGTCGCCGGGCGGCGTGCCGCCGAGCAGCCCCGCGACGGGCGGCAGCAGCACCAGCACGAGCACCATCACGAGATCCTCGACGACCAGCCAGCCGACCGCGATGCGCCCGTTGACCGTCTCGACGAGCCCGCGCCCCTCGAGCGCCCGCAACAGCACGACCGTGCTCGCGACCGACAGCGCGAGCCCGAACACGAGCGCCGCGCCGAGGCTCCAGCCCCACGTGAGCGCGAGCCCGCCGCCGAGCAGCGTCGCGACGGTAATCTGGACGATGGCGCCCGGCAGCGCGATCTTGCGCACCGCGAGGAGATCGCCGAGCGAGAAATGCAGGCCGACGCCGAACATCAGTAACATCACGCCGACTTCGGCGAGCTGCTGCGCGAGCGACAGGTCGCCGACGAAACCGGGCGTGCCGGGGCCGATCACGATCCCGGCGAGCAGATAGCCGACGAGCGGCGGCATTTTCAGCAGCGACGCGAAGTAACCGAAGATCATCGCGAGACCGAAACCGGCCGCGAGCAACGCAATCAGGCTGACGTCATGAGGCATCCCCCCTCCCGAGTTCTTGTAACGATTTAGTAAGGTTCAAGAATGGAAGGATAAGGGATGAGGCGAAAAAATGGCGCGCCACCGCGAAAAATTCACGCGGGTGGCGCGCCATTGCGGGGTGCAACCTCGGTCGGGCGGAACGCGCCCCGCGGGCCGACCGGCGCCGCGAGGCGGAGCAGGTGGGCGGGGCCGGATGCCCCGCCGCGTGGGTCAGCGCGACGCTTGCGGGAACCGCGCGCCCGGCGGCGGCTCCGGCCGCGTCGACGGCACGCTCTTGCGCACCTTCGCGACCTGCGCGGCCGTGATCGCCGCGCCCGTATTGCCCCAGCTCGTGCGCACGAAGTTCGACACGTCCGCGACTTCCTGGTCCGACAGGCGCCAGCCGAACGGCGGCATCGTGAAGGTCGACGGCGCGGTGTGCGTGCCCTTCAGCGCGCTGCCCGACAGCACGACGTGGATCACCGAAGTCGGATCGTCGCCCTGCAGGACCGGGTTGCCGGCGAGCGCCGGGAACACCCGCGTGTAGCCGTGGCCGTCGCTACGGTGGCAGGCCATGCAGTTGTCGCGATAGACCGCCGCGCCCGGCTTGCTCGCGTCGCCGGTCTGCAGCGCGTGCGCGGCCGTCGCGTCGTACGCGTACGGTGTCTCGCCCTGCACCTTTGGCGGCAGCGTCTTCAGGTAGCGTGCGATCGCCGTGAGATCGTCGTCGCTCATGTGCTGCATGCTGTGGCCGACCACGTCCGTCATCCCGCCGAACGCGGCCGTGCGCAGCGTGCGGCCGGTCTTCAGGAACTGCACGATCTCGGTTTCGTTCCACGTGCCGAACCCGGTGCGCGGCTCGCCGCGCAGGCTGGTCGGCACCCAGCCGTCGATCGCCGCGCCGCCGGCCAGGAAGTCGAGGCCGCCCGCGTCGGTCAGCGCGCGCTCCTGCATCGTCACCGCGCGCGGCGTGTGGCACGCGCCGCAATGGCCGAGACCCTGCACGAGATACGCGCCGCGCGCGACCACCGGATCGGTGTACGGTGCCGCGTCGAACGGCTTCGGCGACGGTGCGAACAGCATGCGCCAGAACGTCAGCGGCCAGCGCATCGACAGCGGCCACACGATGTCCACCTTGCGGTTCTCGTGCTCGACCGGCGCGACGCCGTGCATGAAGTACGCGTACAGCGCCTTCATGTCGTCGTCGGTCAGCCGCGAATACGACGGGAACGGCATCGCCGGATACATCGTGTCGCCGTTCTTGCGCACGCCCTCGCGCACCGCGCGGGTGAAGTCCTCATACGTCCAGCCGCCGAGGCCCGTCTTCGGGTCCGGCGTGATGTTCGTCGAGTAGATGCCGCCGATCGGCGTGTCGAACTTCAGGCCGCCCGCGAACGGCTTGCCGCCGCTCGCGGTGTGGCACGCGATGCAGTCGCCTGCCCGCGCAAGGTATTCGCCTCGCTTGATCAGGTTCGCGTCGGCGGATTGGGCGACGGGTGCAGCAGCCGCGGCGGACACCGCCGCGGGCGCTGCCGGTTGCGCGAACGCCGCCGTGCCCGCGAAGCCGAACGCGGCCCATGCCGCACCGGTCGCCAGTGCGCGCCGCAATGGGGAAAGACGGCGCGCGGCGTTGTGGGGGTTCACTGTCCTCTTCATACGGTCACCAGCGGGGCGGGATTTTTCAGGTATTGCTCGCGGATCGCACGTGCCGACCAGTAGGCCAGCGCCGCGATGATCCCGGTCGGGTTGTAGCCGATGCCCTGCGGCAGCGCCGACGCGCCCATCACGAACACGTTGTGCACGTCCCAGCACTGCAGGTAGCGGTTCAGCACGCTCGTCTTCGGATCGGTGCCCATGATCGCGCCGCCGACCAGGTGAGTCGTCTGGTACGCACGCGAATCGAAGTGCTTGCCGAACTCGCGCGTCGACACGCCGATCGCCTTCGGCCCCATCGCCTCCGCGATCTTCTTCATCTGCCCGGTCACGTACTGCGCCATCTTGATGTCGTTGTCCTTCCAGTCGAACGTCATCCGCAGCAGCGGCTGGCCGTACGAATCGCGATAGGTCGGATCGAGGTCGAGGTATACGTCGCGATATGACATGTTCGTGCCGTGCGCGTCCATCGAGATCGTGTGCGCGTAGTTGTCCTTCACGGCCTTCTTCCACGCCGAGCCCCACTGCGGTGTGCCCGGCGGCGTCGCGATGCCGCTGATCGGCTTCACGCCGGCCTGGTTCACCCACAGCGGCGAGCCGCCGACGAAGCCGAGCGGGCCGTGGTCGAAGTTGTCCGCGTTGAAGTCGTCCACCGCGACGCCGTTGCCGCCCGCGCCGATGAACGGGTTCGTATACGTGTCCTTGTCGAAGAACGCCTTGATCGTCGACAGGTTCTGGTACGCGAAATTGCGGCCCACCACGCCTTCGCCCGAGATCGGGTCGTAAGGCTTGCCGATGCCCGACAGCAGCAGCAGGTGCACGTTGTGATACTGGAACGCGGCGACGATCACGAGATCGGCCGGCTGGTGCACTTCACGGCCGGCCGGGTCGACGTAGGTGACGCCCGTCGCGCGCTTCTTCGTGTCGTCGAGGTCCACGCGCAGCACGTGGCACTTCGAGCGCAGCTCGAAGTTCGGCACCTGCTTCAGCGCGGGCAGGATGTTCAGGTTCGGCGACGCCTTCGAGTACATGTAGCACGCGTAGCCGCTGCAGTAGCCGCAGAAGTTGCACGGCCCCATCTGCACGCCGTACGGGTTCGTGTACGGCCCCGACGTGTTCGCCGACGGCAGCCGGTACGGATGCAGCCCGAGCGACTTCGCGGCATCGGAGAAGCGCTGCGCCGAATACGTATTGAGCTGCGCGGGCAGCGGGAAGTTGTCGCTGCGGTTCGCCTCGAACACGTTGCCGTCGCCGACCACCTTGCCGCCGACCTTGTACGCCTGGCCCGACGTGCCGAACACCTTCTCCGCGAAGTCGAAATACGGCTCGAGCTCGTCGTACGTGACGCCCGTGTCCTGGATCGTCATCCCTGCGGGGATGAACTTCTTGCCGTAGCGCTCTTCGTAGTGGCTGCGCAGGCGCAGCTCTTCCGGCGTGATCCGGAAGTGCACGCCCGACCAGTGCAGCCCCGCGCCGCCGACACCCTCGCCCGGCAGGAACGCCGCGAGCTGCCGGTACGGCAGCGCGGTGTCCTGCACGCCGTGGCGGATCGACACGGTCGTCTTCGACAGGTCGAGGAACAGCTTCTTGCGGATGTTGTAGGTCAGCTCGTCGATCGTGTTCGGATACGCGCCGTCCGGATAGGTGTCGCGATACTCGCCGCGCTCGAGCGCGACGACGTTCAAGCCCGCTTCGGTCAGTTCCTTCGCGAGAATCGCGCCGGTCCAGCCGAAGCCGACGATTACCGCATCGACATGCGGCTTCTTTTCTGCGGCCATCAGGTGCGCTCCCCGTTGATCGAGACGGGGCCATACGGATAGGGCTTGCCGTTCTGGTTGACGAAATCCATGAAGTCGGCGCGCGCGCCCGGAAAGCCGATCATCTTCCACGCGGCCATGTCGTGATTGCCGCCATGCACCGGATCGCAGAAATAGCCTTCGCGCGTGTTCTGCAGCAACTGGCCGAAGAACACGCCGTCCGGCACGTCGTCGATCTGCGCGGCGCCTTTCTCCAGCGCGCCGAGCACGGTGTCGCGGGTCGGCGCGTCGAGATCGGCGAATGCCTTGCCGTGGGCCTTTTCGCAATAGCGGTTGACCGCCGCGATGCCGAGCCGGTAGATGTCGCGCGGCACCAGCTTGAGCTGGTAGCCCAGCTCGGGCACGCCCTGCTGGAACGGCCCCTGCATGTACCACGTCGCGCCATGCGCGTACGGGGTTTCCATCTGGCGGTCGATGAATTCGGGCACGCCGGATTCGAGCGCGCCGGGGCCTTCGGCGTCGGCCGGGATCAACCGGTCGACGGCGGCCTGGACGAACGCCCACTCCTTCGCATCGAAGAAGGTCGGCTTGTACGGCGCGCGTTCGGCGCCGGCCGACGCGGTGGAGGCATTGCCGGCCGTGGTGGCGGACGATGACGACGAGCGCAGGTCGCAACCGGCGACCGTCGCGATCGGCACGAGCGCGACCGACGTGCGCAGGAAGCGGCGACGCGAATTGGGTTTGTCGGGTGGCGTGGACATGGTCGGATGTTGATCGTTGGGGAGCGTGATCGGGCACGCGCATTCCGGACGCGGCGTGGCCGGCACGATAGCCATGCCGCACGCGGCCGGCCGTCCTGTTCTAGCGGTATTGCGAGCACTCTCGATGCGGGCGCCGGCCGCGCACTGCGCGCCGGCGCCGTCATGCAGCCGTGGTCGCGCCGGTTCCGGCGCTGCGCGGCTCAACCTCTTCGCGGGTCTGATCGTCAGACAAATGCAGCCTTTCGGCCCGCACCTGCCCAGCACTGCCATGGCCCTGATTCAACTTAGACGCCGCGCCAGCCGACGGCAAGCGCAACGTGCACGACCCTCATTCGGGGGCCTGGCGACGAGTGCCGCGAATTATAGATGGAACCGGTTCCATTTCCAAAGGGTTCAATGCAATTCATTGCATCGGAAACCGCAATAATCGGAAAAGCGTCACCCCGGAATACGCAAGAGCCGCGGCGCGTGTGCGTCGTCGGTCCACGGGGCGGCCGCTCGTCCGCCCCGGATTCGCGCTGCCGTCGCGAGCGTCCCGTCCCGCGCGCCGCCCCGGTCGGGGCTTTACGTCACGGCATCGCGACGCGCGCACCGGAGCCGCTCCCGGCGCTGCGGCTGGCCGGATCCCGCTTGCCGCTCAGCCCGGCCACAGCATCGAGGCGATCGATATCGCCAGCGCCGCGCACAGTGGCGAGTAGCACAGGCTGTCCATTCGCGCGAAGCGCGACCCGCGAACCCGCTTGAAGAAGCCGACGTAGCGGAAATCACCGACCGCCCGCACCGCGAAGATCAATGCGAGCGCAACGACCACGAACGCGATGGCGGCCGGATACAGGTTCGGCCACAGCCAGCCGGCGCGCGACGCCACCGCACATGCACCGGCCAGCAGTGCCGCGGCGACGCCGAGCGTGCCGCACCTGGTCGGCCGCAACAGCGGCACGCCGTTCTGCTCCGGAATGGCCGCACGCTTGCCGCGCCGCCCGCCGAACGCCCAGTAGACGTGAACGAGTGCGATCGCGCAAAGCGTCGGCACGCTGAAATACGCGCCGGTCATGTCGGTAAGATTCCTTGTCTCGTTATGTTGTCGTGTCGTGGTCTTGCCGGAACGATTCCGGCGCGCGGCCCCGTTTCGCGCCACGCAAGACGATACCCAAACCGCGCGCCACATGCATTGCGACGTCCGGTCGCAATGCGCCATCGCGCATGCTGCGGTGCAGTGCCCGCGCCCGTCGCGCGCGGCCGCCGCTTGACTTCCCTCCGCGCATCGCTACCCTTTTATTCCGATACGGCCATCGATACGTGCACGTGCAACCGGCGCGCACGTGCCGTTCGCCGGCACGCACGGTCGGACGATCGCAGCGCGCGCATGCACGACAACGATGACGAATACCCATGGAGACGACTCATGCTGATCGGTGTGCCGAAGGAGATCAAGAATCACGAATACCGCGTCGGGCTCACGCCGGCCGGCGCACACGAACTCACGCGGCATGGCCACCGCGTGCTGGTGCAGCGCGGCGCGGGCACCGCGATCGGTCTGCTCGACGACGACTACACGGCCGCCGGCGCGGCACTGTGCGACGACGCGAGCGAGATCTTCGCGCGCGCCGACATGATCATCAAGGTCAAGGAGCCGCAGTCGACCGAGTGCGCGATGCTGCGGCGCGGGCAGATCCTCTATACCTACCTGCACCTCGCGCCCGATCCCGAGCAGGCGGCCGCGCTCGTGAAGTCAGGCGCGGTCTGCATCGCCTATGAAACCGTGACGGGCGCCGGCGGCGGCTTGCCGCTGCTCGCGCCGATGAGCGAAGTTGCCGGACGCATGTCGATCCAGGTTGCGGCGACGCACCTCGAAAGCCCGCGCGGCGGCCGCGGCCTGCTGATGGCCGGCGTGCCCGGCGTGCCGGCCGCGCACGTCGTCGTGCTCGGCGCGGGCGTCGTGGGGACCGGCGCGCTGCAGATGGCGGTCGGTCTCGGCGCGCGCGTCACGGTGCTCGACACCAACGTGGGCCGGCTGCGCCAGCTCGACCTGGTGTTCGCGAACCGGATCGCGACCGTCTGCTCGAACGCGCACACGGTCGGCGAAGCCGTGCGCGACGCCGATGTCGTGATCGGCGCCGTGCTCGTGCCCGGCGCGTCGGCGCCGCGGCTCGTCACGCGCGACATGATCGCGACGATGCGCACGGGCGCCGTCGTCGTCGACGTCGCGATCGACCAGGGTGGCTGCTTCGAGACATCGCATGCGACGACCCACGCGCAGCCGACCTTTGTCGTCGACGGCGTCGTGCACTACTGCGTCGCGAACATGCCCGGCGCGGTCGCGCGCACGTCGACGTTCGCATTGAACAACGCGACGCTCGGGCATGCGCTCGCGCTCGCCGACAAGGGCTGGAAACGTGCGATGGCCGACGATCCGCATCTGCGCGCGGGGTTGAACGTATGCGACGGGCACATCACGTATGAAGCCGTCGCGCTGGCGCTCGGCCTGCCGTACGTACCGGCCGAAGACGTGCTGACCTGACGCCGCCGCACAGCGCCTCGGCAGCGCGTCGCCGGGTGCCGTCACGCCCCCTTCGGTCGGCCGCGCTTCGGCGCGCCGCTCGCGCCCATCGTGCGCGCGAGCAACGGCCGCAGTTGCGCGAGCGTGCGCGTGTTCAGCACGTCGTGCCGCGTCAGCCAGCCGCGCCGCGCCTGGCCGATGCCGTATGTCAGGTGGTCGAGGTCGCTCGCGCACTGCGCGTCCGAGCCGATCGCCACCGCGACGCCGGCCTTCGCGGCCGCGCGGCACCAGACGTCCGGCAGGTCGAGCCGTCGCGGGTCGCCGTCGAGTTCGACGAAGCAGTGGCGCGCGGCGGCCCGGGCAATCACGCGCGGCACGTCGAGTTCGCATGCGTCGCGTGTGCCGAGCAGCCGGCCGGTCGGATGCGCAAGGATCGTGAAATACGGATGGTCCATCGCGCGCAGCATCCGTTCGGTCTGCGCATCGCCCGGCAGGTCGAAGCCGTCGCGCACCGCGCCGACGACGAGGTCGAGCCGGCCGAGCACCTCGTCAGGCACATCGAGGCTGCCGTCCGCGCGAATGCCGGCCTCGACGCCCTTCAGCAGCACGAAATTGTCAAACGATGCATTGATGCGGTCGATCTCGTCGATCTGCCGCACGAGCCAGTCGGTGCCGCCTGCCTCCGGCATCCGGTCCGTGACGGCCAGGTACGCGAGCCCCCGCGCGCGTGCCGCGTCCACCATCGCGCGCAGGCTGTCGCGACCGGCCGACGCGTCGGTATGCGCGTGCAGGTCGCCATGAACGTGCTTGCGTTCGACCAGGGCCGGCAGCGTGCCGGCGCGCGACGCGTCGATCTCGCCGCGATCCTCGCGCAGTTCGGGCGGCACCCAGTGCAAGCCGATCGCCTCGTAGACGGATGCCTCCGTCGCGCCCGCGATCCGCTCGTCGCCGCGGAACACGCCGTATTCGTTGATCTTCAGCCCGCCGGCCTGCGCGATCCGGCGCAACGTGATGTTGTGCGCCTTCGAGCCCGTGAAATAGACGAGCGCCGCGCCGAACGCGTCGGCGTCGACCACCCGCAGGTCGACCTGCAGCCCGTTGCCGAGCACGACGCTCGAGCGCGTCTTGCCGTTCGCGAGCACGCGCGCGACCTCGTCGTACGCGACGAACGCGTCGGCCACCGCGGCCGGATCCTTCGCGGTGACGAGGATGTCGAGATCGCCCACCGTCTCGCGGCAGCGGCGAAAGCTCCCGGCCGGCACCGCTTCGCCGACACCAGCGACCTCACGCAGCCGTTCGAGCAACGGCAGCAGCGATCGCGCGGCGTCCGGCAACAGGAAGCGCTGCGGCTCACGCTGCAGGCGGTCGTCGATCGCATCGAGCAGATGCGCTTCGGTTCTCGCGCCGAATCCCGGCAGCGCCCGCACGTGCCCACTCTTCGCTTCGGCGCGGAGCTGCTCGAGCGAATCGACGTGCAGTGCATCGTGCAGCGCCTTCACGCGTTTCGCGCCGAGCCCCGGCACGTCGAGCAGTTCGACGATCGCACCCGGCAATGCGTGGCGCAGCGTTTGCTGCAGTTCGCAGGTTCCGGTGGCGGCGATCTCGCGCAGCTTCGACGCGAGATCGGTTCCGATCGACGGAATCTGGCCGGGATCGCCGCCGCTCGCG
Source organism: Burkholderia cepacia GG4 (assembly GCF_000292915.1). NCBI lineage: Bacteria > Pseudomonadati > Pseudomonadota > Betaproteobacteria > Burkholderiales > Burkholderiaceae > Burkholderia > Burkholderia cepacia. The sequence continues at coordinate 1,344,916 of NC_018514.1, forward strand.
ATCATCGCGGGAATATCGCGCCCGTAGTCGGCAATGGTACGGGCGGCGTTGCGATATGCGCGCACCCGGAACGGGTTGGCGCCCTGGATCTCAAGCATGTCGGCGATTTCGGCGAACACGGCCGCGCACTCGGCATTGTGGATCGGCATGATCGGCGTGGCTCCCTTCCACGTGGATGGCGCCGTGCGCTGGCGCGACGGCGTCTGCCCGCCCGGCACCGCATGTCGACGGCGACAGGCGCCCGTTGGTCATCCTGCGCCGACTACCCGCGTCGCGCTGTCGGGCCGTGCCGGTGGCGCGGCCCCGGCGCCGACGTCAGAGCGATGCGCGCGGCGTCGTTGCGTAGCGACGCTCGTATATCGACTGGCAATGCGTGCAGCGCTCGGCGCTCGGCCGTGCGAGCAGCCGCTCGTAGCCGACCGGCGCATCGCAATCGATGCACTCGCCGTAGCTGCCGTCGCGCATGCGCTGCTGCGCGCGCCCGATCGCCCTCAGTTCGGCCAGCTTCATTCCGATCAATGCGTGATCCATGTCGACGAACAGATCGGCGTTCGCCTCGTCACCCTCGTCCGGCGCGGCGCCGGCGAGATCGGCATAGGACTCCGACGCGCGCTGGTCCTCGCTCGTGCGGATATCCGCGCGCAGCGCCTGCTCGCTGTCAGTCAGCCGCCGCTGCAGCGTCTGCCGTTGCTGTTGGTCGAGCGCCATCGCCGTCTCTCCTGTTCCGGGTTCCCACGCAATGAGGCATGCGGCGCGCGGGTGTCGCGCCGGTGCGTGGCGGGTCGGCACAGCCGGCCCGCCACGCCCGGATGCTCGCCCGGACGCAAGAAGCGCCGGACGCATTCGACGCAGCATAAACCCATTGAACACGCATGTGTTGACCGGCTTCAGCGGCCGCACCGGGCGCGCGAAAACGGGGGACGGACGCGAAAGCGCGACGCAGCCGGCTTTCGTCTGACGCAGCCGCCGTTGAGGTCGATCAATCCCCTGCACAAAGTTGCGTCATAGATTGAAACCATGTGCGGCAGGTTCGCCGCTTTCCGGGAGAACGTCATGGTGTTCGGCGTCGTGATCTGGGTGGCCCTTGCGGCCCTGTTCCCGACGATGGTCGTGCCGACGATCCAGCACGCCGTGCAGCCCTCGAGCGCGCAAGCCGCGCCCGACGTCCACCCCGCCGTCACGCCCGCTGCGTTGCCGGCGGCCGGACAGCCGCCGGCGGATAGCTGAAGCACGGTATCGGAACCGTCGTCGCGAATTGCATCGGATTCGTTTCGAGCGTCCGGCTCCTTTCAAACGCCGGCTCGCCATACTTCGTTTTCCTAATCATTAAAATGCGTTGCGGCCGATGAAGCCACGCACGATCGTCATCAGGATGATCTTCATGTCGAACCAGAAGCTCCAGTTCTGCATGTAGAACAGGTCGAACTTCACGCGCGCGGCCATCGCCTCGACCTTGCGCGTCTCGCCGCGATAACCGTTCACCTGCGCCCAGCCCGTGATCCCCGGCCGCACGCGATAGCGATACATGTAGCAGTCGATCAGTTGCCGATAGAAGTCGTCATGCTCGATCGCATGGGGACGTGGCCCGACCACCGACATCTGGCCGAACAGCACGTTGAAGAACTGCGGCAGCTCGTCGAGCGACGTGCGCCGCAGGAACGCACCGACCGGCGTGATGCGCGCATCGTTGCGCGAGGCCTGCCGCACGACGCCCGGCTGTGCGCGATGCGCGCGCATCGTCCTGAACTTGAGGATCTGGAACTCGCGCCCGTCGGCGCCCTTGCGGCGCTGCCTGAACAAGACGGGCCCCGGCGACGACAGCTTCACCGCGATCGCCAGCACCGTCAGCAGCGGCAGCAGCGGGATCAGCACGACGACCGCGAACAGCCGGTCGAACGCGAACTTCGCCCATAGCTCCGGCGCGGAGCGCGGCGTGGTCGCGAGGTTGATCGCCGGCATGCCGAGCACGTCGGTCGCCGAACGCTCGACGACCGCCATCTGCCGCACGTCCGGCAACAGCCGCAGCTCGACGAACTCGTCGCGCAACTCGCGCACGATGCGCTGGATGCGCCACTCGTGCGACATCGGCAGCGTGAGCCATACTTCATCGATCTCGCCGCCGCGAATCATGCGCCGCAGCGCGCCCCAATCGTCGATCACCGGCACGCCGCCGATGCCATCCGCCGCGGCCGCGGCCGGCGCGGCGTCGTCGAATACGCAGGCAGCCGCGAACGCGCCACCCGGCTCGAGCTGCATCCGTTCGATCGCCACGCGTCCGTACGCGGTCGCGCCGACGACGGCGACCCGCCGCTGCTGCGCGCGCAGGTCGCCGCGCGACAGCGCGAGCGCGCACCACGCCAGCCTGCCGAGCAGCAGCGCCGCATCGCCGGACAGCACCGTGCGCGCGATCCAGCGCGTCGTGACCGTGCCGCCGCGGTTCATGATCGACATCGTGCCGGCCACCGTCAGCGTGCTCGCGCACATGACGGCCACCACCGTGCGCGTCAACGCCGGTCCGCCGCCGTGCGTCGACGCACGGCCACGCACCACGCGCGCGCTGCGCGGCAACAGCGCGACGGTCAGCACGCACAGCAATGCGATCGCGCCGCGCTGCGCATCGGACAATTGATGCCACGCGAGCCCCATCGCGGCCTGTGCCGCGAGCGCGCCCGCCAGCACGAGCGCGGCGTCAGTCGCGGCAAGCGCGGCACGTCGCATCGCATTCGTTCCACCCGACATCGCATGCATCGTCACGCACCGTGCGCGGGGAACCCGCCATGCATCTCCGGCAGCCGCGGCCGCACCGGCATCGGCCTCGCGACCTCGCGCGAACCGAGCAGCCGGCGATAGTCCGCGCGAATCAGGTCGTAGCATTCGCACGCCTGCCGTTCGAGACCGTCGCGATCGAGCACGGTGATGCGGCCGCGGCGCTGCCGGATCAACCCGGCGTCCTGCAGATGGCCGGCCGCTTCCGTCACGCCCTCGCGGCGCACGCCGAGCATGTTGGCGATCGTCTGCTGCGTGACGGCCAGCTCGTCGCCGTCGATCCGGTCATGCGCGAGCAGCAGCCAGCGGCTCAACTGGTCGCTGACCGAGTGATGCCGGTTGCACAGCGCGCTGCGCGAGATCTGCGCCATGGTCGCCTGGCAGCAGTTCAGCAGCAGCCGGTAAGTCGCGGGCGATCGTTCGAATTCCGAGCGCATCACGCAGGTCGGTACGCGATAGGCCGTCCCGCCGATGCGGACTTCGACCCGGTTCGACACCGCGGCGCCGCCGACCAGCGTCGCGAGGCCAACCACGCCTTCGCGGCCGACCACCGCCACCTCGACCATCGCACCATCCTCCATGAGGTGCTGCACCGACATCATGGCGGTCGTCGGGAAGTGCAGATGACGCATCGGTTCGCCGACCCTGTCGAGCATGCCAGCCTTGATCCTGACCAGCTCGAGGTGCGGTGCGATCGCACGGATGCTGTCCTCCGGGAGGGCAGCGAGGATGGCATTCGCCGAGTAGCTCGAGTGAAGATGAAGCATGTCTGTATCCCTTTTATCGTCCCTGCCGCGTGCAGCCGCGTCAGCGGAACTCGTTATCGCGATGCGCATCCGGACGACAACGCGGGTTGCGGCCACAACCCTGAATCCGATCGACCTTCGGCTGCTCGCCGCCGGATCGAATCGGTCGTCCCGTTTCGACACGCCGGCACGAACAAGCGATTTACGTGCCAATACCCGCTCATCCTTAATATGTGAACCACATCCGATTTAGATCACCGAATAACCGGCCGCAAAACGGAAAAAAGCGTCTCATTTCCGGACACCCCGGCGCAGCGGTCACAGCGAGGGATTCACCAGATCAATGCCCGCATGCCGCGCAGCACCGTCCACGCCGACGCGCGCAGTCTTATCGTTCAAATACTTACGACTTGTTTTCAATCGTTTCCGTGACGTCCCACATTACGTCCAGCGCGCGCCCCGCATCCCGAATGGTCGCTTGGAACTGTCTCAAATCTGAATCGCGAGGTTAATTTTCAGATTTGTAGTCGACCGCACACATCTCATGCAACACATTGATTTTATTGATAAATAAAAATTCAATATCTCGATTGTCAAATAATGTTCAATGTCTTCTATATTTTTCCGGCACGATGATCAGCGTCGCCCGATTGATTCCCGATCGACGTCCAATCATCGCCCCCACAATCCATTCATGGTTCTTAATTCACAAAAAAACCGGAACTTCAAATTCACATAACGTTTTCATTCACACCCGATCGTCAAACTTTGTGAAGTGACGTAATGCGAGATTATTAAAATTCAATTGCGTGCTAGCCTGTTTCCCGCCATCGGCATACGAATTCCGACGACCACGAATCCGCACGCGCGTCGCGCGATGTGCGATCGCCACCCTACGAGGATGCGCCGTGACCCACCAGGCCAATGACGCCGTCGCCCACGCGACCGGCATGATCGAGCTTTCCCACAGCTTCGACGCCAACCGGTTTCTCGCGGCCCTCGACCGCGACCAACGCGCGATGCTGATCGCCAACCTGCAACTCGTTCACCTGAAATCCGGGCAAGTGCTGTGCGAACCCGGCGAAATGCTGGCCGCCGTCTACCTGCCCGTCACGACCGCGATTTCGCTGCAGTACGTGTCGTCCGCCGGCATGACGCTGGAAGTCGCGCAGATCGGCAGCGAGAGCATCGTGTGCGACGACGTGATCGGCGGCAGCGGCCGGATGCCCTGCCGCGCCATCGCATGCCGCGACGGCTTCGTCTATCGGCTCGACCGGCGCATATTCGCCACGGCCTTCGACGCGTCACCCGTCATTCGCCATCTGGTGTTCGTCAGCGTGCGGCTGCTGATGGCGCAGGTATCGCAGATCACCTTCTGCAGTCGTCATCACGTGCTCAAACATCAGTTATGCAGATGGTTCCTGCTCGCGTACGATCGTTCGCGCAGCATCGAGATCCAGGTCACCCACAGCATGCTCGCGCAGATGCTCGGCGTACGGCGCGAAACGGTCACGGATGCGGCCGGGGAAATCCAGAAGCTCGGCCTGATCCGCCAGTACCGGAGTTCGATCGAGCTGGCCGATCTCGGCGGCCTCGAGAAGCTGTCGTGCGGCTGCCGCGCGATCGTGCGCGACGAGATGAAGCGCATCCTGGCGACAGACTCGGGCGTGACGGCCGCGGCGCGTGCGTGATTCGCGCGGCAGGTCGGCGTGCGCGTGCGACCGGGGTCAGCAGATTGTAGGGTGGCGAACAGAACGCCGTGCCTGCGAATGGTCTACTGATGCCGGACTGCCGGGGGGACGTCAGCGCGCTGCGCGCGTTCGCCCGAGCGGACGACACCACGCATGCCGGAGCAGCACGTGAAAAACGCAATCAGAACCATCCTCAAGCACGTCGCCCATCTCGAAGCAGCGATCGATTCGATCGGTGACGGGGACGACCTTTACGAAGCAGGCCTCTCGTCGCTCGACACGATCCAGCTGATGCTCGCGATCGAGAAGCAGTTCAACATCGAGATTCCCGACGAGATGCTGAACCGCAACCTGTTCCGCAGCATCGACGCGCTCGCGGACACGATCGCCACCCTGCAACGCGCCGAGCATTCGGCATGAGCACGCTGCTTCCCGAACTCGCGGCCGACGGCGAAGCGCATCGGCTCGACGAGGCCGCGCACGCCGTCGCCCAGATCGCCGCGCAGCACGCGGACGCGGTCGATCGCGACGCGCGCTGCCCCGTCGAGGCGATCGAGGCGATGCGGGCACGCCGCCTGCTTGGCGCGATGGTCCCGACCCCGCTCGGCGGCGCCGGCGCGTCACTCGCGGACGTCGTCTCCGCATGCTCGATCCTCGGCCAGGCCTGTGCGTCGTCGGCAATGGTGTTCGCGATGCACCAGATCCAGGTTGCCTGCATCGTCGATCACGCGGCCGACCAGGGCTGGCACCGGCTGTTCCTGCAGCAGCTCGTGCGGCACCAGTGGCTGCTCGCGTCGGCGACGTCGGAAGACGGCGTCGGCGGCAACCTGCGTGCGAGCCAGTGCGCGCTCGAAAGCAACGGCGGCGAATTCCGGCTGCACAAGGCCGCACCGACGATCTCGTACGGCGACTACGCGGACGGCATCCTCGCGACCGCGCGCCGCGACGCCGACGCGCCCGCGTCCGAGCAGGTGCTCGTCACGCTGCTGCGCGACGGCTATACGCTCACGCGCCGCGGCGAATGGGACACGCTGGGCATGCGCGGCACGTGCAGCAACGGCTTCGTGCTCGACGCGCAGGGCGCGACCGTGCAATGCCTGCCGGTGCCGTTCGCGCAGATCGCCGAACAGACGATGGTGCCGGTTTCGCACATCCTGTGGGCCGCGGTATGGATCGGGGTCGCCGGTGACGCATTCCATCGTGCACATCAGTTCTTCCGCGCGCAGGCACGCCAGAGCGATGGTGCGCCGTCGCCGGCGTCGCGACGCATCGCCGAATCGCTCGCGCTGATGCAGGCGATGCAGGCACGCGTCGACAACGTGCTGCGCCTGTACGCGCGCGCGTCGTCCCGTTCGTGGTCGGCCGGCATGGCCTGGGCCGCCGAAATCAACACACTGAAGACCTATGTGTCGTCGACGGCGCTCGAGGTCGTGCAGCAGGCGATGATGATCTGCGGGATGGCCGGCTACAAGCACGGCACGCCGTTCAGCATCGGCCGCCACCTTCGCGACCTGCACGCGGCGCCGCTGATGATCAGCAACGACCGCATCGCCGCCAATACCTCGAGCCTGCTGCTCGCACTGCGTCCCGCGACGCTGGAGAAACACTCGTGAACGATCGCCTGCCCGTGCCTTCCACCGCTTCCACCGCCCCCGCGCCGTCCGACGCGCCGCTCGACCGCGCGGGCGTCAATCCGCTGCGCGACGCGCTGATCGATGCGGGCCTGCTGGTGTCGACCGGCATCCAGGGCCTGTTCGGCCGCAGCGAGCGGTTCGAGCGCGTCGTGGAAGCGCTCGATGCCTTCGTCACGCGGCTCGGTGCCGACCAGCAGGCCGACGTGCTGCGGTTCCCGCCGGCGATGAGCCGGACCGAGTTCGAGCGCAGCGAATACATGAAGAGCTTCCCGCAGCTCGCGGGCAGCGTGCATGCGTTCGGCGGCGACGAACGGCGCCACCAGCGCCTGCTGCAGTGCCTCGACCGCGGCGAGGACTGGACCGAGGACCAGAAGCCGACCTACGTCGTGATGACGCCGGCCGCCTGCTATCCGGTCTACCCGGTCGTCGCGCGCGCGGGTGCGCTGCCCGGCGACGGCCGGATCGTCGACGTGTTCTCGTACTGCTTCCGTCACGAGCCGTCGCTCGACCCGACCCGCATGCAGCTGTTCCGGATGCGCGAGTACGTCCGGATCGGCACGCCCGAGCAAATCGTCGCGTTCCGCGAGACCTGGATGGAGCGCGGCACGCGGATGATCGACGCGCTGCGCCTGCCGAACACGATCGATCTCGCGAACGATCCGTTCTTCGGGCGCGGCGGCAAGATCGTCGCGAACAGCCAGCGCGAGCAGAACCTGAAGTTCGAGCTGCTGATCCCGATCGAGCACGACGACCGGCAGACCGCGTGCCTGAGCTTCAACTACCACATGGATCACTTCGGGCTGCTGTGGGACATCCGCACCGCGACGGGCGACGTCGCGCACACGGGCTGCGTCGGCTTCGGCCTCGAACGGCTGACGCTCGCGCTGTTCCGCCACCACGGCCTCGACATCGACGCGTGGCCGCGCGAAGTCCGCGACGTGCTGTGGAGCACGCGATGAACTTCGTGTCCCGCGACGGCGAGGACGTGTCGTTCGACGACGTGCGCCACCGCGCACGCCACTACCGGCCACACCCGCTGCACAGCCAGGAAATGGTCTGGAAACAGACCAACTGTTACGTCGACATGTGGCTCGAGGTGCTCAGGTGGTGGGGCCTCAATCCGTATGCGGCGCTGCCGTTTACGATCGCGCTCGATTTCGAGGGCGACCAGTTCACGTTCTTCAAGTTTCCGCACGACGAACTGGAGCGGCTCTACGGAATCGTCGTGCAGGAACACTCGATCTACGAATCGCTCGACCAGCACATCGAGACGCAGGTCGCGCGCGGTCACCTGATGATCGTCGAGGTCGACGCGTGGTACCTGCCCGACACGCGCGGCAGCAGCTACCGCACACAACATACGAAGACGACGATCGGCATCGACGCGATCGATCGGGTACGACACCAGATCGGCTACTTCCACAACAGCAGCTATTACGTGGCCGAGGATTTCGACTACGACGGCCTCGTCGGCGGCAGCTCGCCGATGCCGCTGCCGCCCTATGTGGAGTGCGCGAAGCGACGTTTCGCGCCGCTCGACGAGCGCGCGCTGTGCGAAGCGTCGCTCGCCGCGCTGCAGCATCACTTGCGGCGCCTGCCGGTCGTCAATCCGGTCTCGGCGTTCCGGCGCCAGTTGCAGATCGATGCGAAATCGCTCGCCGATTCACCGCTCGAACGCTTCCACGCGTACTCGTTCAATTCGGTACGGCAACTCGGCGCGAACTTCGAACTGTTCGGCCACTACACGCGCTGGCTGCAGGCAAGCGGCTGCGTCGGCCCGTTCGCCGAACTCCGCACCGCGTGCGATCGCATTGCGTCCGAGGCGATGGTGCTGGAATTCCGGCTCGCGCGGGCCTGCGCGCGCGGCAAGGAAGAACGCGGCGACGGGACGCTCGAAGCGATCGAAGCGGCTTATTCCGATCTCGTCGACTGCGCACGGCAGATCACGTCGTCGCGGCAGCACGCGACCCCCGTTCGCATCGACGCGGCACCCGTGCCGCTGATGCGGTGACGCGCGCGCCCGCGGCGCTCGCGTGGTCGATGCTCGCAACGGCGGCGGGCGCCGCGCGCGAGCCGCGCGAGCTCCCCGGCGCTGCCGGCTGGATCGCGGCGCCCGTGCCCGGCACGGTCGCGCAGGCGCTCGTGCTGGCCGGCCGGCCCGACGATACGGCTTCGCTCGACGAGCGCGACCACTGGTATCGCGTCGAACTGCACGGACACGGACCGCGCATGCTGCGGTTTCACGGCCTCGCGACGCTCGCCGACGCCTGGCTCGACGACACGCCGATCCTGCACTCGGACAGCATGTTCGTCGCGCACGACGTTCCCGTGTCGCTCGACGGCACACACCGGTTGACCGTCTGCTTTCGCGCACTCGCGCCGCACCTGCGCGACGCGCGCGCACCGCGCCGCGCCCGCTGGCGCACGCGGCTTGCGGAACCGGCGACGCTGCGCACCGTGCGCACGTCGCTGCTCGGACACATGCCGGGCTGGTTTCCGCGCTGCGTGCCGACCGGTCCGTGGCGGCCCGTCGACGTGCTCGACCCGGCCGACGGCCCCGTTCTGGTTCATTGCGACCTGCATGCACGCGTCGACGGCGACACCGGTTGGCTCGACGCGGAACTCGCGTTCGCCGCGCCGCTGTCCGACACGTTCGCGGCCCGGCTGTCGTGCGGCGAGCACCACGCGACGCTCGAACGCAGCGGCGCCGATCGCCTGCACGCCACCGTCGCGGTGCCCAACGTGCGCCGCTGGTGGCCGCACACACACGGCGAGCCGGTGCTCTACGAGATCGCGCTGCACACCGGCGCCGACCGGCGGCCGCTCGGCGTGACGGGTTTCCGCACGATCGAGCAGGACACCGGCGCCGACGGTAACGGGTTCGGGCTGCGCGTGAACGGTGTGCCGGTGTTCTCGCGCGGTGCATGCTGGAGCAGTGCCGCGCCGCTCGCGCTGCACGCGGACGACGCGACCTATGGCCGCCTGCTCGGGCAGGCGCGCGACGCCGGCTTCAACATGATTCGCGTCGGCGGCACGATGACCTACGAGGCCGACGCATTCCACGCCTGGTGCGACCGGCTCGGGCTGCTGGTCTGGCAGGATTTCATGTTCGCGAACTTCGACTACGCGCTCGACGATCGCGCGTTCGCGGACGCCGTCGACCGCGAAGCCGAACAGTTCCTCACGCGGCACCGGGCATCGCCGTCGCTCGCGGTGCTGTGCGGCGGCAGCGAGATCGCGCAGCAGGCGGCGATGTCGGGGCTCGGGCCAAAGCAGCGCTTCCTCGAACTGACGGCAGACCGGCTCGCTGGCCACGCGGCGGCCCGACGGCCGGATGTCCCCTACGTCCCCGATTCGCCCGGCGGCGGAACGCTGCCGTTCACGCCGCGCGAGCGCGTGTCGCACTACTACGGCGTCGGCGCGTATCTGCGCCCGCTCGGCGACGCGCGCCGCGCCGACGTGCGTTTCGCGAGCGAATGCCTCGCGTTCGCGAACGTGCCGTGCGATGCAACGCTGGCCGACCTCGGCTGGCCGGGTGTCCACGAGCCGCGCTGGAAGGCGGCGGTGCCGCGCGACCCCGGCGCGTCGTGGGATTTTGACGACATTCGCGACCACTATCTGCGCACGCTGTACGAGGTGGTGCCCGAGCACTTGCGGCGCGAAGACCCGTCGCGCTATTTCGAGCTGTCGCGCGCGGCGATTGCCGACCTGATGCGGGACACCCTCTCCGAATGGCGGCGCGCCGGCTCGCGCTGCGCCGGCGCGCTCGTCTGGCAGTTCCAGGACGTGATGCCGGGCGCCGGATGGGGCTTGATCGATGCGGCGCATCGGCCGAAATCGGCGTGGTATGCGCTGCGCCAGGTGCTTCAGCCGGTGCAGGTCCTGGTGGTCGACGAAGGTCTGAACGGGCTCGACGTGCACGTGATCAACGAACGCGCGGTGCCGCTGTCGGCCGCCGTCGAGCTGCTCGCGCTGCGCGACGGCCGCACGCCGGTCGCGCGGGCCGGCGGTCCGGTCCGGATCGCCGCACACGACGCGGTGCGGCTCGGCTCGGCCGAATTGCTCGGCCGCTTCTTTGACTGGACCTACGCGTATCGCTTCGGGCCGTGCGAGCACGACACCGTCGTCGCGACGCTGCGCTCCGAGGACGGCACGCTGCTGTCACAGGCGTTCTACTTTCCGTCCCGCACGCATCCGGCCGTGTTCGCGCGCCGCGAACCCGGGATCGAGGCATGCGTGTCGCGCACCGGCGACACCTGGCACGTCGACATCGACACGCGTCATGTCGCGCGTCACGTGCAGATCGACGCGCCGGGCTTCGTGCCGCGCGACGACTGGTTCCATCTCGCGCCCGGTACGCCCGCACGCGTCGCGCTCGTGCCGCTGGAACACGCGGGCGCACATTCCGGCGCGGGCACGCCGCCGACGGTCGACATCCGCGCGGTCAACGCGGCGCGAACCGTGCGCGCGACGCCGGCTGTCTGACGCGGCCGATACGGCACGCACGGCCGCAGGCCGCGCGCGTCAGTCGGACGAGCCGGTCCCTCTCGGCCGCTCGATCCCGTACGCCTCCATCCAGCGATAGAGCGTCGCGCGCGACACGCCGAGCTCGCGCGCGGAAGCCGCGACGCGCCCGCGGGTGCGCAGCAACGCAGTCTCGATCGCTTCGCGCTCGATCGACTTGCGGATGTCCGCGACAGACGGCGACGCCGCGTCGAGACAATATTCGAGTTCGAGGTCCTGTGCGGTAATCAGGCGCCCTTCCGTCATCACGACGGCGCGGCGCACACGGTTGATCAGTTCGCGCACATTGCCCGGCCAGTCATGCTTGTAGAGCGCGGTAATCGCGTCCGTCGAGAAGCCGCGCACGCGATGGCGCGCGTCGCCGCGAAAGCGCTCGAGCATGTGGTCCGCAAGCAGTTCGATGTCCTTGCCGCGCGCGCGCAGCGGCGGCTGGTCGATGCGCATCACGCAGAGCCGGTGGAACAGATCCGCGCGAAACCGCCCTTCTTCCATCGCTTCGCGCAGGTCGACGTGCGTCGCGGAGACGATCCGCACGTCGACCGGCACCGGATTGCTGCCGCCGAGACGATGGATCGCGCGCTCCTGCAGGAAGCGCAGCAGGCTCGCCTGGCTCTCGTGCGGCAGGTCGCCGATTTCATCGAGCAGCAGCGTGCCGCCGTTCGCGGCCTCGACGTAGCCGATCTTGCGCGCGTTCGCGCCAGTAAACGCGCCGCGCTCGTAGCCGAACAGTTCCGATTGCAGCAGGTGTGGCGGAATCGCGCCGCAGTTGACCGCGACGAACGGGCCGTTGCGCCGTTCCGAATGACGATGGATCGCGACGGCCGTCAGCTCCTTGCCGGTTCCCGTCTCGCCGAACACGAACACCGGTGCGTCGGTGCGCGCGAAGCGCCGCACTGTATCGAACAGCCGCAGCATCGCGCTGCAGGTGCCGACGATGCCGTTCTCCTGCGATTCGAGCCGTTCGCGATCGCGCGCGAACAGGCATTCCATGCCGTACGCGTGGCCGACGGTATCGGCGATCCGCTGATGCGACGCGGGCAACGTGATGTAGTCGAAGCAATAGTCGCGCAACAGTGCGCGCACGTTCGGGGAGGCAGTCTGGCCGGTCTCGACGAGCGCGACCCACACGACATCACGCATCGACGCGCAGGTGGACGCGATGCTGCCGATCGCGTCGGCGTGGCCACCGCTCAGGTCGAGAATGCCGCAGGTGATTTCGCCGGAGGTGTCGCGCAGCTCGCTGGCGTGCGCGACGATCGCCACTTTCCAGTCGCGTCGCGCGAGTTCCTTGCGAAGCATCACCGACGGCGACTGGGTCCAGTAGATCAGAGGACGCTGCCCGCCAGTCCTCCCCCCGCCGGCGCTCTTATCGCGCGCGATTGGCATAGTCATAACGAACCATCACTTTCTCCACTCCGCGACCCGTTCGCGTGCGCCACGGGCGGCGGCGCATGGCCACCTGTCCGCGCTGCGTTCGCGCAGCTTTGGCGAAGATCGAAACCGCACATGGCGAGAGCCCCCGGAGGTCGAGCCGAATGTCATCCGGCCTCGTTGTCATCGAACTCGAAGGGAACGCGCGGCCGCGGGAGCCACGGCGTTCCCGCTTTGATGCGACGCGCCGTCAGGCGACGCACGTCGGCAAACGAACATTCCGTTCGCATTTGCGTCGCGTCGTACCCGACAGTCGCGCCCACTGCTGAACCGGATGACCGCCGACCCGCTGTCGAGATGGCAACCTCATTTCATCCGCTCCTGAATTTACATCCCGTTTCGAGACCGTCTTGTTACCAAAAGATAAACATCGATTCAGCCGATTACGTCCCCCCCCGCCCGGGGCGGTGCGCGTTTAGCGACTCAGATTTGATTATTCACGGCCATTCCCGTTCAATCAGTGGCAAATACTACTTTTCCGCAAGATCGGTGCCGCCCATTGCACGCGATTTTCGCCGGAATCCCGCAGAAACACCGGGCAGCCCGTGTCGTCGGTCGATAATCGTCCGCGTGGCGCGGCGTCAGCATGACACATGCGAGCGCACGCGCGCCGGGCGTTCGTTACAACGCCGTAACGAACTCACGCAACGACACAGCAACTATGCGCGCGTTAACGGTTGCGCCGAAACGATGGCGTCCGAATGCAGAACGCACGCACCGCACGTGGTCTCGACGATGCGGCACACGTCGGCACGCGAACCGCGGCCGATCGTGCGTGCCCGGCACCGCCCTGCACGACCCGCCCGTCGTGAACGATCCCGCTCATCAAGTGCTGCTCCCCGTTGTTCAGTCTCATGCGCTGCCGGTGGCCGGCGTTTCACATTTCGCGGCGGGCCGTCGGGACGTGTCAATTATGGGAATGCCCGGGTGCGGCCGGTGTGTGCTACCGCACATTGCGCCGCTCGCGGCGCGCGAACCACGAGCCGAAACCGGAGCGTGAGTACGCTTTCGAACAGACCGGCGCGCGACGCATCCGCATCATGATCATCGCCGCACCGCACGAAACGAACGCGTCCGTGTCGCGCGGCATGCTGAAGGCTTCACACGAGGACCGCATCATGGAATGGCATTGTTGTGAATTCGCACATCTGAGCGCCGTCGATCTCTACGCAATCCTGCGCGCGCGCAACGCCGTGCTGGTGGTCGAGGATGCGCACACGCATCTCGACATCGACGGCAAGGATGCGCACGCGCTGCACGTGTACGCACGATTGCTCACCGGCGACACCGCGGAAGTCGTCGCATACGCGCGCGTCCTGCCCGGCGACGACGTCGATCCGGACATCGTGATCGACAAGGTACTGACGAGCGAGGCATGCCGCGACGACCGCACCCTCGAGCAGCTGATCGAGCGCGCGCTCACGGCCGCGCAGGCCGCCTGGCCCGACACGTCGGTGCGCACGCACGTTCCCGCGCAGCGGCAGGCCTTCTACAAACGCTTTGGATTCCGCAAGGCCTACGGACCGTATCTCGAACAGGGCGCACCGTTCATCGGGCTCGTCCGGCCGACAGACCGTGCCGCCGGCGCGCTCAGGCAGCTGTTGTCCCGGGCCGTCTCGACGCCCCGGTCGCGAAACGACGACGTACGCGCCGACGGCCGCATGCACACCCGGCTGCCCGCCGATACCGGAGCCAATCGATGACCGCCACCCTTCGTCCGGTTCCCGAACCCGACTTGCCCCGCATCCTGCCCGTCATTCTCGCCGGCGGCTCGGGCACGCGGCTCTGGCCGCTGTCGCGCGAGCAGTATCCGAAGCAGCTGATCGAGCTGACCTCGAACGAATCGCCGCTGTCGGCGACTGCGCGCCGCCTGAACGGCATCGCGAACGCGTCGCTCGGGGACACGCTGCTGCTGGTATGCGGCGAACAGCATCGAATCATGAGCGCCGCACAAGTGGTCGGCCGCGCAGCACCAGCCCGCATCCTGCTCGAACCGGCTGCACGCAATACCGCACCGGCGCTCACACTCGCCGCGCTCGACGCCAGCGCGCTCACCGACGATCCCGTGCTCGCGGTCATGCCGGCCGACCACGTGATCGGCGACATCGCCGCGTTCCAGGAAGCAATCGGGCGCGCGGCACGCTACGCGCAGGAAGGCGCGATCGTCACGCTCGGCGTGCTGCCGCGCCGCGCCGAAACCGGCTACGGCTACATTCAAGTCGGCGAACCGCGCGCGGGCCGCCTCGGCGGCCAGGGCGGCTACACGATCGGGCGTTTCGTCGAGAAGCCGAATGCCGCGCTCGCCGAGCGCTACCTGCATTCGGGCGACTACTGGTGGAACAGCGGGATCTTCGTCACGCGCGCATCGATCTGGCTGAAGGCGATCCGCGCGCTCGCGCCCGACATCCATGCCGCCTGCGACACCGCGTGGCGCGCGGGTATCGCCGAGGATCCGTTCTTCCGGGTCGACGCGACGGCCTTCGACGCATGTCCGTCCGACTCGATCGACTACGCGGTGATGGAGCGCCTCGCACAACACAGCGAACTCGGCATCGAAGGCATCGTGGTGCCGCTGTCTGCCGGCTGGTCGGACGTCGGCACCTGGGATGCGATCTGGGAAATCATGCCGAAGGATGACCAGGGCAACGTCGCGCGCGGCCCGATCGTGTTCGAGGATACGCAGGACAGCCTGGTGCGCTCGGAGGGCCGGCTCATCGCGTGCGTCGGGATGAAGGACGTCGTCGTGATCGAGACGCCCGATGCGGTACTGGTCGCGAACAAGCACGATGTGCAACGCGTGAAGAACATCGTCGCGCGGCTGAAAACCGACCGTCGGCCGCAGGCGAGCGAGCACCGCAAGGTGCAGCGGCCGTGGGGGCATTACGACTCGATCGATCTCGGCGAGCGGTTCCAGGTGAAGCGGATCGTCGTCGAACCCGGCAAGCAGTTGTCTCTGCAGATGCACTATCACCGTGCCGAGCACTGGATCGTCGTGCGTGGCACCGCGAAGGTCACGCGCGGCCACGAAACGTTCCTGCTCAGCGAGAACGAATCGACCTACATCGCGGTCGGCGAGGTCCATCGTCTCGAGAACCCCGGCCGGATTCCGCTCGAGATCATCGAGGTGCAGTCGGGCGACTATCTCGGCGAAGACGATATCGTCCGGTTCGACGATCAATACGGACGTCCGGTCGTCGAGACGGCGCAAGCGCGACCGCGGCCGTCAGGCGCACCGCTCGCTCCACGCGAACCCGGCGAGCCGCAACAGGAAGCGGCGCAACGCGACGTCGTTCGATAGGTGCGCGCCGCTCGCGGCGGTGCGCTCGCCTTGATTCGCAGGCGGCGCGCGGCCCGTGCGACACCGCGTGACACCATTTCAATCGATGCCGCGCTGCGACCAGCGCGCCTGCCTGACGGTCTCGCGCACGCGCGGCAGCAACGACGTATCCGCGCCGACCGCGTCGGGCTCGGTCGACAGCGACTGACGCGCCGCCGTACACGACGCCCCTTTCAACTGGGCCGCCGATGGCCGCGATGGCCGGCCGCTCGTGCAGTCCTGCCGGGGACCGACCCGCACCGGCATGCCGCCGATGCCCGACAGCCGGTTGTCCGCGAGCCGCACACCGGACACGTTTCCCCACAAGCGAATGCCGTCGAATCGCGCGTTCGACACGCGGTTGCCGGTCACGGTCACGCGCGTCACCGCCCCCGACCAGGTGCTGACCTCGATCGCCGCCTGCTGCGTGACCGGACGCACGTCGGTCCGGCCCGTCGCGGTCTGGATCTCCGCGATCACGTTGTGCTCGATGCGGATGTCGGACGCGCCGGATGTCCCGTTGCTGTCCTCCTGCGCGACGAGAATCCCCGAGCTGACCTGCACGTTGCGCACGATGTTGTTCGCGATGGTGACGTCCGCGCCGCCGACCACCGTGATGCCGCGCCCCCACGGGTTGCCTTCGAGCGAGTTGCCGGTAATCAGCACATTGCGTGTCAATACGCGTTCCGACCGGTAGCTCACGACGGCAATCATGTCGTCGCCCGTGCCGCGCACGACATTGCCCTGCACGAGCACGTTGTGCGCACCGTGGGTCATGTGAATGCCGTCCGCGAGCGTCGCCAGCACGTCGTTGCCGACGATCGCGACATCCGCGCCGCCGAACACGAAGATGCCGGCGCCGGCGCCGCCGTCGATCACGTTGTCGAGCACCTGCACGCCGCGCCCCGTCACCTCGACCTTCGTCGAACCCGGCGTCGTGAGGCGCGCCGTGCCGGTTCCCGTGAGCCGGAACCCGACGATCGTCGTGCCGTCGCCGCGCATCTCGATCGTCTGGTCGTCCGGGACGGTCGCGATCAGCGTCGCGCCGTAGCCCGACAGCACGACATGCGGCTGCCGCACGATCAGCGACCGACCGACGACATACCGGCCCGGCGCGAATACCAGTCGCTGGCCCGGCTGCAGTGCGTCCAGCGTGCGTTGCAGCGCGTCGGCCTGGTCGGCCGCGTCGGGAGCGGGACGAACGTACGCGTCCGGTACGTTCGCATGCAGCGCGCCCGGTGCCGGCGTGCCGGACGCTGCCACGGCGAACGCCTGCCACGACAGCACGCCTGCCATGCACATGCCTGCAATCACCGCGCACGCGCGGAACGGGCGTTGCGATCTACGCATCTCGAATCGTTTCCCTGGGATGACATCACGCGCGCCAGTCTGCGCACGCCCGCGGCGCGGCCGGAGCGAACGACGCGAACCGTCCGATTAGATCATTCGATCCGGCGGGGCTTCGGTGCGTCAGCAGACCAATGCATCGTGCCTGCGCCCCGCGATGCGAGGCGCTGTTCGAGGTGCCGTTCGACGACGCGTCGCACGCCCGCGAGCAAATCGCCGAACGGTACGCTCGCGAACCGAGTGCCGATTGACGATGCGTATCATCGCCACCATACGACGCGGCCGTGCTCCGGCAGCGGCGCAAGCCAGCGGCGGCGCCCTGTCCAGTGCCGCGGGCCGACGTGTATCGCACCGGCCGGCGCACCACACGCGACGCCGGTCCTCCGGATCGCCCGCTCTTCGCTCGTCCAGCCCCCGTTCATGACCGACCTGACCATCGCAATCTGCAACTACAACCACGGCGAGTACCTGCGCGACGCGATCGAATCGGCGCTCGCGCAGCGTGCGAACGGCGTGCGGGTCCTGATCGTCGACGACGGTTCCACCGACGATTCGCGCGACATCATTCGCTCGTACGGCGAGCGCGTGACGGCGGTGTTCCAGGAAAATCGCGGCCAGGTCGCCGCGTACAACCGCGCGCTCGAGCATGTCGCGACGCGCTACGTGATCCTGCTCGACGCGGA
The DNA here is from genome assembly GCF_000292915.1 of Burkholderia cepacia GG4. Classification (NCBI taxonomy): domain Bacteria; kingdom Pseudomonadati; phylum Pseudomonadota; class Betaproteobacteria; order Burkholderiales; family Burkholderiaceae; genus Burkholderia; species Burkholderia cepacia. The sequence goes on from NC_018514.1 coordinate 1,363,054, forward strand.
CGACCTGCTCTATGCCGACGCCGCGGCCCGCGTGCTGGCCGCGTTCGCGTCCGGCGACTTCGTGAAGGTCCATTTCCGGCTCGACGTGATCGCGCGGGACGGTGCGTTGACCGGCGCGAGCGTGCCGCAGTCGGCCGTCGACACCGATTGCGGCTGGCTGTTGCGCGCGGGCTGGCTGTACCCGTCTCCGCCCGCATCGGGCAACGCGTATCGGGTCGACGCGCTCAAACGCATCTTTCCGGTGCCCGTCACGCCGGACAACCTGCATGGTGCCGATTTCTATGCGATCTACGGGATCGCGTTGCTCGGCGCCGTGCACATGATCGACGCAACGCTCGGCGGCTATCGCGTGCATCAGCAGTTGGATGCGAAAGAGGCCGACGACTCGGCCGGCAACGCGCCGGCCCTCGCGCTCACCAATTCGGAAGACGCGGCCACGGGCGCGCTTAAGGCCGAACGCCGCTGGTCGATACTGCGCATGCTGGCCGGCACGCGACTGCACGAAGCGCTGCCGATCGCGCCGCTCGACTTCGCGATCGAGAAGGCCCGCTTCGCAAGCACGCTGTATCACGCGCCGCTCGCACGGCGCTGGCGCTGGTTCCTGTACGAATCCGGACGCTACTGGCATACCGTGCTGCGCAATCCGTTCTGGCGTCCTGCCAAGAAAGTGGCCGTTGCCGCGCTGTCGCTCGCATGCCTGCTGCCCTCGTCGACGCTCAGCAACCACGCGATTCGCTATCTCTCCAATCCGCTCGCGCGCATGCGCAAGTCAGCCGCACAGCGAGCCGGCGCTCGATAGCCGGTCGCGCCGGGACTTCCGGCGGCTTCGGTAAGCCATCGCACCCAGTGGATCGGGCGGGCGCTGCACAATGATCCGGACCAGTGGATTCACGCGCACTGACAAGACTTCGCAGTTGCCAGGTCTCCAGTCGTCGTGGTCGGACGCCGGCATCTGAGGTTCGGTAGCGTCGAACCGGCACGTAGCGCGCGGCGTCGATTCCGGTCGCTGCATCGCGTTCTTCGCCTCTTGCAGAGTCGACCCGATATCGCACCGACGGCGACAAACCGGCTGCCTAGCCGGATCGCACGCGCGACCATGACAGCGGGGATCCAATGGTCACGACCGGCATTCATTCATCAATTAGGAGTGCATAGCTCAATGAACCGGATGTCGCGACCACCCGATTCGCCCGCTACCCATCGTCACGATGGGCGATGACAGGCGCGATCGAATCGATAGACCCAATGATGACCACGGAAAAGATCGTTCATATTGCCGAAGCGTTTGGCGGCGGCGTGCTTTCGATGCTGACCCCGCTCGCCAACCACGCTGCGGCAACCGGCGTCGACGTGACGGTCCTGCACTCGATCCGGCCGGAAACCCCGACCGGTTTTTCGACGCTGTTCCGGCCCGACGTGAAACTCGTCTACGTCGACATGGTTCGCGAGGTCAGCGTCAAACAGGACTTTCGGAGCCTGCTCGCGCTGGTCAGGCACCTGCGCGACTGCGCACCGACCGCGATTCACCTGCATTCGTCGAAGGCGGGTGTACTGGGACGGATCGCCGCGCGGATCGCCGCCCCGAACGCAACCGTTCTCTACTCGCCGCACGGGTTGTCGTTCCTCCGCTGCGACGTATCGCGCATGAAGCAGTTCGCCTACCTGATCTTCGAGCGAATCGCGGCGCGCATCGGAGGAACCATCGTAGCGTGCTCGCGCAGCGAACTCGGCGAGATCAACGGCAAGGTCCGGGCGAGATCGGCGGTACTGGTGGAAAACGGCGTTCATGTGGCCGAGATCCCGCCCCGTCGAACGCGTGACGATCGCAAGGTCGTGATCGGGATGAGCGCCCGGGCGTCGTTCCAGAAGAACCATGAAGCGTTCGTGCGGCTGGCCGACAAGCTCCATGGCGCCGACATCGAATTCGTGTGGATCGGCGGCAACCCCGCCGAGATCCTCGATCCCCGCCAGCGTCAGGCCATCGTCTGCAGCGGCTGGGTGACACGCGCACGTGCGCTGACGCTCACGTCGGAACTGGACATCTACGTCCAGACCTCTCGCTGGGAAGGCATGCCGGTCGCGCTGATCGAAGCGCAGGTTGCCGGCATACCCGCCGTGGTGACGGATGTCGTCGGCAACCGCGACGTAGTGATTCACGGCGTGACCGGATACGTCGCGTCGAGTGCCGACGAGATGGCCGGCTACCTGACCCTGCTGCGCGACGATCGGCCGCTTCGGGAGCAAATGGGCGCGGCGGCCCGGCAACTGGCCCTTCAGCGGTTCTCGATGAACGCGATCTTCCGGCAATGGCACGCCCTTTACGGCCTGGATACCGACGATCCGCGCGCCGACGCGCTCGACTTCGAGCCCGCAACCGCGGATCACGTCAAGGCCTGATTCCGACACCCCGATACTCGATCATTGACATGCCAGTGTTCAAAAAGCCGAAAAAACTCGTATACAACGGCCGGTTCACCACCCAGAAAACGACCGGCGTGCAACGCGTCGCGCGCGAGCTGATCGCCGCGCTGATCAAGTGCCGGCCTCACGATCCGGTGACCGTCCTCGTGCCGCCGCAGCCCGGCGTTGCGGTGAGCGGCGCGACGACGGTCAAGGTCGGTTTCTACAAGGGCGTGATCTGGGAGCAGCTGGTGCTCCCGCTGTTCGCCCGGCGCGGCCGCATCGTCAACCTCAGCAATACCGCGTCCATTTTCATCGGCAGCCAGATCGTCTACATGCACGACGCGGCCGTGTTCGATACGCCCGCCCACTTCTCCCGGCCGTTTCGGGTCTGGTATCGGATCATGTTCTGGATCCTGGCACGAACCTCCGTTTGCGTGCTGACCAATTCCTGCTTCTCGCGGGATCGCCTCGCGCACCACTGCGGCGTGTCCCGGGAAAAAATCAGCGTCGTGCCGCTCGGTGCGGATCATCTCGACGCGCTGGAACCGGACGCGAGCGTGCTCGACGAACATGCGCTGACGCCGGATCGATTCGTGCTCGCCGTCAGCAGCATGAACCCGACCAAGAACTTCGGACGACTGATCGCCGCGTTTCGGCAGATCGACGATCCGTCGGTCGACCTCGTCATCGTCGGGATGCGGAACACCACCGTGTTCGGCAAGCAGGCCCCCATGTCGGCAGCGGAACCGAACGTCAAGTACGTCGGCTATATCAGCGACGAGCAATTGAAGGCGCTGTACCAGAACGCCGCGTGCTTCCTTTACCCGTCGATCTACGAAGGCTTCGGCATCCCGCCGCTCGAGGCGATGCGATATGGCTGCCCGACGGTGGTCGGGAAGTCCGCGGCACTGCCGGAAGTCTGTGCCGATGCCGCGCTGTACTGCGATCCGTATTCGCAGGACGACATCGCGCAGAAATTGCGGACCATGCTGGACTCGGCCGAGCTCAGGGCCGAGCTCAAACGCAAGGGAAGCGTGCACGCGGAGAAGTTTCGCTGGAGCAGAAGCGCGCAACTGATGACGGAAATATTCGACGCGCTGTAGCGCATCGCGTCGCGCGGTCCGGCGGCCAACTGTCCCCCACCGCACTGTCTTGCGCGTCGGCCCTCCATAGAGTGGAACGACTGTCCCTATCTCGGCGGTGCGGCTCCTGACGGGCCCGCCGCCCCTTCGTCATGACTGCACGCGAAACCAGCCTCGATGTCGCCCGCGGCGCGGGAATCATTCTTGTCGTCTACGGGCATGTGCTGCGCGGAGTCGTTTCTGCCGACCTCGTGCCGGCAGGCGCGGCCGATACCGCGCTCGCGTGGAGCGACTACGTGATCTATACGTTCCACATGCCGTTGTTCTTCTTTCTGTCCGGCCTGCACGTCTGCAGTTCGCTGCGGCGCGCGCCACACGGGTACTTGTGGTCGAAGGTGCGGACGATCGTGTATCCGTACCTGCTGTGGTCGATCGTGCAGGGCGCCGTGCAGATCGCGATGGCGTCTCACGGCACCAATCATCCGTTTACGCTGAACGACTTGCTGGCAATCGGCTGGCGGCCGTTCGCGCAGTTCTGGTTCCTCTATGCACTGATGCTCTGCATGCTCGGCATCCGCGCATTCGCGACGGCCATGCCTGACGCGACGCATGTGCCGATGCCGGCGCGCGCGCGCGCCTGGCTCGCCGGAGGCGCGGCGCTCGGCCTGGTGCTCGGTTCGGTGACACAGTTTGGCATCCTGTCGATCACGCTGATGAACGGACCGTTCTTCGTGGCCGGCGTCATTGCGTCGCAGCCGTTGCCCGCCTGGCTCGCACGCAACAGCGGACCGACCGCATTGGCCACAACGGCCACGGCGTTCGTCGCCGCGGTCGTGTTCGCTCATGGCTTCGGTAGCGCGACGAGTGTCTGGGCGCTTCCCGCCGCGTTCGCCGGTATCGCGCTGGCGCTGCAACTCGCGCACCGGTACGCGTCACAGCCGGCACGCGCGGCGTGGCTCGCCGCGATCGGTTGCGCATCGATGCCGATCTACCTGACCCACATCTTCGCGATGGCTGCCGTGCGCATCGTGCTGACGCGTGTCGGCATCACCAGTCTCGCGGCACACCTCGTGCTCGGCACGCTGGCGGGCGTCGCGATCCCGATGGTCGTCTATCGGGTCACGTTGCGGTCGGGGCTCGCGCGCATGGCGGGTTTCCCGTCCTGGCCTGGGCGCGCCACGGCAGTGCGAACACGCACCGCGTGAGTTTCATGGTCAGCCGAGGTCGGTCGAAGGTCGGTCGGGCAGCCCCGCCGTTGCACGCCCTCGTTCCTACCGCGCACGTCCGGCGGCCGGACGCGGCCGGTCGGCGGACGGCGCCGTGCTTGCCGGGCGCGTCGCGAACCACTGGAACACGATGATCGGTAGCACGATCGGCAGGAAGTTGCGTCCGCTGAACAGGTTCGGCGTGCGCATGATCTCCATCAGCGACACGTAGAGCACCGCGTGCGCGCAGCACCAGAACCCGTTTCCGCTGCGCCAGCCCGCATAGCTGCGGCCAAGCAGCCAGCCCAGCACGGCCGCGTTGAACAACCCGAACCAGCCCCACTCGTAGAAGTGCACGAAGATGCCCGACGGATTGTTGAATTCCGGGTCCGCATAGCTGTTCAGAAACAGGTTGAAACTGTCGCTTGAATCGAACCACGGCTGGAACGTCGCACCGATCACCGGAAACCGCATCAGCCAGTCGAACGTGAACATCGGATGGCCCTGGCCCCAGCCGAGCACGGCCAGCATCCCGGCGCCGTTGTTCAGTGACGTCGAATAGTAGAGGCCGAGCCGTTCGAGCGCGAAGTCGAAGATGTTGTCGTAGACGTTGACGTAATAGGCTTCCCACGAGCGGTTGTACTCGTTCGCGATAAACAGCCCGAACAACAGCGGGATCGCCGCGTACGGCCCGAGCGTCAGCAGCCACCCATACCGACCGCGCAGCCGGAACCGCACGACCATGAGGGCGAGCGGCATCACCATCTCGATCAACGCGAGCCGCTCCGCGAAGAGGAAGCTGCGCAGCAGCGTCAGCACCGCGAGCACGGCCATGTAGACCTTGTAGCGGTTCAGGCCCTTCACCGGCGTCCTGAACACGTAGAAGTAGAGCGCGACGAACGGCGCGGTGGCCTGCGTGAACGAACTCAAGCCGGTGACGCGGCCGATCTGCTCGAGCATGTCGTACGCGTTGGCCTGGCCATGCAGGAACTCGAGCAACAGCACCGGATGCGCGATGATCCCGCTCATCATCACGAGGTTGCCGAACAGCGCAAGCGTGAACAGGAAATCGAGCACGCGCGGCGGCACCTCGACCGGGCTTTCCGGCGGCTCCCGCCGCGTGCGCGCTTCGGTGGTCGCGAGCCAGGCCGCCGCCATCACCACCATCAGGAACAGCGCGCCGGCGAACGCGTAGTACCCGTCGAAATAGATCCGCGCAATCGACTTCTGGCCACCCACCAGGCCGAGCGACAGCATCCCGTACAACGGCAGGATGAACATCGGCACGAGGCGTGCCGGGTCCTCCCACCAGTAGCCCGCGTAACCGCCCGCGACACCGCGCATGCGCCCCATCCCGCGCACCGTCGCCTGGCGCGGCCGCGGCCCGGGCCCGGCGCCGCCCGCTGTTCGCTTCATGACGCGCGTTCCACCCGTTGCCGAGGCGCCATCCCCCCCGTATACCCGGAGGCAGCCTGATGCGTGTTCGCATCGGTATAGCCGTAGTCGTACCGCCCCGGCGCGCCCTGGTAGTCGTTCAGGATCACGCCGCGCACCTCGATGTGCGCGTGTTCGAGCCGGCGCGCGCTTTCGTCGAGTTCCGCCAGCGTCGTCACGCCGCTGCGCGCGACGAGGAACACGGTTGCCGCCAGGCGCCCGAGCACCAGCGCATCGGCCACCGGCAGCAACGGCGGGCCGTCGATCACGACCATGTCGTAGCGCGCCGCGACCTGCTCGATCAGTTCGGCGAGCGCGGGCTGCAGCAGCAGTTCGCCCGGATCGGGCACGACGCTGCCCATCGCGATGAAATCGAGCCCCGGCGCAACGCCGCGCTTGATCGCCTCGGCAAGCCCGTGGGTGCCCGCCACCACGTCCGACAGGCCCGGCGCGCGGCTGTAGCGGAACCGCTTGTGCAGCGAACCCTTGCGCAGGTCGGCATCGATCAGCAGGACCCGCCGTTTCGCGGCGCCGACGAGCGACGCGATATTCGCTGCGACGAACGACTTGCCGACGCCCGTCGTCGGCCCGGAGATCAGCACGACGGGGTTCGACGCGTCCGGCATCGACAGCTGCAGTGCCGCGCGGAAATTGCGCAGGCTCTCGAGCGCGGCGTCCTGCGCGGCGACCGGCGGCATCGGCCTGCGCGTGTCGGGCCGCCCGGCTTTCGCGCGCGGCTCGGCTTGTGCCGCGACCGGGCTGTGCGGCACCGTCGCGAACACGGGCAGCCCGGTCGTCCATTCGATTTGCTCGGCGTCGCCGATCGTGCCGGCAACCCGCTGCCGGACGATTACGGTGGCGACGCCGGCCAGCAGCCCGATCAGCAGCAGGCCGATCACCGCAACCCCGCGGTGCGGGCCGATCGGCTGCTCGGCGACCTTCGCCGTATCGACGATCCGCACGGTGCCGGTCTTGCTGGCCCGCGCGAGGATCATCTGCTGGCGCGTGTTCAGCAGGTTCGTGTACAGCGCGGTATCGACGGCCACATCGCGCTGCAGCTGCAGCACGCCTTGCTCGACGGTCGGCAACTGCTGGATCTGCTTGCGCGTCGAGTCGAGCGAACGCTGCGCGTCGGCGAGCTGCGCGTCGACGGCCACCACGGCCGGATGCTTCGGCATGAAGCGCGTCAGCAACTCCTCGCGCCGCTGCTGCAGCGTCTGCACGCGCGTCTCGATGTCGACCGACTGCTGGCGCAACGCCAGCGCCTCGTCGCTCGTATTGACCGTGCCGTGCGACGCACGGAACGCGTTGAAGCGGTTTTCCGCCTTTTCGAGTTGCGCCCTCAGCTGCGGCAGCTGGGTATCCATGAAGCGGATCAGCTTGTCGGCTGCCTCGGACTTGCGCTGCGTGTTCTGCGCCAGGTACGCGTCGCCGATCGCGTTCAACACGCGGCTGTCGTGCACCGGATCGATGCCGTCGAGCGTCACGCCGATCATGTTCGACTGCTTGCCTCGCTCGGAGATCAGCGCGTTCTTCTGCAGCCAGACGGTCGCCTCCTCGTCGCTGTAGCGCGTCAGGTCGAAGCGTGCGCCGGGCTGGCCGGCCACGCCGCGCACGAACAGGTCGAGCGGCCCCTGCGGCGTCTCGACGTGCAGCGGCTGGCCGATGCGGCCCTGCCAGGGCGGACCGCTGCGGCCGAGCAGGCCCGTGCGCTGCAGCGTATAGGCGCCGTCGTCGCCGACGGTCAGCGCGAAGCGCTTGCCGAGCAGGCGCTTCGGCACGTCGAAGGTCGGCACGTCGATGCGCTCGGCGCCGTACACGTAGCCACCCGGCAGCGGCGACGACAACCCGTCGGCCGCTTTCACGAAGCGCCAGCCGATCAGCGGCAGGTAATGCGGCCGCGCGTCGACAGCGAGATTGGTGTTGTCGATCGCGCGGTCCAGCACCGCGCGTGACTTCAGCACCTCGATCTCGGTCGATGCGTCCGTCTTCAGGTCGAACACCGACGACGGATCGCCGGGCGGCGACGTCGGCTTCGAATCGGTCGGACTCTGCTCGACCTGGAACAGGATGTCGGTCCGGTAGACGGGGGCCGCGCACAGCGCATACACGGCGCCGGCGAGCGCACCCGCGAGCGCCGTGCAAAGAATCAGGCGCCTTCCACCGTACAGCATGCCCCAGTAGCGGCGCACCGGATAGGACGGCCGCAGGGCACGCGCGTCGTGCGGGTCAGGCAGGGTCGAAGAAGTCATACGGCATCAGTCCCGTAGGGCGCGACGCGCGGTCGCGGTCACGAAATCCGGCATCAGGGTCACGGCGAAATGGCCTTCGCCGTCAACGCACCCTGCGCGGACGATGGAATCAGCAGGTTGACGACGCGGCTCCAGCGCACCAGCGACGACGCATCGACGAACACGACGTCGCGCCGCTCGAGCGGGAACTGGTCGGCCAGCGCGAACGACGCGGGCGAGCTGCCGTCGAGGTGGTACACCCGCGGACGGTTGTCCGGGCCGCGGCGCACGACGAACACCTGGCGCGCGTCCGACGTGTACTGGCTCACGCCGCCCGTGTCGCCGAGCGCTTCGCCGAGGCTCATCCGGCCATCGGTCAGCGTCAGCGTCGCCGGCCGCGAAACCTCGCCGAGCACGAACACCTTCGCGTCGCTCGCCGCGCGCACACGCACGAGATCGCCGTCGCGCAGCAGGATGTTCGACGGGTTCACGCCCGCGGCGATCAGCGCGGGCAGGCTCACGTTCACGGTCTTGTCGCCGCGCGTCACCGCTACCTGAGAACGGTCGGCCGTCGTGGTGAAACCGCCCGCGCGGTCGATCGCCTCGGGCAGCGTCATCGGCATGTCGTTGACGATCTGCAGACCCGGCGTGCGCACCTCGCCGTCGAGATAGACGCGCTTGCTGCGGTAGGTCTGCACGCGCAGCGCGATCTGCGGCTTGCGCACGTATTCGCCGAGCCGCTTCGTCAGCAGCGCGCGCGCCTGCGCCTCGGTCAACCCCGCCACCTGCACGAGGCCCGCATACGCGAACTGCACGTTGCCGTTCGCGTCGACCGTGTAGCCCGTCGCGACCGAGCTGGCCCCGACGCCGTCGCCGCCGCCCGTCGTCTGCGTCGTCGGCAGGTTCAGTTCGGGGTGATCCCAGACGACGATGCCGAGCACGTCGCCGGGGCCGATCGCGTACGGCTTCGGCTTGCCGAACAACTGGCGGAGTTCCGCGTCGACATTGGCCGGCTGGCCCGCATGCTGCTGCGCGACGAACGCCGGCGTGATTTCGATCAGATCCTGGCTCGACACGTTCTGCACGCCGTCGAGGCCGCCCGATCCCGATGCGTCGGCGCTCACGCGCGCATTCGCATCGCGGTCGGCCGGCGCCCGGTACGACATGCCCGGCGACAGCGCACATGCGCTCAACGCGCACGCGGCCGCCACGATCGCCATGCGCGACAGCCACGGCGCGCGACCGGTGCCGGCCGTGCGTGGCTGCAGCGTCCCGACCGTCGATTCCTGTTGCGTGGTGATTGCCATGGTGCCCTTCCGAAACTGTGCGGTAACCCGCCGAACGCGGCGGATTCCGGCATTACGCTTGCCGGCGCGGCTCGCATTGCGGTGCCGCGCCTCCCTCTTCACCGCACGTCACTCCGTACGATTCGTCATGAACTGCCCTTTGTCGCTTTCGTCGCTCGTCTGCATCGTGTCGGCCGGCCTTGCCGGCGCCGCCGCTGCGCAGACGTGGCCCGCCACGCCGGCCGGCGCGCCGGTCTTCGCGTCGTCGACGCCGCTCGCACCGATGCCGCTCCAACGTTCTGCGCAGACCGCCGTGGCCAGTGCGGCCGCGGAGCCAGCCGCGGCTGCATCCGAAGTCGCGGCACCTTCCGCTGCGTTGCCCGCCGCGAGCACCGCCGCATCACCCGAGTCACTCGAATCGCGCGCCCGAGGCACGCTGCGCCGGCCGCTCGTGCCGAGCCGGCCGCACCGCCCGCAAGTGGCCAATGCCTCCACGGACGACCTTTGGCATGCCGGCATGCTGTACACGTCGCCGTACGCGAAGTCGCCCTATGCGCAGCCGGGCGATCCGGACTGACACGGTGCGGCCGGTCATGCCCCGGCATGACCGTGCACGCGCCGATACGGGATTGGACACCACGCCGATCGGCGCGTCTGTGAGCGACCCCACCGAACGCCGATCTTCATATGAAACGGGGACCGCACCCAGACGCGCCAGCGCGCGCGACACGGCCCCTGTCACGACCGACCGACCGACACCTTCGCGTACGATCGCGCGGCCGGGTCGGGCGTGGCCGGATCGGCGACGCGCGCGACCGGCCAGGCCGAGTCGCGACCCAGCGCCTGCATGCACAGCCCGATCACGATGTCCGTGCCGACCGTGCCGTACACCGCATGGTCGACCTGCGGCTTCAGATGCAGCCGCACGTGACGCGAGCACCGGAACGCGCGCTCGATCGCGCCGAAGTGACGCCGCACGTCGTCGATGCCGGGATCGAGTGCGCCGTACACCAGCATCGTCCACACGTTGCGCTGCGCGAGTTCGTGCATCACGCCGCGCGGCGTGTCGATGCGCGGCGTCCAGCCGACGCGCGCGGCGACGTTCTTGACCGGCACGCTGACTCGCGCGATCACGTTCGCGGCCACCGCGCGCACGATCGGCCGCAGGTCGCGGCGCTCCCGCATGAGCCGCTTCCACTTCTGCCAGTCGCGCACCGACAGCCAGTAGCCGCGCACCGAGTTGTTCCGCTGCCTCTGCACCGCCTCGAGCGTGAGTCCGGCCGGCCACACGAAGCGCGCGAGATTGATCGCGATCACGCCGCCGAGCGACGGCGTCTTCACGGCCGCATGCAGCGCCGCGTACGCACCGGAACAGATGCCCGCCGCGACCACCTCCGGGTGCCCGAGCGCGCGCAGCCAGTCCGCGGCGGCCGCCACGTCGTCGCTCGACTGCGCCGAATACACGACGCCCGACTGGTCGTCCAGCGCGGCGGGCCCGCTATCGCCGACGCCATGCACGTCGATCCGCAGCGTCGTCACGCCGACGCGCGCCAGCGTGCGGGCGAGGCGCACGCTGAAGCGCCCTTCGCCGCTGCGCGGATTGGTCGACGTGTTCGCGATCACGACCGCCGTGCCGACCGGACTCGCCGGCCGCGTATCGGCGGGACGGCACAGCACGCCGACCAGCCGGTCCGGACCGACCGCGACGACCTGCTCGGTCATGTCGCCCATGTCGAGCGCAACGGCCGATTCGCCGTTCCATGCCGGGTCCACCCGCAACCGCGGTTCGGCACCAGCCGGCGTACGCGGCGCGCGCGCGACGATCCAGTTCGCGAGCGTGTCGATCGCCGCGAGCGGCAGGCGCGAACGCGTGCCGTCCAGCATCGTCGCCGGCCATTCTCGGAACGGATCGCTCGTCACCTCCACGCCGCGCGCGAGCAGCGCGTCGCGCAACGCCGGCCCGTCGCCCGGGTCGGGCTGGATCAGCAACATCGCGCCCGGCAAGGTCGGCGCATCGCGCACGACGTCGCAGAGATCGACCGCCTTCAGCGCATCGACGAAATCGGCGGGAAAGCGATGCCCGAGCACGTTCATGCACGGTTCGTCGCGATGCGCGATGCGGATCGCGGGCGACGTGGTGTCAAGCCACTGGCGATGCACGAACGACAGCTCGCGCAGGTAGGCACGGCCGCGCACCACCGGCGCCAGCGCCACCAGCGCATCGACGCGCGGCCACGAGCGCGGCCCCATGCCCGCGGCGGCCAGCATCGCGAACAGCGCGCCCGCCCGGATCCCGACGAGCGTGAGTCCCGTTATGCCGACTTCGTCGCGCAGCAGGTCGATCGCGTCGTGAATGCTGGCGATGCACGCGACATGCCGATTGGCGTCGCGATCGTCGCCTGCCGAATCGCCGGTGCACGGATAGTTGAACCGCAGTACCGTGATGCCCTCGCGGACCAGCCGCTCCGCGATCGCCCGCATGAGCTTGTGCGTCCACGAAGCCTCGTGACCGAGCGATTCGCACAGGATCACGCCTTGTGTCGTCTGTCCTTCGTGCAGCCACCCCACGCAGCTGCCGAACGTTATCGGCTTCAATCGGTACTCCTCGGATCGGTATTTGTTATCGGATGCGGACACGCATCCCGGCGGCCCCACCGGAATCGGCGACGCCACGATCATGCAACTGCTCGACGAACGCACGGCCTTCCGGCAACGGACTTCCGCCGCGCCCCTGCGCGGCCCGCTCGCCCTTCGCCATGCGTTCTCCTGCCCCCGCTCAGAGTCGCCGGCCCGAGCCTGCGTCAAGCCCGTTTCCGCCCGAACCCGAACAGTGCGCTCGATTAGATCATTCGGTCCGAGCGTCCTTCCGTGCGCCAGCTTACAAATGCATTCGTCACTGCGGCGATACAACGACGCGCGCCGTGTCGCGATTCGCGCCGCACGCATGCACGGAATCCGCGAACGGTAGGCTCGCGAACACAGGCGCCGCGCGCGGTCCGTATCATGGCCGCCATACGATGTGGCCGTGCCCGGCATCGCCGGACGCAACCGGCGCCCGCCGGAACGGGCCGCGAACCCACGCAGCCGGGTCAGCGCCGACCGGCCGCGCGAGCGCACGGCGGCCCGCACGCCGCCGCCATGCGACACCCACGGCGCCGACCGAGCGAATGTCAAACCTCAAGAAGAACTTCCTGCTGCTGCTGACGTTGCAGATTTCGATGTACGCGGTGCCGCTGCTGATCGCACCGTTGCTGACGCACGCACTGGGGCCGGAAGGCTACGGGCAGCTCGCGTTCTCGCTCGCGGTCATCGCCTACCTCACCAACTGCACGAGCTACAGCTTCGACCTGACCGCGACGCCGCGCATCGCGCTCGCCCGCGACAACCGCACCGAACGCTCGCGCATCTTCTGGGCAACCCTGTACGCGCAGATCGGCATCGCGGTGATCTGCTTCGGCGTACTGGTCGTGCTGACCTTGCTGGTCAAGCGCTTCGGCGAAGACCGCGACCTGCTGCTGATCGGTTTCGGGATGGTGGCCGGCGTGGCGTTCACGCCGGGCTGGTACTTCCAGGGCATGGAGAAGCTGCGCGCACTGAGCGTGATCCTGTTCATCGGCCGCATCCTGAGCCTGCCCGCGATGTTCGCGCTCGTGCACAGCCCGGCGGACATCGACCGCGCGATGATCGTCAACGCCGCCGTGCCGACGCTGTCCGCGATCGCGCTGGCCGTCTACCTGTATTTCAATCGGGAAATCGACTTCGTGCGCGTCGGTGTCGCCGACATCGCCGAATCGCTGAAAGGCGGCTGGCAGGTGTTTCTCGCGTCGACGTCGATCGCGTTCTATGCGTCGACCAACACCGTGCTGCTCGGCTTCGTATCGGGCAACGTCGCGGCCGGCTACTTCGCCGCCGGCGACAAGCTGATCCGCGCGGCGCTCAGCCTGTTGCAGCCGCTGAAGGCCGCCACCTATCCGCGCATCAGCTACCTGATGCGGCATGCGCGCAACGACGCGTTCTCGTTCCTGCGCAAGCTGTTCGTCGTGCAGGTCGCGATGGTGCTCGGCATCTCGCTCGCGATCTTCTTCGGCGCACCGCTCGCCGTACGCATCCTGTACGGCCCGTCGTACGAGCCCACGGTCCAGGTGCTGCGCTGGATGGCATTCATTCCGTTCATGGCCGGCATGACCGACCTGTTCGGCGTGCAGACCATGCTGCCGCTCGGGATGAAGTCGGCATTCACGCGGATCCTGATGTCGTCCGGCATCCTGAACATCGTGCTGGTGCCCGTGCTCGCGAAGTACTTCGCCGAACTCGGCGCGGCCGCCGCCGTGCTGGTAGCCGAGGCCGCGGTCGCCGCCGCGCTCGCGACCGTCGTCTATCGCGCCGGCGTTCCGCTACCCGGCAACCCCGTCGCGCGGCGCGGCTAGCGCACGGGCCAGGCTGCCCGGCCGCCCCCCGCGGCGGCCGGAATCCGGCCAGGTCCGTTTCGATGCGCGCGCAACGAGCCGCATCACGCAGGCGCGCGGCCCTTCACCCGCAGCGGCGCCTGTACCGCGCCGGAACGCTCGCGCGCAGGTACTTCTTACACCGCTTCATCCATGCAACCGGGAACGATGACCGTCTTTTTCCCGTGCCGCGCAATCGGGTCGAAGAAAAATCGTACGTATCGGTAGAAACACCGATGCTGAACGATCCCGTCTACGCGGAGCAGCTGAACATGGGCTACCGCTGGTACGACGCGCGCAACATCAAGCCGATGTTCGAGTTCGGCTACGGGCTGTCGTACACGCACTTCGCGTATTCGGGGCTGTCGGTGTCGCGGCAGCGGGACGGCTCGCTGAGCGTCGCGTTTACCGTGCGCAATGACGGCCGCGTCGCCGGCGCGGAAACGCCGCAGGTCTATCTCGGCGTGCCGTACAAGGACGAACCGCCGAAGCGGCTGGTCGGCTGGGAGAAGATCCGGCTGAACCCGGGCGAGGCGCGGCACGTCCACGTGACCGTATCGCCGCGGATGCAGAGCGTGTGGGATACGTCTCGCAACGGCTGGCAGGTCGTGCCGGGCGGGACGGTGTATGTGGGCGCGTCGTCGCGCGATATCCGGCTGCAGGGTAGCTGAACGATCGGTCCGGCAATGCCGGGCGTCGGGCGGCCCAGCGCCCAGCGCCCGACGCCCGCACGCCCGCACGCGTGGCGACGATTCCCGCGACGAATGATGCGGCGCCGGCCCCACTCGGGAACGGCGAATCGGGACGCGCCACGCGGATTGCCGACCAGGCGACCGTAATCCGCGCGCGGCCAGGATGCGAATGAAGATCGGGAACACTATCCATTCCCGTTTTGACTTGCTCATCCTGCCCGTTCGGGTAGGATGGGAGCGTGCGATTTACCGGATCTGGTGCCAGCCCCCCGCACGAAGTGATAGCGTGGTGAAACCGCAGCGCGGTCTCGTCGTCGATGGTCATGAGCAGGACATCCCGGCAGGACTGTGGGCGCGCTTCGTCGTCAGTCGTCATTGCAAAGGAGTTCTCCTATGTGGACCAAACCTGCCTACACTGATCTGCGTCTCGGTTTCGAAATCACGATGTACGTGTCGAATCGCTGATTCGGCCACGCCATCCTGAAAGGAAAGCCTCGGTCTGCCGGGGCTTTTTCTTTGCTTCGCACCCCGGAGAGCCATGCGCATACATATCCTCGGATCCGCCGCGGGCGGCGGCTTTCCGCAATGGAACTGCAACTGCGCGAACTGCGCGGGTTTTCGCGCCGGCACGGTCGACGCGCGGGCCCGTACCCAGTCGTCGATCGCACTGTCCGACGACGGCACGAGCTGGGTGCTGTGCAACGCGTCCCCCGACATCCGTGCCCAACTGCAGGATTTCCCGTCGCTGCAACCGGGACGCGCGCCGCGCGACACCGGTATCGGCGCGGTCGTGCTGATGGACAGCCAGATCGACCATACCGCCGGCCTGCTCAGCCTGCGCGAAGGCTGTCCGCTGCAGCTGTGGTGCACCGACATGGTCCACCAGGACCTGACCACCGGCTTTCCGCTGTTCAACATGCTCCAGCACTGGAACGGCGGCCTGGTCTGGAATCGCATCGCGCTCGGCGCCAGCTTCACCGTACCGGCATGCCCGAACCTGCGCTTCACGCCGCTGCCGTTGCACAGTGCGGCGCCGCCCTACTCGCCGCACCGTTCCGATCCGCATCCCGGCGACAACATCGGCCTGCTCGTCGAGGATCGCCGCAGCGGCGGCACGCTGTTCTATGCGCCGGGGCTGGGCACGGTGGATGACGCGCTGCTGCAACAAATGAACGGCGCGGACTGCGTGCTCGTGGACGGCACGCTGTGGGACGACGACGAGATGCGGCGGCGCGGCGTCGGCGTACGTACCGGCCGCGAAATGGGTCATCTCGCGCTGAACGGTCCCGGCGGCATGCTGGACGTGCTCGCCCGGGTGCCGGGGCCGCGCAAGGTGTTGATTCACGTCAACAACACCAACCCGATCCTCGACGAACGCGCGCCCGAACGCGCGGAATTGCGGCGGCGCGGTATCGAGGTCGCATTCGACGGGATGGACATCGTGCTATAAAAAACGCATGGCTCCGCCGTCACACTGCCGCGACGCGCATCGCGATCGCAGATGTCGACTGCGCTACGCCGCCCGTCCCCCAACGTCATGGAACCGTCGATGAGCCAATCCGCTCTCACTCCGGCCCAGTTCGAGCAGGCGCTGCGCGCCAAGGGCGCCTTTTATCACATCCACCACCCGTACCACGTCGCGATGGCTGAAGGCCGCGCGACCCGGGAACAGATCCAGGGCTGGGTCGCGAACCGCTTCTACTATCAGGTCAACATTCCGCTGAAGGACGCGGCGATCCTCGCGAACTGCCCGGACCGCGAGGTGCGCCGCCAATGGGTCCAGCGCCTGATCGATCATGACGGGACCACCGGCGAAGCAGGCGGCATCGAAGCATGGTTGCGGCTCGGCGAAGCGGTCGGGCTCGACCCCGCGCAGTTGCGCTCGCAGGAGCGCGTGCTTCCCGGCGTGCGTTTCGCGGTGGATGCCTACGTGAATTTCGCACGCCGCGCGAGCTGGCAGGAAGCGGCGAGCAGTTCGCTCACCGAGTTGTTTGCGCCGCAGATCCATCAGTCGCGCCTCGACGCCTGGCCGCGCCATTACCCGTGGATCGATCCGGACGGCTATGCGTATTTCCGCACGCGCCTCGGCCAGGCGCGCCGCGACGTCGAGCACGGGCTCGACATCACGCTGCAGCATTACACGACCTACGACAGCCAGCAGCGGATGCTGGAGATCCTGCAGTTCAAGCTCGACGTTCTGTGGACGATGCTCGACGCGATGTCGATGGCCTACGAACTGCATCGGCCGCCTTATCACACCGTCACCGACCAGCCCGTCTGGCACAAGGGACTCGCGCTATGAATTTCGACCGGAATCGCGTGCCGCGCTGGCGGCCGGGCTTTCGCTTTCAGTTCGAGCCCGCTCAGAACGCGCATGTGCTGCTGTACCCGGAAGGCATGGTCAAATTCAACGATAGCGCGAGTGCGATCGGCGGGCTGATCGATGGCACCCGCACCGTCGCGAACATCGTTGCGCATCTCGAACGGCAATTTCCCGGCGTGCCCGAACTTGGTGTGGACGTCGAAGGTTTCATGGAGACCGCTTGTGCCGAACACTGGATCGAACTCGCGTGAACCGGTGACGCCCGACGCGGCGCAACCCGCGATCGGCCTGCCGCTGTGGCTGCTGGCCGAACTCACGTACCGGTGCCCGCTGCAGTGTCCGTACTGCTCGAACCCGCTCGATTTCTCGCGTCAGGGCGCGGAGCTCGACACGAAACAGTGGTTCAGGGTCATGGCCGAAGCGCGCGAGATGGGCGCCGTGCAGATCGGTTTCTCGGGCGGCGAGCCACTCGTCCGTCAGGATCTTGCCGCCCTGATCGGCGAGGCGCGCCGCCTCGGCTACTACACGAACCTGATCACGTCGGGCATCGGCCTGACCGAGCAGCGGATCGTCGAGTTTCGCCGCGCCGGCCTCGATCACATCCAGATAAGCTTCCAGGCGAGCGACGCGACGGTCAACAACGCGCTGGCCGGATCGGAAAAGGCATTCGCACAGAAGCTCGCGATGGCGCGCGCGGTCAAGGCGCACGGCTATCCGATGGTGCTGAACTTCGTCACGCACCGGCACAACATCGACGACATCGACCGGATCATCGAGCTGTGCATCGCACTCGACGCGGATTACGTCGAGCTCGCGACGTGCCAGTATTACGGCTGGGCCTACCTGAATCGTCAGGCGCTGCTGCCCACCCGTGCGCAGCTCGAGCGCGCGGAGCGCATCACGAACGAATATCGGGCAAGGCTCGCGGCCGCGAACAACCCGTGCCGGCTGATCTTCGTCACGCCCGACTATTACGAGGAGCGGCCGAAGCCCTGCATGAGCGGCTGGGGCAGCCTGTTCCTGATCGTCACGCCGGACGGCACCGCGTTGCCATGCCACGGCGCGCGGCAACTGCCGATCGCATTTCCGAACGTGCGCGACCATGGCCTGCGACACATCTGGTACGAGTCGTCCGGCTTCAACCGCTTCCGCGGCGACGCCTGGATGCCCGAACCGTGCAGGTCGTGCGACGAGAAGAAAAAGGATTTCGGCGGATGCCGGTGCCAGGCGTACCTGATGACGGGCGATGCAAGCCTCACCGACCCGGTGTGCAGCAAGTCGCCCCATCACGACCTGATCGTGAAGGCACGCGAGGCGGCTCTCGCGCCGCTGCAACCGATCGCGCAACTCGTGTTTCGCAACGCACGCAACTCCCGCGCGTTGACGAAGACCTGAACGACGCCACGCTGTCGACGCCATCGCGGCCGGTCGCGTGTCGGCACGGCGCGCGACACCGGGCGCCGGGTGTTTCCGGATACGGAACGCAATGTTCGCGCATCGCATCAAGCCGGCTCACTATAATTCGTTCGACCGAATCCGCCCGCAACACCGATCACCGGAGCAGAACATGAACGACCTCCATATCGTAGCCGTGCTGTACGCCAAGGAGGGACAGGAAGCGCAATTGCGCGAAGACCTGATCGCC
The DNA here is from genome assembly GCF_000292915.1 of Burkholderia cepacia GG4. Taxonomy (NCBI): domain Bacteria; kingdom Pseudomonadati; phylum Pseudomonadota; class Betaproteobacteria; order Burkholderiales; family Burkholderiaceae; genus Burkholderia; species Burkholderia cepacia. Next base: position 1,381,800 of record NC_018514.1, read on the forward strand.
CTTGCTGCCCCGTCGCAAAACGAAGAAGGCAATCTTCGCTATGAGGTGCATGTCGATAGCGAAGATCCACGCCGGTTCGTTTTCGTGGAGCATTGGGCGAATCCCGCGCTGCGTGAAAAACATCACACACAAGGCGAACACATTCTGAATTTCCACGCGAATGGCGTGAAGAATGTCGAGCGCGCGGAAGTCTTCAAACTGTCTCGCCTCGCCTGATCTTCCGTTCGTACCGCACGACCGCGCCGGCCGGCCAACACGCTGTGGCGGCGCGGCAACGACTGCGCGCAATGCGCCCCTGCACGCCGCGCCGACATCTCGCCGCTCGCCCCGTCGTCGCCCCTACTGCAGCGGTGAACAACGCGGCTTTCGGCAACGCATGGATTCCGTTTTTCAATCGTTGCGCGCCGGCAGCCCGTCAGACGCCGGCCCTCGCCCACGGCGCGGCTGCGAGACGCTCCGCCAGATAGTCCAGGAACGCGGTCACGCGTACCGGGCGCAGGTTGCTCGGCGGCGTCACGAGATTCACGGCGACCCGATCGATCCGCCAATCGGGCAATACGTCCACCAGTTCGCCTCGCTGCAGCGCGTCCCGGACGACGAACTCAGGTTGCAACGCGACGCCCCGGCCGGCCAGCAGCGCGGGCACGATCACGTCGGCGCTGTTGCTGCGAATGGTGCCGCGCACCGTGATCGCGACGGCGTCTCCGCTCGCATGACGGAATTGCCATAGTTCGGGGGTCGCCAACCCCGTGTAGACGAGACACGCATGCCGCGCCAGGTCGCGGGGATGCGTCGGTCGCCCCCATCGTTTCAGATAGGCCGGCGAAGCCACCAGCGGGTAGCTCACCGTGCAGAGCCGGCGTGCCCGCAACGACGAATCGGCGAGTTCCGCGATGAGCACCGCCACGTCGAACCCGCCGGCCACGACATCGACGATCCGGTCGGTGACGGAAAGATCGATCTCCACCTCCGGATAGCGTTCGAGAAAGGCCGGGATCAACGGCGCGACATGCCGGCTGGCGAACGACATCGGCGCGGCAATGCGCACCAGTCCGCGCGGTTCCATCGCTTGCGACGACGCCTCGGTCTCCGCCGCCGCGCCCTCGCTGAGAATGCGCATCGCGCGCGATTTGGCGATTTCGCCGGCCGGCGTGAGCGAAACCTGGCGCGAGTTCCGATACAGGAGCGGCGTGCCGAGCCGCCGCTCGAGTCGGGAAATGGCTTTCGACACAGTCGGCTGCGAGAGGTCGAGCGCTTCCGCGGCCCTGGCGAAAGAACCGGTTTCGAGCACGTGCGCGAAAATCGCCCATGCCTCGAGGTCAGGGAGCATCTGCATCAAACAGCAAGCCTCCGGTTGGCCGTTCCGGCCGGTTCCGGCCGATCCCGGTATCACCCCCTGCAGCGTTTGCGCTGCACGAGCAACACTGCCGATACCGCCCGCGCGCGTCGAGAATCGCTAGAAAAGCGTATGAATGCCGATGCGGGCAATGGCCTGGTTCGCGCCGGACGATGCGCCGTCCGGATCCAGCACGCCGTTGATCCGCGCCTGGGCACCGCTGCTGGCCCGCTGCCACACACTGGTCGCGTACACCATCGTGCGCTTCGACAACGTGTATTGCACCGTCGCCGTGACCTGCTGCGCGTGGTTGTTGTCGAGCGCCGCATTGCCCTTCATATAGATGTAGTCCGCGCCGATCCGGACGGGACCGGCAAGCTGCCAGGTGCCGCCCCACTCGGTCATCCACACCGAACCGCCAGACGCCGCGTTGTGAACGGTCGTCACCAGCGCGCTCAGGTTCGCCGGCCCGATCCGGTAGTGCGCACCCGCGCCCCAGTTGCGCACGCTCGTCGCGGCGGAGCCGGGCTGTGCGCCGTATTTCTCGTTGGTGTATGCGGCGGCGGCGCCGAACGGCCCGGCCTCATAATCGAGACTGGCGCTCACCGTATTGCCGGCCCCGATCGAGCCCGGTACGCCGCCGAACGCATAAAGTGCGCCCGCCTTCAATCCGCCGACGACAGGACTCACATACTTGACGGCGTTCGCCACCCGCTGGCTGCCTGCCATCCGGTCCCAGTCGAACGCGCCGGTCGGGTTGCCTGGCAGCGCGAGCTTCTGGAACGGACCGTTGCGCAGGTTGTACAGTCCGGCGACATCGGCCGCCGCATCCGTGCCGCTGAAGAACAGCGTCTCGGCCATGAATTCATACTGATTGCCGAGCGTCAGCGTGCCCAACCGGTCGTTCTGCAGGCCGACGTACGCAGTACGCGCGAACAGGCCATTGCCGATCGTCGCACCGGTACCCGGCGAAATCTGGCTGACCAGCTGGAAAATCACCCGCGAGCCGGCGCCGATGTCTTCGCTGCCGCGCAAGCCGATCAGGCTCGGCGTATAGATCCCGTCGTCGAACTTCGCCGTGCCGTGGCCGCCTTCGTTGCTGACGTAGCTCAGTCCCACGTCGAGCGCGCCGAACAACGTGACGCTGCTCTGCGCCCAAGCGACCGGCACATGCGCAATCATCAGCAAACCCGGGACAAACAAACGCTTTCCGAACATGAACGACCTTCTCTATTACTTCGCCATCCGAATCAACATGAATGGGCTTTGCGCGGCTCCCGCGCGATACAGGGTGCACGGGCATGCCGTCCGTCATTCACGATCGGATCGAGCCATATCGCGCGACCGGCGGCATGCATTGACCCGGACGAGTCTAGCGCATGGAATGACGCTCCGACGTTCGACCGGCGAGAACATAATGTTCTGCGTCTCTTGGCTACGCAACACATCGCGAATCGCCTACACTCGTGCGTTGCATCGGTAGATGCGCCGTGATCCGCGCCTGTTGGGGATCGATTGCGCATGTGATCGCGACACCATCCGCTGCGCACGATGCCGCGCGCTCCGCTCCCGCCGCCCGGCGCGCTTTGCCCGGACCGCCTCCCCCCCGGATTCCCGTATCGGTCCGCCCTGGAAGTACCGGCATCGCTTTGCTTCGCACGTCCGAATACGCACGCAGCGATCGTCGATCCATCGTCAACCGGATCTATCTGATCGACTGAAGACCCGCCGCTCTCGCTGCCCGATGGCCAGGTCTGTCATGGCGGTGAGAAACGTGCACACGCAAACCGTTCGTCGCGCGCGTTTACCCGCGGCGGGGCCGCCGGCGGGACGACCGCGTCGAATCCCTCGACGCGCACCACTGTAAAATTCCGTCGTGACCCGCTGCGCGTCTCGTTCAGGCACCGTGCCGAACACGATCCCGGCATGCGCCTCAGACCATCGACAGCGCGTCGCACAGGAGAACCTATCTCCTTGATTTTTATACATTCACCGTTTCCCGGAACATGACTTATTCGCTTGCCACCCTCTACACCCGGGAACTCGAGATCCGCAAGAGCCGCTTCATCGCGTTTGCCATCCCCGTCGACGACCGCGATGCCGCGATGCAGGCCCTGCAGCGCCTGCGCGACGAGCATCCGACGGCCACCCACGTGTGCTGGGCACTGCTCGCGGGCGGACAGTCGGGGATGTCGGACGACGGCGAGCCGTCAGGCACCGCCGGCCGGCCGATCCTCGAAGTGCTGCGGCATCACGACCTCGACGGCGTGCTCGGCGCGGTCGTCCGCTACTACGGCGGCGTGAAGCTCGGCGCGGGCGGCCTGGTGCGCGCCTACACGGATGCGATCGCATCGGCGCTGCTCGACGCGGAGCGCGTCGAACGCATTCGCCAGACCCGGTTCGCGATTGAACTCGGCTATCCCGACGAGGCGCGCGTACGCCGCTGGATCGAACAGGCGGGTTACGAACTGGTGGACAGTGCTTACGGGATGACGGTGAAGCTCGTGATCAAGCTGCCGGAAACCGCCGAGGCGGCCGCGAAGGCCGAGTTGTTCGATCTGACGCAGGGCCGCTCGGGCTTCCCCGACCTGTGACAAACGCGATATCGCGCCCGCCGGGCATCACGCGTTCACACGGATTCCTGCGAAAATTCAGATGCGTCCCATAGAAAAACCGCGCGCCGACTCGTAATCTCCCCGCATTCCCGGCGACGCGCACCGCAACGTTCAGGCCGGGCAAAGCCGACGCAGGCGGCACCCCAGCGCCGGGTGTACACATACGCAGTGCGTCATGCGCCACCAGGACACGGCACTCGGCTACGGGGATATCGGACGCATGCAACTGCAAAAACTGCAAGCCGGCTTGCAGAACTCGATCGACGACTCCGGGTGGCCCGGCGCCGCGAACGCGATGCGGTACGGGTGCAGGTACGCCAGTTGGTGACGAACGACGCGCTGACCGCGCGGGAAGTCTTCGGGCAGGGTTACAGCGAGCGCGCGAAGCTGTTCACGATCGGCGCGAAATACCGCGATCCGGCGACGGGCGCGACCTGAAGCGGGCGTGGCCGCGCGCCCGCATGGATCGCCGGGCGCGACCGCGCCGCGTTCCTGATCCGGGATTGACGCGCGCCGCGTTGCGCGGCGCGCCCGTTTGACCGAGCCGGTCGGCCCGAACCGAACCTGAACCGCTCAATACACGTCCGGCACGATCATGTCGTCCGGCGTCGGACGACGAATGTAGTCCTCGTGATGCTCGCGTTGCGGCAAGTCGATCGTCGGGCGCGGCACGTCGTGATACGGCACCTGGTTCAGCAGATGGTGGATGCAGTTCAGGCGCGCGCGCTTCTTGTCGACCGCCTGCACGACCCACCACGGCGCCTCGGGGATATGCGTGCGCAGCAGCATCTCCTCCTTCGCGGCCGTATAGGCCTCCCAGCGGCGGCGGCTCTCCAGATCCATCGGGCTCAGCTTCCACTGCTTCAGCGGATCCTCGATCCGGCTCTGGAAGCGCAGCTCCTGCTCATGGTCGGTGATCGAGAACCAATACTTGACGATCTGGATCCCGCTGCGCGCGAGCATCTTCTCGAACTCCGGCACCGAACGGAAAAACTCCTCGTATTCGTCGTCGGTGCAGAAATTCATCACGCGCTCGACACCCGCGCGGTTGTACCAGCTGCGATCGAACAGTACGATCTCGCCGCCGGCCGGCAGATGCGCGACATAACGCTGGAAATACCATTGCGTGCGCTCGCGGTTGCTCGGCGCGGGCAATGCCGCCACGCGGCACACGCGCGGGTTCAGTCGCTGCGTGATGCGCTTGATCGCGCCGCCCTTGCCTGCTGCATCGCGACCTTCGAAAATCACGACGAGCCGGTGCCCCGTGCTCACGACCCAGTCCTGCAGCTTCACGAGCTCGCCCTGCAGCCGGAACAGCTCGCGGAAATACTGCTTGCGCGCTTCACGGCGTTCCTGCGAGAACAGCAGATCGTCACCGTCGTCGAAACGACGGTCGTCCAGCTCCATCTCGAGTTCTTCGTCGTATGCGTCGACAAGATCTTCCTCGAAACGGCGCTGGCGCGCCTCGAGCGATTCCATATCGGTGAGGTTGCCGGTCTCGGTGCGGGTATCGTTGTCGCCCATGGGGCCTCCTTCCTTCGGTTGACGCAGCCAAACTCCCCCATTATCCCAGTGTCGCGGGTCAAATTGATGAAAAAGGGGCCGAACGACCCGTCAGAAGCAAAACCCGAGCAGCACGCTCGCCAGCACCGGGTTCGCGGATAGGTCTCGAACGTATTCTATTCGACGCCAGCGTGCGGTTCGGCTGGCTGATGTGGAGCGTGATCTTCGTGCGCAGCGGGATGTCGGCGACCATTCCCGCGATCCAGAACCGCCGTGTGACCTGGTAGCTCGCGCCGACGGTAAATACGGGCTCCCACACGTTTTTCACCTTCGCCGACACGTTGGTCCGCCCCGACAGCAGCAGGTCGCCGCCGGCATCCCGGGCCCGATGGAACCACGTCGGATCCAGCAGCGGCGCCTGCAGGCAGCCGCTGTCCGCACCCGCCCCGAGGAGCCCGCCGGGCGATCTGGGGAGACGCCGATCGGACGCTCGGCGCCAGACATTTCCTGCCGCTCTTCACTGCGCTGTTTCCGTCGGCGAGCGTCGAGCGGCTGGCGGGCGTCGGGCATTATTGCTTCGAGGATGCGCCCGATGCCGTGACGGGCCGGATCGCCGGATTCATCCGGGCCACCGTCCGAGCGCCCTGCATCGCACGCGCCAAGCGCGGCACCGCGTGCGCAGCCGCAGTTGCGAACGCGCACGCGTCACCCGACGTCACCGAATGATCCGCGTGACGCCGCGCCCGCGCGGATCGGCCATCGCTTCCGGCGTCCTGCCGTCGATCTTGAGCACCTGGATGTCGCCGCTGAAGTCCTGCCCCTTCAGCGCGTAGCCGCGCGCTTCGAGCTGCTTCGCGAGTTCGCCTTCGATCGGCTGGTACGGCTCCCAGAAGATCGTGTTCGGCGGCAGCAGCTGATGGTGGAAACGCATCGCGCCGACGGCCTCCTTCAACGGCATCCTGAAGTCGTAGATGTTGTTGATCACCTGGAAGATCGACGTGAAGATCCGCGAGCCGCCCGGCGTGCCGATCACGAGCGACACCTTGCCGTCCTTCGTCATGATCGTCGGCGACATCGACGACAGCGGTCGCTTCTTCGGCTCGATCGCGTTCGCGTCGCTGCCGACCACGCCGAACATGTTCGCGACGCCCGGCTTCGCGGAGAAGTCGTCCATCTCGTCGTTCAGCACGATGCCGGTGCCGTCGGCGATCACGCCGGAACCGAAATAGCCGTTGATCGTGTACGTGTTCGACACTGCGTTGCCCCACTTGTCGACGACCGAGAAGTGCGTCGTTTCGGCCTTCTCCGGCATCGACGTGCCGAGGCCTGGCTGCACGCTCTTCGTGTCGGCGATCTGCGTCGGGCTCACTTCGGCTGCGCGCTTCGCGATATACGCGTCGTCGGTCAACTGCGCGACCGGCACCTTGTAGAAGTCCGGGTCGCCGAGATATTGCGCGCGATCGGCGAACACGCGCTTCTCGATTTCCGCGACCAGGTGGATGTATTGCGGCGAGTTGAGCTTCACGCCTTCGAATTCCTGCTTGAGATCCGCCTTCATCTTCAGCAGCTGTACGAGGCCGATGCCACCCGAGCTCGGAGGCGGCGCGGTGATCACGTCATAACCGTTCCACTTCGCCTGCACCGGCTGGCGCCACACCGCACGGTACTGCGTGAGATCCTGGGTGGTGATCAGCCCGTTGCCGTCACCGGTCTTCATCGACGCGGCGATCAGCCGGGCCGTCTTGCCCTTGTAGAAGCCGTTCGCGCCGTCGTTCGCGATCCGCGTGAGCACGTCGGCGAGATCGGGTTGCCTGAAGTTTGCGCCGGCCTTCATCGTCGAGAAGTACTTGTCGAAGTTGGTCTTGCCGCCGAACTCCTTCGACGCGTCGACGCCGCGCTGCGCAAGCTGTTCATCGACGACGAAGCCGTCGCGCGCATAGTGGATCGCCGGCGCGAGCACCTGCTTCCACTTCAGCTTGCCGAAGCGCCTCTGCGCTTCCCACATGCCCGACACCGTGCCCGGCACGCCGGCCGCGCGCGGGCCGTACAGGCTCAGGTCCTTGACGACGTTGCCGTCCTTGTCGAGGTACATGTCCTTCGTCGCGGCCAGCGGCGCGCTTTCGCGGTAATCGAGAAAGTACGGCTTGCCGTCCTTGTAGATGGTCATGAAGCCGCCGCCGCCGATGTTGCCGGCTTCCGGGTACGTGACGGCGAGCGTGAACGCGATCGCAACGGCCGCGTCGATCGCGTTGCCGCCCGCCTTGAAGATCTGCTCCGCGGCATCCGCGCTGTACTTGTCGGCCACCGCGACCGCCGAACTCGTCAGGACCGCCGGCTGCGGCCCTTTCGCATAAGCGGTTGCGTTCGGCAGGAAGCCGATGCCGGCCACCGTCGCGAGCACGGCGGCGGATGATTTGAAACGATTCAGTGAAGTCATTGCAGGTCCCCCATATGGGTCTTCTTCAGGCAGGAAAAGCACCTGATCCGCTTATAGCCGCTCGCGCAGCGCCGGCCATATGGCGGTTTCGTAGTGCAATGCGGTATTCGACGGACAAAACCATCGAAAGCTACGAATCGATCCGAATCGGGTGTGGTCGATCGCGGCGCGCCGAGTGCGTGCGCCGGGTCACGTCGCGGCGCCGCAACCTGCATGCAGGTCGGTCGACATGACCCTCGCCACCCGTCATCACGCACCCCGCAAAAACCGAAAGTTGCAAACCGCGCGGCATGCCCCGCAGCGCGTGCAAAAAAATCTGCAAACGCCCCTCCCGCGGCACGGGCCGATCTGCGAAGATAGCGCCCCGCTTTCGCGCAGCCTCACTGTTTCGTTCACACGCTGCTTCACGTTTCTTCGTCTTGCTCCCTATGGCATCACACAATGCGCATCATGCGACCGGCTTCGCAGCCGGCGTTGCCGCCGCCGTTCTCGTCGCACAAACCGGCGCCACCGGGCCGTGGCATACAGGCCTGTTCGCCGCATTCGCGGCGGGCGTCGCGGGCGGCACCGCGCCCGACTGGCTCGAGGTCGCCTGGTGGCGCCGCAAGCGCCGCCTGTGGGTCACGCATCGCACCATCACGCACTGGGGTATCGGCTGGGTCGCCCTGCTCGCGCTCGGATGGCACGGGCTCATCCATCATCCGCATCCCCTGTGGGCCGCGCCGCTGTTCGGCTTCGCATGCGGCGGCGTGATGCACCTGCTGGCCGACTGGCCGAACCCGCTCGGCGTCCCATGGATCTGGCGGCGTCATTCGCTCAATCTGTGGAAGAGCGGGCATTGCGACCTGATCGTCGTGGGCGCCGCATGGGGCGGCACGCTGTGGCTCGCGCAGTCGCTGTGTTCACGCGCGCCGCTGCTCGAACACTGGCTCGGCTGGCTGCATCGCGTTTAGTTGCATTTGTTTGCGATTCGGCACGGCATCGGCGTGCCGAATCGCACGCAACTTTCCGTTTGTTGAAAGTGCGGTGCGAGCCCTCATCTCGAGGTGAATCGTCGCCACGCATGCCCGGCACGCAAACGCGACGTCTGGCACACTGACGCTTCGATCGATACGCACTCCGTTCGCGCGCTCGCACCCCATTTCAACGCTCCGATGGACGTCACCGCTACCCGCCCTGCCGCCCGTGCACTCGACGTGTTCCACCCGGCCGTCGCCGCGTGGTTCCGCCGCACGTTCGCCGCACCGACCGGTGCGCAGGCACTCGCGTGGCCGCACATCAAGGCCGGCCGCTCGACGCTCGTCGCCGCGCCGACCGGCTCCGGCAAGACGCTTACCGGGTTCCTGTGCGCGCTCGACGAACTCGTACGCGACGCGCTCGCGCACGACGGCGCGCTGCCCGACGCCACGCTCGTCGTCTATGTCTCGCCGCTGAAGGCGCTGTCGAACGACATCCACGTGAACCTCGACGCGCCGCTCGCCGGCATCGCCGAATCGCTCGCGCAGCTCGGGCTGCCGGTGCCGGCGATCCGCACCGCCGTGCGCACCGGCGATACCACGCAGGCCGAGCGTGCCGCGCTGCGCAAGCGCGCGCCGCACATCCTCGTGACGACGCCCGAGTCGCTGTACGTGCTGCTGTCGTCGACGTCGGGGCGGCAAATGCTGTCGAGCGTGCGTTCGGTGATCGTCGACGAGATCCACGCGCTCGCATCGTCCAAGCGCGGCAGCCATCTCGCGCTGTCGCTCGAACGCCTCGACGCGCTGGCGGGCCGCGCGTTGCCGCGCATCGGGTTGTCGGCGACGCAAAAGCCGATCGACGCGGTCGCCCGCTTCCTGGTCGGCGGCCCGGCCGATGCACCGCGCGACTGCACGATCGTCGACACCGGCCATACGCGCGAACGCGACCTTGCACTCGAACTGCCGAACGTGCCGCTCGAACCGGTGATGGCAACCGATGTGTGGGAACAGGTGTACGACCGGATCGCCGCGCTCGCGGCCGCGCATCGCACGACGCTCGTGTTCGTCAACACGCGGCGCACCGCGGAACGCATGGCGCGCCATCTCGCCGATCGCCTCGGCAAGGACGCGATCGCCGCGCACCACGGCAGTCTCGCGAAAGAGCACCGCTTCGAAGCGGAACAGCGGCTGAAACGTGGCGACCTGAAGCTGCTCGTCGCGACCGCGTCGCTCGAACTCGGCATCGACATCGGCGACGTCGATCTCGTCTGCCAGGTCGGTTCGCCGCGCGGGATCGCACCGTTCCTGCAGCGCGTCGGCCGTTCGGGGCACCACGTCGGCGGCGTGCCGAAGGGCCGGCTGTTCCCGCTGTCGCGCGACGAGCTCGTCGAATGCGCGGCGCTGCTCGATTGCGTGCAACGCGGCGAGCTCGACGCATTGCGGATTCCCGAAGCGCCGCTCGACGTGCTCGCGCAACAGATCGTCGCCGAGGTCGCCTGCAAGGAATGGCAGGAGGACGCGTTATACACGCGCTTCACGCACGCCGCGCCGTACGCACGCCTGCCGCGCGAACGCTTCGACGACGTGCTGAAAATGCTCACCGAAGGCTTCACGAGCCGCCGCGGCGTGCGTGGCGCATACCTGCATCGCGACGTGGTCGGCGGCACGGTGCGCGGGCGCCGCAACGCGATGATGACCGCGACGACGTCGGGCGGCACGATCCCCGACATGGCCGACTACGCGGTGCTGCTCGAACCGCAGGGCATCCAGGTCGGCACCGTCAACGAGGATTTCGCGATCGAGAGCCTGGCCGGCGACGTGTTCCAACTGGGCAACCAGTCGTACCGGATCATTCGCGTGGAAACGGGCCGCGTGCGCGTCGAGGACGCGCAGGGCCAGTCGCCGAGCATTCCGTTCTGGCTCGGCGAGGCGCCCGGGCGCAGCGACGAGCTGTCGGCGGCGGTCGGCCGGCTGCGCGCGCGGCTCGACGGGCTGTTCGCCGATGACGACCGGCAGGTGGAAGCCGGTGGGCGCACGCGCGCGGGCAGCGACGCGCCCGGAACGACCGGCACACGCGGCAAGTCGAAAAAGGCGGCCGAAGTTGTGGCCGACTCGCGAGGCGATCTCGACTGCACCGCGATCGGCCCGACCGAAAGCCGTCTCGCGCCGGCGCTGCGCTGGCTCGTCGACGATCTCCATCTGGCGCCGGACGCAGCCAGCCAGATCGCCGACTACCTCGCGCGCACGCGTGCGGCACTCGGCGCGCTGCCGACGCAGGACACGCTCGTGATGGAGCGTTTCTTCGACGAGTCGGGCGGCACGCAGCTGGTGATCCATTCGCCGTTCGGCAGCCGCATCAACCGCGCGTGGGGGCTCGCGCTGCGCAAGCGCTTCTGCCGCAACTTCAATTTCGAGCTGCAGGCCGCCGCGACTGACGACGCCATCATTCTTTCGCTGTCGCTCGCGCACAGCTTCGCGCTCGACGACGTGTGGCGCTACCTGCGCTCGGCCAGTGCCGAGCACGTGCTGATCCAGGCGCTGCTGGACGCGCCGATGTTCGGCGTGCGCTGGCGCTGGAACGCGACGACCGCGCTCGCGCTGCCGCGCTTCACCGGCGGCCGCCGCACCGCGCCGCAACTGCAGCGGATGAAGAGCGAGGATCTGCTCGCGACCGTGTTCCCGGATCAGGTCGCGTGCCTCGAGAACATCGTCGGCGAACGCGAGATACCGCATCACCCGCTCGTCGACCAGACGCTCGACGATTGCCTGCACGACGCGATGGACACCGACGGCTGGCTCGCACTGCTGCGCCGGATCGAAAGCGGCGCGATCGAACTCGTCGCGCGCGACCTGCCCGCGCCGTCGCCGCTCGCGGCCGAGATCCTGAACGCGAAACCCTATGCGTTCCTCGACGACGCGCCACTCGAGGAGCGCCGCACGCAGGCCGTGCAATCGCGCCGCTGGAGCGATCCCGAATCGGCCGACGATCTCGGCGCGCTCGACGCGGACGCGATCGACGCGGTGCGCGACGAAGCGTGGCCACTCGTGCGCGATGCCGACGAAATGCACGACGCGCTGCTCACGCTCGCGTGCGTCGCCGACAGCGAAGCGCACCAGCACGAAGGCTGGCCCGAACGGCTCGCGGAACTGGCCGAACGCCGCCGCGCGACGCAACTCGTCACGCCGGACGGTGCGGCCTTGTGGGTGCCGGTCGAACGGCTGGTCTGCATGCGCGCGCTGCATCCCGACGCACGCGTGGCCCCCGCGCGGAAGGTGCCGGCCGCGTGCGCGCAGCCGTGGGAAGCCGACGCCGCGCTCGTCGATGTGATCCGCGCGCGACTCACCGGCTTCGGGCCGCTGACGCTCGACGCCATCGCGCAGCCGCTCGGCCTGCCGCCTGCGGCGATCGCGACGGCGCTCGCTGCACTGGAACGCGAAGGCTATCTGATGCGTGGCCGCTTCACGCCGGGCGCGACGACCGACGAATGGTGCGAACGCCACCTGCTCGCGCGCATTCATCGCTATACAGTGAAGCGGCTGCGCCGCGAGATCGAGCCGGTCGAGCGCGCCGATTTCATGCGCTTCCTGTTCCACTGGCAGCACCTGACACCCGACACGCGCGGCACCGGCCGCGACGCGCTCGCGGCCGTCGTCGAACAGCTCGAAGGCTACGAGGCCGCGGCGAGCGCATGGGAAGACGCGCTGCTGCCCGCGCGGCTGACCGACTACACGGCCGGCGGCCTCGACGAGCTGTGCCGCTCGGGCAAGCTCGTCTGGACCCGCATCGGCGCACCGGCGCGCGCGGCCGGCACGCCCGTGAAAACGACGCCGGTCGTGCTGCTGCCGCGCCGCCACCTGGGCGCATGGCAGGCGCTGCGCGACCCGGACGCCCAACCGGCGCTGTCCGCGCGCGCGACGCAAGTGCGCGATGCACTCGCCGCACATGGCGCGATGTTCTTCGATGCACTGCTCGACGAACTGCACATGCTGCCCGTCGAGCTCGAACAGGCGCTCGGCGAACTCGTGTCTGCCGGCCTCGTGAATGCGGACAGCTTCGCGGGCCTGCGCGCGCTGCTGAAACCCGCGGTCAAGCGCAGCGCGACGTATGCGCCGCGCACGCGGCGCGGCGGTGCGCTGATCGGTGGAATGGACGACGCCGGCCGCTGGGCGCTGGTGCAACGCGTGGCGCCGCCGGACGATGCGCCGGCGCCGCAACGCGGTGCGACCGCGACCAATCCCGATGCGCTCGAACATATCGCGTGGACGCTGCTACGCCGCTATGGGGTGGTGTTCTGGCGGCTGCTCGAACGCGAAGCCGACTGGCTGCCGAGCTGGCGCGAACTCGTGCGCGTCATGCAGCGCCTCGAAGCGCGCGGCGAGATTCGCGGCGGGCACTTCGTCGCCGGGCTCGCGGGCGAGCAGTTCGCGCTGCCGGAAGCGATCCCGATCCTGCGCGAACTGCGTCGCCAACCGGGCGACGGCCAGTACGTGTGCGTGACGGGCGCCGATCCGCTGAACCTCGCCGGCACGCTGCTGCCCGGCGACAAGGTGCCCGCGCTGGCGGGCAATCGCGTGCTGTTCCGCGATGGCGTGCCCGTCGCGTCGCTCGTGTCGGGCACGTTCCACTACGCCGCTGACCTGCCGCCCGCCGCGCGCGAGGATGCGCGCCTGCGACTCGCGCGCCGCTACTGACAGCGGCTGACACGCGGCCCGTCGCGGACTACTGAACGCCGCGCGGCATCGGCGCGCGCGTTCGGGTAGCATCGACCGATTCATCGCGCGCACGACCGCGCGCAGAACACTCCTTCCGGAGACTGCCTTTCATGTCCTCGCATGCCGATTCGCCTGCCGTTCATCACGCGGGCTCGCTGACGATTTTCCAGGGCGCCGCGCTGTATATCGGCGCGGTGCTCGGCACCGGCGTCATTGCGTTGCCCGCGCTCGCCGCCGAGGTCGCGGGCCCGGCCTCGCTGCTCGCGTGGGCCGCGCTGGTCGTGCTGTCGGGGCCGCTCGCGGCCACCTTCGCCGCGCTCGGCGCGCGCTACCCGGACGCGGGCGGCGTATCGACCTACGCACGGCGCGCATTCGGGCCGAAGGCCGCGGCGATCGTCGGCTGGTGTTTCTATTTCGCGGTGCCGGCCGGCGCGCCGGCTGCCGCGATGTTCGGCGGCGCATACGTCGCGGCGGTCACGGGAGGCGGGCACACGACGATCGTCGTCACGGCCGCCGCGCTGATCGCAACGGTGTCGGCCGCGAATGCGTTCGGCGTCACGGTATCGGGCCGCATGCAGCTCGTGTTGTCGGCGCTGCTCGTCACGCTGCTGCTGGCCGCCGTGCTCGCGTCCGCGCCGCATGCGCGCACTGCGAACCTGCATCCGTTCGCGCCGCACGGCTGGCTCGCGGTCGGTCAGGCTGCGGCGCTGCTCGTCTGGAGCTTCGCGGGCTGGGAAGCAATCACGCACCTCGCCGCCGAATTCCGCCGGCCCGCGCACGACATGCCGCGTTCGGCCGGCATCGCGGTGGTCGTCGTCGGGCTCCTGTATCTGTCGGTCGCGGTCGCGAGCGTGACGGTGCTCGGGCCGTCGGCCGGCGCGTCGGGTGCGCCGCTTGCCGAACTAATCGCGGGCGGCATCGGCGGTCACGCACAGGTGCTGGCAGCCGCGGCCGCGCTGCTACTCACGCTCGGCACGATGAATGCGTATTTCGCGGGTGCGGCCAAGCTCGGCGCGGCGCTCGGGCGCGACGGCGCACTGCCCGCATGGCTCGCGCAAGGCAGCCAGGTCGGCGGCGTGCCACGCCGCAGCCTCGGCGTGATCGCGGTGCTCGCGGCCGTCGCACTGGCCGCGACGACGATCTCGGACGTCGGGCCGAAGCCGCTCGTGCTGGTCACGTCCGGTTGCTTCGTGATGGTGTACGGGCTCGGCGCGGCCGCCGCGCTGAAACTGCTGCCGCGCGGCGGCATCGCGCATCGCTGCGCGTGGATTTCGCTGGTGGCCGTCGCCGGGCTGTTCCTGACGACGGGATGGTATTTGCTGTGCCCGCTGCTGCTCGCGGGCGGGGCGCTGCTTTATCTGCGGATGGCCGGGCAGCGCACATGATCGAGGGCAGTTGCGGGTGCCGGCGTGGGCACCCGTGCACGGACGCACATGCGCGCGCTCGCCGGGATGGGCCGGCCAACCGCGAACCGGCCGCACACCGTTTCGACAGGTGCGTCAGGCCGATACCAGCTCGAAGCTGAGCCGCTTGCCGAGTGCGGTGGCCGCGCTCGCGAGTGTCGCGAGCGTGAGGCTCGTGTCGGTTTCGTCGAGTAGCCGGTTGAGCGCGGCGCGGCTGGTTTTCATCCGCGCGGCCATCGCGGTTTTCGTGATGTGCTGCGCCTTCATTTCCTGCCCGATCTGCCACGCGATCACGCGCTTGATCGCGGTGGCGGTGGCCGCTTCGAGATGGCCGTCGTCTTCGAGGAAGGTGTCGAAGTCGCTGCCGATATGCGGGTTGTTCGTGGTCGTCATGAGGTACTCCAATGCATGGCGTTGCCGGCTGGACATCGGCGACGGTGTGCGCCGGTGCAACCGGGGAATTCAGATGGTGCGCATCAGCGCTTTCAGCCGCGCGACAGTGACGTCGAGATCATCGGACGGCGTGGCCTGCGACTGCTTGAAGAACGCGTGCAGCAGGACCATCGTGTCGCCGACGACCGTGAACAGCACGCGCGCGCTTCGCCGCGGCAACGACACGCGGATTTCCCACAGATCCTTCGACAGCTTCCGGACCAGCGGCATGCCGAGCGGCCAGCCCAGTTGAACGGTCTTGATCTCTTCGCCGATCACCCTTCGCTCAATCGGCTCGAGTGCCTTGAGCCATTCGCGCACCGGCTCGTTGCCGCGCGCCGTGCGGAAGAACCGCACGCCGAGCGTAATCTGAATCTGCTGTCTCGCCATCACTCCGCCATGAATCGTACCAAAAACGATACGATATGCCAAGCAAGACGACGTCGGCTACTGACCGAATGGCCAGCAAGTGGCGGCCCATGCCGGCAGGCGGGCGGCAGCCGGACGGCACCAGGCCCGGCGGCCCTTCCCGCATCTCAACGATCGCCGCGAGCCGGCTTGCGGGTGCCGCGCGGCGCGCGGCGCGCGCGCGCATCGCCGAACCGCGCCTGCGCAATTTCGCGCACCGCGTCGATCAGCGTGCGCGCGACGGGTGACGGTTGCGCATCGGTGCGCAGCACGAGTCCGACCGGCTCGTCGGTGCCAGCGGACGGCAGCGGCAGGCGCGCAAGCGCACCGGCCGACAGGTCGTATTCGGCCGCATAGAGCGGCACGAACCACACGGCGTCGTTCTCGAGCGCGAGCGCACGCGCGACCGACACCGACAGCACCTCGATGAACGAATCCAGCGGCGGCGCGCCGCAGGCACCGAGCAGTTGCTCGGCCGACTGGCGGATCAGCGTGCCGAACGGCGGCAGCACGACCGGATAGCGCGCGAGCTCGGCGGCCGGCGCGGCGCTGGCGAGCAGCGGGTGCCCGGCGCGCACGACTGCGACCAGCGGCTCGTTGTACAACTGCTCGAACGCGAGCCCGATCATCCGCTCCGGCTCCGACAGGCGCCCGATCGCGCATTCGATCGTGCCCGCCTTCAGGCGCTCCAGCAGTTCGGTATTCGCGGCCGTTGCGATCCGCACGACGACGCGCGGCCAGCGCGCCGCCAGCGCCTTCATCAGCGCGGGCGCGAGTGATGCCGCAACCGTCGGCAGCATGCCGATCTCGAGCGTCGCGGCAGCGGCCCCGCCCTCGCGGGCGAGCAGCCCGACGCCCTGCCGCAGCGCCAGCACGCACGCGTTCGCATGCGGGATGAACAACTGCGCTTCGCGGGTCGGCTGCGCGCCGTGCCGCCCCCGTTCGAACAGCTTCACGCCGAGGATCGACTCCAGTTCGGCGATCGTCTTCGACACGGCCGGCTGCGTGATCGACAGGCTTTCGGCCGCCTTCTGCACGCCGCCCAGCTGCGCGACCGCGAGAAAACATTGCAGATGCCGGAATTTGACGCGGCCGTCGGCGATACGATTATTCATAACGGACAGTTATGCGAGTGTCGATGAAATGCCATTTTGCATAACTTTCCGGCAAGGCCCAAGCGTTCGACGCGGGATCACGCATGACGCCGCGGCACGTCGAATCCGGTCGGCTCCCCGATCCGTTTCGCGATCAGCGGGGCCGTGCCTTGCTTCTGCCCGAGCGACGCGGGCGACGACTCCGCATGCAGCGCCGCCTTGCTGGCGAGCCGCCGCAGCGCCTGTCCGCGCTCCGCGGCGGCGGCGTCCATCAGATTTCCATTGGCGCGGGCGAACATAACGAACGGTTATGCGATTTGCGAAAAAAGGTCATTTTGCATAACTTTCCGGATTAGCTAAAGTCCTGCCATCCACTTCGCGAAATACCTACCAGGAGACGCCCGATGGATTCCCCCACGATCCTCACGCCGCGCGATTGGCCGTCGCATCCGGCCTATGTCCACCCCGAGTACCGTTCGTCGGTGAAGCGCGGCCCGACCCGCCCGCTGATCCCGCTGAAGGAAAAGCTGCGCGACCAGTACGCGCCCGTCTACGGCGCCGAAGATCTCGGCGCGCTCGACCACGACCTGACCAGGAACGCCGTGAAGAACGGCGAGCCGCTCGGCGAGCGCATGGTCGTCACCGGCCGCGTGCTCGACGAAGGCGGCAAGCCCGTGCGCAACACGCTCGTCGAGGTGTGGCAGGCGAACGCCGCCGGCCGCTACGTGCACAAGGTCGACCAGCACGACGCGCCGCTCGACCCGAACTTCCTCGGCGCGGGCCGCTGCATGACCGACGCCGAAGGCCGCTACCGCTTCCTGACGATCAAGCCCGGCGCATACCCGTGGGGCAACCATCCGAACGCGTGGCGCCCGAATCACATCCACTTCTCGCTGTTCGGCGACTACTTCGGCTCGCGCCTCGTCACGCAGATGTACTTCCCCGGCGACCCGCTGCTCGCGTACGACCCGATCTTCCAGGGCACGCCGGAAGCCGCGCGTGATCGCCTGATCTCGCGCTTCTCGATGGACATCACCGAAGAAGGCTATGCGCTCGGCTACGAATTCGACATCGTGCTGCGCGGCCGCGACGCCACCCCGATGGAGCGCTGAACCATGACGACGCTGAAGCAAACCCCTTCGCAGACGGTCGGCCCGTACTTCGCGTACGGCCTGTGCCCGCAGCAATACGACTACGACCTGAAGAGCCTGTTCACGCCGACGATCGCCGCACCGGACGCCGAAGGCGAGCACGTGCTGCTGGTCGGGCAGGTGTTCGACGGCGACGGCAACGTCGTCAGCGATGCGGTGCTCGAATTCACGCAGGTGGACAGCGCGGGCCGCTATCCCGCGTCGCGCGACGACATCGCGAAGTCCGGCTTCACGGGCTTCGCGCGCGTCGGCACGGGCACCGATGCGCAGTACCGCTTTGTCGTCGAGACGGTGAAGCCAGGCCGCATCGCCGCGGACGACGCGCCGCACATCAACGTGACCGTGATGATGCGCGGGATCCTGACCCACGCGTTCACCCGCGTGTATTTCGACGACGAAACCGCCGCGAACGCAGCCGATCCGGTGCTGAACGTGGTGCCGGCCGAGCGCCGCGCGACGCTCGTCGCGAAGCGCGACGCGCAGCCGGGCCGGCCCGTCGTGTACCGCTTCGACATCCGCATGCAGGGGCCGGACGAAACCGTGTTCTTCGACGTGTGATGCCTGAGCCGGCGCAGGCCGGCTTCGCCGCGAGCCGCCGTGTGGCGCGATACCAACAGGCATCGCGTCATGCGGCGGTTTTCGTTTGGCGGCGCCAACATTCGATGCTGTCCCGCAGCATGTCCGGCCAGGATTGCCGACGCCCAAGGTTGACGACTTCCGACCCCGACATCGAACGCGCGATTGAAACGCATGCTGCGCAAGCACATGAATTGCCGGGCGCAAGCAATATCGTTCGAGCGTTATGCGGCGTATGCTCTGCTATCCGCAGCGACCCGCCAGAATTGAATCGGGAGAGGCAACAATTTCATCGAGCATGCGCGACACCGCCGACCGGCTGTTCGCGCATTTTTTTGACCGAGTGCCTTTAAGCGCGTCTGACCGAATCCGGCAGACGCGTTTTTTTCGTCTGCGACCGGCGAACCAGCGCAACGCCCTCCGTCGCATCCATTTCGGCTAGCGGCGAACCTCCAGATAGCGGCTCGGCGTATCGCCGAGGATGCGGCGAAACGCGGAGGTAAAGGCGCTCGCGCTCGCATACCCGAGATCGAACGCGACGCGCGTCACCGGCTGCCCGTCGCTCAGGCGGGTAATCGCCGCGAGCATGCAGACCTGCTGACGCCATGCGGCAAAACTCACGCCGGTCTCCGCGCGAAACAGCCGCGTGAACGTGCGCCGGCTCACGCCCGCATCTGTCGCCACCTGGTCGAGGTCGGCCGCGATCGACGGCGACGCGAACAGATGCCGGCAGACCTTCGCGAGGCGCGCGTCGGCCGGCAGCGGAGCGTGCAGCGACAGACGCGGCATCGTCGCGATTTCCGCGACCAGCAGATCCATCAGCTTGCCCGCCCGGCCGTCGACGTCGTATAGCGCCGGCAGGTCGATCGCGTCGTCGATCAGTTGCCGCAGCAGCGGCGATACCCCGTACACGCCGCACTGGTCCGGCAGCTCCGCGGCCTGCGCGGCGGCGCCCGACACGAACGTGTTGAGCATCGTGACCGGCCCGGTCATCGTCATTTCGTGCCGCACGCCGGCCGGCACCCAGCACGCCCGCTGCGGCGGCACCAGCCAGCGACCGTGCGGCGTCGACACGCTGATCGTGCCGCGCGACGCGAACGCGAACTGCCCGCGCCCGTGCGCGTGTTCGGGAAACGTCGTGCCCGCCGCATAGTCGTTGGCGGTCACGACCACGCTACGGGGAATGTTTTCGTACGGATCCAGCAATGTATTTCTCAAGGCCCGAATTCCATCGTGAATGACCCGATATCGAAGGCGGGTCGCCTTCGCTCGATCTACGATCCGCTCCATGCTTGCGCGGCCGGACGGCCGCACGACCCGACGGCCGAATCGGCCGGATTGCGACTTACCTGGAGCGGACATGCCGAATACGTTTCACCGCGTGGGGGACGGCCCCCACCCTGTTCTCGTGCTGCACGGCTGGTTCGGCGACGCACGCGCGTTCGAGCCCGTCGAAGCGTGGCTGTCGCGCGAGCACTTCACCTATGTGTTCATGGACTACCGCGGCTACGGCCGCATGCGCGACGCGCACGGCACGTACTCAATCGCCGAGATCGCCGCCGACACGCTCGCGCTCGCCGACGCGCTTGGGTGGAATACGTTCAGCCTCGTCGGCCACTCGATGGGCGGCATGGCGATCGAGAAAGTCGCCGCCGTGGCGCCCGAGCGGGTGCGCGCGCTGGTGCCGGTCGCGCCGGTACCGTGCGGCGGCCTGCCGTTCGACGCCGCGCGGCGCGCGCTATTCGAACGCGCCGCCGATCATCTCGCCGATCGCCGGACCATCATCGATCGCAGCACCGGCGGCCGGCTGCCGGCCGCCTGGGTCGAGTGGAAAGCCGCGTATTCGGCATCCTGTTCGTCGCCGCACGCGTTCGGCGCGTACTTCCGCGCGTGGGCCGACACGGATTTCAGCGACGAGATCGCGGGCCACCATCCGGTGAAGGTGCTGATCGGCGAGCACGACCCGGCATTCGACGCGACGCTCATGGCGCGTACCTACCTGCGGCGCTACCCGCTCGCCACCGTCGACGTGCTGCGCAACGCCGGCCACTACCCGATGAACGAAACCCCGCTCGCGCTGGTCGCCGCGCTGGAGTCGTTCCTGCTGGCCACGGCGGCTAACCGTGCATGACGCGTCGCGTACGGGCGGCATCCGGTCGGCACCCATCACCGCAGCATGAAGGACATTGCCGACAGGCTGTTCAGCGTGCGCACCACGTGCTCGACCGACGGTCCGTCGAAGCGCAGCGTCACCGCATCGACGCGCTCGAGCGACGGCAGCACGCAGAACAGATCGGCGAGCGCGGCCGTCTGCACGCGCAGCGTGCAAGCGGCCGGCACGGGCCGATGCGCGCCGGCACGCCAGCCGGACGACAGCGCGTGCGCGACCGTTTCGCGTGCGGCGGTCGCAAGGCGCGCACAGGAGGCGGCCGGTGTGAGCGTATCGCCGCTCGATGCGCCGCCGGCCGTCTTGACCGTCTCGAAACGCGCGTCCGGAAACAGCGGCCGCGTTTCCGCGGCGAACACGTCGTCACCCGACGCCAGCGCGACATGCGCGCCGTATTCGCGCGCCAGTGCGCCGTACAGCCCGGCTTCGCCGAGCTCGATGCCGTTCAGCCACACCTGCGTGAACGCGAAGCTGTTGATCGTGTGCGCGAGCACGCCGCGCGTCTGCGATTTCGCGTGAAAGCCGATCATGAACACGAGATCGGGGTGCTGTTCGAGGCCCGCCATCATCCCGAGCGTGCGCGGCTTGCCGAGCACGACGCGCGTGCGCGCGTCGAGCCCGTCGGGCAGCAGATTGCGAAAGCCGCCGTGCGAGTCGTTGACCCAGACGGCCTGCGCGCCGCCCGCGAACGCGCCTTCGATCGCCGCGTTCGCCTCGGCGGTCATCCAGCGCCGCGCGCGTTCGTATTCCGGATTGCCGGCACGCGTCTGCTCGACGGCAAACACGCCGGCGACGCCTTCGATGTCGGTCGAGATCAGGATCTTCATGACTGGGTAAAACGTCCTTCGTTGTCTTCGTTGAACAGGCGTTCGAGATCGGGCACCGCGTCGCGCAGCGACTGCCGCACGTGGCCGTCGCGCCCGGCAACGGTCACGGCCTGCAGCAGCGCATCGGCGATCGCGTGCTCGACGCTTTCGGCCGCGGCCATGAACAGCGGATCGAGCGCCGCATCGGCCACGAGGGCCGGCACTGCGACGGTCGATGCGTCGTGCGCGATCGTGTATGCGGTCGAGAACGCGAGCGCGATGTCGCCGCTGCCGTGCCCGTAGACCGAACCGGTGCGCGCCAGCCCCGCGCCCGCGCGGCGTGCGAGCCGCGACAGTTGCCGCGCGTCGAGCGGCGCATCGGTCGCGAGCAGCAGGATGATCGAGCCTTGCTCGGGCGCCGCTACGGGTGTCGCATGCGCGGCCTCGTCCGCACGCCGCTGCGCGACGAGGCGCCCGAGCGGCACGCCGCCGAGCGTCAGCATCGGCAGCCGGCCGAAATTCGCGAGCACCAGCGCGCCGACCGTATACGGCCGGACCGCTGCGACGGCCACGCGCGATGCGGAGCCGATCCCGCCCTTCAGGTCGAAACACGACATCCCGCGCCCGGCGCCCACCGCACCGCGCGCGAAGTCGCGCGCGGCCGTGCGGCATGCATCGTCGTAATGCGCGGCCGTCACCGCGAACGCCTGGATATCGTTCAGATAGCCGTCATTGCATTCGAACACGAGCGGATTGACGGTCGACCAGTCGCGGCCGATGCGCGGATTCTCCGCGACCGCCGCGCGAATCTGTGCCTGCGCGACCGCGCCGACCCCGAACGTATTGGTCAGCGCGATCGGCGTATCGAGCGTGCCGAGTTCGTCGACCTGCACGAGCCCGATGCTCTTGCCGAAGCCGTTGATCACGGCCGCGCCGGCCGGCACCTTGCTGCGGTACAGGTCGCCCGGGTGCGGCTTCACGACGGTGACGCCCGTCTGCACGTTGCCGGCATCGAGCGTCGCATGGCCGACCGTCACGCCCGGCACGTCGGCGATCGTGCCGCGCGGCCCGGCCGGCAGCGTCGCGGCCCACGTGGGTACGGCACGCATCAGCGCCGCTCCAGCTTCGGGTCGAGCGCGTCGCGCAGCCCGTCGCCGAGCAGGTTGAACGCGAGCACCGTCAGGAAGATCGCGAGGCTCGGGAAGATGGCGACGTGCGGCGCGGTCACCATGTCCGCGCGCGCCTCGTTGAGCATCGCGCCCCACTCCGGCGTGGGCGGCTGCGCGCCGAGCCCGAGGAACGACAGGCTCGCGGCCGTGATGATCGACGTGCCGATCCGCATCGTGAAGTAGACGACGACCGACGACACGGTGCCCGGCAGGATGTGCCGCATGATGATCGTCCAGTCCGACGCGCCGATGCTGCGCGCGGCCTCGACGTAGGTCATGTGCTTGAGCATCAGCGTGTTGCCGCGCACGAGCCGCGCGAACGCCGGAATGCTGAAGATCGCAACCGCGCAGATCACGTTGATCATCCCGTTGCCGAGAATGGCGACCACGCCGATCGCGAGCAGGATCCCCGGGAACGCGAACAGCACGTCGGCCACGCGCATCGTGATGCGGTCCCACCAGCCTTCGTAGTAGCCGGCGAGCAGCCCGAAGAAGGTGCCGATGATCGCGCCGAGCGCGACCGAGAAGAAGCCGGCCGCGAGCGAGATGCGCGTGCCGGCGATGATCCGGCTGAAGATGTCGCGACCGAGCGCGTCGACGCCGAACCAGTGCACGGCCGACGGCCCCGAGTTCAGCGCGTCGTAGTCGAAATAGTTCTCCGGATCGAACGGCACGATGTGCGGGCCGACGAACGCGAGCACGACGAGCGCCAGCACGAAACCGCCCGCGGCCAGCGCGACGGTCTGCTTGCGGAACTTGCGCCAGAATTCGCGCCACGGCGTGCGGATCGCGCTCGATGCGGCCGACGCCGCGGGCTGGACAGTCGCGTTCATGCGCGCCTCACTCTCACTTGAACCGGATGGTCGGGTTGATGACCGCGTACAGCACGTCGACGGCCAGGTTGATCAGGATGAATTCGAGCGAGAACAGCAGCACGATCGCCTGGATCACCGGGTAGTCGCGCATCGTCACCGCGTCGACCAGCAGGCGCCCGAGCCCCGGCCAGTTGAACACGGCCTCGACGACGATCGAGCCGCCGAGCAGGAAGCCGAACTGCAGCCCCATCATCGTGACGACCGGGATCATCGCGTTGCGCAAGCAGTGCTTGAGCACGACCGTCGGCTCGTGCACGCCCTTCGCGCGCGCGGTGCGCACGAAGTCCTCGTTGAGTACCTCGACGAACGACGCGCGCGTGAAGCGCGCCATCACGGCCGCGACCGCGGCGCCGAGCGTCAGCGACGGCAGCACGTAACTCTTCCACGTGCCGTCCGGCACGACGGGCAACCAGCCGAGCTTCACCGAGAAGATTTCCATCAGCAGCATGCCGAGCGCGAACGCCGGAAACGAGATGCCCGACACCGCGATCGTCATCCCGAGGCGGTCGGGCCAGCGGTTGCGCCACACCGCTGACGCGATCCCGATCGCCATCCCGAACAGCGTCGCCCACACCATGCTGACGAGCGTGAGCAGCAGCGTCGGCATGAAGCGCTCGCCGATCTCGGTCGACACCGGCCGCTTGCTGCGCGTCGACGTCCCGAAATCGCCGTGCGCGATCTTCACGAAGAAGTTCGCGAACTGCGCGGGCAGCGGCCGGTCGAGCCCGAGATCGGCGCGCACCAGCGCGACCGTCGCATCGTCCGCTTCGGGGCCCGCCGCGAGCCGCGCCGGGTCGCCCGGCAGCAGGTGCACGAACAGGAACACCAGCACCGCGACGATCGCGAGCGTGGGCAGCAGGCCGAACAGGCGTTTGACGAGAAAATTCAGCATGGGGCACCGATCGAATCAGCGTGCCGGCAGCGTGCGCCGCCGGCACCGCGTGGTGGGCGAACCGCCGTCATTTCACCGAGATTTCGTCGAAGTTGAACGAACCGTCCGGCATCACGTACATGCCGTGCAGGCGCTTGCTGCGCGCATAGACGATCTTCTCCTGCACCAGGAAAATCCACGGCGCGTCGGCCCACACCTGCTTCTGCGCGTCGGCGTACAGCGCGGCTTTCTTCGTGTTGTCGGTCGTCTCGAGCGCCTTCGCGAGATCGTCGTCGACTGCCGCGCTCTTGTAGTACGCGGTGTTGTAGAGCTTCGGCGGCAGCGACGCCGACGCGAGCAGCGGCGTCAGCGCCCAGTTCGCCTCACCCGTCGATGCCGACCAGCCGCTGTAGTACATCCGCACCGGTGCCGTCGCCGGATCCGGCGCGCTCTCGACCTTCGCGACCCGCTCGCCGGCCTCGAGCGCCTGCACCTGCACCTTCACGCCGACCTGCGCGAGCTGCTGCTGGACGAACTGGATCAGCTTCTGCGCCGTCGAATGGTTGTACGCGGACCAGAGCGTCGATTCGAAGCCGTTCGGGTAACCGGCCTCCTTCAGCAACGCGCGCGCCTTCGCCGGATCGTACGGCCAAGGCCCGAGCTTCGTCGCGTACTCGACGCCGACCGGCGCGACGCCCGTCTGCGGAGTCGCATAGCCGGCGAACACGACCTTCGCGAGCGCTTCCTTGTTGACCGCGTAGTTCAGCGCTTCGCGCACCTTCGGATTGTCGAACGGCTTCTTCTGCGTGTTCAGCGAGATATAGCGCTGGATGATCGACGACCGCTCGATCAGCTCGACCTTCGGGTTGCTCTTCAGGTCGGCGGCCTGCTCGAACGGAATGGTGAAGGCGAAATCCGCCTCACCGGTCTTGAGCAGCGCGGCGCGCGTATTGTTGTCGACCACCGGCTTCCAGTCGATCGAATCGACCTTCGGATAGCCCTTCTTCCAGTAGCCGGCAAACTTCTTCACCTTCATGTCGTCGGTCTGCTTCCATTCGACGAACTCGAACGGGCCCGTGCCGACCGGATGCAGCGACACGTCGTGCCCCCACTTCTTCAGCGCGGCCGGCGAAATCATCACCGCCGACGGGTGTGCGAGCGTGTTGATGAACGCGGAGAACGGCTCGCGCAGCGTGAACTTCACCGTCATCGGATCGACCACCTCGGTCTTCTCGATCACGCGGAACAGCCCGTAACGCTTCAGCTTGTTCGCCGGGTCGGTCACGCGGTCGAAGTTCGCCTTCACGGCGGCGGCGTTGAAGTCGGTGCCGTCCTGGAACTTCACACCCTCGCGCAGCTTGACCGTATAGACCTTCGCGTCGGGCGACGCCTGGTAGCTCGTCGCGAGCACGTTGACGAGCTTCATGTCCTTGTCGAAGCCGAACAGCCCTTCGTAAAACGACTTGACGACGGCTTGCGACACCGTATCGTTCGCGTCGTACGGGTCCATCGTCGTGAAGGTCGAGTACACGGCGACCACGACGTTCTGCTGCGCGAACGCGGGCGCCGCGACCGACAGCGCGAGCGCGCCTGCCCCCGCAGCGAACAACGCGCGCGGACGGAACATCGGGAACGAATGCGGCTTGTTCATTTTGTCTGGCTCCTGTGGATGATTCGGTAACGCGTGGTGGAAATCGCGGCGCGACTGCATCCGCTCCGGGTAGTGACGCCGTTGCCTGGCGCGTGCGCAGCTGCAGTCCATATGCGCCTCGCCGCCCGGTCAATACGCGCCGCCGACGCGATGCGTCGCGACGTAGTGATCGGGGCCGACCGCGACGAGCGGCGCGACCGTCGGCTCGTCGCCGGCCGCGCGGATCGGGCTCGGGATCTCGTCCGCCGCGAGCTGGCGCGGCGCATGCCGGCGCGCGGGGTCGGCCACCGGCACCGCGCTCATCAGCTTCTTCGTGTACGGATGCTGCGGCGCCTCGAACACCGCGCGGCGCGGGCCGATCTCGACGATCTGGCCGAGATACATCACCGCGACGCGATGGCTGACGCGCTCGACGACGGCCATGTCGTGCGAGATGAACAGATACGCGACGCCGAGCTCGCGCTGCAGGTCGAGCATCAGGTTGACGATCTGCGCCTGCACCGACACGTCGAGCGCCGACACCGATTCATCGGCGATCACGACCTTCGGGTTCAGCGCGAGCGCGCGCGCGATGGCGATCCGCTGGCGCTGGCCGCCCGAGAATTCGTGCGGATAGCGGCGCGCGGCCTCCGGCGGCAGGCTGACCTTGTCGAGCAGCCAGTCGACCCGCGCCTGCGCTTCGCGGCCGCTCGCGACGCCGTGCACGAGCAGCGGCTCCATGATCGAGAAACCGACCGTCAGGCGCGGGTTCAGCGACGCGAAGGGATCCTGGAAGATGAACTGGATGTTCCGGCGCAGCGCCTGCAGGTCCGCGCCCTTCAGCGCGCTGATGTCGCGGCCGTCGAATTCGATCGACCCGCTCTGCGATTCGACGAGGCGCAGCAGCGAGCGGCCGGTCGTCGACTTGCCGCAGCCCGATTCGCCGACGAGTGCGAGCGTCTCGCCCGCGCGCAGCTCGAAGCTCACGCGCTCGACCGCATGCACGTATTGCGACACGCGGCCGAACACACCGCTCTTGACCGGAAACCGCGTGACCAGATCGCGCACGCGCAAAATCGGCGGCGCGGCGGGATCGACGGGCGGCTGCCTGTCGACTGCGGCTGCGGCCGCGTCGTTCGCGGCAGCCGCCGGCGCGGGCGCGGGCGCACTCGTGCCGTCTACCTTCAGCAGCGGGAATTTCTCTGGCGTATCGGTACCCTGCATCGACCCGAGTCGCGGCACGGCCGCGAGCAGCGCATGCGTGTAGGGATGCACAGGCGTCGCGAAAATGCGCTCGGACGCGCCCTCCTCGACCTTCTCGCCGCGATACATCACGAGCACGCGGTCGGCCACCTCGGCAACCACGCCCATGTCGTGCGTGATGAAGATCACGCCCATGTTCATTTCGTCCTGCAGGCCGCGGATCAGCTGCAGGATCTGCGCCTGGATCGTCACGTCGAGCGCGGTCGTCGGTTCGTCGGCGATCAGCAGCGCGGGCCGGCACGACAGCGCCATCGCGATCATCACGCGCTGCCGCATCCCGCCGGACAGCTGGTGCGGATAGCGCGCGAACACGCGGCGCGCCTCCGGGATGCGCACCAGATCGAGCAGCCGCAACGCTTCCGCGCGCGCTTCGGCCGCGTGCTTCGACTGGTGCAGCGCGATCGCCTCGCTGATCTGGTCGCCGACCGTAAACACCGGGTTCAGCGACGTCATCGGCTCCTGGAAGATCATCGCGATATCCGCGCCGCGGATGCCGCGCATCGTCGCCGCGCTCGCCTGCGCGAGGTCGACGAGCGCGCCGCCGCGGCGCCGCAAGGCGATCCGGCCGCTCGTGATCTCGCCGCCGCCGTGCTCGACGAGTCGCATCAGCGCGAGCGACGTGACCGACTTGCCGGAGCCCGACTCGCCGACGATCGCGAGCGTTTCGCCGCGATCGACGTGAAACGACACGTTGCGCACCGCGTCGAACGTCGCGTGTTCTCGCCGGAACATCACCGACAGGTCATCAACGGCGACGACGCGCTGTTCCGGCAGCACCAGCGCGGACGGGTTTCGGCTCGAAGTCATGCGAAGCTCTCCTCGTGCGATCCGGAATCAGGCCGCATCGTCGCGGTAGATGCCGACCACGGGCGTCTCGCCGACGCGCGCGTAGCCGCGATACATCCCTTCCGTGTTGAACGGCATCGCGACGTTGCCGTGCGCGTCGACCGCGATGATTCCGCCGCGGCCGGCGAGGCGCGGCAGCTTGTTCATCACGACGTCGTGCGCGGCGTCGGCGAGCGACACGCCGCGATACGCGATCTGCGCGGCCACGTCATGCGCGCTCGCGAGCCGGATGAACATCTCGCCGGTGCCCGTCGCGGAAACCGCGCACGTCGCGTCGTCCGCGTAGCAGCCGGCACCGATGATCGGCGAATCGCCGACGCGCCCGGGCTGCTTGTTCGTGATGCCGCCGGTCGACGTCGCCGCCGCGACATGGCCATTGAGGTCGCACGCAACCGCGCCGACCGTGCCGTGCTTGCGATCGGGATCGAGCGGCTCGGCCGGCTGCCCGGCGCCGAACGCGAAGGTCGCGGCATCGTGATCCAGCATCATGCCGGCCGCCGCGCGCGCCTTGAGCCACTGCGCATGGCGCGCCTCGGTGTCGAAGTAGCCGGGCTCGGCGAGTTCGAGCCCCTGCGCGGCCGCGAACGCGTCGGCGCCCGCGCCGGCGAACAGCACGTGCTCGCTCGCCTCCATCACGCGCCGCGCGGCGAGGACCGGATTGCGCACCCGCGTCGCGCAGCAGATCGCGCCCGCCGCGAGCGTCGTGCCGTCCATCACCGCCGCGTCGAGTTCGTGCCTGCCTTCGGCCGTATAGACGGCGCCGCGCCCGGCGTTGAACAGCGGACAGTCCTCCAGCATCCGCACTGCGACGGTGACGGCGTCGAGCGCGCTGCCGCCGTCGGCGAGCACCTGCTGCGCGGCCTGCAGGATCGCGGTCAGCTCGGCGCGGTACTGGCGTTCGGTGTCGGTATCCATCGCATTGCGCAGGATCGTGCCTGCACCGCCATGTATCGCGACGATCGCGGGTGAAGTCATGATTTTTTCGGCCCGGGGGAAGAAGGGTTGGCGGCCGGCAGCGCCGCTTGCGGCTGGATCGGCTGGATCAGCCACGGCAACAGGAATTCGGTCATTTCGGCGGCGGACTTCGCGGACCGGTGCGTGCGCAGCGCGACCGCGTCGATCAGCGCCTCGATCATCGTCAGCACGGCCGCTTCCGACGTGGCCGCGAAACGTCGTTCAGCCTTCACGTACAGCTTCAGCGACGCGATCGGCGCGAGCGGCGAATCGGGCCCGTCGGTGATGCCGAGCACGCGCGCGCCACGCGCCGCCGCACGGCGGGCGAGCTCGATCGTGTCCGTCACGTAGCGCGGAAACGCGAGCGCGATCACGAGATCGCGCGCATCGGCCGTATACAAGCGCCGCGCCGCGTGCGAAGGACCGCCGAGCAGCGCGAGCGACTGCACGTTGTCGTGACATACCGACAATCCATGCTCCATCAGCCCGGTGAGAAACGCGCTCGACCCGGCGCCGAGGATCAGCACGCGCCGCGCGCCGACGATCGCCTCGACGGCCGCCTCGACGTCGGCCGCATCCAGCAGCGCGCGCGTGTTCTCGATGTTCGTGACGGCCTGGTCGAACACCGCGTCGATCCACGCGGCGCCGCGCACGCCCTGTTCCTGCTCCTGCTCCAGCTCCTGCGCGGAACGCAGCCGCTCGACCGGGCCGAGCGTCGCCTCGAAGCCGCGCACGAGCGCCGCGCGCATCGCCGGATAGCCGTCGAAGCCGAGCGCCTTCGCGAAGCGGTTCGCGGTCGCGATCGATGCGTTCACCGCCTGCGCAAGCTCGTCGATCCGCATCGTCGCCGCGCGAAACGGGTTCGCCAGCACGAACTCGCCCATCCGGCGGTGGATCGGCGTCATCCGCGGCATCGCCGAGGCGATGCGCTCCGCGATCGCGGATTCGTCCTGACTGGCATCGTGCGACACGAGTGGCGTCATGCGAATGGTTTTGCAAGGTAGATGAAAATCAATTTACACAATCTACCGGCAGGAAAAAAATAAATTTTCATCAGGGTTGTCACGCCCCCTGCCGGGCCCACCTGATGCAGTCGATCGTGCGACGGCCGCTCAGCCCCGTCGAGCGGGCGTTCGACATGCAGTCGTCGTACGTCGCGTTAGCCATCGCGTGCACGCGCCGATCGGGAAAACCCCGATCCGACACGTTGATCCCCGCATGATCCTGCGTGCACCCCGGACACCGCGGTACACTCGGCGCACGCCGTATCAGGGTCCGGCGCACGACATACGCGGCCGGGCAGCGCCTCGCTTCGTTGCACGCACGACTGGATGCCAGCCATGCCGGAATCCTGGCTTCTGCTCCGAATGACATTCAAGCCGCGAATCGTTCTGCCAGCATTCGGCGCCATTGGCGTCGCGTTCGTGTTTGGTACGCTGTTCTCCACGGGCCGGCGATCGAGCGCTCCGTATTTCAACTGGTCCTACATGCTTGCAGTCACAACATTGATCGTGTTTGTCCTGCTGATCGCGGCAGACTGCTTCAACAACAGCAGATCTACCGGGTCGCGAGCCGGAACACGCGACAGAGTCCAAATGAAACGCTACGTCGTCCTCACCCCGTCACGCCAGCGCGTGACGCTCGACGGAGCCGCACGATGAGCGGCCTCCTGCACGATCGCACCGGCGACCTCTTCGCACTCGCCACGCTCGCGGTGCTTTACCTTGGCGGCGTCAGTCTCGCGCTGTGGCGGATTCGCACTGCCGCGGCGCGCGGCAAGCTCTACTGGATCGTCTGCATCGCGCTGCTGGCCGGCGGCGCCATCGTGATAACCGCCAACCTGGCGCCCGTGCCGAACAGCGGCGAGATGCCGCGGGGTTTCGCGCTCGGCGTCGAGGCGGTGCTGCTCGGGCTCGTGCTCGTTGCGGCCGGCTGCGCGTGGCTGATGTTGCGCGCCAGGCGCCGCTGATAGTGGCCCGCTGCACCGCCCCGCTTCATCGCACGCGACCGGCAACACGCGTGACGACGATCGGGCAGCCGCCCTTCTCCCGAAGCGTCATGCAGCCGGCGCACGCGCGGTGACGAGCCAGCACGCCGCATCGAAACGCACGTCCGTGCCCTGCACGTAGCGCTCGAACGCGGCGCGAACCGTATCGATCACGCGCAGACGCGTCGCGTCGTCGGCCTGCCGAAGCGCGAGCCCGACCGGCCCCAGGCGCGTGATGTAGTCGTCCAGTGCGGGCGCCGGCAACGCACACGCCCGGTCGATCGGCTCGATCTCGATGTCGGCCCAGCCGCTGTCCGACAACACCGACACGATCCGCTGCCGGTCGCCGAACGCGAATTGCCCGGGCGCACCCGGCTGCCGTGCCGGCAGGTTCGGCAGCAATGGCTCCGCGGCACGCTCGGCCGTCGTCATGAACGGATTGTCGGCCGCGCCGCGCCACGCGACGAATCGCAGTTGCGCGTTCGCGCGCGCCGCATGCCGCAGGTTCGCGAAAGCGCGAACCGGCTCGTCGAAGAACATCACGCCGAAACGCGAAACGATCAGGTCGAAACGCCCGGGCGCGAATGCATGAGTCTGCGCATCGGCACGCACGAAACCGGCCCCAAGGCCGCCGCGTTCGGCGCGCGCCTGCGCGGCGGCGATCATCCGCGCCGAGATATCGACACCCGTGCAGCGCGCGTGCTCGCCGAGCCGCCGTGCGATCGCGAGCGTCACCGCGCCGGTGCCGCAGCCGACGTCGAGCACGCTGCGTGCGGACGCCGCCACCGCCGCCTCCGCGAGCAAGGTCTCGAACGGTTCGAACATCCGGTCGAGCGGCGTCTGCGCATCGACCCATGCAAGCCCCGACGGGCCATTCCACAACGCGGACTGCGCTTCGTTTGCCAGCTTGCCTTCCATTGCCGATGCCCCTTTTGTCTGCCTCGTTGACCGTGATCCGGACTATGCTGCTTCAAGCCGGCTTGAGGTCAAGGCCGCGACCGCGGCACGCCCCACGCGCCGGCAGCCTGCCGCACCCCGCTTTTCATATTTCTTACATTCGTGCTGCGTATCGTTGACGGCTTTCCTACGGTGCCTCCCATGCGACGATTCCTCCTGCGCGCGCGGTTCGTGCGCTGCGCTCCGCTTGTTGCCCTCGCGGCACTCTCCGCCTGTTCGAATCACATCGATTCGCCCGCCGATCCGGCCAGCGCCGCGATCAACGTCCAGGCCGCGTGGGTCGAGATCGGCGATGCGAACCAGGCGATCGCGCGCGTGATCACGAACTACACCCCCGCGTCCGCGAGCGATCCACTGTGTCCGCAACTGTCCGTCGACGGCAAGCTGTCGCGCATGACGCTGCGAGCCGGCGCTGCAACCATCGCGCAGCGGCCGACCGCCAGCGACCCGGCCGACTCGAAGCCGTCGAGCTTCCCGGTATCGGTCTGCGAAGCGACGCTGCCGGCCGATGCGCAGATGGCGAGCGTCGCCGGTCGCGCACTGCCGTTGCCGAAAGCGCAACCGCAGCGCATCGCGATCATCGCCGACACCGGCTGCCGGATGAAGAAGGCCGACAACGCATGGCAGGCGTGCAACGACGCGACGGTCTGGCCGTTCGACACGATCGCGGCAAGCGTCGCGAAGCTGTCGCCGGACCTGGTGCTGCACGTCGGCGACTATCACTACCGCGAGAACGCGTGCCCGCCCGACATCGCCGGCTGCAAGGACAGCCCGTGGGGCTACGGCTGGGATACGTGGCAGGCCGACCTGTTCCGCCCGGCCGCACCGCTGTTCGCGAAGGCGCCTTGGGTGGTCGTGCGCGGCAACCACGAGGAATGCGCGCGGGCCGGCCAGGGCTGGTACCGCTTCCTCGATACACGCCCGTATTCGGCGGCCCGTTCGTGCGACGATCCGGCCAACGACAACGACGCGAACTACGCGGATCCCTATGCGGTGTCGCTCGGCGGTGGCACGCAGGTGATCGTGTTCGACACCGCGAAGGTCGGTCGCAATCCGCTGAAGACGACCGACGCGCAATTCCGCATCTACCAGAAGCAGTTTCAGACGGTCGCATTGCTCGCATCGAAGGCCGGCATGTCGACGACGATCTTCACGAACCACCATCCGATCCTCGCGTTCGCGCCGATCGCCGGCAGCACGCCCGCGCCGGGCAACCTCGCGCTGCAATCGGTGATGTCGAGCCTGAACGCGCAGGCGTACTACCCGCCCGGCATCCACGTCGCGCTGCACGGGCACGTGCACGACTTCCAGGCGATCAACTTCTCGTCAGGACATCCGGCGACAATCGTGTCCGGCAACGGCGGCGACAACCTCGACGTCGCGCTGCCCGATCCGTTCCCGGCCAACCTGACGCCCGCCCCGGGCGCCGTGATCGAGCGCCTGTCGCACAACAACAGCTTCGGGTTCCTGATCATGGAGCGGCGCGCGGCGCCGGCGACGGGCTGGGTGTTCCATGCGTATTCGGCGGCGGGCAAGCTGCTCGCGTCGTGTAACCAGTCGGGCACGACGCTCGCATGCGACAAGACGGGGTTCATCGCGCCGTGAGCGACGAAGTTCGATTGAATGACGGTTTGACGCGCTTGCCGGGTTCGACCGGCCGCCGGCGACGGATGGCCGGATCGCGGAGGCGGCCGGTTTCGGTGGCGGCGGCTGCCGCGAGCCTGGTTTCCGCTTCGGGTTCGGTGGCCGGCTGCGGCCGGACGGTACGCGCCCTTGCCGCGGCCATGCTGGCCGGCGCGGCGCTCACCGCTCACGCGGCGCCGTCCGCCACGACTCTACTCCCCGGCGCGCCGCCGTCGCGCGTCGTCGACACGATCGGCAACGGCACGCCGCAGGTGACCGGCAAGGTCGACGCGGCGACCGCCCGCTTCGCGCCCGACCCGACGCTCGTCGCGCTCGGCCGCCGGATCTTCTTCGATCCCCGGCTGTCCGAGCCGCGCGGGATGTCGTGCGCGGGCTGCCACGATCCGGGGCGCGCGTTCGCGCCGACGCTGTCGGCGGCCTCGCTCGCCGGGCCCGGTGTGCCGGAAGGCAGCCGCCCCGGGCGCTTCAGCCAGCGCAACGCGCCGTCGCTGCTCTATGTGCGCTACGTGCCGCGCCGCCACTTCTACCAGGACGACGACGCGCCCGCGCCGTCGCCGTTCGGCGGACTCTTCAGCGACGGCCGCGCGGATACGCTCGCCGAGCAGATCCGCGGGCCGCTGTTCGATCCGAACGAGATGAACAACCGGTCGCCGGCCGCGCTGCTGCGCAAGGTCGACGCGACCGAACTCGCACCCGATCTCGCCGCGCGCTTCGGCGCGGCGGTGCGGCGCGATCCCGAGCAACTGGTGCGCGCGCTGGGCTCGGCCGTCGAGGCCTATCTGCAGAGCGACGAAATGGCGCCGTTCACGTCGCGCTTCGATGCGTTCCTGCGCACGCGCAAGCCGCTCGCGCCGGCCGAGATGCGCGGTCTTGCGCTGTTCCGGAATCCCGACAAGGGCAACTGCATGAGCTGCCATACGCTGGCGGAGACGTCGAGCCGGCCGGAGCGCTCGCTCTTCACCGATTTCGGCTACGACGCGATCGCGGTGCCGCGCAACCGTGCGCTGCCCGCGAACCGCGATCCGCGCCATTTCGACAACGGCCTGTGCGACACCGCGACGCGGCTGCGCTGGCCCGAACCGACGCAATGGTGCGGCTACCTGCGCACGCCGGGGCTGCGCAACGTCGCGGTCAAGCAGACGTTCATGCACAACGGCGTGTTCACGACGCTGCGCGACGCAGTCGCGTTCTACAACACGCGCTCGACCGACCCGGGCTACTGGTATCACGGCGCCAAAACGTTCGACGACGTGCCGGCCGCCTATCGCGGCAACATCAACGTCAATTCGACGCCGATGAACCGCCGGCCGGGCACGCCGCCCGCGCTGACCGACGCGGAAATCGACGACATCGTCGCGTTCCTCGGCACGCTGACCGACGCGCGCTACGCGCATCTCGCCGCCCCCGCGGTGCCCGCCGCCCGGATCACCCGGACCGCCGCGCCGGCGCGCTGACCCTGGCCGAACGGCCAGGCGCATGCGCGCCCGCTTGCGGCCGCCTCACATACTGGTTATATTTACAGTACTGTATTTATGAACAGTGAGGTGCGCGATGGAACATCTGGTCCGTATCGTCAACGACACCGATCGCCAAGTGCTGGCATGGCTGCGTGCGCAGGTCGGCGACGCCCGCATCGAGCGCGCGGCACGCCAGCTCGGGCATACGCGGAAGCCCTTTCCGTCGGCGGTATGCCGGTACCTGGGCATGAGCGCGCCGGCCACGCTGCGCCAGGCGGCACGGCCGCGTGTCGCACGCGACTTCTCGGTCGGCGATCGCTACCTGTCGCTGATCCGTCAGCACCTCGCCACGCACACGGTCGGCCGATGAAATCGCCGAAATCGTATCGTCGGCGCATCGTGGCACGGCGGCCGGCCAACGTGAAGGCAACTTGCCGGACCGGTCGGCCCGTGCCCCCGTCACGACAGCCGGGCCCGGCAGGAATCGCGCCACCCTGGCTGACAGCCCGCCCGCTTACGCTGCGGCTGCCGCGTCGCGTATCAACTGGCCGAGCGTTTCGATCGCCGCCTCGTGCGTCGTGTCGAACACCCGCGTGCAGGCAAGCCGGATATACGCGTCGAAGCGATCGGAATTCGAGAAGATCGAGCCGGGCGCGATCCTTACCCCGCGCGCCAGCGCCGCATCGAACAGCGCTTCGGAGCGCACGCCGTCCGGCAGCGCGATCCACAGCAGCATGCCGCCCGGCGGCCGGTTCATCCGTGTACCGGCCGGAAAGT
Source organism: Burkholderia cepacia GG4 (assembly GCF_000292915.1). Classification (NCBI taxonomy): domain Bacteria; kingdom Pseudomonadati; phylum Pseudomonadota; class Betaproteobacteria; order Burkholderiales; family Burkholderiaceae; genus Burkholderia; species Burkholderia cepacia. The sequence continues at coordinate 1,417,827 of NC_018514.1, forward strand.
GGCGCGCGATCGCGTCGATCGTTACATCGCGCTGCACGCGAAGCTGCTCGCGAAACCGGTGCAGGTGGCGATCGAACGCACCCGAGCCGACGAATTCGGCCGCGACGGCCTGCAGCAACGCGGCGTTGTGGCGGCTGTGCGCGAACTTGAGCATCTTCACGCGCGCATGCCAACGGCCTGCGCTCATCCAGCCGAGCCGCATCCCGGGCGCCAGCACCTTGTTGAACGACGGGCAGTAGATCACCGTGCCGTCGCGGTCCCATGCCTTCACGGGCTTCACCGCGTGCGGCGCTTCGACGAGCTCGCGATACGGCTCGTCCTCGATCACGGCGACCCCGTGGCGCGAGCACAGCGCGACCAGCGCGGCCTTGCGTTCGTCGGGCATCACGCTGCCGAGCGGGTTCTGCAGGTTCGGCACGACGACCACGGCGCGAATGTCAGGGTACGCGGTCAGCGCCACGTCGAGCGCCTCGATCGACAGCCCCGTCGTCGGGCTCGCCGGAATCTCGAGCGCGCGCAGGCCGAGGCTTTCGAGCAGCTGGATCAAGCCGAAAAAAGCCGGCGATTCGATCGCGATCGTGTCGCCGGGGCGCGCCACCGCACGCAGCGCGAGATTCACGGCATCGACGCCGCCGCTCGTCGACACCACGTCGTCCGGCGACACGGTCACGCCGTAAGACAGCGCGCGCTTGGCCATCGTCTGCCGGAATTCGGGCGAACCGCCGACCGGCCCCGCGTCGGTCAGCAGCGTCGGCTTGCGCCGCAGCAGCCGGATCGCCAGCGCCTGCAGGCGCTCGGACGGATACAGCGTCGCCAGCGCGGACGCGCCGCCAAGATTCAGCGCCTCGGGCGTCGCGTTCGCGCGATCGATCACGCGCGACACGCGTTCGTGCAGGCCCGCGAACGGCGGCTCGACGCTCAGCGGCGGCCCGTCGCTTTCCGGCAGCGTGCCAAGCGCGGCCGCTGCGCGCCGCCGCACGAAATAGCCCGAGCGCGGCTTTGCTTCGCACCAGCCGGTATCCTCGAGCCGCCGGAACGCCTGGATCGCAGTCGACAGGCTCACGCCGTGCCGCGCCATGAACGCGCGCACCGACGGCATCCGGTCGCCGGGTGCCAGCGTGCCGGCCGCGATGATGCGGCGGTAATGCTCGGCGAGCCGTTCGTAAAGCGGCTCGCCGGCCATCGGCAAAAGCGGGCGGGACGGGTCGGTGATGGGCGTCATGCGGGCCATCGTGCCCGCGCGCCTGGGTGCACGCCAGATACAGATTCGGGGGAAACCCACCGATACAGCGGTGCGACATCCGCGCCTGCACCGCAACAGATTCCCGGCCCCTGAATCTGTCGTGCCCGCACGCGTTTCCCTAACCTGATTGCACGCCGTCGCCTCGCCGTCGCGGGCCGTGCAACCGGGAAAGGAACTCGCCATGCGGACGCAAGACATCCGGCTCGATGCCGGGCAAAGCCACTTTGCGTGGTTCGACAAGGGCAGCCAGATCATCGTGCTGGACGGCGCGCTCGCAGTCACGTTGCGTCACGGCGGGCTCGACTGGCTGCCTGATGCGCCGCAATTCATTCGCCGCGTGCTCGATGAAGGCGAATGCCAGACGATCGAGATGCCCGGTCACGTGGTGTTGTCTGCCAGCTGCGGGGGGGCGGTCAGCACGACCGTTGTGGAACCTGCGGGCCGCTCAGGCCGGTTCGCAGGATGGCACGCGATCCTGCGCCGGTTGTCCGCGCAGATATTCGGCGAGCGGCAGGTGCGCGAGCAACGCTGACGTGGCCGCTCGCCGCGTCTCCGGTATCGCGACGGGTTCACCCTATTGCCGATCGGTGCATTCGGCACGGCCCGGTCACCGTGTTCGCCTTCCACCGATCCGGACGCCGCGGCCATCCCGCTTCGCCGCATACGGCGCATCGCCGGCTATCGGGCGCGTCGCGAACGCTCGATCCACTCGAACAACGCCATCCCGACCAGCATCGCCACGACGAACGCGATGCCCTTGAGCGACCCGAATCCGATCGACACGATCGCCGGCCCCGGGCAGAACCCGGCAAGCCCCCAGCCGACGCCGAACACGGCGCTCCCGACAACGAGGCGCACGGTGATCGTCCGCGCGGCCGGCCACTGCATCGGCAGACCGAGCCACGACCGCGTCCGGCGCTTCGCCCATGCGAATGCCAACACCGCGACGCCGATCGCGCCGGCCATCACGAACGAGAGCGACGGATCCCAACGGCCTGCCAGGTCGAGAAAACCGAGCACCTTCTGCGGGTTGGCCATCCCCGACACGATGAGTCCGACGCCGAACAGCAGCCCGGCCAGAAACGCGAATCCTGCCTGCATGTCAGCCTCCCAGCACGTGCCGCCGCACGAATACGGTCGCGAAGCCCGCGACCATGAAAACCGCCGTCGCGACGATCGACCGCGATGCGCCGCGCGACAGCCCGCACACCCCGTGGCCGCTCGTGCATCCGCCCGCATACCGCGTGCCGATCCCGACCAGCAGCCCGGCCGCCAGCAATTCGCCCCAGCCTGCATCGACCTGCGGCATCACGCCGCCACCGGCGATACGCATCATCAGCGGCGCGGCGATCAACCCGGCGACGAATGCGGCACGCCAGTCGCGCTCCGCGGCACCAGCGGTCAACAGGCCGCCGACGATGCCGCTGATCCCGGCGATCCGTCCGTTGAACGCAACGAGCCACGCGGCGGAGAGCCCGATCAGCACGCCACCCGCGAGCGACAGCCACGGCGTGAAATGAAGCGCATCAAGCTGCATCGCGCGTCCCCTTCGCGGCCGGGCCGCAGAACTGTTCATACAGCACGCCCATCACCGCGATCGCGGCCGGGCTGTCGAGCGAATAGTGGATGTTCTTGCCGTCGCGGCGCGTGCGGACCAGCGCGTGGTCCCGTAACACGCCGAGCTGTTGCGACAGCGTCGGCTGGCGGATATCCAGCCGCGTCTCGAGATCGCTGACGCAGCGTTCACCCTGCGACAGTTCGCACAGCAGCAACAGCCGGTCGGGATTGGACAGCACCTTGAGCAGCGCGCACGCCGATTCGGCGGCTGCGCGCATCTGGTCGGGCTCGGGCAGCCCGGCGGAAGAATCGGGGTTCATGAGGGCGACGGCAGACGATTAACGAATCGATATTATATCAATTTATATAATATCGATTCGAACTTTCGGCTGGTGCCATCAGAAGGCGCCATCGGCGCCCCCATCCCTGCCTCCGCTATGCCTGCTCGCCGGCAATCGCATCGGCTGCCGCCGTCCGCTTCGCAGCGGCCCGCACCACGCCGAGCACCAGCACCGCGATCCCCGCGATCCCGCACGGCACCGCGACGAACGCAAACGCGGTCGGCAACGGCAGCCCCATCGAGAGCATCGCCCCGCCCGCCATCGAGCCGACGACCGATCCGCCGCGACCGATCCCGTTCGCCCAGCTCACGCCCGTGGTCCGGCATTCGGTCGGGTAGAACGCGGCCGACAGCGCATTCGCGCCGACCTGCGAGCCCGACACGCAGAAACCGGCCGCGAACACCGCCAGCGCCGCGCTGTCCGGCGACGCGGCCAGCACGCCGATCGCCGCGACGAACACGCCCGCCGCCGCATAGCTGCAGGCGAGCACGCGATGCGGATCGAAACGGTCCATCAGCCAGCCGAGCACGATCGCGCCGAGCGTGCCGCCGACCTGGAACATCGCGGTCACACGCGCGGCCGTCTGCAGCGTCGCGCCGGTCGTGCGCAACAGCGTCGGCAGCCAGCTCGACAGCAGGTAGATGACGAGCAGGCTCATGAAGAAAGTGAGCCACAGCAGCAGCGTGCCGCGCAGCAGGTCGGCGCCGAACAGGCGGCCGAGCGGCGACCCGGCCGGCTTGCCGCGCGGCGCGATGAACGACGCGTGTGTGAGATGCGGGTCCGGTGCGATCCGCGCAAGCATCGCCGCGATCCGCTCGCGCGCCGCGCCGGTGTTGACGAGGTAGCGCACCGATTCCGGCAGCCGCCATGTCAGCACGGGCAGGAGCAGCAGCGGCGCGGCCCCGCCGACGACGAGCACCGCGCGCCAGCCGTCGTGCTCGATCAGCGACGCGGCCGCGAGCCCGCCGAGCGCGGAGCCGATCGTGAAGCCGCAAAACATCGTCGTCACGAGCAGCGAGCGGCGCCGCGCGGGGCAGTACTCCGACGTCAGCGTGATCGCGTTCGGCATCGCGCCGCCGAGCCCGAGGCCCGTCACGAAGCGCCACGCGATCAGCTCGGTCAGGCCGCCCGCGCTCGCCGACGCGGCGCTGGCGATGCCGAAGCACGCGACACAGGCGAGCAGCAGGCGCTTGCGGCCGAACCGGTCGCCGAACGGCCCGAACACGAGTGCGCCGGCCATCAGCCCGGCGAGCCCCGCGCCGAATACCGGCGCGAGCTGCGCGGGCGACAGGCCCCATTCCGCGCGAATGACGGGCGCGATGAAGCCGATCGATGCCGTGTCGAAACCGTCGATCGCGACGATCAGGAAGCACAGCACGACAATCGCGGCCTGAAACGGCGCAACGCGATGCCGGTCGATCCATTCGCTGACGTCGATGGAAAGCTTGTCGGTCATGATGGTGTCTCCTCCATGAAGGCGGTCGCGCGTGATGTCGTTGGAATGCGCGCCGCCGGATTCGGGCTGAAGCGCGTCAGGCGACGGTCTTCAGGCAATCCTCCGCGCGCCAGCCGTGCAGCCACTCGAGCGCGTCGTAGAACTGCGCCTGCGTGCGGCCGACCCACAGCGCATTGCGCACCTGACGCTCGACGCCCTTCGCGTGATAGATGCGCCCCATTTCGCGCGCCGAATAGAGCACGCGCGCGGTGCGCGGAATCCGCACGCGCTCGTACAGCGCGAACGCAGCCTCGAAGTTGCCATCGGTCTGCGCGACCGCCGCGCCGAGCGTCACCGCGTCCTCGAGAGCCTGGCACGCGCCCTGCGCGATGTATTGCGTCATCGGATGCGCGGCGTCGCCCAGCACCGTCGCGCGGCCCGTGCTCCAGCGCTCGACCGGGTCACGGTCGGCGGTGGCCCAGCGCTTCCACGACGTCGGCCGGTCGAGCATCTGCTTCGGCAGCGGATGGATGCCGTCGAAGTACGACAGCACTTCCTCCTTGCTGCCGTCGCGCACGCCCCACGTTTCCTGCTCGCGGCTATGGAACGTGACGACGAGGTTGTATTGCCGTCCGCCGCGCAGCGGGTAATGGACGAGATGGCAATGCGGGCCGGCCCAGACGACCGGCGCATTGATCTGCAGATCCTTCGGCATGTTGTCGACGTCGACGACCGCGCGGTACACGACATGCCCCGTCACGCGATGCGCATCGCCGATCAGCGCCTGCCGGATCGCGGACTTCACGCCATCGCAGCCGATCACCGCGTCGGCGCGATAGCGCTCGCCATGCTGGTCGATCACGGTCACGCCGTTGTCGTCCTGCTCGAACCCGCACACCTGCGTGCTGGTCCGAAACTCGATCAGCGGATGACCCTTGACCGCTTCGTAGATCGACAGATGAATGTCCGCGCGATGGATCACCGCGTACGGGTTGCCGAAGCGTTCGCGATACGCAGCGCCCGTATCGATGCACGCGACTTCCCGCGCATCGACCGCGTCCATCAGTTGCAACCGGTCGGTGAACACCGCCCGGCCGCGCGCGGCCTCGCCGACGCCCAGCGCGTCGAGTGCGTTGAACGCGTTCGCGGCGAGCTGGATGCCCGCGCCGATCTCGCCGATTTGCGCGGCCTGCTCGAGCAGCTTCACGCGAATGCCCTGACGCGCGAGCGCCAGCGCCGTCGCCAGCCCGCCGATGCCGCCGCCGATCACGAGTACGCGTCGGCCGGTGTTGTTGGTCTCGTCCATGTCTGTCTCCTGCTTCGTGTTACGCGACGTAGTCCGGTTGCCGCTGCGGCTGCGCCGCGTCGAATGCCGGCTCGCGCCGAGCATGTTCATAAATCGCCAGGCTGCGCGGATACGCGCTCAGGTCGCAATCCATCCGCAGCGCGTTCGCGACCTGCGGCACGAGGCACACGTCGGCGAGCGTCGGCGCATCGCCGAAGCACCACGGACCGGTGTCCGCACGCGCGAGCAGCCGCTCGACGCCGGCCATCCCTTCCGCGACCCAGTGCCGGTACCACGCGCTCTTCTGCTGCGGCGTGACCTGCAGTTCGCTGTCGAGGTAGCGCAGCACGCGCAGGTTGTTGATCGGGTGGATGTCGCATGCGATCAGCGTCGCAAGTTCCAGCACGCGCGCGCGGTGCCGCGGTTCGAGCGGAATCAGCCGCGGCTCCGGATGAATCTGGTCGAGGTAGTCGATGATCGCGAGCGACTGGCCGAGACGGAAATCGCCGTCGACCAGCGCCGGCACCGACGCCGACGGATTCACCTGTGCGACGTAGCCGGCCTCGCGGTGCTCGCCCGTGCGGATGTTCACGGGCAGCGTGTCGTACGGCAGTCCTTTCAGCGCGAGCGCGATGCGCACCCGATAGGATGTCGAACTGTTGAAAAAGCTATGCAGTTGCACGATGTGACCTTTCGAGGAAATCGACGAACGCGCGTCAGACCACGCGCACGGCCAGTTCGCCGAGACGCTCGACGCCGACCTTCATCACGTCGCCCTTGACCACCGCGCCGACGCCCTCGGGGGTGCCGGTGAAGATCACGTCACCCGGTTCGAGGCGGAAGAACTTCGACAGGTCGGCGACCGTTTCCGCGACCGACCAGATCAGGTGCGACACGTCGCTCTTCTGCTTCGTCGCGTTGTTGACGGTCAGCCACAGGCCGGCCTGCTCGAAATGGCCGACTTCGCTTGCCGGATGCACGGGCCCGATCGGTGCCGAACGGTCGAATGCCTTGCCGATTTCCCACGGCCGGCCCATTTCGCGCATCTTCATCTGCAGGTCGCGGCGCGTCATGTCGAGGCCGACCGCATAGCCCCACACGTGCTCGAGCGCGCGCTCGAGCGGGATGTCCGCGCCGCCCTTGCCGATCACCGCGACGAGCTCGGCTTCGTAGTGGTAGTTCTGCGTCTGCGTCGGGTACTCGAGATCGAGCGTTTCGCCGTATGCGACCGGCACGATCGAATCGGCCGGCTTGCAGAAGAAGAACGGCGGTTCGCGATCGGGATCGAAGCCCATTTCGCGCGCATGGGCCGCGTAGTTGCGGCCGACGCAGTACACGCGGCGGACCGCGAAGCGGGCGTCGCTACCGGCGACGGAAAGCGCCACCGGCGCTTCGGGCGGGAAAACGTAAGTCATGAACGGCTCCAGCGTAGGCATGAAAGAAGGAACGCGCGCCGCAGCGACGGCGCACCGGACGAATCGGGGAAAGCGGGGAAACCGGCGGCGTCAGTCGCGCGCTTCGCGCAGCAGGTTCAGCGCGGACAGCACGGGCCGGTCGGAATAACTGAACAGCACGGCGTCGGACGAGGCCGACAGCCGTACCGGCGCCCACGACGGCGCGACGAAGATGTCGTGCGGCTCGAACGCGAACGTGTCGGCGCCGATGTGCGCGGTGCCGCTGCCTTCGACGACGCAATAGATCGTCGCGTCGGTGCTGCGATACGTGCGGCCATCGAAGCCCGCCGGCAGGAACTGCATGAAGGTGGCAATGGTCGGCATCGGCCAGCCGCCCGTCGTGGGATTCACGTAGCGCAGCTTCACGCCGTCCCATGCGTCGAGCTCGCCGTTGCGGTACAGCGCGTCGAGCGCCTCGCGAGTGCGCGCGTACGGATAGCTGAACACCGGCGACGTCGGGTCGCTCACGCGATGCCGCACCGGCACCATGTTGTGACCGAAGCGCGCGAAGCTGTCGCCTTCCACGCGACTGACGGGCTGCTCGGCTTCCGGATAGTTCTCCGCGAAGCCCGCATCGAGATTCGCGACCAGTGGAATGTCGAGCCCATCGAGCCACACGACCGGCTCGCCGCCGTCTTCCACCGACGGGTTGCCGTGGTCGTGCCACGCCCACGACGGCGTGATGATGAAGTCACCCGGATGCATCGTCGTGCGCTCGCCGTTCACCGCGGTCCACGCGCCCTTGCCTTCGACGATGAAGCGCAGTGCCGACTGCGTATGCCGATGGCTCGGCGCGATCTCACCCGGCAGGATCAGTTGCAGGCCCGCGTACAGGCTCGGCGTCATGCTCGACTTGCCGGGCAGCCCCGGGTTCTCGAGCACCAGCACGCGACGCACGGCCTCTTCCGCGCTGATCACGCTGCCGGCCTGCATGACCAGGTCGCGCACCTGCGCGTATTTCCAGATCGCGGCCTGCGCGGCCGGCTGGGGGGTTTTCGGCACGAGGTTGTGCAGCGATTCCCACAGCGGCGCGAGGCGCTGTTCAGCGATGCGTGCGTAGTAGGCGGCGCGCGACGTATCCGGGTGTCGGCTGGTCATGATGTCTCCTTGGGGCGGCCGATCGCGTTCGGCGCTGTGTCAGGTCGGGGACCGGGTGCTTCAGTCCGTTAACGAATTTATATTCGACGCAGGCATACCCGGTAAAATGGCGAAATCATCTAATCCATATGATTTCGGATATACCATCCGATACGGAGCATGCGATGGACTGGACCCACCGGCTGCGATTGCGGCACCTGCAAGTGCTGCTGAGCCTTGCCAGCACGGGCAACCTGAGCCAGTCGGCGGCGGCGCTCGCGACCACGCAGCCCGCGCTGTCGAAATGGCTGAAGGAACTGGAGGAGGATGTCGGGCTGCCGCTGTTCGAGCGGCACGCGCGCGGCCTGCGGCCGACGCCCTACGGCGATGCGCTGATCGAACACGCGCGCCGCGTGGAGGCGCAGCTCGACGTCGCGCGCGACGACATGGCCGCCCTGCGCGAAGGCGGCAGCGGCCTCGTGACGATCGGCACGTCGGGCGTCGCGGCCGCCGATACGGTGCCGCTCGCGGTGTCGCAGCTGCTGAAGCAGATGCCGCGCGCGCAGGTGCGGCTCGCCGAAAGCACGATGAACCAGCTGATGCCGCAGCTCGCGCGCGGCGAGTTGGACATCGTGGTCGGCCGCTCGGGGTCCGCGTCCGTCGATCCGCACCTGCACGCCGAGGCGCTGTATGTCGATCCGGTGGTGTTCGTCGCGCGGCCCGATCACCCGCTCGTCGGCACGGCATCCCTCGGCTGGGACGCGGTGCTCGCGTACTCGTGGATCGTCTGGCCGTCCGGCACGCCGGTGCACACCGCGCTACAGGTCGCGCTGACGGCCGCCGGCCGCGTGCAGCCGCCGCACTGCGTCGAATCGAATTCGTCGATCCTGAACCTCACGCTGCTGAACAACACCGACCTGCTCGGCGTCGCGTCGCATCGTGCCGCGCGGCGCTTCGAGCAATTGAACGCGATCCGCATCCTGCCGATGCAGGTCGAGGGCCAGGGCGCGGTGTCGATGTACTGGCATCCGGACAGCGCGAATCGCGCGGCCGTGGCCGCCGCGATCGAGTGTCTGCGAGCCTGTGCGGCGCCGCAGGTGGGCGGATGGGAGAAAGTGAAGGTGGAGTGAGCGCCGAAGCGGCCCGGCGCGAACCGGGCCGGGCCGCTTCGGCGCGGCGCGTCAGGCGCCGTCGCAGGGCGCCGTGTCGTCCAGCATCAGCGTGCCGACCCGCGCGGGCACCAGCGGCGTGCGCGGCACCGGCGGCGTCCAGCCGAACAGCGCCTGCGCGGCCGCGCCGCACACACGGCCCTGGCACGCGCCCATCCCGCAGCGCGTCTGCAGTTTTGCGGCCGTCCAGCCCGGCACCGGCGCGACCGCGTCTGCGACCGCGTCGAAACGCACGTCCTCGCAACGGCACAGCAGCGTATCGGGCCGCGCGAGCCGGCGAATCGGCTCGCGGATCGCGAAGCGCTCACGCACCGCATCCGCGAATGCCTGCCAGTGCGCGCGCAGCGCGACCAGCGCGGCCAGCGGCGCCGTCTGTCCGGTGGCCGCGTAGCCAGCGATTTCGCCTTCGATCATCGCCAGTTCGCTGCCGCCGACACCGGTGCACTCGCCCGCCGCGAAATACCCGTCGCGGCTCGTGCGCTGGTGCGCGTCGACCGCCACCGCGCCGTTCTCGATCCGGCAGCCGAGATGGCTCGGCAGCACGGTGTTCGGCACGAGGCCGAAGCCGCACGCGAGCCGGTCGCAGTCGACCTCGAACTCGCGCTCGCCCTGCCGGATCCGCACGCGTTCGAGCCGCTTGTCGCCGAACGCCTCGACCACATGCGCATCGGGCCGGTAGGCAGTCGTGACGAGCTTCGCGGCCTGCGCGAGCTTCGACGGCCAGCGCCACAGCCCCGCGCCGAAGCCGGCGACATCGCGCCACGCCGCCTGTTCGAGCACGTGCGACACCTGCGCGCCGGCCTGGCGGGCCGTCGCCGCGCTCGCGAGCAGCAGCGGACCGCTGCCGGCGATCACCGTGCGCTGCCCACGCACGTCGAGGCCGTACTTGATCAGCGCCTGCAGGCCGCCCGCGCCGGTGACGCCCGGCAGCGTCCAGCCCGGGAACGGCAATAGCAGCTCGCGGGCGCCGCAGCACACGATCAGCGTGCGAAATTCCAGCAGGAACCCGCGCTCGTCATCCTCGAGCAGCAGCGTGCCCGGCTGTGTTTCCGCGACGATGCGCGTGGCCGCGAGATGCGTGACGTTCGGCTGACGCAGCACGGCCAGGCGTTCCGCGGCGGCCGGCACCGGCGTCGCGGCCGCCGGCTGGCGCCAGATCTGCCCGCCCGCACGCGGGTTGTCGTCGACGATCGCGATCGTTGCGCCGCTTCGTGCGGCGGCCCGTGCAGCCGACAGCCCGGCCGGGCCCGCGCCGACGATCGCGACGTCGACGCTCAGTCGTTCCTGTTTCATCGCGTGCGCTCCACCCGCATCCCGTCGCGGCACAGCGTCTGGCATGCCAGACGACGGCGGCCGTCGATCGTCATCCTGCACTCCTGGCAGATGCCCATACCGCAAAACGGCGCGCGCGCCGCACCCGTGCACGACACGCGCGTCGTGTCGTCGCCGCTCGCCGCGACGGCGGCCGCGACGGTTGCACCGTCGGCCACCGTCAGCGCGCGGCCGTCCAGATGAATGATCATGTCAGCCTCCGCCGGGCCGCCCCAAGGGGGCTGACCGCCCCCGCGGGGGGCAGCGAACAAAGTGAGCGTGGGGGTCGTTTCATGTCAGCGCTCCGGCTACGGGGGACGTCGTCAGGAAACGTCCCGGCAAATACGGTTCGATGTCGATGGGCGGCCGTTCGCCGGTCATCAGCGCGGCAACGAGCCGCGCGCTGCCCGGCGCAGTCGTCACGCCGAGCCCTTCGTGCCCGACCGCGAGCCATACGCCCGGCCGCGCCGGGTGTTCGCCGAGCAGCGGCAGGCCGTCGGGGCTCGCGGAACGGAATCCCGTCCACGAACGAATCCCGTTCAGCTCGGCCAAATCGGGCAGATAGGCGACCGCGCGGCGCAGCATGCGCGCGAGCACCGGCGGCTCGATGCGCGCGTCCTCGGTGTCGAACTGGCGCGACGAGCCGATCAGCAACTGGCCCGTGGGCCGCGGTTGCACGTTGAACGCGACCGACGTGCCGTCGCTCGCATGCGCGCTCGCCGCATAGCCGAGCTCGACGAGCTGGTGCGACACCTGGCCCGGATAACGGTCGGTGATCAGCAAATGGCCCTTCTTCGGGCGCAGCGGCAGTTCGGGCAACAGCGTGCGCGCGGCGATGCCGTTCGCGACGACGACGCGTTCCGCGCGCAGCGTGTCGCCGCTCGCGAGCGTCACGCTCGGGCCGTCGACCGCCACCGCGCGATCGCGCCGCAACGTAATGCCCGGCGCGCGCTGCAACAGCCAGCTCGCGGCGACGGGCGCATAGAGAATCGAATCGCCGGGAATCTTCAGCGCGCCGCCGAGACCGGCGCGCAGCATCGGTTCCAGCTGCGCGAGCGTTGTCGCGTCGATCAGCTCGCCCGCGACGCCGTGCGCGGCAAGCGTCGCCTGCTTGGTGCGCGCGAGGTCCATCTCGTGGGCATCCGCCGCGAGCCACAGCGTGCCGCAGTTGCGGTACGCGCAGCCTTCCGGCATCTCGCCGGAGAGCGCGCGCCACAGCTCGATCGAGTAATGGCTCAACGCGAGCTCCGCCGCGTTGTCGTCCATCGCGACGAGGTGCCCCATGCCGGCGCCGGTCGCGCCGCCGCTCGCGTCGTCGACGACGAGCACGCGCAGCCCGCGCTGCGCGAGTTCATGCGCACATGCCGCGCCGACGATGCCGGCGCCGATCACGACGACGTCGGTCCTGGTCTCGCTCACGACACGATGCCCCAGCCGAACGGATCGTCTTCCTCGATCAACAGCGTCGCTTCCGCGCTCAGGTGCGCGCTGCCGCGGATCGTCGGCACGATGCCGCCGTCGACTTGCGCATAGCTCGCCTGGAACACGCTGCCGATCACACTGGCCTGCCGCCACACGACACCCGGCTCGAGCTTGCCGTCGGCCGCGAGGCACGCGAGCTTCGCGCTCGTGCCGGTGCCGCACGGCGAACGGTCGTAGGCATGCCCCGGGCACAGCACGAAGCTGCGGCTGTCGTGTTCGGGATCGTCCGCGAACAGTTCGATATGGTCGATCTCGCCGCCGTTCGCGCCGGTGATGCCCGCGCGTTCGAGCCCTTCGCGCACCGCGGATGAATAGGCGGTCAGCGCCGCGACGTTGTCGCCGGCCACGCGCTGGCCGTGGTCGCTGATCAGGAAAAACCAGTTGCCGCCCCACGCGATGTCGCCCTTCACCGGGCCGTAACCCGGCACGTCGACGGCGACGGCCTGCGCATGGCGATATGCGAGCACGTTGCGCACGCTGACCGACAGGTCGTCATGCAGCGTCGCCTCGACGGTGCCGACCGGCGTTTCGATCAGGTGCACGCCCGGCTCGATGCGGCCCATGTGATGCAGCGTGCGCACGAGGCCGATCGTGCCGTGCCCGCACATCCCGAGATAACCGCTGTTGTTGAAGAAGATCACGCCCGCCGCGGCTTCCGGCGACACCGGCTCGCACAGCAGCGCGCCGACCAGCACGTCGCTGCCGCGCGGCTCGAGAATGCACGCGGTGCGGTAGCGATCGTGCTCGCGTGCGAGCACGTCACGGCGCTCGGCCATCGTGCCGTTGCCGAGCGAGGGGAAACCGGACACGACGAGCCGCGTGGGTTCGCCGCCCGTGTGCGAATCGATGATCTGGATGCGCTTCATCATGAGCCGTCCGAAGTGGGGAAAGGAGCATAGCTTCCTCCGTCGCGCGTCCGTCCGCTTGTGGCTTTTCGATGAGGACGGCGACGAAATCGGCATAGCGCGGAATGCCGTTCGCGGCCCTTCCTGGCACTGTGCCGATTTCGTCATTTTGCTCCGCGATACGGCTCAAGCGTGATGGGTGTTTGCACGGCGATACTGGTTGCACCTCGACGCGCCTGTCGTCGGCCGATACGAAGCAGGAGATTGCAGTGAGCCGAAACGCCATCCAGCGGAGCGGAGTTTTTCCCGCCATCAGCAACCGGTTCGCACCGGGCGCTGCCATCGCCTTCGACGCCGCGCACCGCGCCGAACCGAACCGGGTGAACCGCTGACCGGTTTCCCCCCGGCGATGCAGCGGCTTCCCCCCGTCGTGTCGCCACTTCCGGTCCGGCATGGCCCGCACGGGTCCGTTCGCTGCAACGCCAGCCCGCGCTGCGCATGAACGGTACCCGGCCCGCCCCGGGCGTTCGAACCGGACGCACGCCGGCCGGCAGGTGTGCGCCGCTGCTCCGTCGGAGCGCGGCGCAAGCCACACCTGCCCCGATATTTCCCAGGAGACAAACCCATGCCAGGTCAAGGCAACACACACCCGTCCGTCCCGCTTTCCCGTTCCGTGCCCGCTGACGGCGGTCACGGCAAATTCAAGAAACAGCTGTCGCTGACCGACCTGACGTTCATCGGTCTCGGTGCGATTTTCGGTTCCGGGTGGCTGTTCGCCGCGAGTCACGTGTCGACGATCGCCGGCCCGGCCGGCATCTTCTCGTGGCTGCTCGGCGGCTTCTCGGTGCTGCTGCTCGGCATCGTCTATTGCGAGCTCGGCGCCGCGCTGCCGCGCGCGGGCGGCGTGGTCCGCTACCCGGTGTTCTCGCACGGCCCGCTGCTCGGCTACCTGATGGGCTTCATCACGCTAATCGCGTTCTCGAGCCTGATCGCGATCGAAGTGGTCGCCGCGCGCCAGTACGCGGCCGCCTGGTTCCCCAGCCTGACCAAGGCCGGATCGAGCGACCCGACGACGATCGGCTGGCTCCTGCAGGCCGCGCTGCTGTGCTTCTTCTTTTACCTGAACTATTCGAGCGTGAAGACGTTCGCGAAGGCGAACAACATCATCAGCGTCTTCAAGTTCATCGTGCCGCTGTCGGTGATCGCGGTGCTGTTCACGTTCTTCAAGCCCGCCAATCTGACCGCGCACGGCTTCGCGCCGTTCGGCATGCCGGGCATCGAGATGGCCGTGTCCGCGGGCGGCATCATCTTCGCGTACCTCGGCCTCACGCCGATCGTGTCGGTCGCGAGCGAAGTGCGCAATCCGCAGCGCACGATCCCGATCGCACTGATCCTGTCGATCCTGCTGTCGACGCTGATCTACGTGCTGCTGCAGCTCGCGTTCATCGGCAGCATCCCGACCGACATGCTGGCCGCCGGCTGGCATGACGTCAGCAAGGCATTCTCGCTGCCGTACCGCGACATCGCGCTCGCGCTCGGGGTGGGCTGGCTCGCGGTGATGGTCGTCGCCGACGCGATGATCTCGCCGAGCGGCTGCGGCAACATCTACATGAACGCGACGCCGCGTGTCGTCTACGGCTGGGCGAAGACGGGCACGTTCTTCAAGGTCTTCACGCGCGTCGACGAAGCGTCGGGCATCCCGCGCGCGGGCCTGTGGCTCACGTTCGGCCTCGCGATCTTCTGGACGATGCCGTTCCCGTCGTGGGAGGCACTGATCAACATCGTGTCGGCCGCGCTCGTGCTGAGCTATGCGGTCGCGCCCGTGTCGGTCGCCGCGCTGCGCCGCACCGCGCCCGACCTGCCGCGGCCGTTCCGCGCGGTTGCGTTCGGCATCACCGGCCCCGCGTCGTTCGTGATTGCCGCGCTGATCGTCTACTGGTCGGGCTGGAGCACGGTGTCCTGGCTGCTCGGCCTGCAGATCGTGATGTTCGTGATCTATCTCGCCTGCCGCCGCTGGGTGCCGACCGCGCACCTGAGCCTCGCCGAGCAGGTGCGTTCGTCCGCGTGGCTGATCGCGTTCTACGCGGCCATGATCGTGCTGTCGTATTTCGGCGGCTTCGGCGGCACGGGCCAGCTCGCCCATCCGTACGACACGGTCGTCGTCGCGGCCGTCGCGCTCGTCATCTACTACTGGGGCGCCAACACCGGCATCCGTTCCGACAAGCTGCAGCTCGAAGACGACGAAGGCTGACGCCCCCGTTTTCCCCTTGCCACTCCGGCCGGGCGCACCACGCCCGGCCCCGCATTTTCCGAGGAAGAAACCATGCAACTCACAGGTCAGCTCCTGATCGGCCAGTCGGCCAGCGCCGGACAAAACGGCACCCTTCACGCGATCGCCGCCGCGACCGGCGAACCGCTCGAACCCGCGTTCGGCGGCGCGAGCCTGCACGACCTGGAGACGGCCTGCGCGCTCGCCGACGAAGCATTCGATACGTACCGCGAAACGAGTCCCGAGCAACGCGCCGCGTTTCTCGATGCGATCGGCCGCAACATCATGGCGCTCGGCGACGCTCTCATCGAGCGCTGCGTCACCGAAACCGGCCTGCCGCGCGCACGCGTCGAAGGCGAACGCGGCCGCACGGTCGGCCAGCTTGCACTGTTCGCGTCGCTCGTGCGCGACGGCGGTTACGTCGATGCGCGCATCGACCCGGCACGCCCGGACCGCAAGCCGCTGCCGCGCGTCGACCTGCGGCTGCGCAACGTCGCGATCGGGCCGGTCGCCGTGTTCGGCGCATCGAACTTCCCGCTCGCGTTCTCGGTCGCGGGCGGCGATACCGCATCGGCACTCGCGGCCGGCTGCCCGGTGATCGTCAAGGCGCACTCCGCGCACCCGGGCACGTCCGAGCTCGTCGGCCGCGCGATCCAGCAGGCCGTGCGTGAATGCGGGCTGCCGGCCGGCGTGTTCTCGCTGCTGTTCGACGCGTCGCGCGAAATCGGCCAGGCGCTCGTCGCTGATGCGCGCATCAAGGCCGTCGGCTTCACCGGCTCGCGCCGCGGCGGCGTCGCGCTGATGAACATCGCGGCCGCGCGCCACGAGCCGATTCCGGTCTATGCGGAAATGAGCTCGATCAACCCGGTGCTGCTGTTCCCGGCCGCGCTCGACGCGCGCCACGACACGATCGCGCCGCAGTTCGTCGCCTCGCTCGCGCTCGGCGCCGGCCAGTTCTGCACGAACCCGGGCCTCGTGCTCGCGATCGACGGCCCCGCGCTGCGCGCGTTCGAAGCCGCGGCGGCCACGGCCGTGCGCGCCACCGCCGCCCAGACGATGCTGACGCCGCACATCCACGCGAGCTATGCGCAAGGCGTTGCCGCACTGCGTGCACACGGTGCGGTCGAACTGCTGGCCGAAGGCGTCGAAGGCGGCCGCTACCAGGCGCGCGCGGCGCTGTTCGCGACGTCCGCGGATGCGTTCATCGCGCATCCCGAACTGCGCGACGAAGTGTTCGGCCCCGCGTCGCTGATCGTGCGCTGCCCGGACGCCGACACGCTGCATCGCGTGCTGAAGTCGCTCGAAGGCCAGCTGACGATCGCCGCGCATCTCGCCGACGGCGACGCGACGCTGTTCGCCGCGCTGCGCCCGACGCTGGAGCGCAAGGCCGGCCGCATTCTCGTCAACGGCTTCGGCACCGGTGTCGAGGTCGGTCATGCGATGGTCCACGGCGGCCCGTTCCCGGCCACGTCCGACACGCGCACGACCTCGGTCGGCGCACGCGCGATCGAGCGTTTCCTGCGCCCCGTGTCGTACCAGGACGTGCCGGACGCACTGCTGCCCGACGCGATCCGCAACGGCAACCCGTTGAACGTGCCGCAGCGCATCGACGGCGTGCCCGCGCCGCGGGAAGCGCGCGATGTCTGAGCCGCTCGCCGAAGTCGTCCTGTCGCTCGATGAAGTCCACGCGCTCGCGCTGCGGGTGCTGACGCACCACGGGATGTCCGATGCGCACGCGCAGGCGATCGCCCGCGTGATCACACAGGGCCAGCGCGACGAGTGCCATTCGCACGGCGTGTACCGGTTGCTCGTGTGCGTGCGCTCGCTGAAGCAAGGCAAGGTCGATCCGCAGGCCGTGCCGACGCTGCGCCGGCTGTCGTCGTCGATCGTCGCGGTCGACGCGCATCGCGGCTTCTCGCTGCTGAGCTTCGAAACCGGCCTGCCGGTGCTCGTCGAGATGGCGAAGCAGCACGGGATCGCCGCGATGGCGATCAACCACTGCTACCACTTCTCGGCGCTGTGGCCCGAGGTCGAGGCAATTGCCGCCGAGGGGCTCGTCGGCATCGCGATGAACCCGAGCCACAGCTGGGTCGCGCCGGAAGGCGGTCGCGAGCCGGTGTTCGGCACCAACCCGATCGCGTTCGCGTGGCCGCGCCCGGGCGGCGTGTCGTTCGTGTTCGACTTCGCGACGAGCGCGATCGCGCGCGGCGACATCGAGCTGCACGCGAAACAGGGCAAGGCGATTCCGCCGCACTGGGCGATCGATGCCGACGGTCAGCCCACCACCGATCCGAAGGCCGCGCTGCAGGGCGCGATGCGCACGTTCGGCGGCCACAAGGGCTCGGCGCTCGCGGCGATGGTCGAGCTGCTCGGCGGCGCGCTGATCGGCGACCTGACGAGCCAGGAGTCGATGGACTTCGACGAAGGCGTCGGCGCGACGCCGTGCCATGGCGAACTCGTGATCGCGTTCGATCCGAAGGTGTTCCTCGGCGACGAGCTCGACGCGGGCCTCGCGCGCGGCGAGCGGATGTTCGCGTCGATCACCGGGCAAGGCGCGCGGCTGCCGTCGCAGCGACGCTTCGACGCCCGCGCGCGCAGCATCGCGCACGGCGTGCGGATTCCGAAGGCGCTGTACGACGAAATCCTGACGCTGCTCGACTGACGCGCGATCACCGGACGCGACGTCATCGCCGGCAGGACTGACGATGAAGCCGCCGTCCGGTTCGGCCGGCGAGGTCCTGCGCCCGCCTCCGCTCCCCCGCCCGGCGCACCGCCTGCGCCGCGCGCCCGCTCCCGCGGGCGCCGCACGCCCATCGGCTGTGGGATAATCGCCCAGTTTGCCCAGGGCGCAGCTCAAGAGGTTGTTCGCACGGGCGCGCGAGAGGCCTTTATTCCCGTGCCTCCACCCTTTTCCGCGATATTTCTTCAGCCATCACAATGCCCACATACCGTTCCAAAACCTCCACCGCCGGCCGCAACATGGCAGGTGCGCGCTCGCTGTGGCGCGCCACCGGCATGAAAGACGACGATTTCTCGAAGCCGATCATCGCGGTCGTCAACTCGTTCACGCAGTTCGTGCCCGGGCACGTGCACCTGAAGGATCTCGGCCAGCTCGTCGCGCGCGAGATCGAAGCCGCCGGCGGCGTCGCGAAGGAATTCAACACGATCGCGGTCGACGACGGCATCGCGATGGGCCATGACGGCATGCTCTATTCGCTGCCGAGCCGCGACATCATCGCCGACTCGGTCGAATACATGGTGAACGCGCACTGCGCGGACGCGATGGTCTGCATCTCGAACTGCGACAAGATCACGCCGGGGATGCTGATGGCCGCGATGCGCCTCAACATTCCGGTGATCTTCGTGTCGGGCGGCCCGATGGAAGCCGGCAAGACGCGTCTCGCGAACCCGGTCACCAAGACCGTCGAACTGAAGAAGCTCGACCTCGTCGACGCGATGGTGATCGCGGCCGACCAGTCGTATTCGGATGCCGACGTCGCCGAAGTCGAACGCTCGGCCTGCCCGACCTGCGGTTCGTGCTCGGGCATGTTCACCGCGAACTCGATGAACTGCCTGACCGAAGCGCTCGGCCTGTCGCTGCCCGGCAACGGCACGGTCGTCGCGACCCACGCCGATCGCGAGCAGCTGTTCAAGCGCGCCGGCCGCCGCATCGTCGAGCTGACCCGCCAGCACTACGAACAGGACGACATGCGCGTGCTGCCGCGCTCGGTCGGCTTCAAGGCGTTCGAGAATGCGATGACGCTCGACATCGCGATGGGCGGCTCGACCAACACGATCCTGCACCTGCTGGCGATCGCGCAGGAAGCCGGCATCGACTTCACGATGAAGGACATCGATCGCATGTCGCGCATCGTGCCGCAGCTGTGCAAGGTCGCGCCGAACACGAACAAGTACCACATCGAGGATGTGCACCGCGCCGGCGGCATCATGGCGATCCTCGGCGAACTCGAGCGCGCCGGCAAGCTGCATACCGACGTGCCGACCGTGCACGCGCCGACGCTGAAGGACGCGCTCGAACAGTGGGACATCGTCCGCACCGAAGACGAAGCGGTCCGCCAGTTCTACCTGGCCGGCCCGGCCGGGATCCCGACGCAGGTCGCGTTCAGCCAGGACACGCGCTGGCCGAGCCTCGACCTGGACCGCGCCGAAGGCTGCATCCGCTCGTACGAGCATGCGTTTTCGAAAGAAGGCGGCCTGGCCGTGCTGACCGGCAACATCGCGCTCGACGGCTGTGTGGTGAAGACGGCCGGCGTCGATGAAAGCATCCTCGTGTTCGAAGGCTCGGCCCACGTGACCGAATCGCAGGACGAAGCAGTCGAGAACATCCTGAACGACAAGGTCAAGGCCGGCGACGTGGTGATCGTGCGCTACGAAGGCCCGAAGGGCGGCCCGGGCATGCAGGAAATGCTGTACCCGACGAGCTACATCAAGTCGAAGGGCCTCGGCAAGGCATGCGCGCTGCTGACCGACGGTCGCTTCTCGGGCGGCACGTCGGGCCTCTCGATCGGTCACTGCTCGCCGGAAGCGGCAGCGGGCGGCGCGATCGGCCTCGTGCGCGACGGCGACAAGATCCGCATCGACATCCCGAACCGCACGATCGACGTGCTGGTGTCGGACGACGAACTGGCACGCCGCCGCGAAGAGCAGAACGCGAAGGGCTGGAAGCCGGCGCAACCGCGTCCGCGCAAAGTGTCAGCGGCGCTGAAGGCCTATGCGAAGCTGGTGATGTCGGCCGACAAGGGTGCCGTGCGCGACCTGTCACTGCTCGACGACTGACGCAGCCCCCCCGGCACGCGAAGCCGCTCTCCGGAGCGGCTTTTTTTTCGTCCGGCGCCGGCCGGGGTCGCGGCTGCGCCGTCGTCGCCGTCAGTCAACGGCGGAATTCGTCGTTGCCACCACCCCCGCCACCGCCGCCGCCATGGCTCCCGCCGTGGTCCCCGCCGCCGTTTCCGCCGCCTTGCGGCCGTGCGCCGTAACCGCCGCCGCCCTGATGCATCGGCGGCTCCATCATCCGGGCCGCACCGTTCGGCGCGGGCTGCTGTGGCGCCGGCTGACGGGCATTGCCGACCGCTCCGGGCATCGGCGCGGGTGCGGCCTGCGGCGCCGGCGCGCGGTTCGGGCCGTTCCAGCCACCGCGCGTGGCCGACGGTCGTGCATCATGCTCGGCCGGCGGCGCGCCACCCGGTGCGCGCTGAACCGGCCCGCCCGGCTGCGGATGCCACTGTCCGGGCGGCCTCCCGCCGGGGCCTACCCTTGGCTCCGGACGATGTTCCCAGCGATCGCGATCATGAAACCACGGCCGGTTGCGGTAGTGGCGATCCCAGTAAGCACCGATCGCGAACCCGGTGATCGGCACGCCGATGATCGCGCCGTATTCGAGCATCGGCACGTAATTGCCCTGATACGGATAGTCGAGTTGCTCCGCGTCGATCCAGCCGCGCACGCCCGGCAGCGCAACGTCGCACCACGAGTAGTCGCTCAGGCAGCCGAACACCTCCAGCGCGGTGCCGGGCGGAAGCTGCGCGACGACCGGATAATCGGGTGCCGGCCCGGCAAAGAGCTCGGCGCCCGAGTTCGTGTAAGCGCTGCTCTGCGCGTCGGCGATGCTCGGCACGGCAGCGATGCCGAACAGGACGACGCACAAACTTCGAATGATCGTGTTGCTCATGATGCTCTCCCGCGCGGTGCCGCCGCGCGCCGGTCAATGTCGATGGCCACCGCCCCAATGTCCGCCGCCCCACGGACGGCGCCCCCCGTATCCGCCCCGGTATCCGCCACCCCAATGCCCCCAGAAGCCGAGGCCGATCGTGACGGGCGGCCCGTACCAGCCCGGGTAGTACGCGGGATAGTAGGCCGGGTACGGCACGTAGGCCGGCGCGACGTACACCGGGTCCGGTGCGTAGTAGTCGTCCGCCGGCGGCGGAACGGCCGGCGCGGCGCTTGCCGGTGCAACCGGCGTCTCGCGCTGCGTCACCGTAGCCGGCACGGGTGCGTAATACGGCGCATAGCCGTAAGGGCCCGGGTAGTAATAGCAGCCGCTCAGCGCGAGCACGGCCAGCGCCATGACGGCAGGCTTCGCGGCGGGAATCGGGTTCATTTCATACTCCGCAGGAATCCGCGCATCGCCGCATGGGCGCGCGCCTGACTCTAGCTTACGTCCCCCGCATATTTCCGCGGGTTTGATCGGTTACTTTTTGTTTCCGGCCTCGAAAAGGGTGCCGGATCCGCTGCGGGCATGCCGCGTGCTTGAGCGTTCGCCGCACCGGCGTTGAAGTTGGCGCAAATGCCCTCAACTTGAACCTAGTCAGGCTGGCCGGCGCGGACGGGCGTTCGCGGCCCCCGGCGGCCTGAAACCCGCGGACCTCGGCCCGCTCACACAGGAACGCGGCTCGCGCCGCCACCGACATGACTACGCCACGCCCCACGCTTCGGGCGGACACGCCCCTCGATCCGATCATCCAGCTGCTGGCGCTTGCCGGCGAACAGGGTTATCTGACGCACGCCGACCTCGTCGACGCGCTGCCGCCGGAAAGCGACAGCCCCGACGCGCTGGACGTCGTGCGCGCCGCGCTCGCGGACATCGGCATCGCCGTGCTCGACGAGCCGGCCGCGCCGGCGCCGTTCGCGGGCGCGGCACCGGTCGACGTCGATCGCGACGCGCTCGACGAGGGCCGCGCGCTGCTCGGCGAACTCGCCCGCGGCGCGAGCGCATCGACCGATCCGCTCGCGCTCTACACGCGGCGCATCCAGGCGGTGCCGCTGCTCAAGCGCGAAGACGAAATCGTGCTCGCCCGCGAAATCGAAACGGGCCGCCATCAGATCCTGCATGCGCTCGCCGGCTATCCGGCGGCCGTCGATGCGCTGCTCGCGCGCCATGGCGGAACGGGTGCAACCGGCGCGGCCGACGACGCAGGCGATGACGTCGACGATCGCGAACGCGATACGCCCGTGCCGGTCCGCTACGACACGCTGCAGGATGCGGTCGCGGCCGTGCGCGGCGCATTGCACGCGCAGGGCTGCCGCTCGGCGGACTACCGCGACGCGCGCAATCACCTGGCCGCGCTGCTCGGTTCGCTCGCGTGGGTTGCACCGGCCGTCGACGACGCGACCCGCGTCGCGCGCGCGCTCGCAACCGCGCCGGTCAACGCCGCCGCGGATGCAGCCGCCGGCACCGACGCCGCATGCTTCGACACGGTTGCGCGGCGTGCGCTCGGCGCCGCGCTGAGCGACGGCCAGCAGAAAGTGCATGGCGGCACGCGTGCGATGCTCGAGGCGAACCTGCGGCTCGTGCTGTCGATCGCGCGCAAATACATGAACCGCGGCGTCGACCTGCCCGACCTGGTCCAGGACGGCTGCCTCGGCCTGATGCGCGCGATCGAGAAGTTCGAATACCGGCGCGGCTTCAAGTTCTCGACCTACGCGACCTGGTGGATCCGGCAGGCGGTCACGCGCGCGGTCGCCGACCGCTCGCGCACGATCCGCGTGCCCGTGCACGTCGGCGACCAGTACCAGCGCGTGCAGCGGCATGCATTGCGCTTCCGCCAGCGCACGGGCCGCCGCGCGACGCCGGCCGAACTCGCGGCCGAAACCGGGCTGGCCGAGGACAAGCTGCGTGCGGTGCTCGCGCTGCCTGCCGAGCCGCTGTCGCTCGACACGCCGCTGCCCGACACGGACACCGGCCTCGTCGACCTGATCGAGGATCAGGCTTCGGCGAGCCCGTTCGAGCGTCTGGCAGACACGCGCATGCGTGAATGCGTGACGTCGCTGCTCCGGTCGGTCACGCCGGCCGAGGCCGACGTGCTGCGCCGGCGCTTCGGTCTCGGCGGCACCGAGCCCGATACCTACGACGCGATCGCGCAGGATGCGGGGATGTCGCGCGAACGCGTGCGGCAGATCGAGAAACGCGCGCTCGCCACGCTGCGCACGGCCGCCGAGGCCGAGGGCGCACAGTCGTTCCTCGAAGCATGACCCGTCGCGCGTTCGTGCCGCATCCCGGCACGAACGCGCGCGGCCCGGTTCCCGCATGTACAACGTTTGCCATTGATGCGCATCAAGTTTTGTTCGTCGCTTGCCGCGACAATGTGCTGAAATGAAACGTCGACCGGCGCGTTGCCCGCCGTGTCCATTCCGTTTGCGCTTCCCCGGGTCCCGCACCATGCAGACGACCGTTAGCCAGACGCACGAGGAAAACCGGCAGATCGCGGCCTGCCTGCGCGAAGCCGCGCAGCTGCTTGCCGACCAGGGTGCGAATCCGTACCGGGTGGCCGCCTATCGCACGTCGGCCGACACGATCGAGTCGATCGACGGCGACATCCGCACACGGTTCGACACGGGCGGCGTCGATGCGCTCGGCGCGCTGCCCGAGGTCGGCACGGGCGTCGCGCAGGCGATCGCCGAACTGCTGGTGACCGGGCGCTGGCGCCTCCTCGATCGGCTGCGCGGCGACGCCGAACGCGCGTCCGCGTTCGAAGCCGTGCCGGGCATCGGTCACGCGCTCGCGCTGCGGATCCACGACCAGTTGCATATCGATACGCTCGAGGATCTCGAACGCGCGGCCCGCAGCGGCCAGCTCGAAGCGATTGGAGGCGTCGGCCCGCGTCGCGCGGCCGGCATCCGCGCGGCGCTCGACGACGTGCTGAGCCGGCGCCGACGCTGGCAAGGCCACGCGCGCAATGCTGCCCCCGGCACGGAACCGCCTGTCGAGCTGCTGCTCTACATCGACCGCCTGTACCGCAACAAGGCGGCCGCCGGCATCCTGCCGATGCTCGTGACGCGCCGCCTGAACGCGGACGTCAGCGTGTCGCCGCCCGTGATGCACATGACGAAAGGCGGCTGGCATTTCACCGCGCTGTGTCCGTATCCTATCCGCCCGCAGGAATCCTGCCGCACGGCGGACTGGGTCACGCTCTACTTCTACGATGCGTTGCAATGCGAGCACCAGCGGACCGTCGTCACCGAAACGCTCGGCGCGCTCGTCGGCAAGCGCATCGTGCGCGGCCGCGAGATGGAATGCCGCGTGTATTACGCGGGATGATGCGTTCGGGTCGTTAGGCCGCTGCGGCGCGGCCAGCCAGCGGCGCACGCTCGAGCGGCGTGGCCCGCACGCCGCCTATGCGCCTTCCGTCTTCGTGCGGCGCGCCGGATGCCGGTGCGCCGCGATGCGCAGCAGCTTGCGGAACGACGGACACTCGAGATGGCTCGGCGCCGGGCATGCAGCCGCGTGCCGCAACGCATCGCGCACCGCGCCGAGCCGGCGGATCGTGCGGTCGAGCTCGTCGGCCTTGTCGTCGAGCTTCGCGCGATCGATCGCGGGACGGCCGTCCGCGCCGAACATCGCGAGGATGTCGTCGAGCGAAAACCCGGCCTCGCGGCCGAGCGCGATCAGCGCGAGGCGCTCCAGCACCGCCTCGTCGTATTGACGCCGCAGCCCGTGACGGCCGTTCGGCACGATCAATCCCTTCTCTTCGTAATAGCGCAGCGTCGATGCGGGCAATCCCGAGCGACGCGCGACGTCGGCGATGTCCAGACGGCTCATGCTTGACCTAAAGTGAACTTGAAGTTGCAAGATAGCCGTTCGCATCCTTCGAGACAAGCCCTGACCGCCATGACCCCGCCGATACCGCCCTGCATCCAGACTCGCGCCCCCGCCCCGTTACGCCGCGCCGCCGCGGCCGTTCGCCCCGGAGACGCGCAATGACCTCACTCGACTTTCTGTTGCGCATCGTGCTGATCGGCACGGGCGCGACGCTCATGCTGGACCTGTGGGCGCTGCTGCGGCGCAGGGTATTCGGGATTCCGTCGCTCGACTACGCGCTGGTCGGCCGCTGGCTCGGCCACATGACGCGTGGGCGGTTCCGGCATGCGTCGATCGTCAGCGCATCGGCGGTGCCGGGCGAGCGGTTGCTCGGCTGGGCCGCGCATTACGCGATCGGCATCGCGTTCGCCGCGCTGCCTGTCGCGATTGCGGGAACGGAATGGATCGGCGCGCCGACGCCCGTGCCCGCGCTCGTCGCGGGCCTCGCGAGCGTCGCCGCGCCGTTCTTCGTGATGCAGCCGGCGTTCGGGTTCGGCGTCGCCGCATCGCGTACGCCGCAGCCGGGCGTCGCGCGCCGGCGCAGCATCGTCACGCATCTGGTGTTCGGGGCGGGGCTTTATCTGGCGGCGTTCGCGCTGGCGATGTCGGGCCGCTAGCGCTGCGCATCGACGCTGGCAGCGTCGGGCCCACGGAATCGCGCCGAATCGGGCCGCGGGGTCACCTCGTCGTCGCCACGGCCACTCGGCCGATTCGAGTCGATTCCGCGGCCCGCACCGGTGCCCGCATCATTCGCCACCGCTGTCGATCAGGTTCTGGCGCACGCGCCCGAGCAGGTGCACCAGCATATCGCGCTCGTCGCGCGTGAAGCCCCGCAGCCCGTCGTCGGTGACGGTGTCGCCCACTTCCAGCATCTGCGGAAAGATGTCGCGCGACTTGTCGGTCAGCCGGATCACGAACGCGCGGCGATCGTCGTCATTCGCGATCCGTTCGATCCAGCCGCAGCTTTCCATCCGGTCGAGCAACCGGGTCAGCGAGATCGGCGTGATCTCGAGCCATTCCGCGAGCCGCGCCTGATTCATCTCGCCCTTCCACGTCAGGTACGCGAGCACGCGACTTTGCGCGCGCGTCAGCCCGAGGCGCTTCGCGCGCCGGTCGAACAGGCGTCCTTGCAGGCGGGCTACATCGGAAATCAGGTAGCCGATCCGGTTCTCGTAAGTCTTGTCCATGCGCCGATTATAGGGTCAAGCCGCCATCGGCCCGCCGCTCGACGAGGCAATGAGCACGGATATAATAAGCGTGCTCATAATTCGACGCATACCGGATCGCCGCCCACGGCGACCGCCTCACGGAGACACCCGCTTGAATCCCGCCGCCGACGCCCCCGCCTCGCCGCCCGCCCTCAATCGGCCGATGCTGACCCTGTCGATCATGCTCGCGACGCTGATCCAGACGCTCGACAGCACGATCGCGAACGTCGCGCTGCCGCACATGCAGGGCACGCTGTCCGCGTCGCAGGACGAGATCACCTGGGTGCTGACCTCCTACATCGTCGCCGCGGCGATCGCGACGCCGCTGACCGGCTGGCTGTCCGACCGCCTCAGCATGAAGCGGCTGCTGACGATCTCGATCGCGGGCTTCACGGTCGCGTCCGCGCTGTGCGGGCTGTCCGAGTCGCTCGTGCAGATCGTCGGCGCGCGGCTGCTGCAGGGCGTGTTCGGCGCCGCGCTGGTGCCGCTGTCGCAATCGATCCTGCTCGACATCAACCCGCGCGAGAAGCAGGGCCAGGCGATGGCGATCTGGGGGATGGGCGTGATGGTCGGCCCGATCCTCGGCCCGACGCTCGGCGGCTGGCTGACCGACAGCTACAACTGGCGCTGGGTGTTCTTCATCAACGTGCCGATCGGCGCGTTCGCGCTCGCCGGCGTGCTGACCTTCCTGCCCGCGCGCGCGCCGCGCCCGCACGTGAAATTCGACGCGTTCGGCTTCGCGACGCTGGCACTCGCGATCGGCGCATTCCAGGCGATGCTCGACCGCGGCGAACAGCTCGACTGGTTCGGCTCGTACGAGATCCGCATCGAAGCGCTCGTCGCGGCGCTCAGCTTCGCGTTCTTCCTCGTGCATACGGCGACCGTCGGCAAGGCGTCGTTCTTCAAGTCGGAGCTGCTGCGCGACCCGAACTTCGCGACCGGCACGCTGTTCATCTTCGTCGTCGGCGCGGTGCTGTATGCGACGCGCGCGCTGTTGCCGCCGATGCTGCAGAACCTGATGGGCTATCCCGTCGCGACGACGGGCCTCGTCACCGCGCCGAGCGGCGCGGGCACGATGATCGCGATGCTGTTCGTAGGACGATTGCTGAAATACGTGGATGCGCGGATGCTGTTGCTCGCGGGGCTGGCGATTTCCGCGCTCGCGCTATGGCAGATGATGCAGTACACGATCGTGCTGTCCGAGGCGGACATCGTGTGGCCGGGCGTGGTCCAGGGCTTCGGGCTGGGGCTCGTGTTCGTGCCGCTAAGCGCGCTGTCGTTCTCGACGCTGCAGCCCGAGCTGCGCGCGGACGGCACGGCCACCTACAGCCTGATGCGCAACATCGGCAGCAGCATCGGCATCTCGATCGTGCAGACGCTGATGACGCGCAACACGCAGGTCGCGCATGCCGACCTCGCGACCCACATCACGCCGTTCAACCCGGCCGTGCAGGCGATGGCCGGCAGCCATCTCGACATTGCGCTGCTCGACCGCACGATCAACCAGCAGGCCACGATGATCGCTTACCTGAACGACTTCAAGCTGATGTTCGTCGCGACGCTGCTGATGATCCCGCTGTTGCTGCTGATCCGCCCGCCGCAGAAAACGGCGAGCGTCGACGTCGCGCACGCGGCGCTGGATTGACGACACGACGGGCGCACGCGCGGCGCGCGCCCGTCGCAGGCCGACTCGTCAGGCCTTCATCGTCCCGGTGCGCACGTAGCGTTCGTGCCACGACAGCGCTTCGGCGAGCAGGTGCGGCGTGTGCTTGCCGAAGCTCTCGCGCGACGCGCGCTCGAAGTAATCCTCGAGCATCGGCCGGTAATCGGGGTGCGCGCAGGTCGCGATGACCTTGCGCGCGCGCTGCTTCGGCGACAGGCCGCGCAGGTCGGCGAGACCCTGCTCGGTGACGACCACCGCGACGTCGTGCTCGGTATGGTCGACGTGGCTCGCCATCGGCACGATCCGCGAAATCGCCCCGCCCTTCGCGGTGCTGGCCGACATGAAGCACGACAGGTAGCCGTTGCGCGCGAAGTCGCCCGAGCCGCCGATGCCGTTCTGGATCTTCGTGCCCATCACGTGCGTGGAGTTCACGTTGCCGTAGATGTCGGCCTCGATCATCCCGTTCATCGCGATGCAGCCGAGGCGGCGCACGAGTTCCGGATGGTTGCTGATCTCCTGCGGACGCAGCAGGATCTTCTCGCGGAACGTCGCAATCTCGTCGGCGAAACGCTGCACGGCGGCCGGGCTCAGCGACAGCGCCGTGGCCGACGCGAAGCTCAGCGTGCCGTCGTCGAGCAGGTCGAGCATGCCGTCCTGGATCACTTCGGTGTACGCGGTCAGGTTCGAGAAGCCGGCCGAGCTCAGTTCCGCGAGCACCGCGTTCGTGATGTTGCCAACGCCCGACTGCAGCGGCAGCAGGTTTTCCGGCAGGCGGCCGCGCTTGACTTCGTGGCGCAGGAAGTCGATCAGTTGCAGCGCGATCTGCTTCGACGTGGCGTCCGGCGCGGAGAACGCGTTGCTGCGATCCGGCGCGTCGGTCTCGACGATCGCGACGATCTTGTCGGCCGGGCAGCGCAGGTACGGCTCGCCGATCCGGTCGTCGCTTTTCGTCAGCGGAATCGGCTTGCGGTGCGGCGGCAGCGCGGTGCCGTAATAAACGTCGTGCATCCCGTCGAGGCCGAGCGGCTGGCGCGAGTTGACCTCGAGGATCACGTGCTTCGCCTGCTCGAGCCACGTCTTGTTGTTGCCGATCGACGCGGACGGAATCAGCAGCCCGTCCTCGCGGATGCCCGCGACTTCGACGATCGCGACGTCGAGCTCGCCGTACAGGCCGAACCATGCGTATTGCGCGACGTGACTCAGGTGGACGTCCTGGTAGTCGACTTCGCCGGCGTTGATCTTGTCGCGCAGCGTCGGGTCGGACTGGTACGGCAGGCGCATCGAGATGCCGTTGGTGCGCGCGAGCGCGCCGTCGAGTTCCGGCGCGGTCGACGCACCGGTCAGCACGTTGATCCGGAAGTCTTCGCCGCGCGCGTGGGCCGCGTCGATGTGGGCGGCGAGCGCGGACGGCACGGCCTTCGGGTAGCCCGAGCCGGTGAAGCCGCTCATGGCGACGGTCATGCCGGGACGGATCAGCGCGGCGGCTTCGTCGGCGGTGCGGACGAGCGAACGCAGGGCGGGAGCAAGGATGCGTGAAGAAGACATGGCTGTATATCTGACGCTTTGATCTGTCGTTGACGTCGCGGGGGGTGTCTCCTGAGCGACGAGAAGCCCTTGGGGCCGCGAGGAGCGGCCGGCACCACAGGCACGATCGGAGTATCGCAGAGGCCACCACCGCGAAATGTCCGCTGAATGCAAAAGATACTT
Source organism: Burkholderia cepacia GG4 (assembly GCF_000292915.1). Lineage (NCBI taxonomy): Bacteria > Pseudomonadati > Pseudomonadota > Betaproteobacteria > Burkholderiales > Burkholderiaceae > Burkholderia > Burkholderia cepacia. Next base: position 1,447,468 of record NC_018514.1, read on the forward strand.
GCTGAATGCACGCGTATCGAACGACCGTTCTGTGACAGGCAATGCGTGGTGCCGAGCCGCGCGTGCATCGATCGACGCATCGGTTTTGGCCCCGTTGCGCGAGTCGCAATGTGAACGAACCGAATGCACCCGAAAGGCACGCGAAAGAAAACGGCCGATTTTGCGACCATTAATTACAACCGACTGACAATCAATCGACCGATAGCTTTCCGGATTGAACGCCTGACGACGTGCAATCGAGCGGCGATGGCCGTCGCGTAATCGCCGCGGCCAATTGTCGCCCGACGCCGCTTTTTCAGGCCTGATGCATATCAAGCCGCGCACGTTCGCCGCCGCCGCCCATGCAAGTGCGAATCGCCGCCGAGCGCGCGTCACAGGCCCATCCGTCCTTGACAGTCGCGCCACGCGAACCACACTGGATCAGGTATGGCCCGCATGCGCGCGCGCCGTTTCGCGCATCCGGTTCGCAACCGGCCGATGTCAGGATTACGCGGTAACACTCTCGTATGTCAGGACATTGATCGAATAAAAAGCAACAAATTACAATTCCGTATATATTTCGCCGATGGACCAAAGAAAAACTGCCACACGTTCGGAGCCACCCCTGCCACGCACCTGGGATGCACGGCTGGCGCGTTCGCTCGTCCGACCGCTCGTCGACACGCCGGTCACCCCGAATCACCTCACTACCGTTCGTCTGCTGATTGGCCTCGCCGGTGCCTGGTGCCTCGCGCAAGGCGGCTTCGGCTGGAGCAATGCAGGCGCATTCCTGATCGTGCTGTCGAACTTCGTCGACCACACCGACGGCGAGCTCGCGCGCATCAGCGGCAAGTCCAGCAAGATCGGCCACTTTTACGACCTCGCGGCCGACGCGCTCGTCACGATCGCGCTGTTCGTCAGCATGGGGCTCGGCATCGTCGCCCAGGGCGGCCAGATGGCCGCGTCGCCGGTGCTGCTCGGTGCGGTGGCCGGCGCGGCCGTCGCGCTGATCTTCTTCCTGCGCATGCGGATCGAATCGTTCGCCGGCAAGGCCGGCACCAAGCAGGCATTCGCCGGCGGCTTTGAAACGGAAGACGTGCTGTACCTGCTGCCGATCGTGACGCTCGTCGACGGCGTCCAGCCGTTCCTGCTCGCGGCATCGATCGGCGCCCCGCTGTTCGCCGCATGGGTCGTGATCGACTGGTGGCGCATCGTGCGCCGCGGCAACCTTCCGCAGAATTCAACCGAAATCCAGGCTTCCAAATGACTTCTAGCACGCGCGACGACTCCGTGCTGAGCCCGGCACGCCCCGCGCCTGCACGCGCAGCGGCCGATCCCGATCGCACCGTGGCCGACTGTGTCGGCCGTCTCGACCTCGACCACCTGCGCGGCGACTACACGCGCCAGGGTTCGTTCCTGTATCTGGACACGTTCCTGCCGTCCGACGCACACGCGAAACTCGCAGCTGCCGCGCGCGCGATGCAGCCCGGCCTGAACCGCAATTACCTGCCCGGCCACAAGCAGGGCGGCAGCGTGAGCCGGCACACGATCGACGAGCAGGCGCCGTACATCGCGGAACTGTACCGCTCGAAGGCGCTGCTCAGCTTCCTCGAGAAGGTCACGGGCGACAAGCTGATGCTGTCGCCGGACGACGATCCGCACGCGTACGCGCTGTACTACTACACCAAGCCGGGCGACCACATCGGCTGGCACTACGACACGTCGTACTACGACGGCCGCCGCTACACGCTGCTGATCGGCGTGATCGACGAATCGTCGTGCCGGCTCGACTACGAGCTGCATACGCGCAACCCGGACGTGCCCGACGAACCGGGCTCCGTGCAGATCGCCGACGGCGGCATCGTGCTGTTCGACGGCGACAAGCTGCGCCATCGCATCACGCCGCTCCGCCAGAACGAGACGCGCGTGTCGCTCACGTTCGAATACGTGACCAACCCCGGCATGCGACCGTGGAAGCGCTTCATCTCGAACATGAAGGACGCGATCGCCTATTTCGGTTTCCGCCAGGTGTTCAAGCAGCTGGCCACGCGGCGGTCGACCGGGTCATGACACGCGCCGGCCTGATCCTGCTGTCACTCGGAACGGCACTCTTCGTCGCCCTGCTCGCTTGGCAGGGCGTTGGCGCGGTCGCGTCGACGTTCCTCGCGGCCGGCTGGGGCCTCGCGCTCGTCGCGGCATTCCACGTCGTGCCGCTCGTGATCGACGCGCTGGCGATCTCCGTGATGTTCCGCCGCGGCCAGCCGGGCGCCGAGTTCGGCAACGCGCTGCGCGCGCGCTGGGTCGGCGAATCGGTGAACAGCCTGCTGCCCGCCGGGCAGATCGGCGGCCCCGTGCTGATGGTGCGCCACCTCGCGCAGCGCGGCACGCGGATGGCCGATGCGGCCGCCGCGGTCACCGTCAGCACGACGATGCAGGCGCTCGCGCAGATGGCGTTCGCGCTGATCGGCATCGCCACGTTCAGTCTCTATGCGACGCACGAGTCGGTCGCTCACCTGCGCACGCCGGCGCTGATCGCCACCGGCGTGCTCGGCGCCCTCGCCGTGGCGTTCTACGCGGCGCAGCGGCGCGGGCTGTTCGGCCGCGGGATGCGTCTCGCGTCGAAGCTGCTCGGCCCGCGCGACTGGTCGTCGCTGGCGACCCGCGCGGACGCGATCGACGACGCGGTCGGCGCGCTGTACCGCGATCGCGCGAAGGTCGCGAAGACCTTCGCATTGAGCCTTATCGGCTGGATCGTCGGCACCGCCGAAGTGTGGCTCGCGCTGCACTTCCTCGGGCACCCGGTCAGCTGGCTCGACGCGCTGCTGCTCGAGAGCGTCGGCCAGGCGATCCGCGGTGCGGCGTTCGCGATCCCGGGCTCGCTCGGTGCACAGGAAGGCGGTTACCTGCTGCTCGCGCCGCTGGTCGGCCTGCCGCCCGACGCGGCGCTCGCGCTGTCGCTCGCGAAGCGCGCGCGCGAACTCGCGCTCGGCCTGCCCGGCCTGCTCTATCTGCATTTCAGTGAAAGAAACTGGCAGCGGCGCCGTGCGCCGCAGCCGCTCGCCGACTGATCGTTCAGATCCGCCGGCTTTTTGGTTGGAGAACCCATGCGAGCCATCATTCTTGCGGCAGGCCTCGGCTTGCGCCTGCAACAACCGCCCGAGGCGCAATTCCCGAAGTGCCTGCTGCGCTTCGACGACGTGTCGCTGCTCGAGCGCCATCTGCGCGTGCTCGATGCCGCGGGCGTCGACGAAATCGTGCTCGGGCTCGGCTTCCAGCACGAGAAGGTCGAGCAGGAACTGAAGCGCCTCGGCCGCCAGGCCGAGATCGTGATCAACGACCGCTACGACCTCGGCAGCGTGCTGACCGTGCACACCGTCGCCGAGGCGATGACGCGCGGCGGCGACGTGCTGCTGATGGACGCCGACGTGCTGTACGACGAGAACATCCTGCACGCGCTGGTGGCCGATGCCGATCGCGCGGTCGACCGCCTGCTGATCGATCGCGACTTCGAAGCCGGCGACGAGCCTGTCAAGCTGTGCCTGAAGAACGGCGTGCCGGTCGAGCTGCGCAAGCAGCTCGCGGTCGACCTCGACTACGACACGATCGGCGAATCGGTCGGCTTCTTCCGCTTCACCGAAGGCACCGCGCGCCGCCTCGCGACGATCGTCGCGGGCTACGTCGACAGCGGCCGCGCGAACATGCCGCACGAGGAAGCCGTGCGCGACCTGCTGCTCGAAGGCGGCCATTCGTTCGACGTCGCCGATGTCACGGGTTCGCCGTGGATCGAGATCGACTTCCCGAACGACGTGGCACGCGCCACGCAAGAGATTCTTCCCCTGATTCAACGTATGACCGCAGGAGCCGCACGATGAACGCACGCGAACCCAACTTCACCGAATCGCGCAGCGCACGCCTGCGCCGCATGCTCGTCAGCAGCGACCTCGAATTCCTGATGGAAGCGCACAACGGCCTGTCCGCGCGGATCGTCCGCGAAGCCGGCTTCAAGGGGATCTGGGCCTCGGGCCTCGCGATCTCCGCGCAGTTCGGCGTACGCGACAACAACGAAGCGAGCTGGACCCAGGTCGTCGACGTGCTCGAGTTCATGGCCGACGCAAGCGACCTGCCCATCCTGCTCGACGGCGACACCGGCTACGGCAACTTCAACAACGTGCGCCGCCTCGTGAAGAAGCTCGAACAGCGCGGCATCGCCGGCGTCTGTATCGAGGACAAGCAGTTCCCGAAGACCAACAGCTTCATCGGCGGCGAGCGCCAGCCGCTCGCGGAAATCGACGAGTTCTGCGGCAAGATCAAGGCCGGCAAGGATTCGCAGACCGATCCCGACTTCTCGATCGTCGCGCGTGTCGAAGCGCTGATCGCGGGCTGGGGGATGGACGAGGCGCTGCGCCGCGCGAACGCGTACGCGGAAGCCGGCGCCGACGCGATCCTGATCCACAGCAAGCTGTCGCGCCCGGACGAGATCCTGCAGTTCGCGCGCGAATGGAGCGGCAAGGCGCCGCTCGTAATCGTGCCGACCAAGTACTACAGCACGCCGACCGACGTGTTCCGCCAGGCCGGCATCAGCACCGTGATCTGGGCGAACCACCTGATCCGCGCATCGGCATCCGCGATGCAGGCGACCGCGCGCGAGATCCACGAGAGCGAAACGCTGATCAACGTCGAGGACCGCGTTGCATCGGTCAACGAGATCTTCCGCCTGCAGGACGCCGACGAGTACTCGGCCGCCGAGCGTATCTACCTGTCGTCGTCGTCGCGCGCGTCGAACGCCGCGATCGTGCTCGCCGCGAGCCGCGGCAAGGGCCTCGAAGCCGTGACCGAAGACAAGCCGAAGGTCATGCTGCCGGTCGCCGGCAAGCCGCTGCTGCGCTGGCTCGTCGACGGCTTCAAGACGCACGGCGTGAACGACATCACCGTGGTTGGCGGCTATCGCGCCGACGCGATCGACACGTCGGGCATCAAGCTCGTGGTCAACGAACGTCATGCGCAGACGGGCGAACTCGCGTCGCTCGCATGCGCGGCCGAACGCCTGACCGGCGACACCGTGATCTCGTACGGCGACCTGCTGTTCCGCAGCTACATCGTGCGCGACCTCGCGGAGAGCGAGGCCGAGTTCAGCGTGGTGGTCGATTCGTCGCTGACGGAAACCAACCAGAGCGTACGCGATTTCGCGCTGTGCTCGGCGGCGGACGATCGCGGCCTGTTCGGCCAGAAAACCTACCTGCAACGCGTGTCGAGCGACGTCGCCGCGGGCACGCCGCACGGCCGCTGGATCGGCCTGCTGAACGTGCGCGGTGCAGGCGTCGACCGCCTGAAGGCCATGCTTGCGACGCTGCAGGCGCGCCCCGATTTCGACACGCTCGACATCCCGTCGCTGCTCAACGAACTGATCGCCGCCGGCGAGAAGATCGAGGTGCAGTACGTGCACGGCCACTGGCGCGGCGTCAACGACCTGGAAGACTTCCGCCGCGCAGGCGACTTCGCGCACGGCCAGACGCCGCTGTCCGAGCCGGGCGCCGGCAACGGGAGCGCACGATGATCGAAGCGGCCCAGTTCGTCGAGGCCGCACGCGAACGCGGCTTCGACTGGTACGCCGGCGTGCCCTGCTCGTACCTGACGCCGTTCATCAACTACGTGCTGCAGGACCCGACGCTGCACTACCTGTCGGCCGCCAACGAAGGCGACGCGGTCGCGCTGATCGCGGGCGCGACGCTCGGCGGCAAGCGCGGGATCGCGATGATGCAGAACTCCGGGCTCGGTAACGCGGTGAGCCCGCTCACGTCGCTGACCTGGACGTTCCGGCTGCCGCAGCTGCTGATCGTCACGTGGCGCGGCCAGCCGGGCGTATCCGACGAGCCGCAGCACGCACTGATGGGGCCGATCACGCCGGCGATGCTCGACACGATGGAGATCCCGTGGGAGACGTTCCCGACCGACCCCGAACAGGTCGGCCCGGCGCTCGACCGCGCGATCGCGCACATGGACGCAACGGGCCGCCCGTACGCGCTCGTGATGCAGAAAGGCAGCGTCGCGCCGTATGAGCTGAAGGCGAACCCGGCGGCGACGCCGCGCGCGCATGTCGCCGCGCAGTCGGCGGCGCGTGCCGAAGCGCCCGCCGCGTGGCCGACCCGCCACGACGCGCTGCAGCGCGTGATCGCGCACACACCGGTCGACTCGACCGTCGTGCTCGCGTCCACCGGCTTCTGCGGCCGCGAACTCTATGCGCTCGACGACCGCCCGAACCAGCTGTACATGGTCGGCTCGATGGGCTGCGTGACGCCGCTCGCGCTCGGCCTCGCGCTCGCGCGCCCCGACCTGCACGTGGTGGCCGTCGACGGCGACGGCGCCGCGCTGATGCGAATGGGCGTGTTCGCGACGCTCGGCACCTACGGCCCGGCCAACCTCACGCACGTGCTGCTCGACAACGGCGCGCACGAATCGACGGGCGGCCAGGCGACCGTGTCGCAGCATGTGTCGTTCGCGGGCGTCGCCGCCGCGTGCGGCTATGCGTCGGCCGTCGAAGGCGACACGCTCGACGTGCTCGATGCGGCGCTCGACGCGCCGCAACCGGCCGACGGCACGCGGTTCGTGCGGCTCGCGATCCGTACGGGCGTGCCCGACGGCCTGCCCCGCCCGACCGTCACGCCGGTCGAGGTCAAGACTCGCCTGATGCGGCATATCGGCGCCGCGCAGGCACAAGCCCACGCCGAAGGAGCGCTTTGATGCTGCTGCTGAACCCCGGCCCGGTAACGCTGACCGAACGCGTGCGCCGTAGCCTGCTGCAAACCGACCTGTGCCATCGCGAAAGCGAATTCTTCGATCTGCAGGATGAAGCGCGTGCGCGCCTCGTCGCCGCGTACGAGCTCGACCCCGCCGAATGGGCCGCCGTGCTGATGACGGGCTCGGGCACCGCCGCTGTCGAAAGCATGATCGCGGCGCTCGTGCCGCAGGACGGCAAGCTGCTCGTGATCGAGAACGGCGTGTACGGCGAGCGCATCGCGCAGATCGCGACGCAGTACGGGATCGCGCACGACGTGCTGAAGCACGAATGGATGCAGGCACCCGATCTCGCCCAGCTCGCCGCGCGCCTCGACGCGGGCGGTTATTCGCACGTCGCGGTGATTCATCATGAAACGACGACGGGCCGCCTGAACGACCTCGGCGCGATCGCCGAGGTGTGCCGCGCACGCGGCGTGAAGCTGCTCGTCGACGGCGTCAGCAGCTTCGGCGCGGAAGCGATCGACTTCGCCGGCGGCGTGATCGACGCGGTTGCCGCGACCGCGAACAAGTGCCTGCACGGCGTGCCGGGTGCCGCGTTCGTGATCGTGCGCCGCAGCGCGCTCGCGAAGGCCGCGAGCCGCACGTACTACCTCGACCTCGGCCGTCTCGCGAAGCTGCAGGACCAGCGCAACACGCCGTTCACGCCGTCCGTGCACGCGTACTACGCGCTCGTCGAGGCGCTGCGCGAGTTCGACGAAGCCGGCGGCTGGCGTGCGCGCCATGCGCACTACAAGGCGCTCGCCGATCAGGCCCAGGCCGGCCTCGCCGCGCGCGGGATGCCGCTCGTGCTGCCGGAAGGCGCGTCGTCGGTCGTGCTGCGCGCGTACCGGCTGCCGCAGGGCACCACGTACGAGACGCTGCATGACGGCCTGAAGGCCCGTGGCTTCGTGATCTACGCGGGGCAAGGCGGGCTGTCGAAGGAGCTGTTCCGCATCTCGACGATGGGCGCGATTGAAGCGGCCGACGTCGAGCGCTTGCTGGACGGTTTTACGGCGCTGACGCGGTAAGCTCGCCGCTTCGTCGACAAAGGCCCGCAAGGGCCTTTTTTTCCATCATGACCATGCCCCTCCTCCGCTTCGTTGCGCTTCTGGCGCTGGCCGCCGCGCCCGTCGTTCATGCCGCCGACGCTCAGCCGTGCGGCGACGCGACCGTCGTCGCGATCGCCCGCTGGGCCGGCATCGCGAACGCGCGCCTCGCCGCGCGCGACACGAACCGGCTCGTCATCGCATCGGCGTGCAAGGCGATGCCGAACGCGCCGGAGACGACGATCGTGGCTGCCGCGTTCGATTCGCTGCCCAGGAGCAAGAACCCGGACGACAGCAAAAAGCTGCAGGTCGTCGCGCTGGTCGAGGGCAGCAAGGTCGTTGCGGCCGAACGTTCGGTGGTCGAAGAGGATGCGGCGACGGAAATCGGCGAGCATAGCTATCGCATCGACACGGCGCCGTACCGGCTGTCTCCCGACGTGCGCGCGTTCGGCGTGGTGTTCACGAGCAGCGCGCGCGGGGCGAGCTGTCCCGATGCCGACGCCAGCGAAGCGCTGACGCTGTGGGTCCGTGAAGGCAATCGCATCCGCCCGGTGTTCGGCACCAACCTGTACGGCTGGGTCAGTGTCGAGGGCGCGGCCTGCGGCGCCGGCGCGGGCGATGCGCGCAGCGAAGAGGCGAAGATGACGATCGCGGTCGAGAAAACCTCGAGCCATGGCTTCGCCGACCTGTCGATCGCGGCCCACATCACGCAGACGCAGCGCGAGGACGGCAACTATTCGGACACGGGCAAGCGAACCGCACGCACGATCGTCAGGTACGACGGCAAGTCGTACGGGATCGATATGTTCCGGACCTTCTGGTATCCGCGTTCGGCGATGAAATAACGTGTTGCGTCAGCGCGCGTCCGACAAGTCGTTGTACGCATCCATCACCCGCCCGGAAAACGCCAGCGCCGCGCCGGCATTCATCGCCACCGCAACGCCCAGCGCCTCCGTCAACTCCGCTTTCGATACGCCCAGCTCGATCGCCTTCTTCACGTGATTCGCGATGCAACTGTCGCATCGCGTCGTGACTGCAACGGCCAGCGCAATCAGCTCACGCGTCTTCGCATCCAGGTTGCCGGTTTCCGCGCCGGCCTGGTGCAGCATCCGGTAGCCGTCGATCGTCAACGGACTCAGTTCCTTGATGTCCTTCATGCTTTGCCCGATCTTCGGCAAGAACTGCCGCCAGTTTTTCAGCATGAAACGTGTCTCCCTTATCGAATCGATCCAGTCGGTCGCCGGCGTCGCGATGCAGCCCGGGTCATCCGGCAATTTCAAATAATTCGGCCTGGGGATGATAGCCGATGTGCACGGCGACGGTAGTCCGGTCGGACGGTTCTCGAGTCCATCCTATTTGACCGCGTTGGTCTCGAGGTACTCCGGCGTCGCCGGCCCGCGCAGCGCGTCATCACGGACGCGTCGCGCCTCGCGCGCGGTGTAGCGATCCTTCAGCCGCAGGAACGGTTTTTCAATCAGGAAGTAGCTGGCTGTCGCGGCCAGCAGCGCCCACACGATGCCGAGCGGGAACGCATGCGCGACCGGCAGCGCCGGGTTTGCGAACGGCTGCTGCCACAGATAGAGGCTGAACGAGATCGTGCCGACGAACACGACCGGCGTGGCCCGCAGCCAGCGCGCGCACCAGAAGTCCGCGCGGAAATTCAGCACGACGATCACGATCGCGATCAGCGCAGCCTCGAGCGTCACACCGTAGGTTGCATTCCAGAAGCCGCCGAGCCGATGTTCGGCAAGCGGCATCCCGAACAGCACGATGAAGACGAGCACCGTCACGATGCGCGTCTCGCCGCGCCACGAGCGGATCCAGGCTTCGAGCCGTTCGCGGTTGAGCGCCGCGTAGCAGCCGATCAGGATCGGATCGACACCCGTGTGCAGCATCATCCCGAGCTGCCCGCGCAGCGCCGGTGCGACGAAATACGTGAGCGCGCGTACCAGCGGCACGCCCAGGATCAGTGCGGCCAGCCAGCGCGTGCCGCGACGGCGGGCGCCGTACACGAACAGCAGCGGCCAGAACCAATAGAACTGCTCCTCGAGCGCGAGCGACCAGAAATGGCCGAGATACCACGCGCCGTCCGGATGCAGCACGTTGTCGCCGGCCAGCCCGAACCACGCCGAGTAGTTCCACAGATGCAGCGCCGCATACAGCCACTGGCGGCGCTCGACGTCGAGCCAGCCGGCGACGGCAAGGATGCCGACGGTCGCGAGATACACGTAGCAGGCCGGCCAGATCCGCAGCGCGCGACGCACGTAGAACGACGTCAGCGCAATGCCGCCGGTGCGCGCGAACTCCGCGCGCAGCACGTTGGTGATCAGGAAGCCGCTGAGGACGAAGAAGATCAGCACGCCGAGCCGGCCGTCGGCGATCAGCCGCAGCGGCGCGAACCAGCCGGTATAGCCGCCCGGCAGCACATGCTCCGCATGGCCGACGACGACCATCGTGACCGCGACGGCGCGCAACCCGGTCAACTGCGTGACGCGATGGTTCATCATCTGGATTCCGTTGGCACGGTGGAGGGACGATGCGATGGCCGGCGCCCGCGAACGGCGCACCGATATGCCGCCGGGATTTTGTCTGAAAAATATCGAAATGAAATTGCTTAAAAAATTCCGCTGCCCATGCGCCCCGGAACACCGGGCCGCGCCGCCCGCGCTGATCGGCGCGCAATGAGCGGATTGAATGGGCATAATGACAAGCCTTGTCCGGCGGCGGCCGGTCCGATGCCAACACAACGAATTTTGCGGCGCCGCAATATCCGCGATACCGGCGCTGCCGTATTCCGCCCGCGCACCGGCCCGTGCCTCGTCCGCCCTCCTGCCGACCCTCACCCGGAGCCTGCCTGTGTACCCATCGATCGAACCCTACGCCCACGGCCACCTCGATACCGGCGACGGCCATCGCATCTACTGGGAGCGCTGCGGCAACCCGTCCGGCAAGCCCGCGGTGTTCCTGCACGGCGGCCCGGGCGCGGGCTGCAGCCCCGACCATCGCCGCCTGTTCGATCCCGAGCGTTACGACATCCTGCTGTTCGACCAGCGCGGCTGCGGGCGCTCGACGCCGCATGCGAGCCTCGACAACAACACGACATGGGACCTGGTGGCCGACATCGAGCGGTTGCGCGAGATGGTGGGCGCGCAACAATGGCTCGTATTCGGCGGCTCGTGGGGCAGCGCACTCGCGCTCGCCTACGCGGAGACACACCCGCAACGCGTAAGCGCGCTCGTCGTGCGCGGCATCTTCACGATGCGTCGCGCGGAATTGCTGTGGTACTACCAGGAAGGCGCGTCGTGGCTGTTCCCGGACCTGTGGGAGGAATTCCTCGCGCCGATTCCGCAAGCCGAGCGCGGCGACCTGATGGCCGCGTACCATCGCCGGCTGACGGGCGACGACGAAGCCGCGAAGCTCGAAGCCGCGCGCGCATGGAGCATCTGGGAAGGCCGCACGATCACGCTGCTGCCCGATCCGGCACTGGCCGCGCGCTTCGCCGACGGCCACTACGCGCTCGCGTTCGCGCGGATCGAAAACCACTACTTCGTGAATCGCGGGTTCGTCGACGAAGGCCAGCTACTGCGCGACGCACATCGCCTCGCGGGCATTCCGGGCGTGATCGTGCAGGGCCGCTACGACGTCGCGACGCCTGCACGCACCGCGTGGGATCTCGCGCAAGCATGGCCCGACGCGACGTTCGAGATCGTGGCGGACGCCGGCCACGCGTACAACGAACCGGGCATCCTGAAAGCGCTGCTCGCCGCGACGGACCGGTTCGCCGCGTAAGCAACCCTACGCAACACGACGCACCGCAGCTCGCTGCAACCGGCCCTGCCGGCCGGCACGCGCCGCCCGCTCAAAGCGCGGCTTCGACGATCGTCCGGCCGCGGATCGCCCGTTCGACGAGCTGTTCGTCGCCGACCTTGCGGATCGCATCGTCGAGCAATCCTTCCGGCTGTTCGGTCGCCACCTTCAGCAGGCCCGACAGGCCGCGCGCGTCGAGCACCACCAGCGTCTCCATCGAATCGGCGCGGCTCACGAGCACGCGGCGAAGCGCCGGGCCCGCGCCGAAGCTCGCGCAAAGCGCAATCGTCTCGTTGCCGAGCGTGTAGTCGAAGTGCTTGATCATGTCTGCCGCCGTTGCAAGGGGATGGCGACGCGCGACGACGCGGCGCCGTGACGTCGACGCACCCGCGCATGCCGCCGGCGCCGGGCCGGGATCCGGTCCGTTCGCCGGCATCACCATGCTAGGCAGGCAGAATTAACGAAGACTTAAACGGCCGGCGAACGGACCGGCCCCCGGCCCGATCACGCCGCGCTACCTGACGGCGCATCGAGCGGCTCCACCGTCACGCCGACCTTCAATTCCTGATCCGCACCGCCGCCGCGGATCACGCCGCGCAGCGGCGTCACGTCCGCATAGTCGCGGCCGATCGACAACATCACGTAGTCGTCGCCCGGGGCGCGGTCGTTGGTCGGGTCGAGCTGCAGCCAGCCGCCGTCTTCCGGCCATGCGGGGTCGTACACGTCGACCCATGCATGCGACGCGTCCGCGCCGATCAGCCGCGGCTGGCCGGGCGGCGGCTGTGTCAGCAGATAGCCGCTCACGTAGCGCGCGGCCAGCCCGAGCGAGCGCAGCGCGCCGATCATCACGTGCGCGAAATCCTGGCAGACGCCCTTGCGCAACCGCAACGCATCGAGCGCCGTCGTCGAGATGTCGGTGCTGTTCGGTGTGTATGCGAAATCGGCGTGGATCCGCCGCATCAGGTCCCACGCGGCCTGCACGAGCGGCCGCTGCGGCGTGAAGCTCGCGGCCGCATAGGCGGCCAGCTCGGGATCGCACGCCACATGCTGCGACGCGAACACGAATTCGCTCGCCGCATCGTACGGCTGCCCCGCGCGAAACCGCAGGCGGTCGCGCACCGCTTCCCACGCCGTTGCGTGCTGCACGTCGGGGTTCGCGATCGCGGGCGGCGGCGCGCCGCGGGCACCCTGCGACCACACGGGCGGACTCACGCGCACCGTGCTGCGGCTGCGCACGAGCAACGCGTCGTGTGGCTGATTCAGCGCGAACGACGCGCGCGCGTTGCCGAACGCATCGATCTCGGTACCGACCGCGGCCGGCGCGGGCTCGATGTCGAGCGCGAACGACAGCACCTGCTGGCGCGGCGTCGCGAGCGGCTGCAGTCGCGCCTGGTGCTGCGCGGATTCGACGCGCGCTGCGTAACGGTATTCGGTGTCGTGCGTGACGCGCAGCAGGCGGCCGGGCGCGACGGCAGCCGGCGTAGTCAGCGTGGTCGGTGTCCCGGGCGTGGTCGGCATGGTCGGCGCGGCTGGTGCCGCAGACGTAGTCGGCGCGGTCGACGTGGCCGGTGTCGCAGGCGTGGTCGGCGCTGCCGGCTTCGCGCTGCCCGGACCGGGCGCGGGCCGCGTCTTCGCCGCGTTTTTCGTCGTCACCATAGCGTCCTGCCCGCCTCGCGCACGTGGCTGAAATAGCGCTCGCCGATCCGGTTCGACAGATCCCACACGGCCTTCTCGGTCGCGTCGAGCGCGTCGAGCAGCTTGTCGTGCCGGCCGTCGTCGTCGGTTTCGCACAGTTCGTGCAGCGACCACGCCGGGACGTCCGGAATCGTCTCGGCCAGCTCGGACAGCGCATAGCCTTCGCTGCGCTCGACCTTCGTCAGCCGGCCGCGCAGCGCCTGCACGACCCAGCCGAGCGAGCGCGGGTTGTCGGTATCGAGCACGGTGAGCGACAGCAGCGGCGCGACGTCGAAGCCGCGCTGGAACCGCGAGCGGAACGTGATCGTGCTGTCGAACAGCTCCAGCACGAGCTCGAAGCCGTCCTGGCGCTGCACGGCGCCCTCCTCGAACGCGAACTTCAGCACGCTGCACAGGAAGTCCAGCCGGTCGATCTGCCGGCCGATCGACAGTAGCCGCCAGCCGTCGTCGCGCGTCATGTTGTCGGTCTGCGCGCCGGTGATCGCGCCGAGCAGCAACCCCAGACGCTCGAGCAGCTGCAGCGCCTCGTTGCCGATCTGCTCCTCGGCTTCCGGATGGTCGGCGCTGTCGGCAAACAGTTGCGTCGCGTCGTCGATCAGCCGCCACTGCTCGCTCGACAGCCGCTCGCGGATCGCGGCGGCGGCGCCGCGCATCCCGAACAGGCAGGACGCGATGCCCGACGTGCGGTCCGCGCCGCGCGTCAGCGACGTCGCGAGCGCATGCTGGAACGCACGCGGCGCATCGACGGCGTTCGGCGCGTCGGGCGCGATCAGCCCGGTGTCGCGGCACAGCGTGTCGATCAGCTCCAGGTGCGCGGGGCTGTCGACATCGTCCTCGCCACGCAGCCGTTCGAGTGCGGCGCGCGCGAGACGCATCAGGTTGGTCGCGCGCTCGGTGTAGCGGCCGAGCCAGAACAGGTTCTCGGCCGCGCGGCTCGCGATCGCGCGCGGGCGCTCGACGAGATCGTCGGGGCCGAGATGGGTCTGCAGCAGCGTCGTCGAATCGACGATGCCTTCGGTCATCACCCACGTATCGACGGTGCTGCCACCGCGCGGCATCGGTGCGTTGAACAGCGTGTCGCGCGTGCCGACCCGCGACAGGCCGCCCGGCAGGAGCCGCCAGCGCTGCGCGCCGTCGGCGAGCGCGAACACGCGCAGCAGCAGCGGCTTCGGCACGATGCGCGCGCCGCCGTGGCCGTCGGGGGCGCCGTTCCCCGGCCAGGTAGGCGCCTGCGACAGCGGCAGGTCGGCTTGCACCGTGTAATGCTCGGGCCGCGCCAGAATCCGCGCGCGCCACTCGGCCAGCTGTGCCGGCGTGAGCCGCGCGCCGATCACCGGGTCGAACGCGCCGCCGGCCTGCACGTCGGGCGGATACGACGGCTTCACGATGCTGCGCGCGAGCTGCGGCAGCGCGTCGTCGCACGCGGCCGCCTCGCCGCACCACCACGAATGCACGGCGGGCAGCGTCAGTGTTTCGCCGAGCAACCCTTCCGCGAGGCGCGGCATGAAGGCGAGCACGCCCGGCGATTCGAGGAAGCCCGAGCCCGGCGCGTTCGCGAGCAGCACGTTGCCCGCGCGCACGGCCTGCAGCAGCCCCGGCACGCCGAGCAGCGAATCGGGCCGCAGTTCGAGCGGATCGAGCCACGCATCGTCGACGCGCCGCAGGATGCCGTGCACGGGTTCGAGCCCGCGCAGCGTCTTCAGGAAAACGCGGTTGTCGCGCGCGGTGAGGTCACCGCCCTCGACCAGCGTGAGGCCAAGGTAGCGTGCGAGATACGCATGCTCGAAGTACGTCGCGCTGTGCGGCCCCGGCGTCAGCAGCACGATCCGCGAGTTCTTGCGGGCCGGGCTCAACGCCTGCATGCTCTGCAGCAGCGACCGGTACGCGGACGCGAGCCGCTGCACGCGCAGCCCGCGGAAGCCGCGCGGAAAGAGCCGCGAGACGATCAGGCGGTTTTCGAGCAGGTAGCCCAGGCCGGCCGCGCCCTGCGTGTGCTGCGCCACGATCCGCCATTGGCCGTCGGGACCGCGTGCGAGATCGAACGCGACGACATGCAGCCACGTATCGCCCGGCACGCGTGCGCCGCGCATCGCGCGCAGGTAGCCCGGGTGCCCGGTGACGAGCGCAGGCGGCAGCAGCCCGCGCTGCAGGATCGTCTGCGGCCCGTACAGGTCGGCCATCGTCGCGTTCAGCAGCCGCACGCGCTGCAGCACGCCGCGCTCGATCGCGACCCAGTCCTCGGGCGTGACGATCAGCGGCAGCAGGTCGAGCGACCATGGCCCGGCCGCGCCGTCGCCCGCGCGTTGCTCGTGCAGCTGGTAGAACAGGCCGTTCTCGCGCATGCGCCGCTGCAGCGCGTCGGCGCGGCGATCGAGGTCGGCCACGCCGTCGCTGCCGATCGACGTGAAGAAGCTGCGCCACGCAGCTGCGAGCGGCGGCGCGTTCAGGCCGGCGGCGCTGCCGCGCAGTTCGTCGTAGCGGCCGGCGGCGGCCGGCGCCGCGAGCGCGGCGGCCAGTTCCGCGGCGTCCGGCTGCGCGCCGGTATCGAAGAGCGTGGGCATCGCGTCGGCGTCGGCGAGATCGTCGGGGTGAATGGGCGGCACGGTCGATATCGTTCCGTCGTCAGGGTGCGGCAGCGCACGCGCGCCGCCGCACCGGCGGCCGGTTGCGGCGCGCGCGGCGGGCAGCCGCGATCTGCCCGCATCCTAGCATTCCGGCGAGGCCGCCTTCGGCCGACCCGCCGGGAGGTCGAGAACCGCGCATCGTGTTCCGTCCTTTCATCCGGAGATCAGGGCCGCCGCAGGTCGAGCGTGAACGGGAACTCGCGGCTCGGCGCGGCGGCCGATACCGCCATCCGCCCCGGGGTATGCCCCATCGCGACGAAGCGCGCGAGCCGGCGGCTCTCGGCTTCGTAGGCATTGACCGGAAACGTCGCATAGTTGCGCCCGCCCGGATGCGCGACGTGATACCGGCAACCGCCGAGCGAGCGCTGCAGCCACGTATCGACGATGTCGAACGTGAGCGGCGCATGCACGCCGATGGTCGGATGCAGCGCCGACGGCGGCGCCCACGCCTTGTAGCGCACGCCCGCCACGTATTCGCCGACGGTGCCGGTCGGCTGCAGCGGCAGCGCGCGGCCGTTGACGGTCACGACGTGCCGGTTGTCGTTCAGCCCGGTCACGCGCACTTCGAGCCGTTCGAGCGACGAATCGACGTAGCGCACCGTGCCGCCGGGCGCGCCCTCCTCGCCCATCACGTGCCACGGCTCCAGCGCGCCGCGCAGCGACAGCTGCATCCCGTTCACCGCGATCTGGCCGAACAGCGGGAAGCGGAATTCGAAGTGCGGTGCGAACCAGGCCGGCTCGAACCCGAAACCGGCGTCGCACAGCTCGGCCAGCACGTCATCGAAATCCATCTTCAGGAACGCGGGCAGCATGAAGCGATCGTGCAGCGCAGTGCCCCAGCGCGTGAGCGGCGTCGTGTACGGCGCGGCCCAGAAGCGGGCGACCAGCGCGCGCAGCAGCAGTTGTTGCACGACGCTCATTCGCGCATGCGGCGGCATCTCGAACGCGCGCAGCTCGAGCAGGCCGAGCCGCCCGGTCGGCGAATCGGGCGAATACAGCTTGTCGATGCAGAATTCGCTGCGGTGCGTGTTACCGGACACGTCGATCAGCAGGTTGCGCAGCACGCGGTCGACGAGCCACGGCGGCATGTCCTGCCCGTACAGCAGCTTGTTGCGCTGGATTTCCGCGAACGCGATGTCGAGTTCGTAGAGCTGGTCGTTGCGCGCCTCGTCGACGCGCGGTGCCTGGCTGGTCGGACCGATGAACAGCCCGGAGAACAGATACGAGAGTGACGGATGGTTGTGCCAGTAAGCGATCAGGCTCGCGAGCAGGTCCGGGCGACGCAGGAACGGGCTGTCGGCCGGTGTCGCGCCGCCGAGCACGAAGTGGTTGCCGCCGCCCGTGCCGACGTGCCGGCCGTCGACCATGAACTTTTCGCTGGAAAGCCGCGACTGCCACGCGGCGTCGTACAGGAATTCGGTCTGGTCGACGAGTTCGTCGAAGCTTCTGGCCGGATGGATGTTCACCTCGATCACGCCCGGATCGGGCGTGACCTGCAGCAGCTTGAGGCGCGCGTCGCGCGGCGGCGGATAGCCTTCGAGGACGAGCTTCACGCCGAGCGAACGCGCGGTCAGCTCGATCGCGGCGAGCAGGTCGAGATAATCTTCGAGCGCGGCCAGCGGCGGCATGAACAGGTACAGGATGCCGTTGCGCACTTCGGCACACAGCGCGGTGCGCGTGATCCACGCGGCCGATTCGAAGCGCTCTGGGCGGCGGTGCGGGTCCTGAGCGGCGTGCGTATGCGGCCCGCCGGCGGTCGCGCCGTCGTTGCGCAACTGCATGACCGTATGCGCGGGCGCTTCGCGATGCACGCCGGCCAGATAGCGCGGCGCGTCGGCGGGGCCCGCATGGCGCGCACGGAACGCGGCCGCGTCCGGCAGCGCGTCGCGCGGCGCGAACGGATCGCGTTCGACCAGGAACGGAAAGTCGGCGCTGCCAACCCACGGCAGCGAATCGAGCGGCAGCCGATAGCCCATCGGCGAATCGCCGGGCACGAGGTACATCCGTTCGTCGCGGAAGAACCACGGGCCCGTCTGCCAGCGCGGGCCGTCGAGGCCCGGCCGATCGCGGCCCGGCACGTCGTCCGTGCGCTTGATCGGCAGCACGTAGCCGACCACGCTGTCGAGCTGCTGGTCGAACACCTTGCGCAGCCGCGCGCGTTCGAGCTCGTCGTCGAGCCGCGAGTCGAACGGATCGACGTTGACGGGCAGCCGGCGCTCGCGCCACAGGTAGTACCACACGTCCTCGTAGCCGGGCCGCACGAATTCATCGGTCAGGCCGAGGCGCGCGGCCAGCGCGTCGATGAAGCGCTTCGCGTCGTCGGTCGTGAAGGCGGACGGCTCGCGCTCGTCGGCAAACAGCGACGGGTCGTGCCACACGGGCTGGCCGTCGGCGCGCCAGAAGATCGACAGTGCCCAGCGCGGCAACTGCTCGCCGGGATACCACTTGCCCTGCCCGAAATGCAGGAAGCCGCCCTCGCCGTATTCGGCGCGCAGCCGCTGCACGAGTTCGGTCGCGTAGCCGCGCTTGGTCGGGCCGAGCGCATCGGTGTTCCACTCGGCGCCATCGCGATCGTCGATCGACACGAAGGTCGGCTCGCCGCCCTGGGTCAGCCGCACGTCGCCGGCCGTCAGCGCGCCGTCGACCTGCGCGCCGAGCGAGCGCACGGCATCCCATTGCAACTCGGTATACGGCTTCGTCACGCGCGGCGATTCGTACACGCGCGTCACCGCCATCTCGTGCTCGAACGTGACTTCGCACTCGTCGATCAGCCCTTCGACCGGCGCGGCGCTGGTCGGCTGCGGCGTGCACGCGAGCGGGATATGCCCTTCGCCGGCCAGCAAGCCCGACGTCGGGTCGAAGCCGATCCAGCCCGCGCCCGGCAGGTAGACCTCGCACCACGCATGCAGGTCGGTGAAGTCGACCGCCGTGCCGCTCGGCCCGTCTAGCGCCTTCACGTCGGGCGTGAGCTGGATCAGGTAGCCGGACACGAAGCGCGCGGCGATGCCGAGATGCCGACACAGCTGCACGAGCAGCCATGCGCTGTCGCGGCACGACCCGGACGCAAGCTCGAGCGTCTGCTCGGGCGTTTGCACGCCGGGCTCCATCCGCACGAGATAGCCGATGTCGCGCTGCAGCTGCTGGTTCAGCGCGACCAGGAAATTCACGGTACCGGCCGGCGTGCGATCGACGCCGTCGACATACGCGCGAAAGCGCGGCGCCGCGCTCGTCTGCGGATCGCACACGAGATACGGCGCGAGTTCGGTCTTCAGCGCATCGTCATAGCTGAACGGGTATTGCTCCGCGCTGGCTTCGAGAAAGAAGTCGAACGGGTTGTACACCGACATTTCGGCGACCAGATCGATCGTGATCTCGAAGTGCTCGGTACGCTCGGGAAACACGAGCCGCGCGAGATAGTTCGAGAACGGGTCCTGCTGCCAGTTGATGAAGTGCTGCGCGGGCTCGACCGTCATCGAATACGCGACGATCGGCGTCCGGCAGTGCGGCGCAGGCCGCAACCGCACGATCTGCGGGCCGAGGTTGACCGGCCGGTCGTAGCGGTAGCGGGTGGTGTGATGCAGCGCGACGTGGATGGGCATGGGAGAGCCGCTCGGTTCGGGTTGGGCCGGCCGCGCGCCGCGTCGCCGTCGATGCGGCGGCACGGCACGGCGGGTTCGGCGAAGGGTCGGGTCAGACGAGTTCCGGCGACTGCACGACGCTGATCTCGACGCCCACGGCGCGCGCGCCGAGCCCCGTCACCGGCTGCGCGTCGCGATGGTCGAGACCGACCGCGATGCGCACGTAGCGCTCGTCCGGGCAGCGGTTCATGAACGGATCGAAGCCGACCCAGCCGAGCCCTTCGACATACGCCTCGGCCCACGCGTGGCCGGCCGGCTGCTGCATCAGCGCGATGGCCTGCGGCTGCACGCCGAGCGCCGCTTGCGGCAAGCCCTGCGACTGCGCGGCATGCGACGCGCCGAGCGCCTGCTGCATGCCGTCGCCGCTTTGCAGCGCCAGCGCTTCCTCCTCGTCGCCGCCGCTTGCGCTCTGCTTCGCGTCGGCGATGCGCTGCATCGCGCTGTCGGCGAGCACGTAGCCCGAGATGTAGCGCGCCGGAACCTTCAGCGCACGCGCGGCCGCGATGAACGCATGCGCATGGTCGCGGCTCGTGCCCTCGCCGCTTTGCAGCGCGGTTTCGGCATCGACCGGCGCATCGGCCAGGTTCGGTGCGTACGCGATGCGGCCGTGCACCTCCGTCATCAGCCAGTGCAGCGCATCGAGGCTGTGCGGCTCGATCGGCAGCGCCTGCGTGAGTTCGCGCACGGTGTCGCCGGCTTTGGTGAGCTCGGTCTCGCGTTCGAAGATCCACGGCGGCGCATAGCCCTCGGGGTTGCCGAGAATGCCCGCGCGGTCCTGCGTCTCGACGACGCCGGCCGCGACGACGACGATCTCGTGCTTCGCGCCGCGGTCGTGGCGCACGAGGTCGATCCGGTTGCCGAACCCGTCCGCATACGACAGCGTCGGCTCGACGCCGTCGATCGTGACCTGCCATGCGCGCACCGTCTGCCCGGGGCCCGATTGCGGGCGCAGCCGCAGCCGTTGCAGCGCATGGGTTGCTTGATCGTCGAACTGATAACGCGAAATGTGTCGGATGGCGAGTCGCATGGCAAGTCTCAGTCGAAGTTGTAGGCCTGGGCGATGTCGATCCCGAGGCTGTTGTTGCGGCCGATGAAGTCGGTCAGGAACTCGTGCAGGCCGCTCTTGAAGATCCGCTCGACCGAGGTGTCGGACAGCATCTGCAGGATCTTCGTGGCCGTGTCGTGACACGGATGTGTCACGCCGTAATCCTTCGCGAGCAGGTTCAGGCTCGACACGACCCGCCCGTAGCAATAGCGCAGCGAACGCGGCATGCGGCCGTTCAGGATCAGGTAGTCGGCGATGTTCATCGGCTTGTACTGCACGTCGTACACCCAGCGATACGACCGGTGCGCGGCCACGCAGCGCAGGATCGTTTCCCACTGGTAGTTGTCGAGGATGGTGCCGACGTGCGACACCGACGGCAGCAGCAGGTGGTATTTCACGTCGATGATGCGCGCGGTGTTGTCGGCCCGCTCGACGAACGCGCCGATCTGCGCGAAATCGAAGATCTCGTTGCGCAGCATCGTGCTGTAGAAGCTGCCGAGGATCAGCGCGGTTTCGCGCTTCACCTCGTCGAGCACCGCCGGCAGCGCACTCTCCGGCACCGGCTGCGCGAACGCGCGGCACAGCGCGAGCCACGCGCCGTTCACGCTCTCCCACGCCTCGCGCGTGAGGGCCGTGCGCACCATCCGCGCATTCGAGCGTGCGGCCTCGATGCACGACAGCACGCTCGACGGGTTGTCGCGGTCGCGCAGCAGGTAGTCGGTCACGGTATCGGCGGCATACGCGTCGTACTTCTGACGATAGCCTTCGTCCGCGCCCGAGCTGACCAGCACCGACGACCATTCGGCCGGTGCGTCGGACGTGCGCGTGAGCGCCATCCGCAGCCCGGCATCGACGATGCGCGCGATGTTCTCCGCGCGCTCGATATAGCGGTACATCCAGTAGAGACCGCTCGCAGTTCGTCCCAGAAGCATCTCGTGTCCACTCCGTCTTCGTTCGGTTCGCGCACCGGCTGCGGCGCGCGCGGTCGTGTCCGGCTCAGTCGGCCAGCACCCAGGTGTCCTTGGTGCCGCCGCCCTGGCTCGAGTTGACGACGAGCGATCCTTCCTTCAGCGCGACGCGCGTGAGCCCGCCCGGCGTGATGCGGATCCGGTCCGACACCAGCACGAACGGCCGCAGGTCGACGTGGCGCGGCGCCAGGCCGGCTTCGGTCAGGATCGGCGTCGTGGACAACGCCAGCGTGGGTTGCGCGATGTAGTTCGCGGGCCGCGCGCGCAGCTTCGCGGCGAACGCCTCGAGTTCCGCCTTCGATGCGCACGGCCCGACCAGCATCCCGTAGCCGCCCGAGCCGTGCACTTCCTTCACGACCAGTTCGTCGAGATGGTCGAGCACGTATTTCAGGCTGTCGGCCTCGCCGCAGCGCCAGGTCGGCACGTTCTCCAGCAGCGCCTTGCGGCCCGTGTAGAACTCGACGATCTCCGGCATGTACGAGTAGATCGCCTTGTCGTCGGCGATGCCGGTGCCCGGCGCGTTCGCAATCGTGATGTTGCCCGCGCGGTAGACGTCCATGATCCCGGCCACGCCGAGCACCGAATCGGGCCGGAACGTGAGCGGATCGAGGAACGCGTCGTCGACGCGGCGGTACAGCACGTCGATCGCCCGGAAGCCTTCGGTGGTGCGCATCGCGACGCGGCCGTCGATCACCTGCAGGTCGCTGCCCTCGACGAGGTGCACGCCCATCTGGTCGGCCAGGAACGAATGTTCGTAGTACGCGGAATTGTGGATGCCCGGCGTGAGCACGGCGATCGTCGGGTTGTCGGCGTTGCCGCCCGGCGGGCACACGGCCGCGAGCGACTGCCGCAGCATCTGCGGATAGGTCTCGACCGGGCGCACCTTGACCTTCTGGAACAGCTCCGGAAAGAGCTGCATCATCGTCTCGCGGTTTTCCAGCATGTACGACACGCCCGACGGCGTGCGCGCGTTGTCCTCCAGCACGTAGAACTCGTTTTCGCCGGTGCGCACGATGTCGACGCCGATGATGTGCGTGTAAACGTTACCGGGCGGCCGGAAATCGATCATCTCCGGGATAAACGCTTCGTTGTGCGCGATCAGGTGCTTCGGCACGATGCCCGCGCGCACGATTTCCTGGCGGTGGTAGATGTCGTCGAGGAACGCGTTGAGCGCCATCACCCGCTGCTCGATGCCGAGCGACAGCCGGCTCCATTCGGCGCCCGAGATGATGCGCGGCACGATATCGAACGGAATCAGCCGCTCGGCGGCCTGCGCGTCGCCGTAAACGGCGAACGTGATGCCCGTCTTGCGGAACACGCCCTCCGCATCGTGGGCCTTCTGGGCGAGGCTCGCGGGGTTCTGCGTGTCGAGCCACTGCTTCAGGCGCGCATAAGGCGCTCTGACCATGTCGCCGGATTGCAACATTTCATCGAACGGTTTCATCGAATTGTTCTCCATCGTTCTCCCCGGCATTGCGCATGCCGGACCGGCGTAATCACTGCTTCGCAAGGAACGTGCCTTGCCGTATCCGCTCGATTCCCCCCTTTTTGTGCGATACGACGCACACCCGCGCGCCATGCCGCACCACGACGGTGCAGCGACGGCCCGTCACGCGGCATCGATGCCGCACCTGTCCAACATAGTTCTCCCGCGTGTCACGCATGTGCAATCTGCACCGCACCAAATGCGTGCCCGCGCCGGCCCCGCGCGTGACGTCGAACCGTGCCCCCGCACGGGTCGTCCGGGCTGCCGCCTGGCGTTTCCGGGCCGGGATGGCACCACCCCGGACCGTCGCACCGCGCGACAGGGAAAGGCGGGCCAGCCACGCCAACCGCGCGGCCGGCCCTGGGGAAGTACCGTCTGCGGCACACCGTCGTTCGACGCGATGAACTAACCGGTTAGCCGGGTCCGGCGCCTCAAACTTATGCAGCCGTAATGCCGCCGACAATGCTCATGCATATTTCGACTGACACCGATCGAAAAAAAACATCGGCTGCGCGCGCACGAGGCACGGTAGGCTAGAAGGTTCGTGCAGCGAAACGGCGCCGCCGCACCGGTGGCGCCCGACTATAAAAAGCGAAGATCGACATGGAAGCAAAGTGGCTGGAAGATTTCCTGAGCCTGGCGGATACCAAGAGCTTTTCCCGGGCCGCGCGGCACCGGCACCTCACGCAGTCGGCATTCAGCAGACGAATCGCCGCGCTCGAAACGTGGATGGACGCGAAGCTGGTCGACCGCAGCATCAACCCGATCGCGCTGACGCCCGCCGGGCAGATGTTCCGCGGGCTGGCCGCGGACATCCTGCGCAGCATGTATGCGGCACGCAACCTCGTGAACGGTTACGACCAGTTCGCGGCCAGCGACCAGGTCGTGCGCTTCGCGGTCGCGCATACGCTCGTGTTCACGCTGTTTCCCGAATGGCTCAAGCAACTGAACGGCGAGGTCGGCCACGTGACCGCGCGCGTCAATGCGGTGAACGTGCCCGAAGGCGTGCAGCAGCTCGTCGAAGGTGAATGCGACCTGCTGCTCGGCTATCACCATCCGCAGCTGCCGATCGTGCTCGACCCGAATCACTTCCCGTTCGTCACGCTCGGCGTCGAACGGATCCTGCCGGTGTCGACCCCCGATGCGCACGGCAAGCCGGCATTCGCACTGCCGGGCACGCCGGACGCGCCGCTGCCGTTGCTCGCGTATTCGTCGGGGGCATTCCTCGGCAACGTGGTCGAGATGCTGCTGCTGAACGCGTCCGAATCGTATGCGCTGCACCGGTGCTTCGAGACCCACATGTCCGAGGCGCTGAAGGGCATGGTCGTGGCCGGACACGGGATCGGCTGGCTGCCGGAAAGCTGTGTCGCGAAGGAGCTCGCGGACGGTGCGCTGGTCCGCGCGGGCTCGGCGGACTGGATCACCGAACTCGAGATTCGTCTTTACCGGTCGGCACGCAAGCGCGGGCTCGCGGCCGAACAGCTGTGGACCTACATCATGAACCGGCCGCGCGCCGCCGCCGACGGCACGATCGCAACCGACCAGCCGATCGCGCCGGCCGTGCGCATCGCGCGCCGCAGCGTCGGCGGCAGCCGGTAACGCGGCCTCACGCATCACCTGCTCACCTACGATCCCCCGGCGCGCGATGCGGATGAAACCGCAGTCGCGCCGGCACTCGATGCTTTTCTGCAAAAGCGCATTCTTCGCTTCCGCTCCATAATCGATTCGTGTATCGCACGCTCGATCAATCGCAAGCAACTGCCAAACGTTTGCGAGTCCGCGCCGTATTTTTCTGCCGAATCCAGCACGGCCCTGAATAATCTGCCGATTCAGACGGCAGAAATACCCTGTTACAGAACAAATTAAAAGTTTCGATTTTCATTCGATGCCGATCGACGCCAAAAACGTCGCACCCTGTTTTTCGATTTCTCCAACCCATACGCCGAACCCCATCGTAATTCCTCGCATCCAGAGGCAAAACTTCCTTTTAACAGTCGTTATTTTTCGGTACGAATTTCGCGACCTCTTACGTTGTAAAATCTCCGTGGGTCATCACTACCGCTGAACAATCTTCATATTCGGCAATATCGACTTTGTTCAGCGCTAACCGAATCATACGAATACGTCCAAATCCTACTTAAATAAGACCTTTAAATTCCGTTCCATTCCGTCCACACGTGGTTGTTTGTTCAAAACCCCTCGTGTATCAATAGCGTGTCGCAAAAAAACACCGCGAATTTCGACTCGGAATAAATGCGCTGTCATTGATTCCGGATGGAGGTTGCAATGTCTTCCTCGTTCAAGCAGCACGCTCGCCCGCTCCTCGGCATCGCCGTATCCGCGCTCTGTTTCAATGCCGGAGCCCAGCCCCAGAACCCGACCCAGCCGCCTGCGTCCGACGCCAGCCCTGGGCGATACGTAATTTCGTACATCTGCGGCGACGCGCGGATCGACGGCACGGCGCCACTTCCCCCCGACGGCCGCCCGTACAACCTCGGCGTCTCGTTCGTATCGGGCGCGAACGGGCAACCGCTGTCGAACGTGCAGGTGCGGCTGCGACGGCATGGCCGCGTGCTCGTCGAATTCAAGGCAACGGGGCCGCGCTGTCTGTTCAGCGTGCCCGATGCGAGTTACCGGGTCGAAGGGACCTATCAGGGGGCCACCCAGTTCGCGGTCGTCGAAACAGGTGCACTCACCACGCAGTTGCGGTGGTGAACGTCAGTCGAATCCGCGTGCCGACGGCGTGCGGGAACGCGTTATGCGCAGCAATCCAACTCATCCAGGAGGATTGAATGACTCGTGCAGAACGACCGGACGGCTCGCCCATCCGTCAGCCGAAACCCTCCTGGGGCCCGGGAAAGAGCGCGGCACTCAGCATCATTGCATTTGCCGTGATCTTCGGTGCCTTCGCGTACGTCGAGCGCGCCCCGGGAGTCGGTCATGCAAGCGTGACGCACGACATTGCGGGTGTGATCCGCACCGCCGTCGGGAAATACCACAAGGCGATCGTGACCGCGACCGCTGACACATTCGGCGCATCGGCGTCTGCCGAGGCGGCGACGACAGTCGCGCAGGTGGCGCAAGTGGCTCCGGTCGCTCCGGTCATGCAGGTCGCGCCGGTTACATCGGCTGCGTCGGCAACGCCCGCCGTCTCGGCCGCGGCCGAGCCTGACGCACCGCCCCCGCCGACCGCCCGCGCCGCCGCGACACGCACGCGCCCCGCGCAAGTGCCGTCCACGACGCTCGCGGCCAGCGCGCATGCCGCACCGGCCCACGGGCGCGCTGCGCGTCCGGGCGACGCGCACCGGTCGTCACGCACACAGGCGCTGGCACGCACGAGAAACCATCCGGCCTCCGCGCCGACGCTGCGGCCGCAGTCGTATCTCGCCGGTACGGCGCACTTGCAGGCCGCCAGCGTCACGCGCAACGACCTGGAAGGTGCGCGCGCACTCGCCAAGGCGCGCTCGTGTGCCCAGATCGACGAGTGGCACTGCGTGGAGCATAACGCGAGCCGAGCGCTCGCCATCGACCCGAAGAACAGCGAATCGCGCGCATTGCTTGGACAAGCGATCCGCAATCGCCTTTGAGCCAGCCGGATGCATCCGGGCCTCGCGGCCCTGCGCAGCGGCGGTCAGCAGCGAGCGTCGTCGGGCGTGCAACCGTTGTGATCGTTTCAGAGTGAGGACACACCGTGGCCAACAATCGGAAACAACAATGCACCACCGTCGCTCCGCCCAATCGGCGGATCCTCCTGCATGCGCCACTGCTGTTGCTGCTCGTCGCGTCCGGCCCGTGCTTCTCCGTCGAAGGCGATGCGGAACCGGGCGGCGCCAGCGAAATCGCCGGGACCAACGGTGCGACGAATGCGCTGCCGCCCGGCATGCAGCCAACGGGCGCATCGATGCAGATCGCCCAGAACGCCACCACCGGGCCGCCCAATGCGCCGACGCCGATCGCGCGGGCTTCGGATGCGTCGATGCAGATCGCCCAGGCTTCGAACCCGCAGCCGCCGAATCTGCCGACGACGGTGGTAGTGGAGCCGGACCCGCCTCAACCGAACGATCAGGCTGCCGCTGCTCAATCGCTGAATACACCGACGCCGGTCGCGCAGACTTCGAACGCGCCGATACAGATTGCCCTGGCGTCGGACATCGCCGCTCCAGAAACGTCGACACCCGCCGCAACGGCTTCAGCCGCTCCGATGCAGACTGCCCAGCGCTCGGACCCGCAGCCATCACACGCATCAACGCCGGTCGCACCGTCATCGTCCACCCCGCCGCAAGCCGCCCAGGCCGAGACTACCGCGCCACCGAGCAGCCGGACGCAAACCGCGCAGGCATCGGGCACGCCGATGCCGAACCCGGCAGCGCCCGTGACCCAGGCGCCGGGCGCGCAACCACCGCCCACCCCGACGCCGAATGCGCAGACGCCCGGCGCGCCGACGCAAACCTCACAAACGCCTGACGTCGAGACGCCGAATGCCCAGGCACCGAACCTCCGTACCGCCGACGTCGCGACCGTGCGCAACGACGTGTTCGGCCTCGCCGCGAGCGGCGGTGCGATCAAGGCGCTCGACGAAGCGAAGGCGCGACCCGACGCGTTCTCGGCCGTCGACATCGCGCAACTGGAAGAACTGTCGATTCGGCAGCAGGTGCGCGGCGGGCGCGACAAGTCGCGCTCGATGACGAGTGCCGACCGCTTCGACGGGATCGACAGCGCACTGCTCGCGGCCGACGACCTCGACAAGCGGATGCCGGTGACGCCCGAGTATTCGCCGGTCAGGACGGCGCTTGCGGGCGACCGGACGGTCGCCTACGCGGCACGCGGCGACATGAAGAAGGCCGTCGCGACGTTCGAGACGATTCCGCCCGACGCGGAAATCTCGATCGACGCGCTGGCGGCCGTCGGTGACGCGTACCTGTACCTGAGCGAACCGGGCAAGGCGAACACTGTGTACCAGCGCGCGCTGACGCAGGCGACCGCGTCGCCGTCGGACCGCGCGACCCGCGGCTTCCAGTATGGCGCGCGCACGCGGCCGATCGAACTGCGCGAAGGACTGTTCTGGTCGTACGTCGACCAGGGACGCGCACCGGAAGCGAAGCAGGTGCTCGACGAGATGGGCAAGTCGCTGCCGCCGGCGCAACAGGTGAGTACCTGGGGCCCGGAACAAAGCGACTATCTGCGCTACTACCGGCTGCGCGCGCAGTACCTGATCCTCACGGGTCACGTCGACGAAGGGATCACCGCGCTCGAACAGCTCGAGAAAGAGGTGCCGTTCAACGCGGAGGTCCGTGCGGCGCACGCCGACGCGGTGTCGGGTCAGTCGCATCCACGCCAGGCGATCGCCATGTATCACGCGTCGCTGACCGACCACCCGGACAGCGTCGAGATGCTCGCCGGGCTCGGCCGCGCATCGCTCACGGCAGACGACTATGCAACCGCGAAGAACGTCGACCAGACCCTGGACAACACGTTCCCCGACAGCGGCGCGGTGCGCAGCTTCAAGCGCGACTACAAGGCGTACCGCAGCCCGGTGTTCACGACCGACCTGAGCTACGAGCACGGCAACAGCGCACTGGCCGACAACAGCTTCACGTCGGACAGCTATGTGTATTCGCAACCGTTCGGCGACAACTGGCGCGTGTTCTCGCATACGTTCTTCGGCTATGCGCAAACCGACGCCGGCAACATCAGCCGCACCCGCACGGGCATCGGCGGCGACTACCGGCACGGGCCGCTCACGGTGCAGGGCGAAGTCACGCGCTCGCTCGGCACGGACGGCCGAACCGGCGGCCGCGGGTCGATCGCGTATGCACTGAACGACTACTGGACGGTCACCGGCGCGGTCGACAGCAACGACAACTCGCTGCCGTGGAAGGCGTATGCCGCGCACATCTGGGGCCGCTCCGCGAACGTCTCGGTCGTGTATCGCCAGAACGACCGTCGCGAGATCAAGCTGAGCTATGGCGTGAGCCGCTACAGCGATTCGAACCTGCACCAGGAGATCGCGGCGACCGCCACGCAGCGCGTGTACACGTCAGCCAAGCAGCTCGTCAACGTATCGCTGGAACTCGGCACCGACAGCAACACGCGGCAGAATGCGCCGTACTTCAGCCCGGGGCGCGACTACGCGGCCGCGGCAACGGTCATGCACCAGCTGACGCTGTGGAAGAAGGGCGACATGTCGCTGCAACAGCGCGTGTCGGTGTCCGGCGGCGTGTACAACGAGCGCGGCTTCGGCTCCAGCCCGCTGTGGAGCGCGCGCCTCGAGCATGCATGGACATTCAAGCACGACATCACGCTGAGCTATGGCGTCGAGGTGAGCAGCCACGCTTACGACGGCCAGCGCGAGCGCTCCGAAACCGGCTTCCTGTCGGTCAACCTGCCTTTCTAGCAAGGAGATCGGGCCATGCAAAACAGACGGACCTTCATGTGCGGATGCCTCGGCACGTTTGCCGCCTGCTCGCTGTTCCCGGGCGTGACCAATGCCAAGATGATCGACCTGCTGCCGCCGTCCGATCCAGCCGACGGCAAGACGTTTCGCGTGATCTGCATGCACGACGTGCGCGACAACCTGATGGCGTCGTTCGCGTCCGCGGCGGCAATGGTCGACCCGTTCGCGGTCGATACCGGCACGCTGACCGCGATCTTCTCGTGGCTGCAGACCAACAACTACCACACCATCACGGTCAAGCAGATCGAGGAGTCGCGGCACGGCGGCAAGC
This sequence comes from Burkholderia cepacia GG4, assembly GCF_000292915.1. Taxonomy (NCBI): domain Bacteria; kingdom Pseudomonadati; phylum Pseudomonadota; class Betaproteobacteria; order Burkholderiales; family Burkholderiaceae; genus Burkholderia; species Burkholderia cepacia. Next base: position 1,477,255 of record NC_018514.1, read on the forward strand.
CGCTGCCGCCGCGCTCAGTGCTCCTCACGTTCGATGACGGCTACCGCAGCCACTACACGAAAGTGCTGCCGCTGCTCGAGCGCTTCAAGTATCCGGCCGTGATGGGCATCGTCACCGCGTGGATCGATGCGCCGCTGGATGCGCCGATCCGCATCAGCGACAAGATTCAGGTGCCGCGCGACTACTTCATGTCGTGGGACGAGGTACAGAAGCTCGGCCAGTCGCACCTCGTCGAGCTCGGGTGCCACACCCACAACCTCCATCACGGCGCGGTCGCGAATCCGCAAGGCAACGAGTTGCCGGCGACCACGTCGCACCTCTACCTGCAGGACGAGAAGCGCTATGAAACCGACGCCGAATTCGAAACGCGCGTGCACAACGACCTGCAGACATGCGTGCGGCAGATCCGCGAACGCACCGGCATCGTCGCACGCTCAATGGTGTGGCCATACGGCGCGGAAAACCAGCCCGTGCGCAAGATATCGACGTCGCTCGGCATGGACATCCAGTTCAGCCTCGATGCCGGCCCGAATACGCCGGACGTGCCGCTGGACCGGCTGCGGCGGATTCTGATGATGTACGACGTCGACATCGGCGGGTTCGAGCGCTCGATGCGCGAGCCGGCCTCCAACCGCGGCGACGTCGACGTGCCCGAGCGCACCGTGCAGGTCGACCTCGACCAGGTCTACGATCCGGATCCCGCGCGGCAGGAGGCGAATCTCGGCAAGCTGATCGAGCGCATCTACCGGATGCAGCCGAAATCGGTGTACCTGCAGGCGTATGCGGACCCGAAAGGCACCGGCGTCGCCGAATCGGTGTATTTCCCGAACCGGCACCTGCCGATGCGCGCCGACCTGTTCTCGCGCGCCGCGTGGCAGCTCAACACGCGCTCCAACGTGCAGGTGTATGCGTGGATGCCCGTGCTCGCGTTCCGCCCGCCGGCCGACAAGCATCGCGGGCTCGAGGCGGTGAGCGCCTACGGCGGCGCGCCGGCCCGCGAGAACGGCACGCGCGTGTTCCGGCTGAGCCCGTTCGATCCGGATGCGCGGCTGATGATCCAGCAGATCTACGAGGATCTCAGCAAGCACGCGTCGTTCAGCGGCATCCTGTTCAGCGACGACGCGGTGCTCGACGACTACGAGGACGCGAGCCAGCATGCGCTGCGCACCTATTCGCAGTGGGGGCTGCCGGCCGACGTCGGCAAGATCCGCGAGAGTCCCGACCTGATGAAGCGCTGGACGCGCCAGAAGTCGCGCTACCTGATCGACCTGACCCGCCAGCTCGAACAGATCGTGCTGGCCCACCAGAACGTGGGCGACGTGCTGACCGCGCGCAACATCTTCGCGCTGCCGGTGCTGAAGCCCGAGTCGGAAGCATGGTACGCGCAGAACTACGACGATTTCCTCACCACCTACGACTACGTCGCGCTGATGGCGATGCCGTACATGGAGCAGGCGAAGGATCCCGACGGATGGCTGGACCAGCTCGTGCGTGCCGTCAGCGCGAAGCAGCGCGGAATGCAGCGCACCGTGTTCGAGCTGCAGTCGTACGACTGGCACGCGCACAAGGACGTGCCCGCCAGCACGCTGCTCGCGCAGATGCGCCGGCTGCGCAGCAAGGGCGCGGTGAATTTCGGCTACTACCCGGACAACTTCCTGAACGGCCAGCCGGATCTCGACGCGATGCGCGACGTGATGTCGCTGAAGTCCCGCCTCGACCCGACCTCGATCAACGCGCTGATGCAGATGCAACATGCACAAGGGACCAAGACGCCATGACCACCCACAGCATCATCCAGCGCCTGCAGGACTTCGTCTTCTACTATCCGTTCTTCATGTCGTATCTGTGGATGATCGGCGGCGTCGTGCACTACTTCCTGCTCGAGGAAGGCCGCGAGCTGTCGACGCGCACCATCGCGTCGAGCGGCATCCCGAAGATCTCGATCGTCGTGCCGTGCTTCAACGAAGCGGCGAACGCGCGCAGCGTGATCAGCCACCTAAACGCGATGAACTACCCCAACTACGACATCATCGCGGTCAACGACGGCAGCAAGGACCGCACCGGCGAGATCCTCAACGCGCTGGCCGTCGAGATCCCGCGGCTGCTCGTGATCCATCACGCGCGCAACGAAGGCAAGGCGGTCGGGCTCACCACGGCCGCAGCGGTATCGAATGCGGAATACCTGCTGTGCATCGACGGCGATTCGCTGCTCGCGCACGACGCGATCGGCTGGATGCTCGAGCATTTCCTGACCGACCCGGGCGTCGGCGCGGTCACCGGCAACCCGCGCATCCGCACGCGCACGTCGCTGCTCGGCCGCATGCAGGTCGGCGAGTTCTCGTCGATCGTCGGGCTGATCAAGCGCACGCAGCAGGTGTACGGCCGCATCTTCACGGTGTCGGGCGTCGTCACGATGTTCCGCAAGACCGCGCTTGCCGACGTCGGCTACTGGAGCTCGGACATGCTGACCGAGGACATCGACATCAGCTGGAAGCTGCAGTGCCGCGACTGGCGCGTGGTGTACGAGCCGCACGCGCTCAGCTGGATCCTGATGCCCGAGACGCTGAAGGGCCTCTACCGGCAGCGGCTGCGCTGGGCGAAGGGCGGCATCCAGGTGCTGCTCAAGTACGCGGGCACGCTCGCGCGGCCGACCCAGATGATGATGTGGCCGCTGTTCGCCGAGTACCTGATCGGCATCGCGTGGGCGTACTCGATGTCGTTCATCCTGCTGCTCGCGCTCGTGGACGTCGTCTACCCGCTTCCGCCCGACTGGCATGTGTCCGTGGTGCCGCACTGGCACGGGATGCTGCTGGTCGCAACCTGCATCCTGCAGCTGATCATCGGCAGCATGATCGATCGTCGTTACGACGAAAAACTCCTGATGTATTTCCTTGACACCGTCTGGTACCCCGTCGCCTTCTGGCTGATCAGCATGATCACCACCGTCGTCGCCCTGCCCGCTGTCGTACTGCGGGGCCGCGGCAAGCGCGCCGTATGGGTCAGCCCCGACCGAGGCATTCAACATGAAGAACGCGCCGATTATTGACCTTTCCCTGCGCGCGCCGCGCGACATGATCGCCGAGCGCGGCGTCATCGTCGGGTCCGTGCTGGTCGTCTGGTTCCGCCTCGTGCGGCCCGCGCTGGTCGGCGGTGTGTGGGCATCGATCTGCATTTACACCTACCGCTACCTGCTGCCGTTCAACCAGGCCGAGATGCCGATCGAACAGATCGTGTTCTACGTGACGAGCATCGCGCTGATCGCCGGCACCATCGTCACCTGGCTGATCGCGGGGCGTGTCGTGCATCCGCTCGCGTACCGGCTGCGCGCATCGAAGATGCTGCGACGCTCGGCCAGCGTGAAGATGCGCTCGGTGCCACCGAACGCGCTGTCGGGCGCCCGCCGCCGCGGCGCGCGGCGCACGACCCGCATCCTCGTCGCATCGCACGATGCGAACGGCTCGATTTCGGGCATCGAATGGGTCGCGCATGCGGGGCCGCAGCCCCGCGAGTAGGTCACCGGAGACGGGCCGCGTCGCGCGGGATGCATGCCGCGCGACGCGGCGCCGCTCCTGAAATCGCGCTGGCGCGCGTTGCGCGCCGGCCGGCAACTTCCCGTCAACGAGGTGAATCATGTGCGGAATCGTCGGAGCAAGCGGCCTGAACAATCAGGTGCCGCAACTGGTCAATGCACTGAGCCGGCTCGAGTATCGCGGCTACGATTCGTGCGGCATCGCGGTGCAGCGCGACGGCCGCCTGCGCAGCGAACGCACGCTGCGACGCGTGGCCGACCTGCAGGACCGCGTGCTGACGCTCGGTCTCGAAGCGCAGACCTGCATCGCGCACACGCGCTGGGCGACGCACGGTGCACCGTCGGAACGGAACGCGCACCCGATCATGTCGGGCGACACGATCGCGGTCGTGCACAACGGGATCATCGAGAACCATGACGAATTGCGAGCCGAGCTGCAGCAGCGCGGCTATGCGTTTCGTGGCGAGACCGATACCGAGGTGATCGCGCACCTGATCCACAGCGTGTATCGCGACGACCTGTTCGACGCGGTCATTCGCGCGGTCAAGCGGCTGCGCGGCGCGTATGCGATCGCCGTGCTCAGCGCGCGCGAGCCGCAGCGGCTGGTCGCCGCGCGCGCCGGCTCGCCGCTCGTGATCGGCATCGGCGCGGACCAGAACTATCTCGCGTCCGACTGCGCGGCGCTCGGCGACCTGACCGACCGCTTCGTCTACCTGGAGGACGGCGACGTCGCGCTGATCACGCCGGAACGCATCGGCGTGGTCGACGCGCTCGGGCGCGAAGCGCAGCGCCCGCTGTGCGAAGTGAAGGCGCGCGACGGCGATGCCGCGCTCGGCCCGTACCAGCACTTCATGCAGAAGGAGATCTTCGAGCAGCCGAAGGCGATCGCCAGCACGATCGACGGGATCGACACGATCTCACCCGCGCTGTTCGGCGGCAACGACAGCACGCGCGCGATGCTGTCGAAGACCCGGAGCGTGCTGCTGCTCGGTTGCGGCACCAGCTATTACGCGGGCCTGACTGCGAAATACTGGCTCGAGGGCATCGCGGGCATCCCCGCGCAGGTCGAGATCGCGAGCGAATACCGCTATCGCGACACCGTGCCCGATCCGCGCACGCTGGTCGTCGGCATTTCGCAGTCCGGCGAAACCGCCGATACGATCGGCGCGATCGAACGCGCGCGCGGGATGGGCCAGGAACTGTCGATGGCAATCTGCAATGTGGCGACCAGCACGATCGCACGCACCGCACCGCTCTGCTTCCTGACGCGCGCCGGCATCGAGCTCGGCGTCGCGTCGACCAAGGCGTTCACGACGCAGCTCGTCGCGCTGTTCCTGCTGACGCTGACGCTCGCGCAACAGCGCGGCCGGCTCGATCCCGCGCACGTCGCGATGCACCTGAAGAAGCTGCACGAACTGCCGGACCGCATCGGCCACGCGCTCGCGCTGGAAACGCAGATCATGGGCTGGGCCACGAAGTTCGCGCGTACCGAGAACGCGCTGTTCCTCGGGCGTGGCATTCATTACCCGATCGCGCTCGAAGGCGCACTGAAGCTCAAGGAGGTGTCGTACATCCACGCGGAAGGCTATCCGGCCGGCGAACTGAAGCATGGGCCGCTCGCACTCGTCACGAGCGCGATGCCGGTCGTCACGATCGCGCCGGACGATCGCCTGTTCCAGAAGCTGAAGTCCAACATGGCCGAGGTGCGCGCACGCGGCGGGCGGCTTTACGTGCTCGCGGGCCACCATCTCGAGATCGACGCCGACCGCGACACGCACCTGATCCGCGTGCGCGAATCCGGCGACGCGCTGGCGCCGATCGTCAACGTGATCCCGCTGCAGCTGCTGGCCTATCACGTCGGCTGTGCGCGCGGCGCCGACGTCGACAAGCCGCGCAACCTCGCGAAATCGGTCACCGTCGAGTGATGCGGCAGCCGTTGGTGGCGCAAGCCGCCGCCATGCGCTCGAACGCGGTCCGGCGCGCCGCCGCGTGGCGCGTCGCGTCCGCGCTCTGCGGCGCGTGCTGCGCCGTCGCGGCGCCGTCGCGCACGTTCGGCGGCGCGCCGGTCGTGCATACCGTCACCGTGCAGGCGCCCGCGTCGCCGCAGGAAAGCGGCGATCCGCGGCGCTTCATGCACGGGATCGGCGTGGCCGACACCGGCAACGGCCGGCGCTGGGTCTTCTTCAGCAGCTCGGGCATCGTGCCGCGCGGCGCGCTGCGCAACGGCAACTGGCCGCATGACGTGTACGTCGGCGAATGGCTGCCGGGCAAGCCGCGGCTGCTGCGCGTCCATACGTTCATCAGCCGCCCGGAGGCGCAGGAACCCGTGTCGATCGCGCAGAACCCGCGCGGCGACATCTTCGTCACGTTCGAGGACGGCTGGAACACGCCGCAAGTGGTCAGCCAGCGATACGGCATCTATCGGCGCGACCTGAAACCGGTCAAGCCCTACCCGAACGACGTCGAAGCGGGCGGTCACTCGGGGCACGTCGCCGCGGTCGGCGAACGGTTCGTCGTGTTCTACTCCGCCGACTGGATCGACGGCGGCGGCGTCGACAACCTCGGCACCGGCAACGGCGTCTACCTGAAGACCTACGATGCCGAGGGGCGCGTGTTGAACCATGTGTCGGTCGCGCCGCACCGCCGCGAGTGGTGGCCCGTGGTCGCGGGCTCGCCGCACCGCGCGCTGCTGGTCTGGCAGAAATACATCGAAGGCAGCACGGACGCGGGGCTCGAGTACGCGATGTTCGATCCGGTCACGGCGAAACTGGAGAAGCTCGGGCCGCTGAACGACGCGATCCAGTACTACGTGTATTCGTCCGCCTACGTGCCGGAGATCGACCGCTTCATCGTCGTCACGACCACGGCGGACAATCGCGGCGTCGCGATGCTGCTCGACCCGGACGGCCGTCGCCTCGCCACGCTCGACTGCCTGCCGGCGTCGGTGCGCGAGTCCGGAATCGGCGTCGACGGCACGCATGCGTATGTGCCGACCCGCGACGGGCGCCTGCTGACGCTCGCGCTTTCGCCAACCGGAATGTCGGTGAGCGCCGTGCAGCGCTCGCCGATTCCGTGGGGTTCGACCGGTATCGCCGGATTCCCGGCACGCAGCGGGACGATGCATTTCGTGTCGCTGACACCGTCCGGGACGCGCGAAGCCGATTTCGACACGGCGCGCGAAACGCCTTTACCGAAGGCCGACGCGCAGTGTTCAGCGCATTGACGACGACGCAGATCGATCCGGATCAACGCGATCAACCCGTACGTTTGCGCCACGGCCCGAATCGCGCAATGCGATTTCGCATCCCTTCGGCCGTGTCGTAACCGGGCCGGCTGTCGCAGGCCCGCCACGCGCGCGGCCGCCCCTGCCCCGTACCGAAGTCGCCAGCACCGCGCGTACCGGATAGACTGTCGCCCGATTCGTTCCATCGGCCGCGGCGCTCGCGCGTGGCCGCCGCTGGAACGCCCCATCCAACACCCCTTCCCGGAGAACGAATGCTGAAGCGCCCGTGGTTTTCGCTGTTGCTGCTGACGGTGTGCCTGATCGCAACGCGTGCGTCCGCGCAGGGCTCGCTCGCACTCGAGACTGACGGCACGCCACGGGTCCTGACGCGCCAGGCGCTGCTCGCGCGCCCCGATGCGACGGACATCCACGTGCCGCGCGACATCGCGTACGGCCGGCCGATGACGTTCCGCGCGGTGCCGTTCGCCGCCCTGCTCGGCGACACGCCTCTGCCGGCGGACGGCGTGCTCGAAACCCGCGCGGCCGACGGCTTCGCCGCGCAACTGCCGCTGAATCTCGCGCGCCGTCGCGCACCGGCCGGCGCCGTCGCGTGGCTCGCGATCGAGGATCCCGCGCACCCGTGGCCGACGCTGCCGGGCAAGCAGGTCAGCGCGGGGCCGTTCTACCTGGTGTGGCTCGGGCCGGACGCGTCGTCGGTGCGCGGCGAGCAGTGGCCGTATCAGATCGTGCGCATCACGATCGAATCGTCGCCGCTCGCGCGCTGGCCGTCGCTCGGCGTCGATCCGGCACTGCCCGCGCACGATCCGGCCCGCGCTGGCCAGCGGCTGTTCGTCACGCAATGCCTCGCGTGCCACCGCATCGACGGCGCGGGCAGCAGCCAGACCGGGCCCGACCTGAACACGCCGATGAATCCGGTCGACTACTTCCAGCCCGCCGCGCTGCGCCGCTACATCCGCAACCCGGCATCGGTGCGCGACTGGCCGGGCCGCGTGATGCCTGCGTTCCCGTCCGATCAACTGAGCGACCGGGAACTCGACCAGATCGTCGCCTACCTCGCTTACATGGCGCGGCGCAAGGCCGGCAAGTAAGCCGCGCCCGTCACGCGCCCGGCTCCTGCGCGCTTTGCAGCACCGCGCGCAGCAGGACGTCGGCACCCGCCGCCGACCATTCCGGCGTGATCGCCTCGGCCTCGTTGTGGCTCAGCCCGTCGACGCACGGCACGAAGATCATGCCGGCCGGCGCGACGCGCGCGACGTAGCACGCGTCGTGGCCCGCGCCGGACACGATGTCCATGTGCGATAGCCCGAGTGCCTGCGCCGCGTCGCGCACCGCGTCGATGCAGCCCGGCGCGAACGGCACCGGCGGATACTTGAAGATCTGCTCGATCTGCGCGCCGAGGCCGGCGTCGGCCGCCACGCGCGCCAGTTCCGCACGCAGCGCCGCATCGAGTTCGTCGAGCACCGCATCGTCGGGATGGCGGAATTCGACCGTGAAGAAGCAGCCGCCCGGCACCGTGTTGCGCGAATTCGGCCGCGCCTCGATCATCCCGACCGTCGCGCGTGCGTGCGGTGCATGGCGACGACCGAGCGCGTCGACGAATTCGATCATCCGCGCGGCGCCGACCAACGTGTCGCGCCGGAATTCCATCGGCGTCGTGCCCGCGTGCGCGTCGACGCCCGTCAGCGTCACCTCGTACCAGCGCTGCCCCTGCCCGGCCGTCACGACGCCGATCGTCTTGCCCGCGCGTTCGAGAATCGCACCCTGCTCGATATGCAGCTCGTACGCGGCATGCACCGGATAGCCGCCGACCGGCTCGGCGCCCGCGTAGCCGATCCGCGCGAGTTCCTCGCCGATCGTCCTGCCTGCGCCGTCAGTACGCGACAGCCCGTATTCGAGCGTATAGACGCCGGAGAACACGCCGGCCGAGATCATCGCCGGCGCAAAACGCGAACCTTCCTCGTTGGTCCAGATCACGACGTCGATCGGGCGTTCGGTCTCGATGCCGGCGTCGTTCAGCGCGCGCACGACTTCGAGGCCGCCGAGCACGCCGTAGATGCCGTCGTAACGGCCGCCCGTCGGTTGCGAATCGGCGTGCGAGCCCGTCATCACCGGCGCGGCATCGGGATTGCGGCCCGCGCGGCGCGCGAACACGTTGCCCATTTGATCCACGCGCACCGTGCAGCCGGCGTCGCGCGCCCACTGCACGAACAGGTCGCGCGACTCGCGGTCGAGGTCGGTCAGCGCGAGACGGCAGACGCCGCCCTTCGGCGTCGCGCCGATCAGCGCCATCCGTTCGAGCGACGCCCACAGGCGTGCGCCGTCGACGCGCGGCGCAACCGCGAGGTCCTCACGCATGGCCGGCCTCCGGGGCGTCGTCGCGCGGCGCAGCCTGCAGCGCATAACGAAAATCGCAGCGCTTGCCGCCCCGCATGATCGTGCTCGTGCGCGTCAGTGCGATGCGCGGGTCGTAGCCCTCGATGAAGTAGCTGTCGCGCGCGCAGCTCAGCAGGTGGCCGATTTCGCCGAGCCCCATCGCGTGATACATCTCCGCGTAGCTGCAGCGGTGCACGTCGTAGTCGTAGTGCGCGTCGTCCGCGCGCCGCACCTCGACGTCGAGCGCATCGTCCTTCTCCCACAGCACCTGCAGCGCGATGAACGACTGCACGCTCGTGCCGTCCGGCTCCTGCGCGGCGAACGTGCGGCCCGCGTCGACGGCCGCGCCGCGCACGGCTTCCGCGATCACGGCCTGCGCGCGTTCGACGCCGAATTCGCGCTTCATGATCTCGTAGATGGGCTTGATGATTTCCGCTTCGATGCGGCGCCGCGCGAGGATGCCGAGGCGCGTGTCCTCGGGTGCCGCGGCGGATGCATGGGTCGTGTCGGTCATGGGGTTCGTCTCCGTCGTTTATTTGGTTGCGGCGTGCGCGCCGCCAAGTACGTCGACGACGCTCCACTTGCCGCCGCGCACCTGGTAGATCGTGAACGCCGGGTCCTTCAGGTTGCCTTCGTTGTCGAACGCGATCTTGCCGGTCACGCCGGGCCGGTCGATCGCGCGCACGGCCGCGACCAGCTTGGCCGGCTGCGTCGTGCCGGCTTTCTGCGCGGCCGCGATCAGCGTGGCGGCCGCGTCGTACGCGAACGGCGCGTGCAGTTCGATCGGCGCGTGAAAGCGCGTGCGGTACTGCGTATCGAACGCCTTGCCGCCCGGCATCCGGTCGAGCGGCAGGCCCGGTTCGAGCGCCGTCACGCCGTCGCCGTCCTTGCCCGCGAGCGACAGGAAGGTCTGGCTCACGAAGCCGCCCGCGCCGAGCAGCGGCGCGTTCACGCCGAGCTGGCGCATCCGGCGCGCGATCGGTGCGGCCTGCGCGTCGAGCCCGCCGAAGAACACGAGATCCGCGCGCTTGCCCTTGATCGCGGTCAGCACGCCGCTGAAGTCGGTCGTCTTGTCGTTCACGTACTGGCGGTCGACGATCGCGCCGCCGTTCGCCTGCACGCCCTTGATGAACTGGTCGGCCAGCCCCGCGCCGAACGACGTGCGATCGTCGATCACCGCGATGCGCTTCGCCTTCAGCGTCTTCACCGCGTAGGCGCCGGTGAAGTTGCCGCCCGCATCGTCGTGACCCATGATGCGAAACGCCGTCGCATAGCCCTGCTGCGTGTATTGGTGGCCGGTGGATGCCGGTGCGATCTGCGGGATGCCCGCATCGCGATAGACGCGCGACGCCGGCACGCTGCAGCCCGTGTTCCAGTGACCGACGACGCCGATCACGTGCTGGTCGACCAGTTGCTGCGCGACCGCGACGGCCGTGCGCGGGTCGGATTGATCGTCGGCCGCGACGAGCTTGTAGACGACCGGCTTGCCGCCGATGCTCGGATGCTTCGCGTTCGCGTCGTCGATCGCGAGCTGCGCGCCGTTCTGCAGGTCCTTGCCGATCCGCGCGGACGGGCCGGTGAGCGGCGCGGCGAGACCGATCAGGATCGTCTGCGGCGCGGATTGCGCGAAGGCGGGAACGGAAGCGATCAGCGTGGCCGCGGACAATGCGAGGCTGGCGGGAAGGAAAGCGATTTTCATGTGCGGGGATCAGTGACTCGGATCAAAACATGAAAAATATTAAAGATTCAGCACCCTCACCCCAAATACTCAATTGTTGAATGCTTATGCCATTCCCGACACATTATCGTAATGCGCTGTAAATACGGGATATTTTAATGTTGTCGCTTACCCTGATTTTTCGATAAAATTCGACACATGAAAAATATCGAACAATTGCCGTACGATCCGCCGCTTCGCGCCGTGCGCGCGTTCGAGGCATTCGCGCGTCTCGGGTCGGTCACTGCGGCCGCGCACGAACTCGACATCACGCCGTCCGCGGTCAGCCATCAGTTGCAACTGCTCGAGGCGTTCATCCAGACGCCATTGACCGTGCGCGAAGGCCGGCTGCTCGCGCTCACCGACGAGGGGCGCGACTATTACCGCTCGATCAGCGCCGCGTTCTCGGTGCTGCGCAGCGCGACGCGCTTCGTGCGCGATCGTTCGTCGCTGCGGCAGATCACGATCAGCCTGATCCCGCTGCTCGGCATCGGCTGGTTCATTCCGCGCCTGCATGCATTCCTCGCCGACAACACCGACGTCGACGTGACCGTGCTGTATGCGCATCACCGCAACTATCGAAGCGACGCGTCGGACCTGTCGATCCGCTTCGGCACCGGCGACTGGCCTGGCTACCGCTGCGAGCGGCTGCTGCCGGGCGCGATGGTGCCAATGTGCAGCCCGTCGTTCCTGAAGCGCCACGGGCCGTTCCGCACGCCGGCCGATCTCGCGCAAGCGCCGCTCGTGCACGACGAGGATCGCAGCACGTGGGTCAACTGGCTGCACGGCGCGGGCGTGCGGCATGTGTCGCATGCGGTGGGGCCGATGTTCGAGGACGGGCAGCTGACGCTGAGCGCGGCGCGCGCGGATCTCGGCGCGGCGCTGCTGCGCGCGCCGCTGGTCGAGCGCGAACTGGCGAGCGGCGAACTCGTGAAGCTGTTCGACCACGCGCTCGACGACGGCCGCGATTACTACCTGTGCACGCGCGAGGATGCGGACATGCCGGACGGGGCGAGACGGCTCGCCGACTGGCTGAGGAAGATCGCTGCCTGAGCGCCCGGGCCGCAGCGTGGCGGCAGCCCGTCACGCTTGCCCGGCAAGCATCGACGCCTTGCGGGCGACCATCTGGATATATATGATATGCATATCATATATCGGAGGTTGCAATGAGCCGTATCCTGATTGATCTGTCGAACGGCCAGCTCGACGAACTGGCCGCCATCGTCGAGACTGAGCAACGCCCTCGCGCTGCGATCATTCGCGATGCGATCGACGCGTATATCGCGCAGCACAAGCGATCGCATGCCGATAACGTATTCGGTCTGTGGAAAGATCGCGTGGTCGACGGGCTCACCTATCAGGAGGCGCTGCGTTCAGAATGGTAAAAGCACTTATCACCCCCCCCAGCGCGGCCGGCTATCCAGGCCGCGCGACCCCGGCCGACGCTTGCCCGTCGCAGCACCGGCCGCCGCATGCCGACACCGTATTCGGTCTCTGGAAAGTTCGTGCGCTCAACGGGCTCGCCTATCAGGAGGCGCTGCGCGCGGAATGGTAAACGCACTCTTCGACACCAACATCCTGATCGACTATCTCGGTGGCGTGGAGGCCGCGCGCGCGGAGCTTGCCCGCTACGACTACCGGGCGATCAGCATGGTGACCTGGATGGAAGTCCTGGTCGGCGCGACGCCCGGCGACGATGCGGCGATCCGCACGTGGCTTGCGTCGTTCGATATCATCCCGGTCGACAGCACGGTGGCCAATCGCGCTGTAACGATTCGCAAGGAACGCCGCATTCGCCTGCCCGACGCGATCATATGGGCGTCGGCGCAAGTGAACGGCCTGCTGCTCGTGTCGCGCAACACGAAGGATTTCCCCCTCACCGAACCGGGCGTCCGGGCGCCCTATCAGATCTAGCGCGAGCGCTGCCCGTCCTGCGTGCCGGACATCCGCGCGTCCCGCCGTCGCCACGCGTCACGCGGTCCGCCCCCACCCTCGCTCGAGCGCGTACGTGACCGTCGCGCGCGCCAGTTCCTGCGTGCTGTCGATCAACGCGAACGGCGCGTCGCGCAACGCGCGCGCGGCGATCGGGATTTCCGTGCAGCCCATCACGGCAACGCCGACGTCCCGTCGCACCAGCGTCGCGAGCGCACGCGACAGGCACCGCACCGACGCATCGATCCTGCCTGCCTTGACGGCCGCGATGCACGCCGCGATATCGCGCTGCGCGGCCGCGCCCGGCATCACCGGCTCGAAGCCGCGCGCGCGCAGCGCCGCCTGATAGAACCCCGACACCAGCGTGCCGCCGGTCGCGAGCACCGCGACGCGCCGCACGCCGGCCGGCAACGCGGCCACCGACGCATCGACGATATGCAGGATCGGCGCCGCGCTGCGCTCGCGCATCGGCTCATACCAGTGATGCGCCGAATTGCACGGGATCGCGATCACGTCGACGCCGCACCGATTCAGCAGCCCGACGCCGTCGAGCAGCGCCGGCAGCGGGTCGGCCCCGCCGTCGACGATCGCACGCGAACGATCAGGCGTTTGCGTCAGATTCGCGACGATCATCGGCAGATGCTCCTGATCGCAGCGCGCCCGCGTCAAGCGGATCACGCGATGCATGAAGTCGACCGTGGCCAGCGGCCCCATTCCACCCAACACGCCGACGAGCGCCATGATGCCCCCTTCACGCGCGCGACGGCCGCGCGCAGATTGCGGACACCACGGCCGAGTTGCCGATCACCAGCAACAGCGTGCGCAATATCTCGCAGAATGGATCGACCGCCGCGAACAGCACGAACGCGGCCTCGAACGGCAGATGCAGCGCCGCGCACGCCATCCCGGCGAGCGACACGGTCACGACCCCCGACGTGCCGGTCGACGCGAACCCGGCCAGCACCGACGCCACCAGCACGACGCAAAGCTCGCCCGGGCCGAGCGGACGCTCGTAGAGCTGCGCGACGAACAGCGTCGCGCTCGCGTAATAGACCATCGGCCCGACGCGCAGCAGCGACACGGCAAGCGGCACGACCAGCTCGACGCGCGCGCGGGCGAAGCCGAACCCGTCGGCCAGGCACTCGATCATGCTCGGCATGCAGGCCACGCTGCTGCGGGTGGCGAGCGCCATCGCGAATGGTGTGCGCAACCCGGCGAGCGTCGCGGACAGCGTGGCGCCCGAGCGCTTCCAGATCACGACGATCGCCGCCGCGATCAGCACGAGCGCGACGACGCAGAACGCCGCGACGAAGCGGAACATCGCCTCGAGCGGCCCGAACCCCGACGTGCCGATCTGCGCGGCGCCGCCGCAGAACAGCACGATCGGCGTCGGATACGCGAGCCAGTGCATGATCTTCTGGCACGTGAAATAGACAGTCTCCAGCGTCTGGCTCAGCGCCGCCGAGATGCTCGCGGGCACGCGCCCCGACGCAAACCCGAAGAACAGCGAGAACACCAGCGCCTTCAGCGTGTCGCCGCTCGCGAGCGCCGCGAAGAAATTGCCGGGCACCAGCGCGATCAGCATATCGGCGAGGCCCGAGGACTTCTCGGCGGGATCGGTGCCGTACAGCGTCATCACCGTATCGCTCGCCGCGCCGTCGCTGCCAACCAGCGCGCCGAACGCCTTCAGCGTCGCGGTCGACAGGTGCTCGCCCGGCCGCATCGCGACCAGCACGACCGCGCCGACCACCACCACGAACACCGACACGCAGCCGAACGTCGCGATCACGCGCATCACCAGATCCGACGCGTTGCCGTCGCGCAGCAGCCGCTGCAGGCTGAAAATCACGGCGGCCGTCATGAACGGCAGCGCCGTCATCTTCAGCAGGCCGACGTACACCTGGCCGACGTAGTCGAATTTCGGCGCGGCGGCCGGCCACAGAATGCCGGCCACGATCCCGAGCGCGAGGCTGCCGAATACCGTCAGCGGATGGATCGCCAGCGCATGCAGCCGCTCGATGCGCGGGGTGATCCTGATGTTCTCGTTCATGTTCATGTTAGCGACCCATCGCATCGAGCAGGGATTTCACGTCGAGCCGCTTGTTGCGCTCGGCCAGGAACTGGTTGACGAACGCGAGCAGCGTCGGCGCGGACACCGGCACGCCGACGGCAAGCGCATCGGTCAGGTCGTCGAAGGTCGCGACGCGCAGCCGGATCGGCGCGGTCGGGTCGTCCTGCATCACGAGCTTGATCGCGAGTTCGTCGCGATACACGGCCGATACCGCGCCGGCGTTCAGCGCGTCGAGCGTCGCCGGCCAGCTCGGATAGGTGCGCACCTGCGCGGCCGGGAAGTCGTTGCGCACGTATTCCGCGTAGGCCGAGCCCGCGACGACACCGATCGTGCCGCGGTAGTCGCGCACGACTTCGGGCAGCGACCGCCCTTTCGCGAGTTCCGCGAAGCCGACGCGGTTGATCAGCAGCGCGCGCCGCAGGCTGATGTACGGCGTGCTGAAGCGGACCACCTGCGCTCGCGGCAACGTGCGTGACAGCTTGCTGATCGCGACGTCGGCCTGCCCCGTTGCGAGCAGATGCACGACGTCGTCGAAGGTGCGCGCATCGCGGTCGAACTGCACCGACACGCCAAGCTTTTTCGCGAGCTGGTCGGCGAGATCGATGTCGACGCCGGCCAGTGCGCCGTGGCGCGACATGAAGAACGGCGGCTGATCGACGCCGAGCACCGCGACGACGAGCACGCCGCGCGTGACGATGCGCGCGAACTCGGGCGCGAGCAGCCGGCCGTCGGGCATCCGTACGAGCCCGGTCGACGTGGTGGTCGGCGTCGCCGCCGCGGCCGCTGCAGATGCATCGAGGGCCAGCGCCCGCGCGGCGCACGACACGGCGATGAGTACGCAGACCGTGCCGCGCAAGTACCGACCCAGGCATCGGCGCTCGGGACGGATGTCGCGGAACCACGCAAGCAGCGCGCGCGCGGCGCGTCCGGAAAAGAGGTTCATGGCGCAGTGGGAAGGAGCGTGTCGAACGACCGCGCAACCGTTCGTGCCGAACGGGCGCCGGGCCCTTGCGCGGGGCGCAGCGCCGTCGCCCGGCGCCACGCCCTCCCGCACGCCCAATGTGTCAGAAGCGCCGGCCGGCCGGAATCCGCCGGAAGGCCCGGACCGGATGGCACGGGCCGTCCGGACGGCCCGCCGGAACGGGGGCCGGAAGCAGATAGAAATTCCCGATGCCGCGGATTGAAACAAGCAATTTCACAAACTCAGGGTGAACCCGGATACTGGCAACACTTCATCAACACCAACGCAAAGGAACTCGCAAGATGCCGATCATCAACACCCAAATCAAACCGTTCAAGGCAACCGCATACCACAACGGCGATTTCGTGCCCGTGTCCGAAGAGAACTTCAAGGGCAAGTGGTCCGTCGTCGTGTTCTACCCGGCCGACTTCACGTTCGTCTGCCCGACCGAGCTGGGCGACCTCGCCGACCGCTACGCGGAATTCCAGAAGCTGGGTGTCGAAATCTACGGCGTGTCGACCGACACGCACTTCACGCACAAGGCATGGCACGACACGTCGGACACGATCGGCAAGATCAAGTACCCGATGATCGGCGACCCGACGCTCACGCTGTCGCGCAACTTCGACGTGCTGATCGAGGAAGAAGGGATGGCGCTGCGCGGCACGTTCGTGATCAACCCGGAAGGCGAGATCAAGCTGTGTGAAATCCACGACAACGGCATCGGCCGCGACGCAGGCGAACTGCTGCGCAAGGTGCAGGCTGCGCAATACATCGCGGCACACCCGGGTGAAGTGTGCCCGGCCAAGTGGACGCCGGGTGCGGAAACGCTGACCCCGTCGCTCGACCTGATCGGCAAGATCTGACGATCGCCCCGCGCGCCTCGCACGAGGCGCGCAAGATGTACGCTACGGGCCGCCTCGCGCGGTCCGCGCCCTCCTCCGGCACGACGTGCCCGACCAGCCTCATCAATACGGAATCCGAAACGCCATGCTCGACGCCAATCTCAAGAACCAACTGAAAGCGTACCTCGAAAAGATCACGCGCCCGATCGAACTCGTCGCCTCGCTCGACGACAGCGCGAAGTCGCAGGAACTGCTTGCGCTGCTGAACGAGATTGCGTCGCTGACGTCGCGCGTGACCGTGACCGAACGCCGCGACGACGCCGAGCGCAAGCCGTCGTTCTCGATCGGCGAGCCCGGCAAGCCGGCCGGCATCCGTTTCGCCGGCATCCCGATGGGCCATGAATTCACGTCGCTCGTGCTTGCGCTGCTGCAGACGGGCGGCCACCCGATCAAGCTCGACGACGACGTGATCGAACAGATCCGCGCGCTCGACGGCGATTACGCGTTCGAGACGTATTTCTCGCTGTCGTGCCAGAACTGCCCGGAAGTCGTGCAGGCGCTGAACGTGATGTCGCTGATCAACCCGCGCATCCGCCACGTCGCGATCGACGGCGCGCTGTTCCAGAACGAAGTCGAGGCCCGCCAGATCATGGCCGTGCCGACCATGTTCCTGAACGGCGAATCGTTCGGCCAGGGCCGCAGCAGCGTGAAGGAAATCCTCGCGAAGCTCGACACGGGCGCCAGCGCCCGCGCCGCGAAGTCGCTCGAGAACAAGCCGGTGTTCGACACGCTGATCGTCGGCGGCGGCCCGGCCGGTGCGGCAGCCGCGATCTACTCGGCGCGCAAGGGCATCGCGACGGGCGTGGTCGCCGAGCGTTTCGGCGGCCAGGTGCTCGACACGATGGCGATCGAGAACTTCGTGTCGGTGCGGGAAACCGAAGGGCCGAAGTTCGCCGTCGCGCTCGAGCAGCACGTGAAGCAATACGACGTCGACATCATGGACGTGCAGCGCGCCGATGCGCTGATTCCGGGTGACGTGCACCAGATCCGCCTCGCGAACGGCGCGGTGCTGAAGGCGAAGACGATCATTCTCGCGACCGGCGCACGCTGGCGCGAAATCAACGTGCCGGGCGAGCGCGAATACCGCAACCGCGGTGTCGCGTACTGCCCGCACTGCGACGGCCCGCTGTTCAAGGGCAAGCGCGTCGCGGTGGTCGGCGGCGGCAACTCGGGCGTCGAGGCCGCGATCGACCTGGCCGGTATCGTGAAGGAAGTCACGCTGATCGAATACGGTGCGCAACTGCGCGCGGACGAAGTGCTGCAGCGCAAGCTGCGCAGCCTGCCGAACGTGACGATCGTCACGCAGGCGCAGACGACCGAGCTGACCGGCGACGGCAGCAAGCTGAACGGGCTCGTCTACAAGGATCTGCGTTCGGGCGAAGCGAAGCGCATCGACCTCGAAGGCGTGTTCGTGCAGATCGGCCTCGTGCCGAACACCGAATGGCTGAAGGGCACGGTCGAACTGTCGAAGCACGGCGAGATCGTCGTCGATGCGCGCGGTGCGACGTCGGTGCCGGGCGTGTTCGCGGCCGGCGACGTGACGACGGTGCCGTTCAAGCAGATCGTGATCGCGGTCGGCGAAGGGGCGAAGGCGTCGCTCGGCGCGTTCGACCACCTGATCCGGCAGGACGTGACGCCGGCCGCTGCCGCGGCCGATGCGCGGCAGGCTGAAGAAGCGGTCGCCGCGTAACGCGCACCGCATCACACCGGTTCGTCTCTCTTGGCCCCGCGTGCCCTGGTCGGCGTGCGGGGTCCTTTTTCATCCGGCGTCGAGCGGCGCTGCGCGAGCGTGCCGGATACCGATGCTCACTGGGTCGCGGTGGGGCCGGCGTTCACCGGTGCGGGCGTCTTGAAGCTGCTCGACTGCCTGACCAGCTGGTCGGTCATCGCGGCGCCGACCGCGTTCGCACCAGCCGACGTGTGCTGTCGATCCGCACCCGGCGTCGCCACGTATTGGGGCGGCGGCAACGACGGATCGAGTTTCGCGGATTCGCGCACGAGTTGAGCCGTCTCGGGTGTTTCGGATTTCGTGACCGGCGTCGCCGCCGCATGCCGCTCGAGGCCGTCGCGCTTGCGCGCTGCGCGCTGGGTCGGCTGAGCCGCCTGCTGGCTCGGCCGGGCCGCCTGCGCAGGCTGGACCGGTGGAGCCGCTTGCACCGGCGGAGTCGATTGCACCGGTTGCGCCGGTTGTGCAGCCTGCGCCTTCGAGGGGGGCGCATCCTCCGGCTCGACCGTCACGACATGGACGGTCGGCGGCGGGCTCGGCTTCGCCGGCAGCGCCTGCCCGGCGATGACCGGCGCGACGGCGTCGGATGCCGGCGCCGCGCGCGTGCGCGCAGGCGTCGCGGCAGGTGGCGGCACGGCCGCTTGTTGCGGCACCGCATCGTCTACATGCGCGGAAAGCGCGACGGCTGGCGCAGGCGGCGCAATAGCGCCTTGCGCGGTGTGACCGTCGTCCGCCGGGGCCGCGGGAGCAGTCGTGGGAGTCGTGGGAGTCGTGGCAGTCGCCACGACGGGCGCAGCGGAATCGCCGATGCCGGCTTCCGCGATCGCACGGTGGTCCGCGCGCAGCAGCATCACATAGCCGCTAGCGGCCGCGGCAGCCAGCAATCCGCCGACGATCATCAATGTCTTTCGGGTACTTGTCATGCTTGCTCACCGATCTGATCAAAGTGAACAAGCCATCATACGCGTGCGTTTGCGCTTGATCCCGCATGAATACAATTGGTTGCATTGATAGCGGCGACGGGTCGTCGGGGCCGCATCACGCAGCGCCACGCTATCGTCAGACAGTTAAAAACCGCCCGCCTCCGCCCATCAGATGCAGAAGATCGCAGCCGCGATCCCGCCGAACAGCGCCCACTTGACGATGTAGTACACGGTGCGATTCCACGCCTTCAGCCGCTTGCCGGCACGGCGTATCGCATACAGGTACTTGAATGCGCGGTTGAGCCCGACAGTGCGGTCCCCGTTTCATTCGGCGACGCGGCCGCGCGCATCGGCAGTTGTCCGAACGTATCGTTGACGTGCTGCGCCCAGCGATATTTCATCGGGCGGTCGATATCGCAGAACAGGATCACGCGATCGTGCCCGATGCGATTCTCGGCCCAGCGCAGACAGGTTTCGTCGAACATCACGGCCTCGCCGTCGCGCCAGGCATACGACTCGCCGTCGTCGACGATGCGGCACGCGGCGTCGTTCGGCGTGTCGAGCCCGAGGTGACAGCGCGGCGAGCCCGCATACGGGTCGCGATGCAGCCCGAGCCTGCCGCCCGGCGGCAGCTGTGCGAACATCGCGGCCTCGATCGACGGAATCCGCGTCAGGATCTCGACCGGGCACGGACACGAGGCCGGCGCGGACGGATGCGGCGCGGCATACCGCTCGACCTGCGTCGAAACGCCGAACAGCCCGTGCGGACGGGCTTCGAGGGCAAACGGAACGCGCGCGCGGCACCGGCCGACGCGCGCGTGTGCGGCGATTATTCCGGAAACGGCAAATCGGTTTGCCCGTCTGCGCGCATCCCGAACGTGTTGAGCGTCATCGCGACGAGCGCGTAATAGCCGAGCAGCGCGACGAGGTTCACGACGGTCTCGTGGCCGAAACGCGCCTGCGCGCGCGCAAACGTCGCGTCGCTCACGCGCCGCGTGTCGTACAGCTCGGTCGCGAACGCATGGATCAGCGCATCGTCGTCCGCTTCGAACGACGGCTCGACGCCGCGCCGGATCGCTTCGGCCGTCGCGGCCGGCACGCCCGCGTCGAGCGCGATCGGATGGTGGATGTGCCACTCGGCCTGCGATCGCCAGCGCGCGGCGGTCACGAGAATCGCGAGTTCCGACAGGCGCAGCGGCAAGCCCGTGCGATAACGGCAGAACGCGCCGAGCTGCTGTGCATGCTGAGCGAGTTCGGGGCTCGCGATCCAGCCGAGGAACGGCCCGTTCAGGTTGCCGCGCGGGCCGCTGAGGATGTCGGCCAGCACGGCTTTCTGCGCGTCGGTGGCCGACGCGGGATCGAAGGGAGGCAGTCGGTCTGTCATGGTGAGGGTTCGGTGAAGTCGTTGCTCACGCGCCGGCCGATGCGAGCGCCGCAGCGATCGCGCCGGACAGGCGTTCGACGATCGTGTCGATCTGCTGCGCGGTGCAGACGAACGGCGGCGCGACCAGGATGTGATCGCCGTGCACGCCGTCGATCGTGCCGCCCATCGGATACACCATCAGGCCGCGCTGCATCGCCTCGCGCTTGACCGCCGCATGCAGCTTCAGCTTGGGATCGAAGGTCGCCTTGCTGTCGCGATCGCGCACGAGTTCGACGCCGACGAACAACCCGCGGCCGCGCACGTCGCCGACATGCGGATGCGCGGCGTAATGCTCGCGCAACGACGCCCGCAGTTGCTCGCCGCGTGCCTTCACGTTGTCGAGCAGTTGCTCTTCGGCGATCACGCGCTGCACTTCGAGTGCGGCCGCGCAGGCGGTTGCGTGGCCGAGATACGTGTGGCCGTGCTGGAAGAAGCCCGAGCCGTCGACGATGGTCCGGTAGATACGGTCGCTCACCAGCGTCGCGCCGATCGGCTGGTAACCCGCGCCGAGCCCTTTCGCGATCGTCAGCAGGTCGGGTGCGACGCCGTCTTCTTCGCATGCGAACAGATAACCCGTACGCCCCATCCCCGACATGATTTCGTCGAGGATCAGCAGCACGCCGTACTTGTCGCATACCGCGCGAATCTTCTTCAGGTAGGTACGCACCGGCGGCACCGCACCGGCTGTTGCGCCGACCACCGTTTCCGCGACGAACGCCGCGACGTTTTCCGCGCCGAGTTCGACGATCTTCTGCTCGAGCTCGTCCGCGAGGCGCTGCGCATAGACTTCGTCGGTTTCTCCGGCCTGCTGGTCGCGATACGCGTAGCACGGGCTCACGTGATGCGCTTCGATCAGCAGCGGCAGGAACGGCTCACGCCGCCAGGCGTTGCCGCCGATCGCCAGCGCCCCGAGCGTATTGCCGTGGTAGCTTTGGCGGCGCGCGATGAAATGGCGGCGCTGAAGCTCGCCCTTCTCGACGAAATACTGGCGCGCGAGCTTCAGCGCGGCCTCGATCGCCTCGGAGCCGCCCGACACGAAATACACGTGTTCGAGCCCGGTCGGCGCGGCCTCGACGAGCCGGTCGGCCAGTTCCTCGGCCACGTCGGTCGTGAAGAACGAGGTATGCGCGTACGGCAATTGCTGCGCCTGCCGCTTGATCGCGTCGATCACGCGCTGGTTGCTGTGCCCGAGGCACGACACGGCCGCGCCGCCGCACGCGTCGATATAGCGTTTGCCGGTCGAATCGATGATCTCGATGCCGTCGCCTGCGACGGCGACGGGCAAGGTGGCGCGCGGAGCGCGATGAAAAACGGTCGTCATGCGTTGCCTCATGGATCAGGACGCGCTGGGCGCGTGCGCGGACGGCACGATGCGCGTCGCAAAGCGCTGCGTGCCGTGTTGATGAATGGTGAAGTCGATCGCGGCGTCGCGAATCGCGAACACGGCGGTCGCCAGCGTGTTTTCGTCGTCGGGGTCGGCCGGATCGTCGCGATAGATCGGCAACCCTTCCGGCGCGCGATCGCCGAGTACGCGCAGCAGCGCGGCTTCGTCGATCGCGTCGATGCCCGGCGTCAGTGCATCGACGCGCCGCTGGCGATCGCCGGACGATTGCGTGACGATCTGCGCTTCCGCATCGCACCCGGAATGCACGAGATGGTTTGCGTGGCCCGTGAGGTGCGACACTTCGACGACCGAGCAACGCGCGACACTCGCCTCGATGCTCAGCAGGCGCGCGTCACCGGTCGCGCCGAGCGTGTGGTGAAAGCCGCTCGCGCGCGCATGCGTGCGCAGCACGCCGGCGGCTGCATCGAGCGACGTCGTATCGAGCACCGCGCGCGCGAGGATCATCCGCGGCACGCCGGCCGCGGGCGTGCGGATCCGCAGGTTGTTGATCGCCTGCGCGATGCCCGCGCGGTTCGCGGCGAACGTATGCCCCGGCAGCGAGCCCGGGTAATAGAAGCTGATGAAGCCGGGCTTGCCGTGCGGCTGCACGTCGACGAGCAGGCAGCGCTCGCGCAGGTACGGATCGCCGTCCTCGTTGTGCGCGATCCAGCGCGTACCGTGAGCGTCGCGCGCGGCGAGCGTCGTGCAGCCGTCCGGCGCGTTGTGGATCAGTTCGCCGCGACAGTTCCACAGGAAGATGTCCTCGGCCGGCCAGCCGACACCCGCTGCGATCCCGTCCAGTTCCGCGACGAGCTCGGGGTACGCGGCCAGCGCGGCCTGCCGCAGCGCGGCGACGAACGGATGGCCGCGCCAGCGGCGCACGGCCTGCCATGCGCTGCTCTGCTGCATGTACGTATCGAACACGGGGCGGGCAAGCTCGCCGAGGCGCACGCCGATGTCGAACGGCGTGCCGGCGATGACGGGGGAAAGGGAAAGCGGCATGTCGGATGGTTCGGTTTCGTTCAGGACACGTGTTTGAGGAATTCCTTCAGGCGCGGTGTCGGCGGCCGGTCGATCAGGTCGACCGGATGGCCGTCCTCGGCGATGCCGCCCTGATCCATGAACAGCAGCCGCGTGCCGACCCGTTTCGCGAAGCCGATCTCGTGCGTGACGACGATCATCGTCATCCCTTCGGTCGCGAGATCCTGCATCACTTTCAGCACTTCGTGGCGCAATTCCGGATCGAGCGCCGAGGTCGGCTCGTCGAACAGCATCAGCCGCGGCCGGATCGCCAGCGCACGCGCGATCGCGACGCGCTGCTGCTGGCCGCCGGACAACTCCGACGGATAATGATTCGCGCGCGATTCGAGGCCGACCTTGTCGAGCAGCGCCATCGCCTGGTCGCGCGCATCGGCACGCGACGCACCGCGCACCTGGATCGGCCCGAACATCACGTTCTCGAGCGCGGTCATTTGCGGAAACAGGTTGAACTGCTGGAACACCATGCCTGCCTCGAGCCGGATGTTGCGGATCGTCGACGCGTTGCCGCGCACGCTCTGGCCGTCGACCAGCAGCTCGCCGCCGGTGATTTTCTCGAGCGCGTTGATACAGCGCAACATCGTCGATTTGCCCGAGCCCGACGGGCCGATCACGACCACGACTTCGCCCGCGTCGATCTTCAGGTCGATATGCTTCAGCACCGGCACGTGGCCGAAGCTCTTCGACACGTTCTGGAATTCGATCATGCTCATAGGATCCTCATCCTCTTTTCGACGAGCCGAAGCGTCAGCGTCATCGCGCCGGTCAGCATCAGGTAGATGACGGCCACCGCAGTCCAGATTTCAACTGCCTGGAAATTGCCCGCGATGATTTCCTGCCCCTTGCGCGTCAACTCGCCGACGCCGATCACGATGAACAGCGACGTGTCCTTGAGGCTCACGATGCACTGGTTGCCGAGCGGCGGAATCAGCCGCCGGAACGCAAGCGGCCCGACCACCTTCAGCAGCACGCGCGGCATCGACAGGCCCATCGCGAGCCCCGCTTCCGTCAGCCCCTTCGGGATCGACAGCAGCGCGCCGCGCACCACTTCCGCGAGATACGCGCCCGAATTCACCGTGATCGCGATGATCGCGGCCGTCAGACCGTCGATGCGGATATGCGCGAGCAGCGGCAGCGCGAAGTACAGGAACATCACCTGCACGACGATCGGCGTGCCGCGGATCAGTTCAATATAAACCTGTGCGAGCACGTTCATCGCCTTCGGTCCGTATGCGCGGAACATGCCCGCGATCATCCCGACGATGAACCCGCCCACCAGCCCGAAAAATGCGATGAACACCGTCAACCGGACCCCTTCCATCAGGTCCGGCAACGCCGCCCAGATCGCCGACCAATCGAAATTCACGTGTCGCTCCCCGTTCGATTCAAGAACGGCGCAGCCGCCCGGCCGCGCCATGATGTGCCGTCACGCTCACATCTTCGGCGGCTCGGCGCCGAACCACTTCTTGTAAATCTGCGCGTAGCGGCCGTCGGCCTTGATCTTCACGAGCGACGCGTTGACCTTCGGTACGAGCGGGCTGCCCTTCGGGAAGCCGATCCCGTACTTGTCGCCGCTGACCGGCTGGCCCGCGACCTTGACCTTGCCCTTGCCTTCGTTGTTCACGAAGAACAGCACGTTCGGCGTGTCGTGCATCGCCGCATCGACACGGCCGGCCTCGAGCGCGAGGTACGCCTGGTCGATGTTCGGGAACTGGCGGATCTCCTTCGGCTTCAGGTGCGCCTTGATCCAGTCGATCGTCGCGGTGCCCGTCTTCGCGGCGATCACCTTGCCGTTCAGGTCGTCGATCGACTTGATCGACGTATTGTCGACCTGCACCATCGCCGCGAGCCCGCTGTCGTAGTACGGCGCGGAGAAGTCGATCGCCTTCTTCCGTTCTTCCTTGATGGTCATCCCCGACAGCGCGACGTCGATGTTCTGCGTCTGCAGCGCCGGGATCAGGCCCGCGAAATCCATCGGCTGGATCGTGTATTTCCAGCCCTGGTCCTTCGCGATCTCCGCCCACAGGTCGAGATCGAAGCCGACGTACTTGTCGCCCTGCTTGAACTCGAACGGCATGAACGACGTATCGGTCCCGACGACGAGCGTCTTGGTATCCGCGTGCGCGATGCTGGCGCCGAGCGCGGCGATTACCGCGACGGCTTTCAGGAAGGAACGGCGACTCATGGTATTTCTCCGCATGATTGAGCGATGTAACCGGCCGGCTGGCCGGGGAACGACGACATCAAGCCGCACCGCAACATGCGATGTTGAATTAGACATTAGTGCAACAAGTGTTGTCAACACGGATACTACGACAACAAAAAAAGACGCAAGGGAAAAATTCATCGAGACAAACCCGAGCCGCGCGGGCGGGATAGATCAGAGGAAAAGGAAACGCCGACGGATGGGGGAACGGCGACGGGGACGTTCGGGCGGGATCGCGCGGGGCGGACGCGAAAGCGTGAAGTCGGGGATGGCACGCGCGACGATGAGCGCGGCGTGCGCCGCCGCACGAACGGACGTGCGGACGTGCGGACGTGCCGACGTGCCGACGCTCGGCGATTCGGCGATTCGGCGATTCGGCGATTCGGCGATTCGGCGATTCAGCGATTCAGCGATTCAGCGATTCAGTGCGACAGTGCGACAGTGCGACAGTGCGAGCGTACACGCCGAAGCCGCGACGTTCCGGATGCCGGCACCGCCGGCGCGGCTCAACGGACGGGGTGTGCGTCGAGCGGCCACGCCGGCCGGCGCGGCCCCGAAGCGGGATCGGTCACGCCGCCACCCCGCTCGCCTGATGCGAGACCAGCCGCGCATACGCGCCCTGCCGCGCGATCAGCGCCGCATGCGTTCCCGCCTCGATGATCCTGCCGTGCTCGATCACGAGGATCGTGTCCGCATTGCGGACGGTCGACAGCCGGTGCGCGATGATGACCGACGTCCGCTGCGCCATCAGGTCCTCCAGCGCCGCGCGGATCTGCTGCTCGCTGATCGTGTCGAGATGCGACGTCGCTTCATCGAGGATCAGCACCGGCGCATCCCTCAGGAACGCCCGCGCGATCGCGACCCGCTGGCGCTGCCCGCCCGACAGCTGCACGCCGCGCTCGCCGACGCGCGTCGCCAGCCCGTCCGGCAACCGCGCGACGAATTCGCCCAGCGCCGCGTGGTCGATCGCGCGCTGCACGTCCTGATCCGACGCATCGTTCGCGGCCAGCCGGATGTTCGCTTCGAGCGTGTCGTTGAACAGATAGGTATCCTGCGCGACGAGCGCGATGTGCTGGCGCAAATCGTCGAGCCGCAGGTCGCGCAGGTCGACCCCGCCGAGCGTCACACGCCCGTGCTGTGGATCCCAGAAGCGCAGCAGCAGGCTCGCGACGGTCGACTTGCCGGCGCCCGACGCGCCCACCAGCGCGACCGTACTGCCGGGCGGCACCTCGAAGCTCACGCGATCGATCGCGGGCACGGCGCGGCCGGGGTACGTGAAATCCGCTTCCTCGAACCGCACGGTCGCGTTGCCGGACAGCGCCTGCGTGCCGTCGACGACCGTCACCGGCTCCTTCTCGAGCGCGCGCAAGCGCCGCGTCGATGCGATCGTGTCGGCCAGTTGCCGCGCGACCTGGCCGATCTCCGCCACGGGCATGAACGCGGCCACCGCGACCAGCACCAGCAGCGGCAACGCTTCGTGCGCGAACCAGCCGCGTGCGCACAACAGCGCGCCGAGCGCCGCGACGGCCAGCCCGCCGAGCCCGCTCGCGACTTCGAGCGCGGCGCTCTGCGCCGACAGATCGTCGAGCAACTTCGCGCGCTGCTGCCCGTACACGTCGGCTTGCGCGACGAACGCAGCACGCCGCCGCGCGATCGCCTGGAACGCGGTCAGCTCCGCGAGCCCCTGGATCGTTTCGGTCAGGTGCGCGCCGAGCTGGCCGAGCGCGTCGCGCGCGCCGGTGCCGAGCCGGTCGACGTCGCGCCGCGCCAGCACGGGCGCGAGCCCGGCCCACAGCAGGAACGGCAGCAGCACCAGCGCGAGCGGCCACGCGACGGACGCAAGCAGCACCAGCACGCCGGCCGGCACCAGCACCGCGACGAATGCGGGTGCCAGCGTATGCGCGTAGAAATACTCGACGGTCTCGACGTCCTGCGTCGCGAGCGCGACCAGGTCGCCGGAACGACGGCGCAGCAATCCGGCCGGCGCCAGCCGCTCGAGCGTTGCAAACAGCGCGATGCGCATCTCCGCGAGCAGCCGGTACGCCATGTCGTGCGCGAGCCATGATTCGAGCCAGTGCAGCACTGCCGCGACCGGCGCGACGACGAGCAGCGCCGCGACGAGCGCCCCGTTCGCGTGCCCGCGCGACACGCCGCCGACCACCAGTGCACCGATCACGCCGACGGCGATGAACGCGAGCACGCGGCCGATTCCGAACAGCACGGTCAGCACGACCTTGCCCTTCCAGGGGCGGACGAACCGCAGCAGCGTGCGCAAGGTTTCGGGCCATTCGATCGTCTCCGCATCGTCGTTCAGCGGCCGGACCTGCGGCCCCGACGCGGCACGTGCGCCCGTGCCGCCGACGGTCGCGGCCGCGCCGACGGCTTCGGCGGCCGCCTCCACCTGCGGCCCCATCAACCGGCGATACGGGCCATCACGCGCGATCAGTTCCGCGTGCGTGCCCTCGTCGACCACCCGCCCCTGGTCGAGCACCATGATGCGATCGGCGCCGATCACGCTGGACAGCCGGTGCGCGAGCACGAGCGTCGTGCGCCCGCGCGTGAGCCGGTCGAGCGCCTGCTGAATCAGCGCTTCGTTCTCCGCATCGACGGAGGACAGCGCTTCGTCGAGCAGCAGGATCGGCGCGTCGCGCAACAGCGCGCGGGCGATCGCGATCCGCTGGCGCTGGCCGCCCGACAGCATGAGCCCGCGTTCGCCGATGCGCGTCGCGTAGCCGTCGGGCAGCGCCAAGATGAAATCGTGCGCGTTGGCCGCACGCGCGGCCGCGATCATGTCCGCGTCGCTCGCGCCGGGGCGGCCGAGCCGCAGGTTGTCGGCGACGCTGCCGTCGAACAGCGTCGCGTCCTGTGCGACCACCGCGATCATCTCGCGCACCTGGTCGGCATCGAGCGTGCGCACGTCGTGGCCGCCAATGCGGATCGTGCCGCCCTGCGCATCGTGCTGGCGCAGCAGCAGGCGCACGATGGTCGACTTGCCCGCGCCGCTCGGGCCGACGATCGCGACCGTCTCGCCTTCACGCACCGTGAAGCCCAGCGCCGCATGCGCGTCCGCGCGGCGCCCCGGATACGCGAAGCTGACGCCGTCGAACACGATCTCCGGCCGCACGTGCGGCACACGCGATGCCGCGGCGGCCGGCGCGGCGCTGCCCGCGTCGAGCAGCGCGTGAATCGCGTTCGCCGCCGACTGGCCGATCATCCCCTGGTGCAGCACGCCGCGCAGGTCGCGCAGCGGCCGGAAGATTTCACTGCCGGCCATCAGCACGATCAGCAGCGCCTCGAGGCTCATGTCGCCGTGGCGCACGCGCCACGCGCCGACCGCGATCGCCGCGGCCGCGCCGAGGCCCGTGCCGAGATCGGTGAAGAGACGCGTCAAGAGCCCCAGCGCGAGCACCCAGAACGTGCTGTCCGACAGCGCGCGCGCCTGCGCCGCCAGCTTCGCGCCGAACGCGCCGCTCTGCCCGAACGCCTTCAGCGTCGGCAGGCCCTGCACGGCGTCGAGAAACGCCTCGCCGAACGCCTTGAACGCGGCCGAGCGCGCGAGCGCCGCGCGCCGGTCGGCGCGATGCACGAGTTGCGGCAGCGCGAGCGTGACGAGCGCCGCGACCAGCAGGATCGCGGCCGTCGGCACGTCCCACCATGCAAGCACCGCAAAGATCATCAGCGGCGCGCACGCGGCGATCACGAGCTGCGGCAGGTAGACGCCGAAGAAGGTCTGCAGTTGCTCGACGCCGTCGACGACGGCCAGCATCACGCCGCCCGTGCGCTCGCCGCTGAACCACGCGGGGCCGAGCGCCGCGATCCGGTCGAACAGCCGCGCGCGCAGCGCGGACTGCACGCGCCCGGCCGTGTGCTGCGCGAGCACCGTGCGGCGATGGTCGAGCCACGCGCGCAGCAGCACGCAGGCCGCCGTTGCAGCGACGGTTGCGCCGATATCGAGCACCGGCGCACCGGCAAACACGAGCGCCAGCACGCGGCCGAGAAACACGAACCGGAGGATGCCGACACCCATCGCGAGCAGCCCGAGCGCGACCGCGGCCGCGACCCGCCAGCGCAATCCCGCCATCATCGCCCATAGTCGTCGGTCGAAATACATGAAGCCCTCCGGTCGGTTTTTTCGTTGCGGTTTTATTGACCGGACCAAGGCTACGCGCGCACCCGATGCGCGGCAAAAGATGATTTTTCAACGGGTGTTGAGTCAACTACAATACCCCGCATGTCGCACCTTCCTCCCCTCAGCGCGTTGCGTGCTTTCGAGGCGGCTGTCCGCCTCGGCGGGTTCGCGCGCGCGGCGGCCGAGCTGAACGTATCGACGAGCGCGATCAGTCACCAGATCCGCTCGCTCGAGGAATCGCTGGGGGCACGGCTGCTGGAACGCAGCACGGGGCTCGGCGGCATCAGTCTCACGCAGGCGGGCGCTCGCCTGCTGCCGGCCGTCAGCGATGCGCTGTCGAAACTGACCGACGCGTGCGCCGAAATTCGCGGCACCACCACGCAACGGCTGACGGTATCCGCCAACGCGCCGTTTTCGTCGATGTGGCTCGCGCGCCGCCTCGCGGAATTCTCGTCGCTTCATCCCGAAACGCCGCTGCATGCGGTCGTGGTCGACGACGAACCGGATTTCGCGCGCAGCGGCGTCGATCTCGCGATCGTGCACGTGCCCGCGCACCGGCTGCGCGCCGCCGACGACGTGTTGATGCGGGAGACCGTGTTTCCGGTCTGCAGCCCCGAGCTGTTCCCGTACGCGTCGGGGTATGTGTGCCGCTCGCGGCTGCTGCAGGAGATGCACGAGGACAGCCCCGAGATCGACTGGCGCAACTGGGCATCGGAATTCGGCCTGCCGGGCGACTTCGAGACGAAAATCGTCCGCTACAGCAGTTTCAGCCAGGTGATCGGCGCGGCGGTCGGCGGTGCGGGCATCGCACTCGGGCGGGTGCCGCTGATCGAGCCCGAACTGCGCAGCGGCCGTCTGGTGCCGCTGGTGCCGGGCCTCGCGCGCAATGCGTCATGGCGCTTCGTGCTGCGCCGCAATCCGTCGGCGCGGCACCGGCTGCTCGATCCGTTGCTCGCGTTCCTGCGCCGCGAAGCCGACGCGCCGCCGGCCACGCTCGCCAAGATCGTTGCGCCCGCATCCAACGACAGTCACGCGCGCGGCGCGGGAGGCGCGTAGCGAGCCGGCACATGAAGCCGGCGCCAGCCTCGCCCCTTCACGCCGTCGTCACGGCGTCGCGAAAAACAGCGCGACGACGCACGCCATCCCGCCGAACCACACGAGCGAGCGCAGCGACGCCCAATTCAGCAGGTACATCACCATATAGACGACGCGGATCGCGACGAACCCCATCGCGAGCTGGTCGACGTGGTGCGCATTCGCGCCGTTGTGCCATGCGACGACCAGCGCGGCTGTAAACAGCGCGAGCGCTTCCCACGCGTTCTGGTGCGCGGCCTGCGCCCGCGCGCGCCAGCCTTCGAGCTTCGCGAGGTACTCGCGCGGCGCGTGGTTGTCGTAGCCCTTGCGGGCCTTGGCCAGGAACGTCAGCGGGAACGGCAACAGCGCCGCGATGAACAGGCACAGCTGGGACGTCGTCATCAAAGTCTCCTCCTTTATGATTACATTGATCAATGACAGGGTCGCGCAGAGCTTAGCATTGTGCCGTGCTGTTCGCGCACCGGTTTTCTAGACGGGAGACTCGGCAATGCAGACTGCCGAAGGCCCTTGCGGCATGGATTCAGCACCAAAAAATCCACCAAATCGTCGACAAATACGTTAATTAAAACTGGTCGAACACCAATAAGATAGCGCTCAACACTGGCTCGGCGGGTTGCCGCGCCAGCCTGCTGACCCGCGTCGCGCCGCCGCGCGCGCCGAACGACTTTCGACCCGAGCCGCCCCATGCCCCGTCCCATCGTCGCCCATATCCGCCCCGACGCGGTCCGCCACAACCTCGACTTCATCCGCCGCACCGCCGCGCAATCGCGCGTGTGGGCCGTGATCAAGGCCAACGCATACGGCCACGGGGTCGAGCGGATCTATCCCGGCCTCGCGGCCGCCGACGGCATCGCGCTGCTCGATCTGGACGAAGCCGTGCGCGTGCGCGAGCTCGGCTGGGACAAGCCGGTGCTGTTGCTCGAAGGGATCTTCGAGCCGGCCGACGTCGAACTGGCCGATCGCCACCGGCTGACGGTGGCCGTGCATTGCGATCAGCAACTCGACCTGCTGATCGCCGCGAAGCCGCAGCAGCCGATCGACATCCAGCTCAAGATGAACTCCGGGATGAACCGGCTCGGCTACCGGCCCGACGCGTTCCGCGCCGCGTGGGAACGCGCGGCGGCCGCGCCGTCGATCGGCAAGATCACGCTGATGATGCATTTCGCGAACGCCGACGAAGGCGAAGTCGACTGGCAGCTCGAGCAGTTCGATGCAACCACGGCCGGGATTCCGGGCGAGCGCTCGGCATCGAATTCGGCGGCCGTGCTGTGGCATCCGCGGGCGCACCGCGACTGGGTGCGGCCGGGCACGATCCTGTACGGCGCATCGCCGACCGGTGCGGCACGGCACATCGCCGACACGCCGCTGATGGCCGCGATGACGCTCACCAGCAAGATCATCGGCGTGCAGACGCTCGCGCCGGAAGAAACCGTCGGCTACGGCCGCCGCTTCACGGTCGACCGGCCGATGCGGATCGGCGTCGTCGCGTGCGGCTACGCGGACGGCTATCCGCGTCACGCGCCGACCGGCACGCCGATCGCGGTGGACGGCGTGATGACGCGCGTCGTCGGCCGCGTATCGATGGACATGCTGACCGTCGACCTGACGCCGTGCCCGAACGCGGGCATCGGCTCGAGCGTCGAGCTGTGGGGCGATCAGGTGAAGGTCGACGACGTCGCGGAAGCCAGCGGCACGATCGGCTACGAGCTGATGTGCGCGCTCGCACGCCGCGTGCCGGTCGTGATCGAGCCGCCCGGCGCGTCGACGCTGCAGCCGGCACTGCGCACGGGCAGCTACGGGCGATAACGCGGGGCTTGGGTGCGGCGGCGCGCTTGCGTGTCGCTATCCACCTGCGGGCCGTGTCGAGCGGCCCGTTTGCTTGTGCGGCATGCGCGGCGCATGCGGGACGCATGCCCCGCTGGCGACCACGCGCTCCGCCCCGCCGCTGCGCCAGGCGCTACGAACGCCAGGTCGGCTCGCGCTTCTCCAGGAACGCATCGATCCCTTCGCCGGCGTCCTCTTCCATCATGTTGCGCGCCATCACGTCGCCGGCATACGCGTACGCGTCGTCGAGCGGCAGTTCGCGCTGCCGGTAGAACATCTGCTTGCCGTAGCGCACCGCCGCCGGGCTCTTCGCGACGATCTCCGCGACCTTGCGCGCGACGGCCGCGTCGAGCGCATCTTCGGGCACGGCCTCGTTGACGAGCCCCCACGCGGCGGCCGTCGCCGCATCGACGAACCGCCCGGTGACGAGCATGTCGAATGCGCGCTTCGCCGACACGTTGCGGCTCAAAGCGACGGCCGGCGTCGAACAGAACAGCCCGACGTTGATCCCGGATACCGCGAAGCGCGCGGTATCGGCCGCGACGGCGAGATCGCACGCGGCGACGAGCTGGCAGCCGGCCGCCGTCGCGATGCCGTGCACGCGCGCGATCACCGGCACCGGCAACGCGCGCATCGCGAGCATCACGCGGCTGCACTGCGCGAACAGCGTGCGGTAGTAGTCGAGCTCGGGCTTGCCGCGCATCTGCCGCAGGTCGTGGCCCGCGCAGAACGCCTTGCCTTGCGCGGCGAGCACGACGCATCGCACGTGCGGATCGGCGGCCAGCGAATCGAACGCGTCCTGCAGGCTCGCCAGCATCGCCTCGGACAGCGCGTTGAACTGCTGCGGCCGGTTCAGCCGCAGCGTGACGACGCCGTCGCGTACGTCGCGCAGCAGGATGGGTTCCGCTGAAGCGGGATTCGAGTCCATGACGTCCCCAATTCGAAAGTGATCGCGATGCGATAACACATCAATATAGTCCAACGGGGAGGTCGCTGGATGTCGGGCGCGCGCCGACCCGGCCGCGCGGTCAGCCCGCGAGCTTCTTCAGCGCATCGAGCACCGCGTCGCCCTTGAACGGCTTCACGATCCAGCCCTTCACGCCGGCGGCCTTGCCGCGTTCCTTCATCGCCGGGCTGCTTTCGGTCGTCAGCATCACGACGTTGACCGACGCGTTCGCCAGTTCGCCGCGGATCTTCTCGACCATCGTCAGGCCGTCCATGTTCGGCATGTTCACGTCGCTGATCACGAGGCGCACGCCGGGCGTCATCTTGAGCTTCGCGAGCCCGTCCTTGCCGTCCACCGCCGTCGCGACGTCGAGCCCGTGATTGCGCAGGAAACCCGCGACTTCATCGCGCACCGTGCCCGAATCGTCGACCACCAGAATCTTTGCCATGCCGTATTCCCCTTTCGTTGTTGCTGAATTCAAAACAGTTCGAGTTCGCCCGATTCGACCATCGGCCCCACGTCCGGCACCGATTCGCGGAAATCCTCCGGCGACCAGCTCAGGCTGAACACGAAACGCTGGTCGAGACGCACCGACCGCCCCGATGCGGGGTCGGTCATCCGGTACTTGAAACAGAGCTGCGGACAGTCGCCGCCGAACGAAATGAACTTCTGCTTGTGATTGACGACGAGCGGCACCTGCACCGGATGGCGCGCCAGTGCCTCGGCGTCGCCGAGATAGCGGTTCTTGAACGCGCCCCACACGAGATTGGTCAGCTCGCCGAGCACGCTGTTCACGTCGCGGAAATCGGGCGCGCGGCCGTCGTCGCGCGTGCCGCCGATCATGTCGAGCAGCGGCTGCTCGCTCGTCTGCAGCAGCATGTAGCCGCGGCACCAGGCGCTTTCCAGCGCAATCAGGCTGAACACCTCGCCGAAGATGATCTGGTCGCGGACGATGCACGGCGTGTCGCGCTCGATCGCCAGGCCCGGGAACAGGCTGTCGAGCCGCGCCTCGGTAATCTCCGCGATGCCGCGCACGAGCGCGTTCGGGTAGTCGCGGCCGAACAGGTATTCGTCGATCGCGCGCTTGAGCGGCGTCAGGTCGTCGGCGACGTAGGCCGCGCATGCGACCCGTGCGAGCGCATCGGGCAGCCCGTCGCGCGACGCATCCGACGCGCGGCGCAGGATGATCGGCAGCTCGGGCCGCAGCGCATCGATCTGCGTCGCGATGATCGCGCTCTCGGCAGGCGAGCCGCCGTAGTCCTCGGCGAGCAGGATCGCACCGAGATCGATGTTCGAGCGCAGCACCTTCAGCAGCCGGTTGCGCCGCACGGTCAGGCCGACCAGGTTGTGCTCGTCGCAGAAGCGCTTGATCGTCGCGGCATGCGCACGGCTGTCGTCGAGCACCAGCACCTTGCTGACGGGTTGGTCTTCGGTCATCTCGCGGAGTCCTCTGAATCGGTCAAAACAGTTCGAGCTCGCCGCCCGTGTCCACGGTGGCCGCTTCCGGCACGTGGAAATCGATCGGCGCATTCGCGCACACGCACAGCGTCGCGCCGATCCGCACATCGCCGTCGAGCGTCACGTCGTACGCGGCCACGTGGTCAGGATTCAGCGCCGGCAGGTAGTCGACGCTCGCGCCGCTCAGCAGGTACGGCGTCGACATCCCGAGATCGGGGAACGGCGCGGTCAGCGCCTGGTTGATCGCGCCGCAGCACAGGTTCGCGATTTCCATGAACGCTTCGGGCAGCGGCCGCTGCATGCTGCCGCCCTGCGCCGCCGCACCGAAATGGCGGCGGGTCGCATCGTCGTCGCGAAAGCGCAGCGCGAGCAGCAGCCGGAAGTGCAGCGCCGAGATCGTCAGCACCGCGACGTGCTCGGGCACCTTCGGCGTCGCGCGCGACTTCGTGCGTGACGGATCGTGCGACGCGTCGTGCGCAGCGCCGGCGGCCGGCCGGATCTCGCACGCGCCGCCGGACGCGAGCCGCGTGCGCGCCGCATCGAAGAAGATCCGCTCGAAGCCGGCCCGGGCCTGCGCGCTGATCACGCCGCTGCTCCTTCGAGCCGTGCATGCAGCTGCCCGGCCAGCGTCTCGACCGTCGCGAGCGCGGCCGTGATCATCTTGCCGCCGGCCTGGATGTCCTGGAACGTCGCCGCCGTCACGAGATCGTTGCGGTTCAGGCTGTCGCGATAGCTGTTCGACAGCTGCTGCGAGCGCGCGGCAAGCCCACGCACCTCGCTCGCGACGATCGAGAAGCCGCGCCCTGCCGTGCCCGCGCGTGCGGCCTCGATCGACGCGTTCAGCGACACGATCGAGACGTGCGCGACGATCGCCGACAGCTCCTGGTTCTTCATGCGCATGTCCTGGTTCTGCGTGGTCAGCGAGATCATCTGCTCGTGCCAGCGTTCGAACGTGCCGGCCAGCCCACGTAGCCGCGCGGCTTCGTCGGCCAGCTTCGTCGCGTGCTGCGCCAGCGCGGCGCGCTCGGCCGCGAGCGCCTGCAGCGCATCACGCTGCTCGCCGGTACCGGTCGCCTCGCGCGCCAGCGCGTCCTCGAGCGCCGCTTCCCGCCGCGCCCATGCGTCGGCCGCCTCGGAATGCGCCGACAGCGCTTCATCGGCCCGCGTGTCGGCCACGCCGAGCGCGTCGCGTAACGCATCCGCTTCGCGCGTCAGCGCGGCAACTAGCCGGGCTCGCGCGATGCGACACACGATCGCGGCGATTGCCGCGACCACCACGCCGCCTGCCAGCGCGGCGCCAATCGGGATCATCCACGCTTGCACGTTCACTCCACTACGTCGACGTTCGCGCTGCCGGCGCGTGCCTGCGGCTCGGCGTCGTGCGTCGCACCGTCCGCCGCGAAGCGCTCCGGCAGCGACACGATCGTCTCGAACGCGCGATACGACGCGCCGACGCGATCGTCGGTGAAGCGCAGCGCGATGTCGCCGCCGTCGCGCTTCAGGAAATTGCGCACCGCGTCCATCCCGACGCCGCGGCCCGACACTTCGGTCACCGCGCGCGCGGTCGAGAAGCCCGGACGGAAGATCAGTTCGGCCACCGCTTCATCAGTCAGCGCCGCTTCGTTGCCGGCGTCGATCCAGCCGCGCTCGCGCGCGATCCCGCGAATCCGGTCGAGCGCGAGGCCACGGCCGTCGTCGCCGAGCACGAACCACAGCTCGCCGCCACCCACACCGACCGCGATGTCGATCGTGCCGGACGCCGCCTTGCCGGCCGCGCGCCGCTCTTCGGACGACTCGATCCCGTGGTCGATCGAATTGCGCAGCAGGTGCATGAACACGTTCTTCAGCGTCGCGCCGATCTCGCTGCGCACGCGATGGCCGTTGCTGTCGATATGCACGACGGGCGCCGGCTTGCCGAGTTCGGCCGCGAGCGACGGCAGCGACTCGATCACGCCGCCCAGCGCATCGCCGATGCCCTGCGTGCCAAACTGGCTCAGCAGGCGGCGGACCGAATCGCGCGCCGCGTGCCAGTCGCCCGCATTCGCCGGGTCGGCGCCGTCGAGCACGCGCAGGCTCTCGCTGATATGCGCGCGCTCGACCATCAGGTAGTCGGCGCCGCCATGCTGCGCCGCGTCGCCGCTGCGGCCGAGCGTGACCGCGTTGATCGTCGCGTAGTGGTCGACCGCCTCGCGCACGCGCGACAGGTCGTCCATCAGCGCATCGCGGTTCCACTCGGGGCCGCCGTCCACGTGGCGCAGCGATTCGTACGCCTGCTCCGCTTCATGGACGATGTTGGTCAGGTGCTGCAAGCTGTACGTGCGTGCGTTGCCCTTGATCGTGTGCATGTTGCGGAACAGCGCCGCGACGATCGAGTGATCCGCGCGGTCGTGCTGGCGGATCATCCGCTCGTTCTCGCTGAGGAAGCCCTTCGCGCTGTGCACGAAGTCGTGGAACTTGTCCTGGCTGATCGACAGGATCTCGCCGATCATCTCGAGGCGGCGCTGCTGCTCGCCGGCCTGCGCGGTCAGCTCGCGAATCTCGGTCACGTCCCGCACGCACAGCATCAGCCGAACCACCGTGTCGGTCTCGTCGGTGATCGCCGACCAGCTCAGGTCGAGCCATTTCTCGCGGCCGTCCGGCATCCGCTTCGCGACTTCGTTGACGAGCAGGTGCTCGTTGAACGCGAAGTTCATGCTGTCCTCGCCGAGGCATGCATGCACGGCCGCGTCGACCTGCGAGCGCGCGTCGGCACCGATGCTCGAATCGTCGAACACGAGCGCCATCAGGTCGCGGCCGGCGATGTCGCTGGTTTCGAAGATGGTCTCGAGGTAAGCCGAATACTCCGCATGCACGACGCCGCCTTCGACGACGGTCAGGATCCCCTGCTGCATGTTCTGCAGCATCGCCTGGATGTCGGCCGTCTTCTGCTTCAGTTGCGCGGCATTCTCCTGGATCTTCTCGATCATCCCGTTGAACGCGACGATCGAATGGCCGATCTCGTCCATCCGGCCCACCGGCACGCGGCGCGTGAAGTCCTGGCTCGTCGCGATCTCGCTCATCATCGTCTGCATCCGGCTCAGCGGGCGCGTGATCTGGCGGTACAGCACGAAGCCGAGCGCGGTCAGCAGTACGACGACCGTGCCTGCGACGCCCGCGATCGCGGTCGCCGTCGTCGCGAGCATGCCGTTCAGCGCGCGGATCGCGTCGTCCTTCTGGCGGTTCTTCTCGACGCGCAGCGTGTCGACGATGCTTTCGAGTTCGTCGCGATACTGCGCGACGTTCGCGAACAGGTACGCCTGCGCCATCTCGGGCTTGCCGTCGGTCTTCATCTTCACGGTGTCGTCGATCGCCGCGAAGTAGTTCGCGGCGCTGTCCTTCGCCTGCGCGACGAGGCCTTCCTGTGCGCGGCCGACCGCCGATTTCTGCTGTGCGTCGAGCGCCGCGCGCAATGCGCCCTGCTTCGCCTTCAGCTCGTCGCGCGCCTGCGCGGCGGTGTTCGCGTCGGGCGCGTACACCAGCGTCATCGTCGCGATCTGGATGTTCTTCACGTCGGCGACGAGATCCGCCGATGCGAGCGCGCTCGGCACGATTCCCTGGGTAACCTGACGCACCTCGGACGCGCTCTTGCGCGTCTGGTACACGGCGTACACGCCGATCGCGGATAGCGCGAAAAACGTCAGGACGACTAGCAGCGTAATGCGATGACGGATGGTCATGAGTACAGCTCCCCGCAGCGATCCGGCTTCGATCGCCCTTTGATCTATTGAAAGAATGTGAGCGCCGAATTATCGGGGATGGTGTATGACTGTCCGATGACCAACAATCAATCGGTCATTGAGAAAATCGCAATGATCAATTACCGCGAGAAAACCCTAAAGTTTTTCGCTGGCGGGCCGTTAACCTCTGGCCTGTAAGGCACGGCGGGGCTTTCAAGCCGGCCGAAGATAGCGAATTGCGGGTATTCATTCTTTTATTCTTGATCCGGCAATTCAATCCGGTCGAATACCGGTAAAACGTTTGCGCATTATCTACGAATCGCAGCGTTGATGCAGCCTTTTACTCGCGGCCGCGGATTCGATGCGCGGGCCGTCGGCGGCCCGCGCCTTCATCGTTCAGGGGTCGAGTGCACCGCCCGACCACCCGGCCGACGGCCGCGACCCGGTCAGCTTCAGCGCGACGTCGCCCTGCGCGACCAGCCGCTCGCGATTGCGCGTGACGATCCGTCCGGCCTGCGGCGCGACCAGTACATGCTCGCTGCCGGGCACGCCCGGATGCGCGACGATCCGCGCGATGCGCTCGCCCGCCGCGACCGACGCGCCGAGTTCGCGTTCGTACACGAGCACGCCCGACACCGGCGCGAGCACCGTCTCCATGTGCGCGATCGGCACGGCGTCGCCGCCCCATTCGGGCGCGCCGGGCGGCTCCGCGATCACGCCGCGGCCGCGCAGGAACGCGAGTATGCCGTCGGCGTCGCGCTCGGCCAGCGCGTCGGACACGTCGGATTGACCGCGCAGCTCGACGGTCGCGACGAGCCGCTCGTGCAGGCGGCCGGTGCGCGCCCAGTGCGCGGCGATCGCGCCTTCGAATGCGCCGTCGTCGTCCTCGTCCCACAGGATCACGACGTCGGCGCCGAGCGCCGCGGCAAGATCGCGGCCGGCCGGCCACAGGTCGCGATGCAAGTAGAGATAGGGCAGCGCGTCGGAATCGGTATGGAGGTCGAGCACGAGGTCTGCATCGCGCGCGGCGTCGAACAGCGTGCGCTGCCACGCGGCGAACGTCGTCGCGGGCCGGCGCGTCGCCGCCGATTCGTGGAAATGCCGGTTGAAGTTGCGGTGCGTCGCGTCGTGAAAGCGGCCGAGCAGCCGCCCCTGCCGGAACTGCGCGAGCCCGAGCGGGTTCGCCTGCGGTACGACCGTCACCGTGCCGCGCAGCACGCCGCGATCGTGTGCCGCGCAGAGTTGCGGCAGCAACCGGTGCAGCACGAGCATGCCGGCGATCTCGTCCGCATGCACGCCGGCCTGCAGGTGCACGCGCGGCCCATCGCCACCCGACAGCCGCCACGCGCGGATCGCGAGCGGCTGCCCACCGTCGCCAGGCACCTGCCATGTCAGCGTTTCGATCATCGTCCGTCCTCCTGTTGCGGCGGCCCGAGCATCACGACGCCGCGCGCGCATCCGCGCCGAGGCCGGCGACGAATGCCGCGATGCGCTCGCACGCGTCGGCCAGCTTCGCATCGTCGACGACGAAGCCGAAGCGCACGAAGCCCGACGCGGTATCGCCGAACGCGCTCGCGTCGAGCAGCGCGACCTGCTTCGCGCGGAACAACCCCCACGTGAATGCATGCGCATCCAGCCCCGTGCCGCGCACATCGACCATCATGAACATCCCGGCCTCCGGCAGCAGGCAGCGCAGCCCCGGCACGTCGCGCAGCCGCGCGTAGGCCAGGTCGCGGCGGCGCCGGTACAGCTCGCGCATGTCCGCGACGATCGCAGCCTTGTTGTCGAGCGCGGCAATGGCCGCCTGCTGGATAAAACCCGGCAGCCCGTACAGCATGCACAGCGCGAGCCGCTCCGCATGCCCAATCAGCTCGGTCGGGCCGATCGCCCAGCCGACCCGCCAGCCCGGCATCGCATGCGATTTCGACAGGCTGCCGATCGTCACCGTGCGCTCGGCCATCCCCGGCAGCGACGCGATGCTGACCGTGTCGCGCTCGAACGTCAGTTCCGCATAGACCTCGTCCGATACGACCCACAGGTCGCGTTCGCAGGCGAGCCGCGCGATCCGTTCGAGATCGGCGCGCGGCATCACGACGCCGGTCGGATTGCACGGCGTCGCGAAGAAGATGGCCTTCGTGCGCGGCGTCACGGCCGCCTCGAGCGCGTCGAAGTCGAGATGAAAACCGCGCGCCGCATCGACCGGCACCGGCACGAGCGTCGCGCCAGAGGCCCGCACGCTCGCTTCGTACGTCAGGTACATCGGCTCCGGCACGATCACCTCGTCGCCGGCCTCGCACAGGCACATCGCCATCGCGAACAGCGCGTTCTGCGCACCGGCCGTCACGATCACGTGCTCGGCGTCGACCGCCTGGCCGGACGCCTTCGCATGCTCGCGCGCGATCGCCGCGCGCAGCTCGGCGCGGCCGCGCACCTCGCTGTAGTGCGTATCGCCGCCGCGCAGCGCCGTCACCGCGCGCTCGACGATCACGTCGGGCGTCGCGAAATCCGGATCGCCGACGCTCAGGATGATCGCCGGCTCGCCTGCCGCGACCGCGCGCTGCGCCGCGTAATGAATGTCCCATGCGGTCGTGCGCTTGCCCTGCAGGCGATCGACCAGCTTCGAATAGTTCATGCGTTCTCCCTCGCACGGCGCCCGCCCGGCCGCCGCGCCGTCAGTGGTTCGTTCAACGCGGCATGCGCACCGGCACACGCCGCTCGAGCCGGCCGAACGCGCGCTCGATCACGAACGCGAGCACGACGTAGATTACCGCGATCGCCAGCAGCGGCTCGTAGGTCCGCAGCGTCTGCGCGCGGATGTAGTTCGCGGCACCGAGCACGTCCATCACCGCGACCGTCGATGCGAGCGCGGTCGATTTCAGCAGCATCACGGTCTCGCCCGCGAGCGTCGGCAGCAGGATCTGGATCGCGCGCGGCAGCCACACGCGCCGCGCGATCATCGACGGGCGCATCCCCATCGCGCGTGCGGCCTCGATCTCACCCTTCGGCACGCCGCGCAGGCCCGCGCGCAGCACTTCGCCGACATACGCACCGACGCTGATCACCAGCGCGAACGCGACATACCAGAATCCGTCGCGCAGGAACGGCCACAGCACGCTGTCGCGCAAGGCGGGCCAGCCGGCGAACAGCGAGCCGACGCCATAGTAGATCAGGTAGATCTGCACCAGCAGCGGCGTGCCGCGGATCACTTCGGTGAAGGCCTTGCTGACGCGCGCGACGACCGGATTGCCCGACAGCCGCGCGAACGCGACGGCGATCGCGAGCCCGAAGCCGAGCACGGCCGAGATGACGAGCAGCTTGACGGTGGTCAGCACGCCGAGCAGCAGCAGCGATCCGTAGGAAGACAGTACGCTCAGATCCATGACGTGGCTCCGGTTCGCTCGAGAAATGCGTGGACAGGCACGACGCGGCTCACGATGCCGGCATCCAGCGGCCGAAGCGCCGCTCGATCTCGCGGAACAGCATGCCCGACAGCGACGTGATCGCAAAGTACACGGCCGCGACCATCAGGTAGTAGTGCATGTACTCGCGCGTCGAACCGGCCGCCTGCTTCGCCGTGTAGAGCAGCTCGCTGTAGCCGACCACGCTGATCAGCGCGCTGTCCTTCACGAGGATCAGCCACAGGTTCGTGAAGCCGGCCAATGCATACGGTGCCATCGCAGGCAGCGTCACGCGGCGGAACACGAGCGTCGGCGACGCGCCGAACGCACGCGCGGCCTCGATCTGCCCGTACGGAATCGCGAGGATCGCACCGCGGATGATCTCGGCCGCATAGGCGCCCTGCACGATGCCGAGCACGATCACCGCCGCCGCGAAGCCGTTGACCGCGACCGGCCCGACGCCGATCGCCGTCATCAGCAGGTTGATCGCATCGGTGCCCGCGTAATAGAGCAGCAGGATCAGCAGCAGCTCAGGCACCGCGCGGCACAGCGTCGTGTAGCCCTGCGCGAGCCGTTCGAGCACGCGCACGCCGGACAGCTTCGCGGCAGCGCCCAGCAGCCCGAGCACGATGCCGACGACGAACGCGCCGAGCGAAATCTCGAGCGTCACGCCCGCGCCCTGCAGCAGCGCGACGCCCCAGCCGTCCGGGTCCATGCCCAGGTAGCTCACCCATCCCCAACCGTCCATGCCGCCTCCTCGTCCGTGCGTGGCGCTCGTGTGCGTGCGATCAGTGCGGCCAGAGGTCGATCGGGAAATACTTCTTCGCGATCTGCGCGTACTTGCCCGATGCGTGCAGTTGTTCCAGCGCCTGGTCCATCTGCTGCTTCAGCGGCGCATCGGCCTTGCGCATCCCCGCGCCGACGCCGTAGCCGAAGATCGCCGGGTCCATCTTCACGCTGCCGGGGCCCTTCAGCTCGAACGCGGAGCCGTCCTTCGACTTCAGGAAATCGAGGATGCCGAGCTGGTCGAGATACATCGTGTCGATACGGCCCGCGACGAGGTCGGCGTTGCAGTCGTCCTGCGTGTTGTACAGGCGCACCGTCGCGCTCTTGCCGTACGCCATCTTGATGAACTCGGCATTTGCGGTGGAGCCCTGTACGCCGATCACCTTGCCCTTGAGGCCGTCCGGCGTCAGCGCGAGCTTCTGGTTCTTCGCACCGACGAAGGTGCCCGGCGTCTCGTAGTACGGCCGCGAAAACGCGATTACCTTCTGGCGCTCCGGCGTGATCGACATCGAGTTGAAGATCACGTCGATCTTGTCGCTGAGCAGCGCCGGGATGATGCCGTCCCACGCGACTTCCTTGATCTCGCATTTCGCCTTCATCTGCTCGCACAGCGCGCGGATCAGGTCGGCCTCGAAGCCGCTCCACTGCCCGGTCGGGCTCTTCATCAGGAACGGCGGATACGGCTCGGCGGCGACGCCGAAGCGCAGCACGCCCGACGACGCGTGCGCGGAACCGAGCGGCGCAAGCGCCGCGAGAACGAGACTCAACAGGCACAGCAGACTGCGTACGACGCGCTTCATGGTCGGACTCCTTGCAGGAAAGATAGGGATCGGTGCGGCCGGCATCGATCGGGCCGGCCGCGCCCGCGGTTCAGTGGCGTTGCCGGTGCGCGTTGACGAACTGGCGGCAGCGTTCGCTCTGCGGCGCATCGAAGATCTCGCCCGGCGTGCCGCTCTCCTCGACGCGTCCCTGGTGCAGGAACAGCACCTTGTTCGACACGTCGCGCGCGAACGCCATCTCGTGCGTGACGAGGATCATCGTGCGGCCTTCGCACGCGAGATCGCGGATCACCTTCAGCACTTCGCCGACGCGTTCGGGATCGAGCGCGGAGGTCGGCTCGTCGAACAGCATCACTTTCGGTCGCATCGCCAGCGCGCGCGCAATGGCGACGCGCTGCTGCTGGCCGCCGGACAGGAACACGGGATAGACATTGCGCTTGTCGGCGAGGCCGACGCGCTCGAGCAGCTGCTCGGCGCGCGCGATCGCTTCGGCGCGCGGTTCGCGCAGCACGTGCACGGGCATCTCGATCACGTTCTCGAGCACCGTGCGATGCGCCCACAGATTGAAGCTCTGGAACACCATGCCGAGCCGCGTGCGGATGCGTTCGACCTGGCGCGGATCGGTCGGCACGGTGCGACCCTTGCGGTCGAGCTTCAGCCCGATC
This sequence comes from Burkholderia cepacia GG4, assembly GCF_000292915.1. Classification (NCBI taxonomy): domain Bacteria; kingdom Pseudomonadati; phylum Pseudomonadota; class Betaproteobacteria; order Burkholderiales; family Burkholderiaceae; genus Burkholderia; species Burkholderia cepacia. The sequence continues at coordinate 1,521,483 of NC_018514.1, forward strand.
TCTTCGCCGTCGACGACGATGCGCCCGCGGGTCGGCGTCTCCAGCAGGTTGATGCAGCGAAGCAGCGTGCTCTTGCCCGAGCCGCTCGCGCCGATCAGCGAGATCACTTCGCCTTCGCGCGCGCTCAGCGACACGCCCTTCAACACCTCCAGCTCGCCGAACCGCTTGTGCAGGTCGGTCACCTGCACGCGTTCCTCGACGGCCGTCTTCACGCTCTCCACCCGCGCCAACATGCTGTCTCCTGTGTCGAATTCTCACGCCCGTCCCGCGCGGGATCGCGGCGTCTTGTTGAATGGCCGACCAACCTCATGCGGAGTCGAGTATAGGCGCTGTTGAACAGTGGTTCAACAGATTTCAACAATCCGGAGCCGAGGGTTTTCGCGGGTTCCGCGCGGCTTTCGCCGCTGTAATTGAACAAGCGTCCGACACTCCCCTATAATCGGTGCCATGACGATCCGTTAAGGTCACTCCGTGAAAAAGACTCCTGGCAGCGCACCGGTTCCGACCCGCAGCCGCGGCATCCGAGAAACGCCCGCCGTGCGGCAGCAATCGATCATCGACGCGACGATGCGCTGCATCGCGCGCTACAGCTATTCGGAAACCACGATCGACCGCATCTGCGCGGAAGCGAAGGTGTCGCGCGGGCTGATCAACCATCACTTCCAGTCGAAAGACGAACTGATGGCGCAGACCTACAAGCGGCTCGCGGCCGACCTGCTCGACGTGTCGCGTGCGGCCGCCGCGAACGCGACGGGCCCCGAGGACAAGCTCGACGCGATCATCAAGGTGTGTTTCGCCGCGCCGGTGTTCGCGCCGAAGAACGTGAAGGTATGGCTCGGCTTCTGGAGCGTCGCGCACAGCGACCCGGTGATCCGCAAGGCGCACAAGGAGCTGTACAGCGGCTACCGGCAGGCGTTGAAGAAGCTGTTCGACCAGATCGCCGAAGTGCGCGGCGGCACCGTCGACAGCGAGCTCGCGGCGCTGACGCTGACGGCCGTGATCGACGGCTTCTGGCTCGAACTCGCGCGCGACCCGACGTCGTTCACCGCGGAAGATGCACTGACGAGCTGCCTGCGCGTCGTCGATACGTTCCTGCCGCCGTCGAAGACGGCGCGCAAACGCGCCTGACGAACGCAGGAACGTAGCGTCGCCGCGGGAATCCGGCGGCGCACACGACGGCCTCGCTCAATTGCGAGGCCGTTCGCATTTTCAGGCCGTGCGAATCTCGATCAGGTACGGCGCATCGTGGGCGGCCGCTTCACCGAGCGCTCCGGCCAGAGACGCACCCTCATTGACCCGCTGCGCACCCCAACCGTACGCCCGCGCGATCGCGACGAAATCCGGCGTATGCAGATCGACGCCGACCGGGTCGACGCCGCCGTCGATCATCGCACGCTTGATTTCCCCGTAGCCGCCGTTGTTCAGCAGCACGACGATCACGCGTGCGCGATGCTGCACCGCGGTGCCGAGTTCCGCGAGCGTGTACTGGAACCCGCCGTCGCCGGCGATGCAGACCACCGGCCGCGACGCATCGCCGAGGCTCGCGCCGACGGCGGCCGGCAGCCCGTAGCCGAGCGAGCCGAAACCGACCGACGCGTTGAACCAGCTGCGCGGGCGCGGCGCCGCGAACCCGACGTTGCCCGCGTAGACGATGCGCGTCGAATCGCCGACGATCGCCGCATCGGGCAGCGCGTCGCGCACGCTGTCGAGCAGCGCGAGATCGCGCTGCATTTCGTCGTTCAGCTCCCGCCGCGCCGCCGCGCGGCACACCGCCGCGCGTTCGACGCCGTCGCCATCGGTGCGCGCCCGCGCAGCGGCCGGCCATACGCGCCGCAGCGCGCGCAGGGTTTCGCCGACGTCACCGAGCAGCGGCAGCGCGGAGACTGCATTGCGGCACAGCTGCTGCGGATCGATGTCGATCCGCACGAGCGACGCGGGCATCGAGAAGCTGCGGGTCGCGTACAGGTCGTAGTCGGTCGGCCCGAGCTCGGTGCCGAGCGCGACGATCAGGTCGCTGTCGCGCATCAGCGCGCGCACCGCGTCGCTCGATGCCGACCATGAGATGCCGAGCGGATGCGCGGGTGCCAGCACGCCGCGCCCGTTGATCGTCATCACGACCGGCGCGTCGAGCGTTTCCGCGAGCCAGCGCACGTCGTCGGCCGCGGCGAGCGCACCGCCGCCCGCCAGGATCAGCGGCGCGCGCGCGGCAGCGGCCTTCGCGCGCAATGCGTCAATGCCGTCGGCCGATGCGGGGCCGGGCGCGATGCGCGGCGGCGCGGCGGGCACCGGCGGCAACGCGTCGGCCGGCGCCGCGAGCACGTCGAGCGGAATCTGCAGATGCACGGGACGCGGCCGCCCGCCGGAGAACACCGCGAACGCGCGCGCGATCGCCTGCGACAAGGCTTCGGCACGCGGCACCGTGTAGCTAAAGGCCGCAATGTTCTCCGCGAACGCGTGCTGGTCCGGCAATTCGTGCAGATGACCGTTGCCGGAGCCGATGTCGCCGGATGCGTTGACGCTGGAAATGACCAGCATCGGAATCGAATCCGCATACGCCTGCGCCATCGACGTCGCGATGTTCGTCATCCCGGGGCCGGTGATCACGAAGCACACGCCCGGCTTGCCGGTCGCGCGCGCATAGCCGTCCGCCATGAAGCCGAGCCCCTGCTCGTGGCGCGCGCTCACGTGCCGCAATGCGCTGCCGGCCAGCCCGCGATACAGCTCGATCGTATGCACGCCGGGAATGCCGAACACGGTGTCGACGCCGTATGCGGCGAGCAGATCGACCAGGTACATGCCTACTGTTTTCATGTCGCTTCCATTGTTCAGGTAATTGGATGGATCACGCAGTAGCCCGCGGGCCCATCAATGCGCGAGCCCCGGCAGCAGCTCGCGCACGCCCTGCGCGAGCATCTGGAACGCGATCGCGGTCAGCACGATGCCCGACAGCCGCTCGACCAGCGTCCTGCCGATCTCGCCGAGCCGGCGGCACCACGACGCCGAGCACGCATACGTGAGCCCGATCACGCCGGCATGCAGCACGCAGGCCGCGCTCAGCGTCAGCAGGTCGGCCGGCGTATGAAAGCGCGTCGCGGTCGTGATCACGAGCGACATCACTGCGCTGCCGATCGACAGCGGGAAGATCAGCGGCACCGCGATGTAATTGCGCCATTGCGCATACTCGAGCCGCGTGTCGCCGCCGCTGCGTTCGTCGTTCGCCGTGCCGCGCATCATCGGGATCGACCACAGGCACAGCACCAGGCCGCCCGTCAGCGTCAGCGCGCCGAGCGTGAGGCCGAGCATGCGCAGCAGGAACTGGCCGCCCCATACCGCGCCGACCATCAGCGCCGCGATCCACGCGAACAGCCTGACCGCGATCTGCCGCTGTGTCACGTCGGGAAAGTGCCCGGTGACAGCCGCGTACATCGGGATCGCGACCGGCGGACAGAACAGCGTCAGCAGGCCGGTCAGGAACAGCAGCACGTCGCTGGACGTCAGGGTCATCGCTCGAACTCACATGCGATCGGGTGGAGATGGGGTGCACAGGCAACGCGGCCGGGTTTGCGTTCAGTCCTGCGCGGCTTCCTGCGGCGCGCGTTCGCGCGGCCGCATGTCGCCGTCGAAGTCGTCGAGCGTCGGAAACGCCATCGGCTCGAGCCGGTCGAGGTGCGCCAGATAGTCGTCGTACCGCGCCAGCACCGCCGCGCGCTCCGCAGCGCCGATATACGGCACGTGATAGCCGACGAACGACGGCAGCACGTCGAAGCCCGCGTAGCCGAGCGTGCCGCGCAGCACGTGGCGCAGCATCAGGTCCATCTCGCCGTGCACGCCGTTTGCGCCGAACATGTAGTCGCGGCCGCCACACGTATAGGCGAGCAGCGCACGCTTGCCGCGCATCCCGCCGCGATCGTAGAAGCGCACGCCGCCGTACACCTTGCCCGACACGAGCACGCGGTCGATCCAGCCTTTCATGATCGCCGGCACCGAACACCAGAACAGCGGAAAGCTCAGGATCAGCAGGTCGCACGCGGCCAGCTTGTCGAGTTCCGCGGCGATGTCCGGCGCGATCGCGTGCGCGGCGACGTTCTCGCGCTGCTCCAGCGCGTAGACGAGATAGTCGGCGTTCTTGCGCACGCCGAAATCGGCCGCGCTCGCGACCGGGTTCCACTGCATCGCGTACAGGTCGGACACCGTCACGGTATGCCCCTGCGCTTCGAGCGTGCTCACCGCGCGGTGCAGCATCGACGTCGTGAACGACTGCGGTTCCGGATGGGCGTGAACGATCAGGACTTTCATGGTGCGAGTTTTCTCCGCAACGTAACGTTGAACAGTTGAATTCAGACGGAACCGGCCGCGCGCTTGCGCAGCAGCGACAGGCCGATCGCGACGCAGGTCGCGACGAGCAGCAGCGTGGACACCGACGCGATCGCCGGATCGACGTTCTCGCGCATCCCGTCCCACATGCGGCGCGGCAGCGTGTATACGTTCCGGCTCGAGATGAACAGCGTGACGACGAGTTCGTCCCACGACAGGATGAACGCGAACACGGCAGCCGACAGCACGCCCGGCTTGATCGACGGCAGGATCACGTAGCGCAGCGTCTGCGCGACGTTCGCGCCGAGACTGCGCGAGGCCTGCTCGATGCGCAGCCCGACGGTCGCGAGCGACGCGGACACGGCCACCACCACGTAAGGCACCGACAGCACGACGTGCGACAGGATCGCGGCCGGATAGCTGTCGAGCACGCCGAGCTCGCCCCACAGCCGGTAGAACGCAAGCGCCGACACGATCGGCGGCACGATCAGCGGGAACAGGATCACGCCGCGCACGAATTCGCCGCGCCGCGACGCGACCTTCCACAACCCGATCGCGCACAGCGTGCCGAGCGTGACCGAGAGCGCCGACGACACCAGCGCGATCAGCCCGCTCTGCAGGAAGCTCGACACCCAGCCGTCGTCGTCGAGCAGCACACGGTAGTGCCGCAGCGACAGCGCGCCGTCCGGCATCGACAGGTAGTCGCTCGGCGTCAGCGACACGGGCACCGACACGAGCAGCGGCAGCATCAGGAACAGGATCGCGGCCCACGCGACGCCGACCACCAGCGCGCGTCCTGCGGTCATTCGGGTTTTCATCGGATGTCCTCCGGTCGGGTCAGCGCGCGCCGAACAGCTCGCGCAGGTCGACGAAACGCGCGAGCAGCGCGAGCGCGGCCAGGATAGACGCCAGCAGCAGCGACGCGAGCGCCGCCCCGCTGCCCCAGTTCACGAGCTGCAGGATCTGCGTGCTGATGTATTCGGCGATCATCACGGTGCGGCCGCCGCCGAGGATCACCGGCGTCACGTAGAACCCGAGCGAGAAGATGAACACGAGGATCGCCGCGCCGACGATGCCCGGCCGCGTCTGCGGAAAATACACCTTGCGGAACGTGACGAGCGCACCCGCGCCAAGCCCCTGCGACGCACGCGCGAGCTGCGGGTCGATGCCCTTCATGTTCGCGTACAGCGGCAGCACCGCGTACGGAATCATGAAGTGGATCATCCCGATCACGACGCCGATCTCGTTGCGCATCAGCGGCAGCGGCGCGTCGATCAGCCCGATGCGCAGCAGCAGCGTGTTGACGAGCCCCTGCTCGCCGAGCAGGAACAGCCACGAGAACGCGCGCACCAGCACCGACGCCCAGAACGGCACGAGCAGCCCGAACATCAGCGCCATCCGCTGGCGCGGGCCGACGTGCGCCATCGCATAGGCAATCGCGTAGCCGAGCGCGACCGAGCACACGGTCGTGACCGCGCACACGCGCAGCGTGGTCCACAGCACGCGGTGCACGCCGTGGTTGTCCAGCAGCCGCGCATAGTTTTGCAGGCCGGGCTCCGGCACCGTGAAGCCGAGCCACAGCACGCGCACGAGCGGATAGACGTACAGCACGATCAGCACCGCGAGCAGCGGCACGACCAGCGGCCAGTAGCGGTCGGCCTTCGCGCGGCCGAGCGGGACGGCGCCCGCGACGGGAGTAGACAGGGTATTCATGGCGTCAGGCTCACGAGGCGGCGGCTCAGGACGACATCAGGTCGGTGTACTGCGCGAGCGTCGCTTCGTAGTGCTGCGCCCACCACTCGGGATTCACCTTGCACTGCTTCGCCCAGTTCTCGGGCGTGCCGGGATTGTCGGCGCGCAGCGCCTGCGGCACCGCGGCCGTCGCGGCCGGCGTCACCGGCCCGTTGCCGAGCAGCGACAGCAGGCGCACCTGCGGCTCGACGCCCTGCACGAACTTGATGAACTGCCACACGGCATCGCCCGACGGGTTGTTCTTGGGCACGCCCCATACGTCGCACGACGCGAGCCCCTGCTCCCACGTATAGCGGAACCGGCCGTTGCTCTCGCGCTGGATCACGTTCGCACGCGTATGCCAGATGCACGCCATGCTGACTTCGCCGTTGCGCAGCAGCTGCAGGCTGTCCGCGCCCGAATCCCAGAGCAGCACGTTCGAGCGCAGTTCCTTCAGTTTCTTCAGCGCGCGCGGCACGTCGATCGGATAGACCTGGTCCTTGTCGACGCCATCGGCCATCAGCGCGGCCTCGAGTGCGCCGCCCATCCACTTCCACAGCCCGCGCTTGCCCGGAAACTTGCCGACGTTCCAGAAATCGGCCCAGTTCTTCGGCGGATTCGCGCCGAACTTGCGCGCGTCGTAGACGAGCACGTAGCTCAGCAGATACGACGGCACGCCGAAGTCCGACGCGAGTCCCGGCAGCGCATTGCGGCCGACGACCGAATAATCGATCGGCCGCAGGAAGCCCTGCTTGCCGAGCTTGATCGCCGCGAAGCCGTCGAGATCCATCACGTCCCAGATCACGTTCCTGTTCTCGACCATCGCCTTGATCTTGCCGTCCTCCGGCGACGAGTCGTAGCCCATCCGGATCCCGCTCGCCTTCGTGAACGGGTCCATGTACGCAGAACGGAACGCCGAGCGCGCTTCGCCGCCCCAGGCGCTGAGCACGATTTCCTTCGGGTTCGCGGCCAGCGCACCCTTCGCCCCCAGCGACAGCAGCGTCGGCGCGATGCCGGCGGCCGCGCACAGCCGGAGGAAATCGCGGCGACGCTGCGAGGTCGCGGGTTGAAGGTCGCGTGCTTGGTCGAGCAGGTCCTGCAGATAGCGGTTCGTCATGGTGTCTCCTCCAGGCTGGACGGCGGCCGCACGCATCTCGTCGTTTCCGGACGCCGGTGAATCGGCCGGCGACGGCGGCAGGCGCCGCGTCGCGCGGGGTACAAGGTTCGCCGCGTCAGTCGGCCGTGATCCGGCACGTCGCGTCGCGTTCCCACTGCACGAACACGTCCATGCCCGTGCGCGGCGACGCGAGCCCGCGCCACGCGGGCACGTCGGCCGTCATGCAGCCGAGCACCGGCGTCTCGATCTCGAAGCGGTACGACGAACCGAAGTAGCTCCAGTGACGGATGCGGCCAGGCACTTCGTTGTGCACACCACCGCACGAGGTCGCCGACACGGCGACCTTCTCCGGGCGCAATGCGAACAGCAGCGGTTCGTCGGCCCGCGCGCCGCATCCAGGCGCGACGAACCGCGCATCGCCGACGCGGTAATGCGTCGCCGCCGCATCGCCGCCGAGCGCAACGCCTTCGATGAAGTTGCTCTTGCCGAGGAAATCGGCGACGAAGCGGTTGGCCGGCTGCTCGTACAGCCCGTCCGGCGTGCCGATCTGCTCGAGCCGGCCGTCGCGCATGATCGCGATCCGGTCGGACATCGACAGCGCTTCCTCCTGGTCGTGCGTGACGAACAGGAACGTCGCGCCGAGCCGTTCGTGCAGCGCCTTCAGCTCGACCTGCACCTCGCCGCGCAGCTTGCGGTCGAGCGCGCCGAGCGGTTCGTCGAGCAGCACGAGATCGGGATCGAACACCAGTGCACGCGCGATCGCGACGCGCTGCTGCTGGCCGCCCGACAACTGGCGCGGCAGGCGATCCGCGAGCTGGCCGAGCCGCACGAGCTCGAGCGCGGCCTTCACGCGCTTCACCGCGTCGGGCCCCTTCTGCTTGCGCACCATCAGCGGATACGCAACGTTCTGCTCGACTGTCATGTGCGGAAACAGCGCATAGCCCTGAAACACCATCCCGAAGTTGCGCTTCTCCGGCGGCAACGCGACGATGCTGCGGCCGCCGACGCGCAGGTCGCCGGTGCTCGGATGCTCGAAGCCCGCGACGATCGTCAGCAGCGTCGTCTTGCCCGAACCCGACGGCCCGAGGATCGTCAGGAATTCGCCGCGAGGGATGTCGAGCGTCGTCTCCCGCAGCGCGTGCACGCTGCCGTAGCGCTTCGACACGCGATCGATCTGCAGCCCCGCACCGCTCGCGATGCGCCCCGCGGATGCCGGGTGCGCACCGGGCCTTCCCTCCTCCACACCTGCCGACGTCTCCATCACCGCGCTCATCGTGTGTCTCCTGGTCGACTCACAATTGGGTTGAACGTTCATTTAACAGAACTTATACTATGCCGAAATGCGGTCCGCAAGTAGCGGCGACCCTTGCCGGCTCTGACACAACCCCGATACAAAACGACCAGGAGACAGTGATCAGCATGAGCATCGAGGACATCCGAATCGAACGGCACGACGGCGTCGTGACCCTTCGCCTGAACCGCCCGGCGAAACGCAATTCGCTCGCTCGGCCGCATCTCGACTTTCTGCGCGAGACGCTCGACGCGCTCGCGCACGATCCGGCCGTGCGCTGCGTCGTGCTGACCGGCACCGGCAGCGCGTTCTGTGCGGGCGCCGACGTCGATGAATGGGCCGAGGCCGAGCGCAACGGCGAACTCGACACCTACGGGTGGACCGAGCGCGCGCACCGCTTCGTGCAGGCGCTCGCCGCATTTCCGCGCCCCACGATCGCCGCGCTGAACGGCTCGACGGTCGGCGCCGGCACCGACATCGGCTTCGCGTGCGACTTCCGCATCGCCAGCACGGCCGCGACGCTGCGCTGCGGGTATACGGGCATGGGCTACAGCCCCGACATGGGCGGAAGCTGGTTCCTGCCGCGCGTCGCGCGCCCCGACGTCGCACGCCGCTTCATCTTCCTGAACGAACGCTGGAACGCGCAGGACGCGCTCGCGGCCGGGCTCGTGTCCGAAGTCGTCGACGCCGATGATTTCGCACAGCACGTCGCCGCGTTCGCCGCGCGTCTCGCACAGGGGCCGAGCGTCGCGTTCGGCCATACCAAGGCGCTGCTCGCGCAGTCGCTCACGCATACCCTCGCCGAGCAGTTGCGCGGCGAGCTCGCAGCCGGCGTCGCTTGCGGTCACAGCGAGGACGGCCAGGAAGCGCTACGCGCGTCGGTCGAGGGGCGCGCACCTCATTTTGTCGGGAGATGATTCATGGATTTTTCGCTGACCCATGAGCAGGAAATGCTGGTGACGTCGCTGCGTCAGTTCGTCGAGAAGGAACTGCAGCCTCATGAATTCGCGGTCGATCGCGCGGACGACGTGCCACCCGAACTCGCCGATTCGATCCGCCGCAAGTCGCTCGAGCTCGGCTTCTACGCGTTCAACATGCCCGAGAGCGCCGGCGGGCCCGGCCTCGACTACGTGACGCAGGCGCTGGTCGAGCGCGAGCTCGGCCGCACGAGCTGGGCGCTGCACGTGTTCGTCGCGCGGCCGAGCAAGATCCTGATGGCGTGCAAGGGCGACCAGATCGAGCGCTACCTGAAGCCGGCCGTGCGCGGCGAGCGCGTCGACTGCTTCGCGCTGACCGAGCCGGGCGCCGGCTCCGACGCGATGGGCATCCGCACGCGTGCGGTGCGCGACGGCGACGACTACGTGATCAACGGTAGCAAGCACTTCATCAGCCACGCGGATACGGCCGACTTCGTGATCCTGTTCGCCGTCACCGGGGAGGAGGAAGTGCGCGGCCAGAAGCGCAAGCGCGTGACCTGCTTCCTGATCGACAAGGACACGCCGGGCATGACCGTGCGGCGCGGCCCGCACTGCACGAGCCTGCGTGGCTACCACCAGTCGGAGATCTTCCTGAGCGACTGCCGCGTGAGCGCCGCGCAGATCCTCGGCGAAGAGCATCGCGGCTTCGAGCTCGCGAACGACTGGCTGACGGCCGGCCGCGTGATGGTCGCCGCGAACAACATCGGCCGCGCGCAGCGCGCGTTCGAGATGGCCGCTGAATGGGCCGCGACGCGTCACCAGTTCGGCAAGCGCATCGGCGATTTCCAGGGCACGTCGTTCAAGCTCGCCGACATGCAGACCGAGATCCGCGCGGCGGAACTCGTCACGCTCTACACCGCGCAGAAGCTCGATCAGGGCACGATGACCGACGGCGACGCCGCGCTCGCAAAGCTGCTGGCGACCGAGACGCTCGGCCGCGTGACCGATCACGCGGTGCAGATCTACGGCGGCATGGGGCTGATGGACGAACTGCCGATCGAGCGCTTCTGGCGCGATGCGCGCATCGAGCGCATCTGGGAAGGTACGTCCGAGATCCAGCGCCACATCCTGTCCAAGGAAATCCTCCGACGCTACAGCTGACGTGAACCGTCGCGCCGGCACGTCCGGCGCGCGTTCCGAAAGGACCTTTCATGACCTCCTCTCCCGCAGTCAGGGATCGCCGCGCGGCCGCCGCGGCCAATTTGCGCCGGCTGCTCGAGCCAGCCAGCATCGCGTTCGTCGGCGGACGCGGCATCGCGGGCGCCGTGCAGCGCTGTCGCGATTACGGCTATGCCGGCGACATCTGGCTCGTCAATCCGAACCATGCAGAGATCGACGGCGTGCGCTGCCATGCGAGCGTTGCCGACCTGCCCGCCGCGCCGGACGCCGTGTTCGTCGCGGTGCCTGCGCGCCAGGCGATCGACGTCGTGCGCGCGCTCGCCGAACGCGGCGCCGGCGGTGCGATCGTGTATGCGTCGGGCTTCTCCGAAACCGGCGCCGACGGCGCCGTGCTGCAGCAGGCGCTGGTCGACGCGGCCGGCGACATGGCCGTGCTCGGACCGAATTGCTACGGGCTGATCAACGGGCTGAACGGCTGCGCGCTGTGGCCGGTCGCGCACGGCGCGCCGCGCGTCGAATCGGGCGTCGCGGTGATCACGCAGAGCGGCAACCTCGCGTACAACCTGTCGATGAGCGCACGCTCGGTGCCATTCGCGTACCTGGCCAGCGTCGGCAACCAGGCGTCGGTCGACATCGCGCGGCTCGTCGATGCGTTCGTCGACGAGCCGCGCATCCGCGCGATCGGCGTGCATCTCGAAGGGCTGAAGGACGTGCGCGCGTTCAGCGAGGCCGCCGCCCGCGCACTCGCGCACGGCGTGCCGATCGTCGCGCTGAAGAGCGGCACGTCGACGCTCGGCGCGCAGCTCGCGATGAGCCACACGAGCTCGCTCGCGGGTTCGGACGCGTTGTACGACGCGCTGTTCCGGCGGCTCGGCGTGATCCGCGTGAAGGACCCGGTCGGCCTCGTCGAGACGTTGAAGCTGCTCGCGATCGCCGGCGTTCCCGAGCGCCGCACGCTCGCCGCGCTGGCGACATCCGGCGGCGACGCAGGGCTCGTCGCGGATCTCGGCGAAGCGCGCGGCATCGAATTCCCGCCAGTCCGCGACGCGGGCCGCGACGCGCTCGGCAACGTGCTGCCCGCCTACGCGACGATCGCGAACCCGCTCGATTTCACGACGACGCCGTGGGGCGACCCCGGCAAGATGCGCGCGTGCTGCGACGCGCTCCTGGCCGACCGCCCGGGCGCGGCTGCGATGATCCTCGACTATCCGCAGGAAGCGACCGGCGAGCGGCCGCTGTGCGACATCGCGGCGAACGCATTCGCGGCGTCCGCACGCCAGCACGGCGTGGTCGGCGCGGTGATCTCGGTGTTCCCGGACCTGACGCCGCCCGACCACGCGGCGCGCATGGCCGCGGCCGGCATCGCGCCGCTGCAGGGGCTCGCCGACGGGCTCGACGCGATCGGCGCGGCGATGACCTACGGCGACACGCGGCGCCGCGTGCTCGACGCCGATGCGCTGAACGCGCTGCCGGTGCTGCGGGCCGGCAACGGCGGCGACGGCACCGCGACGCTGCACGACGAATGGGCGAGCAAGCGGATGCTGGCCGCGCACGGGCTCGACGTGCCGCCGGCCGAATGCGTCGCGCCCGCCGATGCGCCAGCCGCCGCACAGCGGCTCGGCTTTCCGGTCTGCGTGAAGGTCGTCAGCGAGCGCCTGCCGCACAAGACCGAGGCCGGCGCGGTCGCGCTGAAGCTCGCGTCGCCCGAGGCCGTCGCCGCGGCGGTCGGGCGGATGACCGAACAGGTCGCCCGTTACGCGCCCGACGTGCGCGTCGAGCGCATCCTCGTCGAGAAAATGGCCGACGCGCCGCTGCTCGAACTGATCGTCGGCGTGAAGCGCGAGCCGAATTTCGGCCTCGCGCTGGTGCTCGGCTCCGGTGGCGTGCTGGTCGAGCTGATCCGCGACACCGCGACGCTGCTGCTGCCGGTGCGCGAAAGCGACGTGCGCGACGCGCTGCTCGGGTTGAAGCTCGGCCCGCTGCTGACCGGCTATCGCGGGCGGCCAAAGGCCGATCTCGACGCGGTGGTCGCGAACGTGATGGCGATCGCGCGCTTCGCGCAGGCACATGCCGATACGCTCGTCGAGCTCGACGTCAATCCGCTGCTCGTGATGGAACGCGGCGCGGTGGCCGTCGATGCGCTGGTGAGGCTCGACGCGTGACGCCGGCATGAAACGCCACGGCCCGCTCACGCGCTACGCGAGCGGGCCGTGGCTTGTCGACGATGAAGCACACTACGTCGCTCAGATCACCTTGCCGGGATTGAGCAGCCCGAGCGGATCGAACGCGTGCTTCAGGCGGCGCATAGCAGCAATCTCGGCGTCGCTGCGCGAGCAGCCGAGCCAGTCGCGCTTGTAGCGGCCGATCCCGTGCTCGGCCGACACCGAGCCGCCCGCGTCGCGCACGAGCGGATACAGCACCGCGTCGACGTCGTGCGCGCTCTCGCCCGCCGCGTACGGTGCCGACACGCACACGTGCAGGTTGCTGTCGCCGAGGTGGCCGAAGAAGAACACGTGCGCACCGGGCCAGCGGGCCTTCAGCGCGCGATCGCACGCGTCGATGAAGGCCGCCGTCTCGCGCGGCGGAATCCCGACGTCGAAATTGACGAGGCCAGGCAGATTGTCGATCGCAAGCCCTTCTCGCACCGTCCAGAATGCCTGTGCGTCGGCCGCGGTCTGCGCGAGCGCAGCATCGTCGATCAATTCGCGCTCGAGCCAGTCGGCCAGCACGGCTTCGAACCGTTCGGCCGTCGGTGCGGCCTCGCCGCTCGCGCATTCGATCAGCACCTTGACGCCGTCGTCCGCCGGCAGCGGCGCGCGCATGCCGGGCGTGTGCTCGCACACGTAGCCGTAGAACGCCGGCCACATCGCCTCGAAGCTCAGCAAGTCCGCACACGCGGCGCGCGCCTCGCGCAGCAGCGTGAGCGCTGCGGCCGTATCGCGCACCGCGCACAGCGCGGTCGACGGTGCGGCGAGCCGAGGATGCAGCCGCAGCACGACCCGCGTGACGACGCCGAGCGTTCCTTCGCTGCCGACGAAGATCTGCCGCAGGTCGTAGCCCGCGTTGTTCTTCAGCATCTTGTTCAGCGAACTCAGCACGGTGCCGTCGGCCAGCACGACCTCGAGGCCCAGCACCTGCTCGCGCGTCGTGCCGTAGCGGATCACACGATTGCCGCCCGCATTGGTCGCGACGTTGCCGCCGATCTGGCACGACCCGCGCGCACCGAGATCGATGCCGAGCGCGAAGCCCGCTTCGTCTACCGCTTCCTGAAGGTCCTGCAGGGTGGTGCCGGCCCACGCGGTGACGGTGGCCGCATCCGCGTCGATCTCGGCGACACCCTTCATGCGTTCGAGCGACAGCACGACGTCCTGCGCACCGGGCTCGGCGCCGGCCGCGAGCCCGGTCATCCCGCCCTGCGGCACGACGGTCTGCCGGTACGCGCAGCAGATCGCGAGCGCGCGGCTCACGTCGTCGACGCTGCGTGGGCGCAGCAGCGCGCGCGGCCGCACGCCGGCTGCTTCGCCGTAGTTGGTGAAATGGCGCGCGCCGATCGCGTCGCCGGTGCTCACGCAATCGGCGCCGAGCGCGTCGCGCAGCGCGGCGACGACGTCGCCGTTCGAGGATGGATCGGACATGATCGACGGGGCCGGCCGTATCCGGCCCGGGAACGAGAAAGGATCAGAAATTATGCCGCATGCCGATGCGCGCGGCGGCCTGGGTGCGGCTCGTCGACGGCGCGAAGCTGTAGCCAATCACCGCGTCGACGCCGTTCGACGCGCGCATCCAGTCGACCGCCGCATACACGTCGGTGCGCTTCGACAGCGCGTAATGCGCGCCGAGCGCGACTTCGTGCCAGTGATGGCCTTCGAACGTCGTGTACTGGTAGCCCGCGACGAGCGACAGCGGCACGGTCGCCTGGTACACGCCGCCCGCCTCGTACACGCGCATCGTCGACGATTGCCCGTAACCCTTGAACGTCGTGTTGCTGAAGTCCGCGTTGAGCGTCAGCTTGCCGAGCGTGTACGAGGCGCCGATCCCGAAGATCGATTGCGAGTCGATCGCGAACGGCGTCGAGTCGTGCAGGTCAGTGACGGCGCCCGTCGCCGGATCGACCGTCGCGACCGTCTGCCCGAGCATCGTCCTCACGCCCATCTGCGCATACGGATCGAGCGCCGCGAGCCCGCGCGGTGCATTGAGCCGCGTGTAGTTGCCGCCCGCCGAGAAATCGCCGTGCGTATAGCTTGCGCCCACGCTCCATGCGCTGCCGTCGTGGAAGCTGCCCGCGTCGTTGCTGAACGAATACATGCCGCCGACCACGAGCCCGTGGAAGCTGTTGCTGACGAATTTCACCGCGTTCTGCAGCCGGTCGCCGCTCTGGCGGTCGAAATCGCCGAGGTGCACGCCGTAGCCGCTGCCGAACGCGCTGACGTTGTACGCGGCCGTGAAGTCGAACGCGAAGTCGTACTGGTTGCCGAACGTCAGCGTGCCCCAGTCGTTGCCGAGCCCGACGTAGGCCTGCCGCCCGAACATCGCGCCGCCCTGGTTCAGCCGACCGGTGCCGAGCCGGAAACCGCTCTCGAGCTTGAACACCGCCTTGTTGCCGCCGCCGAGATCCTCGGTGCCCATCAGGCCGACGCGGTTGCCGTACGACACGCCGTCGTCGAACAGGTACGCATGTGCACCGCCCGTGTTGTTCACGTAGGTGATGCCGCCGTCGATGATCCCGTACAGCGTGACGCTGCTCTGGGCATGGGCGTAGCCGTGGACCATCACCGACATCATGCCGGCCAGCAGGAAGCGCTTCTTCATTTGCGGTGTCTCCGGTTGCCGCGCGCGGCGGCTCGATTTTTCGTTGTGCGTGAACGCCGCCCGCCTGCTTCGCTTCGGCACCGCGGCGCTGGCGAGTATAGGTTCAGTTGAATGAATGTTCAATTGACGGAGAGGTCGATCCGTACCGGTGTTTACACCCATCGGCGATTTCATTATTGAAAAAACGTTCAACCCGTCATAACATCGACCGGCAGCCCCCGCGGACGACGTGCGGGCCCGTTCCGAACCCCGGAGTGCACTGGATGACGACCCATCTCAGCCCCGCCGCCGAGCCGCGCCTGCGCTCGGCCTACGAAGGACAGAAGTCGCGCCCGTACGATCCCGGCGCGCCGATCGCGACGCCGCTCGCACTGCATCGCTGCACCGTGCAGCCCGAGTGGGTCGACTACAACGGCCACATGAGCGAATCGTGCTACCTGCTCGTGTTCGGCGACAGCAGCGACGCGTTCTTCCGCTACTTCGGCATCGACGACGGCTATCGCGAAGCCGGCTGCTCGATCTATTCCGCGGAAACGCACATCCGCCACCTGCGCGAAGCGATGCTCGGCGAGCCGCTGCGGCTCACGGTCAGGCTGCTCGACGTGGACGACCGCAGGTTGCACGTATTCCATTCGATGCATCACGCGACGACCGGCGCGCAGCTCGCGACCGGCGAACAGCTGCTGACCCACGTGGACATGCGCGCGAAGCGCTCGACGCCGTTCCCCGATGCAATCCGCCGGCATCTGGACGCGATTCACGCCGAACATGCGCGCGCGCCACGCGAGCCACACGCGGGCCGCGCGATCGCGATCCGCCGCGCTGCCCCTGCTTCTTCCGCTTCTTCCGCTTCTTCCGCTTCCCGCTGACCACGCCGAACCACGACGGAGCCTTCCCATGCAGACGCACGACGACTGGCGCAGCCGCGCCGGCCAGCTCGACATCGATTCCCGCGCATTCGTCGACGGCGCGTTCCGCGACGCGCACGACGGTGCCACCTTCACATGCACGAGCCCGATCGACGGCCGCGTGCTCGCGCAGGTCGCACATTGCCGTCAGGCCGACGCCGACCTCGCGGTCGCGGCCGCGCGGCGCGCTTTCGAACGCGGCACGTGGCGCGACGCGTCGCCGCGCGAACGCAAGCGCGTGCTGCTGCGCTGGGCCGCGCTGATCCGCGAACACGCGGACGATCTCGCGCTGCTCGAAACGCTCGACACCGGCAAGCCGATCGGCGATACGACCACGATCGACATTCCGTCCACCGCGTACTGCGCCGAGTGGTTCGCCGAGGCGATCGACAAGACCGGTGGCGAAGTCGCGCCAGCGGACGCGCATCTCGTCGGGCTCGTCACACGCGAGCCGATCGGCGTGGTCGCGGCGGTCGTTCCGTGGAATTTCCCCGCGATGATCGCGATGTGGAAATGCGCGCCCGCGCTCGCGGCCGGCAACAGCGTCGTACTGAAGCCGTCCGAGAAATCGCCGCTCAGTGCATTGCGGCTCGCGGCGCTGGCCGCGCAGGCCGGGCTGCCGGCCGGCGTGCTGAACGTGCTGCCGGGCTTCGGCGACGCGGGCGAAGCACTCGCGCGGCATCCGGACGTCGACTGCATCGCGTTTACCGGCTCGACCGCGGTCGGCCACCAGGTCGCGCGCTGCGCGGCCGATTCGAACCTGAAGCGCGTGTGGCTCGAGCTCGGCGGCAAGTCGCCGCAGATCGTGCTGCCCGACTGCCCCGATCTCGAACGCGCGGCGCGCACCGTCGCGCATGCGGTGTTCTACAACACCGGGCAGATGTGCACGGCCGGCTCGCGGCTGCTCGTCCATCGCGCGATTCGTGACGCACTCGTCGCGCGCGTGCTCGCGATCGCGCCCGAGTACGCACCCAGCGATCCGCTGTCGCCCGACACCCGGATGGGCAGCCTGATCGATGCCGCGCAGGTCGAGCGCGTGCTCGGCTACGTCGACGCCGGCCGCGACGAAGCGACGCTGATCACGGGCGGCAAGCGCGCGCGCACTGCCAGCGGCGGCCAGTACGTCGAGCCGACCGTGTTCGACTGTCCGCGTGCCGATGCGCGGATCGTGCGCGAGGAGATTTTCGGGCCCGTGCTCGCGGTCACGGCATTCGACGATCTGGATACGGCCGTCGCGCTCGCGAACGACACGCGCTACGGGCTCGCGGCCTCGGTGTGGACGGCAAACCTGACGACCGCGCATGAAACCGCGCGCCGGCTGCGGGCCGGTACGGTGTGGGTGAACGGTTACGAGGAAACCGACGACATGAACTTCCCGTTCGGCGGCTTCAAGGAGTCGGGCAACGGGCGCGACAACTCGCTGCATGCGCTGGAGAAATACACGGAGTTGAAGTCGACGGTGATTCGGTTGCGGTGATGTCCGTGCTCCGGGAGCACCAATGCATCCGTATCCTGACGTCTCGTTGCTGCAAGGTCAGATGCATCCGCTCCCGTCTGAATTAACGGGCCGCATGGTGAGTACGTGTTCAAAGTCCGGATCTACCGGTCCGATCAAAGGCAACAACCACGCCCGACTCTCCGGAACCGGCTTGTTCGTGCTCACTGCGCTCCGCCCGGATTCACGGGAATTGCCGGCCTGGAACCCGGTATCGTCGGGAAGCCGTGCCGCTTTGGCTTGGTTGGCTTCGAACTGTTTCGTCGAAGCCATCAGATCCGCTACCGTCTCCGAAGCCGCACCCGATCCTGACGAACATCGTTCAATCCAGTCGATTCATTCCAGACAGGAAATAATCAATCGCCATCCGGCGATTCACCTCCCCGTCCGTGCGCTCTAGACTGTCGGTTCATTCCCCTACCGGACCCTAGCAATGACCGACGTCCTGCCGCTGACCACCGACTCCGAATCCGGCCTTCAGTACCGGCTGCGCCCGGCCGCCGGCCGCCCCGCGGGCCGCCTGTTGTTGCTGCACGGCGTCGGCGGCAACGAAACCAACCTGCTGAACCTGGCCGGCACGATCGATCCCCGCATCGAAATCGCATTCGTGCGCGGCCCGCTGACGTTCGGCCCGAACCAGCACGCGTGGTTTCCGGTGCGCTTCGGCCCGAACGGCCCGGAAATCGATGCGGCCCGCGCGGATGCGAGCCGCGTGCAGCTGATCGCGCTGCTGCGTGCGTTGAGCGCCCGCGACGCGTCGAGCGAAAACCCCGCATTGCCGGCCGTGATCGCCGGCTTCAGCCAGGGCGGCATCATGAGCGCGAGTGTCGCGCTCACGGCACCGGCTGACGTCGCCGCGTTCGCGGTGCTGTGCGGGCGCATCCTGCCCGAGATCGATCCGCTGATCGCGCCGCGGGATGCATTGAGCCCGCTGCACGGGCTGGTGATGCACGGCCGCTTCGACGACAAGCTGCCGGTCGCGTGGGCCACCACGGCCGACGCGAAGCTGACGGCGCTCGGCGTCACGCACGATACGCGGCTCTACGACGCCGGCCACGGGCTCACGGCCGAGATGGCCGGCGACTTCAGCCGCTGGGTCGGCGCACGCGCCGGGTTGAACTGAGCGCACCGGGCGGTCGCCCCGCCCGTGCGGATCGTCGGTATCGTCAGACGTTGCTCGCCGGATCGGCGCCGATCGGCGCGGCGGCGGCGGCCGCTTCACGCGCGGCGCCGCGCTTCGCCAGCTTCCAGCCGACCACCAGCGCGAGCACGACCACCGGAATCATCCCGACGGTCCACGTGCCGCCCGGGTAGTCGAACGCCATCAGCACCAGCACGGTGACGAGAAACCCGAGCGTGAGCCACGACGTGAACGGCGCGCCCGGCATCCGGAACGACACCGGGCTCAGCTCGCCGCGATTGACCGCGCGGCGGAACAGGATCTGGCACATCACGATGAAGCCCCAGGTCGTGATGATCCCGAGCGACGCCATGTTCAGCACGATCTCGAACGCCTGCGCCGGCACGATGTAGTTCAACGGCACGCCGATCGCATTGACCGCGACCGTGACCAGGATCCCGCCGTACGGCACGCCGCGCGCGTTCATCCGCGACACGAAGCGCGGCGCCGAGCCGCCCATCGCGAGCGAACGCAGCACGCGCCCGGTCGAATAGAGGCCGGAGTTCAGGCTCGACAGCGCGGCGGTCAGCACCACGACGTTCATCACCGTGCCGACGTACGGCACGCCGAGCTTGCCGAAGAACGTGACGAACGGGCTTTCGTGCGCACTGTAGGCGGTCCACGGCAGCAGCATCGTCAGCAGCACGACCGAGCCCACGTAGAACAGCGCGATACGCCACATCACGCTGTTGATCGCCTTCGGCAGCACCTTGCGCGCATCGGCGGTCTCGCCCGCCGCGACGCCGACGAGCTCGATGCTCGCGTACGCGAACACGACGCCCTGCACGATCAGCACCGCCGGCAGGATGCCGTGCGGAAAGATCCCGCCATGATCCGCGACCAGGTGCAGCCCCGGCAGCTGGCCGGCGACCGGATGACCGCTCGCGAGAAACACCGCGCCGACCGCGAGGAACAACGCGAGCGTCCCCACCTTGACGATCGAGAACCAGAACTCCATCTCGCCGAACACCTTCACGCCGATCATGTTCATCACCGACACGATCCCCAGCGCGCCGAGCGCGAACACCCACTGCGGCACGTCCGAGAACACGGCCCAGTACTTCATGTAGATCGCGACCGCGGTGATGTCGACGATGCCGGTGGTCGCCCAGTTCAGGTAGTACATCCAGCCCGCGACGAACGACGCGCGCTCGCCCATGAACTCCCGCGCGTACGACACGAACGCGCCGCTGGTCGGCCGGTGCATCACGAGCTCGCCGAGCGCGCGCATGATCAGGAACGCGAACACGCCGCACACGAGATATACGACGGCCAGCGCAGGCCCCGCGCTCTGCAGGCGGCCGCCCGCGCCGAGAAAAAGACCGGTGCCGATCGCACCGCCCATCGCGATCATCTGCACGTGGCGGGGTTTCAGATGCTTCGCATAGCCGGCTTCGTGCGACGCGAACATCGCATCGCGGTCGGCATGACGGGAATCCGCGCCGCCGGCCGTATCGGCCGGGCGCTCGCTGGCGTGCTTCATGGTGTGTCTCCGTTTCTTGATGTGTCGCGCCCGTCGACGGGCGCCGCGGGAACGGCTGCGCGCGAGCCGCCGGCGACTCGCGCCGGCGCCGCGCGGCCGGAATCAGTACGCGCGCGGGCGGATCAGCGCTTCGGGCTGCAGCGCCTCGTCCAGTTGCGCGTCGGTCATCAACTGGTGAGCCAGCACGACCTCGCGGATCGACTTGCCGCTCTCGTGCGCCTCGGCGGCCACCGCGGTCGCGCGCTTGTAACCGATGTACGGGTTCAGCGCAGTGGCGAGCGCGACCGAACGCTCCATCGTGTCGCGCAGCCGCTCGGGGTTCGCGGTGATGCCGCTCACGCAGCGGCCCGCGAGCGTCGTGCACGCGGCCGTCAGGTGGCTGAAGCTGCGGAACAGCGCGCTCGCGATCACCGGCTCGAACGCGTTGAGCTGCAGCTGCCCGGCCTCGGCGGCGAAGGTCACCGTCAGGTCGTTGCCGAACACCTCGAACGCGACCTGGTTCACGACTTCCGGAATCACCGGGTTCACCTTGCCCGGCATGATCGACGAGCCGGCCTGCACCGGCGGCAGGTTGATCTCGCCGAAGCCCGCGCGCGGGCCGCTCGACAGCAGCCGCAGGTCGTTGCAGATCTTCGACAGCTTGACCGCGATCCGCTTCAGCACGCCCGAGATCTGCACGAACGCGCCGCAATCCTGCGTCGCTTCGATCAGGTTCGGCGCGGTGCTCAGGTCGAGCCCGGTGATGCGGCGCAGTGCGGCCAGCGCCTGCTCCGCGTACTGCGGATGCGCAGTGATGCCGGTGCCGATCGCGGTCGCGCCGAGATTGATCTCGCGCATCAGCAAGCCGGCTTCCTGCAGGCGCGCGATGTCCTCCGTCACCATCACCGCGTAGGTCGAGAACTCCTGGCCGAGCGTCATCGGCACAGCGTCCTGCAACTGCGTGCGGCCGAGCTTCAGGAAGCCCGCGAACGCGTCGGCCTTCTCCGCGAACGCATCGCGCAGGCGCGCCATCGCCTCGAGCAGGTGTTCGACCGCGAAGCAGGTCGCGATCCGGATCGCGGTCGGATAGACGTCGTTCGTGCTCTGCGCGAGATTCACGTGCTCGTTGGGATGCAGGTATTCGTACTGCCCGCGGGCATGCCCCATGAGTTCGAGCGCGCGGTTGCAGATCACCTCGTTCGCGTTCATGTTGGTCGACGTGCCGGCCCCGCCCTGGATGATGTCCACCACGAACTGGTCGTGCAGCCGGCCTTCGCGGATCTCGACACACGCGGCGGCGATCGCGTCGCGATACGCGCGCGGCAGCAGCCCGAGCTCGCAGTTCGCATCGGCCGCGGCTTCCTTCACGGCCGCGAGCGCCATGACCAGGTACGGCAGCGACGCGATCGTGCGCCCCGAAATGTCGAAGTTCTCCTTCGCGCGCAGCGTATGGACGCCGTAGTACGCCGAATCCGGAATGCTTCGTTTCCCTAAAAGATCTGCTTCGACGCGGAAGCCGTTTTCCGTCATGGTGCCCCTCCTGAAATGTCCCGTGCCGCCGCGGGAAACCGGCTGCGTTCGCCGCTTCCCGGTACGACGGGATCGCATTCTATGCCTTTGCATAAAGAAGCTCGCCTCTGTATTATCGAAAGCGGTTTTGCGTGGGACGCAACAGCGAGAAACGAATGAAAACAGCAGCGAGAGACACCGGCATCGATCACCTCGGTGCGATGCGCGCGTTCGTGCGAGTCGTCGACATGGGGAGTTTTTCCGCGGTCGCGAAGGAGATGCACGTATCGACGTCGACCGTCGCGCGCAAGATCACGGCGATCGAGGAGGCGCTGGGCGTGGCGTTGCTGCATCGCTCGACGCACAGCGTGACGCTGACCGAGGCCGGCCACATCTACCTGGAGCGCGCGGTCACGCTGATCGCCGATCTCGACGACACGCTGCGCGTCGTCGCCGAGCTCAATGCGCGGCCGAGCGGGCCGCTCAAGCTCACCGCGCCGGTCGCGTTCGGTCGCCGCCATCTCGCGCCGCTGATCGCGCCGTTTCTCGCGCGCTACCCGACGATCCAGCTCGACGTGCGGCTCACCGACAACCACAACGATCTCGTCGCCGGCGGGTTCGACCTCGACATTCACGAGGGCGAGAACTATCTGGACAACCTCGTCGTCCACCGGCTATCGCGCAACGACAGCATCCTGTGCGCGACGCCCGGCTATCTCGATCGTTGCGGGCGCCCCGCGACGCCTGATGACCTGCAGCGGCACAACTGCCTGCGCTACGTGCATCCGGAAGGCGATCCGCGCTGGGAACTCGTGGCCGGCGACGCACGGCATAGCGTGCTGCCGGCCGGCAACCTCGTCACCGATCACTCGGAGCTGCTGCTCGAGGCGACCTGCGCGGGGCTCGGCATCGCCGAGTTCGAGATCTGGCTGGTGCGCGACCTGCTCGCGAGCGGCCGGCTCGAGGCCGTGCTGCCGCGCTACCGGTTGCAGAACAAGCTGACCGGCGAGTTCATCTATATCGCGTATCTGGCGAACCGGCGCAGTTCGGCGAAGCTGCGCGTGCTGAAAGACTTTCTCGCGGAGCATCTCGCGGACATCGGCGAGTTGTCGGAAGCAGAGCTGACGAAGATTCGCAGCGCGGGCGCATAGCGCCTGCGATCGTTGCCGCGCCGGTCAGCCCGCAAGCGCCGATGTGCGCCGCACGCATGGCGCGCGGGCGACATCGGCGCGATCGCGCCGTTCAGGCCGGCTGCAATTCGAACGGGAACGTCGCGCGGCCGATCTCGACACCCTGCGTGTTCAGCATCCGCGGCCGATGGAACGCGGCCAGCCGCGCGCGCTGCGCGGCGGTGCCGATCTGCAGCCGCTCGAGCAGTTCGCTGACCACCATGTACAGCACGTCGATGTTGCCGTCCCCGATCTTCACCGAGATGCCGAGCGCACCGTCGGCGCCGAGTTGCCGCGTGCGCGCCGATGCGCGCACGCCGATCCCGTAGCACGCATCCGCGCCGAGCTTGCCGACGACCTGCCCTTCGAATGCGTTCATCAACTCCGTGCAGTAGCGCCCTTCCCCGGCCACCAGCTCCGGATGGGCCGTCATCGCATGGTGGATGCGCGCCAGCGCACGCACGCGGTCGCTGACCGCTGCACCGCTGGCTTCCACCGTATCCGCGCCGTCAGCCAGCGACGCATAAAGACGCGCGAGGCGATCGAGCGAGAACGCCGGCGTCGGCAGGTTGCAGCCGTCGATCGCCCAGTCGACCTCGTCGTCGCGCAGGCCGCACGCATCCGCGACCACCTGCTTCACGCGCACCTGCATCGGATGGTCCGGCAGATGGTAGTCGGCGATCGCGGCGCCGATCGCCCGCGCGCCGGCCAGCATCCCGACATGCTTGCCCGAACAGTTGCTGCAGACGCCGGTCGGCGTGTAGTCGCGCTTGATCCAGGACCGGTACACCGCGTCGGACAACGGCGCATGGCCGCCGCACCGCAAATCCGACTCCTGCGCGTCGACCTTGGACAGCATCGCCCGCGTGCGCGCGATGTGCCGCTCCTCGCTGCTGTGCGACGCGCACATCAGCGCGATGTCCGCGTCGTCGAAGCCGAACCGCTCGGGCGCGCCGGTCTCGATCACGGACAGCGCCTGGGCCGGCTTCGCCGCCGAGCGCGCGAGCGTCATCCGGAACGGATCGCCGAACCGGAACAACAGCCTGCCGCCGGCATCCACCACCGCCACATCGGCGCCGTGCGTGTTCTCGATCGCATTGCCGCGGTACGTCACGACCGCTGCGCGTTGGGTGTCCATCTGTGCTGTCTCCTTCATCGGGGCCTGGTCGCCGGGGCCCCTGCAACCGGTACGGCAGTGTATCGACTCGCCGGTGCGCCGGGCCGATCGGTCGATGAAAAGCGGTGTTGCACCGGATGCAAAGCCACCGCGCGGATCACGAGAACCTGACCGATTCAGTACAGAAGCCATTCGATCGTTTACAGATTCCGTAATAATTCGTAGAATTGCGATCGCTAACGCGAATCATACGCATTTACATTGACGTCTTTCGATGTCACGGGCCTGCCCCCGGCATCGCGACGACGCGTCCGATCACCGATATTTCCGCTGCCTCTCGATATGCCCGCCCAGTTCAAGACGAGGCCCCGTGCCCTCGTATCGGCGCTGACCTGCTCCGTTTTCCTGACGCCGCTGCTCGCTTCCGCCGAAACCGCTCCTGCTTCCGCCCCCGCTGCCGGCCAGCCGGCTGCCGCCGCCGATACGCCGGCGACGCTGCCGACGATCGCGGTCCAGTCGACCGCGCTGTCGGACCTGCAGGTGAAGCGCTCGCCGTCGTACAAGTTCACTGCGCCGTTGCTCGACACGCCGCGCTCGGTCACGGTGATCCCCGAGCAACTGATGAAGGAGAAGAACGTCACGTCGTTCGCGGATGCGCTGCGCTCGGTGCCGGGCATCACGTTCCTCGGCGGCGACGCGGCCGCGAACCCGTCGGCCGACCGTCCGGTGATCCGCGGCTTCGAATCGCGCAACTCGATCTTCGTCGACGGGATGCGCGACTCGGGGGTGCAGAACCGCGAGACGTTCGCCGTCGAGCAGATCAGCGTGATCAAGGGCCCCGATTCCGTGTACGCGGGCCGCGGCTCGGTGGGCGGCAGCATCGACATCGTCACGAAGACGCCGCAGAACGACAACTTCATCAACAGCAGCATCGGCTTCGGCACCGAAGGCTACAAGCGCGCGACGGTCGACGCGAACCACAAGATCAACGACACGACGGCCGTGCGGCTGAACGTGATGGGCCACGACGCGAACCAGGCCGGCCGCAACGACGTGTACAACAAGCGCTGGGGCGTCGCGCCGTCGATCGTGTTCGGGCTGAATACGCCGACCACGGTCACGGTCAGCTACTACCACATGAACTCGTACGACATGCCGGACTTCAGCGTGCCGTTCCGCGCATCGGGCGGCACGCCGGTGCCGACCGATCGCGGGCAGTTCTTCGGGCTGAACACGCGCGACTATCGCTACGGACAGACCGACACCGGCGAAGTACGCGTCGAGCACAAGCTCAACGACGACTGGAAGCTGAAGAACACCACGATGTTCGGGCGCTCGACGCTCGACTACGTGGCGACGAATCCGCAGATCCTCGCGTCGAACCCGAACCTGCTCGGCTTGCAGGCGAAGAGCGGCAAGTACGCGCTCAACAGCTTCTCGAACCAGACCGAAGTGACCGGCAGCGCGAGCCTGTTCGGGATGAAGCACACGATGACGGCCGGCGTCGAGTTCAGCCATGAGCAATCTCGCTACGAGGGCTACCTCGTGTCGGATTCGGCCGGCAACAACATCCGCACGGGCGGCCCGTGCTCAGTGGCCGGCAACTGCACGCCGCTCGCCGGCGGCTGGAACCCGAACATGCCGTGGACCGGCAACATCGTGCTGAACGGCGACAAGAGCTTCCCCGGGCCGACGACGAACACACGCACCGATACCGTGTCCGCGTACATCTTCGACACGGTCAAGCTGTCCGAGCACTGGCAGTTCAACACGGGGCTGCGCTTCGACCGCTACGACACGACCGGCAAGCAGGCCGGCGTGGCCGACCTGTCGAACACGTCGAACCTGTTCAGCTACCAGTTCGGCCTCGTGTTCAAGCCGGTGACCAACGTGAGCCTGTACGCGTCGTACGGCACGTCGTCGAACCCGCCGGGCTCGAACGCGGGCCTGGGCGGCGGCACCGACCAGATCACCGCGACGAACCAGGACCTCGCGCCCGAGCGCTCGCGCAACATCGAGGTCGGCGCGAAATGGGACGTGCTGCAGGATCAGCTGTCGCTGACGTCGGCGCTGTTCCAGACCGAAAAGACCAATGCGCGCGTCAGCGATGGGCTCGGCCACACCGTCAACGCAGGCAAGCAGCGCGTGCGCGGCTTCGAATTCGGCTTCGCGGGCAACCTGACGCGGAAGTGGCACGTGTTCGGCGGCTACTCGTACCTGAACGCGATCACGACCGACGCGGGCCCCGGCAGCCCCGGCGCGTCGGGCCTGCCGATGGTGATGGTGCCGAAGCACAACTTCACGCTGTGGACGAGCTACGACGTGATGCCGAAGCTGACGCTCGGCGCGGGCGCGACGGTGATGAGCCAGACCTATGCGTCGGTGTCGGCGACGACGAAGAAATGGACGCCTGGCTATGCGCGCTTCGACGCAGCCGCGACCTGGCGCGTGAACAAGACGATGGACGTTCAGCTGAACGTGCAGAACCTGTTCGACAAGAAGTATTACGCGAGCGCGTATCCGATCTACGCGACGTGGGCGCCGGGCCGTTCGGCGATGGTCACGCTCAACTTCTATCAGTGACGCGGTGGTCGGCGGCGTTGCCGCCGACGCAGCCCCGGGCACCCACGCCCGGGTTCACGCCAGGTGGTAACGCAGCCAGAAAGTCTCCCGGCACGCGTTGTCGAACGTCAGCCGCGACGGGCTGATCGGCTGCGCATCGGGATGGCGGACCACGTCGTAGTCGATCCAGCATTCGGCGCACAGCAGGTCCGACGGTGCGCGGTCCTGCTCGACCGAGCGGCGCACGATCGCACCGTTGTCGAAGCGGTATTCGGTTTCGTCGCGCGTGACCTCGACATCATCGTCGGTCCAGCGGTCGTGCGACGTGGCGTGCGACACGATCGAAACCGGGCCGGCGAGCCCGTGGATCGCGGCGACGTAGGCAATCAGCTTGTCCATGACGAGGCGGTGAACTGGCGGATGGCCGCTGCACGCAACCCATGCGGCGCGCAGCGACCCGAGCGGCGAGTATAGCCGCGCTCGCATGACCTTGCCGCCGGCGCGGGTTTTGCGCGTTACGCGTCGAGCGCCAGCAGCGCGAACGTCGCGAGCCAGTGCTCGCCCATGTAGTCGCCGGCCACGTGCGCGAGCGCGCTCGCGAGATGCCGGTCGGCCGCATCGATCAGCTTCGCGCGCCGCGCGTCGCCGTCCGGCAGCGCGCCGGCGAGCGAGCGCTGGCACCACGCGCGGCTCAGGTTCAACCCGTCCAGGTGCGCGATCTTGCCATCGCTGCGGTCGCTGACCGTCGCCGGCACGAACAGCGTCGCCGGCTCGCCGCGCGCGAGATCCGGCAGGAAACGCGCGAACCAGCCGTCGAATTCGGCGGCCGGCAGCACGCGCCGCATCAGCTCCGCCTCCATCAGCGCGGGCGACAGGAACTCGTCGCCCGACGGCTCCCACGCCTGACACGCGACATCGTCCAGGTGCCAGCGTGTCGCGGTATCGACGATCAGCGCCGCGAGCCCGTCGCGCTGCGTCGCGCGCGCGAAGTCGAGCGCAAGCGCCAGCGCGAACGCGGTGTTGAAGTGCGTGCCGACCCGCAGCGGATAGGTCGCCTTCGGCAGGAAGGTCTCGAAACGCGCCACGAACAGGTCGGTGAGCGGCACCATCGTCTTCGTCCAGCGCGCGGCCTGCGGCACCACACCCTTCAGCGCGAGCCGCTCCAGTTGCGCCGACAGCGCCAGCAGCCAGGCCCATCCGTAAGGCCGCTCGAAGCCGCTGTTGTGCGGCAGCGCGAGATACGCGCGTTCGCCGGCGACGTTCGCGTCGGTGAAATGTGCATCGACGACCGCGATGATCCGCTCGGCCTCCGGCAGCGCCGGGTAGCGTTCGAGCAGGCGCAGCACGAGCCAGTAGCCGTGCACGCACGAATGCCAGTCGTAGCTGCCGTAGAAGATCGGGTGCAGCGCGCGCGGCCCCTGCACGTCGTGCGGGCCTTCGAGCGAATGCGTGAGCTTGTTCGGATATTCGCGGGTCAGGTGCGCGAGCGCGAGCGACGCGAATTTCGAGGCGAGTTCGGGGGTCAATCGGTCGGTCATGGGCATCTCATCTCGTCAGAAGCGGAATACGAACGCGTACATCAGCAGCGTGTTCACGGCCAGCAGCAGCACGGCGGTCGGCCACTGCGCCTTGATCACGCCGTTCTTGTCCTTCAGTTCGAGCAGCGCCGCCGGCACGATGTTGAAATTCGCGGCCATCGGCGTCATCAGCGTACCGCAGAAGCCGCTCAGCATCCCGATCGCGCCGAGGATCGCCGGGTTGCCGTGGAACTGGTGGACGATGAGCGGCAGGCCGATGCCGGCCGTCATCACCGGGAACGCCGCGAACCCGTTGCCCATGATCATCGTGAACAGCGCCATGCCGACCGTATAGGCAGCGACGACCGCGAACGGCGAGTCGATCGGCACCCAGTCCTTCACGAGCCCCGACACCACGCCACCGACGCCCGCGACCGCGAACAGCGCGCCGAGCGCCGCGAGCATCTGCGGCAGGATCGCGGCCCAGCCGACCGCGTCCATCGTGTGACGCGCCTCCTTCAGCGCATGAACCGGCGAATCGCGCAGCATCACGAGCGCGACGGCGAACGCGACGAGCGTGCCGAGCACGAGCGAGATCAGCGTCACGCTCTTCGGATCGACGAACGGCACCCGCTTCAGCGCGAACGTGCCGATCAGCGTGACGACGGGAATCAGCAGCGCCGGCAGGAACAGGCGGTTGCCGAAGCGCAGCGCCTTCGCGTCGCGCCGCGCGGCCGCCGCGTGGCCGGCTTCGTCCGACTTGCCGCGTCCGAGCTTGCCCGAGCCCGCGATCAGCGCGAGCGCGATCGCGAGGCAGCCCGTCACGAAGTGCGGCAGCAGCGCGCCGAACAGGAACGTGAGCGCGTAGATCGCCCAGAACGCGAAATTGAAAACGCGGCGCGGGTTCGTGCGATCCGTCAGGTTGAAGCACGCGAACGCGGCGAACATCAGGCCGGCGAGCGTATACAGCGGTTCGAGACCGATCATCGCGCGCCCTCCTGCCCCAACAGCCCGAAGCCGCGCGACAGTCGCCGGTCGAGCAGCGCGAGCCGCGCGCAGTGGATCAGCAGCGCGGCGACCGCGGTCGGGATCGCCCAGACCGACAGGTGCAGCGGCTCGATCGCGATCCCGTTCTGCTCGAGAAAGCCCTTGATCAGCAGGATCGACTGGATCGCGATGAAGATGTCCTCGCCGAAGAACACGGCGACGTTGTCGGCGGCCGACGCGTGCGCGCGGATCTGCTGGCGTACCGCTTCGGGCAGGTCGCCGTGCCGGCTGACGGCGGCGGCCTCGGCCATCGGCGCGATCAGCGGCCGCACCATCTGCGCGTGGCCGCCGAGCGACGTGAGCCCGAGCGCGGCAGTCACCTGGCGCAGCACGAAGTACAGCATCAGCACGCGGCCCGTGGTCGCCGCCTGCACCCGCGAGATCATCCGCTTCGCCTGCTCCTTGAGCCCGTTGCGCTCGAGCAACGCAATCACCGGCAGCGTGAGCCAGATCAGCCCCATGTAGCGGTTGTCGGTGAACGCCTTGCCGAACGCGCTGACGATGTCGACGAGATTCATGCCGCCTGCCAGCCCCGTCGCGAGCCCCGCGATCGTGACCACCAGCAGCGCGTTGAAGCGCAGCGCGAAGCCGATCACGACGATCGGCACCCCAATCAGCACCAGCATTGCCCCTCCTTGTGTTGGATGCGCGGCGCCGCGAACAGGCGCCGCCCGCCCGGTTTCGACCGGGTTCAGGCCGCAAAATCTAACACGAGACTTTATCGATAAAAAGTCGACAATTTGATGCATCGGGTAAACGTTGAAGCTTGCCGCGACCTTGCACCGGCCGCATGTCGACGGCGTTTCGTCCGAACATTCGGCGGCGCGCGGTCGACGCACGGCGGCCCGCCGTTTCCGGGTCGTGCGCACCGCCGCGCGTGGCGGAGCGCCGGTGCGCCGACTAAACTGGAAGGCATCGAACCGTACGGGAGAGCCGCCATGATTGACGTATTCCAGACCATCGGCAGCCGCGCGTTCTCCGCTCATCTGGCGAAGGACGGGATGGTGACGCTGATGGAACAGCGCCATGAGGTCGACCGCGTGACGCTCGCCACCGCCTACGCCGCGCTCGTCGAGGAATCCGAGCAGGAAACCGACCTGCTCGACGCGACGGTCGAAGGGATGATGCGCGCGCTGATCCAGGGGTACGCGCGCAGCCATTGAACGACGCATTGGGCGCCGGGCTCGATGTGCCGGCCGTTGCGCGGCCGGCTCGTCGACGCTTGCGCGCGTGCGCGGCCCGCGCCGGCGGCCCGGTTCCGGACCGCCGCATGGCATCCCGTGCGGCTGCCCGACCGGCCGAAAACCCCGCACCCATAGAAGAAACGGTCGGAATCGACGCAATGCGCAATTTTTTCGATTGCCGCCGCTCGCGCCGCATGACAGCATTCGGGCGTGCCCAACCGAACCAAGAATTCCGTGCTGTCCGCCCGCCGATGCCGTTCGGCGGCGCCGGAGCAGCACCGCCTTCCATGAACCCGGCCCATCTCCAACACTACGAACCGACCGGAGTACCCCGCTTGTGAACATCGGCATCGTCAACGACCTCCCGCTTGCCGTGGAGGCGATGCGGCGCGCGATCGCGCGCCGGCCCGAGCATCGCGTGCTGTGGGTCGCGACCGACGGCGCGCAGGCCGTCGAACTGTGCGCCGCGCAGCCTCCCGACGTCGTGCTGATGGACCTGATCATGCCGAAGTTCGACGGGATCGAGGCGACGCGGCGGATCATGCGCTCCGGCCGCCCGTGCGCGATCCTGATCGTGACGAGCTGCATCGGCGCGAACGCGTGGCGCGTGTTCGAAGCGATGGGCGCCGGCGCGCTCGACGCGGTCGACACGCCGCGCCTCGGCGAAGGCGCGGCCGGCGACACCGCGCGCCTGCTGCTCGCGAAGATCGACCAGATCGGCCGCCTGCTCGACGCGCCCGGCGGCGTCCGCGCGCCCGGCACGCCCGTCCGCACCGGCGGCGGGCCGCTGATCGCGATCGGCGCGTCCGCCGGCGGCCCCGGCGCGCTCGCGTCGATTCTCGGCAGCCTGCCGGCCGACTTCACTGCGCCGATCGTGATCGTGCAGCACGTCGACCGCGCGTTCGCCGAAGGAATGGCCCAATGGCTCGACGGCCAGACCTCGCTGACCGTACGCGTCGCGCGCGAAGGCGACCGCCCGCAGCCGGGCGTCGCGCTGCTTGCCGCGACCGACGATCACCTGCGCATCACGCGCGCCGGCACGCTCGAATACACCCGCGAGCCGGCCGCCACGCCGTACCGGCCGTCGGTCGACGTGTTCTTCAACAGCCTGACCGAGCACTGGCCGGGCCGCGTGATCGGCGTGCTGCTGACGGGCATGGGTCGCGACGGCGCGATCGGCCTGAAGGCGCTGCGGATGAAGGGCTACCATACGATCGCGCAAGACGAGGCGACGAGCGCCGTCTACGGGATGCCGAAAGCGGCCGCGACGCTCGGCGCCGCACGCGCGATCCTGCCGCTCGAGCGCATCGCGGGCGAGCTGGCGGCACTCGCGCGGATCTGAGCCTGAAGAATGGATGAAACCCTGCCACACCCATCGCAGCCATGGCGCGACCCTGCATCAATCATGACTAGCGACCTCACCCGCCCACCCGGCGGCCTGCATGCGGTGTTCGACGCCGCGCACGTGCCGCCCACGCCGCACGCCGACGCTCCCGTGATGGTCCTGCTGGTCGACGACCAGACGATCGTCGCGGAAGCCGTGCGGCGCGCGCTCGTCGACGAGGAAGGCATCGACTTCCACTACTGTCCGCGTTCGGACGACGCGCTGGCCACCGCGATCGAGACACGGCCGACCGTGATCCTGCAGGATCTCGTGATGCCCGGCACCGACGGGCTGAGCCTCGTGAAGGCGTACCGCGCGAATCCGGCGACCCGCGACGTGCCGATCATCGTGCTGTCGACGCAGGAAGAGCCGATCATCAAGAGCGCCGCGTTCGCGATCGGCGCAAACGACTACCTCGTGAAACTGCCCGACCGCATCGAGCTCGCCGCGCGGATCCGCTACCACTCGCGCTCGTACATGAACCTGCTGCAGCGCGACGAGGCCTATCGCGCGCTGCGGCAATCGCAGCAGCAATTGCTCGAGGCCAACCTCGAACTGCGGCGCCTCACGCATTCGGACGGCCTGACCGGGCTGTCGAACCGGCGCTATCTCGACGAATACCTGGCCGCCGAATGGCGGCGCGGCGCGCGCGAGCGCAGCGAGCTGTCGCTGCTGATGATCGACGTCGACAACTTCAAGCTGTACAACGACACCTACGGGCACGTATCGGGCGACAGCGTGCTCAAGCAGGTCGCGTCGACCATCGAGCGCTGTCTCGGGCAGTCCGGCGATCTCGCCGCACGCTTCGGCGGCGAGGAATTCGCGGTGGTGATGCCGGTCACGTCGCCAGGCGCGGCGCGGCTGCTCGGCGAGAAGATCCGGCTCGCGATCGAGGCGCTGCGGCTCGAGCACGCGCATTCGTCGACGGGCCGCTACGTGACGATCAGCATCGGCGGCGCGAGCATCGTGCCGGCCCCCGGCCTGCCGACGACGGCGCTGATCGAAGCGGCCGACCGCGCGCTGTATCGCGCGAAGCACGACGGCAAGAACCGCGTCGAGATCGATGCGCGGCCCGCGCAGCCCGTCCCGCCGTTCGGCGGCGGCTTCGACTGAGCGCCGGCGCCGGCGCGGCGCCTACATGGTGGCGAGCCGGCGCGCGTAGTCGGTCGGGTCGAGCGGCCGGCCGAACAGGTAGCCCTGCTGCATGTCGCAACCGATCTGCCGCAGGAACCACGACTGCGCCTCGGTCTCGACACCTTCCGCGGTGACCTTCATCCCGAGCGAATGCGCCATCGCGACGACGGCCTGCGTGATCGCGACGGAATCGCGATGATCGGGCACGCCCGACACGAACGAGCGGTCGACCTTCAGGTTGTGCAACGGAAAGCGTTTCAGGTACGCGAGCGACGAATAGCCGGTGCCGAAATCGTCGACCGAGATCCGCACGTTCATGTCCGTCAGCGCCTCGAGCATCGGCAGCACGGTGTCCGTGTCGTTCATCAGCAGTCCTTCGGTAATCTCGAGTTCGAGCGCGCCCGGATCGAGCCGCGTCTGCGCGAGGCAGCGCTCGACCGACTCGACGAGCCCTTCGTGGAACTGCCGCGGTGACAGGTTGACCGCCACCATCAGGTCGGGCGCGATGGTGCGGCGCCATTCGGCGGCCTGCCGGCAGGCGGTTTCGAGCACCCACTGGCCGATCGCGACGATGAGCCCCGTGTCTTCCGCGACCGGGATGAACTCCGCCGGCGACATCGGACCGAGCTCGGGGCTCGTCCAGCGCAGCAGCGCTTCGGCGCCGACCGTGCGGCCGCTGCGCGCGTCGACGACCGGCTGGTACGCGAGCCGTAGCGCGTCCGACGCGAGCGCGCGCCGCAGCGACTGCTCGATCGCGAAGCGGCGCTGCAGGCGCAGGTTCAGCTGCGCGGTGAAGAACGTGTAGTGGTTGCGGCCGCGCTGCTTCGCGTCGTACATCGCCGAATCGGCGTTGCGCATCAGCGTGACCGCATCGTCGCCGTCGCGCGGCGCGACGCTGATCCCGATCGATACGCCGAGCCAGTACTCGTTGTTCGCGATCGCAAACGGCTTTGCGATCGTGTCGATCACCTCGTTCGCCAGCACGGCCAGCTCGTCGGGATCGTCGCAGTCGTCGACCAGGATCACGAACTCGTCGCCGCCGACGCGCGTAAGCGCGTGCCGGCCGCCGCCGCACGCCGAGAGCCGCGCGGCGACGCTGCGCAGCAGCGCGTCTCCCGCGTCGTGGCCGGCCGTGTCGTTGACCTTCTTGAAACCGACGAGATCGATGAACAGGATCGCGACGCGCGCGGGCCCGTCCGCCGCATCGCGCGCGCCGAACAGCTCGCGCATCCGGTCGGACAACCAGCGTCGGTTGTAGAGCCCCGTCAGCGCATCGCGCGTCGCCAGGTAGCGAAGTTGCTGCTGCGCTTCGCGCACGGGGCCGATGTCGTGGAACGACACGAGCACCGATTCGGGCTCCGTCTCGCCCGGCTTCACGATCGGCACCGCGTTGCCGCGCACCCAGATGATGGCGCCGTCCGCGAGCCCGAAGCCGACCGAGTAGTCGAGCATCGGCGTGGCGGTGCTGAACGCGAGCCGGCTCGGCCAGTCGTCCGGCGGGAGCGGCGTACCGTCCTCGCGCAGCTTGTACAGGACCACCGTCGACAGCCGGCGGCCGACGAGCTCGCCCGTCACGCGCATCATCCGGTTGGCGCTCGGGTTGCTCGCGATCACCACGCCGTCGCGCGACACGACGAGGATGCCTTCGTTCAGGCTATTGACGACCAGGCGGTGGTGTTCCTCGCTGCGTGCGAGCTGTCGCGCGATCGAGTCCTGGTGGACCGCGAGGCCGACGCTGTTGCCGATATCGCGCAGCAGGTCGGTTTCCTCGTCGCTCGGCCGCCGCGACGTGCGGTGATAGACGGCGAACGCGCCGAGCACGGTGCCCGTGTCGTCCAGAAACGGCACCGACCAGCACGCGCGCAAGCCGAGCGGCAACGCGATCGAACGAAATGCTGCCCACAGCGGATCGGTTTCGATGTCCTCGACGGCGACCATCCGGCGCTCGTACATCGCCGTGCCGCACGAGCCGGCGGCGGGCCCGATCGACGCGCCTTCGATCGCGGCGCTGTACTGCGCGGGCAGCGACGGTGCGGCGCCGACGTGCACGTGCACGCCGTCCGCGTCGAGCAGCAGGATCGTGCACGACGCCCCCTCGCCGAGCAGTGCCTCGGCGCGCCGGCACACCTCGACGAGCAGTTCCGGCAGCGGTGTGTTGCGCGTGATCAGCCTCAGCACGCTTTGCTCGGACGCGAGGACTTCCGCTGCGAGGCCGAGGCTGTAGCGAGAACTTTGCGGTTCGGTATTCAAGATGAACCCTGCCGTCAGTTCGACCGGGTCTGATGCGCCCGATTCGTAATCGATTCTTCGTGCCGTGTATCGCCCCGGATTGACTCGCCCCCGGTGCGCCCCCAATCGCGCGCCAGCCAAGGCACGCCAACGTACATTTAACACCAATCCGCGCCCGCCAGCGTATCCGCACGCATCAGGGGTTTACGCGCGGTGCGTCCAGCGTGCCGGCCGGGCCAGATTCATCAGATGAATTCGGCACGCAGAACCGGGCGGCCGCCATCAGTCCTTGCGGATGTGTTCGGCAAGGAAGTCGATCAGCAGCCGCACGCGCGGCAGCAGCCCGCGTCGCGACGGAAACACCGCGTGAATCACGCCGCCCTTCGGCGCCCATCCCGGCAGCACGTCGATCAGCGTGCCGTCGCGCAGGTCGTCCTCGACGACCATGCACGGCAGCTGCACGATCCCGACGCCGTGAACCGCCGCGTCGCGTAGCGCGTGCATGTCGTCGGAGATGTAGCGCGGGTGGTGACGCAGTTGTGCCTGCTCGCCGTTCGGCCCGACCAGTTGCCACACGTGATGGCGCGCGGGCCCCCAGTCGAGGCTCGGCTCGCCGGCCAGCTCGGCCGGGTCCGTCGGCACGGTGCGCCCGTCCAGCCAGTGCGGCGCGGCGACCAGCCGCTGCGGGCTGTCGCCGAGGATGCGCATCACCAGGTCGCTGTCCTCCAGCGGCGGGAAGCGCACGCGCAGCGCGAGGTCGAAGCCCTCGCTCAGCAGGTCGACGCGACGGTTCGTCGCTTCGAGATGCACCTGCACGTCCGGATGGACCGCCATGAAGCGCGCGACCAGTTCGCTCACCCGATATTCGAGCAGCGCGGTCGGGCAACTCACGCGCACGATGCCGCGCGGCTCCGCATGCCGGCGCTCGATCACCTCGCGTGCCGCGTCGGCTTCGACCAGCACCGCGAGGCAGCGCTCGTAAAACTCACGGCCGGTTTCCGTGACCGTGAAATGACGCGTGGTCCGCTGCAGCAGCCGCACGTCGTATTGCGCTTCCAGCGCGGCGACGCGCCGGCTCAGCGTCGATTTCGGGACATCCAGCGCGCGCCCCGCCTGGGTGAATCCGCCGTGCTCGACCACCTTCACAAAATAGTAGAGGTCGTTCAGGTCATTCATGATTGTTCCATTCATAGAACACTGACGGCATTCTAAGGGACTGGATAGTCGGTTGTTGCGCGAATAGCATCTTTCTTCGATGTGGATCGAGTTTGTCGCGGCGACCGGAAATTTTCCCGAACGGGTCCCTCGCGCGCCGAACCGATTGACTAAGCTTGGAGCATTCGCCCGCGGCGCACTCGCAGCCGGACGTTTGCGACAGCACGGGCGCACCGCCGCGACGACGATCCCGACGCCGCGGCCGCCCCACCCTGGACCCTCGGGATTTTTCTCACTTCCTGCTCTGTCTCTGGAGGCAACCATGGCAAGCGAACCGATTCGCGATCCCGCGAACGACCACCTGCTCACCCCGCAGAACGCGGCGTTCATCGTCATCGATTACCAGCCGGTCCAGGTGAACTCCATCGCATCGATGGATCGCCAGCTGCTGATCAACAACATCGTCGGTGCATCGAAGGCCGCGGTCGCGTACAACCTGCCGATCGTCCACTCGACCGTCAACGTGCAGACCGGCCTGAACAAGCCGCCGATCCCGCAACTGCGCGCCGCGCTCGAAGGCTATCCGACCTACGACCGCACCAGCATCAACTCGTGGGAAGACGTCGAGTTCCGCAAGGCCGTCGAAGCCACCGGCCGCAAGAAACTGATCATGACCGCGCTGTGGACCGAGGCGTGCCTGACCTTCCCGGCGCTCGACGCGCTGAAGGCCGGCTACGAGGTCTATGTGGTCGTCGACGCGGTCGGCGGCACGTCGGTCGCCGCGCACGAAGCCGCGCTGCGCCGCATCGAGCAGGCCGGCGGCCAGATGATCAGCGTCGCGCAGCTGTTCTGCGAACTGCAGCGCGACTGGGCCCGCAGCGCAACCGTCCCGGCGTTCATCAACCTGTTCATCGAAACC
Organism: Burkholderia cepacia GG4; assembly: GCF_000292915.1. Taxonomy (NCBI): domain Bacteria; kingdom Pseudomonadati; phylum Pseudomonadota; class Betaproteobacteria; order Burkholderiales; family Burkholderiaceae; genus Burkholderia; species Burkholderia cepacia. Next base: position 1,558,812 of record NC_018514.1, read on the forward strand.
GGCGGCACCGCAGGCATCCAGTTCTCGTACGACAAGAGCTGATTCCGGCCGGCACGCGATTGCGGTAAATACGGCGCGAATACGGCGCACGTCGAAGCCGCAAGCGTGCACCCCGCAGCACACCGAGCGCCCCGCCCGAGCCGACCGGCCCGGGCGGGGCGCGCGTCATCGGACTCAGACCACGTGGTAGCTCGCCGACGGGTAAGCCGTCTCCAGGGCCTGCCTGAGCGCCGCATCGGACGCGGTAGCCGACGTGAAGACGGCCGTCGTGGTGCTCGCGGTGTAGGCCAGCGCCACGGCCCACGCCGGATGGTCCTCGTTGAGGTTGTCGCGCGTGGCTTCCGCGCTGAGCTGGCTCGGGCCGCCGCCCGGATTGAACCCGTAGACTGAGATGGTCGGCATGGCATGTCCTTGTCGGTTGGTGGAGGAACGCCACCGGCACGCACCGGCGACAAGGCCAGCGTAGGCGCCGCGCTCGCGGGCCGGAATGTGCCGGAAGTCAGGGTCGAAGACCCGTGACCGGGGCTGGCACGCCGGCTTGTCCCGCTCGCGATCGATGCGCGACGCCGCATCGTCGATGCCGCGCCGCGCGCTTCAGCGGCCAGCCGCGTGTGCGAATACGTGATCCAATGTCATTCGAACCGGCGTCGCGCGTTGCGGCAACGCAGCGCTGCGCGTCCCCATCGACCGACCTGCACGGAATCCCATGACGAACCCTGCCGACATCAAGGCGCTCGTTTTCGATGTATTCGGAACGATCGTCGACTGGAGAAACGGCGTCGCGCGCGATGCCGCCGCATTCCTGGCGCGCCATGCGCCGGATCTCGATCCGTTCGCATTCGCCGATACGTGGCGGCGCGAGTATTCGCCGTCGATGGAGGAAATCCGCAGCGGGCGCAGGCGCTACGTGCGGCTCGACGTGCTGCATCGCGAGAACCTCGTGCGCACGCTCGACCGCTACGGCATCGACGGCGTGCCCGACGCGGAGATCGACGCGCTCAACCTCGCATGGCACCGGCTCGATCCGTGGCCCGATTCCGTCACCGCGCTGCATCGGCTGAAGCAGCGCTACGTGATCGCGCCGCTGTCGAACGGCAATATCCGGCTGATGATCGACGTCGCGAAACATGGGGGGCTGCCGTGGGACGCGATTCTCGGCGCCGAAGTCGCCCATGCGTACAAGCCGTCGCCGAAGGTCTATACCGACGCGGTCGAGATCCTCGGCGTCGAGCCGGCCGAGCTGTGCCTGGTCGCCGCGCACAACGGCGATCTCGCGGCCGCGCGGCAGCTCGGGCTGTCGACCGCGTTCGTGCTGCGGCCGACCGAACATGGGCCGAACCAGACGACGGACCTGAAGGCCGACGATGCGTGGGACTTCGACGTCAAGGACCTGCACGAACTTGCGGAGCGGCTCGGTTGCGCGGGCTAAGTGTCAGCGGCGCATGACGACGCGCCGGCGCTCGCGATACCTGGCGGACGGGACGGCTGGTCGCTGCGCCCGCCCGCGCCACCGGCGCTGTGCCGCCACGTTCGTCATCCGCTAATCCGGATCCCCGACGAATCGAAGCCGCTCCGACTCCCCCATCAACAATGCCCGGTTCGCGTCCGCCGCCGCGCGCAGGTAATCCCACAGCGCCGTCACGCGCCGCAGCTTGCGCAAATCTTCGCGGCAGGTCAGCCAGAAGCAGCGCGTGACGACCACCTCATCCGGCAGCACCGGCACGAGCGCCGGCTGCGTGGCCGCCATGAAGCACGGCAGGATCGCCAGCCCGCCGCCCTGCAGCGCCGCGAACACCTGCGCGATCACGCTCGTCGTGCGCAGCCCGGCCGTCGCGCCGGGCACCGCGCGCTCCAGGTACAGCAATTCGCTGCTGAACGCGAGATCGTCGACGTAACTGATGAAGGCGTGCCGCGCGAGATCGTCGGTGCAGGTGATCGGCTCGTGGTTCGCCAGATACTCGCGCGTCGCATAGAGCCGCAACTGGTAGTCGCACAGCTTCGTGACCACGTAAGGCCCGCGCTCCGGCCGCTCGAGCGTGATCGCGAGGTCGGCCTCGCGCTTCGGCAGGTTCACGAAATGCGGGACCGGCAGCAGGTCGACCGTCACATGCGGATGGGCGACGCGGAACCGCGCGAGTTGCGGTGCGAGGAAAAAGCAGCCGAACCCTTCGGTCGACCCGATCCGCACGTGGCCCGACAGCGCCTCGCCGGTATTCGCGACCTGGTCGCACGCGGACTGCACGGTCGTCTCCATCGCGTCCGCGTAGGCGACGAGCCGCTGCCCCTCGGCCGTCAGCGTGAAGCCGCCGGAGCGCGACTTGTCGAACAGCAGCGTGCCCATCGCGGCCTCGAGCACGCGAATGCGCCGCGCGACGGTCGTGTAGTCGACGCCGAGCCGCTTCGCCGCGCCGCTCGCGCGCTGCGTGCGTGCGACCTCGAGGAAGAAACGCAGGTCGTCCCAGTTCAGGTTGCCGGAAACCGGCTCGGTGGCATATCGCATCGGCGGGAAAAAGGGCAGGAGTCTCCGGGCCGGCCGTCGATATGCATAAATGCACATCCAACCGGTTTTCTTGTCGGTACATCATGGATCTGCGCATAACTATACTCGACCGTGACCTGTGGACCACGAGCCACGGGCAATAAACACGGAGACACCATGCAGACCCGATCCACCCTCGATGAGCATGCAGCCGTCGCGGCACCGGCGCCCGCCCGCACCGCGCAGCACTACCTGCTGGCCGGCTGGGCCAGCATGGCCGGCACGACGATCGAGTGGTACGACTTCTTCCTCTACGGCACCGCCGCCGCGCTCGTGTTCAACCGCATCTTCTTTCCGTCGCTCGATCCGGTCGTCGGCACGCTCGCCGCGTTCGGCACGTTCGCGGTCGGCTTCATCGGCCGGCCGATGGGCGGCATCGTGTTCGGCCACTTCGGCGACCGCATCGGCCGCAAGTCGATGCTGATGATCACGCTGCTGCTGATGGGCGTGCCGAGCATGATCATCGGGCTGATCCCGTCGTACGACCGCATCGGCTACTGGGCCGCCGCGCTGCTGATCGCGATGCGCTTCCTGCAGGGGATGGCGGTCGGCGGCGAATGGGGCGGCGCGGTGCTGATGGCCGTCGAGCATGCGCCGAAGGGCCGCAAGGGGCTGTTCGGCAGCCTGCCGCAGACCGGCGTCGGGCTCGGGCTGATCCTGTCGTCGGTCGCGATGGCCGCGGTGGCCGCGCTGCCGGACGCCGACATGCTGTCGTGGGGCTGGCGCGTACCGTTCCTCGCGAGCATCGCGCTGGTCGGCCTCGGCTGGTTCATCCGCGCGAAGGTGCCCGAGTCGCCCGACTTCGAGAAGATGCAGCGCCAGGGCAAGGCCGAGAAGTCGCCGGTCACGGCCGCGCTGCGCCGCCATCCGCGCGAGGTACTGACGATCGTCGGCGCGCGCGCTGCCGAGAACACCTGGTTCTACATGGTCGTCACGTTCGCGCTCGCCTATGCGACGCAGCAGTTGCATCTGCCGAAGGCCGAGATGCTGCATGCGATCACGGCCGGCGCGGCGCTGTCGCTCGTCACGATGCCGCTGTGCGGCCACCTGAGCGACCGCATCGGCCAGCGCCGGATGTTCGCGATCGGCCTCGTGCTGATGTGCGCGTTCGCCGCGCCGTTCTTCATGATGCTCGGCACGCAACAGACGTCGCTCGCATGGTGGGCGATCGTGCTCGGCCTCGGCGTCGTGTTCCCGATTCTTTATGCCCCCGAGTCGCTGCTGTTCGCGCAGCAGTTCCCGGCGGAAATCCGCTACAGCGGCATCTCGCTGTCGGTGCAGCTCGCCGGCGTGATCGGCGGCGGCTTCGCGCCGATGATCGCGACGTCGCTGCTCAAGGCCGGCGGCGGCCAGCCTCACTACGTGATCGCGTACCTCGTCGGCTTCGGCGTGTTCGCGCTCGTGTGTACCGCATTGATGCGGCCGGCACGCGCTTGAGCGTCGCTCGACGCACCGGTCCGCATTTGCCCGATTTCAAGGTTCAGATCGACCTGCCGTCCGCCGTGCATGCACGCGCAGCGGGCGCAGGCCACCCTTTTTCTACGCACCATCGTTTCCCGGAGAGTTCCATGAACGCCGCAGTTCCCCAGACCACCCTCGCCCTGCCCACCGCCAAGCTGCTGATCGACGGCGCGTTCGTCGAGTCGCAAAGCGCCGAATGGGGCGACATCGTCAACCCCGCGACGCAGGAAGTGATCGGCCGCGTGCCGTACGCGACGCTCGACGAGGTCGATGCCGCGATCGCGTCTGCGCAGCGCGCGTTCCAGACCTGGAAGACGACGCCGATCGGCGCGCGGCTGCGCATCATGCTGAAGTTCCAGGACCTGGTGCGCCGCAATCTCGAACGGATCGCGCACACGCTGACCGCCGAGCAAGGCAAGACGCTGCCCGATGCGCAAGGCGACATCTTCCGCGGCCTCGAAGTGGTCGAGCATGCATGCTCGATCGGCACGCTGCAGCAAGGCGAATTCGCGGAGAACGTCGCGGGCGGCGTCGACACCTACACGCTGCGCCAGCCGATCGGCGTATGCGCCGGCATCACGCCGTTCAACTTCCCCGGGATGATCCCGCTGTGGATGTTCCCGATGGCGATCGTGTGCGGCAACACGTTCGTGCTGAAGCCGTCCGAACAGGATCCGCTGTCGACGATGCAGCTCGTCGAGCTCGCGATCGAGGCCGGCGTGCCGCAGGGCGTGCTGAACGTCGTGCATGGCGGCAAGACCGTGGTCGACCGCCTGTGCACGCATCCGGACATCAAGGCGATCTCGTTCGTCGGCTCGACGCGCGTCGGCACCCACGTGTACAACCTCGGCAGCCAGCACGGCAAGCGCGTGCAGTCGATGATGGGCGCGAAGAACCACGCGGTCGTGCTGCCCGACGCACACCGCGAGCAGTCGATCAACGCGCTGGTCGGCGCGGGCTTCGGCGCAGCCGGCCAGCGCTGCATGGCGACGTCGGTCGTCGTGCTGGTCGGCAAGGCGCGCGACTGGCTGCCGGATCTGGTCGAGAAGGCGAAGGCGCTGAAGGTCAACGCGGGCGCCGAAGCCGGCACGGACGTAGGCCCGGTCGTGTCGAAGGCGGCGAAGCAACGCATCCTGTCGCTGATCGACGCGGGCGTGAAGGAAGGCGCGACGCTGTTGCTCGACGGCCGCGACGTGCAGGTGCCCGGCTACGAGCAGGGCAACTTCGTCGGCCCAACGATCTTCTCGGGCGTGACGACCGACATGTCGATCTATCAGGAAGAAATCTTCGGGCCGGTAGTGGTCGTGCTCGAAGCCGACACGCTCGACGATGCGATCGCGCTCGTCAACCGCAACCCGATGGGCAACGGCGTCGGCCTGTTCACGCAGAGCGGCGCGGCCGCGCGCAAGTTCCAGAGCGAAATCGACATCGGCCAGGTCGGCATCAACATCCCGATCCCGGTGCCGGTCCCCTACTTCAGCTTCACCGGCTCGCGCGGCTCGAAGCTCGGCGATCTCGGCCCGTACGGCAAGCAGGTCGTGCAGTTCTACACGCAGACCAAGACGGTCACCGCGCGCTGGTTCGACGACGACGCGACGGCCGGCGGCGTGAACACGACGATCGCGCTGCGCTGAGTGCGAAGGATGGGGCCGGACTAAGCGGTAAAGCGCCAAGTCCGGTCGACCGCGAAGCATGGGACCGGATTAAGCGCTAAAACGCCAAGTCCGGTCGACCGCAAAGCATGGGACCGGATTAAGCGCTAAAACGCCAAGTCCGGTCGACCGCAAAGCATGGGACCAGACTAAGCGCTAAAGCGCCAAGTCTGGTCGACCGCAAAGCATGGGACCAGACTAAGCGCTAAAGCGCCAAGTCTGGTCGACACGGAAACCTGGACATGGAAATTGCATTCATCGGACTCGGCAACATGGGCGGCCCCATGGCCGCCAACCTGCTCAAGGCCGGCCACGCGTTGACGGTATTCGACCTCGACGCGAACGCAGTCGACGCCGCAGTGCGCGCGGGCGCGACCGCGGCGGCCTCGCCGCGCGACGCGGCCGCCCGCGCGGTACTGGTCATCACAATGCTGCCGGCCGCGCAGCACGTGCGCGCCGTCTACCTCGGCGACGACGGCGTGCTGGCCGGCGCGCGCGCCGGCGCGACGTTCGTCGACTGCAGCACGATCGATCCGGGCACCGTGCGCGCAGTGGCCGACGCCGCCGCGCAACGCGACTTCCCGCTCGCCGACGCGCCGGTGTCGGGCGGCACCGGCGGCGCGCAGGCCGGCACGCTGACCTTCATGGTCGGCGCTCAGGCCGCGCTGTTCGAGCGCATCCGGCCGGTGCTGCTCGACATGGGGAAGAACGTCGTGCACTGCGGCGACACGGGCACCGGGCAGGTCGCAAAGATCTGCAACAACCTGCTGCTCGGGATCTCGATGATGGGCGTGTCGGAAGCAATGGCGCTCGGCGCCGCGCTCGGCATCGATCCGGCCGTGCTGGCCGGCATCATCAACACGTCGACCGGCCGCTGCTGGAGCTCGGATACGTACAACCCGTACCCGGGCGTAAACGACGCTGCGCCCGCCGCACGCGACTATGCGGGCGGTTTCGCCGCGAACCTGATGCTGAAGGATCTCGGGCTCGCAACCGAAGCCGCGCGTGGCGCACGGCAGCCGGTGTGGATGGGCGCGCTCGCGCAGCAGCTCTATCAGTCGATGAGTCAGCAGGGGCTCGGCGCGCTCGACTTCTCCGCGTGCGTGAAGCTGTACGAAGCGCAGCCCGCGTAACGCAGTCGACGGACGTGCACCGACCCGCGATGCCGGTCAACGGCATCGCGGGTCGGTTTGCATTCGGAGCAGCGCGGGCGCGGCAGTCGCGACCACGGGAGCGATACTTACCCGCGCGGGTTCGACGCCGTCTCGAAGGTCGGATGGCACTCGAACGCAAGTTCGGAGCGCGCGTCGACACGGCGGCCGCCGGTCAGCGACTCCTGCTTCAGGCTCGCGCGCATGCCGCGCTGCGTGCAGTAGCTGGCCGCCTCGTTGACGGCTTTTTCATGGGCGTCGGCCCACGTCGTCGACACGCCGACCGTACGCGTCGTCACGGTGAAGACGTTCGGGTTCGACGTCGCGGTCACGTCGGATGCGGTCGAACACGCGGCGAGCAAGCATGCAACAGTCGCGACGGTCAACCATCGCAGGGATCGAAAAGGCACGGAAATGGACATTGGGGGCAAGCGCGCGTCGATTCGACGGCATTGAGCAACATAGGCGACAGTATGCCTGCCCGATCGCCGGAGATCATGCCCTTTTCGGTGAACACATTGTTTCGAATGGTTAAACGATAGGCCAAGCCAGCAAGATTTACGGCCCGCAGCGCGCCCGTGGTTGCCCGGCGTGTCACTTTTTCCGGTTGCCGCGCGCTGCCGGGCAATCCACGGGCCATCCCCGGGCGAGCCGATGCACCGGTCAGTGCGGGCGCGTCGCGATCTGCGGCAGGATGCCGGACGGCCTGCTGTCGATGCCGGTCCGGGAATCGCTACAACGGTCCTTGCAGATCTTTCATGCGCACTGCATCGCACACGTGGGCCGCAACGCGCACGTGCTGCGCCGGCACGCTACCGTGATAGGCGGCGGGCGGCGGGCGCGCACCTGTTGCGCCCGCCATCCGCTCCCGCCGGTCAGCCGCCGCTCGCGCCCGTCGGCGCGGAAGCCGCGCCCGGCATGCTCGCCGCGCCGCCGGTCGTGCCGCTGTCGGCCCCGCTGCCGGCCGCGCCGCTGCCCGGCGTGCCCGACGGTGCGGCGGACGGCGCAGCCGACATGCCGCCCGTGGCGCTCGTGTCAGAACTCGCCCCGGTGCCGGTGTCGCTCTTCTTCTGACAGCCCGCACCCGCCGCCAGGCCGGCGATCAGGATGCCGGCGAAGACGGCTCGCGATAGGTGACGAAAGGAATATCGCTGCATGACACCTCCGCTGATGTCGATGTGGATGGAGCCCATTGACCCGCAATCGGCGTGCCTCCCGCTGTCGTCATCGCCGGTCGCACCCCATTCATTTTTCAAATGACGCCCAGCCGAATATTTAATTTCCCATCATCGCGACGGCCGCCCATACTCGCGAACAAATCGAGACATAACGTCCACGGCGGCCTGGCTGGTGCTGCGTGCACACGCTGCAGTTCGCGCCCCGTACATGGAAGGAGACAACGCGTGCAACTGGAAGCTACCCACCGCGCGGGCATCGTGCTCGGGGCGGACGACGCATTGCATCGAACCGATACGGCCGTGCGCGATCCCGCGCTGAGCCCGCGCCTGCACAATCACGACCTCGCGCCGACCAAGGCCGAGGGCCGGACCTGGGGCCGCTACAGCATCTTTGCGCTGTGGACCAACGACGTGCACAACATCGCGAACTACTCGTTCGCGATCGGGCTGTTCGCGCTCGGCCTGTCGGGCTGGCAGATGCTCGCATCGCTCGCGATCGGCGCGGTGCTCGTGTACTGCTTCATGAACCTCACCGGCTACATGGGCCAGAAGACCGGCGTGCCGTTCCCGGTGATCAGCCGGATGAGCTTCGGCATCTACGGCGCGCTGCTGCCCGCGATGATCCGCGCGGTGATCGCGATCGCATGGTTCGGTATCCAGACCTATCTCGCATCCGTCGTGCTGCGCGTGCTGCTCACCGCGATCTGGCCGGGCGTCGCCGCCTTCGACCAGGACGCGATCTTCGGGCTGTCGACGCTGGGCTGGATCACGTTCGTCGCGATCTGGCTCGTGCAGATCGGCATCCTCACGTACGGGATGGAGATGGTCCGCAAGTACGAAGGGCTCGCCGGCCCGATCATCCTCGTCACGACGCTGTCGCTCGCCGCATGGATGTTCAGCCGCACGGGCGGCCATCTCGCGATGTCGATCGGCAAGCCGATGACCGGCCTCAAGATGTGGACCGAGGTGTTCGCGGGCGGCTCGCTGTGGCTCGCGATCTACGGCACGCTGGTGCTGAACTTCTGCGATTTCGCGCGCTCGTCGCCGAGCGCGAAGACGGTGCGGGTCGGCAACTTCTGGGGCCTGCCGGTCAACATCCTGGTGTTCGCGACGATCAGCTTCGTGCTCGCGGGCGCGCAGTTCAAGCTGAATGGCCAGATCATCCACAGCCCGACGGAAATCATCGCGACGGTGCCGAACAAGCTGTTCCTCGTGCTCGGTTGCCTCGCGTTCCTGATCGTGACGGTCGCGGTGAACATCATGGCGAACTTCGTCGCGCCGGCCTTCGTGCTGACGAGCCTCGCGCCGCACCGCCTGACGTTCCGCCGCGCGGGCCTGATCAGCGCGACGGTCGCGGTGCTGATCCTGCCGTGGAACCTGTACAACAGCCCGATCGTGATCGTCTACTTCCTGTCCGGCCTCGGCGCGCTGCTCGGCCCGCTGTACGGGATCATCACGGTCGACTACTGGCTCGTGCGCAAGCAGCGCGTGAACGTGCCCGACCTGTACACCGAAGCGCCGACCGGCGCCTATTTCTACACGCGCGGCGTGAACCGCAAGGCGCTCGCGGCGCTCGTGCCGTCCGCGCTGATCTCGATCACGCTCGCCGTCGTGCCGGCCTTCAGCGCGATGACGCCGTTCTCCTGGCTGCTCGGCGCGGCCATCGCAGGCAGCGTCTACTGGCTGACGGCCGATCGCAAACGGCAATACGAGGAGCGCTCGGGCGAACACATCGCGGTCGCCTGTGCCCAACACTGAACGCAGTATACGGAGTGCACCGATGAGAATCCTGGTAGTCAACGTCAACACGACCGAATCGATCACCGACGCCATCGCCGCGCAGGCGCAGGCCGCCGCGTCGCCCGGCACGGAAATCGTCGGGCTGACGCCGCGCTTCGGCGCGGAGTCGGTCGAAGGCAACTTCGAGAGCTATCTGGCGGCAATCGCCGTGATGGATCGCGTGTTGAGCTACGAGGAACCGTACGATGCGGTAATCCAGGCCGGCTACGGCGAACACGGCCGCGAAGGGCTGCAGGAACTGCTGACGGTGCCCGTCGTCGACATCACCGAAGCCGCCGCGAGCGTCGCGATGCTGCTCGGCCATCGCTACTCGGTCGTCACGACGCTCGACCGCACGGTGCCGCTGATCGAGGATCGCCTGAAGCTCGCCGGGCTCGATGCACGCTGCGCGTCGGTGCGCGCGAGCGGTCTCGCGGTGCTCGAGCTCGAGGAGGACCCGGCCCGCGCGATCGAATCGATCGTCGGCCAGGCGCAGCGCGCGGTGAAGGACGATCACGCGGAAGTGATCTGCCTCGGCTGCGGCGGGATGGCCGGCCTCGACCGGCAGATCGAGGAATGCACGGGCGTGCCGGTGGTCGATGGCGTGTCGGCCGCGGTGGCGCTCGCCGAATCGCTGGTGCGGCTGAAGCTGAAGACGTCGAAGGTCCGCACCTATGCGCCGCCGCGTCCGAAGCGGATCGTCGGCTGGCCGGGCACCTTCGTCAAATGACGGGCCGCGGGAACGCGTAGCGACATGCGGGACGCACCGGCGCCGAACGGCCTTCCCCTCGACGCGTCCGACGCAAAGGGCGCGCTCGACGTGCTGGACGCGCGGCTGATGCGCATCCTGCTCGTGCTGCTCACCGAGCGCACCGTGTCGCGCGCGGCCGTGCGGCTCAACATGTCGCAGCCGGCGACGAGTGCCGCGCTCAAGCGTCTGCGCACGCTGCTCGGCGATCCGCTGCTGGTACGCAGCCGCTACGGGATGGTGCCGACCGAGTTCGGCGCGCGCCTGATCGAACCGCTGCGCAATGCGCTGCGCGTGATCGACTTCATCCGCATCCAGCAGCCGACGTTCGACGCGCACACGTCGGTGCGCACCTACCGGATCGGCTGCCCCGACTACCTGAACGTGCTGTTCGTGCCGAAGCTCGTCGCGCTGTTCCGCGAACGCGCACCGGACGCGCAGCTCGTGTTCCATCCGCTCGGCGACGGCTTCGACGACGAGCGCGCGCTCGCCGACGGCGAGCTCGACGTCGTGATCGACAACCGCCCTGCCCGCCTGTCGCGCTTCCGGCAGGACGACCTGTTCGACGATCGCGTCGTGTGCCTGATGCGCGCGACGCATCCGCTCGCGCGGCGCGGCGCGATGACGGCCGCCGAGTTCGCACAGGCGGCGCAGCTGTGCCCGACGCCGTCGTGGCTCGAAGCGTCCGGCGCGATCGACCGGCAGCTCGAACGCGTCGGCCTGCAGCGGCGCATCGTCGTCACGCTGCCGCATTTCGAACTTGCCGCGCACGCGCTCGTGCGCTCCGACCTGATCCTGACCACCACGTACCGGCTCGCGCGCCACTACGCGAAGCTGCTGCCGCTCGGCGCGGTCGCGCTGCCGGCCGAACCGCCGGACATCGTGTACCGGATGACCTGGAACGAATCGGGATCGTGCATCGACGGCGTGCGCTGGCTGCGCGGGCTGATCGCCGAAGCGACGCGCAGCTGGCTCGATGCGGAGGCCGCGCAACCAGCCGTCGCCGCGGTTGCCGCGACTGCGGATGCGCGGACGCCTGCGCCGACCGCCAACGACCCGCCCGAACCGCCGCGACGCACGCGCCGCCGCCAGGCAACGCATTGCGGCACGTCGGCGCGGCCGCGCGTCGCGCGCGCGGCGCGCATCCACCGGATCGCGACGAAGTCGCACTGACTGCGCGCGTGTCGCGCCGCACCGGGCGCGATGTCAAGCGTGCCGCGCGATCGCGAGCAGCACCGACAGCGACACGATCGACCCGAGCGTCGACAGCAGGATCGTGCGCGACGTCACATGCGCTTCGCGCCCGTAGAACTCGGCCAGCATGTACGGCCCCGTGCCGGTGGGCAGCGCGGCAAGCACGACGGCGATCTGCGCGAGCACCGGCGGCATCGCGAACACGCGCACGCCGAGCCACCATGCAAGCGCCGGCTGCACGAACAGCTTGACCGCCGTCAGCGCGACACTGCCGCGCGGCGCGGCGCCGGACGCTTCGCGCTTCTCCGCGAGAAACAGCCCGAGGCTGACGAGCGCGCACGGGCTCGCGGCCGCACCGAGCAGCTTCAGGAACGTTTCGACGGGCGCGCCGAGCGTCACCTGCGCGGCCGACACGCACACACCGGCCAGCGGCGCGACGATCAGCGGATTGCGCAGCAGCGCGCCGACCACCTTCCACATCAGCCTGAGCGGCGCGCGGTCGCGCTGCAGCCCGATCTCGATCAGCACGATCGCGCCGGCGAACAGCACGCACGCGACAAGAATGGTCGCGATCGTGGTCGGTGTGAGACTGTCGGTGCCGAACGCGAGCAGGCATAGCGGAAAGCCGAGATAGCCGGTGTTCGGATACGACGCGGCGATCGCGTCGATGCTGGCATCGGCGAGCCCGCGCCCCGCGAACAGGCGCCATGCGAGCACGCCGACGAACACGAGCGCGCAGGTCAGCGCGAAAGTCGCGACGAAAGCCGGTTGATGGAGCTGGTGCCACGACGCGTGCGCCATGATCTGGAACAGCAGCGCGGGCAGCGCGAGCCACACGACGAACCGGTTGAGCTCCGATGCGGCCGCCGGCCCGAGTACGCCCCGCCGGCGGCACAGGAACCCTGCCGCGATGAGCCCGAACACGGGCAACAGAATCTCGATCGTCGATGACATCTTGAACACGCTGCGTGAAGCCGGAACGCGCAAGCTTAACGGCTCCGTGTCGTCGCGTGCAACGGGAGGCGCGTCGCTCGCGGCACGCGTCATGCGTCGCGCATCGGTTGCGCAAGCAACTTGTATGCAACGACGGCGGCAGCCAGCGCGAGCCCGCCGCTCACCGTCAGCGCGGCGGCGAACCCGCTCGCGAAAGCGGCGGGCGCCGCCTGTGCGAGCGTACGCGCGGCCGACGGCGGCACGCGCTCGAGTGCCTGCGCGAGATCGCCGGCCAGCAGGCTCGACATGAACGGCGCATCGACGAACGCGCGCAAGCCCGGTGCAGCGGACAGCAGCCGGTCGAGATGCGCGTGCGTGCTCGCAGCCAGCACCGCGCCGAGCACGCCGACGGCCGTCACGATTGCCGCGAAGCGCGTGGTCGTGCTGATGCCCGACGCCATCCCGGTGCGGTCCGGCGGCACGCACGCCATGATCGCCTTCTGCGTGTCGCCGTTCATGATGCCGGCGCCGCAGCCCGTCACGAACATGCCGAGCGCGACGAGCCGGTAGTCGCCGCCCGCCGTCAGCGCCGCGGTCGCGAGATTGCCGGCGCCGATCAACGCGAGCCCGCCAGCCAGCACGCCACCGGACGACACGCGCGCGGCGAGCATCGCGCCGAGCGACGGCCCGGCGATCATCGCAGCCGCGAACGGCAGCATCCCGAGCCCCGCGTCGATCGCCGACATCCCGAACGCGTTCTGCAGGTACAGCGGCAGGAACGTCATCATCACCTGCGCGCATGCCGCATAGCCGAACATCGCCAGTACGGCGCCGACGAAGCGCGGCTGACGAAACAGCGCGAGATCGATCATCGGCCGCGCCTGCCAGCGCTCCGCGCCGATGAACGCGGCCAGCAGCGCGGCGGCGAGCGCGAGCCGCCCGAGCGTCGCGGCCGACAGCCAGCCGTGCGACGGTGCACCGATCAACGCCGCAATCGCGCACGCGAGCGCCGCGCCGAACAGCAGGCTGCCGGCCGCGTCCACCCGTTTCGCGTGCGGATCGCGCGATTCGTCGATCGCGACGCGCGCGCCGGCGGCCAGCAGCGCGCACACCGGCAGGTTCAGCAGGAACACCCAGCGCCAGCCGATCCATTGCGTGATCGCGCCGCCGGCGAGCGGCGCGACGGCCGTCGCGATCCCCATGCACATCCCCCAGATCGCCCACGCGCGCGCCCGTTCGCGACCGTCGGGAAAACGGTTCGCGATCACGGCGAGCGCGGCCGTCAGCAACAGCGCGGCCCCGCCGCCCTTCACCGTGCGCGCGGCGATCAGCCAGCCGGCCGACGGCGCGACGCCGCAGCCCAGCGACGCCAGCGCAAACAGCGCGAGCCCCGCGCCGAGCATCCGCTTGCGCCCGAAGCGGTCCGCGAGCCCGCCGGCCGGCAGCAGGCACGCGGCGAACGCGGTCATGTACGCGCTCACGACCCATTCGATTTCGGCGAAGCTCGCGTGGAAGCCGCGCGCGATGCTCGGCAGCGACACGGCGACGACGTTCGTGTCGAGCACGATCAGCGAGCACGTCGCCGACGCGACCGCGAGCGTCGCGGCGGCCGGCAGGCGGGCGCCCGTGCGCGGGGCGGGCGCCCCTGCGCGCGACGCGGGGGAAGACTGGGACATCGGCAACTCCGGACCAAGCGGGACGAGTCGTATGCTAGGCTGGTCCGCTATTGCCTGTCATTGACATACAAACGCAGTTTTATTGATAAAAATTGCAATCATGAACTCGCTCGAATTCCGCCACGTGCGCGCTTTCCTGAGCGTCGCGCAGCATCTGCATTTCGCCCGCGCGGCCGACGCCCTCGACATGACGCCGCCCGCGCTCACGCGGCAGATCCAGGAAGCCGAACGGCTGCTCGGCGTGCGGCTGTTCCACCGGTCGCGCCGCGCGGTCACGCTGACGGCCGCCGGCGAAGCGTTTCTCGCCGAGGCGAGCGCCGCGTTCGAGCATCTGCAGCGCGGCCGCGAACTCGCCACGCTCGCCGAGCGCGGCGAACTCGGCCGGCTCGAGATCGGCTACGTGTCGTCGGCCGTCTATTCGGGCACGCTGCAGCGCACGGTCGGCGCATTCCGTGCCGTGCATCCGCGCATCGAGCTGAACCTGCGGGAAGTGCCGATGGACGACGTCGCGAAGCAGCTCGACGCGGGCCGGCTCGACCTTGCGTTCGTGCGTCCGCCGATGCCGCTGCCGGGCGGGCTGCGGATCGTCACGCTGCAGCGCGACGTGTTCGTCGCGGCGGTGCCGGCCGATTCGCGCTACGCATCGATGGCGGCCGTGCGCGCCGCCGATCTCGCCGACGCGCGCTTCGCGGTGCCCGAACAGGAACTCGGCACGCTCGAAGTCGCGCGCCGCGGCCGCTTCGCGCCGGTGATCGCCGCGCGGCCGGGCGGGTTGCTCGCGGTGCTCGCATGCGTGTCGGTGAACGGCTGGGTCGCCGTGATTCCGGACGCGCTCGCCGGCTGCGTGTCGTTGCCGGGCGTTGTGTACCGGCCGATCGCCGGCAAGCCGATCATGTCCGAACTCGCGCTCGCGCACCGGCGCTTCGAGAAGGCGCCCGCGGTGCGAGCGTTCCTGCGCACGGTTCCGGCCGCGGGCTAGGTAGCGCGGGGCCGCGGCCGCCCGTTCGTCGCGTTCGTCGCGTTCGTCGCGTTCGTCGCGTTCGTCGCGTTCGTCGCGTTCGTCACGTTCGTCACGTTCGTCACGTTCCTCGCGTTCCTCGCCACCGCTGGCCACGCCCACCGCGCTCACCACCCTCGCGCGAATAAGCATTCCGCGATTCGATGTTTGTCGGCGCGAAACCGATTCCGTAATCTGCCCGGCAGCCGCGCGGCATGCGCGCGGATCACCGAGGACTTGCCGCCGATGACTTCGCCCCCCGCCCTGGCCCGCCGCCGCGCGCTGCTGCGTGTTGCCGCCCTGGTCGCCGCACCGCTCGCGGGCGGCATCGCACTGCCCGCCCGCGCGGCCGGCCCCGACCTGTCGAACGTCACGCTGGTGCTCGGCGACCAGGCCGGCGGCCTGCGCGCGCTGGCCGAGGCCGCGCGCGTGCTCGACGGTGTGCCGTACCGGTTTCGCTGGGCGAATTTTCAGGGCGCCGCGCCGCTGTTCGAAGCGCAGCGCGCGGGCGCGATCGATCTCGCGCCGGCCGGCGACCTGCCCGTGCTGACGGCCGCGCTAGGCGATCCGGCGCTGCGGATCGTCGCGACGCGCGTCGGCTCGCCGGCGTCGCTCGGCATCGTCGTGCAGCCCGCTTCGCCGGTGCGCACGGTCGCCGACCTGAAGGGACGCACCGTCGTCGTGTCGTCGGCGCGCGGCAGCATCTCGCAATACCAGCTCTACGGCGCGCTGCGCGAACACGGCCTCGCACCGGGCGACGTCGACGTGCGCTTCGTGCTGCCGGTCGACGCGTTCGCCGCCTTCGAGGCGCAACGGATCGACATCTGGGCGACCTTCGATCCGTATTACGGGCACGCGGTACGACGCGGCGCGCGGATCGTGCGCGACGGCAGCGGGATCAATTCGGGGCTTGCGTTCCTGACGTCGCCGGCCGACACGCTCGACGATCGCGCCAAACGTGGAGCACTGGCGGACGTGCTCGCACGGCTCACCCGTGCCGGCCAATGGGCGCTCGCGCACCCCGCCGATTACGCGACCGTCTATGCGTCGCTCACGCGCCTGCCGCGCGATGCCGCCGCCGACATCGCACGCCGTGCGGCGCTCGCGCAGCGCGGCGTCACCGGCGCGGACATCGACGCGCTGCAGCGCGTCGCCGATCGCGCGGCCACGGACGCGATCCTGCCGAAACGCGTCGACGTCGCGTCGATCGCGGTACGCAGCCTGTCCGCCGCGTAACGGGCGCCGGAACCGCTCAGCGCGGCTTCGACATGTCGAGATCGGGCACGTCGTCGCCGAAAGTCGACGCGACGAGCGTGCGCATCGCGGCGACCAGCAGTGTCGGCCCCGACTGATTGAAGGTACAGCGCTCGCCCGCCGCCGGCACCGCGCGGTGCAGCACCGCACGCCACGCGCCGTGCCCGCCGTCGCGTTCGAACGCCGCGAACGGCAGCCGCTCGACGATCGGCCCGCCGTCCGCCCACGCCGACGACGGCGCGAACGGCACCGGTGCGCCGCCCGGTGCGCGGATCGCCGTGCATCCGGTGGCGTCGGCGCGCGGCGCGCCGAGCGCTTCCGACATCGCCACCCAGTAGTCGAGCGATGCGCCGGCCAGGTCCTGAACTTGCATCGCGTCCTCCTTCGACATCGAAAACCTCATCCTAGCGCCGGCGCGCGTGACCTGTCGTCAACCCACAATCCGTGCTTTCCCCGGGTGAAACGCGCCACCGCGCGAACCCGCGCATCCGTGTTACGAATCGTCGATTCCTGCGTACAATGGCCGCAACACCTATCGTCCGGCCTGCATTGGGCACGCAGGCCGGAACCGAATTCGCGCCGAACCGGGCAGGCCCGTTCGGCAGACGACAACCGGATCCATACGGTGCAGCGCGGGCCGGCTCTCTCGGGGGGAGCGCAGCATGTCAACGTACGCCAGAAAACCGCTGGTATCGCTCGTCGTGCCGTTCCACGACGAAGACGAAGCGATCGACGCGTTCTTTGCCGAAACGCTGCCTGTTCTCGAGTCGGTCGACACGGTCCGCTTCGAGATCGTCTGCATCAACGACGGCAGCCGCGATCGCACGCTCGACCGGCTGCTCGCGGTCGCGGCTGGCGACCCGCGGGTGCGCGTCATCGATCTCACGCGCCGCTTCGGCAAGGAGGCCGCGCTCACCGCCGGGCTCGACGAAGCGGCCGGCGCCGCGGTGATCCTGATCGACGCCGACCTGCAGGATCCCCCTGCGCTGATTCCCGCGATGATCGAGCGCTGGCGCGCCGGCGCCGAGGTCGTCGCCGCGAAGCGCACCAACCGGAGGTGCGATCCGTACATGCAGCGCGCGGCGGCGGCGCTCTACTATCGCGTGCACAACGCGCTGTCCGAAGTGGCAATGCCCGAGAACGTCGGCGATTTCCGCCTGATGGACCGCGAGGTCGTCGACGCGCTGCGCGCGCTGCCCGAGCGGCGGCGCTTCATGAAAGGGTTGTTCGCGTGGGTCGGCTACCGCACCGCGATCGTCGAATACACGCGCGCGCCGCGCAGCGGCGGCCGCTCGAAGTTCTCCGGATGGCGGCGCTGGAACTTCGCGCTCGAGGGCATCACGAGCTTCAGCACCGTGCCGCTGCGCGTCTGGACCTACGTCGGCCTCACGTTCGCCATGCTGTCGCTGGCGTACGGCGCGTTCATCGTCGTGCGCACACTGCTGTTCGGCAATCCGGTGCACGGCTACCCGTCGCTGATTTCGGTCGTGCTGTTCGTGGGCGGCATCCAGCTGATCGGCATCGGCGTGATCGGCGAATACCTCGGCCGCATCTATCACGAGTCGAAGCAGCGCCCCGTCTATCTGGTGCGGCGACGCTACCGCGCCGAGCGGGACGCCGCCGCGCAGCCGGCGTCGAAGCTGCTGCCGTTCCCGGTCAAGCGCGTACACGCGGCCCGGCGTCGCACGGCGATGCCGGCGGCCAACGGCCAAGGCGGCCGCAAAGCGTCGTTCAAGTAGCTGGCCCGCGGCGCATGGACATTCCCCGACAATCGACGCGCCCGGCAGAGCCGCCCGTGCGCGCGTGGCTCACGCCGCGTCGCGTCGTGGTGTACAGCGCATTCGTGCTCGCGTTCTACGCGCTGTTCGTCGCGATCTGGACCTACGTCATCCATCACGCGTCCGGCGCCGCGCTGTCGCGACCGGGCGCCGACTATTCGGTCTTCTGGTCGGCATCGTACGTGATGCTGCACGGCGCGCCGTGGCAGGCGTACGATTTCCCGACCTTCTCGCGGCTGTCGGGCGAACTGTTCCCGTCGTTCCGTCGCGTCGGCTTCCTCGCCTGGCTGTATCCCCCCACCTATCTGCTGCTCGTGACGCCGCTCGCGCTGCTGCCCTATTCGGTCAGCTACCCGCTGTTCGTCGCGTTCGGCATCGTCGTGCTCGGCTTCGCCGCGTGGCGCGTATCGAGCCTCGACGCGATCCCCGGCGTGCGGCGCGCCGGCGCGTTCGCGCTGGTCGCCGCGCCGTGCACGTTCGTCACCGCGATGCTCGGGCAAAACGCGTTCCTGACCGCGGCGTGCGCAGCGCTAGCCGTCTACTGGGCCGAACGCCGGCCGATGTGGGCCGGCATCTGCATCGGCCTGCTGTCGGTCAAGCCGCAGATGGCGTTGCTGTTCCCGTTCGTGCTGCTCGCCACGCGCGCGTGGCGCACGATCGCGTGGGCCGCACTCGCCACCGGCGCGCTCGTCGCGCTGAGCGTGCTGGTCTGCGGTGTCGAGTCGCTGCGCCTGTTCGTCGCGAGCGCGGGGCTCGCGCGCGCGATCATCCTCGAGCACGGCGTCGTGTTCTGGCTCGCGTCGCCGACACCGTTCTCGGCGCTGCGTCTGGCCGGCGTGCCGCTCGGCGCCGCGTATGCGCTGCACGCATGCATCGCCGCGCTCGCGATCGCAGCCGCGTGCATCGTGTGGGCGCAGTCGCGCGACGTCCGCGTGCGCGCGGCGGTGCTGACGGTGGCGACGCTCGTGGCGAATCCTTACGTGTGGCACTACGAGCTCGCGTGGCTCGGCGTCGCGATCGCGTGCATGCTCGCGATCGGCTGGCGCGACGGCTGGCTGCGCGGCGAGCAGACCGCGATCGCGCTGATGTGGCTGCTGCCGCTCTTCGACTACCTGAACCCGTGGCTGGAACAGCCGCAGATCGGCCCGGCCGTCACGCTCTTCGCGCTGCTGGTGCTGCTGCGCCGCGCGCGGCACGACGCTCACAGCGCGAGCCGCGGCGGCACGTACAAGCCGTAGTACGGCCCAACGCCCGTCGCGACGCCGGTCATCTTCACGCCGGCGACGAAATGCCCCTGGATGTACTTGTACGTGCCGCCGAGCGACACGTCGATGTGAAACGCCGCGAACGCGACGATCGGCACGGAGGTGCTGCTCGACGTCTGCGTGACGACCGGCAGCACGACCGTCGTGCCGACCGGCACCGACGTGTACAGCGTGGCCTTCACGCCGGTCGCAAGATTGATGGTGTCGCCGATATTGAGCGTCGTCGGGTTGCCGGTCACCATCAGCCCGCCCATCGTGGTCGTGTCGGTCGCGGTCGACTGGAACGAGGTCCACTGTCCGCCCATGCACAACGCGCCGTAGGTCTGGCCGTTCGTGATCGAGAACTCGTACGGCAGGTTCGTCAGCGGATTGATCAGCGGCTGGTTGGTCGCCGTATTCCAGTACTGGTTGTACACGCACTGGTCGATCGCAACCGGAAAGAGCCCGCCCGCCGCCACGCCGCCGGGCGCGGCGAGCACCGCCACCGCGGTCGCGCTGCCGGACGCGCCCGGGATGCCGAGCAGGCCACCAAGCAGCAGCGGAATCGAGCCGCCATTCACGCCCGGTGCACGCGACACGGTGACCTGCACCGCCGGCACGTCGTACGCGCCAGGCGTGATGGTGGTCGCCTGCATCGACGCGGGGGTGCGCGTCACGTTCCAGTACCCGGCCGTCACCGTGCCGGTCGACAGTGCGGCACCCGCCGCCGAATTCTGCGCGATCACGCCGTTCGCCGCCGGCGCGGCCTGCGACCAGTTCAGCGCACCGCCGCTCGACGACATCATCGCATCGGCCGCCGCGAGCGCGGCCGCGTCGGCGGCGTTCTGCAGCTGGTTGCGCACCGTGGCGACCCACGCGATGTCGATTGCCAGCGCGCCGAACGACAGCAGCGGAATCAGGAACAGCAGGAAAAACAGCGCGACTGAGCCGCGCGACCGCGCGGGGCCGGTGCAGCGCGGGGCGGCGGCGTCATTCATAGAGCATCACCGAGCTGGCCGAGACCGTCACCGGGCCGGTCAGCGCGCTGAATGCGGACCCCAGCACCAGCCCCGAATACGTGTAGGTCACCGTCACCGTCAACGCAGTGCCCGCCGTCGTGCCGCTCGCCTGCGTCACGGTCACGGCGGGCGTCGTCGCAGTGCCGCCGGTGATCAGGCTGTTCTGCGTGTAGCTCAGCGCGACGTTCGCGATCTGGGTCGTGGTCAGCATCGGCACGCGCAGCATGACGCCCGCGCGCGCGGCCTCGCGGCTCGCGTTGGTGATCACGGCCTTGTCGCACAGGAGCAGGCTCGTGTCGATGATGCCGATCAGCACCATCAACAGGAACGGCAGCATCAGCACGAACTCGAGGGATACGACGCCGCGCGCATGGCGTGCGCCCATCGCCCCGCGTGTCATTTTGCGGCCCCCGTCGCCGGCACGACACCCGGCTCCAGCGCCGCGCCCGACACCGGCCGGGCGCCGCCGGCGGAGCCGCGCGACGCAAGCTGCGCCCTCACCGCCTGGTAGAAGCGCAGGTTGTCGGTCACCGCCGACGCGGGCAAGTCGGCGGACAGCAGCTTCTTCGCCGAATCCGTGTTGCCGAGCACGCCATACGCGAACGCGAGGTTCTGGCGCGCCTGCCACGGCGCATCGGGCAGCCCCGCGACGTCGAGCAGCACGTTCACGCCCTCGCGCGGCCGGTTGCTCAACACGAGCGACAGGCCGAGGTCGACTCGCAGCCCCTGCGCGTCCGGATGCGCGCGCAGCGCGTCGCGATACACGACTTGCGCGTCCGCGTGGCGCCCCTGCAGGTCGAGCACGGTGCCGAGCCCTTCCGCCGCGAGCGGCAGGTTCGGCTGCGCAGCCAGCAGCTCGCGGTAGCGCTGCGCGGCCTCGTCGAGCCGGCGCTGCCGCAACGCGACGCGCGCGAGCCCGAGCTGCGGCCCGAGCTCCGCGGGTGCCTGCTGCCGTGCCTGCTCATAGAGAATCCGCGCGCGCTCGAGATCGCCGGCGCGGTAGTTGACGTCGCCGAGGCCGAGACGCGCCGCGAGCGAATCGGGATGCCGCGCGAGCACCTTCCCGTACAGCGTCGACGCGAGATCGACGTTGCCGCCGGTGAGCGCGCTGTCCGCGATGCGCAATTCGGCCTGCGGGTCGTCGCTCTTGTGCGACAGCGCCGGCCGCGTCTGGATGCCCGGCGCGCAGCCACCAGCCAACACCGGCAGCACGGCCGCGAACGCGAGTGCGCGGATGACGGATCGTGTCATTTGAATACCTCGAGCAGGCGGATCGCCGCCGGGCCCGCCGCGATCAGGCCGACCGTCGGAAGGATGAACAGCATCATCGGCAGCGTGATCTTCGGTGCGAGCTTCGCGGCCTTTTCCTCGAGCGCGACGATTTGCTCGATGCGCTCGCTGCGCGACAGGGTTCGCAGCGCCTGCGTGATCGGCGTGCCGAACCGCTGCGACTGCGTCAGCGTCGTGGCCAGCGAGCGTGCCGATGCGAAGTCGACGCGCAGCGCGAAATGCGTGAGCGCCTCGGGCACATTGCCGCTGAGCGTGAGTTCGTCTGCGCACACCGTCAGCTCGTCGGCGAGCGGCGGGCAGATGCGCTCGAGTTCGCGCGCGACGCGCCGCACGCCCGACGCGAGGCTGTTGCCGGCCATCGTGCAGATCACGAGCAGGTCGAGCGCGTCCGGAAAGCACGCGGCGATGATCCGCCGGCGCCGCCGGATCATCGCGCCGAGCACGTACTCGGGCACGATCACGCCGATCACGAACGCGGCGACCATCGCCACCGCGCGGATCACGAAGTATTCGCCGAAACGCGGAATGAACGGACTGAACACGATCGCGACGCCCGCCAACACCACGCCGCAGCTCAGCTTGATGCCGATCATCGACGACACCGCGCGGCGTTCGCGAAAACCCGCCCGCGTCAGTTGCAGCCCGAGCTTCGCGCGCTGCAGCGGGTCGAGCACGGGCAGCCGCTCGCCGAGCTGGGCAAGCCGCCGCGTCAGGCCCTGACGCACCTCGCCCGGCTGCAGCCGCCCCGCCGCCAGTGACAGCGACCGCTGCCCGGCCGCCAGCTGCACGCGCGCGGCGATGCGCCGGCGCGTGCCGCCACCCGGCGTCGCGAGCGCCGCCGCGACGCACGCAAGCAACAGCAGCAGTTCGAGGCCGCGCGCGGCCAGCATCGACATCGTCATCGAGCGGTATCCAGTTTCGAGATCTTGCGGATCATCAGCAGTCCGATCGTCAGCAGCACGGCGGCAATCGTCAGCATCACGCGTCCGGGGTGGGTGTCGAACAGCAGCATCACGTACGCGCGATTCACGAGGAACAGCGCGCCGATCATCACGAACGGCACCGCCGAAATGATCTTCGTCGTGATCCGCCCTTCGGCGGTCAGCGCGCGCGTCTTCAGGCGGATGTCGCGACGCGTGCGGATGATGCTCGACAATTCGTCGAGCGTCTCGCCGAGGCTGCCGCCGGTCTCGCGCTGCAGCAGCAGGTAGACGGTGAAGAACGAGAAGTCCGCGATCATCAGCCGGTCTGCCGCGTGCGTCAGCACGTCCTTCAGATCCGCGCCGACGCGCAGGCTGTCGCCCATCGTCCGGAAGGTCGAGCGCACCGGCTCCGCCGCGCTGTCGCCGGCCGTGCTGATCGCCTGCGTGACCGGAATGCCCGCGCGCACCGCGCGCACGATCAGGTCGATCGCGTCCGGGAACGCTTCGAGAAAGCGCAGCCGAAAACGCTCGACCAGCCCGCGGTAGCTGGCGCGCATGGCAACCAGCGGCAACCCGATGTAGATCAGCGGATGCAGCACGCCCGGCAGCGCGATCAGCTTCACCGCGACGATCGCCGCGAGCGCACCGGCGATCGTGCTGGCGACGACGATCCGCATCCCGGCGTCGCCGCCGACCGCGCGCACGCGCGTCACGTAGCGCTGCAGCCACGCGCGCGCGCGGCTTTGCCGGCGCGGCAGGTTGAACAGCGCGACGCCGGACGGATCGGCCGCGCCGGCATCCCGCCTCGCCAGCGACGGCGCGAGGCGCTGCAGCCGTTCGCGAATACGCTGCTCCGGCGTCTGGCGCGCGCGATCGAACAGCGCGGACAGCGCGACCCCGACCGCGAGGATCACGACGAACGCGCCGAGCGCGAACAGGTCTGCGGCCCTCATTGCCGGAATACCTCGGTGAGCGCATCCTCGACGCCGTAGTACGCGGCGCGCGGCGCGAATGCGGGCCGCAGCGACGACGCCTCGAACACGCCCTTCACCGCGTCGCGCGTCGTGTCGCCTTCCTGGCGGAACGCGAACATGTCCTGCGTGATCACCACCTCGCCTTCCATCCCGACGATCTCGGTGATCCGGGTCACGCGGCGCACGCCGTCGCGCATCCGCTCGACCTGCACGAACAGGTGCACCGCGCTCGCGATCTGGCGCCGGATCGACAGCAGCTGCAGGTTCGCGTTCGCCATCATCACCATGCTTTCGAGCCGGCTGATCGCGTCGCGCGGCGAATTCGCGTGGATCGTCGTCATCGAGCCGTCATGGCCCGTGTTCATCGCCTGCAGCACGTCGAACGCCTCCGCGCCGCGGATCTCGCCGAGGATGATGCGGTCGGGCCGCATCCGCAGCGCGTTGCGCACCAGGTCGCGCTGCGAGATCCCGCCGAGCCCTTCGGTATTCTCCGGGCGCGTTTCGAGACTGACGACGTGCGGCTGCAGCAGTTGCAGTTCGGCTGCGTCCTCGATCGTCACGATCCGCTCGTGCTCCTCGATGTGTTGCGACAGCGCATTGAGCAGCGTCGTCTTGCCCGAGCCGGTACCGCCCGAGATCACGATGTTCAGCCGGCACGCGCATGCGATCTTCAGCACCTGCAGCATCCCGTGCGAAATGTTGCCCTGATTCGCCATCCGCGCAAGCGTGATGTCGCGCTTCGCGAACTTGCGGATCGAGATCGACGCGCCGCGCATTGCGATCGGCGGCAGCACCACGTTCACGCGGCTGCCGTCGGCCAGGCGCGCGTCGACCATCGGGCTGCTCTCGTCGACACGGCGCCCCACCGCCGCCGCGATCCGCTGCGCGACGCTGGTCACGTGCGCGTTGTCGCGGAACTTCAGCGACGTGAGTTCGAGCCGGCCCGCGCGCTCGACATACACCTGGTCGGGGCCGTTCACGAGGATGTCGGTGACCGTGTCGTCGGCGAGCAGCGGCTCGATCGGCCCGACGCCGAACATGTCGTTCAGGATCGCGTCGAGATCCACCGGGACCTCGAGCCCGACCTTCACGCGGCTCATGCTCACCAGCGTCTTGAACCGCTTCACGTTGTTGTTCGCGAAGAACAGCTCGCGCGTGAGCGCGTTGTACTGATCCATGTTCCGCACGGCCAGGATCAGCACGAAATCTCATTCCCCGGTCAGAGTCGGTCGTTGTGTCGTTTCAGGCATGAAGTCGCACGAATTGCTAAAGACCGACGCCGTCGGTATGACCGATATTGCAGGCCTCAGCCGCGAACGCTCACTTACCGCTCTGATGACCGGATGCGGCCGAATCTGCGCAACAGCTAATCCAGTCAAATACGACGCAGTATGGAGACGTTCCGTCTCAAGCCCCACGCATGTTGCGCTCGACATACCAGGGAGTTGCTGAGATCCGCCGGAATCACGCGACGTTGGGACCGCGGCGAACGTGACGGATTCAATTCACGACGCCGATGATTGTGCTCTAGTGCCGGCACCGAGTCGCCATCTACAGTAATGAGGCGCCCGTCAATTCGACACGGACACTTCTTTTATCGACGAACGATGATGATCGCGCCAGAAGGAGATCGCGTGTCGATCCATTCGGGGACGGATTGACCCCATTTCATGCAGTGCCGCCAAAATTGCTCGGCGATGTACTTGACGGGTCGGTCACGCGGAGAAGAAATACTCGCCCCGCTCATTCGCAGCGGTTCCAAGCATGTCGCTGCCTTCGACGCCTGTAGGGATGAGATTAGAGGGCCGTACCACGGTTCCGGCGACGACCGCCGATTCGCCGGTGATGCCGTTCGCGAGCCGCCAGATCTCCTCCACGAAGCCACGGCGCTTCGAGCCCTCGATCGGCTCGCCGAGGTTCTCGGCGACCGCGAGCGGCTGCGGCTCGTGCGGCAGCTCGCGCAGCCGCACGCCGCCGAACGCGTCCTCGAAATCGGCCGGCGCGACGCGGCCCTTGACCGGCTCGAGCGGATTGTTGAGCACCATCGACAGCAGCCGCTCGCCCGGCAACTCCTTCACGAAGCGCGCCAGCCGCGCGGCCTCGTACGCGGCGTGCACCGAGCGGTCGGCGACGATGTAGACGAGATCGGATGCCTCCAGCGCATCCTCGAACAGCCTGCCGGTGCGCTCGCCCACGTCGAACAGCACGTAGTGGAAGCGGTCCTTCAGCATGTCGACCAGCTGTGCGAGCGCATCGTCGCGCAGCGTTGCGTCGTCGCCGTACGCCAGTTCGGCCGACAGCACGTGCAGGCGGTCGCCCTTGGTGACGAACATGCGGTCGAACAGCGCCTCGTCGGGACGCTGCTCCATGCTCAGCAATTCGATCAGCCCGTTGTTGCTCGACAGCCCGAGCATCGAGTTCGCGCCGCCGCCATGCAAGTCCAGGTCGACGTACGCGACGCGGCGGCGCTTCTCGCCCGCCAGGCAGCGCGCGAGGCTCACCGCGATCGTCGTCGCGCCGACCCCGCCGCGCGCGCCGACGAAGCTGACGATCTTGCCGGTGCGCACCTGCACGACCGATTCCGTCGCGGTCAGCGCGCGCCGCATCAGCTCGACGGTCAGCGGCTTCACGATGTAGTCCTGCACGCCGATGCCGAGCAGGTTGCGAAACAGCCCGACGTCGTTCTGCGTACCGATCGCGACGACCCGCACCGACGGATCGCACACGTCCGCGAGCCGCATCAGGTCCGACACCGGCAGCACCGAGTCCGACACGTCGACGATCAACTGGCGCGGCGAACGCTCGTGCTGCTGCAGCAACCGGATCGCGTCGTCGCAGTTGCCCGGCTGTACGTGGGCCCGCGAGATCGACAGGTCCTGCACGACGCGACGGATCACGTCTTCGCTACCCGCATCGGACACGACCGCGACGACATCCGCCGCTCCGGCGGCGGCGGCGCGCTTGGCGTTCTGGCGATCGAGGACGTTCATGGGCAGCATCGCAATGGCCTCGGAAGTGGGTCAATGGCCGGGCGAGCCGGTCGTCGTCAGCGTCTTGTCGGGCGCCGGCTGCTTCACGCGATCCTCGACGTAGCGGCGCACCGCGTCGGCGGCGACTTGCGCGTCGGCGCCGCCGTACGGCACGGGCGCAACCAGATCCTCCGGCCGCGCCAGCATCGTCGCGAGATTCGTATACGTCGCGCAGCCGAACGGCACGCCGGGCCGCCCGAACCCCGCATCGACCAGATGCGACGGCTGCATCAGCTTCGCGCAGTCGGGCGGCACCGCGTGCACGCCGTCGAAGCCGATCGCGCGTGCATCGGGCAGGTTGAGCGGCGGCGGCGCCGACAGGCAGCCTGCAAGCGCCAGCGGCAGCAGGACGGAGACGGTGGGTCGGATTCGCATGTGCGCTCCTCCGGTCAGTACACGAAGCCCGCCGCGCCGACGAGGCGCGGCGTGTCGCCCGACAGCAGGTCGAGCCCGAGATTGCGCTGCACCGCGAACTCGAGGTCGCTGCTCGGCCGCGCGACGGTGTCGAGCGCCTGCTCGAGCTGGCCGGGCCCGGTCGGCTGAACGATGTACGGCGTCACGATCACGACGACCTCGGTCTTGTTGTCCTGGAAGTTCTTCGACGAAAACAGTCGGCCGATGATCGGCAGCCGGCCGAGCCCCGGGATCTGCGATACGGTGTCGGCCGTCTGGCTCTGCAGCAGCCCGCCGATCGCGAAGCTCTGCCCGCTCGACAACTCGACCGTCGTCTCGACGCGCCGCACGCTGAGCCCCGGCACCGTGACGCCGCCGGTCGTCACGCTGTTGTTCGAGTCGACCTCGCTCACCTCCGGCCGTACCTTCAGGCTGATCCGGTTGTCGGCGAGCACGGTCGGCGTGAAGTCGAGCGACACGCCGAACGGCTTGAACTCGACCGTGATCGCGCCGGTCGTGGTGCCGGCCTGGGCGACCGGAATCGGAATCTCGCCGCCCGCGAGGAAGCTCGCGGTCTGGCCGGACATCGCCGTGAGGTTCGGCTCCGCGAGCATCGTGATCAGGCCTTCCTGGTCGAGCGCGTCGAGCACGACGTCGATCGACCAGCGCCCCGCGTGGAAGCCGCCGAGCACCGAATACGCGCCGGTCGGCGACAGGTTGAACAGCTTGGTCGTCGGATCGATCAGCGTGCGCCCGTTGAACAGCCCGCCGATGAAGTTGCCGGCCGCGCCGAGCGAGCTCCAGTTGATGCCGAGCTGCTGCGTGATGTTGCGGCTCACCTCGGTCACGCGCACGCGCAGGTTCACCTGGATCGGACGCGACAGCGTGAGCCGGTTGACGATCTTTTCCTTGTCGTGCAGGTACGGCGTGAGCGACTCCATCACGGCGTCCGCGTCGGCCGCGCTCGGCACCTTGCCCGACACCATCAGCGAGCCCGGCGCGCCGGACACCGACAGCTTCAATTGCGGAAAGCGGCTGTCGAGCACCGCCTGCAGCGACGCGGTGTCGACCTGCACGATCACGGTCCTGCGCAGGATCGGCCGATGGTTCGCGCCGAGCGCGATCAGCGTGGTGGTACCGGCCTTCTTGCCGAACACGAACACGGTGCGTGGCGACGGCACCTGGATGTCCGCGATGCTCGGGTCCGCGACGAACATCGCCGTCGCGGGTTCGGGCAACGACAGCATCTCGCCCTTGCCGGTCGCGATCGACAGCGCCGCGCCGGCATCCGCCGCTTGCGTGCGCTGCGCGAGCGCGACACCCGGCGCGACGATGCAGGCCAGGCACCAGAAAGCGATCCAACGAACCATGCGCACCATGCGTATTCCCGTCAAATGCCGGCCGCCAGGCGGCCGGCCCGAATCGTCACCCCGTCACGCCATCACTGCGGCGCCACCACCCGCGGCAGTTGCGCCGTCACGTCCGCGGCGGCATTGCCGCCGGCCGGCGCAGCCTGCATGCCCGGCCACCCGGACGGCAGCGGCGGCACGCCCGGCGCGCCAGTGCCGCCGCCGCGCGAGCCGTCGTCGACCGACGAGCCGCGATAGATCACGACTGTATTGCCCTGCGATGTCGGCCGCGCGCCGCCATCCGTCCGCTCGGACGGTGCGCGTGCCGCTTCGCGGGCCGCGCGCGACACGTCGCCGGCCCATACCGGTGGCGTGTCGGGCTCCGGTTCGTCACCGCCCGCCGCCTGGCGGCGGTCGCTCGTCGCGAAACTGCGCAGCGCCAGCGACAGCGAACCGAGACGCGTCGCGACCAGCACGACCTGCGCGGTGCGCGGCGCGACCTCGAGCGTGACCGTGCGCGCGCGGACCGGCACATCTGGTGCGCTCACGGGCGCGGGCGCCTTCGCACGCTGGAATTCCGAGCCGACCGCGAGCACGCGCGCGCGCCGCACGACCGTCTCCGCTTCGAACGTGCCGGGCGTCGTCGCCGAACCGCCGATCTGCTGCGTGAGCACCACGTCGACGAAGTCGCCCGGCTGGATCAGCCCGGCGTTGCCCGACACGTCGTCGACCGGCACCGAGATCGCGCGCATGCCGGGCTGCAGCGCGGCCGCGAGAAAATCCGGCGCGCCGGCCGGAATCACGTTCTCCGCACGGATCGGCGCACCGGCGTCGACGCGGGTGCGCAGCAGCGCGCCTTTCAGGTCCGCGCCCGGTTGCGACTCGACGAACGCGCCGGGCGGCAGCTGGGTGCGCGGCACGCGCTTCCACGCGAGATCGTTGTCGCGCAGCAGCAGCCCTTCGGGCAGGTCGGCCGCCGCGACACGCACGCGTGCCTCGGCCACTTCGCCGGGTGCCGACGGCGTCGACGCGGCGACGTACAACTGGCGCAGGATGAACGCACCGATGCCGGCAGCGATGATCAGCACGGCCATTCTCAGGGGTTTGGGCATGGCGGCGTGCGGCCCCGGTTAGGTAAGCGAAACCGCGTGAGGAAACGGTGCCCAGACGGCCAGCGCGCCGCCGAGCGAGAGCGCGACGCCGTATGGCACGCCGCGCGTCGCGAGCGCACGCGCCGGCGCACTACGACGCTGCCGCGCGACGACCGCAAGCGCGGCAAGGCCGCACGCGGCGCCGCTCGCACCGACGATCGTCAACACCGGGAGCGCCAGCGTCGGGCCGGCCCACAGGAATACCGCCGCCGCCAGCTTCACGTCGCCGCCGCCGAGCCAGCCCGCATGACGCAGGCCGCCGAACAGTAGCAACATCGCCGCGGCGGTCGCAATGTGACCGGCGAGTTGCGCGAGCCCGTCGCGTGCGAGCGCCGCCGCGACGAGATACAGCATCGCGAACGCCAGCACCGTGCGATTGGACAGGCGTCGCTCGCGCAGGTCCTGCGCAGCGAGCGACACCAGCACGAGCGTCGCCGCCGACTGTACGAGAAAGAGCATCGGAGAGCCGTCCGTCGGCGCGCCCCGGCTGGATACGTCGTACCGCTGCGGATCCGTGTGTTCGTCGGCGGCGCGCGGGTTCAGGAGATCAGATCAGCGCGGTGACCTTGTTGATCAGTGCCGTAAACACACTCGGCAAGCCACCGGTATTGCTGCTGAGAATCACGCCGACCGCCGCGAGTGCGACGACGACGATGCCGGCCAGGACCGCATATTCGAGCGAGCTGACGCCACGTTCATCGCGCAGCAGGGACTTGACGTATTGCAGCATGACAACCTCCGTGTGACGAGGTCGGTGATCGACCGTTGAATGTAAAGACGCGGCGTTGCTTCGGTGGCGGCGCACTGCGTTCGCCCATTCTCGACTCATGCGGCGGCCCAGGCATCGGGCCGTTCGCATACCCCGGAATCCTTTCGATCGTTGCGACGCGCGCATGCGGCAACGGCATCGGCCGCTTCATTCAATTCGCGCGTCTGTTGCGTCTAGGGTATACACAATTTCGTCGGCGATTTCAAATAATTTAGCGTCAGAGTGCATTTATGGACAGCCCCCTCCAACAATGAAATACACGCGCGTCATTTACCCCTTTTCCGTCGCGGTGCGTTAGGCCGCGCAGGGCTTGGCGTAAGAATGTTAATACCGGCATGCATTATTGCGACCGCGGCACAATTCAATGATTTTGATTCGGTTTTTAGATATGCCGCGGGATTCGAATGGGCGAATTCAAACGGCCCTTTCACGCGTGTTGATCGGCAATCTTTTCGCGCATCGTGCGCCCGCCTCAGAAAATATTACGCAGCCCGATCATATTGGCTGATCCAGGTTGACTGCCCTCTCGCCAACGATCGATGCACTGCCGATCGGCGTGCGAGACCCGCACGCCGCGCTCGCACGCGTCGCCGTTTCCACGCGGCAATCGCGTGATTTGCCAACCCGAAAAGTGGCGATAAGCATAGTTCAAATCGTTGCTTGTCCCGCGCCGGAAGCGTCCTCCAGAATGGTTCCACGCCCTCCGGCCCGACTTCCACTCCTCGCTACCCGACGCGCCATGATCGATCGATTCCCGTCTCCGCTGCGCCTGCTGCGATCGCTGCTGATCGCGACCCTCGTTGCCTTGCCGGCTGCCGCCGCGCACGCCGACAAGCCCGCCACCATCCGCATCGGCGTCGCCCAGCAAGGCGCCGGCGATCCGCCGACCTTCGGCGGGTCGAGCGCCGCCACCGTGCAGCTCCAGCAACGCGTCGAACAGGAATTCGCGGCCGACGGCATCAAGGTGCAGTGGCTGTTCTTCAAGGGCGCGGGACCGGCCGTCAACGAGGCGATCGCCGACAACGCGCTCGACTTCGCGTACCAGGGCGACTTGCCCGCTGTGCTCGCGCGTGCGAACGGGATCAAGACGCGCCTGCTGCTCGCGGCCAGCGTGCGCTCGGGCGTCAAGATCGCGGTGCCGCCCGACTCCGACATCCGCTCGATCACGGACCTGAAAGGCCGCCGCGTGTCGATCTTCCGCGGCACCAACCTGCAGCTCGTCGCCGACAACGCACTCGCGAAGAACAACCTCGGCGAGCGCGACCTGCGCGTGATCAACCTCGACTCGGCGAGTGCGCTCGCCGCGCTCGCGTCGAAGGGCATCGACGCATCGGTCGGCGACTATCAGCTGTACAAGCTGCGCGACGCGGGCCTCGCGAAGATCATCTACGAATCGCAGAACGACGGCCCGCAGCTCACGCGGCAGACCCACCTGCTCGTGCTCGATGCGTTCGAGCGCGCGCATCCGGACATCGTGCAGCGCGTCGTCACCGCGTTCGTGAAGGGCGCGCAATGGTCGTCCGACGAGGCGAACCGCGACGCGCTGTTCAAGCTGTGGGCGAAAAGCGGCGTGCCGTACACGTCGTGGCAGGCCGACTATGCGAACCAGCGCCTGAAGGACCGCCTGTCGCCGCTGATCGACCCGTTCGTGATCGCGCGCTACAAGGCCGTCGCACAGGATGCACTGAAGCTGAAACTGATCCGCCAGCCGGTCGACGTGGACGGCTGGTTCGAGCCGAAGTATCTCGACCATGCGCTGCGCACGCTGAAGCTCGAACAGTACTGGCCGCGTTACGACGCGGCCGGCAAGCCCATCGCCTGACCCGGACCGTCCCGATGAGCGACACCGCGATCCCGATTCCGTCGTCCGGCCCGCAGGCGCTCGCCGCACGGCCGTCCCGCGCCGCGGCCGCGAAGCGCGTGGCATGGCTGCTCGCGCCGTGGGCGCTGCCCGCGCTGCTGTTCGCCTTGTGGGCCATCGGCAGCGCACGCGGCTGGATCGCGCCGCAGATCCTGCCGCCGCCCGAACGGGTGGCCGACTCGCTCGCCGAACTCGCGGCGAGCGGCGATCTCGCGCGTCATACGCTGATCAGCCTGCAGCGTGTGCTGGTCGGCTTCGCGGCCGGCACGCTGCTCGGCTTCGGCATCGGCACCGCGCTCGGCCTGTCGCGCACGCTGGAGGC
The DNA here is from genome assembly GCF_000292915.1 of Burkholderia cepacia GG4. NCBI lineage: Bacteria > Pseudomonadati > Pseudomonadota > Betaproteobacteria > Burkholderiales > Burkholderiaceae > Burkholderia > Burkholderia cepacia. The sequence continues at coordinate 1,591,476 of NC_018514.1, forward strand.
CTACGTGCTGCCGAGCTTCAACGCGCTCGTGCAGATTCCCGTGCTCGGCTGGCTGCCGTTCCTGCTGCTGCTCGTCGGCGTCGGCGAGCCGCTCAAGTACCTGCTGATCGCGCATGCGGCGCTCGTGCCCGTCACGATGAGCACGTTGCAAGGATTCCGGCAGACGCCGCCCGCACTCGACGAAGTCGCGCGCGGGTTCGGCTATACGCGCCGCCAGCGCATCGTCCATGTCGTGCTGCCGGCCGCCATACCGACGCTCGCGACCGGCGTGCGGCTCGCATTCACGAAGTCGTGGCTCGCGCTCGTCGTCGTCGAGCTCGTCGCGTCGTCGGAAGGGCTCGGCTACCTGATCGTGTACGGCCGCCAGTTGTTCCAGCTCGATCTCGTGATGGCGGCGGTGATCGTGGTCGGCGCGGTCGGCCTCGCGATCAACCGGCTGCTCGACGCGCTCGAAGCACGGCTGCGCCGCGGCGTGCCGTCCGCGTTCCGCGGCTGAACCCGACTCAAGGAGCCTTCCCGTGCCGCTTTCCGTCACGTCGACACCCGACGCCGCAACGCCCGCCGTCGCGATCGCCCGTCGTCTTCGCGCGCCCGACTGGCGCGGTTTCGTGCTGCCGCTCGCCGCGTTCGCGCTCTGGTGGGCGGTCGCGTCCGCCCATCTCGTCAAGAGCGGGTTGCTGGTGGGCCCCGCCGACGTGCTGCACACCGCATGGACGCAGGCGAGCAGCGGTGCGCTCGTCCGCGCGCTGTCCGCGTCGCTGGCGCGTGAAGCGTGCGGCTTCGCGATCGGCGCGGCCGGCGGCCTGCTGCTCGGCGCCGCGCTCGGGCTGTCGCGCATCGCGGCGCGCGTGGTCGGGCCGAGCTTCGATACGTTCAAGCAGATCTCGCTGTTCGCGTGGATTCCGCTGATTTCCGTGTGGTTCGGCCTCGGCGACGTCGCCAAGGTCGTGTTCCTGTCGCTCGCCGCGCTGCTGCCGGTCACCGCGCATACCTGCGACGGCTTCCATGCGGTGCCGCGCGCGTACGTCGACGTCGCCCGCGCGCTGCGCTACTCGCGGCTTCAGCTCGTGCGCTACGTAATCCTGCCCGCCGCACTGCCATCGATCTTCACCGGACTGTATCTCGGCCTCATCTACTCGTGGCTCGCGACGCTCGGCGCCGAATACCTGCTCGTCGCGGGCAGCGGGATCGGCAACACGCTGATCGACGGCAGCGAGCAATTCCGGATGGACCTCGTGCTGTTCGGGATCATCGTCGTCGGCGTGACCGGCTGGGCGCTGAACGCGCTCGCGCGCGCGCTCGAGCGCAAGGTGCTGGCCCGCCGCGGCAACCTGCACCGCTGATCGCCCTCTTCCTTCCTGTCGCTTTCTTTTCCGCCATGACGACCCTCGCTTCCGATTCGCTCGATATCCTCCACGTGAGCAAGCGCTATGCGCAACGCGGCGCGTCGCTCGCCGTGCTCGACGACGTGTCGCTGCACGTGCGTGCCGGCGAATTCGTCACCATCGTCGGCGCGAGCGGCTGCGGCAAGTCGACGTTGCTGCGGCTGATCGCCGGGCTCGATACCGACTACACCGGCGAAATCCGCGCCGGCGACGAGCCGGTGCGCGACACGTCGCTGCAGCGCGGGATCGTGTTCCAGGATCACCGGCTGTTCCCGTGGCTGACCGTCGCGCAGAATGTCGAAGCCGCGCTGCGCAACGCGCCGCTCGATGCGGCGGGCAAGCGTCGCGCCGTGGCCGAGCATATCGCGCTGGTCGGCCTGAACGGCTTCGAGCATGCGTACCCGAACCAGCTGTCCGGCGGGATGGCACAGCGCGTCGCGATCGCGCGCGGCCTCGTGAACCGCCCGCGCGTGTTGCTGCTCGACGAGCCGTTCGGCGCACTCGATGCGCAGACGCGTGCGCGGATGCAGAACGAGCTGCTGCGCATCTGGGAGCAGGAACGGATCACGATGGTGCTCGTCACGCACGATGTCGACGAAGCCGTCTATCTCGGCGATCGCGTCGTCACGATGGCGCCGCGTCCGGGGCGCATCGCACACATCGTCGACGTCGCCTTGCCGCGCCCGCGCCGGCGCGATTCGCCGGAATTCGCACGGCTGCGCGACACGGTGCTCGCCGATTTCGACGATCGCGAACCGCCGGGCGACGGCGGCGCAGGCGGAACCCGCGCCGGCGCAGCGGCGGCTCGCAGGATCGGCGCGTGGCGGCTCGCGTGGTAGCGCCGTGACGAGGCCAACGTGACGCGGCCGGCCCGGCCTGTGGTCGCACGCGAATCGCTCAGCATGACGACGCATATCGATCATCACGGCGCACGCTAAGGTTGTGACGATTCATCGGTTCCGGTTCCGCGCGGCCCCTGCTTGAATGGAGACTCGATCGACCCGACCCAGGAGACTCCCGATGTCCGAAGTCCAGCACGCCGCTCAACCGTCATCGCATGTTTCGCACGCCGCCGCACCGCACACGGCCGCCGCCCCGCTTCAGCTCCGCCAGGTTGCCGGCTGGATCGGCGCCGAGATCGCCGGCGTCCGGCTGTCGGGCACGCTCGACGACGCGACGTTCGACGCGATCCAGGCTGCGCTGCTGCGCCACAAGGTGCTGTTCTTCCGCAACCAGGGCCATCTCGACGACACCGCGCAGGAAGCGTTCGCGCGCCGCTTCGGCGATACCGTCGCGCACCCGACCGTGCCGTCCGTCGACGGCAGCGCACACCTGCTCGAACTCGATTCCGCGCACGGCGCGCGCGCCAATTCGTGGCACACCGACGTGACGTTCGTCGACGCGTACCCGAAGGTGTCGATCCTGCGCGCGGTCGTGATCCCGCCGTTCGGCGGCGACACCGTGTGGGCCAACACGGCCGCCGCGTACACGCACCTGCCGGATTCGCTGCGCGCGCTCGCCGACACGCTGTGGGCGTTGCACACGAATGCCTACGACTACGCGTCGACGCACGTGCATGCCGACGACACGCAACTGAAGCGCTACCGCGACGTGTTCACGTCGACCGTCTACGAAACCGAACACCCCGTCGTGCGCGTGCATCCGGAGACCGGCGAGCGCACGCTCGTGCTCGGACACTTCGTGCAGAAGATCAAGGGGCTGTCGTCGCAGGATTCCGCGCATCTGCTGCAGGTGCTGCACGAACACGTGACGCGCCTCGAGAACACCGTGCGCTGGAACTGGCAGGAAGGCGACGTCGCGATCTGGGACAACCGCGCGACGCAGCACTATGCGATCAACGACTACGGCGATGCGCGCCGCGTCGTGCGTCGCGCGACCGTTCACGGCGACGTGCCGGTCGGCATCGACGGCCGCCGCAGCGTCGTGCTGAAAGGGCCGGGCGCGACGTTGCAATGACGTTCTCCGCACGGTGGCGGCACCGGCCGCCGCCGTGCTGGCTCCCCTCGTGCAGCCCTGTACTCCCGCATGCCCAACCGGAGGATCCGACCATGACCTTCCCGCCACCGGCCCGACGCGTGCACGCGCAACGATGTCGCCGGCCGTCCGCCCCGTCCACTTCCGCCAGGAGCGTCGCATGAGCGCCCTACTCGAACCCGCCGCCCAGCCGGTCGACGTGATCCCGCTGTCCGCCCACATCGGCGCGGAAATACGCGGCATCGACCTCACCGAGCCGTTGACCACGCTGCAGATCGCCGCGATTCGCGCGGCGCTGCTGAAGTGGCGCGTGATCTTCTTCCGCGAGCAGTTCCTCACGCACGAGCAGCACGTCGCGTTCTCCGCGCAGTTCGGCAAGCCGACCGTCGGTCATCCGGTATTCGGACACGTCGACGGTCATCCGGCCGTCTATTCGATCGCGAAGCATCGCAAGGCGACGCGCTTCGAAGGCGAGCCGGTGCGCCGCCCATGGACGGGCTGGCATACCGACGTGACGGCTGCCGTCAATCCGCCATGGGCGTCGATCCTGCGCGGCGTGACCATCCCGCCATACGGCGGCGACACGCATTGGACCAACCTCGTGCGTGCTTACGAGACGTTGTCCGCGCCGCTGCGCGGCTTCGTCGACGGCTTGCGCGGCATCCATCGCTTCACGCCGCCGGCCGGCGCGCGTGCCACCGGTGCGTTCGACGAAGCCGTCGAGCGGCGCCCGCTCGTGACCGAGCATCCGCTGGTGCGCGTGCATCCGGAGACCGGCGAACGCGCGCTGTACGTGAGCCCGAGTTTCCTGAAGTCGATCGTCGGGCTGACGCCGCGCGAGAGCCAGGCATTGCTCGAACTGCTGTGGGAACACGTGACGCGGCCGGATTTCACGATCCGCTTCAAGTGGGAACCGCGCAGCATCGCGTTCTGGGACAACCGCGCGACCGCGCACCTCGCGCCCGTCGACATCTTCGATCTCGACTTCGACCGCCAGCTCTACCGCACGACGCTCGCCGGCGACCTGCCGGTCGGCCCCGACGGCCGGCCATCCGTCGCGCTCGAAGGCTCGCCGGTCGAGACAGCGGCCGCGGTCGCCTTGAACTGACCCGCACCCTGACCGCCGGCGCGCCATCACGCGCCGGCCTGTCTTCCCTCGTTCAGTCCAGCCACACGCCGTCGAACCGGTGCCCGCCGAGCGGCGAGAACGTGAGCCCGTGCACGCGCTTCGAGACCGGCAGCGACACGATCGACGTCGCGATCGGCGTGAACGGCACCTGGTCCTTGAACACCACCTGCGCCTGCTCATAGAGCGACGTGCGTTTCGCGACGTCCGCATTCGTGCGTGCCGAGCCAACCAGCCGCTCGAAATCCGCGTTGCACCATTTCGCGAGGTTGCTGCCGTGCACCGCGTCGCAGCCGAGCAGCGTGCCGAGCCAGTTGTCGGGATCGCCGTTGTCGCCCGACCAGCCGTACAGGATCGCGTCGTGCTGCCCGTCGCGTTTCGCGCGGCGGTTGTATTCGCCCCACTCGTAGCTGACGATCTTCGCACGCACGCCGATCTTCGCCCAGTCCTGCTGGATCAGTTGCGCCATCAGCTGCGCGTTCGGGTTGTACGGACGCTGCACCGGCATCGCCCACAACGTCAGGTCGAAGCCGTTCGGGAATCCCGCTTGCGCGAGCAGCGCCTTCGCGGCGGCCGGATCGCGCGGCGCGTCCTTCAGGCGCGGGTTGTACGACCATTGGCTGGGAGGCATCGGGTTCGTCGCGATCTTCGCGTCGCCGTTGAACACGGTCTTGATGATCGCCGTCTTGTCGATCGCGATATCGAGCGCGCGCCGCACGTCGACGCGATCGAGCGGCGGATGCTGCGTGTTGTACGCGACGAAGCCGACGTTGAAGCCCATCCCCGAAAACAGCGTCAGCTTCGGGTCGCGCCGCACCGTTTCCAGGTCGGCCGGCCGCGGGAACACCGACACCTGGCACTCGCCGGCCGCGAGCTTCTGCAGGCGCGCGGCCGGGTCGGGCGTGATCGCAAACACGAGATGCGCGAGCTTCACGTCGTCCGGCTTCCAGTAGTCGAGGTTCGCGTCGTAGCGGATCACCGCGTCCTTCTGGTACGCGCGCAACAGGAACGGCCCGGTGCCGACCGGGAACTGGTTGATGTCGGCCTCGCGATGGCGCGCGGTCAGCTGCGATGCATATTCGGCCGACAGGATCGACGCGAACGCCATCGCGAGATTGCGCACGAACACGACGTCGGGCGACTTCAGCACGAAGCGCACCGTGTAGTCGTCGACCTTGTCGATGCGCTCGATGTTGCGGTCGAAACCGAGATCGCTGAAGTACGGGAAGCTGACCGGATAAGCCTTGCGGAACGGATCGTCCGCATCGAGCATCCGGTGGAACGTGAAGACGACGTCGTCGGCCTGGAACGGTCGCGTCGGCTTGAACCACGCGGTCGTCTGGAACTTCACGCCGCGCCGCAGGTGGAACGTATAGACGCGCTGGTCGGACGACACGTCCCAGCTCGTCGCGAGCGACGGTTCGAGATCGAGCGTGCCGCGCTTGAACTGCACGAGTCCGTTGTAGACCGTGTACGTGCTCGCGTCGAAATCGGTGCTGGTCGTATGCTGGCCCGGATCGAAGCCGGCCGGGCTACCTTCGGTGCAGTACACGAGCGTCTTGCCGGCCGGCGCGGCAAACGCGTGCGTAAGGCCGCCGGCGAGCAGCAGCGACGCGGCGATGCGGCGCAGCGACGCAACGACATGGGGCGCGCGCCGCGCACGATGCGCGGCGGATGAAACGAATGGAGTCTTCATGGTGGCGGTCGTGAAAGAACTGTCATGCGAATGACGACCGCCGATCTTCGCGCGCCTCCCGCCGATGGCTTACCAATTAATTCCGCGTTGCTTATCGCGGCGGATGCATCCCGCTGCCGTTGCATGAAAATGTCCATGCGAGCGCCGGGGATATGCCGATGCGCGCCGATGCAGCGGCCCGCATCGCGCCGTGCGTCGACGTCGTGTGCCAGTCCCGTCGCGCCGCCTTCCGTCCCCCTGCAGGTTCTCCGGAATCGGCGCATCGTATCGATTGGCCAACGCCGGTACCGGCGCGCGGGAATCCGCCCGGCGCGCGTGTTCCGGCACGGCGTGCCTGCCGGCGCGTCGCCGCTTCCTGGAGGACCCACGATGTCGATCAGTCCCGATACGCCCGCTCGCCCCGTGAAGTCGCCGGGCCCCGATCATCCGATCACGATCGAAGCGCATCCGTCGCGCGTGGTCGTGAAGGTCGCGGGCAAGGTCGTCGCCGATACGCGCCATGCGCTGGCGCTGCGCGAGGCGAGCTATCCGGCCGTGCTGTACATCCCGCGCGAGGATGCCGACCTGTCGCTGCTGCAACGCACCGACCACGCGACGTACTGCCCGTACAAGGGCGATTGCGCGTACTACTCGATTCCGGCCGGCGGCGAACGCGCGACCAATGCGGTGTGGACGTACGAGCACCCGTATCCGGCCGTCGAATCGATTCGCGCGCACCTCGCGTTCTATCCCGATCGTGTCGACTCGATCGAGGAAAGCCCGCTCGGCACGGATTGAGTGCGCGGCAACGGCACGCCGCATGCCGGGCCGTCGTCCCCGCATCGGCCCGTCGCTGATTTGCATATGCGGATTCATTGGTTGGCCGCCGGCCCGCGCGGACGTATCGTCCTGAATCCGGCGCGGGCCGGCCGGCTGCGCGCATCGGCCGCATCCGGTTTCCGTCCTGCGCCGACCGCGCCCCGCGCGGCCCGTGAACCCGCAAGCAGGACGCCCCGATGAACGACACACCGCACGCAGACGTTGAAACGACCCCGGCGAACCCGCGCCGCCGCCAGTGGCTGCACGGCGCGGCCGCCGGGCTGGCCGGGCTCGCGCTCGGCCCGCTCGCGGGCCTGCCCGCGCAGGCCCAGGGCAACAGCACGCGGCTGCGCATCGGCTTCCAGAAATACGGCAACTTCGTCGTGCTCAAGGCGCGCGGCACGCTCGAGAAGCGGCTCGCGAGCCAGGGCGTGACGGTCCAATGGCTCGAGTTTCCGGCCGGCCCGCAATTGCTCGAGGGGCTGAACGCCGGCGCGATCGACGTCGGCACGGTCGGCGAGACGCCGCCGATCTTCGCGCAGGCAGCGGGCGTCGAGTTCGTCTATATCGGCAACGAGCCACCCGCACCGCACGGCGAGGCGATCGTCGTGCTGCCCGATTCGCCGATCCGCACCGTCGCGCAGCTGCGCGGCAAGAAGGTTGTGCTCAACAAGGGTTCAAACGTCCACTATCTGCTCGTGAAGGCGCTCGAACACGCGGGCCTCACGTATGCGGACATCCAGCCGATCTACCTGACGCCCGCCGACGCGCGCGCCGCGTTCGTGCAGCGCAGCGTCGACGCGTGGGTGATCTGGGATCCGTATCTGGCGGCCGCCGAGCGGCAGCTCGGCGCACGCGTGGTCGCGAACGGCGACGGGCTTGTGCGCAACACGCAGTACTACCTCGCCGCGCGCAAATACGCGGCCGCGCAGCCGCAGGTGCTGCGCGCGCTGCTCGAGGAAGTCGACGCGGTCGATCGCTGGGGACGCGACCATATTCCCGAAGTCGCCGCACAGTTGTCGCCGCTCGTCGGCCTCGACGCGCCGACACTCGAAGTCGCGCTAAAACGCGCCGGCTACGGCGTGCAGCCCATCACCGACGCGACGCTCGCGTACCAGCAGAACATCGCCGACGCGTTCAGCACCCTGAAGCTGATTCCCGGCAAGGTGACGGTCGCCAACGCGCGCTGACGCGCCGCCGATGCGACCCGTTACGGCGCACGCGCCGCGCCGATCCGCCGCCACTCGTCGTAATCGGTGACGAGGCCCGCGTCGTCGACCGCGATGTCGGCCGCATACGTGCCGCTCGCGTAGCGGTACGTGCGTTCCGCCGTGCGCGCATAGCGCTGCTCGCCGCGCACGAACTCGAAGTCCGGGAAACGCAGCCACGCGGTGCAGATGACGGCCGACGCGCCGACGCCCAGCCCGAGACGCCGGATCGGCAGCGTGTTGGTCGACGGGCTGAAGCCGAGGTCGATGTCGGTCGCGCCATCGAGCGCCGGCGCGTGGCCCCCGTCGATCGTCCAACGCCCCGCTTCGCATCCGATGTCGAGCTGCCGCGGCGGCGCCGTGCCGAGCCAGCGCGTCACGCGCACCGAACGCGTGAGCCAGTCGGTGCCGCATGCGATCGCATAGTCGACGCGAAACGGCGTGCCGCCGATCGCGCCCGCGACCGAACCCGACAGGTCGAAACCCGCGCGTGTCTCGACGAGCCGGCACCACTCGGCCGCCTGCCAGGTCTGCACGATCTGCCATGCGACGCATCGCGTGCGCGTCGCTTCGTCCTGTTGCGTCATGTCGTCTCCCGTCGATCGATGCGCGCGGTCGGTGCGATCGCACCGGACATCGATTCTCGCTCAGGCGGTCGACAAATACACGCGGCGATGTGCAACGCGAGCAGCCCGCGCGATACGCGCCGGCGCGTGCTGCGCGTCGATCTTCCGCACGCCGCGGTGCTTTCGTGAACCGCTACCCATGCGCGGATCGATTCATTCCAGATGGTCCTGTCTATTCTGTTCGTAGAGGTTCAACGTTCCGGCTCAACTGATCAGCGATGCGAATCACCCAGTTGTTGAAAAAGCGAAGCATCGGAACAGGCGGAGGCATCCGAACCCGACCAACGCCAAGGAACACCTGAAGCAACGTCGCCGGAAATCGGCGTTGAAGCGGGAGCCTGACTCGGGGAAAGAGACGAATGCGGTGCATCGGGGAAAATCGCCCGGCCCGCGCGCATCGCCGCGGTTGTCGCATGGCGTTGCCCGGCAGCCGGCCCTTCGTGGGCGCATGCGCGAACCACGTCCCGTCAACCACGGCAGGTCGCGGCGAAGGTCAATGCGTGTAAGGGTTTGGCGGTAGCCCGCGCGGCCGATATCCAGTATCGGCCTCACGCGCATCATCCAGCGAAAGCGGCTTTAGTACCATCTTCCGTTTGGAAATTCGATCGAAACGCGAAATAATTTCCGGATGGTTGTGAATGTGCTTTATTTTCCCGACGATCCATCGCAACTGAATCGAATTACGCATCACTGAAGAACGAATTATCGAATTTCCATACCGATTGGAAACGATCATCAATCAGACAAGAGACGCGACTTCATGGATTTGTTGGCGACAATGCGCATCTACGTCAGGGTCGTAGAGCGCGGAACGATGTCGGGCGCGGCCCGGGATCTGGACATGGGTCAACCGGCCGTGAGCGAGCGCATCGAGAAGCTCGAGAAATTTCTCGGCACGCGACTCCTGATGCGCAGTGCACGCACCCTCACCTGCACGGAAGAAGGCCGGGTCTTCTACGAACGCAGCAAGGAACTGCTCGATGCGGCGGAAGACACCATCGCATCGGTATCGAAAACCGAAAACACGCTCAGCGGCACGATCCGGCTCGCGGCGCCGCAATGCTTCGGCGAGGTCGTGATCCCGCAGGCGCTGCTGCAGATCCGCATCGCGTATCCGCAGCTGTACATCGACCTGGTGCTGAACGACAACATCGTCGATCCGGTCACGGAAGGCGTCGACATCTCGATCCGCCTCGGCCAGCTCGGTGACGGCGGCTTCGTCGCGCACCCGCTCGGCAAGGTCGGCCGCATGCTCGTGGCCGCCCCCGCCTATCTCGACCGCTACGGCCCGATCGAAACGAAGGCTGATCTGGTGAATCACCCGTTCATCCGCGTCAAGGGCATCTTCGCGAACGAACAGTTGCCGCTGCAGAGCGACGACAAGACACTCGAATACGCGCGGATCCAGACGGTGATGACGACGAGTCACTGGCGCCCGATGTTCGATACGATCCTGTCCGGCGGCGGCATCGGCGTCGTGCAGGAGCCGGCCTGCATCAATGCGGTCGCGCACGGCAAGCTCGTGGAGCTCCTGCCGCAATACACGATCCCCGACTTCGCGCTCCACGCGCTGGTGCAGGCGCAACGGCCGCTGCCGCCGCGCGTGCGGGTCGTCGTCGATCTGCTGAAGAAGGAAATCCCCGCACTGTTGAGCGCGCGCCAGCCCTGACCACGGTGCCCCGCCCGCGCGGCACCTGCGCACGGCCCGACCGTGCGATACCGTCCTCCTGCCCGGAATAACCGGAGCGTCGCACCCGGTTCGGCGCCCAGCGGCGTGCTCGTCGACCGCGAAGCGCTGCGCGTCACACCGTGGGCACGATGTACGCTCGTCTCGGTCGCGCTCGTTGCGGTCGCGCCCGGGCGGGCGCGTGCCGGCGTGGCCGGTGCAGCAAACGGCTCGTGCGTCGTCGTTGTGATCGTGCCCCGGCCTCATCGCGCACGGCAGCGCCGATGTATCATCGCCGTCATCATGCCCATCCGACCGCTTCGACCGTTCCTGATCGCCACCGCACTCGCCGCCTCCGCCGCCCCTGTCGCCGCGCGTGCGCAGCAGGTCGGCGTGGTCGCCGGTGGCGTCTACTACACGCCGAACACGCATCTGGCGCCGGGCACGTCGCTGCAGATCCTGCCCGACGACGATCAGGGCGTCGCGCGCTGCTGCGCGATGATCACCGGGCCTGCCGCCAAACCCCGCGACCAGATTCTCGACGCGCTGCATGACGACCGGACGATCGCCGCATATGCGCTGTCGGTACCGAAGTCGATTCCGGCGGACACGAGCGGTTTCGGCGTAACCGGCGACGCCCGCTTCGTGCGTCAGGGCGTGCATCCGGAAGCCGTGCTCGACGGCGGCCTGCCGCTCGCGTTCTCGACCTGCACGTCGATCGAAGGCACGCATTACCTTGGGCGCAAGGTCGGCAGCAACAAGTTGCTCGTGCACCTGTATCGATACTTCGACGGCGAATTCGAGTCGAACTGCAAGGATCGCGATTTGAAATAACGTTGGCCGGCCGGCGGCGTCGAGCCGTCGGCCGTCGCGCAATCGCGCAGTCACGCGCGCAACATCACCACGCGTGCCGATAGATCGCCAGCGCGTCGGCTTCCGTCACCTCGCGCGGATTGTTCACGAGCAGGCGCGTCTGCAGCATCGCGTCCGACGCCATCCTCGGCAGGTCGCCCTCCCCGATCCCGACCTCGCGCAGCGTGCGCGGAATCCCCGTCGCGACGATCAGGCGGTCAATCTCGTCGATCAGCGCCTGGGTCCTCGCTTCGTCGCTGCCGGTCGCGGACGGCGCGACGATCGCCGCGAGCTCCGCATACAGCGGCGCGGCAGCCGCGGCATTGAAGCGCAGCACATGGGGCAGCACGAGCGCGTTCGACAGCCCGTGCGGCACATGGAAAATGCCGCCGACCGGATAGGCCAGCGCGTGCACGGCCGCGACCGGCGCATTCGCGAACGCCTGCCCGGCGAACATCGCGCCGACCAGCATCGCTTCACGCGCCCGGCGATCGTTGCCGTCGTCGCAGGCCTTCAGCAGGTTGCGCGACAGCAGCGTCAATGCTTGCACGGCCAGCATGTCGGACACCGGATTCTTCAGCCGCGACGACGTGTAGGCCTCGATCGCATGCACCATCGCGTCGATGCCGGTCGCGGCCGTCGCCGCGCGCGGCAGCCCGAGCGTCAGTTCGGCGTCGAGGATCGCGACGTCCGCGAACAGATGCGGCGACACCACGCCCATCTTGCGCGCCTCGCCGACCGTGACGATCGACACGGCCGTGACTTCGGACCCGGTGCCGGCCGTGGTCGGCATCTGCACGAGCGGCAGCCGCGACGTCGCGACCTTGTCGACGCCGTACATGTCGGCCAGCGCCTGCCTCCCCGGTGCGAGCACCGCGATCAGCTTCGCGACGTCCATCGACGAACCGCCGCCGAGGCCGAGCACGAGCTCGGCGTCGGACGCGACTGCCCGCTCGGTCGCTTCGAGCACCACGTGCTCGGGCGGATCGGCGACGACGTCGTCGATCACCGTCGCCTGCCAGCCGTGCGCGGCGAGGCTCTCCAGCGCAGGGGCGAGCACGCCGCTGCGATGCAGGAACGCGTCGGTGACGACGCACAGCCGCACGAGCGCCGGAAAGCGTTCGCGCAACACCGCGCCGAGCCGGCGCGCGGCGCCGAACTCGACGATCTGCGTCGGAACGGTACGGAATTGAAACGGGTTCATCGACTGCCTCCCGGTGGCGTCGCCGTGCCGGTGTCCGGCTGCACCATGTAGCGCGTCACGTCGCGGCGATCGAGCAGCGGAATGATCGCGCCGACACCGATTCGCTGGAAATGCGGCGTTTCCCGATGCGTGTCGAGGCCGTCGGCGTCGCGGTAGCGCTCGAGGATCACGATGTGGTCGGGATCGACCGGCGAGCGGAAGTACGCGTAGTCGAGATTCTTCGGCTCGGCACGCGTGGCCGGCGCGAGTTCCGCGAGCAGCTCGATCACGCGGTCGCCGTTGCCGGGCTTCGCGAAGTAATGTGCGATGACCTGCAGGTAAGGTTCGTTCATGCTGCGCTCCATGTTCGCCAGCGGCCCGTCGCGACGGGTCGCAATTCCAGAATGCGCGGTCGCTCGTCGATCTCGTGTGCCGCATGACGACGTGCCCACGACTCGACGTCGCATTGTAGTGAATCGGCGAAACGCCCGCAGCGCACCGTCATGCATGCGACGCCAACGCTCCGCGCATGCCGTGCCTGTCGTCGTGCCGGGCCGCTGCGATGCGCGTCGCGGCCGGCGCCGACCGGATTGCGCGCGTGTCTCCCGCGCGCCTCGGCAACGGATTCTCGCCGGGGCTCGTGCAAGCATTCGGGCTGCGCGGCTTCGGGATGCCGGTCCGCCTGCCGGCGCGCCCGATCGCCGCGTGGTGACGTCCGCGCATGCGCCGGCGCAGATCCGGCACTGTTTTCCGCGCCGACCGAATCCCGACTATTGCACCGCGCCACGGCTGCGCCGGCGGGCCCTTCGGCTAAAATGCCGCACTTTCCATCCAGTCCGGCCCGCTCGCCATGCAACCCGCCTCCCCCGCCCGAACCGCCTCCCACGGCGCCGACGACGCAGATTCGTCGCGCGACCTCGTCTACGGCCCCAATGACCGGCCCGCGCCGATGGTCGCTTTCGTCGCCGCGCTGCAGCACCTGCTGGCGATCATCGTGCCGATCGTCACGCCCGGCCTGCTGATCTGTCAGGCGCTCGGCGTATCGAGCCGCGATACGACCCTTATCGTGTCGATGTCGCTGGTGATTTCCGGCATTGCCACCTTCGTGCAGTGCAAGCGCTTCGGCCCGCTCGGCGCCGGCCTGCTGATCGTGCAGGGCACGAGCTTCAACTTCGTCGGCCCGCTGATCGCCGGCGGCAGCCTGATGGTCAAGCAGGGCACGCCCGTCGAAACCGTGATGGCCGCGATCTTCGGCGTCGTGATCGCCGGTTCGTTCGTCGAGATGGGCGTGTCGCGCATCCTGCCGTTCGTGAAGCGCCTGATCACGCCGCTCGTCACCGGTATCGTCGTGCTGCTGATCGGCCTCACGCTGATCAAGGTCGGCCTCATCAGCATGGGCGGCGGCTACGGCGCGATGGCCAACGGCACGTTCGCGAGCGCCCAGAACCTGACGCTGTCATGCCTCGTGCTCGGCACCATCATCCTGCTGAACCGCGTGCCGATCGTGTGGGTGCGCAGCACCGCGCTGGTCATCGCACTCGTGATCGGCTATGTCGCGGCCGCGGTGCTCGGCCGCCTCGACTTCACCGGCGTGCACCAGGCCGCGCTGTTCCAGGTGCCGACGCCGCTGCACTTCGGCATCGGCTTCTCGTGGTCGCTGTTCGTGCCGATGCTGATCATCTACCTCGTCACGTCGCTTGAAGCGATCGGCGACGTCACCGCCACCAGCAAGATCTCGAAGGAGCCGGTCGAAGGGCCGGTGTGGATGCAACGGATCAAGGGCGGCGTGCTCGTGAACGGCGCGAACTCGCTGCTGGCCGGCGTGTTCAACACGTTCCCGAGCTCCGTGTTCGCGCAGAACAACGGCGTGATCCAGATTACCGGCGTCGCGAGCCGCTACGTCGGCATCTGGATCGCGGGGATGCTGGTGGTGCTCGGCCTGTTCCCGGTCGTCGCCGGCGCGCTGCAGGCCGTGCCGGAACCCGTGCTCGGCGGCGCGGCGATGGTGATGTTCGGCGCTGTGGCCGCATCGGGCATCAACATCCTGTCCGGCATCCAGCTCGATCGCCGCGCGCTGCTGATCATCGCGGTGTCGCTGGCGCTCGGCCTCGGCGTGTCGCAGGTGCCGGACATTCTGAACAGCTTGCCGCATGCGCTGAAGAACGTGCTGGAATCGGGCGTCGCTACGGGCGGCATCTGCGCGCTCGTGATGAACTGGTTCCTGCCGGAACAGAAGTAACGCTACGGACTCCATGACGACGCGGCCCGATCGACGGGCCGTGTCGCGCCCGACGATCCCGACTTGGCCGGGCGCCCGACACTCGTTAGAATCGGTTGATGCCACAAGCCCCCGTCACCACGCCCCCTCCGGAAGCCACCGCCGTTCCGATCAAGGAACGGGCGACCGTCGTCTGCTATCGCGACGAACAGGTATTGCTCGTCGCGCGCGCATCGTCGCGCTGGGCGCTTCCCGGCGGCACGATCAAGTCCGGAGAAGCGCCGCTCGAAGCCGCGCATCGGGAGCTGTGGGAGGAAACCGGCATGACCGGCCAGAATCTCGTCTATTCGATGCAGTTCACCGGGTTTGCGAAGGTGCACCACGTGTTCTTCGCGGAAGTCGGCCCGGACCAGACGCCGCAAGCGAACAACGAGATCGAGAAGTGCAAGTGGTTTCGCATCGACGGCATCGATGCGCTGCGCGCGAGCATTCCGACGAAACGCATCGTCGAACTCGTGTACCGGCACGAACTCAACAAGTAGGTAGACACCCCATCCCCAACGGCTCGCCCGAGCCGATATGATGCGCCCACGGTCCGTCGCCGCGTTCCCTTTCGAGCGAGCTGCAGATGAACAGTGCGTACACCTACCGCGGATACACCATCGATGTCCGCTGCGAATTCCGGCTCGACGCGCCGCGCGACCACGCGCCGCCCGACACGCTGGCGCTGCGGTTCGGGTTCGTCGCGATCGTGCAGGTTCGCGCGGCCGGCATCGCGCCGCGCCTGCTGGCGCCGGTCCGCCTTGCCGACGATGGCGGCCGCCTGTTCGACGACAGCATCAACGCCTTGCGCGCAGGCCGTGCGGCCGGCGAAATCATCGTCGACGATCTATTGGTCGATGCGGGTTCCGCCGATGGGCGGGCGCGTTCCTGAACCGCCGGCCGGCCCGGAGCGTGGTTCGCGGATCAGCAGCGCGCCGGCGCTCAGTGCAGGCGCTTTCTTCGTAGTTCGTGTGCGGAATAGACGACGAGGAAGATACCCAGCATCGCGACGCCGGATGCCAGGAAGTCGTTTGCGGTTCCCGCGCTGTTCAGCGCTTTCGGGAAGATGCCGAGACTCACTCCCGCGGCAGCCAGAAGCAAACCTGCCGCCACACCCCACACCGGTCCGGTGGTCCTTTCGATTATGTTTTTCATACAGCACCCGTCTACAGTTGTTACTGAGCGGTGTCGGCGCATGGCGCCGCATCTACCGCTCGTGCTTCGACTATAGCGGGGAAATAATTGGTGCGGATTCAGTGCTTGTACCGATCAAGTTCTTGCCGGTCGCGATCGCCGCGTGTCCGGGGCTTCATACCCGGTCGGATCGATACGGATATCCGGTCGCCGCGAACCGCATTATCACCATGGCGTCGCGAATCCCGATCGACCGGCGGCAGTGCTTACGCTCCGACGCAGAAGTTACCGTTCGTTTCAAAGCTGTCCATACCGTGGCCCTTTTTCGGGACTATTCTTCGCTCCACCTACAATAACGTCGAAGGGGGACAACACGATGAACCCGCTCTGGAAAGCCGCACTGTGTGCGGCAATGGTGCCTTTGGTGTTGACCGGTTGCGGCGGCGGCGACGGTGGCAGCCCGCAAACCGGCACGCTGCATGTCGCGATGACCGATGCGCCTTCATGCGGACTCGATCACGTCTATGTGACCGTCTCGCAGGTTCGCGTCAATACAAATGCGAATGCGTCCGATAACGATACCGGCTGGTCGACGATCACGCTGGCGACACCGCAGAAGATCGACCTGCTGTCGCTGACCAACGGCGCGCTCGCCGATATCGGCCAGACCGCGCTGCCGGCCGGCCAGTATCAGCAGGTCCGCCTCGTTCTCGCGCAGAACCAGGGCAACACCCTCGCGAACTCGGTCGTCCCGACGGGCGGCACGGAACAGGCGCTTGCGACGCCGAGCGCGACGCAAAGCGGTTACAAGATCATCCAGCCTTTCACGGTGCAACCGAACACGCTCGTCGACCTCGTGCTCGACTTCAACGCGTGCAAGTCGATCGTCCAGCGCGGCAACGGTACGTACGCGCTGAAGCCGGTCGTCACCGCGATTCCGACCGTCGTGAGCGGCGCGATCTCCGGCTACGTCGCATCGACCGAAGCCGGCGCGACCGTGTACGCCGAACAAGGCGGCAAGGTCGTCAGGGGTACGGTTGCCGACAGTGCCGGGAAGTTCGTGCTGTCGCCGTTGATCCAGAGCTCGACGC
The DNA here is from genome assembly GCF_000292915.1 of Burkholderia cepacia GG4. Classification (NCBI taxonomy): domain Bacteria; kingdom Pseudomonadati; phylum Pseudomonadota; class Betaproteobacteria; order Burkholderiales; family Burkholderiaceae; genus Burkholderia; species Burkholderia cepacia. Next base: position 1,608,496 of record NC_018514.1, read on the forward strand.
AAGGCAACTACGACGTCGTGATCGTGCAGAACAGCTTCGCGTCGGGCATCGTGCGCTCGGTTCCGGTCGTCGTGAACACGACCACGGCGGTATCGGCCTCGACCGCGCCGATCACGCTGCCGGCATCGACGATGAGCACGGTCAGCGGCACGGTGACGGCAAGCGCCAACGCGTTCGTCCGCGCACTGCAGACCGTCGATGCGAACGCCTACGAGATCACGTCGATCAACGCGAACCTGGATACGGGCACCTATGCGCTGTCCGTGCCCGTCGCCGCGCCGATCGTCGGCACCTACCCGGGCTCGCTGCCGGTCGCGCTGGCTGCCTCGCCGGGCGCCGCGGCACAATATTCGATCGAAGCGGACGCGGCGTCGGGCGCAACGCAATCGACGAACGTCAACGCAACGACCAATCAGTCGAACATCAATTTCATGTTCTGACGCATCGGCAGCATCATCGAAAGGGCCGCGCGGCCCTTTCGTCGATAACAGGAGAACGAAGTGAAGAAAGGGGTTATCGCACTGCTCGCGGCGGCGAGCGTGGTCGGCGCGTTCAGCGGGTGCGTCGCATACGTTCCCGGTGCGCCGGTCGTCGTCGCGCCGCAAGGGGGGCCGGGGAACGGATTCTGCCCGCCCGGACAGGCGAAGAAAGGCAATTGCTGATGGCACGAGGCCCGCGTACCGCGGGCCTTAGATCGATCGGGCGGAAGAAACCGCAGGCTGAACGACCAAGCGTAAAAGGTGCGTCGTCTTCAGTGTCGCGGAGCTCAATTGGCTCCGGCGAATGGACTCAATAACTTCCGTGTTTGACATGTTCAAACCAAAAGTCTTCCGAGCTCAGCCCGAACGCTCCAACGTCTCACGTCCAGCGTAGACGGTGCCGGCGCCCCGCGCAGCGGCTCGCAGCATCCCGCGGGTATCGAGTCTTCCGACGATACTCGAGCTTCCAGCCACGCACGTCGACGTGTGCCCGAAATTGGCCGCGCTTCGGCCAACGTACCGGACGGCTTTCGACGCGGCCATCCCATTCCCGTCCGGTCCGGCTCGTTGACGAGCTTGCGACAAGCGGACTCGTTTGAGTTCACGCTCGGCGACCCGCCCTATTGCCCGTTTGCCGTCGGATGGCACCGTCTCAGCCGTGCAACACATTCGCCTGGAAATCGCCTCCTCACGGCGATCACTGACCGGGAAACCCTTGTCGTGTCGACGTCAGCACGAATGTTGCTCCGTACCGAGTCGATAATCGAATCGCGAGCTCGCCTGGCCGAGGCTGACCGTTCCGGGCTCAAGCGGCAAACACCAGGAAAAATCAAGAACGTGTGGTGAAAGAAAGGACAATTGCGATGAAACCGTTACGCCGTTGGCTCGCCGGTCTGCTTCTGCTCATTGCCTGCTTCCCCGTAGCCGTATATGCACAAGCGCTCTCGCTTGGAGGCGGCGATCTGCGGGTGATGACCTACAACGTGGACGAAGGCACCGATTACCTGGAATTGGCGCGGGCATCGGGAACCCAGCAATTCCTCGTCGCCGTGGGACAGACGATCACCCAGGTGCGCGCAACCCATCCCGCCGAACGCATGCAGGCGCTGGCGAAGCAGATCATCGCGGCCGGCCCTGCGCTGGTCAGCTTGCAGGAGCTGGACCAGTGGTCTTCCGGCCCGCTCGATACGTCCACCTTGACGTGCGGGCCGACCACGGTGGAATTCGACATGGTGCAGGAACTGCTCAATGCGCTGACCGCTCAGGGAGGTCACTATCTCGTCGCCGCGCACGCAACACAGTATGCGTTTCCGCCGACACCGGGACTGATCTTGCCTTCCACGTTCCTGTGCGTGCAGGTCACCAATCAGATCGCGATTCTCGCCCGAACCGATCTGGAACCGTCGCGTTTCCAATGGACCAATCCGCAGTCGAAGCCGTTCGTGGCCCATACGTCCTTCCCGACGCCGCTCGGCACCATACCGTTGCCGAGGGCCTGGGTTTCCGTGGACGCCCAGTTCAACAACAAGGCTTTCCGCTTCATTGGCACACATCTGGAATCGGTGGACCCGCATATTCGTGAGCTTCAAGGCGGCGAATTGCGTGCCGGTCCGGCCAATACACAGCTGCCGGTCATCCTGGCGATGGACTCCAATGCGCAAGCCGCTCCACTGCCACAGGACAGCACCTACACGGATTTCATTGCCGCGGGCTATCAGGACGCCTGGTCGGTGACTTATCCCCTCGTTCCTGGATTCACGTGCTGCCAGGCGCAACTCGTGAATAACGCCGTATCCCAGCTATACGTGCGGTCGGACTTGATACTGACTCTGGGTAACGTCAATGTGCAGAGGATCGCATTGTTCGGTACGAGTCAGGCGAGCAAGACCGCGAGCGGCTTGTGGCCGTCGGACCATGCAGGGGTCGCGGCACAACTCGCGGTGGAATGAACTGGCTCCAGTTCTGCTTTCTTCGGGCTTGCCTGTATCGTCAACCGCCCGAATTGCGAGTGCGTATGGCGCGCCAAGTCGGATCCAACTTGGCAAATGTTCGGTCCACTGAACATTTGCCAAGAATTCGCGCTCGTGTTCGAGCACAAGTTGCAGCCGGCCGTTGAGTCATGCAACCATGAATTCCATCGACGCTTCACCCTCCCCGACGGTTGTCCCGCGTAACGCTGTGGCCAAGAAACCGGTGAGGCTAGCCCAATTTCCGTTCCAGTCTCGGTTGGAAAATTCCGGCTCTTCGAGGCGGGCCGAATCGGCCCGATCGGTGCACGGGCGGGCGAATTCCGCTGGCGTCATCCATTGCAGCGCAGAGTGAGGACGCGCCTCGTTATAGTCCTCGCGCCCGACTTCGATTTTGCGTCTGGCGTCCTCAAGCGACAAGAACCAATGTGCGTTGAGGCATTCCTCCCTAAAGCGTCCGTTGAAGGACTCATTTCGAATCGGTCCAACATTCCTAAAGCCGATCAATAACTGCTACGTCACGCAACGCCCGGCGTTCTTTCAGTGAACATACTTGGAAACCCACAATCAGGAGGCGCACGCACATATCGTGGCAAGCCTGCCTACATTGACAACCGCCTGTTCAACTCGATTCGACCACGGACTACTAAAATTCAGCCGGATGAAGTTCCGGTAGTTGTCCGTGATCGAGAACATATAGCCCGGCCCGATCGTGATGCCCTGCTCCAGCGCGAGCTGGTACAGGCGCATCGCGTCGACCTGCGCCGGCAACTCGACCCACATCACGTAGCCGCCCGCCGGGCTCGATATCCGCGTACCTTCCGGAAAAAACCGCGACACCATCGCACGCATCAGGTTCGCCTGCTGTGCATACGCCTTGCGCAAGCGCCGCAGGTGATGCCCGTAACCGTCGCGCTCGAGAAACTCGGCAATGGCAAGCTGCGGCAGCGATGGCGTCGCAAGCGTGTTCAGGAATTTCAGCTTCTCGACCTGATCGCGATACCGGCCCGGTAACGCCCAGCCGATCCGGTAAGCCGCCGTCAGGCTCTTCGAGAACGACGCGCAATGCAGCACGATCCCGTTGCGGTCATAAGACTTCAGCGTGCTCGGATGCGACTCGCCAAAATACAGTTCGTTGTACACGCCGTTTTCGATGATCGGCATGTCGATCCTGGTTGCGAAGTCAACCAGTTCGCGCTTGCGCTCGTCGGGCATCTGGAAGCCGAGCGGGTTCTGGAAGTTCGGCATCACCATGCACGCGGCGATCGGCTGCGACTTCGCGATCGCCGCCAGCGCCGCGATGTCGATCCCGTATTCCGGATGCGTCGCGACTTCGATCGCCTTCATCCCCATCCGCTCGATCGCGTGCAGCATCGCGTAGAACGTGGGCGACTCCACCGCGATCGTGTCGCCCGGTTTCGCGACCGCTTGCAGGCACAGGTTGATCGCCTCCGTCGCACCGACCGTCACGATGATCTCGTTCGGATCGACCGACATCCCGTTTTCCAGGTAGCGCCGCGCAATCTGGCGAATCAGCCGCGGATGGCCCGGCGGCAGCCCGTCGGTCACACCCCACATCGACTTGTCGCGGCCGGCCGCATACGCGTAGCGGTTCAGCTTCTCAAACGGAAACAGGCTCGGGTCCGGATACGGCGAGCCGAGTGGCACTGCGTCATCCGTACCGATCGAGCGCAGCGTCGACAGCACGAGCCGGCTCATGTCGACCGACGACGAGATCGCGATCGGTTTAGTTGCATGAAGTTCGGGTAGTTGCCGCTTGGCATCCTCGTGACGCAGGTTCACGAAGTAACCGGATTGCGGACGGCTCTCCAGCAACCCGCGGCTTTCGAGCAGCAGGTACGCATGCAGCACGGTCGTGATGCTGATCCGATGCTGTTGGCTTGCCTGCCGCACTGATGGAATTCGGTCGCCGTGTTCATACACACCACGTCGAATCAATCTTTCGATATCGTTCGCGAGTTTCTCGTAAAGCACCGTCACGAGTACTCCGCTGGCGTATCGACCGATTGCCAATCCGTGCGGCCGGCATGGCCTCTTGAGCTCGATCCTGGGGCTTCGTTAGTCAATCGAGCAAACAACGTCACGCAATGGTGTCCACGATACCGCCGTCCACGCGCAATGCCGCCCCCGTCGTTGCAGATGCCTGCATCGAGCACGCATAGACGACCATATTGGCGACTTCTTCCGTGGATGCCGCGCGCTGGATAATCGATGAACCACGCGTCGACATGACGAAATCATGTGCCGCTTGTTCGATCGTCTTGCCTTCGTTCTTCGCGGTTTCAGCCAGCATTGCACGCACACCATCCGACATGGTCGGCCCGGGCAATACCGAATTGACGGTCACGCCGCTGCCAGCCGCGAACTTTGCAATGCCACGAGCAACGCCCAATTGCGCCGTCTTCGAAACACCATACGCCAGCATGTCCGGCGGGATGTTCAAGCCCGACTCGGATGACAGGAACACGACACGTCCCCACTTGCGATCCATCATACCTTTCAGATAGGCACGGGTCAGCCGCACACCGGACATGACGTTGGTCTGGAAGTACCGCTCCCACTCGTCGTCTTCGGTGCTGAACAGATCGCCCGGACCGAAGAAACCCAGGTTGTTCACGAGAATATCCGTGCTCGGAACGCTCTTGACGAACGCGTCGATGCCCACGCGCGAGCTGAGATCGGCCGCGATCCCGCGCAGCTTCGCGTTGGGTACCGTCTCGCGAATCTTGGCGATGGCGCTATCAATGGCCTCTTGCGTCCGCCCGTTGATGATTGTGTCCGCGCCCGCGGCAGCCAAGCCGGTCGCAATTGCCAGGCCGATGCCACCTGCTGATCCGCTGACAACCGCAGTTTTACCGGACAGATCGATAATCATTTTTCCACTCCTATAAAAACGAGCGTGCGTCGCTTCTGCGACGGACCAACGGACGCGCTCTTGATTTGCATCCTGACTCGACGTTTTCTTACCTCGGTCAGCCGCCCTGCGCGCCGCCCTTCCAGGCGCACCGCACGGTTTGACCGAACGAAAGCGACTTCAACGACTGTATACGCCCGAGCTCTTGCTGACACTCATACAAGAGTACGCATCACCACCGGCTCGAGCTGACCGACCGGACGGAACGTGGTTGACACTCCATCCGGTCGGTCACGTCATGTTCGGGCGATGTGTTTGTCACCAAACCATGCCACTGGCGCCTGACGATCGCCTGGGCAGTTGCCCCCGAACATGACACTTCCCGGTTCACCCCCGGAGATGCAAGGCGTCAGACCTTCGCGGTCGGAAGCGGCGCGTCTGCCGCAACCAGACCTTGTTCACGCATCTCGCGCCAGAAGTCGGCCGGAATCACCTCGTTCAGCGCGGCCTGGTCTTCCGCGATTCGCTCCGGACGGCTTGCGCCCGGGATCACGGCTTCGACCGCCGGATTGGCCAGCACGAACTGCAGGGCAGCCGCCTTCACACTGATGCCGAAGCGCGCGGTGATCGCCTTGATGCGTTCGACCTTCGCGAGGATTTCCGGCGACGCCTTCTGGTATTCGAAGTGCGTACCACCAGCCAGCACGCCCGAGCTGTACGGGCCGCCGACGACGATCCCGACGTTCTGCGCGGCTGCCGCCGGCATCACGCGTTGCAGCGCGCGCTCGTGATCGAGCAACGAGTAGCGGCCGGCCAGCAGCATGCCGTCCGGTTGCGGCTCGGACAGGTCGAGCACGAGTTCGACCGGTTCGACGCGGTTCACGCCGAGGCCCCACGCCTTGATCACGCCCTCTTCGCGCAGCTTGCTCAGCACGCGGAACGCGCCCTTGCGCGCGACTTCGAATTGCGCGAGCCATTCGTCGCCGTAGAAGTCCTGGGCAATGTCGTGCACCCACACGATGTCGAGGCGATCGGTGCGCAGGCGCTTCAGGCTGTCCTCGATCGAGCGCATCGTCGCGTCGGCCGTGTAGTCGTTCACGATGCGGTTCGGCCGGCCGTGTTCGAACAGGCCGCCCTTTTCACCGAGATCGCGTGCCGACACGTCTTCGACTTCGTCGAGGATCACGCGGCCGACCTTCGTGCTCAGCACGTATTCGTCACGCGGATGGTTCGCGAGCGCGGCGCCGACGCGAATTTCCGAGAGGCCGGCCCCATAGAACGGCGCCGTATCGAAATAACGCACGCCGCGTTGCCAGGCGGCTTCGACCGTCGCCAGCGCTTCTTCTTCCGGAATGTTGCGGAACATGTTGCCAAGCGGGGCTGCGCCGAAACCCAACACCGTACCGGCAGGCAATTTATCCTTGATGCTCATCGTTTAGCTCCATACATTGAGTGAGTACGATGAAGTCTAGATGTCCACCACCAAGTCCGTCCAAGACTTAATTTATCTGAGTTGCGTCCTGAATGGTCTTAACGTGCACGGTATCCCGCCAACCAGGTTTCGGGCTGCCACGCCGAGCCCAAGCATTGCCGATCGTCGGTTCAGCCTGCTTCCGCCAATGGCAGCTCCACACGGAACACGGCACCCCGCGGTTCATTCACCCGCACGTGAAGCGTGCCGCAATGCGCTTCGACGATAGAACGGCAAATTGACAGTCCTGACCCTGTCGATGGTGGCCTATAGCCTGACGCGGTTGAGATCATTGGCCGCGTTGCGCCCGCAAAGCGCCTGAGGGGCCGGAATGGACACTGGGAGGTCCCCAACGTTGATCCATTCGAATTGAAATCGGGCGAGTGAGCCGAAATCGAACGCTTCGCGGTGATCGCCGCGAACAACGGAAGGGAAAATACGTCCGCCCGGACAGTAATTCAACGACCTGCTAGCCACAGGCTTCGATCCCGGCGTACTGCCCAACGCGGACAGATCCAAGCAACGCGGAATAATCGCACCCCCTACGCTGCGGACGGATGCGAAGCACCGAACAGTTGAATCACGACGCCGCGCAGCCACCGGTTGCCCGCCTCATGGTGATAGCGCGCATGCCAATGCTGCCGTACCGCAAACCCGTCGACCGGGATCGGACACGCATGAACCGCCAGATCGCTCGCCTGAGCCAGTGTCTGGCCGATATGCCGGGGTAGCGTCGTGATCAGGTCGGTCGTCTGGACGATCGCACCCAATCCCAGAAAACCCGGCAACTCCAGCACGACGTCTCGCTCGATGCGCGCCTGCCGCAGCGCCTGTTCGAGAAGTTGCGCCCCTGTTCCGCCCGTAATGGCGACATGTCCTTCGGAACGATACTGCTTCGCCCCGAGGCGACCGCGAATCCTCGGGTGATGCCGGTTGGCCAGGCATACCCAGTCCTGGTCGTACAGCTTCTGCTGATAAATGCCGCCGCCTAGCCACGGTACATAGCCGATCGCGAGATCGGCTTCGCCGGATTCGAGCGCGCGCTCCGTATTGCCGTCGATCCGTGCGGCTTCCAGCCGGACGCCGGGCGCCTGCGCCCGGACATGGGCCAGCAGCCGCGGAAGCAGCGTGATGTGGCTCGCGTCGGTCATGCAGATGCGAAACCGTCGCTGGGCCGTCGCAGGATCGAACGCGATCTCCCACGCAGTGAAGCGCCGCAGAGATTCGAGAATTTCCCGGCATGGCCCGATCAGCGCGTCGGCTTGCGGTGTCGGCGCCATGCCGCCGGGTGTCCGGATGAAGAGCGGATCGTGCAGATGTTCCCGCAAGTGCCCGAGCCAGATGCTGACCGTCGGCTGGCTCTGGCCCAGTTGCTCGGCTACGCGCGTAACGCTGCGCACGTCGTACAGGAGATCGAAAAGCTGAAGCAGCTTCAGGTCGGGCAGGTCGGCGGGCATCGTGGCGTTATTGTCCATGGCAATGACGTCATTGTATCCATTGCATTGTCGGCATGAGCGGCGGCTCCTATCGTGATGCCATACGTCAGCTTTGCATGGGACCAGAGTAAGGCGCCAAAGCGCCAACTCTGGTCGACAAAGGAGAAGCCATTGAAAATAGCAATTCTGGGCGCTGGCGCACTGGGCTGCGCGATCGGCGCCACCCTTACCCAAGGCGGCCACGAGACCTGGCTGATCGACCGCTCGCCTGCACACGTCGATGCGATGCGCCGTGACGGCCTGCGCGTCGACGACGCGGGCGGCACCCGCCACGTACGCGTCCACGCGACGACTCAGGCTGCCGATGTCGGCGTGGCCGACGTGGTGGTCGTGCTGGTCAAGTCGTTCCACACCGACGCGGCCATCCGCGGCGCCCAATCGCTGGTGGGGCCGGATACCGCCGTGCTGTCGCTGCAGAACGGCCTCGGGCACGAGGACATCCTGATCGACGTCGTCGGCCGCGAGCGCGTCCTCGCGGGCAAGACCTACGTCGGTGGCGTGCTGCGCGGTGCGGGTCATATCGAATCCGGCGTGATCGGCAAGTACACCTATATCGGCGAACTCGACGGCCGCATCACACCGCGCGTGCAGGCGATCGCCTCCGCGTTCGATGCCGCCGGCCTCGCCACGACGATCAGCGACAACATCGTCGGCACGATGTGGGACAAGCTGCTGGTGAATGTCGCGACGGGTGCACTGACCGGCCTTACAGGCCTCACTTACGGGCAGCTTTACGAGGAACCGCTGTTGAAGGCGACGTCGCTCGCGGCCGTGACCGAGGCGATCGCGGCGGCGCAGGCTGCGGGCGTGAAGCTGTCGATGACCGATCCCGAACAGGCATGGACGTTGGCCGCTGAGGGGCTACCCGCGAGCTTCAAGACGTCGATGCTGCAAAGCCTCGAGAAGGGCTCGATCACCGAAATCGACTTCATCAACGGTTCGGTCGTGCGCTGGGGGCAGCGCTACGGCGTGCCGACCCCGGTCAATGCAACGCTCGTCGCCTGCATCAAGGGGCTGGAACGCGCGATGGCCGATCGCCAACGGCAGGAGGCCGCCGCATGAATGCCACGAAAGCCTATCTCGAACACGTTGCGATCTGGGTCAAGGACATCCGCTGGCACATCCGCTTCTTCGAGGACGTGCTCGGCATGACCCTGCGCGAAGTGGACGGCACGCTCGACGCGCCGCGGCAGTACTGGACGCTCGGCGGCCTGCAGTTCATCCACGCGCCGGCACACGATGGTCCGGAAGGCCGGCTCGCCCATCTCGGCGTGATGTGCGAAGACCTGGAGGCCGCGCTGGCCGCGGCGCAACGATTCGGTGTGACGGAGATGCCGCAGGGGCGGAACTGGCTTCGCCTGCCCGATGGGCTTGCCGTCGAACTGATCCAGGCCAGACCGGCTTCTTGCGTCGCGCAGGCGCTGGCCATCGATCCGCGCGCGGAGGCGTGACCATGACGATCGTCGAGAAATACTGGGACGACGCCCGCGAGGGTGACACGTGCACGAGCCCGAGCTACACCGTGACCAAGGAGCGCATTCTCGCGTACGCCGACCTCACCGGCGACCATACGCCCGTCCACGTGGACGAGGAATACGCAAACGCGAGCCATTTCGGCTGCCTCGTCGCGCACGGGCTGTTTGGCTTGTCCATCGCCGACGGCCTGAAGACGCAGAGCGACTATCGCTTTCTGCCGGGCATGTCGCTCGGCTGGAGCTGGGATTTCCTGCTGCCGATCAAGGTCGGCGACGTGCTGCACGTGAAGTTCCGCGTCGGCTCGATGCGGGCCAGCAAGAGTCGCCCGGATTGGGGCATCGTCGTGCTGCCGTCGGAGCTGATCAATCAGGACGGTCAGGTCGTTCAACGCGGCGAGCATCGCCTGATGGTGCCGCGCCGCCCGGAGGCACTGTGATGCAGGCGCGCCCACTCGAAGGCATTCGCGTCGTCGACTACAGCCACTTCCTTGCCGGGCCGTATGTCGGGCGCTGTCTCGCGGCGCTCGGCGCCGAAGTCATCAAGGTCGAGCGCCCCGGGTCAGGTGACGCCGGACGCCAGCACGCGACCGTGCTCGACGACCAGCAAAGCGGCTACTTCCTGCAGCTCAACATGGGCAAGCGCGGCGTGAGCGTCAACATGAAGGACGCGCGCGGCAAGGCGTTCATGCAGCGGCTGTGCGACTCCGCCGACGTGTTCATCGAGAACTATCGGCCGGGCGCACTGGACAAGCTCGGGCTCGGCTATGCCGAATTGTCGGCGCGCAATCCGGGCCTCGTCTACTGTTCGATTTCGGCGTACGGGCATACCGGTCCCGATGCGCATCGCGCAGGCTTCGGGCTGATCGCGGAAGCCAAGAGCGGAATCATGCAGATGGTGGGCACGCCGGGCGAGCGGCCGCCGCTGCTGCGCATCTCGCTCGGCGACATGTATACCGGCATTCATGCGGTCGCGGCCATCAACGCCGCGCTGCTGGGGCGCGTGAAGAGCGGCCGCGGGCAACACATCGACATGGCGCTGTACGACACGCTGGTATCGATGCACGAATATGCGGTGCAGTGCTACACGCTGCAGGGCGTGCTGCCCGAGCAGACCGGGCACGACATGCCGACCTCGACGCTCTACGGCGTTTTCCGCGCCTCGGACGGCGATCTCGTGATCGCCGCGCAAGTCGACGACGCGTGGAAACGCTTCGCCGAGCTGATCGCGACGCACAGCGGCCCGGCGGAGTTCGGCGCCGACACGCGGTTTCACGACAGCACCGGGCGCAACGCGCACCGCGCGGAGATTCTGTCGGTGGTCGAGCCGTGGGTGGCCGCGCGTTCAGTCGCGTCGGTACTGGAACTGCTCGACGGCATCGACGTTCCGTGCGCGAAGGTGCAGCGCATCGACGAAGTATTGAACGATCCGCAGATCCAGGCCAGAGGCATGGTCGTCGAGCAACAGCATCCGCGCTACGGAACGCTGCGCCTGCCCAACCTGCCGTTCCGGTTTTCCGGTTGCGATACGACGATTCACGACGTCGCGCCCGATCTCGGGCAGCACAACGCGGAAGTCGCGCGCGCCCTCGGGTTCGATTCGGCCGAAATCGACGCGATGCAGGCCGACGGCGTCCTCTATTCAAAAGCGAGCCAATGATGACCGACCAATACGCGGTGATCGGCAATCCGATCGGGCACACGAAATCCCCGTTGATTCACGGCCTCTTCGCGCAGGAGTCGCGGCAGGACCTCAGCTATACGGCCATCGAGGGGCCCGTCGAGCCGGCAGGCGCTTTCGCTGCCGCGGTTCGTGCGTTTTTCGAGGACGGCGGCAAGGGCATCAACGTCACCGCGCCGTTCAAGCTCGACGCGTTCGCGATGTCGGACGAACGCAGCGAGCGGGCGCAGCTCGCGGGCGCGGCCAACGCGCTCAAGTTCGACGGCGGCCGCATCCTGGCCGACAACTTCGACGGCATCGGCCTGGTTCGCGATATCGAGGCGAACCTCAAGCTGCCGATGGCGGGCAAGCGTGTCCTGATGCTCGGTGCAGGCGGCGCGGCGCGCGGTGCGCTGTTGCCGTTCCTCGACGCCGGACCGGCTGAACTGGTCATCGCGAATCGCGACGTCGACAAGGCGCGCGCATTGGTCGCGCAGGTTGCCGGACGCGGTCCGCTCGTTGCCGGCGGCTATGCAGACCTAGCACGGATGGGGCGTTTCGACCTGGTCGTCAATGCGACGTCGGCGAGCCTGACCGGCGACCTGCCGCCGGTCCCGCCGAGCGTGTTCAGTCCGGCCGGCACGGCCTACGAACTTGCCTACGGCAAGCGTCTGACGCCGTTTCTCCGGCTCGCGAAAAACGCAGGCGTACATGGAATTGCGGACGGCGTCGGCATGCTGGTCGAGCAGGCGGCCGAAGCGTTTGCATGGTGGCGCGGCGTGCGCCCCGAGACCGGTTCGGTGATCGATCGGCTGGCCGTGCCCTTTGATTGAACACGCGATGGAGATTCGCATGAAGAAGATCCTGATGCTGCACGGCATCAATCACAACATGTTCGGCAAGCGCGACCCGGCACAGTACGGGACGATCACGCTCGCGCAGATCGATGCACGGCTGCAAGGGCTGGCGGAGGAACTGGGTGTACAGGTGGACTCGTTCCAGACAAACAGCGAAGGAGCGATGTGCGAGCGCATTCATCGCGCCTTCGAGGAACGCCAGGATGCGGTGCTGATCAACGCGGGCGCATGGACGCATTACAGCTACGGCATTCGCGATGCCCTTGCCATCCTCACGTGCCCGATCGTCGAACTGCACATGTCCAACATTCATGCACGCGAGCCGTTTCGGCATCACTCCGTGCTGGCCGAGATCGTCAGCGGGCAGATTTGCGGTTTCGGTGTCCAAAGCTATCTGCTGGCGCTGAGGGCCGCGGTCTCGGCGCTCGGCGAGGAATAGGCCGATTCCCGCATCGGCTGCCGATGCGGGGCCGACGCACATGCGCAACCGTTCCCCGGTGCACGGCGTTGCGCACTGCGGTTGTTCGCCGTGCGTCGTATCGATGGGCCTCGTTCAGATCACACAACGGAGTCGATACATCGGGCAGTGACGACTCCCCGCATCACCCGCGTTGCCCGGCACACATATCAATATCTGGAGACGACGATGACCACGACCTTGCGAGACGAGCCCCGGGGCAGGCACCAATCGAGAAAAGCCGCCGTCAGCGGCTGGATCGGCTCGGTGCTCGAATACTACGATTTCTTCATCTACGCCACGGCATCGGCGCTGATCTTCCCGCAGATATTCTTTCCGCACGGCAGCCCCACGACCGCCATCATCGCGTCGCTGGCCACTTACGGTGTCGGCTACGTGTCGCGCCCGATCGGCGCGTTCGTGCTGGGCCATCTCGGCGACACGCGCGGACGGAAAACCGTCCTGCTGTTCTGCATGTTCCTGATGGGAATCTCGACCGTCGGAGTCGGCCTGCTGCCGACCTATCAGCAAGCCGGGCTGATCGCGCCGGCGTTGCTGGTGGCGCTTCGCCTGCTGCAGGGTTTCGCCGTGGCCGGCGAGATTACCGGCGCGAGCTCGATGATCCTGGAGCACGCGCCGTTCGGTCGGCGCGGATACTTCGTCAGCTTCACGCTGCAGGGCGTGCAGGCCGGGCAAGTGCTGGCCGCCGCCGTGTTCCTGCCGCTCGCCTACTACATGCCGTCCGCGCAATTCGACAGCTGGGGCTGGCGCATTCCGTTCCTGCTGAGTGCGCTGGTCATCGTTGCGGGTTTGATCATTCGCCGCCAGGTCGACGAGTCGCCGGCCTTCGATGAAGCGGTACGCAACCGGTCGCAAGCCGGCTCGCCCGTTGCCGACGCTTTCAGGCACCACTTTCCCGACATGGTGCGCGTTGCCTGCATGTCGATGATGAACGTGATTCCGGTCGTCGCCACGATCTTCGGCGCAGCCTATGCGGTCCAGCCGGCGTATGGAATCGGATTCCAGAAAGATATCTATCTCTGGATCACGGTGGTGGGCAATATCGTTGCGATGATCGTGATTCCGTTAGTCGGCAACCTGTCCGACAAGGTCGGACGCCGGCCGCCGATCATCGTCGGCTCGCTGGCGGCCGGCCTGCTCGCGTTTGCCTACCTGTATGCGATCAGCATCCGCAACGTGCCGCTCGCATTCGCGATGTCGATGCTCATGTGGGGTGTGGTGTACCAGGGCTACAACGCCGTATTTCCCGCCTTTTACCCGGAACTCTTCCCGACCCGCACGCGCGTCTCGGCGATGGCAATCGCGCAGAACCTCGGTACCGCGGCCACGGCGATGCTGCCCGCGCTGTTCACGGCGGTCGCGCCGCCCGGAGGACACCACGTCTGGCTGATCGTCGGTGCGATCGCGTTCGGCATCACCGTGATTGCGTCGCTCGCAGCCGCGAGCGCACGCGAGACCCATCGTGTCCATATGAACGACCTGGGACGAGCGGACGCTCAACAGGTCGACAAGGCGGAATACGACCGGCTGCGCGTCGCGGCGATGGCGCGCCATCGCATCGTGCGCGAACACGTGCCAGGATCCTTGGGCAGCTAGCCAGCGCTCGACGGAGCGTCGTGTTCGGCGCCCCGTCCGCCAATCATTTCCATCTTGCTGCTGCGCCCTCACTGGCAGAGCGAACTTGCGTTGCCGCTGCCTTCACCCGATGCCTGATACCGTGCCGAAAACCGCCATGCCGGACACCACGCGCCCTGCTCGCCTGAACTTCGCGCTCATGTTGCCGCTTCTGCTGGCGGCCCAGCCGGTGGCGACCGACAGTTACCTGCCGGCGCTGCCTGAAATCGCCGCAACGCTGGGCTCTGCCAGCGTCAGCCTCACGGTTTTCGCATTGATATTCGGTATCGGGCAATTGCCGATGGGCAGTCTTTCCGACCGATTCGGCCGCCGTCCCGTGTTGCTGACCGGCCTTGCGCTCTATGCGCTGGCAGCGCTGGCAACTGCGCTCGCTTCAAGCGCAGCAATGCTGGTGGCCGCTCGTGCAATGCAGGGCTTTGCAATGGCCGCGATACTGGTATGCGCACGCGCGACGGTGCGCGACCGGTATTCGGCGGCCGATGGTCCGTACGTGATGGCACGCGGTTTCATGGGAATGGGGATGATGGCGTTCCTCGCGCCGATTCTCGGTGCGTATGTCACGCAGCAGGCCGGATGGCGATGGGTGCTCGCAGGGATGAGCCTGTATGCGTTCGGGCTGCTCGTCATGTGCTGGTACGGCTTCGAGGAAAGTTTCTCCGGAATCGCGTCGAGCCGGGGCTCGACCCGAGACGTGCGCGAAATATTCGGCAATGCCACGTTCAGGGTATGGGCGCTGCTGGCCGCCTCGACGTACACCGGCATGTTCTGCTTTCTATTGCTTTCTCCCGCAATCTACATCCGGCATCTCGGCCTGTCGCCCCAGCGATATGGCTGGATACCCGCGAGCGGTACGCTCGTCTATGTCCTGAGTACGTATGGCTGCCGCCTGTTGCTGCGGCGTCAAAGCATGCTGCGAACGGTGCGACAAGGTGCAGCGTTGAGCCTTTCCGGCGCGGTGATTCAGGCCGTGGGCTACGCGTTGTTTCCCGGGAGCATCTGGCCGCTGCTCGCGGGGCATGGCGTGTATTGCCTCGGCCACGGGATCCATCAGCCATGCGGGCAGGCAGGGGCGGTCAGCGGCCTGCCGCATCTTGCGGGCCGCGCGGTATCCTGGTCCGGCTTCATCATGATGTTCTTCGCTTTCACCGTGGGACAGACGGCAGCGGCTTTCACCGATCCGCGCTATCAACTGGGCGCGTGGCCAATGGTGGTGCCGATGCTCGTCGTCGGCGTCACGCTGGTGACGATTGCGTTTGCCTGGCTGCCCAAAATCAACGACGCGACGGTGTGACATGCGGCGGAATTTTGTAGCCAGTCAGACGCAGAGTCTCGCGTCGATATTATCGGAACCCAGCCAGGCCGGACGGTGACGGGAAGTTGATAGCGATGTGTGGTATGAGGCCGGCGCCCGTCGTAAAACTGCCGCCAGCGTTCGATGAGCACCTTGGCTGCGGCACGACTGCGGAACCCTCCCGGTTCAGCAATTCCTCGCGCGGCTTGCGGTCAACGCTCTCAACGACCCCGATTTGCCACGGACTGCCCGGTGCGACGAAGGCGCGCTACAGGACGTCCGCGGAAGAAGAAGAAGAAGAAGAAGACGTCGGAATGCCCAGAAACCCTTGACTGGCGGAAGGCAGCAGACTACATCCATCACCCGCGGAGACACGCCAGGTAAGACTCCCGCAGTTGCAGATGACCTCCTACCCACAATGCTACCCACATTTGGCTCAGCGGCAATCTAATCTCGGCCGCAATGCCCTATGGCAAATGGACGTCGAGCAGCTTCTCGCCCAAATGCCCCAAAAGTTGCCCTTACGGGCTCGGTTACGTTCGGGATGCTCCCGACAAGCCGCCAAGATGCAGGCATGCGGTCCGACGAGAGTGTTAATTATGTAAAATTCGGCCAGCTTCGGTGCAGACTCCTCGGGATTCAAGCGGCGTCCCTTTTGGGTCAATTTGACGGAGCCTGGGACCCTTAAGTATTAGTTGCCAGCCCACCAACAATGACGCAAACAATCTTCTGGAACTACCTCTTGACCAGCGCCAACACTGGATCGCCGAGGTTCACGGAGACGGCCATCCCCTGCGGCGCCGCGTACTCGGTCATCCGGCGGCGCGACAGCTCGAAATGGTCGCGAACCAGTTGCCCGGCCGCATCGGCATCCTGCCGTTCGAGCGCGTCGATGATCTGGTCGTGCTGGACAACGGCGCTTTCGAGCGTATGCTGCATCGTGTCCGTCGCCGGATAGCGATAGAACATCTTCCCGAGCCGCGCGTGATCGATCAACAGGCGGCGCAGGCTCGGCATCAGGTAATCGTTCTGCGCGATCCGGCCGATCTCGAGGTGAAATTCGTCGTTGTAGATCACGCGGTCCACGACGTTGCCGCTGGCGATCGCCGCACGGAACCGCGCCTGGATCGCACGCAGCCGCGCGATGTCGTCGGGCGTGGCATTGAGGGCCGCGAGTTGGGTGGTCGCGATATAGATCACCGGCGCCGCGATGAAGAAGCTGCGCAGCGACTGGAAATTCATCGACGACACGCGCGGCGCGCGATTCGTCTCGAGCTCGATATAGCCTTCCGCCGCCATCTGCCGGATCAGCTCGCGAATCGGCGGCCGCGACATCCCGAACTCGTCGGCCAGCGCCGCCTCGTCGATCAATGCGCCCGGCGCCAGTTCCATGTTCACGATCCGGCGCCGCAATGCGTCGCCCAAAGCCGACTTGCGATCCGCCGGTGGCATTGCGTCCGCCGGTGCTCGAGGAGAACGGGACGCCGAATTCGCTCCAAGCGCTCGCCGAACTTCCGCTCGTCGAATCCGACTCGACGTACGAAGGATGGATGGGCTGGGAATCCTGGTTCCGATCGGTAGGCTACCGTCCTCCGAAGCTGAACTACACGCTGCGTTGCAGCCTCTACACCGACGCCGTGCAGGCCGCGCGATACGGACAAGGCATTGCACTCGGCTGGAGCCGGCTGGTGCACGACCTGCTCGCCACCGGCGAACTCGTCCGCATTCCGATTGCAACGTCCAAGCAGAGCGATGCCTACTTCGTCATCGTGCCTCACGGCCGCTCGATTACCCCCGCGGTCACCCAGTTGATCGACTGGTTGCGCGAAGAACTTCCCGTTCGCTGAGTACGGCGTCTTCATCACGCTGCGAACCGCGCGGCGTCGCCCCGTGTCGTTCGCCTTCACCGCCCCGCCCTGTCGGGCGGCACCGGGCAGGCGCTGCCGTCACGCAGACCGTTCGCATAACTTATATTGATGCGAGCGTGAAAATATAGCGCGTTGACTGGCCTTTTCGTCCTTTCGATACTGGCCTCGAAGCATCTGCCGAATCCGGACACAACCGGCGAGACGCGATCTCGGTCAACCGATACGCGACGTTGTCACCCGATCGAACAATCAATACCCCCCATGAACTGGAGGAGCAATGTCAGCGGTCAATGCGCTTCACGCTGCGACGTCGATGCAGGCGAACGATCCTGATCCTTTCGAGGACGGCCTGATGAACCGTGTGCGGCACTATCGCCTCGAGCGGGTCAGGAAGGAGCTCGTTGCGCGGGATTGCCCCGCCATCATCCTGTACGACCCGGTCAACATCCGCTACGCGACAGACACGTCCAACATGCAGGTCTGGACCGGCCGCAACCCGACGCGCTATGTAATCGTGTTTGCGCACGGGCCCGTGATCGGCTTCGAATTCCACAATTGCGAGCACGTGTGGAACGACAGCACGCTCGACGTCGAGCTGCGCGGTGCAACCTGCTGGAATTACTTCAGCTCGGGCCCGGAATCGGCGCGCAAGGCGAGGCAATGGGCACGCGAAGTCGCCGATCTGCTGCGCCGGCACACGCCGTCGGAGATGCGCATCGCGGTCGACCGGCTCGATCCCGAAGGCGTCTACGCGCTGCAAGAAGAAGGCGTGCGCGTCGCCGACGGACAGGCGCTGATGGAACACGCGCGCGCCGTGAAATCCCCGGACGAACTCGAGCTGATCAAGGCCGCCGTCGCGGTCTGCGAGCAGGGCATCCAGCGCATGCACAACGTGCTCACCCCGGGTATGAGCGAACAGGATCTGTGGGCTCACCTGCATTACGAGAATATCCGCCTCGGCGGGGAATGGATCGAGACGCGGCTGCTCGCGTCGGGGCCGCACACCAATCCGTGGATGCAGGAATGCAGCGCACGGACCATGAAGCAAGGCGAACTGATCGCGTTCGATACCGATCTCGTCGGTCCGTTCGGCTATTGCGCCGATATTTCCCGAACCTGGACGGTCGGCCACGTTCGTCCGACCGACGATCAGCGCCGGCTCTATGCCGCCGCCTTTACGCAATTGACGACTAACATGGATCTGCTGCGCCCGGGCATGACGTTCCGGGAATTCGCCGAACGCAGCTGGAACATGCCGGCCGCGTATCAAAAGAACCGCTACAGTTGCCTTGCGCACGGCATCGGCATGGTCGACGAGTATCCGTCGGTTGCGTATTACTTCGATTGGGTAAGCAGCGGATACGACGGCCGATTCGAAAGCGGGATGACGTTGTGCGTCGAAAGCTACATCGGTGCGGAAGGCGGCGAGCAAGGCGTCAAGCTCGAGCAGCAGATTCTTCTGACCGACACCGGCTGCGTTCCGCTGTCGACGTTCCCGTTCGAAACCGACTGGCTGTAGACGCTCCGGCAACGCGACTGCGGCCTGCATCGGTAGGCGGCGGTCGGCGCAGCTGCGCAGCGGCGCGGCGGCTCGGTCGATCCGGGCATGCACGATCACGCACCGGCATGGACCGCCACGCCGCCCGCCCCGTCACGCGCGGGTCATTTTGGCTGCGCGTAAAACTTCCCCGCATGCGCCCAATCGGTTGCAGGAATCTCGACGAACATCACGTCGATCGATTCGACCGGGCACTTCAGCATGTCGGACGTCAGTCTCGTCACTTCCTCGACGTACTTCGTCTTCTGCTCGTGCGAGCGGCCGGGCAACAGTTCAACGCGAATGACAGGCATGCTCACGCTCCTTGATATCAGATTGAAACGACGGAATGATCAACCGCGTTACGCCCGACCCTGGACACGGGCTAGCACCCGATCGAGCGCCTTGCCGTAGTGATCGTAGGCGCCATGAGACGACAGCTCCGCGTGCAACTGTTCATTCAGGCCGCCCGGCGTCATCAGATACGCGATCATCTCCGCAAACGAGCGATCGGTCTGAGTCGTGTCGTGGGCGAGCCCCACGCAATACCCGGACAGGAAAGCACGGGCCGCATCGTAGGGCAGCCCTTGATCGGTCAGCCACGCAGCCTGGTGTTCGAGCACTGCATAGAAGCTGGCCATCGTCGCCGTGACGGTATGCAACGCGTCGAACTGATGTTCGTCTGCCACCTCGATGGCTCCGCCGATCGCATCGAACAACGCCCTCGCTGTATCGTCGGCAGGGTAGATCGCCGTGCACCCATTGCCGTCCGCGACCGCCGGCAACGGTATCGCCCGGGCAAGGCGTTTCGCGGGGTGCACCAGCTTCAGCAACGCTTCAGCCGAAAAGCCGGGCACGAAAGCCAGGACATGATGCCGCGTGTCGAACTTCAGCGCGCGCAACACGTCGACCGTGATCTGCGGCACGACGGCGATGCACACCACGTCCGATGAATCGAGCACGTCCTGATTGCTGGCGCACACGCGAACGCGCGCATCGAGGCCAGCGAGTTCCGCTGCGGTTTCCGCGTTGCGAGGCGACAGCACGATCTGCTCGAACGGCAGACGCGAGTGGACAAGACCGGTCACGATTGCTTTCGTGATGACGCCGGTTCCGACAAATCCAAGCTTCATTGATTTTTACCTGTGCGTGATTGATGTTCGACGAACGCTTTCTGTCGCGCTGCGACGTCGCCTGCCCGGGGATTCGGAAACGGCCGAGCCCGACCCATGTGGTGAGCCGTCAATCGAAGCTGACCGCGCCGCGAATCTGCGGCGCCTCACGGGACACGGCGCGCTGGCGCCCCATCTCCAGCAACGCAACGCTGCCGAGGACGAGCACCACCGCGAAGACTTCCAAAGGCCCCACATGCTCGCCGGCGACCCAGCCGATCAGCAGCGCGACGACCGGCGTGATGTACACCGCGCCGGCCGCCGCAACGGCGCCGAGTTCCTGAAGAATGAAGTAGTACAGGAGAAAGGCACCTGCGGTGCCCAGCAGCCCCAGACCGATCACCAGCCCGGCAAACGCGCGCCAGTCGAGCAGGATTCGGCCGATCCCGCTGAAGTCGGTCGACAGAAGCAGCATCAGGAACGCGAGACCGAGCTGCCATGTCACGACGGTCAGCGGCGCGAGGTTGATCGGCGAAAGAAACCGCCGGACGTAGATGTACGACAGCCCGAACACGACCGACCCAGCCAGCATCCAGGCAACGCCGGTCAGGTCGATGGCGGCGTCGGCCCCGATGCTCGTCCACGGTCGCGCGATGAGCGCGATGCCGACCAGCCCGACCGCCACGCTGCATGCCGTGAGGCGGTTCAAGCGTTCGTGGCGCAGGAACAGGACCGACGCCATCGACGTGAACAGCGGCGGCGATCCTCCCAGTACCCCGGCAATGCTGGACGGCAGCAAGGCGGTGCCCTTGGCCATCGCGAAGTAGGAGAACGCCGTCGCCAACGCGGCCATCACCAGAAAATGATGCAGGTGGCGCAGCTGGTCGAATCGGATCGCGCGCCGCCGCCACGCGAGAACAGCCAGAGGCACGAAGCCGAACAGGATGCGCAGCAGCGATATCTGGCCGGGGCTGATCACCGCGGCAGCCCATTTCATGTAGATGAAATTCGATCCCCAGAATACGCCGAGCAGGACGAAGGCGATATAGGTCCGTATCAAGGTACGCCCCGAGCGGTTGTCAATCATCAGCCATTGCCTGTGAGGGCCGAGAAAGCCGAAAAGGTCGAATGGAGATCATGCAACCGAACGCCATTGCGTCATCGGGATCCTAGCCGTCGATTTCCCGGCGGTCGATGACGCTGCTCACGCTTATTTCGAGCATAAGCACGCCCGATGCTATGCAGAAACCTGGGCCGCCCGACTCGCGGTATTGAAGCCCGATAAGCCCGCTCAATTTCGCAGCGGCACAATTTTTGGCACACTGCGACGCACTTCGGAATCAGCCGCGACTCGTGTGACACTACGGTAGTCTTGAGCATGGCCGGTCGGAATACGGAAATGGCGCCGGTGTCTCAAGTAATCCCGGGAAAGTCCTTGCATTGGACTCTTTCCCGATCACCTCAGGTCGATCGACATCGTCATGGCGCCTCAATTCGAAATCGGCGAAACCCTGGTCGGCGCGCTTTCGCTGCGAGCCATCAAGTCGTTTCTCGCGGCCGCGAAGTGCGGCAGCTTTACGGGGGCCGCCAACGCGCTGAACGTGACCCCAGCAGCCGTCAGCAAGCAGGTGCGGGAACTTGAGGACTACCTCGGGACGCCGCTGTTCGTGCGCTCCGGCAGAACCGTCGCGCTGACGGCCGATGGCGAGATGTTCAAGGATGCTGCCCAGCTTTCGCTGATCAATCTTCACCAGGCCGCCGAACGCCTGCGCAAGAGAATCCCCGCCCGGCAGACCCTGATCGTGTGCTGTTCGCCCGCGTTTTCGGCGCTGTGGCTCCACAGGCGGCTGCCCGAATTCCTGCAGGACGAGCCGGACGTCGAGCTCACCGTGCTGGCCACGCAGAATTTCATCTCGATGGAAGCAGGCGTGCAGCCTGACGTCTACATCGCGAAGCTGGCCAGCTTGCGGGACGGATACGACAGCGAGCACCTGTTCGATGACGAGGTCTATCCGGTCTGCACGCCGCACTATCTGCAGCGCCATGGCGCGATCAACGCACCCGCAGGCTTGCTGGACATGTCGCTGCTGGATCTCAGCGCCTATGGCCGCTCGCAGATTTCCGAGCATATCGACTGGAAAGTCTGGCTGGCGCTGCATGACGTCGATACCAGCTGGGGCGCCGAGGTCCCGCGGCAGCTCTTCACCAGCAATGACTATCCGGCCATCGTGCAGCTTGCCCTCGCACATCAGGGAGTGGCCCTGGGCTGGCATCACCTCGTCGGGCACCTGGTCGATAGCGGCGACCTCGTGCGTCCGCTACCGCACTCGACCATCATGAGGAATCGCGGCCATTACCTGTCCGTGCGGAAGGACAAGGCGGACGCGAGCGTGTGCAAACGATTCTGCCAATGGATCAGGCAGCAGCTCGCCGCGCCATCTTCAACGAAAAGTTGAAGCAATGCCGGAGGAAATGTCGCTTAAGTTTGCGACGAAACTGGCATAAATTTCTCTTTACGTCGCACAGGGGCGGCGGGACGTAAGAGGACATCAGCTCATGGGTTTCAAGCGAAGCATCCATGCGGTGGAAACCCATTCGGGTATTCCGATGCGCGTCGTGACCGGCGGCATCCCGCACATTCCCGGCGATACGGTCCAGGCCAAGATGAAATGGCTGGAGGCCAATGACGACGGGCTGCGCAAGCTGCTGCTGCGTGAGCCGCGCGGCTACCCGGCCCACTGTTGCAACATCATCGTGCCGCCGTGTCACCCCGACGCGGACGCCGGCTACATCATCCTGGAGCAGGTCGAGTACCCGATGATGTCGGGCGGCAACACTATCTCGGTCGCCACCGTGCTGCTGGAAATGGGCATGCTGCCGATGCAGGAGCCGGTGACCGAGCTGACGCTGGAAGCGCCGGCCGGCCTGATTCGCATCACGGCCGAGTGCAAGGACGGCAAGGTCAAGAGCGTCAAGTTCAGGAACGTGCCGGCATTTGCCGCGCATCTCGATGCCGTGATCGACGTGCCGCATCTGGGCAAGGTGCGCGTGGATGTCGGCTGGGGCGGCATGTTCTACGCGATAGCAGACGTGCGGCAGTTTCCGGGGCTGGAACTGAAGCCCGAACACGGCAAGGAGATCGCACGGGTCTCGGCCATGATCCGGCAGGCCGCCATCGAGCAATTGCCGGTTACGCATCCCGATTATCCGGGCGTCGGCATCACGATTTCCCAGCTCTCTGGCCCCACCGACGACCCGCGGGCCGACTGGAAGAACGCGGTCACGATGCCCACCGGGCCGCTCTCGTGGGACGATCCGGCCACCTGGACCGGCGCGATCGACCGGTGCCCCTGCGGCACCGGCACCTGTGCCAAGATGGCCGTGTTGCACGCCAAGGGCGAGCTTCCGCTGCGCCAGGACTTCCGGCACCAGGGCATCCTCGGCACCGTCTTCACCGGCCGCCTGGAAGAGACGACCCGCATCGGCGAGCAAGCGGCCGTGGTGCCGACGCTGGCCGGCACCAGCTGGATCCATGGCATCCACACCATCGTGCTGGATCGCGACGATCCGTTTCCGGAGGGCTACACCGTGGGCGACATCTGGCCGAAGCAGTAGGAACGGTGCGCATGCAGATCATTTCCGCGCAGCAGATCCAGTCGGTACTCGACTGGTCCGGCGTGCTAGACGCGTTGCACCGCGGGCACGCCGGCGCCCGGCCTGTCGGTGACAGCTACTTCATCGGGGATGCGGGCTTCGGCCTGTTCAGCCGGGGCGTGATCCTGCCGGGCAGGGGGGCCGGCGTCAAGGTCGCGTCGATCCATCCGGCCAATGCTGCAGCCGCCCCACCACTGCCGTCGGAGCAAGCCGCGTTTCTCGTCCTGGACGAGCGCACCAAGGGGCTCGTCGCGCTGCTCGACGGTCCCGAAATCACGCGTTGGAAGACCGCGGCCGATTCCGCGCTGGCGGCACGCATGCTCAGCAGCGAGCACAGCGAGGTCCTGCTGGTGCTGGGTGCGGGTCCGGTTGCACGGTCGTTGACGGACGCTTACCTGCACATCCGGCCATCCATCCGCGAAGTGCTGTTGTGGAATCGCACGCTGTCGAAGCTGGAGGCCGCACGCGCGGCGCTCGACGCACGAAACATCCGCGCACAGATTGTCGAGGATCTCGATGCCGCGGTAGCTCGTGCCGACATCATCACGGCTGCCACCAGCGCATCCACGCCCGTGATCCGGGGCGAATGCGTGCGGCCCGGCACCCATGTCGATCTGGTCGGCGGATATCGACCCGATATGCAGGAAGCGGATTGCGAGGTGTTCCGCGGTGCGCGGATCTTCGTGGACGACCACCAGAACGCTGCGCAGTCGGGCGACATTCAGATCCCGATGCAGGCGGGCGTCATTCGGGAAAGTGACATCGAAGGCGATCTGTTCGATCTGTGCCGGATGCCGGCGTTCCATCGTTCGGCCGCGGATCGGACGGTTTACAAGAATGCCGGCGGCGCGCACCAGGACCTGATCGTGAGTCAATATGTTGTCGAGCATTTGAAGACGTACTAGCCGTCGGCTCGATCAACGTCCGGCACAATCGCAAGCACGCGCCGGCCATGCAACGATGACTCGCCGGCGCCGTTCAGCGCGCGATCGATATCGACCCGCTCGGCCTGATCGAGCCACAAGATGCTGGTCTCGCGCCGCCGTTCGCTTGCAAGAGCGATTGCTAAGCCACACAGCGCCGCTTCAGCGGCCGACCGAGACTCGCAAATATCGAAAGCGTCGGATACTCACGGTCCCCGTCGCCCCTCAAGAATGAGAGGCGAAAGGCACCGCAAGGAACAGAGAACGAGAACTCGCGATTTCACCGTCACAATTCGACGGTTTCATACGCGGCGCCAGTCACGCTACACCGGGAAACGCATTAACGCTCCAAGTTGCCAATGCCTCGTGTATCGACGCAGACCGTATTGGCTGCGGTATCGCGTTGACGGTCCTTGAGAATCGCGGCGCCGGTGCCGGCTGAGCCACACCGTCTACCGTCAGATAGGTTTCACGGGCAACGTTGTGAGGATGCTCCAGCGCCTCGTCCCAATCCAGCACCGGCGCGAAACAGGCGTCAGTACCTTCAAGCATCTCGCACCACTCTTGTCGGGTCCGGGTACGGAATACGTTTGCCAGGCGCAGCTTTAACAGTGGCCACCGTGCTGCATCCATTTGCTCGTCGAACAACGGATCATCGAGTCCGCACAGTGTGCGCAATTCTGCGTAGAACTGCGGCTCGATCGCACCGATCGCGATGAACTTGCCGTCGGCGCATGCATACGTATCGTAGAAATGGGCGCCGCCGTCGAGCAGGTTTTCACCGCGCTGGTTGCCCCATTGCCCCATTGCCCTGAGTCCATACAGGAAAGCTGACAACAGCGCCGTACCATCCGTCATCGCCGCGTCGACGACCTGACCGTGACCCGAGTTCTTCGCCTCCAGCAATGCCGCCAGCAGGCCGACGGCCAACAGCATGCCCCCTCCACCGAAATCTCCGACGTAATTCAACGGCGGCGGCGGCGCCTCGTCGGGCCGGCCGATCGCGTTCAGCGCACCGGAGATGGCGATGTAATTGATGTCATGCCCCGCGGCCTGCGACAGCGGCCCGTGTTGTCCCCACCCCGTCATCCGGCCATAGACCAGCCTCGGGTTGACCTCGAGGCAGTCCTGCGGCCCCAGGCCCAACCGCTCCATCACGCCGGGCCGGAATCCCTCGATCAGGCAATCGGCCGCACCGATCAACGACATGACGTGTTCCCGCGCGCCGGCGGCACGCAGGTCCAGTTGCACCGTGCGTCTGTTGCGGTTCGTCACGTCACGCGCGTCAGGTGACTGACCGGGCCGTGCGATGCGCACCACGTCTGCACCCAGGTCGCCCAATACCATTGCGCAGAAAGGACCCGGGCCGATCCCCGCGAATTCCACAACCTTCAATCCTGCCAGGGGTCCCGCCATCATTGTTCTCCCTTATCGATCGCGATCAACTCCACCGCATAACGCGCAAAACGAGACGACAAACGACCGACCGCCACGGCGTCGTCGCCGACGGCGTTTCCTGCCTTCGCTCGTGCCGTGATTCCCTCCAGGATCACGGCAAAGCGGAACAGCGAAAACGCATGATGGAAGGGACGAACAGCATCCCCTCGGCCGCTGGCGGCCAAGTAGGCTGCGAGGTACTCCTGCTGAGCGGGCAGATGCAATGCCTGCAGGTCGAGGCCCTTGACGCCTTCGAACACGTCCGGCTCGGTCAGCCACGGCAAGCTGCTGTACGCGGCGTCCGCCAACGGATGGCCCAGTGTCGACAGTTCCCAGTCCAGCACCGCGATCACGCGTGGCTCGGTCGGGTGAAACATCACGTTGCCGAGGCGGAAGTCTCCATGGGCGATCGTCGTTTCGTCGCCCGGTGGAATATGGCTCGGCAGCCATTCGATCAGGCGTTCGATATCCGGATTGTCCTGGATCCTTGACGCCTGCCACTGCCGAGTCCACCGATCGATCTGACGCGCGAAGAAGTTGCCCGGCTTTCCGTAGTCAGCCAAACCGACGCTGGCCCAATCGACCGCGTGCAGTTGAGCCAGCGTCTCGGCCAGAGCAAATAGATAGCTGCGCCGCTGTTCCGGGTCAATCTCGGGCATCGCGTAATTGCTCATGACCCGACCTTCAAGACGCTCCATCACATAAAACGGAGTTCCGATGATTTCACGGTCCTCGCAGTACAAGAGTGCATTGGGTACCGGTACGTCTGTCTTATGCAACGCGCGCAAGATACGGAACTCCCGATCTACCGCATGCGCCGATTTGAGCAGTTCACCCGGCGGCTGCTTGCGCAGGACCAGGCGCGGCCCCTTTTCGAAAGTGACGAAGAACGTCGGATTGGACTGACCGCCTCCGATGCGTTGCAGCTCCATCCGGCCACGAAGCTCCGGCATAAAGGTTCGCAGATAGTCGGCGAGGACAACCGGATCGAACTCGAGTTCGTGGCTCATGCTTGCCCTCCCTCTTGTCCCTGCAGTCGCGAACGTACGCGTGTAATCAGGCCCATCACGCCACCTGGTAGAACAAAAACGAAGAGGATCAATACCAGACCGTAGATTCCCCAGGCCGCATCCTTGGAAATCGTCTCGGCAACGCTCGGTACGAACATGATGAAAGCGGCGCCGAACAGCGCGCCCCAAAGCGTACCGATGCCACCGACGACCACGCCGACCAGAAGCGAGATGGACAGGAACATCGTGAAAGAATCCGGCGAAACGAATTGAACGGCCAGCGCAGACAGACCGCCACCGATGCCGGTGAACGCAGCAGATACGCCGAAGGTCATGGATTTGTAGTGCCGGTTGTCGATGCCCATGGACTCGGCGGCGAGCTCGTGATCGCGGATGGCACGCAGTGCACGGCCCGTGCCGCTGTCGATCATGTTCCGGGCCAGGACGAAGACCATCACCGCCACGACCAGCGCGAAGAGGTACAGATACTGATCGGAATCGAGCGGCAGACCGAACGGCGCATCCGGCTTGGTCAACACGATACCGCCGACGCCGCCGGTCCACGGTTCCAGGTACTTGTACTTCAGCAACTGCGGCGTCACCACCCCGAGAGCGAAAGTCGCGAGCGCCAGATAGAGGCCCTGCAGCTTCAGCGCCGGCCGACCGAACAGGTACCCGACCAGCAGGCACACCAGGCCGGCGGCAGGAATGCACAGCCAGTAAGGAACCGAGGCCTTGTCCATCAGAATGGCAACGGTGTACGCACCGATCGCATAGAAGGCGCCGTGTCCCAGCGAGATCTGGCCGTTGTAACCGGTCAGCATGTTCAGTCCGACCAGTGCGACGGCATACGAAAGCACCATGGTGATCTGGAACAGGACATACCCATGAGCGGCGAATATCGGGACGATCGCGAGCGCCAGCAGAACCAGACTTCGCGGCAAGCGGGCACGCTGGCTGCGCGCGGGCCCCGAAAAGGGAGCGGGATGAGAGGTCATGGACTTCGGATTCATGGCTTAGACACGTTGTACGATGCGACGACCCAGCAGGCCCGCGGGCCGTACGATGAGGACGACGACGATAAGAACCAGCGCCACCGAAAGCTTGAGCTCGGTGCCTACGACGTAGGTGCCGATCAGGTTTTCGAGCACGCCCACCAGAAACCCGCCGATCACGGCACCGACCGGATTGTCGATGCCCCCGATGAGCGCCCCCGCGAACGCGTAGATAAGGACGCCGCTCATCATGCCGGGGTCGAGGAAGACCACCGGCGCGACCATCATTCCGGCAACCGCGCCGATGGCGCCGGCCAGGCCCCACCCGAGCATCAGCATCCGGCCCACACGAATGCCCAGTAGACGGGATGACCCGGGGTTTTGCGCAGCGGCGCGCATGGCGAGACCCAGCGTAGTAAAGCGGAAGAAGGTGAACAGTGCGGCGACGATGCACAACGCGACGAAGATCGTCCCGACCTGATGCGCCGACATCAGCGCACTTCCGAACCAGGCATCCTTCGGAAACGGGCTCGGAAACGCCTTGATCTGGCTGCCGAACAGCCAACCGGCCGCGCTATGGAAGATCACCAGGAGACCGATGAAGACCACCACGACGCTCAATTCGGGCGCCTTGTGCAACGGCCGTATCACGACGAACTCCAATGCCGCCCCCATCGCGAAGGACAACACTATCGTGAGGAAGAACGCCCCCCAGTACGGCACGCCTGCCTGAATCAACGCCCACGCAATGAAGGTCGAGAACATCGCCATCTCGCCTTGCGCAAAGTTCACTTGATGTGTCGCCTGATAGATCATGACGAGCGCGAGCGCGAGGCACGCATAGATGCCGCCGGTCGACAGGCCGGTTACCAGTTGCTGAACGAAAGACTCCATGCTCACTCTCCAAGGTAGGCACGACGCACGGCGTCGTCGCCGCGCATCGACTCGCTGGTGCCGTGCTTGACGATGCGGCCCGACTCGAGCAGATAGGCCGTGTCTGCCAGCTCCAGCGCGATCCGCGCGTTCTGTTCCACCAGCAGGATGGCAACCTGCTGCTCGTCACGGATGCGGCGCATGATGGCGAAAATGTCGCGCACCATCATCGGCGCCAGGCCGAAGGAAGGCTCGTCCAGCAATAGCAACGCGGGACGCGCCATCAGTGCGCGCGCGATCGCCAGCATTTGCTGCTCCCCACCGGAAAGCGTGCCGGCCTGCTGCGCGCGACGCTCTTTCAAACGGGGAAAGTAGTCGTACATGCGCTCCACGTCTTCCTCGACCGCCCGCCGGTCCTTGCGCGCATGACACCCGAGATACAGGTTCTCCCTGGTCGTCAGCCCCAGGAACGTCCCGCGGCCATCAGGCACATGCCCGACGCCGAGCACAGCGATCTGTTCGGTCGAACGGTCTTCGATCTGCTGCCCACGAAACGTGACCTTCCCGCTTGTACGCGCCATGAATCGGCAGATCGCGCGCAACGTGGTCGTCTTGCCCGCTCCGTTCGCGCCGAGCAGAGCCGTCACTTGACCGGCTTCCACGTTCATGTCGATGCCATGCAAGACTTCCGACGCGTTATAGCTTGCCCGCAGATCGCGGATTTCCAAGAGCCGGGTCATGCTGTCTCCCCTTCTTCCGCGCCGAGATAGGCCCGAATCACGTCGGGATGGTTGCGCACATCCTCAGGGCGCCCGTCGGCGATCTTGCGACCGAAGTTCAACGCGACGATTCGGTCGCACACACCCATGATCAGCCCCATGTGGTGCTCCACCAGCAACACCGTCAGGTTCAGGCGCTTGCGAATGTCCAGAATCAGTTCACCGAGACCGCTGAGCTCCTCATGGTTCAGGCCGCACGCCGGCTCATCCAGCAACAGCAACGACGGCTCGCTTGCAAGCGCACGCGCCAGTTCGACCCGCTTTTGCGTTCCGAACGGCAGGTCGACGACGATCCGGTGGGAAAACGCCGTCAGCCCGACGAGCTCCAATGCCTCATCCACGCGTTCCTGGGCCGCGCGCTCGGTGCCGACAGCCGCCGGCAGTCGAAGCGCGTCCGCAAGGAAGCCGTTGTGGTGATGCGAATGGACACCGACCAGTACGTTGTCGCGCACCGTCATGGTCCGGAACAACGCCAGATTCTGGAAGGTTCTACCCACGCCCAGCTTCGCGATGCGATGTCGCGGCATGCGGGACAAAACATGGCCATCGAAGTGGATCGTGCCGCTGTCGCAGCGATAGAGTCGGGACAGGCAGTTGAACAAGGTGCTCTTGCCTGCGCCGTTCGGACCAATCAGGCCGCGAACTTCACCCCGACGCACATCGAAACTGACACGGTCCAGTGCCACGATCCCGCCGAAGCGCACGGACACACTGTCTACCGTGAGCAAGGGCGAATCCGCGCGTTCTTGTCTTATTTGCATCCCAGTCTCCATGGGTGGGCCTGCCCGGCCCGCGGCGCTGTATCAGAGGCGCTCGACGATCGTGACGTTCGCCATGCCACCGCCTTCGCACATGGTTTGAAGGCCGTAGCGACCACCGCTCTGTTGAAGGACGTTGATCAGCGTGGTCATCAACTTGGTTCCCGACGCGCCCAACGGGTGGCCCAGCGCGATTGCGCCGCCATTGACGTTCAGCCGCCGGGGATCCGCACCGATCGCTTGCAGCCAGGCCAACGGCACCGGCGCAAACGCTTCGTTGACCTCGTACGCATCGATGTCCTGAATGTTCAGGCCGGCCTTGCGCAACGCACGCTCGGTCGCGGGAATGGGCGCCTCGAGCATGATGACCGGATCGTGGCCCATCACCGACATGTGGTGCACGCGAGCAATGGGTTTGAGCCCGAAGGTCTTGAGCGCACGCTCGCTGACCACCAGGACGCCAGCGGCACCGTCGCAGATCTGGCTGGCATTGGCCGCAGTGATGACGCCGCCTTCCTGCAGGAGCTTCACGCCGGCGATGGCTTCGAGAGTTGCATCGAAGCGGATGCCCTCGTCGGCGGCATGCATTTCACCGGTGGCTCCGCTTTCTTTGGTACGGGCTTCCAGCGCGATGATCTCGCGCGCAAAACGACCCTCTTGCGTCGCCACGGCAGCACGCCGGTGGCTCTCGAGCGAATACTCGTCGAGTTGCTGCTTGGTCAGTTCGTACTTCCGGGCGATCATCTCGGCGCCGGAGAACTGGCTGAACTGGACGCCGGGGAATCGCTCGTCCATGCGCGGGCTGTTGTAGACACCCAATCCCGCCTTCCGCGGAAGTTCGCTGGGCGTGAACATCGGCACGCGCGTCATGCTCTCGACGCCGGCTGCAATCACACAGTCCATGGCGCCCGACATCACGGCCTGCGCCGCGAAATGCAGCGCCTGCTGCGATGAACCGCACTGCCGGTCAACCGACGTCGCGGGCACCGAATCCGGCAGCGTGGACGCCAGCACCGCATTGCGGGCGATGTTCATCGACTGCTCGCCGGCCTGACCGACGCAGCCCATGATCACGTCCTCGACTGCAGCCGGATCGATCCCGGTGTCTTTCACCAGGGTATCCAGGACGACGGACGCCAGGTCGGCAGGATGCCAGCCCGACAGGCGACCATTGCGACGGCCGCCCGCGGTGCGGCGGGCAGCGACGATAAATGCTTCAGCCATGAATGCTTCTCCTGCGGTAATGAAGGGATTGATCAGCGGGGCGCCATGCGAATCGCGCCATCGAGGCGGACGCACTCACCGTTTAGGTATCCGTTGATGATCGTGATTTCGACCATCTGAGCGAACTCGGTCGGCGAACCGAACCGTTTGGGGAAGGGAACCGATGCGGCCAGCGCGTCCTTCACCTTGTCGGGCGCAGCCTGCATCAGCGGCGTGTCGAAGATGCCGGGAAGGATGGTGTTGATACGGATACCGTCGTCCATCAGGTCACGGGCGATCGGCAGCGTCATACCTGCGATCGCGGCCTTCGACGCCGCGTAGGCCACCTGCCCCATCTGGCCATCCTGCGCGGCGACCGACGCCGTGTTGACGATGACGCCGCGCTCTCCGTCCGGGCCCGGCGGCAAATCGAGCATTCCTGCTGCGGACTTTGCTGCACAGCGAAAGGTCCCGAGCAGGTTGATCTGGATGACCCGCTCGAAATCCTTCATCGGAAAGTGCCGACCGGCACCGGTGGTCTTGTCGCGACTCGCCGTCTTCGCGGGGTGGCCGATACCGGCGCAGTTGATCATGATCCGTTCCTGGCCGTGTGCAGCACGCGCCTTGACGAAAGCAGCGTCCACCTGCTCGTCGGACGTGACGTCCACGGAGCAGTAGATTCCGCCGATCTCGCTGGCCAGGGCTTCACCAAGCTGGGCGTTGAGATCGAACACGGCGACTTTGACACCGCTCGTCGCCAGACGACGGGCCGTGGCAGCCCCGAGGCCGGAAGCGCCGCCGGTCACGACGGCAGCAATGGAAGAATCAAGTTGCATAGTGAGAGCAATGTCTGCTGGACGGCCATCCGTCCACTGCGATTCGTAGTCTAGGGACGCACCTGGTGCGATACCATCGTCGGAAGAGACGAGTGCACGCCGGACCTTCACACGCAACAATTCGACACATCCCCGTATGCGATCCACTTCTGCGCCCCCAGTGTCCACCTATCCCCCCCATCACACCACGCCGATGATTTCACTGGCCAAGCTGGCACCGTTGGTGCAACGCGCGGCCGAGGTGAAGCGCGCCGGCGTCGCCGGCCGACTCGCCAACGCCGGCGCGGTCAAGTTGATCCTCGTGCGCGCCCCCGCCGGATTCGGCAAAACGATGGCAATGGTCCAGATCCGCGAAGCGCTCGAAGATCGCGGCATGGCGACTGCGTGGCTGACGCTGGATGCCGCCGACAACGACGTGCCGCGTTTTCTGGCCGGCTTGTCAGCCGCGCTGGGCCAGATGGGCCTCGAGCGCGGGGCCGCCGCGCAGGATCCGCTGGCGCAACTGGTTTCGGAACAAACCCCCTACGCGTTGTTCCTGGACGATTTCGAGGTTATCCGGGAAGGAGGCGTGCTCGGCCTGGTGCGAGAGCTGCTGGAGCAGTTGCCGCGCAACGGGCAAGTGATCATTGGCTCGCGCAACCTGCCCGACCTCGGCGTCGGTCGTCTGCGCGCGCGCGGCCTGCTCCTGGAACTCGAAACGGACTCGCTGCGTTTCTCGCCCGCCGAGGCCGCTGAATTCTTCCGGCTGCGCGGGGCCGAGCTGTCGCTGGAAACGCTGGATCGCGTCCTCGGGAAGACCGAAGGCTGGGTAGCGGCCCTTTGGCTGCTGTCGCTGGCGCTGCAACGTTCGGACCAATCCGCGGATGTCGTCGCGCGACTCTCTGCATCGGACCGCGACGTGGCCGACTATCTCACCGAAGAGGTGTTCTCTCAGCAAGAGCCCGTCGTTCGGGAGTTTTTGCTACGCACGAGCGTGCTGCATCACCTCAGCGCGCCCGTATGCCAGGCGTTGCTCCCGCAGGCGGATTGCGATGCCATGCTGCAGTCGCTGCACCGCGGCAATGTTTTTCTGATCCCGGTGGAAGACGCGCCCGATCTGTTCAGGTACCACAGCCTGTTCGCGGACTACCTCCGCCGTCAGCTCGAGCGGGAACGCCCCGACGATGCCGCGCGACTGCACCTGGCCGCCTCCGGCTGGTACGAGTCGCAGCAGCGGCCCGTGCCCGCGATCGACCACGCCATTGCCGGCGGCGACTATCCGCATGCGCTGGAACTGCTCGAGCACCATGCGCACGGACTCCTCGAACAAGGTCGCATGCGTCTGCTCGATCGCTGGTTTACCACGATCACGCCCGAATTGCTGCGCGCGCGACCGCGGCTGCAGGTGATCGCGGTATGGGCACGCTGCTTCAGCCAGGGCCCGTGGACCGCGATGAAGTGGCTGGAAGAGTCAGGCTGCCGGGAGAGCGGCGATCCGCAGGTTCAGGCCCACGTCCGGGCACTCCTTCCGGTGCTGCTGGCGATGATGGATCGCTACGAAGAGGCCAATGAAGCCGGCCATTCCGGCCTGGCTCGACTACCGACCGGCAATGCGTTCGTCGACAGCGTGCTGCTCAACGCGATGGCGCATATCCTGTCGGTCATCGGCGAGCGCAAGGAAGCGCACCGCTTCCTCGAGGACGCCCGCCATGCCCAGGCGGACGGCGCCTTCAACCGCATGTACACCGAGACCGTCGGGGGGATGCTGGACCTGCGCGAAGGTCATCTGCGACAGGCGACCGCCCGCTTTCGCATGGCGGTCACTGCAACGTCGAGCACGTCGGCCTACAACTACGCGCACGGCAATGCATGGGCCGGCGTGCCCTATGCAGGCGCGCTTTACGAAGCCGATGATCTCGTGGCGGCCGAACGACTGCTGAACGTCTACCTGCCGCTGGCGAGGGATGTCGGGCTGCCCGACCACATGATCTCCAGTCACCGCCTGCGTGCGCGTCTTGCATTCCTGCGCGGAGAAGTGGACACCGCGTTGCTTACGTTGACGGAGCTCGAATACCTGGGCCATCAGCGCCAGTTGCCGCGCGTCACCGCGAGCGCGAAGCTGGAACGTTCGAGGCTGCTGACGTTGCAAGGGCATGCAGTTGCAGCACGCGAGGAATTGGCACGGGCCCTGGCGCTGGACGCCCTCAACTCCGATACGAAACCCTCTCAAGACGTCGACGATGCATTCATCGCACGGATGCGGCTCGATCTCCATGCCGGCGATCCCAATTCACTGGTGCAACCACTCGAAGTTCAGTTGCGACTTGCCCAGCAGTCCGGCCGCCAGCATCGCGCCCTCAAACTGCGCCTGTTTCTGGCGCTCGCCTTCTTCCGCAATGGTGACGTGGGGCGTGCAATGAACTGGGCGAATCCGCTTCTGCAGGAAACTTGTCGCGAGGGATTCGTCCGCTTGCTGCTGGATGAGGGACCCATCGTGGCTCCGCTCCTGCATCGCATTCAATCGGGTTCGGCGGATTCCGCCCAAGACCCGATCTTGCAAGAGTACGTCCAGCGCCTGGCCGACCGCCTGGGTCCGGTCGGAACCGACGACGAAGCCGACGCCGGCCAGGCTGTATCCGGACCTACCGAACCGCTTACGCGTAAAGAGATTCGAGTTCTCCAACTGCTCGCGGAGGGTTACTCCAATACCGCGATGGCCGAGAAGCTGTTTATTTCCGACAGCACAGTACGCACGCATCTTCGCAACATCAACACGAAGCTCGACAGCCGCAGCCGCACCCAGGCTGTGGCAATTGCGCGCCGGTTGGGCATCGTACGCTGACCAGCTTGCCTGCGGATGTGCAATTCGTCGCTTTCGACGATGGGGTGTCGGCTGCACCGCGCCTAGGATGCCAAGGGACTAATAGCAGAAAAACCCAGGGGCATCCGCACCCTGCATCCCAGGAGACACCATGACCGTCCGAATCGACCGCAGAGCGTTTATCGCAGGCGTGGCCGCCGCTTCACTGATGCTGGCCACGACCGGGACCTACGCGCAAAAGAAATATGATCCCGGCGCCACCGATACCGAGATCAAGATCGGCAACATCCTGCCCTACTCGGGCCCGGTATCGGCCTATGGCACGATCGGCAAATCGGCCGCCGCCTATTTCGCGAAGATCAACGCCGAAGGCGGCGTCAATGGCCGCAAGATCAATTTCATCTCGGTTGACGATGCCTATACGCCGTCCAAGACGGTCGAGCAGGCTCGCAAACTGGTCGAACAGGATCAGGTGCTGGCGATCTTCCTGCCGCTCGGTACGGCCAACAACCTCGCGATCCAGAAATACCTGACGATCAAGAAGGTGCCGCAACTCTTCGTCGGCTCGGGTGCCACCCGCTTTGGCGAAGTCAAGCAGAATCCGTGGACCATCGGCTGGCAACCCACCAACCACGCTGAAGCGGTCGCATACGCACAGCACATCCTGCAAACCCAGCCGAATGCAAAGGTCGCGATCCTGATGCAGAACGACGACTTCGGCAAAGACTATTACCAAGGCATCATCGACGGGCTGGGAAGCAAGGCCAAGTCAACGGTCGTCTCGTTCCAGACGTACGAGACGACCGATCCTACGGTCGACAGCCAGATCGTGTCGATGAAGGGTTCGGGCGCCGATACGCTGATTCTGCTGACCACGCCGAAGTTCTCGGCAATGGCGATCAAGAAGGCGGCCGAAATCGGCTGGCAACCGACTCGGTATGTCGTCAGTTCGGCCAGCTCCGTGGGCACGGTTCTCAAGCCGGCCGGCTTTGGCGCGTCCAAGGGCGTGATCAGCGCGACCTATCTGAGGGATCCGACGGATCCGTCCACGAAGGCAACGAAGGAGTATCAGGATTACGCGGCCTTCATGAAGCAGTACTACCCGGCGGGCGACGTGTCGGACACGCTGAACGTGCTCGGTTACTCGATTGCGCAGACGCTGGTGCAAACCTTGAAGCAGGCGGGCGACAACCTCACGCGAGACAATGTGATGAAGCAGGCGCTGAGCCTGAACGTGACCCTGCCGATGCTTCAACCCGGGATCAACGTGCAGACGTCGGCAACGGACGCCTATCCGATCAAGAAGCTGCAGCTGATGCAATTCAACGGCACACGCTACGAGCTCATGGCCGGCGTGTTCGGCAGCGGCAAGTGACGTAACCGGTGTTTCGCGGGCGCCGTCCGGCGGCGCCCGCTTAGCGGAGAGCAACTTTGGATTTCCGATTTGAGCGCATCGAGTCCGGCGCCGTCTTCACGATCACCCGTCCCGATCGATTGAATGCACTCGATCGCGCAGTCTGGGACGGACTCGAGTCTTGCCTGGACGCGGTGGAACGGGATGGCACGCGATTTCTGCTGATCACGGCCGAAGGAGAACGTGCGTTCAGCGCCGGTAGCGATCTGAAAGACAACGCCATCGAGACCTGGGACCAGCAAGCCAGGAAGAACGACCGCATTCGCAATCTGCTGCTGCGACTTTCACGATCGCCGCTGTTCACGATCGCGGCGATGAACGGCGCCGCGTTTGGCGGGGGACTGGAACTCGCGCTCGCGTGCACAGTGCGGACCGCGGTGAAACGTGCCACATTCGCGATGCCGGAAATCCGGTTGGGCGTGATGCCGACATACGGCGGAACTCAATTCCTGCCGGCCGTCGTCGGTCGTTCACGCGCGGCGGAATTGATGCTGACCGGACGAGTGCTGAATGCTCAGGAAGCCCAGATGTGGGGACTCGTGAGCTTCGTGAAAGATGACCGCGCTGCCCTGCTGGACCACGCGATCGCGTTAGGTAACGAGGTGGCGGGGTTCAGCGCCGTCGCGTATCGGAGCATCCTCGACAGCCTTCCCTCGACCGACGGCCCTGCCGACCAAGCCGGGATGGACAGGGAAGCCGCACTGATGCGGCGTGTGCTCGAAACCGACGACGCGAAAGAAGGTATTGCTGCTTTCCTGGAGAAACGCAGACCGGTCTTCAAAGGCCAATGAGATTCCCCGACACGAACACACGCGCGCATGCGCGACAGGACCCATGACAGACACGCCCCTTTTCGACGCTCTGCGATCCGTTCTCGACACTCGATTCAGTTGCCGCGGCTACCTCTCCCGGGAGGTGCCTGCCGAAACGATCGACGCGATTCTCTCGATCGCACAACGCACGCCTTCCTGGTGCAATTCGCAGCCGTGGCAAATCATCCTCACCAGGCCCGCTGCAACGCATCGGCTTCGTTCCGCATTGCAGGCGGCATCCGCGTTACCCAACGATCAGTGGGAAATCGCTCCGCCAGCGGAATATCGCGGCGTATATCGCGATCGCAGACGCACCTGCGGATTGCAGTTGTATGAAAGTGTGGGCGTCACCGCCGGAGACCGCGAGGCTTCCGCTCGTCAAGCCGAGGAAAATTTCAGGCTGTTTGGCGCGCCGCATGTGGCCGTCATCACGACCGACGCACTGCTCGGCACCTATGGCGTTCTCGATTGCGGCGCGTACGTAAACAACTTCATGCTGGCTGCAGCGAGCCTTGGTGTGTCGGCAATCGCACAAGCCGCCCTTGCGTCCAAAGCGCATGTCCTGCGCGAGATCCTGTCGATCCCGTCGGAGCGACGCGTCGTCTGCGGCATCTCCTTCGGATATGCAGATTCTTCGCATCCCGCGAATGCATTTCGAACCGAAAGAGCACCGCTGAACCAGGTTGCCACATTCGTCACGGAGTAGGACACCGACTGGCTCGTTTATCCGGGTCCACCCGGGTGACGAGCGCCTCTTGGAACGGCATCGCGCCGACGCCCGCGCCTCGCGATGCCGGGCAGGCAATACGCCGCTCCCGAAGACTCACTGACGCGCAGCGCTACCCGAAAGTATAGATTCGACGTCATGGTAGTATCCGCCATTCGCATACTGCGGTTGCCGCCGCGTGTCGATCCGTTACTTGCCTCGTGCAAGACAGACGTTCACGGGAGGCGGACACGACGAATCTGAGGGAGTCTTCATGGGCGCTATCGCTTCACCTTGGAAGAAGGCTGAAGCTCGCGAAAGCGAGAGAGAACGAAAGCGGCTGGCCGTTCTTCGAACGGCCGCACGTCTTTTCAATGAAAAGGGATTTCACGCATCGTCGCTGGATGAGGTTGCCGAACGGCTCCACATCACGAAGCCGACCGTCTATTACTATGCAAAGAACAAGGACGAAATCCTGTTCGAATGCGTACGCATGGGCCTGGACATGATGCAACAGGCGATCCGCAATATCACGGTGACGGGTGGCAGCGCAGTCGAAAAATTTGAAGCGGCCATGCTCGAATACGCGAAGATCGTCACGATGGATTTCGGCATGTGCGTCATTCGCATCGGTGAAGAATCCTTGATTCCGGAGAACCGGGTCAAGCTTCGCAGGCTCAAGGCAGACATCGATCATGAGTTCCGGATTCTGCTCGAAAAGGCCATCGAGGAGAAAGCCTTCGCCCCGATCGAGCCCAAGCTCGGTGCCTTCGTCGTCGCGGGCGCGCTGAGCTGGATCGGCCGGTGGTATCGCGAAGACGGACAAATGACCGCGGAAGAAATCGCCCGCCAGGCCACTTCCATCTTGTTGAACGGCCTGCGAGCACGATGAGCGCGCAGCAGATGTGCAACTGCGGCTACTGGGCCGAACCCGCCGTATCCACTCCTGCACCCGGTGACTGTCGTCACTCGCTGCGTCACGATTGAACTCTGCCTCTTCCTCTCCTTCGCTTCATTCCGGTCAACCAGGACGTTCAGGCGCAGCGCAGGCAGCACCAGCACCGCGCGTCTCTCCAGGCGCGCCCGAATCGCCCAACGGCTCGATGCCGCGTTAGTTCGCAACACGAGCACCCGAATCATTCCCCGTTGTGTGCCGGCGTACTTCCTCGCAGCGTTCTGCACGGGTACTTCCTACTCCTGTACGCGACGTAATCGGCAAAGACGACCGTCATTTTTTTCGTCCCTTCACCACGCAAAATAAAAAACCTACTCGTCAGTAGAAATACCATTGTCGTAGCGAGACTACATCCCTACCATTGACCATTGCAGAGAATCGCTACATCGATTCGTCAACGTCGGGCTACCTGTATACAGGTATCCGCGTCGACCGTTCGGGCCCAACCGGCCGTAGCGAGTTCTCGCCTGATCTGGCATGACTACGCCACATCACCCTGCCTTGCCAGCCGAATGTGTCCGGTACAGATCCATCGGACGCGTGCAACTCCAGAACCTCACTCGAACAACGAGCAACATAAACATGGAGAGCAACATGCGGGACAAACTCTGGCCGGCCGCCGTGCTGGCAACGGTGCTCTGCACGAGCGTCTATGCGGCCAACACCGATTTCAATTCACAGGGCGACGCTGCCGACGCGTTCGCGTCGTCCGCTGCACAGCGGCGTGCCGACCTTCTCGTGCACAAGATGACACTCGACGAGAAACTGCAGTTCATTCATTCGCAATACGAAATGCTGAAGGTTCCGGGAGGAGGCGCTGGCTACATCCAGGGCGTGCCGCGGCTCGGGATTCCCGATCTGAATATGGTCGATTCGGCGACCGGCTCCGGCAGCGGCTGGCAAACGAGTTCGACGTTTCCCGCGACGATCGCCGTCGCCTCGAGCTGGGATCGCCGCCTGTCGTACGACTACGGCAAGCAGGTCGCGATCCAGTTGCGCGCGCAAGGATTCGGCATGGGTCTCGGTGGCGGCACCAACCTCGCGCGCGAGCCGCGCGGCGGCCGCCTGTTCGAGTATCTCGGCGAGGATCCGCTGCTCGCCGGCGACTTGCTCTCGGAGCGCATCCTTGCCACGCAACGCCAGAAAGTCATCGCAACGATCAAGCACTATGCCGGCAACGAGCAGGAACATAACCGTTACGGCGGCAATAGCCAGATCGACGAACGTACGCTGCGCGAACTCTACCTGCTCCCGTTCGAGATCGCCGCGAAGCGCGGACAGCCGGGCAGCGTGATGTGCAGCTACAACCGGCTGAACGGCACGTACGCGTGCGAGAACAGTCACTTGCTGAACGACGTGCTGAAGAACGAATGGGGTTTCCAGGGCCAGGTGCAATCCGACTGGGGTGCGACACACAGCACCGCCGCCGCGATCAACGCCGGGCTCGACGAGGAAGAGGATGTCGCGCCAAGCAAGTACCTGACGCCGGCAGCCGTCAAGCAGGCGATCGCGAACGGCTCGGTGTCGACCGCGCGCCTCGACGACATGGTGCGCCGCAAGCTCGCGGTGATGATCCGTGTCGGCGTGATGGACGATCCGGCCAAGGGCGGCGGCACGATCGATTTCGCGGCCGCGAACCGCTTCGCGCAAAGTGTCGCCGAGCAGTCGATCGTATTGTTGAAGAACGACGGCAACCAGTTGCCGCTCGCGGCGTCCGCGCTGTCGCGCATCGCCGTGATCGGCGGCCATGCCGACGCGGCCGTGCTGTCGGGCGGCGGCTCCGGTAACACGCGCGTTCCGGTGTCAGGTTCGTTCGCCGGCTGCGGCGGCCTGACATTCGGTTCGTCG
This sequence comes from Burkholderia cepacia GG4, assembly GCF_000292915.1. NCBI lineage: Bacteria > Pseudomonadati > Pseudomonadota > Betaproteobacteria > Burkholderiales > Burkholderiaceae > Burkholderia > Burkholderia cepacia. The sequence goes on from NC_018514.1 coordinate 1,649,697, forward strand.
ACAGGCTGCAGCTGGTGGCGCAATCCGTGGCTGAAGGTCGACGTGCCGATCGTCGCGGCGATCCGCGCGCTCGCGCCGGCGGCACAGGTCACGTTCGCGGGCAACAGCGACCAGCAATCGCCGTTCCGCGCGTACACGCAGCAGGAGATCGACCAGGCCGCTGCGCTCGCGGGCCGCTCGGATGTCGCGATCGTCGTGGTTGCGCAGCCGGCCGGCGAGGAGTTCGGCGATCTGCAAAGCCTGAGCCTCGCGAATCCGTCGAACCAGGACGCGATCGTCGAAGCCGTCGCTCGCGCGAATCCGCACACGATCGTCGTCGTCCAGAGCGGCAATCCGGTGCTGATGCCGTGGAAGGACAATGTGTCGGCGATCGTCGAGGCGTGGTATCCGGGCGAAGGCGGCGGCAAGGCGATCGCGAACGTGCTATTCGGCGCAGTCAATCCGTCCGGCAAGCTGCCCGTCACGTTCCCGGCGCGCGACCAGGACACGCCGACGTGGGGGCAAAACGGGGCGTTCGAGAACGATCCGGTCTACGCGGAGAAGCTGAACATGGGCTATCGCTGGTATGACGCGCGCAACATCAAGCCGATGTTCGAGTTCGGCTACGGACTGTCGTACACGCACTTCGCGTATTCGGGGCTGTCGGTGTCGCGTCAAGGGGACGGCTCGCTGAGCGTCGCGTTCACCGTGCGCAACGACGGGCGCGCCGCCGGTGCGGAAACGTCGCAGGTCTATCTCGGCGTGCCGTACAAGGACGAGCCGCCGAAGCGGCTGGTCGGCTGGGAGAAGGTCCGGCTGAACCCGGGCGAGGCACGACATGTGCGCGTGACCGTGTCGCCGCGGATGCAGAGCGTGTGGGACACGTCGCGTAACGGCTGGAAGGTCGTGCCGGGCGGGACGGTGTATGTCGGTGCGTCGTCGCGCGATATCCGACTGCAGGGCAGTTGAGTAACCGGCGCGGGATTCGGGGCGAAGGGCACCTCCCCGCTTCCCGCGCTCCGATGTCATGACCTGGATCAGGATTGCCCCACTTCATGCGGGGCGAACGGCATCGGTCGCATCGCTTTCAATCCGTGCTTGTTTGACTTGCCCCGCGTATATCGGCGGACCACAAAAAAATATCAGATCGGCTGGAATAAAGCGCTCTGCCGCGCGTCTACTGCGTGATTCGGCGTAACCGATGCGCCCCACTCCCAAGGAAAACAAGTGAACCAGCTCAAGCCCTTTCCCCACTCGATCGCGCGGCAGTTGCTTGTCGTAGCCGCAACAGCAGTCGCTCTGAATCTCGGCGGTTGTGCAAGCCAGAGCATCGGCATGTCGTCGGCCCCGATGTCGGTCAAAACGGCTGATGGCGTCCTGACGGATGCACGCGGAATGACGCTATACACCTTCGATCGCGATACGGTCGCCGGCAAGAGCGCATGCAGCGGCAATTGCGCAATCAAGTGGCCACCGCTGACCGCCGATGCTGCCGACAAAGCCGTGGGGGACTACACCCTCGTTGTCCGCGACGACGGCAATAAGCAGTGGGCCTATCGCGGCAAGCCGCTCTATCTCTGGTCGCAGGACAAGGCGCCCGGCCAGATCACCGGCGATGGCTTCATGAACGTCTGGCATACCGCAAAGCCGTAATGCCGTAGGCACACGCCGCCGATCCATGTCGGTCCTTGCTGGGCGCTTGATCGCACGCTCGCCCAGACGGCGGGGCACACGGGCGGTCTCGAAGGCGATGCCACCCGAGCCTACGACCTCGCCCGGCACACGCTGAGACTCGCTTGGCGCTTGCGGTTCCAGCTGTCGCCGATGGTCGGTGGTATCCACGCGTGTTGGATCGGAAGAAGCGCCCTGATCCCGTCGGTTCCGAGGCGGTGTTTGGCAACCACGCGTTCGTGTCGCAAGTTGTATGTGCGCCAGGACCAGAACATCGGGTGGAGCACGGCCAGAGATTAAGCACATCCAGTCGCATGGTTATCGGAGCGACTGGATGCCCGCTTGTACATCCGGCTCCAACTCCGCCGGCGTACCGATTAATCGACGGGCGCCCGCTCGTGGCAGCAGATTTTCCGGCGGCCGTGCCGATGCATGAAAACGAAACCGGCACATGCGCCTCGGTGCGGTTGGGCAGCATGCCGGACGATCAAGACACCGCGCTACGCAGATGTCCGGAAGTCGTCGGGCTCCTCTCCTGCGGCCCGGCATCACTCCGGTTTCCGCACGGCGATCGCCGCGGCGGCACGCGACTCAGACCCCTCGACGAAACTGGGGCTTTCGCCGTTCGGTGAAAGCCCGAATGCCTTCGCCAGCCTCGTCTCCTGCGCCGAGCGCGGCGATTGAGCGCGCTTCCCGCTCGAGGTGCGCCTCGAACTCCCCGTGAAACGATTCGAGCAGCAGCTCACGACTGGCGGCAATGGCTTTCGTTGCGGATTGCACAAGCGTACGCGCGGTCATTCGCCCCTCACTCGCGAGATCCTCATCATCGACGACACGATTGATCAGCCCCATTGCCTGTGCATCGTCGGCCCGGACACGCTGGTTCAAAAGCAGCATTTCCTGGGCGCGCCTGAATCCCACCAGCCTGGGAAGTTGCCAGGACATCCCACCATCCGGACTGAGTCCAACCGCGCCATACGCAGGCGTGAAATGCGCGGAACGTGCGGCAATGACGATATCTCCAGCGATTGCGAGGCTGAAGCCAGCCCCGGCGGCGGGCCCGTTGGCCAGGACGAGAAGCGGTTTGGGCATCCGCATGAAACGCGAAAGCGCAAGATGAAGCGTACCTGCCAGTTCACTCAGAAAGCCGGGCAGGTCATTGCCGACCGCCCCGAACGAGCCCAGATCGCCCCCCGTGCAGAAGAGCCGTCCCATGCCCGTGAGTACGACACAGCGAATCGACGGATCCTGATCGCACCGGATAGCTGCCCGCATGAGCGCCTGTGCCAGGGGCAAATCGATTGCATTTCCAGATTCCGGCCGATTGAGTGCAAGGGTTGCAATGCCATCCTCAACGTCGACCAGCAAGCTTTGTCCATTCATACACGTTCCTATGTTTCAGGATCGGAAACGCCGACGTCGTTTCCAACCGTCTACCGCACAGCGACCACAAGCCTGCTTTCAGAGCGACTGCTTGTAGCGCACAAGTCGAATGTTCGGCCGGCACCCGCGATACATCATCGCGGCGCCATCCGGATTGCGCCGTCGAGCCGAATCACCTCCCCGTTGAGCATCGAGTTCTCAACGATGGACTGTACGAGCTTGGCGAATTCGTCCGGTTGCCCGAGACGGCTCGGAAACGGGACCTGCTTGCCAAGGGAGTCCTGAGCGTCCTGCGGCAGGCTGGCCAGCAACGGGGTAAGGAAAATGCCGGGAGCGATCGTCATCACCCGAATCCCGTACCGCGCAAACTCGCGTGCAATGGGAAGCGTCATGCCGACAATGCCTGCCTTCGATGCGGCATAAGCGGGCTGACCGATCTGTCCATCGAATGCCGCCACGCTCGCCGTATTGACGATGACGCCGCGCTCCTCACCGATCGGTGCTTCCGTGTGCAATCGAGCGGCAAATTTCGACAAGACATTGAAGGTCCCCATCAGGTTGATGTTGACGATCCGCGCGAAGTCGTCAAGCGCGAGCGGTGATCCGTCGCGATTGATGACCTTTCCCGGCGGCCCGATGCCGGCGCAATTCACCAGCAAGCGCGCCTTCCCATGGAGCCCTTCCGCCGTCGCGAGCGCCGCATCGACCGCGAACTCGTCGCACACATCGACCTTGACGAAATTGCCGCCAACTTGCTGGGCACACGCGCGGCCCGATTCCTCGTTGAGATCGAAAATAGTGACCTTGGCACCTTTCTCCGCCAGCAGGCGCGCAACCGCACCGCCGAGTCCGGACGCGCCCCCCGTCACAATTGCAGCCAATCCCTCGATATGCATGCCAATCTCCATTCGGATAAAAGTACGACGCGTCTCTCTGGCGTCTCGGGATACGTCACGAATCCGGAAATACTCAAAAGTATATTTTCTACTTGTGAGTAGATATTGGGGCGACGCTCACCCACTGTCAAGCATCGAGGCGTTGTCCGCGTTTCGATCTTCGCCGTCAATGCAGATGGTCGACCGGGTCAACGCCACTCTCGTGGAGAGTTGCACGCGGCATGATCTCGTTGACGCGTCCGCATGCAGCCCCGCCCAGATTTAGAAGCGATGGCGCAATGCCGCGCGAATCAGAATCTGATGATTGTTCGACGAATCGCCATAGTTGCCGATATCCGCAACGGCGGCTGCGCCGGTCGACGAGATGCCTGACGCTCGTTGCCAGCCCATGGTGAAGTAGACGTCCGTCCGCTTGGAAAGGAAATAGTTGGCCATCAACCCGACCTGGTTGTAGTGCTGACCGCCAATCGTCGCGCCACTGGCAGTACCGACACCCCGGCCGTTCAAGTAGTTGTACATGATGCCGGCGAAGAAAAACGGCGAAAACTGATACTGCGCACCGATGTCGAAGTTGTTGAAGCGTGCCGTTCCGCCCAGCAACTCGCCGTTGAGGTGGCCATACTGAATATTCGAGTACGACGCCGCCAGCGTCAGTGCCCCGATCTTGTAGTTGGCCGCTACGATCGCATTCTGAAACGACTGCGCGCTCTTGTATCCGGAGTTGAGCGAAAATGCCAGCGGCGATGCACCGCTGGCGTTGTCAGTGAAGAAGCCGGATCCGGCCGTTGCCGAAGTCGGATTCTTGAAGTATTCGTACGCGCCCGCAACCTTGAACGGGCCGTATTCATACGATGCGCCGACCGAGTAGCCGCTATTGGCCGTCAAGTTGCCCGCAACACCGCCGACACTATATTCGCCACCGAATTTCAACCCGTTGAATGTCGGGCTCATGTAGCGAATCGCATTGTTCACGCGAATGGTATTGGCGGCGTTATCGAGATCGCCCGGATGCGACGAGGCCGGACCGCCGAGCAGCCCTTCGGCGGTCAGGGGCTCCGGGAAATAAAAGATCATGTCATATTGCCGCCCGAGAGTAAGGCTCCCGAGGCGATCGCTGCTGAGACCTACGAAAGCCTGGCGGCCAAATGCAGTTCCACCCTGGCCGAATGCCCCGTTGTTCAAGTTGATGCCGGATTCGAGCGTGAAGATCGCCTTGAGGCCGCCGCCCAGATCCTCACTGCCCGTCATCCCCCACCGACTGCCGAAGATGCCACCCAGCGAGTCGAGGGAGACCCGTTTGCCGGCTCCGCTATTGCTCTGAAACACCACGCCTTCGTCAATGACGCCATACAACGTAACGGTGCTTTGCGCATGGCTTGCGGCCGAGAACACACCCAGCAGGGCCGTACAGAGAAGGTTTCGATAGAACGGCTTGTTCATACATAGATCTCCTAACCAAATGTAAGAATATTTTTTGTTTCCGGATCGACGTTTACCGTCAAGCAAACCGGCTTGCTCCAATGCCTCCGCTCGATCTCCGGCAACGCGAGCAAGGCTTGTCAGGATGAGTTCCTCCGATTCGGCACTTCAGCACCTTGCCGCGACCACACCGCCGGACACCCGCCCCTGCCATCCCGGCCATTTCACCAGGTGGCCAGACCGGGCATTCGAGTGGACCCGGCTTCTTTCGGAGAAGCCGAGTCGGATCGCTTAGCTGTCAGCGCACACGAAGCTGGAAGCGCTATTTGCATCGCCGGTTCCCTTGTACTTCGGGAACTGTGGGTATTCGCACAATGGGCGCGTGCGGCCTTTGGTGGCGGGATTGCCGTCCGTCACGATCGGATTGACGGGCGCTTGTCCCGATTCCACCCAGCCGTCCAGTGCTGTCAGCGGGTCCCATTTCAACGCGAACGTGCCGCCAGCGTGGCCAAATCCCGGTGCGACGTAATACCGGACAAAGCTGCTCGTCGAATCACCGTATCGGGCGGCGACCTGTTTGTAGTAGGCCGTCGTCTGATTCGGCGTGACCAGCATGTCGGCCGTGCCCTGCACCAGAATCAGCTTTCCGCCCCTCTTCTGGTACGTATCGAGATTCGGATCCGTCGCGTCCAGCAAGTTGGACAGCTGCGTGACGCGCGGCTGCCAGGCCCGATAGTCGAACCCCGTCGTCGTGCCGTTCGGGTCTTGCTCGTCAAAGTACTTGATCACGGGTTCGTCGAGACTGTAGTAGGCGGTCCGCGTACCGTCCGTCCCGACCGGATCGAACAACGTCCCTGCCACATCACCACCTTGGAACACCGGATACGGGCCAATACTCGTGACGCCGTTGGCCAGCGGGAATGCAAACTCCATCGGAGTCGCCGCCGCCATCAGCGTGTTGATCTGAGTATCCGAAAGGCAGGTATCTCCCGAGTCGACTCCGCCGGCACAGCGCAAGCTGTTGATGGAGAATTTCGCCTGGCACGCCGCGGTGTTGCTCACGATCCCGTCTGCCACACCGTCCAGTGCGTCACACGCTTCCATCACCTTGGCCTTCACAAGCGCCTGCTTCGCCGGATCGAGTGCACCTCCGGGCGTAGAGTACGCGGCACTCCACATGCGAAACCATGACATCACCATGGCCTGATTCTGGTTTGCAGGATAGTAGGCGACGATTCCGTCATAGTCGCTACCGTACCGCTGCGCGGCGACCAGGCTTTCGTGGCCGCCCTTGGATCCGCCGATGTGGTACATCCGATGCGGTGCGGTCTTGTAGAAAGCCTTGAGAATATAAAGCGCCGTGTCGTGAGTGCGTTTGACGCTCTCGCCGCCATAGTTCGCAAGTGCCTGGGCATTGAGGCCGAACGACCCATCCAGCGTCGTCCCACCATCGCTACCAAACGTCACGTAGTTCATGGCAAGCGGCTGCTTCTCGTCCGACGGCCAGTTTTGTATGCCGCCAATCTGCCCACCGAGGCCCGTTACCAACAACCCGTTGAAACCGGCGCCGCCCATCTGCAATGCTTTGAAGTTCCAGGTAGTCGGAAGGTTGACTTCGAAGTTGATCGCGGGATCCGAGGAATTGGTGGCCAGCACCTTGCCCAGTACCTGGCAGTAGTCCGGAAGACCCGTCGTGCTGTCGGCTGCAACGAGCGATGCCGATGTGATGGTCGCACCTTGTGTCGGTAGTGCAATGGCGCTGGCGGGAACGCCGGCGCCGGCAAGAGCAGAACATGCGCTCGCAGCATTCTGCACTTGCATCGTAGTCGGCGCCGTCGGCGTTGGCGCTGCAGCGTTGTCAACCTCCCCCCCACAAGCAGCGAGGCCCAAAGCCACCACCGCGCCCACGATGCTCGTCGCGGCCAACCCCCTGCAGAAGCTCGAGGTTGTCTGATATTCGTCGGTCATGTTGTCTCCACCTTGTCTGAGTGCGCCGACCAGCGATGCGTGTCACGGTCGGCACACGGATTAGGCGCGCACTCGCGCAGGTGAGACCATCGTCGAAATAGACGAGATCGCAGTGCGCAAAACTAACGACTCAGCAGATACCCCAATCCCCGGGAATCAGGATGTGACGCAGGACCGGTTCCAAGGAGAACTAGTTCATATGAACAGCATTACAAAGAACTGCGGCACGCCTTGCACAACGCTTGTCCACGGATTGATACGAGAAATGGGTGCGTACATGAAGACGTCACCGACACGCAATGAATCGACCGATGAGCTGCGGTATATGTCGATCGCCCGGGTCGCAAGCCGACTGCGCCGGAGACATACAAACACACAATCGACATTGTTCTTACGTCGAAGTATTGTATATACTTCAAAGTAGTATTTTGGCTCGATGAAGCGTGACGTCAGCACCACAACAGCGCGGTCGCGCAAAGCCCTGGTTCGCAGAACGATGCAAGATGGAGAGGAGACGATGTGCCAGTTCAACATGCTCATGGAGTCGGCCGCCGTCGACTCATCACGAACTTTGCAGTGCGATTGCGGCACCCGCGCGGCGGCGATCGGCACACATCCGCTGGAGTCGTTCGCGACTTCGCAAACACCGAGCGCTCCTTCGTGATCCGGAAGTCGTCGTCGACGCCGCCGTCTTGTCGATCCGCCATGCCATCCAGGCTGGATCTCGCCTCCAGAGCAACTCTACTTTCCTGAAAGCAATGTACCCCGGAACGCACGCCCAAACACATCCCTCGAAGCCCGCCGTGATCATGGCTGCATCAGGGCTGCATGTCACCTTTTCCGAACTCGAAGAGCGGTCTCTCAGGATCGCGAACTGGCTTCGCGCGCAAGGGATGAACCGCGGCGACGTCGTCGCCATCCTCTCGGAGAACGACCACCGCATATTCGACGTCTACTGGGCGGCCCAGCGCTCGGGGCTCTACGTCGCGGCGATCAACTTTCATCTCAAGAGCGACGAGATCGAATACATCCTGCGCAACTCCGGCGCGAAATGTCTCTTCGTCGGAGGGGTCGGACAGAATCTCGCGCGTGCATGGACCGACCTTCCGTCTCTTTCGCATGTCGTGCATTTCGACGTGGCCTCGCCCGGCTCCGTCTCGTTGGGTTCCGTGCTGGAAACGGCGTCGTCAGAACGTCCAAGGGACGAACCGCGCGGCGCGGACATGCTCTATTCGTCGGGCACGACCGGACGTCCGAAGGGGGTGAGACTTCCGCTGCCCGACCGTCAGGTGTCGGACGCCGGCGACAGCATGGTCGCCATGTTCGGCGGACATTTCGGGTGCGGCAGCGACACGGTCTATCTCTCCCCGGCGCCGCTCTATCACGCTGCACCGCTGCGGACTTGCGCCGCGATTCAGGCCATGGGCGGCACCGTCGTCGTGATGGACAAATTCGATGCCGAAGCCGCACTCGCGGCAATCGAGAAATATCGCGTGAACGTCAGCCAATGGGTGCCGACAATGTTCGTCCGGATGTTGAAACTGCCGGACGACATCAGAAGCGCGTATGACGTCAGCAGCATGAAAGTTGCAATACACGCGGCGGCACCGTGCCCGGTCGACGTGAAACGCAAGATGATGGACTGGTGGGGGCCGGTACTCTATGAGTTCTATGCAAGCACTGAACTGAACGGGATTACGACCATCAGTCCGTCGGAATGGCTGAACAAGCCGGGGTCGGTCGGACGTTCGATACTCGGCACAATTCACATCTGTGACGAAAGCGGCGATGAACTGCCGGCTGGCTCGGACGGGCTCGTCTACTTCGAGCGTGAAACGGCGCCATTCGCGTATCACGAGGACCCCGACAAGACACGTGCGTCCCAACACCCCGTTCATTCGACGTGGACGATGGTGGGCGATATCGGCCATGTCGACGACGATGGATTCCTCTACCTGACCGACAGAAAGGGCTTCATGATCATTTCCGGCGGAGTGAACATCTATCCGCAGGAAGTCGAAAACGCGCTCGCACTCCACCCGGCCATTCTGGACGTGGCGGTCATCGGCATCCCCGATCCGGAGATGGGGGAACGCGTAAAGGCTGTCGTCACCCTCGCGGAAGGCTATGCGGGAACGGCCGAACTCGAGAAGGAGATCATCGATTTCGCGAAGTCGCGGATTGCCTCATACAAGGCACCGAAGAGCGTCGACTTTGTCGACGAATTGCCGCGTACGCCTACCGGAAAGCTGCAGAAGGGCGAATTGCGAAAGCAGTATCTCGCTCGCGAAAGCGCCTGATGTACCAGATGCGCCCGCAACCTCTTCCCGCATTCCTTCGAGCGGTAACGGGGCGCGCTCCCGGGATGCGACGGATGATCACATGAGCACAGGCGCGAAATCCCTGCATGCGCTGGTCGAGTATTGGCTGGGGCAGCCCTCGACCACGCAAACCAGAGTGGTTCGCTTGGCCGGACGCGGCGCTCGACGATGCGTATACGTCGAGCTCGCCGGTCACGGCGAACTCGTGAGGATGTACTTCTTCCGCCACCCCGATCGGGTGTGGCGGGTATTCCCGCCTTCGCACCAACGCCCCGCCATGCGTGCTTGATGAAGCGCGTGCGGGCTTCCACAGCCCCGCGGGGAAGCGCTTTCGTGCGATATCACCACTCGGCTGTCGCCCAAGGTCAGGCTGCGGCCCCGAGCGTGACCCGCGTGAGGCGCAGCGCCTTGGCGGTGGCGTGGCGATGGAGTCGAAATCGCACCTGTCCGTCATCGGCTCCACCTGACTCGACCAGCAGTTGATCGGTGGCGGCAAGGGGCTGGGCGATCTGGGCTTTGGTGCCGAGGTGAAGGACGCGCTACCCCATCGCGTCGACCTCCTGGCCGAACAAAGGCTGGCGCATGCGACGCGGGCAGCGCGTCATCCTCGCGGGCAACCTGCCAGCGACATTACATGGGCGTGAGTTGGTCAGGGTTGCGCAGAACATCACGGTCGAATCCGGCCTGGAGCATCGACCGGTGGCCAGCGGACAACGCGTGGCCGGCATATACCGGCGCAGCATCATGCTTGCCATCGGGCGCTACGCCATACTGGATGATGGCGTGGGGGTCGGCCATGGTGCCATGGAAGCCGGTTATCGGACAGCGGCTGAGGCAGCGGCTAGTTGCGACGGTGCGCGGCGGCGGAGTGTCCTGGGAGATACGGCGGCGGGGCGTGGGCTCTCTATGTAGTGGAAATGGTTGACTACTTCCGCTGCAAGTTTGTTTGTCGGCGTTTCCTTGCCGCCGTCTTTTCTGGATTCCCCGCCGCGAGCACAGATGCACGCGAACGCGGGTCCGTCAGACGGGCAACCTCCTGAATCGTCCGTATCAGTTCCGCGGTAATGTGCGCATAAGAATGCGCACCCCGCTCTACCAGCACGACAAAGCGTTGGATGCCCTTCAATGGCGTAAAGCGCAGCGAAGTGTCGGCGGCCGTCGTTCCGCGGATAACCGGCAAGACTGAGACGCCGAGGCCATGTCTGACCAAGGCGAGAATCGCCACTTGTGAATCGAGCTCCAATTCAGGTTCAACCCGAAGGTCGTTCTGAAGAAGAAATTGATCGATCATTCGCCCGGCCCAGGTATTCCGGTCCAGTGCGATGTACGAAGCAGACCGCATCGCCTCATCGAGTGTCAATTTGGGATGGTTCGCGGACTGAACCAGTGCAACCGGATCCGTATACAAGTGATGTACGGTCAGGGTGGGATCCAAAGCGCCAGGTGGGTTGTTTACTATCGCTGCATCCAGAATACCCGCCTCCACCTGAGCGACAAGGCTTGATGCAGTCCCAATTACGATCCTGATCTTCAGCCTGGGATTCTTAGTTTTCAGGCGCTCCAGTACCTCTGGAAAGATACCGATCAAGACTGTGTTGATGACGCCTAGGGAAATCTGACCTTGCAATGCATCGGTGTCAGAGAGCTGCTGCAGTTCCTCATATGTCGAGAGCATCTTCGCCGCGATAGGAAGCATCCGAATCCCGGTGGAGGAAAGCGTCAATGATCGCTTCGTCCGGACGAACAGGGGGATGCCCAAGCGCTCCTCAAGCAACTTGAACTGCGCACTGACGGCAGCGGGGGAAAGGTGTACTTCTTCCGCGGCCGCGACAACCGTGCCCAGACGATGGAAAGCAATTAGTGCGCGGAGAGTTCTCAATAGCATTGCGTTGTCTTTGGGAAGAAGGCGGAGCCGAATATTCCGAAGTCGTATGCGTGACCAATAGCGTCAGCGGCATGGGCCAGATGGCGCCCATGCATCAGCAGCGGGCGCGACGCTACTGTCGTGTGCCCGAGCACTGGTTGGCCGATGGCAGCCTTACGAAGCTGCAGGCCACCGAGGAACTGCAGACCAGGGCCACGCAGGCCGTGGTAAGTCTGCCCAGCGGTCGCAACTCCACCATTGATCCCTTCGCGCCCAAGGACAGCGGCAGCACCGCGCTGGCGCGGTAGAGCGACCTCATGAGCAGCGATGCTGGCAAGGCGTATTACCGTCAGCGTGGCGCCCCGGTGGAATGCGCCAACGTACAGTTGCGCCGCCGGAGCTTGCAGCAGTTCAACGTGCGCGGGTTGCTCAATGCCCATGCCGTGCTGCTGTGGAACGGGTTGGCGCACAACCTCATGCGTATGCGCTCGCATGGCATCGCGATCGCAGTGAACTGAAGCCCCGGCCGATTCGCACCGCACGTGCCTGATCGGCTGCACTATCCCTGGAGGACCCCAGGGCTTGGTATGGCGATCGTGGCGCGCGGACTGCAGGCATCCAGGAGCTACTCGTGTGCCATTACGGCTGGCAGCGTCAACAACGCTCATCAGGCACCACGCATGTCAAATCGTCCACAGCTTCTCAGCACATTCCGTTGCCCCATGCACGGGAGCATGGAAACCATTCTGCGTCCAGTTACATAATTTCTTCATCTCAGAACCGGAAAAAACAGTTTTCCAAGGATATGACAGCCTCCTAAGATTACGCAATAGGCACGTTGGCGTGTTGCGAATTTGCCCGACAGAAGATCAGGAGACAGCAGATGGTCCGCTTCAAGCGGCTTCTTTTAATGGTTGCACAAGCCATCTGTGTATGGCTTCAAAAACTTCCTTCGCGGCTGCTTGGCGAGACCGCCCCATTACTCTGGTTGTGCCTTTCGCACATTCGGAAAGCTCGAAGTCTATTGCGCGAATCATCGGAGTCAATTCGAGTGCTGAACTTGGGCAGCCCATCGTCGTTGAGAAGTTTCCGGGTGCGGGAGCACGGTTGGCGCACAAGTACGTGGCGCGGTACGCCGCGAATGGCCGTACGCTCCTTCTGGTCTCCTATCTCTCAATTCTCCCGGCACGGCGAAGAAGGTAGGTAACCTCGGCGCAATTCCGGTCGGTAGCTCACCGCGAGCCTATGCCAAGTTCATCTCGGGCGAGTATGAGCAGCGGGGAGAAATCGTCAAGTCCATGGACATCAAATTGGACTGATCTTTGGAACATCCAATCAACCGCAGCAAAAGCGGGAAACTTGAAAAATGAGGTCGATCCACATGTCATCAGAAACACGCACAAGAAGTGCCGAAGAACCGGTGCACGCCGGCTTCATGAAGGCTCTTGTCCTCCACGACGGTGATCACGTAGCTGTCGCGGTCGGAAACGGAGGCGCGGGACAAGAATGTTGGATACAGAACGTGAATGGCACAACGTCGACCGTGACCCTGAGGAGCGACGTGCCATTCGGGCATAAATTGGCAGTGCGAGACATTGCTGTGGGCGAGACGGTCAGCAAGTATGGCCAGCCTATTGGGGTAGCTACGCAAGACATTTCTGTTGGCATGCATGTTCACACACATAACCTTGGCGGTCATCGCGCCAATCTTCGAGGAGAGTCGCAATGATTCAGGCTGCACCCAATAATGAATTCTGGGGATATGAGCGGGAAAGTGGTGGCGCTGGCGTTCGCAACAAAGTTCTAATTCTGCCAATGGATCGTTTTTCCAATCAGATTGCGTGGGCTGTGGAAAACGTCGTGGCTGGCGTCGCCCGGTTCATCACGCCCGGGGACATGGGGAAGCACTCCAAGGATCGTGATCGGCTGTTTCGCGTCGTAGCTGGACTTGCGTGCAACCCGAACGTGCACAGTGTCTTGTTGATTGGGGTGCGGGCTGATTTCAATTATCCGGAGACGCGTCTGGCGCGCGTCGTCGAGTTCCTCGAGCAACGCGGCAAGCGGTTCGAAGTTGTGATGGCGAGCGAACATGGCGGTATGGGACAAGCTACGCTCACCGCACAGAAAATTGCGCGCAAGATGGTGCGCGAAGCTGCACTCCAGCGGCGCGTCCCGGTCCCCTTGTCTAACCTCACCATCGGTATTAAATGCGGCATTTCAGACGGAACGTCAGGCATTGCAGGCAACCCCGCGCTTGGTGCAGCGATGGATTGTCTCGTTGATGCCGGGGGAACGGTTATCTTCTCGGAGACCACCGAAATCATTGGTGCTGAGGCGATTCTGGCAGAGCGCGCGGTCGACGACGAGACGCGTCGACGCATTCTCGATATGGTTGCCCGTACGGAAGCGCAGGCGCGTTCGGTAGGAGAGGATATCCGATCTATCAATCCGATTCCCTCCAACATTCGGGCAGGCATTTCCACACTTGAAGAAAAATCCTTGGGGGCTATTGCCAAGGGCGGAACATCTACATTGCAGGGCGCCTTGGAGTATGCCACTCAGCCGCGGGGCAACGGACTCCATTTCATGGATGGCTGGATGGCGGCGCACACACTCATTCCCGGACTAGCGGCGGCTGGCGCACAGATCACCGTGTTCCAGAGTGGTGGCGGCGATATGCCGTTCGACCCCCCGGTGCCGGCGGTAAATCCCGGGGTCGTCGCGCCGACGTTCTTCATGAGCGGAAATCCGAATCTTGCAGAGAAATTGGAGATCGGACTCGATTTCAACTCTTCTGCCGTTCTGACAGGTGAGCGAACCTTGCCAGAAATCGGTGCAGAAATACTTCACGCCCTGATCGAGACTGCGAGTGGGCGCCTAACTTGGGGCGAAACGACCAACTTCAAAGACGCGACCGAGGTATGGTTCGACGGTCCATTCTTCTGACCGGCCATCCAATCTTCAGTCTGCTTGAATTGTGTTACCTGCTCGCAGAGGTGATTTCAAAGAATGATGGCGCGCAATATAGTGCGCCATCTTGAGAAACACTTCGTCAATGGATTTGACTCTTTGCCCCTAAATCCTTCGACATCACATGACTTAAATTTACTGCTTTAATTATCGAGAAGATTCTAACGATAAACAACCGCATGAATCTAATATTCTCACATACATGGAGACATCATGCAATCAAGATCAATAGCAGGGGCGCGCGTGGAAAGCCCCTCGCGGCAGCGCCATGTCTTGGCACTAATCCTTTTGGTTGTACTTTTCTTCTCTTTCATTGACCGAGTCAATGTGTCGATTTTGGTCGTCGACCCGGAGTTCCTCGCGGACATGGGGATAGCGGGCTCCGCCTTACAGAAAGGCATGCTGATGACGGTGTTTCTGGCCGCATATGGCATTGGCAATGTCTTCTTGAGTCCGCTTGGGGACCGGGTGGGTCCGCGCAAGGCGATGTCAATTGCAATCGCGATCTGGTCCGTTTCCCTATTGGTTGGCGGTATTACCTCGACCTTCACGGCAATGCTGGCCTCGCGCGTCATTCTTGGACTCAGCGAGGGCGTGCATTTTCCGATGCAGAGCAAGTACGTGAAAGAATGGTATCCACTTTCTGAACGAGGGAAGGCGAATTCGATCTGGCAAGCAGGCATTTCTGTTGCACCAGCCCTGGCGATGCCACTGTTCACTTTCATCATTCACACGAGCGGTTGGCGCTCCAGCTTCTTTATTCTTTGCGCGGCCGGCCTCATCCCGCTCACTTTGATTTGGTTCTTTACCAGCGATACGCCACGACAGAACAAGAGGGTAAACGAACTCGAATTGACGCACATCGAGACTGGATTGCGCAAAGAGCATGAGGCGCTGAAGAACCATCAGAC
Source organism: Burkholderia cepacia GG4 (assembly GCF_000292915.1). Classification (NCBI taxonomy): domain Bacteria; kingdom Pseudomonadati; phylum Pseudomonadota; class Betaproteobacteria; order Burkholderiales; family Burkholderiaceae; genus Burkholderia; species Burkholderia cepacia. The sequence goes on from NC_018514.1 coordinate 1,665,079, forward strand.
AACGGTCCAGCAGATCAAGTCATTCGCTGGGAATTATCAATTTTGGCTGCTGACGCTCTACTATGCTCTGCACAACGCGATATTCTGGGGAATGATGACGTGGCTCCCAACGTATTTGAAGGAGGCGCGCGGTTTCTCTTGGTCGGCCATGGGTCTGCTGTCGTCCTTGCCTTGGATCGTCTCGTTGTTCGCGAAGTTTGTCGGCGGGTATCTGTTGGACCGCGCAAATCGACGCGCACCGTTCATCTTCTGGGCGATGGTTGCCGTTACGTTGGGCGTGTATCTCGGCGCTAGTTTGGAGAATGCAACGATTTCGGCGATCCTGCTGGCGATTGGAATTGGCGCGACGGGCTTCGCTTTGCCAGCCATTTGGACGCTGCTTCAAGACCTCGTTCCATCTCACTCAATCGGGGCCGGCGCAGGAATGATGAACGGCTTGGCGACCGGCTTGTCTGCGCTTGCCCCGCTCATGATCGGCTTCGTGGTCAAGACGACTGGATCCTATGCGGATGGACTATATGCCTTGGTTGGATGCAGCATATTCGCCGGATTGATCATGCTTTGCATGACGCTGAAGGGGAAATGACTCTGCTGGCACGGGGAAACACGTAAGGCCCTGCGAACTTCCCGGTTCGCAGGGCCTTACGTGCCGTTCGTACGCCATGCAAGATACTCCGCGCAACCCGCACGATCACAATGCTCGTGCGATAACTTCCTTCATGATTTCGCTCGTGCCGCCGTAGATGCGCTGAACCCGGGCATCCGTGTACATCCTCGCTATCGTGTATTCGTTCATGTAGCCGTAACCGCCGAACAACTGCAGGCACGAATCGACCACTCTGCCTTGGGCCTCCGAACCCCAGAGTTTCGCCATCGACGCGGTTGCGGTATCCAGACGACCGACCAGCAAGTCGTGCACGCAGCGATCGATGAAGGCCCGCCCGACCTGTATTTCCGTGGCGACCTCCGCCAGCTTGAAGCGGGTGTTCTGGAATGTGGAAATCGCCTGTCCGAATGCCTGTCGATCACGCACATACGCCAGTGTTTCCGCATAGGCGCCCTCCATTGCAGCCAGGGCCATCACGCCGATGAGCAACCGTTCGTAGGGGAGATCCGCCATCAGCTGGTAGAACCCCTGTCCTGGCATTCCGCCCAGGATCTGATCCTCACCGACGAGCACGTCGTCGAAAAACAGCTCGGCGGTGTCCTGCGCCTTCATGCCGATCTTGTCCAGCAACCGTCCGACCCGGAAGCCGTCGCAATCGGCCGTCTCCAGCAGGAAGATCGACATGCCGCGCGCACCCTCACCCGACTCCGTCTTCGCCACCACCAGGACAAGGCCGGCCAGAAACCCGTTCGAAATGAACGTTTTGGCACCATTGATGCACCATCCGTACTGCGTGCGCCCGGCCCGCGTACGAATACCCTTCAGGTCGGATCCGGCACCCGGCTCGGTCATCGCTATCGCGCCGACGAGTTCGCCCGATATCAGGCGCGGCAGGTAACGACGTTTCTGCGCTTCCGTCCCGTGGTTCAGCAGATAGTGAGCCACGATCGCATGCACGGAGGCGTTCATTCCCGAGAGCGCGCGTCGCGCCATCTCTTCATGGAATACGGCTTCATGACGGAAGTCGCCGCCCGCGCCGCCCCATTCTTCCGGGACATCCGCACACAGGATCCCGAGAGAGCCAGCCTTCTGCCACAAGTCGTGCCCGACGTGTCCGCGATGGCGAGCCGCCTCGTCGTGCGGAAGCATTTCCTCTTCGATGAACCGCACGACGGTGTCGCGATACTGCTCGAGATCGGGATCACTCCACGAGCGGTTGAATTGAATCGTCATAGATATGATTTCCTAGTAGAACGCCCGCTGGGCGGCCCATTCGCCGCAGTCCTCGACGCGATCAGCCCGGAGCCTTCGGTGTCTTCGCGCCCCAGTCCAGAACGACTCGGCCCACCGTAGAAGCATCCTGTGCGTGCCGGATCGCCTCTGCCCAATCGGGAGCGGGATAGACCTGCGCCACGCGCGGTCGAAGCTGACCGGCCGCCAGCATCGCAACCGCTTCGGCCAGATTGGCTCGTGCGCGATCAGGCTCGCGCTCCCGGAACTGGCGAATGTCCACGCCGACGAGCGAGGCGCCCTTGAGCAGCGGCAAGTTGGCGCGGATTGCCGGAATGTTGCCGCCGGCAAAACCGATGACCAAGTGACGGCCGCCCCATCGAAGGGTGCGGAATGCCGTCTCGGTGTATGCATCGCCGATCGTGTCGACCACGACGTCGACGCCTTCCGGCACAGCTGCCTGCACGGCGGCGCGCCATTCAGCCTCGCCAACATCGATGACGTGATCGGCCCCTTCTTGCCGGGCGATTGTCATTTTTTCGTCGCCGGTCACACCGGCGACGACGGTTGCACCAAGCGCTTTCGCGACTTGCACGCAAGCAAGGCCGACACCGCCTGCCGCACCCAGTACCAGAACGGTCTCCGACGCCCGAAGGGCCCCGCGGTGCTTCAACGCATACAGCGCGGTCGCATACGTGACCGGCAGCGCCGATGCCGCGCGCATGTCCACATGCGGGGGCAAGACCTCCAGCGCACCGGCAGGGACGTTGATGCGTTCGGCCCACGCACCGCCCACCGTCATGCCCACGACATGCTGCCCCACCTTCAGGCCTCCGTCGACGCCGGGCCCAAGGGCGGCAACGACACCGGTGAATTCGGTGCCTGGCACGAGCGGCAGCGGCGGCCTGACCTGGTAGCCGCCGCGCGCAAAGAGCAAATCCACATACGAGATTGCATTTGCCAGGACGCTGACCTGCACTTCGCCAACACCGGGCGCAACTTCCGGTGCCTGTTCGAGCTTCCATTGATGGAGACCGTCAAATCCGTGTACGCGCAGCGCTAGCATGATGCCGCTCCATTTGCCCGACCGGATGCGCCCGCGAGTGCGGCCCGGCAATCGGCCACCATCCGCTCCAGAAGCTCGCCGCAGGTCGGGATGTCCTTGACCAATCCGACCGTCTGCCCTGCCCATACCAGGCCTGCGTTCACGTTGCCGCTCTGTAGTGCAGCGCGACCGCGCTGACCGGAGACGAGCGGCTGGATGTCATTGAACTCGCATCCGCCCGGACGGCGTTCGATCGAGACGACTTCGTCCGATACCTGGTTGCGCAGGACCCGGCCGGTATTGTGCAAGGTGCGGAAGATCAGGTTCGTCTCGCGCTCGTCGGCGTATACGAGTGCGGACTTGATGTCTTCGTGGATCGGTGCCTCGACGGTCGCGCAGAAGCGCGTTCCCATGTTGACGCCCTCCGCCCCCAAGGCCAATGCCGCCGCCAGCCCCCGGCCATCCGCGATACCGCCCGACGCAATCACCGGGATGCTCAGCGCCCGCGCCGCGAGCGGAATGAGCACGAGTCCGCCGATATCGTCTTCTCCCGGGTGACCGGCACATTCGAAGCCGTCGATACTGACAACGTCGACACCATTGCGCTCGGCCGAGAGCGCATGGCGAATACTCGTGCACTTGTGGATCACCCGAATGCCCGCAGCCTTCAGGCGCGCGGTGAATTCCTTCGGACTGCTCCCGGCTGTCTCGACCACCGGGATGCCCTTCGCGATCACCACGTCGAGATACGCGTCATACGGAGGCGGCTTGACCGTCGGGAGAATGGTCAGGTTGACGCCGAACGGGCGGTCAGTCATCGTCCTGCAGCGGTCGATCTCGGCGCCCAGCGCGTCCGGCGTCGGCTGGGTGAGCGCCGTGAGGACGCCCAACCCGCCTGCATTCGACACCGCGGAAGCCATTTCTGCGGTGCCGACCCATTGCATTCCGCCCTGGATGATCGGGTAGCGGATGTCGAACATCTCGGTGATACGCGTCTTCATCGTTCAACTTCCTTGAAAGCGGGTGTTACGTTTGATGAGGAAGGCACGCACGCCATCCTCTGCATCAGCGGCGATGCCGCGTACCCGGGCGTCGGTAATGCCCCCCCGACGAACACATCGATCCAGCCGCCACGGGCAGGTCACGAGGAACGATGTTCCGTCGCCGCGTCACAGCCAGACCGTGGCCCGGGATGGCACGGACATGACGGTGGGCCCTCAATGGTGACGGTAGTACGGCGCCGTCGACCCCAGCTGCTCCTTGGCCTTCGCCAACTCGGCGCGGGCGATGGCGCGCAGGTGAACCTCGTCGGGACCATCGAAGAAGCGCATTGCCCGCCCCCATGACCAGAGATAGGCCAGCGGCGTGTCGGGTGTGATACCCATCGCGCCGAATACCTGGATCGCCCGATCGACGACGCGCGTCTGAAGCTGGGCCGCCACGAGCTTGATCGCCGAAACATCCAGGTGGGCGGACTTGTTGCCATGGGTGTCCATCTTCCAGGCTGCTTGCAGCACGTACAGGCGCGCTTGATCGATTTCGACACGCGAATAGGCAATCCAGTCCTGAATGTTGGCGAAGTCCGACAAGGTCTTGCCGAACGCGCGGCGTGACAGCGCACGCTCGCACATCAGGTCCAGCGCGACTTCGCACTGGCCGATCGTTCGCATGCAGTGGTGGACCCGCCCGGGCCCCAGGCGAGCTTGCGCCAATGCGAACCCGCTGTTCTCTTCGCCGAGCAAGTTCGACACCGGCACGCGCACGTTCTCGAACGCGATTTCGCAGTGCCCCTCCGGCAGATGGTGGCTCATGATCGGCACGTTGCGAACGATGCGCAAACCCGGCGTATCCATCGGAACGAGCACCATCGAATGCCGGCGATGCTTGGCCGCGTCCGGATCGAAGTCGGTCACCCCCATCACGATGGCCAGCTTGCAATTGGGGTGCATCGCGCCCGTGGTGAACCATTTTCGGCCGTTGATGACGTACTCGTCGCCCTCGCGCCTGATGGACGTCTGGATGTTGGTCGCGTCAGACGAAGCCACGTCGGGTTCAGTCATGGCGAAGCACGAGCGAATGGTCCCGTCGAGAAGCGGAACGAGCCATCGATCGCGCTGCGCCGGATTCGCGAACAGGTGCAGCAACTCCATGTTGCCGGTGTCCGGCGCGTTGCAGTTGAACACCTCGGATGCCCACGAGACACGACCCATGATCTCGGCCAGCGGCGCGTACTGCATGTTGGTCAGCCGCGTACCTGGCTCTTTGTCGAGCAGCCCCGGAAGAAACAGATTCCATAGACCCGCGTCGCGCGCCTGCTGCTTGAGCGGTTCGACGATCTCCGTCGGAAAGCGGCCGGAATCGGCGATGCGTTGATACTCGTTGTCGCGCGGGAGTATCCGCTCATCCACGAACCGGCGCAGCGTCTGCTGCATTTGCTGAACGTCTTCGGGAAGCTGGAAGTGCACGTCAGGCCCTCACTGGGTAATCGGATAGAAGCGGTCGTTGGCCGACGCCATCTCGCGCAGTCGCTGGCCGGGCTCATAGGCCGGCCCCAGTGCACTCAGCGCATCGCAACGGTGCACCACTTCGGCCAGGCCCAGCCAGTCGGCATACTTGAGGGGGCCGCCGGCATAGGCAGGGAAGCCGAGACCAAGCTGCATCGCCAGGTCCACTTCCGCCGCGGTTGCGACCACACCTTCGTGCAACGTTCGCGCTGCCTCGAGCACCATCGGGAGCATCATGCGGTCGACGATCTCTTCGTCGGTAAAATTCCGGCGCCCCTCCGACTGCAGCTGCGCAAGCAGCGCGTGTGCGTCCGTCGACGACGTACGTCGCGGCTTGCCGCCGGTCGCGCTGGCCTCGTAGCGGTAAAAGCCCAGGCCGTTCTTCTGACCGAAGCGGCCATGTCGCACCATCACGCGCAACGCATCGTCGGCGAGCTCGGGCATGCGGTCCGCATAGCCGGCCGAAATGACATTGTTGACATGGCTACCCGTGTCCATGCCGACCACGTCTTCGAGATACGCCGGCCCCATCGGCCAGCCGAACGACTCCATGACCTTGTCGACCTGCTCGAAGTCCGCGCCGTCGGCAATCAGCTTCAGAAAACCGCGTATGTATGCGGTCAGCACCCGGTTGACGAGAAACCCGGGGCAATCGCGTACGACAATGGCGGTTTTGCCCAGCGCTGTCGCGTAGGCCACTGCGGTCGCCACGGCTTGATCGGAGGTACGCGTGCCGCGCACGACTTCCACGAGCGGCATCATCGGGACCGGGTTGAAGAAATGCATGCCGACAAACCGTTCAGGACGCTTGAGCGGCGCCGCGATGTCGTCGATGCGAAGACTTGACGTGTTGGACACCAGGATCGCCTCTTCCTTGAGCGAGGGCTCCAGATCAGCGAGGACCTTGCGCTTGACGTCCAGGTTCTCGACGATCGCCTCGACCACGGCATCGGCGTCGCCGATTCCGGCAAGATTCAGCTGCGGCCGGACAGCCGACAGAATCTCGACGCTTGCGGATTCGCTCAGGCGCCCGGTCTTGACGTGACGGGCAACCTGCTTGCGCGCCTCGGCCATGCCCTGGTCGAGCGCTCGCTGTTGCAGATCGTACATGCGGGCCGGGATCTTCCGCAGCGCATGGGTGATCGCTATCCCGCCGCCCATGATCCCCGCGCCCAGCACCAACGCGCCGGACACCTTGCCAGCCCCTTTTTCGCGGTGGCGCGCGATCTTCTTGACAGCCTGTTCGCTCAGAAAGGTCTGAACCATCGACGACGCGGCCTGGGTACGGGCGATTTCGCCGAACACTCTCGCTTCGAGAGCCAGCGCACCGGCACGGTCGAGGGCCGCCCCCTCGGCCATCATGTCGATTGCGGCGAGCGCGGCAGGCTGGTGCGGCGAGCCACGTTCGGCTGCGATGGCGCGACCTTGCTCGAAAGCAGCCGCGGCTTGTGCGGCCACTTCCGCTGACAGCGGCTTGCGTTTTCGATCCTGCAGCGCCTGCCAATCGACTTCGTTTGCGATCGCCCGCTCGAGCAAATGGAGCGCACGGGACCGCAGTTCGTCCGGTGACGCGATATCGTCAACCACGCCGGCAGCGAAGGCGGCCGCAGGCGTGGCAGGTTTGCCGGCGGCAACCCAGTCGCACGCCACCGCGGGCCCCGCAATGCGCACCAGCCGGACCGTGCCCCCGAATCCGGGGAACAGCCCCAGCTTCACTTCCGGCACACCGATCTGCGCGTCGCTCGACATGACGCGCATTGCGCCAGTCAGCGCAAATTCGAGGCCTCCACCCAACGCGAAGCCGTTGATCGCCACCACGGAAGGAACCGGCAGGTCTTCGAACTGGATGAAGGCGTCGTTGCTTCCCGCGACGTCCGCGGCAATGGCCGCCGCCGGCTGCGCGAACTTGACCCCGAATTCGGTGATATCCGCTCCGACGATGAAAACGTTCTTCGCGCTCGTCACCAGGACGCCTCGCAGGCCGGCCTGATTCAGCAGGTACTGGTTGGCCTGCCGCAATTCGTCGATCGTCCTGCGGTCGAATTTGTTGATGGATTCGCCCTGACGATCGAAGCACAATTCGAAAATGCCGTTATCGCCTAGCGGCGAGACGCGCAAGCTTTGCCCTTGAAACACGATGACTCCTGCTGGCACCGACCAGAATGCAGGGAAGTCTAGAAGGCTGTGCGCGACGCGCCCATCGTCGGAAGCGACGAATCGCCTCAACGGTCGGGCCCGCGCGGACGCTTGGTGCCTGTCGGCGCGCAGGCATTTCGGGCCGGCGATTCCGGGCTCGCGAATTTCAACCTGCCGGCAGACAACGGAGCGCATGCCGGTCAGGCTCGTTTGCCATGCATACCGCCGTCCGGCTGCCGGCCGCAGCATGACGACCGCGATATGCCGGCGGGTCGCCTCCCGGGACACGACGTCCCGGGAGTTCGACAGCAATCGTCCAGGCCGTCTTCCGGCTCAGACGCCGTCCACGAGTACGAACACGCCCGAGCCACTGTTCAACCGGATGTCGAGAATTTCCCGATATTCCGCCGAGTCGTACCACGCTTCGGCGGCACTGCGGCTGGGAAACTCAAGAATCACCGGCGCGGGCAGGTTCCATTCACCTTCAATCACCCGCAGGTTCGCTCCACGCGTGATGAACCGGCCACCGTAGGCGTCAATGGTCGGCATCACCTTGTCACGATAGACCTGGTATGCGTCATGATCCTGGACGGTTCCAACGAATATTGCGTACGCAACCATTTCAATCCTCTCTTCGAATGCGCAATACCGATGCCGGATGCTTTCGGAGCCGGCATCGGGGAACCGTCAACGATCGTTGGGTCCAACCGCCGCAACGATCACGATTTCGATCAATTTCTCCGGCGATGCCAGTTGGGCGCCTACCGTTGCGCGAGGCGGCGTCTGCCCGGGTGTCACCCATGCGTCCCAGACCTCGTTCATCCTGGCAACCTGCGACATGTCGGACAGAAAGATCTGGCAGGACAGGATGCGCGACTTGTCCGACCCGTGTTCGGCGAGCAGCGCATCCACGGAAGCCAACACCTGACGCGTCTGCCCGGACATATCCTGCGCGACATCGCTTGGCACCTGACCGGCCAGATAAATTACGCCTTGGTGGATGGCGGCCTCCGACAAGCGTTTTCCCACATGACTGCGTTTGATTTCAGACATTCTCAACCCTCCAGCTTGACGATCCCATTGGAAATTCAACGTTCCAGGCCGGCACGCGCCGCCTGGTACTTGATTGCGGAGACAACCCCGGCGCGGCGAAACGGCTCCGGTGGCAACCAGCTCGGCCCTTCGAGACTGAGCGCATCGGACAGATGCGACGATTGTGCACCCATCGCCATCTCGCCCAGCAACTTCCCGTAGGTACTTCCCTTCAGCACGCCTGCACCGTTGCAACCCAACGAGGCAAACAGACCCGGACGCAGTTCGCCGAAGAACGTTGCGCCGTTACGTGTCAATGCAGTCGTGCCGCCCCATATGAATTCGAATCGATGCGACTTCAGATTCGGATAACGGCGTTGATAGCTTTCCGTCAACTGAGCCAGCGTATGCGCGGACGATTGCTCACGTTCGTACGAATACGCACTGCGCACCATGAAGCGCCCGCCGCGCACGCGGCGCAGCGTCGTTCCAAGGCGATTCGCGGGAATAACGCCCCATTCCGGCGTGTCTCCCAGCTTCTCGAGTTCGGACTCGGCCAACCGGGGAGTCAGGGCCGCATAGGTAAAAATCGTGATCAGCCTGTCGCGAAGGATGCCCAGGGCCTTTGCAAACCCGTTGTTCGCAAGTACGACGCGATCCGCGACATACTCCGCTCGCACGGTGCCGACGCGGAAGCGCGGCCCTCCGTCAAGCGCGACGACAGGCTCGCCTTCCACCAGCACGACGTTGGATGGCAACGAATCGGCCAGCCCGCGGATCAGAGCGGCAGGCTGCACGAACACGTTATTGGACGAGTGATATCCGTATCGATAATATGTTGTACCAAGTTTTTCCCGCAGCGCGTCGCGATCGAACACTTCGTACGACACGCCCCATTCACGATACTGGGCGAGCGAAGCTTCGAGATTCTGAACCCCGGCTTCCGTTGCGGCCGCGTGGAACTTCCCCACCGGATTCCAGCCGCAATCGATGCCGTTCTCGCGCACGAGTTGCTCGAGCCAGCGAAGGCCAGCGCCATACATTCCGATTTGCTTGCGTGCGACTTCCAGCGGGCTGGCATGGCCGCCCATCCGCGTATTGTGCGGCAGGTTGATCACGAAGCCGGAATTGCGTCCGGAAGAGCCTTCGCCGATCGCCGACGCCTCCAGCACCAACACCTGTTCGTCCGGTCGCAACTCTGCAATGCGCCGCGCGGCGGCCAGGCCGGTGTACCCGCCGCCGATCACCACTGTTCCAAATCGACGGCCGTTCGTCGGTCCCTTCGCAAGTCGTTCCGGCAGCATGGCGTTCCAGCCCGAACAGTCGTGGTAGGTCGGATACTTCCCGTCGGCAGCACGGTGTGCTGAATGGCGTGTCTCGGTATTCATGGTCTTGGCTACGTTCAAAACGTTACTGGGGCGCCGCGAGCGCATGCAGCCATACTGCGAGTGCCGATCGCGCGACGACGCGTGTATGCGAAACAGAGTTCGAACTTCCTCAGTGAACCCGCCTGTTTCCATATTGCCCATGTATGCACCCAAGTGGTGCTTGCATCAACGTAGCTGATGTCCAAGTTCAGCGTGACTTGTTTTAGCTGCTTGGCGTTTCGGTGCGCCAACGCCAGACCGGATCCACGGGCCGCGTCGGCGCGCGTGTATGCGCCGCAAGCACACTAGTGCGTGTATCCGGCAGCCGTTTCCGAGAGGCTCTTGCCCTTTGTCTCCGGCGCAAGCCAGTGCGACAGTCCCGCGCCGAGCGCAGCGATTCCGGCGGCCACCAGCATGGTCGCCGACGCACCGATGTTGGTCATCGACCAAGGCAGCAGAAACGTACCAAGACCCGCTCCGATCCGGCTGACGGCAGCGGCAAAGCCCGTGCCGATTCCGCGAACCTCGGTCGGGAAAACTTCTCCCGGGTAAATGCCCGTCAGCGTGTTGTACCCGGCATTGAAAAAGGAGAAGACGAGGAACAACAGCAGTACCACCACGGGCGGCGCACTCGTCCACAAGCCGATCACCGCGAGGACAATCGTGCACAGCCATTGCGGCGGCACGGTCAGCGTCCGTCGCCCGACCTTGTCGATCAGCAGCACCGTGGTCACGACGCCGGCCAGCGCGATTGCCGAGAGTCCGATCCCGCCGGCGAATCCGCCACCGAAGCCGTACTTCTGCAGGACGCTGTCGGCGAAGGTCGCGATCGCAAAATACGGTGTGACGGCACAAAACCAGAACATCGACATGAACAGCGTGGCCCGCCAGTACTGCCGGCAGAAGAGCATCGCGATACCGTTGCTCCCGCGGGCAGCGGATTCGCGCTCGACGTCCGCCATGTCTGCCGTGTGCTCCATGTATCGTCGCGCGATGGCCCGTGCTTCGACCACGCGCTTCTGGTTCCAGAGCCAGCGCGGCGACTCGGGCAGGCCGAGTCGCGCAACGAGCAGGATGCCGGCGATGAAGGTGCTCGTGCCCAGAATGGCGCGCCAACCCATATGCGTCGACTCGTTCAATACATAGCCCACGACGAAGGCGATCATGAATCCCGCGTACCAGGCGACCAGCGTCATGCCCATGAGCCGCCCGCGGAGTCTCGCGGGCGCGAACTCCGACATCAGCGGCCAACCGACGGAATACTCGGCCCCGATCGCAATGCCCATCAACAGGCGCACCACGAACAGTTGCGCGGGCGACTCGACGAAATACTGCAAGGCCGAGGCAACGAGGAAGAGACTCATGTCGAGCATGAACAACGGCTTGCGGCCATACCGGTCAGCCGCCCAGCCGCCGAGCGGGGAGCCGAACAGGATGCCGAACAAGGCGCCCGCGGCGATCAACCCCTCCCAGAACGTCGAGATGCCGAGATCGGCTGTCAACCGGCTGGCGACCGGACCTACGATCCCCAGGATGTAACCGTCCAGAAACATCCCGCCCGTCAGGACGAAGATCATCCTCCTCATGAAGCGTCGTTTGAATGCAGTCGATGTCTCCGCCATGGCGAATCCGCGAGAAGCGGCCAAAGTCTTGTTCTGCGATGACACGGGTAGTTTCCTCCAGTTTTTTATACGTTCGCGATCCGGCACGCATGGTCCGGACCGGCCGCGCGACGGAACCCGCTCGGGAAAGGGAAAGCCGGCGCCTCCGGGCGCGCCGACGACGCGGCGCGAGGCGAGCCCTTCGAGTGTCGGGCCGAAGCCACCCCGACGTTTTCCTCGCGGGCATGGGCGACCATGAGCACGCAGACGAGCCGGTCAGGACGTCTTGCCGAATCGTCGCGAGCCCATGAGTCAAGCATCCGTAACGGACGGTCGAATCTCGTCTACTGCCGCCCGAACTCCTCGCCCATTTCCGTGGCGCGTGCATCGGCGGCACGCGCGCCGCTGACAATGGCGTCCTTGATGCCACGCGCGTCGAACAACGCAAGCGCGGCGGCTGTCGTGCCGCCTGGCGACGTCACGCGTTCGCGCAGCACGCCGGGCGGCTCGGGCGACTCCGCGGCGAGCGTCGCGGCCCCGACGAACGTCGCGACGGCAAACTCGCGCGCTTGATCACCCGTCATTCCGAGCTGGCATGCCGCCTCCTGAACGGCTTCCATGAAATAGAACACGTATGCGGGGCCGCTGCCGGAAATCGCGGTCACCGCGTCCAGTTTCGACTCGTCGTCGAACCAAACCGTCCGTCCGACCGCGCCGAGGACCTGAGTCGCCAGTACCCTGTCGCCGACATCGCCGTCACTCGTCGACACCAGAGCTGTCATGCCCATTCCGATCAACGCGGGTGTATTGGGCATGGTACGAACGATCCTCGTGTGACCGTCAAGCCATCGCGCAAGATCGGCGCTCCGGATCCCGGCCACGACGCTGATCACCAGTTGCGCCGGGCGCAGATACGGCGCAAGCGCCTTCGCGGCATCCTTCAGCACTTGCGGCTTGACGGCAAGGACGATGACATCGAACGCTTCCAGCGACGCGTCGGGTCGTGTGCCGGTGGCAACGCCAAACTGCTGTTCGATGCGCGTGCGAGCCAGTTCTCCCGGATCGATTGCAAACATGTCGGCGCACGGAATACCGCGACCGACGAGACCGCCGATAAGCGCGGCGGCCATATTCCCGCCGCCAATGAAGGCAATTTTCATGACTTTCCGGTGTTCGATGGCATTAGCATGAGGTAAGAAAAACTGCCGCGGATGTTCGATACACACCGGCCACTCATGCGAAGCCGAAACTTCTTAAACTAATTAGTTATACCCGAGAATCGCGCAATGGCCGCACTGCGGATGGTCGTCGATGCAACGCATCAAGGTCGCCAGTGGCTCATCGAGCAGTTGCCTGTAGGTGCTGCTCGCCTTGACGTCGCCAGACGACGTGAACGGAGACTTATCGGGACTCACGCAAATCGCTCTTTCGTCGTATCTCGTCAACATGATGTCTTCCTCAACTGAACGCGGCCGGAACACCGGGTGACGCCCGGCAGCAATCGCATTACATGTTCGGATAGTTGGGGCCGCCGCCGCCCTCCGGGGTGACCCAGACGATGTTTTGCGTCGGGTCCTTGATGTCGCAGGTCTTGCAGTGCACGCAGTTCTGCGCATTGATAACGAGGTGGCTCGTCGCGTCCGCGGACGAATTGAACTCGTAGACGCCCGCCGGACAGAATCGCGTTTCCGGTCCGGCATACTTCTCGAGATTCACGCGAACCGGAACCGTTGCATCCTTCAGCGTCAGGTGGGCCGGTTGATTCTCCTCATGGTTCGTGTTGGACAGAAACACGGAAGACAACCGGTCGAACGTCAACTTCCCGTCCGGCTTCGGATAGACGATTTCCCGGCACTCGGCGGCAGGCTTCAGCGTCTCGTGATCCGCATGACGATGATGAAGTGTCCACGGTACGCGGCCGCCCAGCAGTTTCTGCTCGACACCGACCATCAACGTGCCGACATACAGTCCCTTGCTCATCCATTGCTTGAAGTTTCGGGCGCGATACAGTTCTTCGCGAAGCCACGATCGCTCGAATGCTTGCGGGTACTCGACCAGTTCATCGCCCTGACGCCCCATCTGCAGGGCTTCATATGCGGCCTCTGCGGCCATCTTCCCGCTCGCGATCGCGGCATGGCTGCCCTTGATTCGGGAAGCGTTGAGAAAACCCGCCTCGCATCCGATCAACGCGCCACCCGGAAACGTCAGCTTCGGCAGCGACATCAGGCCGCCCGCGGTAATGGCGCGAGCCCCATACGAGATGCGTTTGCCACCTTCCAGGAACTTCCGGATCTCGGGATGCGTCTTGTAGCGCTGGAATTCCTCGAATGGCGACAGATAAGGATTCGAGTAGCCGAGCCCGACGACAAAGCCGACGACTACCTGATTGTCATCGAGGTGGTAAAGGAACGATCCGCCATAGGTATCGGTGCCGAGCGGCCAACCGGCAGTGTGGATCACGAGGCCTGCCTGGTGCATGGCGGGATCGATTTCCCACAGTTCCTTGATGCCGAGGCCATATACCTGCGGGTCGGCACCGTCACGCAATCTGTAGCGGTCCATCAACTGGCGACCGAGATGGCCTCGCGCGCCTTCGGCGAACAGCGTGTACTTCGCGTGAAGCTCCATGCCAAGCTGGAAGTTCCCGGTCAGTTCGCCATGCTTGCCCACACCCATGTTTCCGGTCGCGACGCCCGTCACTTCCCCGCGCTCACCGTACAGCACCTCCGCCGCGGGAAAGCCGGCGAAAATCTCCACGCCGAGCTCTTCGGCGCGCTGCGCCAGCCAACGCGCGACGTTCCCCAGGCTGACGACATAATTTCCGTGATTCTTGAAGTTGTCGGGAAGAAGCCAGTTCGGCACTTGCTTCGCGCCGGTCTGCGAAAGAAACAGGAAGCGGTCTTCGGTCACTTCCACGTCGAGCGGCGCGCCTGTCTCGCGCCAATCCGGCAACAGTTCCTCGAGCGCACGCGGGTCCATGACGGCACCGGACAGCGTATGGGCGCCGACCTCGGAACCCTTTTCGAGTACGCAGACGCTGACGTCACCGCCCTTCTCGCGGGCCAGCTGCTTGAGCCTGATCGCTGCTGACAGTCCAGCCGGACCGCCGCCGACGATAACGACGTCATATTCCATCGATTCTCGAGGACCGAATTGTTCGGTGAGCGTGGGTGTATTCATATCGCGAAAGTGCCAAAGTGTCCGATTAGTCCGACCACCGTCCGTTCATCGAGAAGGCGTGGCGAAACCCTGCCTTGCACCGTTTGGGTTCGGCTTCAAACGAATCCTAGCCAGCGAAAATCCTGACCGTTTCGACATAAGGCGCTCTTATGCTCCACACAACGGCTGGTTAGGTTTCCGGCGGAATCCGGCAGATTGAGGCGGGCCGGAAGCCACGGCGCAGGCCGGAAGCCGATGTGTTCAGTGGCTGCGCCTTTTGCTAAAAATTGCCCCTGCTTATATTCCTGTATGCCGATTTTTTCCGCGTCAGACTTGATTCACACCCTGACCAGAAGGAAACGGAATCATGAACTCGTACGACGTCGTCGTTATCGGTGCTGGCGTGATCGGCAGCTCCGTGGCATTTCATCTGTCGAAACTCGGCGCCAGGAACGTGCTCGTTCTGGACCGGGGAACGATCGGCGCAGGCACCACGTCGCAATCTTCCGGCATTCTGCGTACGCACTATTCCGTCAAGGAAAACGTGGAACTTGCCCGGAAGTCGTGGCACGTCTTCAACAACTTCGCCGAATACCTCGGCGACGACGAGGCATCGTGTGGCCTCGTCAAGTGCGGATACATGATCGTCGGTGCTGAAGGCGACAAGCTCGAACCCTTGCGCGCGTCGCTCAATCAGCAGAAGGAGCAAGGCATTCCGCTCGAGCTCCTCAGTCAGCAGCAGGCAGCCGAGTTGCTCCCGATCGCCCGTTTCGACGACGCAGCGCTGATCGGCTACGAGCCGGAAGCCGGTTTCGCCGACGCGTATCTCGTCGCGACGAGCTTCGCGCGCTCCGCGCGGCGCGCCGGCGTGACCGTGAAGGAAAACGTCAACGTCAACAAGGTGTTGATCGAGAACGGCAAGGTGGTCGGCGTGTCGACCGACATCGGCGACTTCGCGACGTCGATGGTCATCAGCACGCAGAACATCTGGACGCCCGAACTCGCCGGCTGGACCGGCAAGACGCTGCCGATCATGCCGGAACGCCATGCGGTCCTCGCGCTCGAGTGCGACGCCGCCAAGTACACGTTCTCGATGCCCGTCTTCAAGGATCTCGCGTCGCCCGGCATGCTGTATTACCGCAGCTACGGCGGCAACCAGATGCTGGTCAGCGAAGGCGTCGTCGGCGAGAAGCTCAATACGGCCGAAGTCGAACAGGGCGACATTCCGATGGACTACATCGTCGATGTCGGCGCCCAGGTCGCGGAACGTTTCCCCGCCTACGAAACGGCGGGCATCGCATCGTCCTGGACGGGCGTGTACGACGTCACGCCCGACTGGAACCCCGTGCTCGGCAAACTTCCCGGGATCGAGGGCCTGGTCGTCGGTTACGGTTTCTCCGGCCACGGTTTCAAACTGTCGCCGACCGTCGGTCTCGTGCTCGCGCAGGAAGCGCTGGGGCTGCCGACCGAGGTCTCGCTTGCTCCGTATTCGATCGAGCGCTTCGCGACGGGCGAACTGCTGACCGGCAAGTACGGTCTCGGCGCGGTCTCCTGAGGACCGGGCGATGGCGCTGATAGACGTCTATCCGGTCGAATCCATTCCGACGGAGGCGTGGCGCAACGGCGGCGGCACGACGAGGACCATTGCCACGGGCGGCACGCAATGGCGAGTCAGCCTCGCGTCGATCGAGCGTAACGGCCCGTACTCGCGGTTTCCGGGTATTGCCCGCGTGTCGCTCATCCTCGGTGGCGACGGTGTCACGCTGACGAGCAGCGAGACCGTGGTGCAGTTGCGCCCGTGGGTCCCCGAAGCCTACGACGGCGACCTCGACTGGGATGCCGCGCTCGTCGACCGACCGTCGATTGCGCTGAACGTGATGGCCACGAAAGGCCGCTATCTGGTCGACGTGCGTATCGTCGACGAGCCGGTCGTGGTTGGTCCCGGCCGCGCAGCGATCGCCGTTGCGCTCGGCCCGGGCTGTACGTACGCCGAAGGCGGTGATGCACCGGCCGGCGATCTACTGCCTGGCCACGTGCTGGTATCGGAGCGCCAGGATCGCCCGCTGCTGCTGGCGCCTCGCGGCGCAACGTGCGGCAAGCCCGAACGCTGCGCCTGCGCGGCGCTCGCGACCATCGAATCTGCTCCAGCGCAGGAACTCTCCTGAAATTCAGAGGTATGTGACATGAAAGTTATTGCAGCCGTAAAACGCGTGGTCGACTACAACGTCAAGGTACGCGTGAAATCCGACCACACCGGCGTCGACATCGGCAACGTCAAGATGTCGATGAATCCGTTCGACGAAATCGCCGTCGAAGCGGCGACGAGACTGAAGGAAGCCGGCACCGCGACCGAGGTCGTGGCCGTCTCGTGCGGCGTCGGCCAGGTGCAGGAGACGCTGCGCACCGCGCTCGCGATCGGCGCGGATCGCGGCGTGCTCGTTGAGACGGACGCGGAACTCCAGCCGCTCGCCGTCGCGAAACTGCTGAAGGCCGTCATCGACAAGGAACAGCCCCAACTCGTCATCCTGGGCAAGCAGGCCATCGACGACGATGCCGGCCAGACCGGGCAAATGCTTGCGGCCCTGCTCGACTGGCCGCAGGCCACCTTCGCCAGCCAGATCGAAATCGGCGACGGCGTCGCCACCGTGACGCGCGAGGTCGACGGCGGCCTCGAAGTGATTTCGCTCAAACTCCCTGCCATCGTGACGACCGACCTGCGCCTCAACGAACCGCGCTACGTGACGCTGCCCAACATCATGAAGGCAAAGAAGAAGCCGCTCGACACCGTGGCGCCCGCGGCGCTCGGCGTGGATCCGTCACCGCGCCTCAAGACCCTGAAGGTCGTCGAACCTCCGGTTCGCAAGGCGGGCATGCGGGTGGCCGACGTCGCGACGCTGGTCGAGAAACTGAAATCCGAAGCAAAGGTGATTTAAATGACGACGCTGGTTATTGCAGAACACGACAACGCCCAACTGAAGACCTCGACGCTTCACACGATTGCGGCGGCCCTGAAGCTGTCGAACGGCGTTCATGTGCTCGTCGCCGGTCATGCCGCGCAGCCGGTGGCGGAAGCCGTGCGCAAGGTGGCCGGGGTCGACAAGGTCATCCTGGTCGACGCGCCGCACTTCGCGGACGGACTCGCCGAAAACGTCGCGGCGCAAGTCCTGGCTCTCGCCGGCGACTATTCGCACATCCTGTTTCCGGCAACCGCCGCGGGCAAGAACGTCGCACCGCGCGTTGCGGCGAAGCTCGACGCGGCGCAGATCTCGGATGTAATTGCCATTGACTCCGCCGATACGTTCCAGCGTCCGATTTATGCGGGCAATGCGATCGCAACCGTGCAATCGCCCGATCCGGTGAAGGTCGCGACCATCCGCACCACCGCCTTCGACGCAGCCGCCGCAGACGGCGGCAATGCGCCGGTCGAAACCGTGCCGGCCGTCCCGGACACCGGTTTATCCACCTTCGTTCGACGCGAAATGGCAACGAATGACCGGCCGGAGCTGACCGCTGCTCGCGTCGTGGTTTCAGGTGGCCGAGGCCTCGGCAGCGCGGAGAACTTCGCACTGCTGGACCCGCTCGCGGAAAAACTCGGCGCGGCAGTGGGCGCATCGCGCGCCGCCGTCGATTCCGGCTACGCACCGAACGACTGGCAGGTCGGCCAGACCGGCAAGATCGTCGCCCCCGAACTTTACATTGCGGTCGGGATCTCCGGCGCGATCCAGCATCTGGCCGGCATGAAGGACTCGAAGGTCATCGTCGCGATCAACAAGGATGCGGACGCACCGATTTTCAGCGTCGCGGACTACGGCCTCGTCGGCGATCTTTTCGAAGTCGTCCCGCAGTTGACCGCGCTGCTCTGAGCGCCGCGTGCGCATGCGGGTAGCCGGTGCGGCTCCCGTTTTGGCCGCCATCACCGGATCTCCGTGATGGCGGTTTTTTTGATACGCAGGAACAAAAGCCGGCGCTGCTGCGCCGGCTCGCTGCGGCAATCGCGGTCGCGCTACGAGATGGCTCGCAGCGCCTCGAAGGCCGCGATGACCATACGCTCCACCACCGGCTTCACCTTTTCCGCGAGGTCCGGTCGATAATCGAACGGCGCGGCTTCGTTCATGTAGGTCGACTGGCACATCTCCAGCTGAATCGAATGCACGCCGTCTGCGGGACACCCGTACTGACGCGTGATGTATCCGCCCTTGAATCGCCCGTTCGCGACCCAGGTGAAAGGCTGCTGATCGAGCGTTCCGGAAACGGCGTCGAGAATACGCGCATCACACGTCGCGCCCGCGTTCGTACCGAGATTGAGATCGGGTAATTTTCCGTCGAACAATCGCGGCAGGATGCTGGCAATCGAATGCGCTTCCCATAGCAGCACCTTGCCGTGCTCGGCTTTCAGACGATCCAGCTCTGCACGCAACTTCGCATGATAAGGCTGCCAGTATGCATTCAGCCGTGCTGCAACGTCGGTCTCGCCGGGTCCACGACCGTCACGGTAGAGCGGCTCTCCATGGAACGTTTCGGTCGGGCACAATCCGGTGGTCGTCTGTCCGGGATAGAGACTCTCGCCGCCCGCCGGGCGATTCAGGTCGATGACATAACGCGAGACCCGCGCAGCCAGAATCGATGCGCCTGCCGCTCGCGCGAACTCGTATATCCGGTCGAGATGCCAGTCCGTGTCTGCAACGGCAGAAGCGACGTCGTCGAGTTGCACGCGGACCTCGGGCGGAATCTCCGTGCCGAGATGCGGAATCGAGATCAGGAGAGGAAGCGTCCCCTTGTGAAAGGTGAATACAGAGTCGGTCAAGTGGAATCTCCTTGAGAACGATCGGCTCATTGAACAAGCTCGACCGGATTGCCGGCAACTCACCGAAGTCGGCAAGACCGGCCGGCCGAAAGGAAGAAAGGCAGCCGTGTCGATCGACATGCTGCCTTGTTTGCGTCCGCGTCCCCCAATCGGCGAGCCGGGCGAGCGCGTGTCCGTCAGGTTCAGAACTTGTGTCGAATTGCGGCACGGACCATCAACTGATTGCGATTCGACGACACATCGTCGGCGCCCGGAACATATGCGACGTCAAGCACGGAGCCGGTGCGATCACCGCCGACGTGCTGATACGCGCCTTGCAGATAAAGATCGGTCCGCTTCGACAGGTTGTAATCCGCCATCAGGCCGACCGTCTGGTAGTTCGGATGCTGCTTGCCGGAAGTCGCATTGAAATCGGCGCGCGTATACGTGTACATTGCGCCGACATAGAACGCCGGCGTGAACTGGTACTTCCCGTTCAGCTCGAAGTTCTGGAAGCGCAGTGACGAAAGCGTTCCGGTCGCCGCGGCGATCGCGCCGACGTATCCCGAGCTCAACGGCTGCGTCACGTTCGTATTCGTATACGCGAAACCCAGCGTCGCGGGGCCGAAACCGTAGTTGACGCCGGCACCGAACACGCGCAGCCGCTGCGCGACGAAGTTCTCGTCGCCACCGTTGTTGATCGCGCCGCCTGCGGTCGCCGACGGATTGTTCGCTTGCAAGTACGCCGCCGCAATCAGCAGACCGCCGTTCGCGTATTGCCCACCCACGCTGTATTGACGATTATTCGCGAAGTTCGTGTCGTTGCTGAAGCTGTACGTGCCGCCAAACTGAAACCCGGAGAACGCCGGGCTCATGTACTTGACGGTGTTGTTCACGCGGAACGTGTTATCCGTATTGTCGTTGTCGTACGGATGCGAAAACATGTAACCCGCCCAGTTCCCGTTCGCGGTCGTCTGAGCGAGAAAGTCGACGAGCGAATCGTATTGACGGCCGAACGTGACGGTACCGAGCCGGTCGCTTGCCAGGCCGACATAGGCCTGGCGGCCGAACATCAGGCCACCCTGGCCCAGGCGGCCGTT
Organism: Burkholderia cepacia GG4; assembly: GCF_000292915.1. Lineage (NCBI taxonomy): Bacteria > Pseudomonadati > Pseudomonadota > Betaproteobacteria > Burkholderiales > Burkholderiaceae > Burkholderia > Burkholderia cepacia. The sequence continues at coordinate 1,685,643 of NC_018514.1, forward strand.
GTTCACGTTGAACCCGTTTTCGAGCTGAAACACTGCTTTCAATCCACCGCCAAGATCTTCCGTTCCCTTCATCCCCCAGCGGCTACCCTGCACGAATCCACTCTGGAGTTCGTACACCTTGTTTCCGTTGACGTTATTGGTGAAATTGAAACCTTCGTCGATCACACCGTAGAGCGTAACGGTGCTCTGCGCCATCACCGGGAACGAAACCGCCGACAAAATGGCAACCAGCAACTTCTTCTTCATTGAGTTCTCCAAACGTATATTGAATTGACAGCCAAATTTTTTATTTATCGATTTTGCTACGTGGCCCTCGAACTCTGATGACGGCGCGCGCGGGTCCCGGCGCCAACCCGGGCCGGTTGCCGGCGGCCAGCAACAAGCGCTGCGTCGCCTGGCCGCCATTCGGTATGAAGCGAGGCAACCATTGCCCGGCCCGGGATGCCGCGCGTTGCAATGGCGCCAAATACGTTGCGTGACGGGTGCGTCTCCTGACGCATGCGCAACCGTGGCTGCCCCGGACGCTTTCGCACCTTTGCCGGCCGGGGGGCGCGACGATCCCGACAGCATGGTCTACCGAATCATCGCGGCTGCCGATCCCGTTTCGTCGAACCGGCGCGGCGCATCGACGCCGCGTGCCGCTTCGTCGGCGCGCGCAAATGCCTCCGCGGCGAGAGCCGCAGGTCACGGCTATGCCATGTCCTCGCTCAGCACCATGAGTTGAGTATTCCCGCCCGCGGCGCTCGCATTGACGGTCGTTATCCGCTCGCGAACAAGCTGGGTCCAGTCGTACATGCCGCTTTTGTCTGAACAGGCAACCGAGCTCGATACCGCGGTGGCTGCCTTCCGAATCGCGCTCAGATTGGCACAGCCGTCTTCGACGAGGATCACGGACGGGCGCACGTTGCCGATTTCCCCTCGCACAACGCGCACCGCGTCGGTCGTGTCGACGATGCGGCACTTTCCGGTCAATCGCGACGCGATATCGCCGGCGACCGGCGATTTCAGCAATATCACTTCGTTGCCGAATGCCGTCGCCGCGATTGCCTGCATGATGACGGCATCGACGGACTCGCCAGCGCAGAGCACCGAACCGCGCGCGACGAGCTCGACGGTATTTTCTTCACCGGTCAGCGCGGGCAAGCCGAATGGCGTGGAGTCCGAAACCAGGCGCGACAGTTTGCTTTTCACGTCCACAATGCGGCCCGGGACGCGATGCCGCTCGGCCGCGAGCGACAGGAGCGCGTCGATCCGCGCCTGGTTCCCGTCCTTGGCCTGCTGCAGCGCCCTGCTCCGCGCCAAGAACTTTCCGGCCTCTTTCTGCACGGGGAATTCGTAGAACTTCTCGCAATTCAGCCGCGACGAAGGCGCGAACGGACCGTGCGAGCCGCTGAACGTGTCGGGCGCCTGGCGAGTCAGCGCGAACAGCGTAAGCGGGCCGCCCATCATCGGACCCGTGCCCGATGCGCCGACGCCGCCGAACGGCTGCATGCCGATAAACGCGTTGTGCATTGCGCGATTGACGCACACGCTGTTCGCGCTTGCCCCGGACAGCAGCTTTCCCGCCGCCTCGTTGATACGTGTATGCAGCCCGATCACGCCGCAGCCGATCACGTTCAGCCTGTCAAGCAGTTCGTCCATGCAGCCGGTCTTCCAGCGCACAACGTGAAGGACAGGGCCGCTGATCGCCGAATCGATGGCAGACAGCGACTCCAGCCCGCCGAGATCGACGATCGCGGGCGCAACGAAATTGCCTTTCCTGCACGCGTCGGACAGCCGCGCGCGCGTGACCTTGAATCCACGGCGCTCCAGTTGCCCCAGATAGGCTTCGACCTGGTCTCGATCTCGCCGCGTCGAAAGCGGCCCGATATCAGTTGACGTATCGAGCGGATCGCCAATTTCGCGTTCGCTCAACATCCCGGCCAACATGCGAAGCACGGTTTCCGCGGTGGAGTCCTGCAGGCAGAGAACACGCAGCGACGAAGCGAGCTGCCCGGCATGCTTGAATGCCGAAACCATCGCATCGGAGATGACCTGTTCGGGCAGCGCGGAGCTATCCACGATCATTGCGTTCAGCCCGCTGACCGTCGAAATGAATTTCGGCGGGCGCGCCATTTCCGCGAGCAGACCCGAGACGTTCGTCGCACCGCTTCGCGATCCGGAAAAGAGCACCGCCGCGATACGGCCGTCGGCGATCAGCGCGCGGCCAACGCCCTGCCCGTCGCCGAGCAGGAGCTGAAGGACGCCGGCCGGGACGCCGACGTCCAGGAACGCGCCGACGGCCTCGTAGGCAGCCAGCGATCCCGACGACAACGACGGCTTCGCAATGACGACGTTGCCGGCCGCGAGCGCCGCGGCGATCTGGCCGACGACATTCGCGAGGGGCAACGTCGCCGGCGACAGGCTGGCGACGATACCGAGTGACTCGCCCGCATTCAGACGCGCGTCGCTCTTGAGTTGATACGCATACAGGCGGCACAGGTTGACCGACTTCCGCACCTCGTCGGCGGCCTCGGCCAGCGTCGATCCGGACTCGAGCACGAGCAGTGCTCCCAGCCGCGCGGCGCGGTTCTCCAGCACGTCCGCCATCGCTTCGAGGCATGACGCGCGGTCCGCCGCGGACCGTTCGCGCCAACCGGGCAGCGCCTGCTCGGCAGCGGCCAGCGCCGCTGCAATCGTCTCGTGCCGGCAGGCCGCCACGCTGCCGATCACGTCGGACGAGTCGCTCGCGCTGTACATGAACGCAGTCGAGTCGGACTGCACGTCGGGAACGCCCGCCACGATCGACTGCGCGACAATCCGATTCGCACGCAATTCCGCCAATGCCGCATCGAAATCGGCCGATTGCCCGAAACTCAGCGCCCGTGCGTTCACGCGCCCCGGCAGGACGCCGGTCGGCATCACGATGCCCGCGTGGGGCTTTCCGCCCGTGCGGGCAGCTCGTGCGACGGGATCTTCGACGATGTCGCTGATCTTCACCGCCTCGTCGACGATCTGATTGACGAACGACGAGTTGGCGCCGTTCTCGAGCAAGCGCCGCACGAGGTAGGCAAGCAGCGTGGCATGCGGCCCGACCGGCGCATAGATCCGGCATGCACGGCCGAGTTTCGATTTGCCGACGACCTGGTCGTAGACGGTTTCGCCCATGCCGTGCAGGCACTGGAACTCGAATTCCTGATTTCCGCCGAGCGTGTACGCTGCGGCAATCGAGAACGCATTGTGCGTCGCAAACTGCGGGTAGATCGCGTCGGGCGCCGCCAGCAGCACTTTGGCGCAAGCGATGTAGCTGACGTCGGAATGCACCTTGCGGGTGAAGACCGGGTAGCCGATCGCACCCGCATCTTGCGCGAGCTTGATTTCCGTGTCCCAGTACGCGCCTTTCACGAGGCGGATATTGATCCGTCGCCCCGTCGCGCGAGCGAGCGCGATCATCCAGTCGGCCACCGCGCGCCCGCGCTTCTGATAGGCCTGCAGCGAAATGCCGATGCCGTTCCAGCCACGCAGGCTCGGTTCATGACAGAGCCGCTCGAGCATCTCGAGCGTCAGGTCGAACCGCGCCGACTCCTCCTGATCGAGGTGGAAGCCGATCTGATAGCGCTTGGCAAGCTCCGCGAGCTGCAGCAGCCGCGGATAGAGTTCCGCGATGACGCGCTCCCGCTGTGCCAGTTCGTATCGCGCATGCAATCCCGAGATCTTGACCGACACGCCGGGCCCGTCGATCGGCCCGAGCCCCTTTGCATCCTTGCCGATCGCTTCGATCGCGTGCTTGTACGAGTTGAAGTACGCCAACGCATCCTCGTCGGTCAGCGCGGCCTCGCCGAGCATGTCGTACGTATAGCGATAGCCGCTCGACTCATGGCCCTTCGCGACACCGATCGCTTCCTCGATAGTCTGCCCCGTCACGAACTGCTTGCCGAGCATCTTCATCGCATACGCGACGCCGGCGCGCACCACCGTTTCGCCACCTTTCCGGAGCACGCTGGTCAGCGCTTCGGTCAGCGCGGCATCGTCCGGCTTCTTCAGCAGCTTGCCGGTAATAAGGAGTCCCCAGGCCGTCGCATTGACGAACAGCGACGGTGACTTGCCGATATGGGCACGCCAGTCGGCGTCGACGATCTTGTCACGAATCAGCTGGTTGCGCGTTTCCGTGTCGGGAATCCGCAGCATCGCCTCCGCGAGACACATCAGCGCAATGCCTTCGCGGCTGTCGAGCGAGAATTCCTGTGTCAACAGATCGACACCGCCCGCATCGATGCGCGCGTCGCGAACGCCTTGTGCGAGCCGCGACGCAAGCTCCTGCGTCCTGGCGAGCGTAGTGGCGTCCATCTGCGCTTCTTTCATCAGCGCCTGCACGACGACTTCCTCGGGCAGGCCCGTTGCATCGTGGATTCTCTGGCGCAGTACAGAGAGGGTGGACGAGACGGTCTGCATGGCTTGGATTTCCGACAACATGATGAGATGACCCGATATTGATGGTTCAGAGCGTATTGAATGGCTCAAATCAGAAAGCATTCGCGCTGCCGCGCAGCCGCTCGGTTCGGCGACGCAGCAGTTCCAGCGTGACGAGCAGAAGCGTCGAGATCACGACGAGGACAGTAGCGACAGCGAGAATCGTCGGGCTGAGCTGTTCGCGAATACCGGCCCACATCTGTCGCGGCACCGTGCGCTGATCAGTGCCCGTCAGGAAGAGCGCGACCACGATCTCGTCGAACGATGTGGCGAACGCGAACAGCGCCCCGGAGATCACACCCGGCGCGATGATCGGCAGCTTGACCTGCATGAACACGCGAACGGGCGAAGCGCCGAGGCTTCGGCCTGCACGCGACAACGCTTCGTTGAAGCCGGCGAGCGTCGCGGTCACCGTGACGACGACGAACGGAACGCCGAGCGCCGCATGCGCGAGGATCAAGCCGGTCAGGCTGTTCGTCAGACCGAGCGGACTGAACGCGAAGTACACGCCAACCGCCGTGATGATCAGCGGAACGATCATCGGCGAAACTAGGATGCCGGTGATCAGCGCCTTGTGTTTCAGCTTGGGATTCATCAGCCCAAGCGATGCGGTCACACCCAGCACGGTCGCGATGAAAGTCGACACGACGCCGACGATCATCGTGTTCTTCAGTGCGAGCATCCATTCCGGGCTGTTGAGGAAGTCGTGGTACCAGCGCAGGCTCACACCAGGTAACGGATAGGTGAAATACGGCTGCGAGTTGAACGACAGCGGCATCACGACAAGAACCGGCGAAACCAGGAAGAGCAGCACGCCCAGCGACACGCCGACGTGGAAAAGCCGACCGAGGCGCCCCCAGACCGTTACATAAGCTGGAAAGTTGAACATTTCGTTTACCCCAGTTTCACGCCGGCACCGCCGGTCATCCGCACGAAGATCGCGTACACGAGCAGCACGCCGCCCAGAAGAATCGACGCGAGTGCGCTTGCCAGCCCCCAGTTCAGCGTCGAGTTGACGTGGTTGGCGATGTAGTAGCTCGCGAGCTGGTCGTCCGGGCCGCCCACGATCGCCGGCGTAATGTAGTAGCCGACCGCCAGGATGAAAGTCAGCAGACCCGCCGCGCCGACACCCGGAAGCGTCTGCGGAAAATAGGCCTGAAAGAATGAGCGGATCGGACCGGCGCCGAGCGATCGAGCGGCTTTCACGTAGATGTTCGGCACGCCCTTCATGACCGCATAGAGCGACAGAATGGCGTACGGTAAAAGAATATGGGTCATCGCGACGAGCACACCGAACCGGTTGTAGATCAGCGCGAATCCCGTATTCGTGAGCCCCAGGTGAATCAGAAGATCGTTCAGCACGCCGTTCGTCTGCAGCACGACGACCCATGCCGTCGTGCGAACCAGAATCGATGTCCAGAACGGCAACAGCACCATGATCATGAACAGGTTGCTGAATCGCGCCGGAATGTTCGCGAGGAAATAGGCGACCGGGTACCCGAACAGCAGGCACAGTGCGCTGACGGAAATGCTGACCCAGGCGGTGCGGACGAACACGTCGATGTAGAGTCGTTCGCTCCTCGGTTGACGCACGATCGTGCCGTCGCTGCCGCGCTTGAAGTCGAATGCCTTCAGGTAATAGCCCAGCGTCCACGGCGACGATGCATATTTCAGCGTCGACCACGCGGCGACGTCATCCCAACGGGAATCGATCGCGGACAGACGCTGGTGCCATGTCCCGGCGTCGCTGTCACCCAGCCGCCGTGCAGTTTTCATGATGAGGCCGCGCATGCCCGCTTCGTCGTAATTGAGCCGCGACGCCACACGGCTAACGCCCTCGCTTACCTTTGCCGCGAGCAGGTCCTGACCGAACGCCTCATAGACATGTTCGCCAGGAAGCTTGCCCGTCGCGGGATCCCATTCGCGAAGCAGTCCCGCAGCATGCGGCAATTCATTGGAGATGGTCGGGTCTCGAAAGCTCTTCATCAGCAGGCTGCCGATAGGAACGAGGAACGTAGCGAGAAGGAACGCGAGCAGCGGAAGGACGAGCAGCATCGCCTTGACTCGCTCGGCACGCTCCGCGCTGCGGAGCTTCGCCTTCAGACTTCGCGAATCGGCGATTGCGACCTGCCCGGCATCGCTTGCCGGCACGGAAATATCGGTTGGGAGAATCATCGTCGTTCCCGCGGCATCCGCCGCGCCCTCCTCGTTCATGCAACGTCGGAATCGTTCAATTCGGGTCGAACCAGTACGGCGGCCTTCGCGTCGACAACGCCATCCGCGTCGTCTTCACCGTCATGATTCTTCCTGACAATCTACGCATACCTAATCATTCGATCCAGAGCGGTCAATCCAGTTGACAGAACTATTCGCTCAGGCGATCGTTAGGCTTCGATAGCGGGATCTACATCAACGCACGGCACGCGTCGGTCATCCAGCCGACGTCGACCGAGTCGCCGATACGCAGCCGGCGAGCCGCAACGTCGTTGGGAAGCTTGACGATGAAGTCGTCACGCCCGCACACCTGCATCACGATACGAAGATGATCGCCGTAGTAGATCAGGTCTTTCACCCCGCCCGGAAATACGTTGTCGCATGCGCGCGCTTGGTCGCCGACAACGATTCTCTCGGGCCGCAGCGATACGCGCGCACTGCCGGCCGCACGAACTGCGGCACCGGTGCTCGCGTAAATACTGTGACCGCCATCGAGCTTCACGGTGCAACGCTGCTGCTCGATCTCCGAAACGACACCCTGCAGTTCATTGCTCTCGCCGATGAAGCGCGCGACGAACGCGTTTTCAGGCTTCTCGTAGAGCTCGGACGGTGACGCGAGCTGCTGGATGATGCCGTTGTTGAACACGGCGATGCGGTCCGACATGGTCAACGCCTCGCCCTGGTCATGCGTGACGTATACGACCGTGAGCCCGCTCTGTTCGTGAATCTGCTTGATTTCGTACTGCATTTGCTCGCGCAATTGCTTGTCGAGCGCGCCAAGCGGCTCGTCCATCAACACAAGCGCCGGCTCGAACACGAGCGCACGTGCCACGGCGATGCGTTGCTGCTGACCGCCCGACAGTTGCGCGGGCATGCGGTGGGCGAACTTCTCCATGTTCACCATCCGCAGGGCTTTCGTCACCTTTCGTTCGATCTCGCTCTTCGCAACCTTCCGGACCTTCAACGGAAATGCAAGATTCTCGGCGACGGATTTGTGCGGAAACAGCGCGTAGCTCTGGAACACCATGCCGATGTTGCGCCGCTCTGGCGGAATCCGGTTGATCGGCTTTCCCTGAAGCAGAATCTCGCCGTGCGTGGCCGTTTCGAAACCCGCCAGCATCATCAGACAGGTCGTTTTCCCCGACCCCGACGGCCCGAGCATCGTGAGGAATTCCCCCTTCTCGATCTCGAGGTTGAGATTCTTCACGACCAGCGTTTCGCCGTCGTAGGTCTTCTGGACGTTCTTGAATGAGACAATCGTCGACATCGTGTTCTCCTGTCGATCCGGGCAAGCGTCGATACGCTTGCCCGGATCCCATGCTTCGTGGTCGTTCAGGGTCGACATTCCTGCCCTGCGTCGACCAGCGTCACTGCTTCAGCGCTGACTCCTGTTCTGGGCTTCGCAACCTGGCCGGAGGCAAAGCCCTGCGCAAACCCGTCCCGGGCTTACGCGCCGAACTGCCATTCGCGCGGCGGCAGATAGGTTTCCTTGACCACGCGCGGCGACGCCCAGCGCAACAGGTTCAGGTACGAACCCGCCTTGTCGTTCGTGCCGCTCGCCCGGCCGCCGCCGAACGGCTGCTGGCCGATCATCGCGCCCGTCGGCTTGTCGTTCAGGTACAGGTTGCCCGCGGCATTGATCAGCGCGGCCTCGGCCTGGTGCAGCGCGAAGCGGTCAGTGCTGAAAATCGAACCGGTCAGCGCGTACGGGCTGGTCGCGTCGATGAGCTCGAGCGTGTCGGTCCAGGCGTTGTCGTCGTAGACGAACACCGACAGAACCGGACCGAACAGCTCTTCCGTCATCAGTGCGTGGCGCGGATCCGATACCTGCAGCACAGTCGGCTCGACGAAGTAGCCGGGATCCGACCAGGTCTTGCCGCCCGACACGACGGTCACCGCGCCGTCTTCCTTCGCCGCAGCGATCACGCGGCTGAGCTTCTGGTACGACACCTCCGAAATCACCGCACCCATGAAGGTGTTGGCATCGGCGACATCGCCGACCTTGAGTTCCGCCAGGCGCTCGCGCAGTTCCTTGCTCACCGCCGGCCACAGGCTGACCGGAATATAGGCACGCGATGCCGCGCTGCACTTCTGGCCCTGGTACTCGAACGCGCCGCGAATGAGCGCAATGGCAACTTCGGACGGGTTCGCCGACGCATGCGCCAGGACGAAGTCCTTGCCGCCCGTTTCACCAACCAGGCGCGGGATCGTGCGGAATGCGTCGACCTTCGATGCGACACCCTTCCACAGAGACTGGAATACGGCCGACGAACCCGTGAAATGGATACCCGCCAGATCGCGCGAGGCGAGCGCGACGCGCGTCGTCATCTCGGCATCGCCCGGCACGAAATTGATGACGCCCGGCGGAAGGCCCGCCTCTTCCAGTGCTTCGAAGAAGATGTAGTTCGCGAGCGCCGACTTTTCCGACGGCTTCCACAGCACCGTGTTGCCCATGATGGCCGGCGCGGTCGTCAGGTTCCCGCCGATCGCCGTGAAGTTGAACGGCGAGATCGCGTACACGAAACCCTCGAGCGGGCGCCAATCGGCACGATTGACCGCGGTCGGCACCGACATCGGCTGCTCCGCGTACACGCGCTGCGCGTTGAACGCATTGAAGCGCAGGAAGTCGATGAGCTCGCAAGCACTGTCCGGCTCGGCCTGGTCGATCGTCTTGCTCTGGCCGAGCATCGTCGCTGCATTGATCTTTACGCGCAAACGCGTCGCGATGATCTCGGCGGCCCGATGAAGAATCGTCGCGCGGCTCGAATGCGTCAGGCTCGCCCAGTCGCGCGCGACCGATTTCGAGCTCGCGATCGCTTCGGCAACCTGCGCTTCCGTCGGGCGGTGAATGCGAGCCAGCACACGCTGATGATCGTGCGGCGCACGAACCTCGACGGTATCGTTCGAGAAGTACTTCTTTCCACCGATTACGGTCGGGATATCGACGACTTCACGTTGCTCGAGGGCTTTGCTCAGTGCGTCGGCAGCTGCGGTTCCCGGGCGGAAGGATACTTCCGGTTCATTGGCCGGCAGCGGAAATTGAGGACCTGAACTCACGGCAACTCCTTAATAAAACGAATGGTTGAAAGCGTCGCATTGTTTGCATTCGCCACCGGGTTTTCCCTAGTGCCACGGGGCTTTGCGGCAGATTTGCGTCAAACGGCAACTTCAGTTTCGAGAGTAGGGGCTACAAAACGAAGCCGTCCTTTATTCACGTCGACTTATGCAATGAATCGTGCAACGTGATGAAGTCCCGACACGTTACTCGGCACCCATCGTCGTCACCGGCACCCAGCGACCGCCCTTCACCTGGTAAAGCGTCGAGGTCGGATTCTTGAGATCGCCATTCGCGTCGAACGCGATCTTTCCCGTGATGCCTTCGTAGTGCGTCGCGTGCAGCGCCGACAGGAATTCCGCCGGCTTTGCAGAGTTGGCCTGCTTCATCGCGTTGATGGCCACCTATGCGCAGTCGTACGCGAACGGCGCGTAGGTGAGGATGTCCGCCCCGAAGCGCTTCTTGAATTTCTGCATGAAGGCCTTGCCTTGCGGCAGCGAGTCGATCGGACGTCCGTATTCCCACGCCATCGCGCCCTCGGCTGCCGCGCCTGCGACATTGATGAAGATGCTGTCGGCGATGCCGCCGCTGCCGACGAACTGCGTGCGCATGCCGAGCTGCTTCATCCGCTTCGTAATGAGTGCGGCCTGGTTGTCGCCGCCGCCGAAGAACAGCAGATCGGCGTTGGCCGCCTTGATGTTCGTGAGCTGGGCATTGAACTCGACCGCCTTGTCGTTGGTGTATTCGGACGACGCGATCTTGCCGCCGGCGGCGGCCACGGCCTTCTTGAACTCCTCGACGGCGCCTTGCCCGAAGGCCGTCCGGTCATCCATGACCGCAATGCGCTGCGCCTTCGTGACGGTCACCGCGTACTTGCCGGCGTTGCCGGAGTTTTGCGTATCGGTTGCAATAATCCGGAAGACCGTCTTCAACCCCTGATGCGTGATGGCGGGATTCGTCGCGGCCGGGTCGATCAACGGGATGCCCGCCTTCGCGAAGATCGGCGCCGATGGCAGTGCAACCCCCGAGTTGTAATACCCGACAACTGCGGCCACGCCGTCATCGACGAGCTTCTGCGCCACTTGGACACCGATGCGCGGATCGCTTTGATCGTCGACCGAATCGAGTTCGAACCGGACATCCTGTCCACTGAGCTTGATGTGCTGCGCGTTCGCCTCCTCGACTGCCAGGCGAACGCCATTCTCGATGTCCTTGCCGTTGGCGGCATTGATCCCGGTAAGCGGGCTCGAGACTCCGATTTTCACGACCAACTGGCCGTACGCAACGTCACAGGCAGCGGACAGCGCGAGGGCGCTCAGACTCGTGACGAGCAATTTTCGCGAAAGGCTGATCATTTGTTCAATCCCAAATGGTAAACGGAAGGCGTCTGACGGCCCAAGCATCTCGCCCCAATGCAATCTCGACGGATCGCCGTGACACTCACCCGGGAATTTCACTGAACATCCGTTCAGATCAAACTCGTCGCTATGGACTATATATGCAAATTACGAGCGATCAAAAACAAAATTCGCTGGACAGCGTCAGTATTTACACCAACATCTCGACCATTCTGGCGAGATAGCAGGCCCATGCCACGAAAATGATGTGAACGTTTGTTCAATTTCATTTCACGGCAATCGATATGGCCCCCAATAAATTACATGAACGAATGTTCAGTTTGGTGTGTTGGGTATATATTGGGCACACTCGTGGCTGCTCCGGCCGCCCAGGCCGGGCAGCATCTTGTTGAAGGAATGAAGCGACCATGAATGACAGCAGCGCCCGCACCACGCAGCCGGACAGCCGCAAGGATGACGCCGTGCAATACGAGGGGATGCGGTACAAGCTCATCGAATCGACGCTGGAGGTCGTTGGCCAGGTCGGCCTCGAGAACCTGACCATCCGCAAGGTCAGCGAGCACGCCGGCGTCTCGGTGGGCCTCGTGCACCATCACTTCGAGAACAAGGGAGATCTGGTTTACAAGACCTTCGTGTACCTTATCCGGCGCGTCCGGGAGCAGCTGACCGCAGGGCGCAGAGGGATCGACGAGCCGGTAGCACGCATGAAATTCACCGCGGACATGTGCTTCAGCGACGAAGTGCTGAGCCCCGGCGCCGCGAACGTGTGGCCACACATGTGGAGTTCGTCCGCTCACGACGTTGAAGTACGGCGACTGTGCACGGCGTTTTCACGACGCCTGCGATCCAATTTCGTGCATGACCTGAGGCAGGCAGGCTGCGACAACACCATGGCCTACATCTGGGCCGTTCAAGCCATGGCGCTGGTACACGGCCTCTGGATCGAGCATCGCGTGTCCGAGACGATCACGATCGACGAGGTCATGGGGATCTTTCACGGGATGATCGAGGATGCCACGAGACAGATCTGGCGACAAAACATGAGCCGATCGCTTCAGCGAACAACCGAGCGCCGACTCCCCTGATCACGCCTCTTCGCGCAGGTACACGTCTTCCGGCCGCAGCGACAGCGCCTTCGCGATATCCTTCGACACTTGCCGTTCGTAGGCCCGACAGAGCAGATCGTACAAATCGGCGGGAAGATGGCCGAGTTCGTTCTCCCGGTACGACAGGTAGAACGAACGGCTCAGTCGTGCGTGCGGACGGCCGTGTCGTGAAAATGCCGAGAGCGGCACGACCCTGATCTCGGGCGCATAGTGACGGGACTGCCAGACGCAGATCGGCGTCGTAATGGCGAACCCGAGCCCTGCCGCAACCAGGCTCAGCATCGGATCCGTCGCATCGAATTCGCACGATCGCTCGATGTTCTCCGCATGCGCGGCCAGGTACGCGTCGACATGCTGGCCAATCACGGACCGCGCACTGTAACGGATCAACTGGAGATGCCTGCTCAGGTCCGCCAGCGTGGTGAAATGGTCGATTTCGAAGCCCTTGGGCAGCACGACAAAGTACGGCTCCGAAAATAGCTTCTGCTTTCGAATGCCGGGCGCCTGTGCGGCGCTGCTCGTCGTCACCGCTACGTCAACTTGACGAGCCTCGAGTTGCGCGTCCAGCACGGGCGTAATGCCGGACCAGAGACGAATCTGGTGCGAGGTGCCGGACAACGCCTTGATGATGATCGGGCCGATCGTCGCTGCGAATGAATCGACGCATCCGAGCCGAACGACGACCCGCTTCGCGCGGGACACGCTGCGGACGCTTTCGACCATCTGGTCGGCGCCCTGCAGCAGCACCGTCGCATGTTCGAACAGTCGCTGACCTGCCGCGGTCGGGCGAGCCGGCCGCGTCGTACGATCGAGCAGGGTCGTGTCGAGCAGCGTCTCCAGTGCCTTGATGCGCTGCGAGACGCCCGCCTGGGAAATTGTCAGCCGGTCTGCGGCATCCGAGATGGAGCCCGCCTCCACAACGGCGACCCAACTCGCCAGAAGGTCCCAGTCGGGATATCGCTCAGGTCCGCTCTCTTTCATGGTTGGCATCAAAGTGACGGATGACTCTAGCACGATTCAACACCGGCCGGAAACCGTCACCCATACAGATTGAACGACGGCTCCGGATGAGGCACGCCGCTGCTCTTCGGCAGCGTCTCCAGGGTCGCGAGCAGGTTGTCCAGCATCACGCCGAAAAGCGCCGCGGTCGTACGCGTGACCGCAGGTTCGAGCTCACACTCCTTCCGCCAGTTTCCCGCAAACTCGACCTCCATCACATGAATGCCGCTGCCCGGCATCCCGTAATGCTGCGCCGGAAAAACATCCGCACACTTTCCGTTCACGACCCATGATCGCCCTCCGTGCTGGACAGTCTTGGTGAGTGCACTCACCAGGCGCCTGTCACACGACGAACCGTGGTGGGTTCCTACGTTGCAGTCGTAAGTGCCGGCTTGCTGTCGATACGGAGACAACCACGCGCTCGCGTGGGAAATCAATAAAAGCACATGGTCGTGCACACTGCGCAGACGCCGCAGTTCGCCGCCCAGTGCGTGATGATACGGTCGCCAGTAGCGCGCAACGCGCCGCGCGATCTCCTCCTCCGACGGTCCTTCACCCTGCCCGTAGAGGGGCTCTCCGTCGGACGTATGGGTTCGGCACAGGTTCGCGTGCGCGAGCCCCGGAGAAAGCGGCCTGCGATCGGCCGGCACGTTGCAGTCGATGATGCATGGGTGATGGCGCGCGGCAATGCACGTGAAGCCGCGCGCCTCGGCGACCGCCCGGAGTACGAATCCGGTCGGATCGGCAAGCCGCCCCTGTATCGCCGACCACGCCGGCTGCAACGTCAGCGCCTCTGGAACGAACGTCCCGATGTGCGGTGCCGCCACCAGGATCGGTCCGTCACCTTGGTAGATGCTGCCGTAGTCGTCGTCATGCATATATCGGCACCCGTGATGTTCTTTCGCCTTCAGGTGAAGTCACGTCAATGTCGCCCTGGCATCTACCCCGGGCGATTCCGAATGGAGGGTACTTGCGACGAGGCGCATGAACAGTATCGTAAGCAGGCCTTCAGCTATGTATAAGCGCTTCTTGCGGCAACGTTGTCGAGTGCCGCGGCATCACAGGCGATCCAGTCGATTGCGGCATGCATCCCGCCGAAGCATCGTCGGGCCAAGAACATCGACCCTGGCGATCGCGCCGCGTGCGGTCGCTCAACCGAGCACGAACCCCGTTACCGCGTCACCGAGGCGGGCAGCGGGTACCGTAAGCCGCACCATCGCTAAATATAAGCACCGCTTACGACGACGGCGATTGTTCGAGCAAGGCGCAGAGTTTGAATCACCAACCGCAGGCAGGACGACCCGTCGCTGACCGCGTGTAGCCGGCGTCCAGCCCTCGTTTCGACGGACGCTCGTGGCGTGTCGGGATCCTGGCCGCTATCGTCGACATCGAGTCGCTGCGGGCTCCGGCGCGGGCCGCGGGGATCCCCCCGGTTTATGCTCCCGGTCACGCCGGACCGAAAATCCAGACGCGCCGCGGTTTCGCCTTCGAATGAGATTTGATGGACGCCGAGAGCGCAGGCCGGACACGGCTGATGCCGGCAGCGCCGGGATCCGGGTACGGCGCGCTCGGCGCCCCGATTTATGTGAGAGGACAATGATGCGACTTGAAACGCAAGAAGCTTTTGCAATCGCCCGACAGGCAGTACTCGACGCAGGCGCGACCGATGCCATCGCAACATCGCTGGCCAACGCTGTCGTTTCGGCCGAATGGGCCGGCAGCCGCGCCGTCGGCTTCGCCCACCTTCCAGACTATCTGGATGGATTCGGACAAGGACGCATCTCGACAACTGCCGAGCCGTCTCTCACCTCGCCTGCTCCCGCCGTGTTACAGGCGGAAGCCCACCGCGGCATCGCACAACTGGGTTTTGACCGCGCGTTCGATCAGATCGTCGAGCGCGCCGGCACGTTCGGCGTTACCGTCTTTTCTCAGTCGAACAACTACACGGTCGGCGAGCTCGGCTACTATCCACGACGCCTCGCCGAAAAGAGCCTCGTGGCGCTCGCTGTGACGAATGCCACCGCGCAGATGACCACGCTCGAGAGCTGCAAGCCGGTGTATGGCACCAATCCGATGGCGTTCGCTGCGCCGACGAGCAGCGGCAAGCCGTTTGTGATCGACCAGGCATCCAGCGCAACCGCATTCGTCAACGTCAGAAAGGCCGCCGAGAGTGGCGGGACGATTCCCGAAGGTTGGGCGGTCGATGCGAACGGTCAGCCGACCACGGATCCGCGGGAAGCCGTCAAAGGCCTTCTACTGGCATTCGGCGGCGCGCGAGGGGCCAATATCGCGCTGATGATCGAAATCATGGCCGCCGGCATGACGGGCGGAAACTGGTCGATGGATGCGCCGTCGTTCGCATCGGGAAGCGACTGTCCAGCAGTCGGCCTGTTCGTGGTCGCATTCAAACCGGATCTGCTCGTGCCGGATTTTGCCAGCAGGCTGTCCGCCCAGATCGAACGCCTTGCCGGGCTGGGTGTGCGCATTCCCGGCAGCCATCTTGACGTTACCGAACTCGAGGTTCCTGACGCCGTGCTCGCAAGGATCCGCGAGTTCAATCGATCCGAATGACGCGGGGGCCGCACTGACGGCTGACGCGGCCCCCCCGGCATGGCCGGACTCACCTGTCCGGTCCATGCATTCGCCCCATCAGATCCGGCAGATCACGCCCACAAATCGCCAACGGTATAGCCGTTCGGGAACGGATCGGTCGGATCCAGCACCCACGTGTTGTAGCCGTAGATCCAGGAACGACCCGAGATGGTCGGAACAACCGCCTTAAAGTCGCCGATCCGCGTCTCTTCGATCAGATTGCCGGTGTACGTAATGCCGAGCAGCCCTTCATGCCGGAATGGCTGATCCAGCTTGAGCTCGCCCTTCGCATGGAGCGTGGCCATCTTTGCGCAAGTGCCGGTACCGCAAGCACACCGATCGATTGCCCCCGTCCAGGTGGCTGGATTGTCGAAATCGATGGCGCCGCTCGCCACCGTCACGGCATTTCGCCAATCGGCGTTCGGGTTTTCGGTGGGACCCGACAACTGCGCAATGGTGATGCCGATGCCCGGATAGTGAGGATGCGAGACCGGCAGCTGGTCCTGCGCCGCCTTCGTAATCAGCGCCGAGACCCGGGCGATCTCCTTGCCGTGTTCGGGAATGAGCTCGAGGCCCTTGAATTGACGTACGTCGGCGATCACGTAGAACATGCCGCCCCAGCCCACGTCGACCGTGACCTTGCCCAGCGTCGGAACGTCAATGACCGCATCGAGGTACGGCGCGAACGCGGGAACGTTCTTGAAGGTGACCTGCGTGACTTTCCCGCCCTTGCACTCGGCCTTGATGCCGATGAGACCCGCCGGCGCTTCGAGTTGAAACTCCGTGACCGGTTCGGTCATCGGCAGCATCCCGGTTTCGAGCAGCACGGTTGCAACCGAAATGGTATTGCCGCCACTCATCACCGGGTACTCCACCTGCTCCATGATGATGTAGCCGGCCGCCGCATCCGGATGCTTCGCCGGCACGACCAGATTGCAGCACACCGGCGGATAGCCGCGCGGCTCACGCAACATCAGCTGACGAATCTGATCGTCGTTTTCCTCGAGCCATTTCATCTGCTCGTAAACCGTGTTGCCCGGGATGTGCGGCACGCCGCCGGTGATCACCCGCATCGGCTCGCCAGCATGCGTTTCCACCGCGTGGAACATTCGCTTGAAAGTCATTTCATTTACCCTTGATTAGTGCAGCGAGATCGACGCCCGCCTTGCTGTCCATAAAACACTGCATGCGCACACGGAGGCCACGCGTGAAAAAGCCCGGATGAGCGACCGCCTCCCGATCCGATCATCGAAGAGCGGCATGCACCATCCGGGCAGGATCGAATGCGCGACCCGATTACTTCTTGCTGAGCCAGACTGCAAATTTCTGGTTCAGGTCGTCGGAGTGGTCAGCCCAGAAAGCGACGTCGGACTCGACCGCACCTTTCTGGTTGGCCGGTGCAGTCGGCAGGTAAGGCAACACCTTCGGATCGACCATCGCGACCGACGACTGTCTGATCGGGCCGTTTGCCGTCAGCGGAGCGAGCTTCGCCAGGACCGCGGATTGCGTCGCGTACTTGACGAAATCCTGTGCCGCCTTCAGATTCTTCGTACCCTTGACGATCACATAGCCTTCCAGATATTTGACCTGACCGTCCCAAATGAAATTGAACGGCTTCTTGTCCTGCATCATCGCGGCGTAGATGCGGCCGTTGTACGCGCTGGTCATCGTCACCTCGCCGTCAGCCAACAGTTGAACCGGTTGCGAGCCGGTCTCCCACCAGACGATCGACGATTTGATCGTGTCCAGCTTCTTGAACGCGCGGTCGAGCCCCGCCGGCGTGCCCAGGACCTTGTAGACGTCCGCCGGCGCCACACCGTCGGCCAGCAAGGCCCACTCCAGCGCGCCTTCCGGCGACTTCCGCAGGCCGCGCTTGCCGGGATACTTCTTCAAGTCGAAGAAGTCCGCAATCTTGCTCGGCTCGTGGCCCTTGAACTTATCCGTGTTGTAAGTGATGAGCGACGACCACGCGATATTCCCGGCCATACACTCGGAAACACCGTTCGGCACGTAGTCGCTCTTCGCCGGCGTGCCGTTTGGAGCGGCAGCCAGGTTGTTCGGGTTGATTTTCTCGAGCAACCCCTCGTCGCATGCGCGGGTGACATCCGACAATTGCATGTCGACGACGTCCCACGTCACGTTGTTCGTCTGCACCTGGCTTCGGATCTGCGCGATACCGCCGTTGTACGAATCGCTCTTGACCTGCACGTTGCCTGCGGCAGCGAACGGCTTGAGGGCAGTCTTATCCTGAGCGTCCTGATAGTTGCCTCCCCACGATACGAAGGTCACCTGAGCCGCCATCGCGGACGCGCTGATCAGGGATGCGGCGATCAATCCCAGCTTGAACACGGACTTCATCTTCGACTCCAGTAGGTAAAACTTGTATGAATACGAGCCACCGCAAACCGTAGACCGCCTTGCTGATTTCACCGGCCCACCACAGAAGCGCTGCTCTTGGTCTCACGCGGAAGTACACCGTTCACGCGCCCGGGCGCCCGCCCCCCGGCAATACGCGCCACCGGATCCGGAACACCTGAGCTTCAGACTAGTGGTGGAAAAAAAGCCCATGCATTGCTTCAGATCCGCTTATGCTGAAAATCGTGGCGCGTTATGGACGCCCATCGGCTGCGGCCGATTCGGTCGAACACACGCTTTCAGACTGGAACCGGGTCACTGCGCGAAACCTCGACTCGCCCCTCGAGGTGAAGACGTGCCATGTCGGCACTGCAACACGCGCGGTTGCGCTTCGCATCCGCAATGCATGTCGGTGACCATCGCCGGACTGCGCCCGATCGCCTTGCCCGCGCCGCCGCGTTGCCGAACCGTGCAATGCGGCACGCGTGCGGCATCCGCGTTCCCTCCTTCACGACGCACGTCGCCGGTCTGATCGGCCTGCCTGGACTTGCTTGTCGACGGCCTCGAATGAAAGTTCGGATGCGCGGTGCAGCCGGCCAGCGACTGCCGAAGGATCGTCATTCCTGAGCCAGCGAGTCAGTCGCAGCGAACGTGTGGATGAGCGCGATCGCGCGACGACGGCGGAAAATCACGAAGCGCAATACTCATACAAAATTCATGACGCGAGACGCACGGCCGATATATTCCGCAAACCCCAGGAAATTCGCATACGCCGCATGCAATTTTCTTATATTTATGATCACCGGAATCGAGCGAAGCTTCCATCCGGTGGCACGGCAAAGGTGCTCTATACGAGCCACCATAAATCATAGGAAAAGATGGGATTTCAAGAATATAGCATGCTGAGCGGACAGCAGCATTCGTTAATACCGCCAATCAAAGGCAAATATATTACTCGATCCGGCTTCACATCCTTTTCCTTTATTGACATCCACTTCATCAACGCACCATTTATCCCAATATTTTTCAATCCATCGACTGAGGTGCTTTTCATGAAAAACATTATCGTCACGGCCATGGTGACTGCCGGATTGTTGACCGGTACGCAGGCATTTGCCGACAACGTCTCCACGTGTTCCGCGCCTCGGTTCGCCAAGATCGGCTGGGCCGACCTGGAATCGACGACCGCACTCGCGTCGAACTTGATGCTCGGGCTCGGCTATAAGCCGACGTCGTCGACCTTGTCCATTCCACTTGCTTACGTCGGCCTGAAGAAACAGGATCTCGACATCTATCTGGGATACTGGACCCCTTCCCAGGAAGTCATCGCAAAACCATTCCTCGACTCGCACGCCGTCACTCTTCTCACCCCTCCCAATCTCGTCGACGCGAAATTTACGCTTGCCGTACCTGATTATGTCTATGACGCCGGACTCAAATCCTTTGACGATATTGCGAAATTCAAGGAAAAACTCGGCGGAAAGATCTACGGCATCGAGCCTGGGGATGACGGAAATCTTTCGATCAGCAAGATGATCAAATCCAACCAGCACGATCTCGGCGATTTCAAACTCATGGAATCCAGCGAAGCAGGCATGCTCGTTTCCGTGGATCGGGCGATCGCTCACAAGGAATGGATCGTCTTTCTTGGGTGGGAACCTCACCCGATGAACCTGACATACAGAATCAAGTACTTGTCCGGCGGAGACGAGGCATTCGGCCCGAACTACGGTGCCGCCCAGGTTCATACAGTCGTTGCGAACGGCTACGCCGATCGTTGCCCGAATGCTGCCAAACTCGTCTCAAATCTGCGGTTCACCAACCGGATGGAAGAGGAAATCATGCAATCGGTAGTCAAGAAGGCGGATCCGATGGTCGTGGCGAAAACGTGGTTGCAGCACAATCCGCAGGTTCTCGATGCATGGCTGACCGGCGTCACGACTATCGACGGGAAACCGGGCTTGCCGGCAGTTCGAAGGTATCTGGGACTCTAGTGGTCTGCCGCCGCCCGTTGACGGCGACGACACACAGGATTTGGCAGGAGCCAGATGCGGGGCGCGGCGGCGAATACCGCGCCCTGCACAACGCGGATACCGCTCAAGAAAGGCAACACAGCTTCGACAATTCGCCGCCGGTGCTGAGCCATTTACGACGCACCGCACGATTCGGTCGACGACAGCGCACGGAGATCTCATCCTGGAGCGGTGCAATCCGCTGGCCGGTCGTGGAAGCCGGGGCATCCGGTCACCCCCCTCGGGGGTAACCCCACCCGCCGAAATTCGGGCTGCTTTTGCGTCGCACGCGCCTGCGCTGATCGAGATGCGCGCACGGTGCGCCGCTAGCGCTAGCCCGCGCCCATGAGTTTTGTCCCCTGCAATGCCTCTGCATTCCCGGCCACGAATCGTCTACGACGACCGTGGCCGGAAAGAACATTCGCCGTCGCTTTCGACTATTGGCCTTGAACGACCAGACCCTGTGGGCTACGCGCGTCCCCAGCCGACAATGCCCTTGATCTCCAGAAAGTCGGCAATGCCGAAGTCGGCGTATTCACGCCCGTTTCCTGACTGCTTGTACCCGCCGAATGGAGCGCTTACGTCCCAATCCGGATAATTGACGTACACCGAACCCGCGCGCATCTGCCTGGCGACGCGACGTGCATGTGCGAGGTCCGTCGACTGCACATAGGCGGCGAGCCCGAAGACGGTGTCATTCGCCATTCTGACGGCATCCTCCTCATCGTCATAAGGCAGGATTGCCAGAACCGGCCCGAAGATTTCCTCCTCGGCAATCTTCATGTCCGGCGTGACATCGCCAAAGACCGTCGGCTTGACGAAATAACCACGCCCGCGACCTTCTGGCTTTCCGGCTCCGCCGGACAGCAACTTCGCGCCCTGCTCGATTCCCGCGTTGATGTAGTGCTGCACTTTTTCGAATTGCAGTTCACTCACCAGCGGCCCCAGATCGTTCTCCCTGGTTCCTCCGACCTGATACAAATCCGCGGCTGCCTTCGCGATCCGGTACGCCTCATCGGCCCTATCTCTCGGCACGAGCATCCGCGTGGGCGCATCGCACGATTGGCCGCTGTTGCTGAAGCATGCGTGCACGCCTTCCGTCACCGAGGATTCCAGATCGGCATCCGCAAGAATGATATTCGCCGATTTGCCGCCTAGTTCCTGGGCAACGCGCTTCACCGTCTCGGCCGCGGCCTTGGCCACGATAACCCCGGCCCGGGTGGATCCCGTAAACGACACCATATCCACTTCGGGATGCTCAGCGAGCACCTGACCGACATCCGGACCCGTTCCGTTCACGAGATTGAAAACACCCGACGGAACCCCGGCAGCATCCAGAATCTCCGCAAACACCAGTGCGCTGATCGGCGCGATCTCGCTCGGCTTCAGGATCACCGTGCAACCTGCCGCAAGCGCGGGCGCGACCTTGCAGACAATCTGATTGATCGGCCAGTTCCACGGCGTTATCAGTGCACACACACCGATTGCCTCACGAATCACCATCGTGCTACCACGGTGCTCGTCGAACTCGAACGCTTCCAGTGCCGCGATGGTTGCTTCGAGATGTGCTTGCCCGCTCGCCGCCTGGGCGTGCAATGCGAAGTCCGGCGGCGCCCCCATCTCGCGATGGATCGCAGCCGCGATATCGTGGATTCTCTCGACGTATACCGCGAGAACCTTGCGAAGCAACGCGAGACGCTCTGCTTTCGAAAGAAGCGAAAATGCCGGAAACGCAGCGCGCGCCGCTTGCACTGCGCGTTCTACGTCATGGGCAGACCCGAGCGAAATGGTTGCGAACGTGGATTCGTCCTTCGGGTCGATTACCGCCATCGTTCTCGGATGAACCGGATCGACCCACGATCCGTCGATAAAGAATTTCGTGTAATCGTTCATGTTGGGGCCCTCGAAAGGCAGGCTTGAAGTAATGAAAGAGTCTGTACCGACCGACTTCTAGGCATCGAAGAAGAAGCGAGGCCGGTGGGGTGCGAGAGGCGCTTTGCCACGAATCATATCGGCCGCCTTTTCGGCAATCATGATGACCGTCGCGTTCAGGTTCGAGCTGATGACGTTCGGCATCACCGACGCGTCGACGACTCGCAACCCATCCACGCCACGCACCCGAAGCTGCTCGTCGACGACTGCCATGTCGTCGTGGCCCATTCGACACGTGCAGGACGGGTGAAATTCGGTCTCGGCCGCCGATTCGATGTATTCGAGCAAGTCGCGATCGGTGCGATATTTGCCGCCAGGCAAAATCTCGTCGCCGGCAAAACCGCGAAACGACGGCTGCGCGACAATGTGGCGCGCGGCCTGCGCGGCCTCGACGAGTTCACGTTTGTCCTTGTCTGTGGCCAGAAAATTGAAGTTGATGCTAGGTGCCTCTTTCGGATTGCCGCTCTTGAGACCGACGTACCCTCTCGACTCCTGGCGAAGTTGCGATACGTGAAACTGGAATCCCTGAATGAGGCGGATCTTCGCCCCGGAATAGTCGATCGCGACAGGCGCGAAATGATATTGAATATTCGGCCTGAGCGGACTACTTTCGGTGCGAATCACGCCACCGGCCTCCCAGATCGGCGAGCTGACCAGTCCGCTTTTGTTCATTACCCAGCGTGCGCCCAAACCGAGCTGCACGAGTGGATTGGTCAGGTTGTTCCATGTAACCGCCCTTTCGCATTTCCACTGCATGACGAAGTCGATATGGTCCTGCAGATTCTGCCCGACTCCATGCAATTCGACTTGCGTTCGGACACCCGCTTTTCGAAGTTCGTCAGCCGGGCCAATACCGGAACACATCAGGATATGGGGCGAATTGATTGCCCCACCCGACAGGATGATTTCCCGGTCGACCGCTACGGACGACACAACGCCGTTCCGCTCGAACATCACGCCAGTGGCGCGATCGCCAGTCAACAGCACCTGCAGAACCGACGCACCAGTCAAGACGGTCAGGTTTTCCCGGTGTGCGACAGGATGAAGATAGGCGACTGCAGTCGAGCTGCGCTTCCCGTTCCACGTCGTGTTGTCGTAGCGACCGAGCCCCTCCGGACGAAAGCCGTTGAGATCATCAGTACGCCCATATCCGGACTCCTCGCCTGCCTGGACGAACGCGTCGAAAAGAACGTTTGGCGTATCGCCCTTGCTCACCCCGAGCGGGCCTGCGTCGCCATGCCAGTCATCTGCGCCTCGCTCGTTACGCTCGGCCTTTTTGAAATACGGCAGGCAGTGTGCAAAGTCCCAGTCGGGCAGCGTGAATTCACGCGCCCATTCGTCAAAGTCCGTCGGATGGCCGCGAAAATACACCATCGAGTTGATGGACGAGCTGCCGCCCAGCACCTTTCCGCGGGGAACGGCGATGGCTCTGCCTCGCATGCGCTTCTCGGGTTCGCTGACGTAGTTCCAGTTGATCCGCTCATCCTTCCATGCTCGATACACACCGGCAGGCATATGGATGAACAAGCTGCGATCGACGGGCCCCGCCTCGAGCAGCAGCACTCGGACATCCGGGTCCTCCGTCAGCCTGTTCGCCAAAACGCAACCGGCCGATCCCGCACCGACGACGACATAATCGTATGACTTTTTCATGATGGTCTTTTGCTGCTCAAATGGATACTGAAGTGCTGCCTTTCGCCCCCGACACTCCATAGCCGGGGTGCACATACCGACCGCCCCGCTAAATCGTCTGCCGGCCGATCGCTCGATACACCGCTGGTCTCTTCGATCGAAGAACAAGGGCGTAGATCGCACCCACCACCAGCGACCCGAAGATGATGAAGAGCAAGATCTCGGCCGCGCGTTCGCTGCCCGTCAGCAACGCCATGTTGATCGTCGCGAGCCATGCCGTCGCCGTTAGCCCGGTGAGACTGACCAGTGGAATCCAGAATGTCTTGATCCGGGATACTGCCAACGATCTGCCGATGAAGAACGAGATGACGGATGCCGACGTCAATACCTGAAGCAAAAGCAACGCATAGCCGGACACGCCCATCAGGGCAGCGTAACCGTCATACGGTGCGATCGATTGCTGGACGACATAGAACAGGCCAGCAATGGAAAGTACGGATACGATCAGCGACGCGCGATGAGGCGAACCATGCCGATGATGAACGGCACTGCACGCTTTCGGGAAAGTCCCGTCGACGCCGAGAGAGTAGATGTATCGCGACAAAATGTTATGCATCGCCAGCGCGCATGCGAAGATGCTGGAGCACATCAGCACATTCACCAGTTCAAGGCCCGTTTTCCCCAGGAAGGTTCCGATCGAGCTCAACACGGAATTGCTGGGATCTGACTGAGACAAGGCCAGCGCCTTTGCCGGGCCCGTCGCCGTGATGAAGAAGTACGCGCCCGACGCAAACAGGGCTGCCATGACCAGGATGGCCACGTAGGTTGCGCGAGGAACCGTCCTGGCCGGATCGCGCGCCTCCTCACGAAACACCGCAGTCGCCTCGAAGCCAGCGAAGCACGTCACCGCGAACAGGATGGCAAGTCCTGCTGATCCGGACGTGACGACGGAAGGCTTGAGCCAGTCGATGGTCAAGTGCGACGCCCCGCGTGTGCCGACAATCGCAAGCTCCCACGCACATACCAGAATCACTTCGCACGCCAGCGCTATTGTCAGCACCTTCGCAGAGAATTCGATCCGCAGATAACCGAGAACCGAAACGATCGCCCAGACCAGCAACGACCACTGCCACCACGGAAGCGGCTCGGCGTTGAACAACGACTTGAATAACGATACGTAGATGACGCCCACGTACAGATATACCCCGACGATCATCAAGAAGTAGGCCGTGATTGCCATGAACGCGCTGCCGAGCCCAAGCGGCTTACCCAGGCCAGCCGAAATATACGCGTAGTACGCGCCGGCGTTGGGAACGTGTTTCGACATCGTCGTGAAACCCACGGCAAAGAGCAGCATCATTGCGCCGGCCACGAGAAACGTCACCGGCGCGCCAAGGCCGTTTCCCATCGACATGACGAGCGGGATCATGCCGATGACGACCGTCAGCGGTGCGTTGTACGCAAGAACGGTGAACACAATGTCCAGTGTTCCCAGATGGCCAGACAATGTCTTCGGGGCCTCGTCGCTTGGTCGTCCATGCGAGCCGGACTGTTGGGGGACGTACTCGATTTCACTCATTTTGTCTCACTCCATGTTTTGAATATGTTCTCGCGCACGGCTTACGAGCCAGGTCGCTTTGGCGCTTCCCGTTATTCGAGACGGATGCCCGGTTTTCTCGCATCGGTCAATCCGTCACTCGTCGCAACCAGGATCAACCAACATCCGGCCGCTGGCGAATGGCAGATCGCACCACGTGCTTCGATGAAATCAACTCGTGGCATACGCCTTTCGGGAGAAAACGCGCATGACGATCGGCTCGAAGGTTTCGATCGGCTCGGAAGCGTATTCGTCGTCGAACGACGACTGATCCCACCTTTCGCAGAAGTCGACTGCCTTCTGATAGAACGGATGGGTCAGAAACTCGTTTCGGGCAAACCGGTCCCAGCCATAGTGATGGCCGTAGTAGTACGTCTGAAATATGCCATGGTGCTGCACGACCCAGCACACGTCGTCACGGACGAACGGACGCAACACTTCCGCGGCAACGCGATCGTGGTTTTGCGGCGCCAAACCGTCCGCGATGTCATGGAACAGTGCACCCACGACCCAATCGTCATCGGCACCATCCCGCAGCGCACGCGTAGCGGTTTGCAGAGCGTGCTCATATCGAGTGACGCGATAGCCTTCGAGCGTTTCGAACTTCTGGCGCTTCAACTCATCGATCAGCCTTTGAGCCGTGCGGCGCAGGAACGGCTCTTCGAGCTCTCGAAGGAGCGCGTACTCCTCGAACGTGCCGTCCTTCATCTGTTTGAACTTCACCTTTTCGGTCATGATTTTTCCGATGGATCGAGCGAATGCGATTACGCAAGGCAGCCGGCGAGCCGGCGTGCAAGAGATTTGTAGCGCCCTCGCGGTCCGTCGAGATCGATGTAGCATCCCTGAAGGTGCCGACGACCCTCGTTCGGATCGAATGCAGTCCGTCCATGCAAGACGCGATTGTTGTCAAACATCATCAGTTCGCCAGCCTGCAATCTGAAGCGCAGTTCGTAGCGCGGATCGGAGAACATTTCCCCAAGACGCATGCGCGCACGATGAAAGGCGACGGTCGTCACCGCGTCCATCAGCGGCAAGTAATCCAGCCGCGGGCTGTAGTGCACGCCGGTCGGGCGCTTCAGATGATCCAGTTCGATCATCGGTCGGCGTTCGATCAGTTCCGTATCTCCATCGAGGAAGCGGAATTTCACCGAGATCTTCGCGAGCAGGTCGACGCCCGTCGGATCCTCATGCGCGAGATCACGCAGGACGCTGAGGCTGTCGACAAGCGTCGAATCGCCGCCGCTCGTTTCGTTGATCAAGCAGTGCAGGAGCTGAATGCCCGGCACGGGCTCGCGGTACGGGTTGTCGGTATGCGGGCCCAAGCGGACCGGACGATAGGCGAGATCGTTGGAGTTCGGGCGCGAATACACTTCGAAATAGCGGCCGAAGTTCGTCACCCGCACGTGGCCGAATTTCTCCGCAACTTCCAGGATGCGCTCCGGGTCGGTCGGTACATCCTGGAGAATGATCGCACCGAAGCGAAGGTACGCCTCCATCGCAAGGAGACGTTGCCGATCGTCGTCGAGATGGAGATAGGAGAAGCGGATTCTCGATTGGTCGAGATCGCTCATCCATGGTTCGGCTCGCGGCAATCCATCGCTGGAATCAAACTCGGCCAGAAAGATCGATGTGGAATAGCTTCCCGTATAACCATCGCTGAAGGTCACCCGAATCTCACCGTTGTCCAGTCGCACGACTTTCACGATTCGTAGCTCCGGATCCATCATGTGGGGATCGAAAAGCCGTTGCTGCGTGATCGGATCCAGACTACCGGTGTCCTGGGCACGTTCGCGCAACCAAAGTGCATTGACCGGCCGCACTTGACTGTCTGAAACGATATCGATGCGCCCAGACGCCTCGTCGATGTGAAATGAGAGCGATGCCATGCTGCGTCCCTGATAGGTGATGTCGGTTAGCGGTGATTTCTCGTTCCCCGTGAGCCGCGAAAACTGGTTTGGCTGACTCGGGAGACGGTTCCAGTATCGACAACCATAATCGGCGCACCACCACCAGAAATTGCATGGAAGCAATGCATTTTTCTTATGGCGCAGCTCGGACCGGCAATCTACCGCGATCACCTCGCGGGTGAACACTTGAACTGCCTCGCATGGACGGTGCCAGGAAATGCAGAATCGTGATCCATCGATGAGGACTTGGAATTTGGCGATGCTCGCAGCAGCGGCACCGTGAGCGGGTTTGATCGTCCCGCGCAATCGCAAAGAGCAAGGACGCCGGGCTGGCGTCCTTGCTGCAGTTCAGGCATCCAGTCAGTGTCTGCCGTCGCGCCAGGCAACCGCGGCTTTCATACCGTCGCGATTGGCGATTCGGTTGAACTCCGCGGTTTCCGGGCTCAAGTTCGATTCGATGAGGATCGATGTATCGACCGCAGACAGCAGCGCTTCTCGCATTCCCTGGATATCTGCAGTGCGGTTGATGGCCCGCTTGGTCATCTGCACGGACATGGGCGATGCGGCGGCAATTTCGTGCGCCAGTTCGAGTGCCCGGGCCTCTACTGTCCCCTCGCTCACGACCCGATTCACCAAGCCGATTTCAGCCGCACGCGACGCCGGCATACGATCGTTGCCGGTCAGCAACCATTCCTTCGCGTACTTCGGCCCGACGATCCAGGGTAAGATCAGCGCCACTATGCTTGAGCCGAACTTCACCTCCGGCTCGCCAAACGTCGCCTTCTCGTCCGCCACCGTCACATCGCACGCGACAGCCAGTTCCAGGCCGCTTCCAAGACAATAGCCGTGCACCGCAGCGACGGTGGGCTTAACCGATGTCCAGAACTGCATGACGAATTCGAAGTCGGCAGTAATCGCATCGCGCCATTGCGACATGGTCGTATAGCCCTTCGCCGCGATTTCCTTGAGGTCAAATCCGGCACAGAACGATGCGCCACTACCTGTCACGAGAATCGAGTGAATCCGCTCGTCTTCGTTGAAGCGACGCAAAGCCTCGGTCGCCTCGGTCATCATCTGCTGGTTGATTGCATTGTGTTGTCTCGGTCGGTTGAGACGCAGGATTCCGACCCTGCCGTCGATCTCGCACTCGACGGTTGCTGTGTAGTCTGCCATTGATCGCTACCTTTCAATCGTGTCGATTCGGAGTGATATTGCGTTGCCATCCGCGTTGCTCGGCCGAACAACCCTAGACCACTTCACGTGCTTCTTCGCGATGGTCGACAGGCGTATGCTTCGGCGTGACCAATGCATCGACAGCGATGCAACCACGATGGCTGACCTTGATCGGATTGATGTCCATTTCTCCGATGAGATCGCCCAAATCGTGTGCAAGCAGGGACACGCGTGACAGCGCGAGCGCCAACTTGCCGACATCGCACGCTTGCGCTCCACGCAAGCCATCAAGCAGCGGGCGACAAGCAAGGGAATCCAGCATCGCGTGCGCAGTCGTCACCCCGAAGGGGGCGAGGCGAACTGCACGATCGCGTAGCAACTCGATGAAGATCCCCCCGGCTGCAACCATCACGACCGATCCGAACTGCTCGTCCTGCAGCACGCCGATTGCCAGTTCAACCGACCCTTCAGCCATCGCCCCCACGAGCACCTTCGGACCGAGGCGACCTGAGATGTTCAGATACGCGTCACGCACCGCTTCGCGATCCCGCAGATTCAGTGCGACACCCCCAACGTCGGATTTGTGGAGAATGTCAGGCATCGCAGTCTTCAGAACGACGGGATAACCGAGCGAGTCGGATCCATCGAGGGCCGCTTCGACCGACTCGGCATGCATGGACCGCTGGACCGAAATTCCGTAATCGGCCAGCAGAGACAGCCCTTCGGCCTCGCCAAGCGTCCCGCCGGCAGCCAGCCGATGTCTCCAGCGCGCCTTGATCGTCGGCTCCACAGGGTCGGGAAGTGTGTCGTACGCTCGGTGCAGGAAGTCGCGATAAGCCATCGCGTGCTTTAACGCCAGCAGTGCCGGTTTGGTACCGTCCAGAACGCACACGCCCTGGTCGACAAGTCTCATCGCGAGATCTTGTGTTTCCGTACCGACGTGGTTCGTGACAAGCACGATCGGCTTGTCGCTGCGATATGCGAGACTGCGGCAAACACGTGCAAAACCCTCGTGAAGCCAGAAGCCCGAAGTTACGTCGGCAACCAGCACACCCACCGACGTGGCCGGGTCCCGAACCAGCGCACTGAAGCAATTGCTGAAGATCCTTTCGTAGTCCCTCCCGGTACCCCATGCGTCGAGCGGGTTGATCGGCTCGAGACCAGGGTCGAGCTCGTTTCGAAGCACATCCCGGGTTTCTTCCGAGATACTTGCGAACGGAACGTCCATCTTCTCGGCAACGTCGACAAGAAGTTCGCGCTCACCGCCCGAATCGAGGATCGCCGCGACTCCGCCCGCGGCTACGCGATTCGGCATCGAGAACAGCGCGGCCGTGGCCGCGAGCTCGTCGAGCGTTTCCACCACCGCGACACCATAACGGGCAAACAACGCCTGGTACACCGCATCATTCCCGGCGACAGCCCCCGTATGACTGAGTGCGAGCGCGGCCGATGCCTCGGTGCGACCAACCTTCAGCACCACGACCGGAATTTCCTTCGCGTTCGCCTTTTCGAGCGCACGCGCGAACTTGTCGGGATCGCGGATTGCCTCAAGGAACATTGCCACTACGCGGGTGGTCGGCATGTCCAGCGCATAGTCGAGGTAATCGGCCGCGGTTGTTACGATTTCCTGGCCGGACGACACGGCGAGATTGAACCTCAACTTGCTGTTGTTCCAGAGCAATGCGGTCAGCGCGGAGCCGGATTGGCTGATATAGGCGACGTTCCCGCTAACCAGTCGCCTCGGCAGAAACTGCGGGAACACGCGAAGGCTCTGATCGAGGTTGTAATAGCCCATGCAGTTTGCACCGCATACCGGGATTCCGGCCTGCCTGGCCTTGGCGCGGATGCGATCCACCAGCTTCGATTCGCACCCGTGCTCCTCCTCGAGGTGAGCGCTGCCGAAAAGCACGAGCGCTCGTGTACCGCTCCGGATCGCCTCGTCGACCAGAACCTCGAGCCGCGCGTTGCCGACGGCGAGAACCGTCAAGTCCGGTATGCCAGGCAGCTCGGCCAGCGTAGCGTAACAGCGTACCCCGTCAATCTGGTCGTACTTCGGATTGACGAAATAGATCGTCCCGGCATAGCCGGACTGCCTGAGTTCCAGCAGCATATCGTTGCCGGTCGCGTCGGCTTGCGGCGAAACGCCGACCAGGGCGATCGACGCGGGCGCAAGCAGCGGCTGTAGCGAATGTGCGATGTTCGACATGGGTGTCTCCGACTTTTTTGTGTTGTGTGATTCGTATGCTCAGCGGTTAACATCCACCACGGTCCGCCCACGCGTCTTTCCGCTCATCAGCTCGGCGCCGTACCGAACTACTTCGCTCAGGCCGATGGTCGAAGCAACCTGATCGAGCCGCGTGTCCGCAATTTGCCGCGCGATTCGCTCCCAGACGTTCGCACGCCGCTCCGCCGGACATTGCACCGAGTCAACGCCCAGCAACCTCACGCCACGCAGAATGAAAGGCATCACCGTTGTCGTCAGGTCCGATCCGCCGGCAAGCCCGCACGCGGCCACCGCCCCGCCGTACGACACTTCAGCCAGCGCACGCGCAAGAACGACCGACCCGACGGTATCGATCGCCGCTGCCCATCGCTGCTTTTCAAGCGGCGCCGGCGCGGTGCGCCATTCGTCCCCCGAAATCACCTCTTGCGCGCCCAGGTTGCGCAAATACTCGACTTGCTCGGCCAATGCTGGATGAGGGACGAGGGCCGACACCCGGTAACCCAGGGACGCCAACAGCGCAACGGCGACGCTACCCACGCCGCCCGCCGCGCCCGTAACCAGCACGCTTCCTGCACCGGGTTCGATACCTGCTTCCTCGAGCGTCTGCACGCAAAGCATTGCGGTAAATCCCGCCGTACCGATTGCCATGGCCTGATGTGTCGACAGCCCGGATGGCAAGGGAACGAGCCACTCCGATTTCACACGCTGCACCTGCGTATAGCCGCCCCAATACCGCTCACCCACGCTCCATCCGGTCAGAACGACCTTCTGTCCCGGCACATAAGACGGTGAGTCCGAATGGAGAACCGTGCCTGCCAAGTCAATACCAGGAACCATCGGGTAGCTCCGAACGATCTTCCCGGTCCCCGTAACGGCCATCGCATCCTTATAGTTCAGGCTCGAATATTCAACCCGGACTAGCACGTCCCCAGCCGGTAAATCGTCGGCCGTGAGCAACACGACCTCGGGTTCCTTGTTTCGATCTTCGTCCTTGATCAACAGCGCGTTGAAGGATTCGGTCACCGGTGTCTCCTGAAGTGAAAGTATTAGGTTGCCGCAGTAGTGAGCGTTGATCTTCTTCGAACACCGGCTTGTCGAACAGGGTCATAAATTTATGGAGCCCATCAAATTTCCTTATTGCGAGACCGAGCGGCTCGATCGATGGCTCGTGTCAGGCAGCACTTCCTGCCGATGCGGTCCACGAATTGCCAAGAAAATTTTCGCGTGTAATGCTGAGGAAGAAGGATTCCATCCTCCCGCATATCCCTACATTCACCCACGGTCGAAGCACTACCCATGAGCAAATCGAAGGCACTCCCTTCATTGAAGTCACTGACCGCTTTCGAAGCGGTAGTTCGGCTCGGATCGATGACTGCAGCGGCGAAGGAACTGGACAGCACACAGCCCGCGATCTCGCAACGTATACGTGCCCTCGAAGATACGATCGGGATCGTGCTCTTCGATCGAACAGGTGCACGGTTGGTGCCGACTCGGCAAGGGAGAATTCTGTATGACGAAGTGTCGTCGTCCCTGAGTCGCATCGAAGGGACCATTCGCGGTCTTCAAGCCGACGTTACGCCACAACGCCACAAGATCACGATCGCCGCCCACTTCGGTTTTGCCCACCTGTGGCTGCTTCCCAAGCTACCGCTGATCGAAGAGACGTTCCCGAACATCCAGTTCGAAATCCTTCCGGTGGATCGCGCCGACGACAAGGAGATGGTTCAAGCGGATATATCCATACGCTTTGGCAGATACGACTGTATTGACGGGTCCGACCAGTTGTTGGAAAGCGAGGTCGTGTTCCCGATCTGCAGCCCCGCATTCGCAGCACGGTATCGACTTGGCGATATCCATGAGGTCGATTTGAGCCACGTTCCGCTCCTGCACATGGATACGGATGACGTCAGATGGCTGGATTGGGAGCAATGGTGCAGGCTGGCCGGCGTGACGCCGTCGAACCAGACTCCGTCCATTCGCTATAACAATTATCCCCTGATGATGTCCGCGGTAAAGGAAGGTAGAGGGATGGCGCTTGGCTGGTCGACCTTGGTCCGCGACATGATCGCGGAGGGCTCACTGGTAGCGCTTCAACCGACGGTCAGACGACCCAATTTCGGCTACATCCTCCATTCGCGATATCGTGACAATGCAGTCCTTGTGCCATTGATGCGCTGGATGCTACAACAGTTCGACGTCGTTCATTCATCGAACTCCGGAATCAATGTGTCCGGGGATTTCTAGTACTTCAGGAGCAAGCCTGCGACTGAACACCGGGTTGATAGATGCGGATTGCCCGGCGAATCAACCGGGCGGCGCTGGCGAGACTGCGCCAGCGTGACATCGGAATCACCCGTTTCTTGACCAGCGACTCCACCTGCCTCCGTCTCGCGTCAGCGTCCTGCCTCACCTTACTTCCCCGCGCAGTTCGCGTGGAACCGCAACCCATCCATAAAAATCCCCACCATTCGTTGCGGATCCGTGGGCTCGCCACAGCTAGGCGGTACACACAACATCGCAACCGCATGGAGCAGCTCGCTTGGTTTCACACCGGCCCGAAGGACGCCCGCCGCAGCTGCAGCGTCCAGCAAGTCCTGGATCACCGGCTGTAGTCGCTGCTGAAAATAGGCGGGCAGACGCTCCAACGCCGGATCGCCAGAATTCAGGGCCGTAGCCAATCCACGATGTGCATCTATGAAATTGACGTAATGCGAAACCCATCGTGCAAGTGCGTCGGCCGGCGGATAGTTGGCCGACAACTCCGAGACCGTATCGACGCATTCCTCTACCTCCTGGTGAAATACCGCCACGATAAGGTCGGAACGCGTTGGAAAATGGCGGTAGAGCGTGCCGACCCCGACACCTGCTCTTTCTGCAATCTCACGCACGGCAACATCTACTCCGGAGCGGGCAAAGCTCTTTGCTGCTGCACGGAGAATGGTATCCATGTTGCGTTGCGCATCGGCCCGCACATGACGCCGAGTGCCAGACGGCGCAGCTGCGCTCCTCGATTTTTTGTCGTTGTCAGCCACATTCTCCCCTTGATAAACGGAACTCGATTCCGTATATTAAATACGGAACCCCGTTCCACATATAGCGCGAGCGGTCGACTTTGTCCACTCTTGATGGAGATTGTGTATGCACGGAAAGGCAGTTGCTCTCGTTACGGGAGCCAACAAGGGAATCGGCTTGCAAATCGCGAAGGATCTCGCGAGGAGCGGCTTCACCGTACTCGTTGGCTCACGCAACCTTGAAGGAGGTAAAGCAGTCGCCAGCAGCGTGGGGGCGGGTGCCGATGTGGTTCAACTCGACGTGACTGACCGGGCTTCCATCGCTCGTGCAGCCAGATACGTCCGCGAGACGTACGGTCGACTCGACGTTCTCGTGAACAATGCGGGAATCTCTCATGCGGGCCCGTCAAGTCGGACACCGGAGCAAATGATCGGAGCGACACTTCTTTCCATCGTCAATCCGGACGAACTGCGCGCCGTGTATGAGACCAACGTGTTCGGCGTCATCGCGGTCACTCAAGCCATGCTGCCGCTACTGCGCGAAGCGCCCACCGCACAAATCGTCAACATATCAAGCATCACTGGCTCATTGACGCTGAACGACGATCCATCAAACCCTTTCCGCATCTATGCCGGAACCTACTCGTCGTCGAAAACCGCCTTGAATGCAATCACACAAGCCTTCGCAATCGAGCTTCGAGATACCAACATCAAGGTCAACGCCGTCTGCCCCGGATTCACCGCCACGGACAACAACAAGTTCATCGGGCCCGGTACAGTCGAGGATGCAGCGCGTGAGCCAGTCCGATTGACCATGCTTGGATTTAATAGCCCTACGGGCAGATTCACGAATGCCGAAGGTGCGCTTCCATGGTAAGCCGCGGCATGTCTCGTTACAGAATGAGGATCAGGTCACCCGCTTGACGTTTCTCCAGCCTACGTTGCAACTCGGTCTGCGATATCGGAATTGCCGCTGTCGTAGACCGACGTATGCTTCAGACTTGAGAATTTTCCAAATAGAACGGGTCTGGTATTGGACCAGCCATACCAGCCAAGCACGTTCTAATGCCCACTTTCCCGAGCCCCATCATGGGCGATAAGGCGGGGAAAAGCAAACGCCGTCACGATATCTCTCTGCCACGAAAGGCACCAGTGCTTACAGCCCTACGCGCGATAGTTGCTCGCGACGGTCAGATATTATTTTCTCGTAATCCATATCGCAGTAAATTCTCGTGGTGTGCTCCTCCCACAGAGACTCGATGCGTCGCAGATTTCCATCTTCGATAGCCGATAGCAGCTCACGATGCTCCTGAACAGCATTCGGGAAGTTCCGAAGTTCGGTTAAAAGTCCAACCAGGATCACAATTTGGCGGGCAATGCCTTCCCACAAGTTCAGCACGATTTCGTTTCCACCGATTTCCAGCAGTTCCCTGTGGAATCCAACGTCGGCGAGTGCAAGTCCATAAAGATCCTGACGAGTTTCCATTAACTCAATCTCGTCGATCTTTCTCCGCAACCGTATCAACGTCTCGGGCGATTTGTGAAGTTTTAACTTAATAACCCTTCTTACCGAAAGAAGCTCCAAAGCGATCCGCGCCTCTAGCAAATCCATTACGCGATTGCGCGTTACCGGAGCAAGCCTGATTCCTCTGTTGGGGACACTCTGAACGATTCCCTGGCTCTCGAGCATTCGCAGTGCTTCCCGAACAGGAACTCGGCTCACGCCGAGTTTTTCTGCAATTTCCGCCTCCACGATGCGATCGCCGGGCAAGATAAGTCCTCGGGCAGCACCGCTAACGATTGCGTCGACTGCGGCATCGACCATTGTGCGCGCACGCACGGGTTGCCAACTGGGAGTCGAACCGCTCATAGGAACCTCTGATAAAGGAACAAAACGCGCAGACCGATTCGGCCCGACATGTATTTTGACACGTTTGCATACATGTATGCCAGCCATCCCTGCCCCCTGCGGGTTTCCGTCTTCCCCCCAACCAGTCTGTTTGCCCCCTTGACGTGCACCGCCAGAGAGTCCGGATGAGTCGTCGTAGGTGTAAACGCCGAACATCGCGCCGTTGACCACGGTATATCTACGTGATTGTATACACGTATGCAGAGAGGCGCGTGTTCGAGACCGGACGATACGACACGATTGCAAGCGATATCGCAATCAACATCCGGACTTCGGTCGCGCGCCCGACGTCACCAATCAGGTCTATCAGGAGTCGCAAAAGATGAGTCAAAAGGCCAATGTGCTCGTGAGCTTTCGCGGTATTCGCAAGACATATGATGGCGAATCTCTCGTCGTCAGGCAGCTCGATCTGGACATATACCAAGGGGAATTCTTGACACTGCTTGGACCGTCAGGTTCAGGGAAAACAACCTGTTTAATGATGCTTGCAGGGTTCGAATTTCCGACAAGCGGACAGATCCTTCTTGATGGTCAGTTGCTAAACAATGTGCCGCCCCACAAGCGCAACATTGGCATGGTTTTTCAAAACTACGCCCTGTTTCCACATTTGACCGTCGGGCAAAACGTCGCCTATCCGCTCAGCGTGCGCAAGCTTCCTGCCGATGAACGCGCACACAAGGTGCACAACGCGCTCAAAATGGTTCGCATGGAAGGCTTTGCGAAGCGCTATCCCGCGCAACTGTCGGGCGGCCAACAACAGCGTATTGCGCTCGCGCGCGCGCTGGTCTTCGAACCCAAGCTCGTACTGATGGACGAACCGCTCGGTGCGTTGGACAAGCAGTTGCGTGAGCACATGCAATATGAGCTCAAATCGCTGCATGAAAAGCTCGGAGTAACGTTCGTTTACGTGACGCACGATCAGGGCGAAGCTCTGACAATGTCTGATCGAGTCGCAGTGTTCGACAAGGGGGTGGTGCAACAGCTAGACACAGTCGATCGTCTGTACGAGTCACCATGCAATGAATTCGTGGCAAATTTTATCGGAGACAGCAACAAGTTCGTTGGCACCATTGGAAATGTCGACGGCGACTATTGCGAGTTTCACTTGGCGGATGGCACGCGGCTCATTGGCCGTTACATAGGTCGCTCGAAGCCAGGAGCGTCAGCCATCGCCTGTATTCGGCCAGAGCGAATGAAGCTTACGTCGAATATCCATCCTGGTGAAAACGCACTTAGAGGCGAAGCTCGCGGGGTCATCTATTTTGGAGATCACGTGCGCATG
This sequence comes from Burkholderia cepacia GG4, assembly GCF_000292915.1. Classification (NCBI taxonomy): domain Bacteria; kingdom Pseudomonadati; phylum Pseudomonadota; class Betaproteobacteria; order Burkholderiales; family Burkholderiaceae; genus Burkholderia; species Burkholderia cepacia. Next base: position 1,722,450 of record NC_018514.1, read on the forward strand.
CGGTGCAAGTTGCCGGAGCAGGAAGAGTGCTCGATCAAGGTCCCGCTCGACATGGATGCACTCCATGGCTTCTCGCCGGGCGCGCCTGTAAATATAGAGTTCCCGCCAGAGCATCTACGTGTATTCGCATGAGACTGATCATGCGGCCCGTATAGGTGTTCGAGACTTGTGAGACTCTTCCGCAGGTACAGAGCATGCAACAACAAACAACATAACCTTCTGAACGCGATGCGGAGTCCTAAGTTCGCTTCCGTTCGTTGGCGTCAAAGCAGGCGCAATGCATTCTGACGCACTAGAGCGTCCGGCCTGCATCAACGCCCAATCGAACATATTCGGCTAGTCAACCGCTCCTGGGCTGCTGGCGTGCCGCGGCAACAAAAGCTGGAGATACGTGTGGACACCATTTCGATCCCCGCCGATTCCAAACCGGAATCAGTTAATAAGCTCAAGCGTGAATTGAAAGCAACCGAAGCAAAGAAATGCGCGGTGGCGCTCGCGCTGGTTGCGCCGCTTGCGATTTTCCTGCTGATGATCTTCGTCGTACCGATAGGCTCGCTCCTCATGCGTGCGGTACGTAATCCGGAGATTGTGACCTTTCTGCCACATACCGTGACGGCATTGAGTCACTGGGACCGCAAGTCGATACCTGGTGACGCTGCGTATGCCGCCCTTGCAACTGACCTGACCGCAATCGCTGACGGTGATGGGATGGGTGCGGTCGGACGCCGTCTCAACCTGGAAATCCCGGGGTTTCGGTCATTGATCGCGAAAACCGTCCGCGCCATGCCGATGCAGGATGACGCCGGGAACGCCCTACCCCCCCCGCTGGTCAGGGCAAAAATTCTAGAGCTGGACGAACGATGGAGCGAGATGAGGTACTGGCAAGCGATTGCGAAAAACAGCAGCGCATATTCACCGTTCTATCTGCTCGCTGCACTCGATCACAAGCAGGACCCGTTCGGCCACATCGTTCCGACAGATCCCGATCAGCAGATCTATCTCGCAGTATTCAGCCGCACCCTGGCGATCGGCTTCGCGGTAACAGCGTTCGCGCTGTTGCTCGGCTATCCGGTGGCGTACTGGATTTCGACGCTGAATGAACGTCGCGCCAACTTCGTGATGATCTTTGTCCTGATCCCGTTCTGGACATCCATTCTCGTGCGAGTCGCCTCGTGGATTGTCATCCTGCAAAGCGAAGGGCTGGTTAATAAGGCACTAATGGGGATCGGACTGACACACGCTCCACTAACCATGTTGTTCAATCGAGTCGGCATATATATCTCTATGACGCATATCTTGCTGCCATTCATGATACTGCCACTCTATAGTGTGATGAAGTCAATCCCCCCCACTTACCAGCGGGCAGCGGTGTCCCTCGGTTCACATCCGTTCGCGGCTTTTTGGCGTGTGTATGTACCACAAACCTATCCGGGAATAGGCGCAGGTGTACTACTCGTGTTTATTCTCGCAATTGGCTATTACATAACGCCTGCTCTGCTTGGCGGCCCGGACGACCAGATGGTTAGCTACTACGTCGCGTACTTCACAAATATCACGATCAATTGGGGAATGGCATGCGCACTCGGCGGAATGTTGCTTGGAGCAACGCTTCTGCTGTACCTCGTCTACGGACGCTTAACGCGTTCGCAGGTAGGTCTTGGTTAAGGAGCACTACAATGCAATTGGAGAAACCGATGTTTTTCGCACCACATACGTCACTGATACAGCGCATGTGGTACTTCACGTTACGCGGAATATGTGTACTGACGCTGCTGTATCTGATCTTGCCTGTCCTTGCGATCGTGCCTCTATCGTTTTCCTCAAGCACGTTTCTCGTCTATCCCATACCGGGCTGGTCGCTTCGCTGGTATCAAAACTTGGTCGCGTCTGACGAGTGGCGCATGGCTGCGAAAAACAGCTTTCTGGTCGCGCCATCGGCAACGGTGCTGGCGACGATACTGGGCACACTAGCTGCCATTGGCATGAACAAGGCCGCCTTCAAAGGCAAATCGCTGCTGATGGCGATCCTGATTTCGCCAATGATCGTACCCGTCGTAGTAGTGGGTGTCGGCATGTATTTGTTTTTTGCGCCGTTGGGACTTGCGAATACCTACGTTGGGCTGATCATGGCGCATGCCTCCCTGGGCGTACCATTTGTCGTGACAACGGTCGGGGCGACGCTGCAAGGCTTCAATCAAAACCTCGTGCGCGCAAGTCTGTCACTTGGCGCTAATCCTGTGGAGACCTTCTTCAGGGTTACGCTGCCCGCGATCGCGCCAGGTGTGATATCGGGAGCCTTGTTCGCGTTCGCAACGTCATTCGATGAGGTGGTTGTCACTCTGTTTCTGGCTGGTGCCGATCAAGCGACACTGCCGCGTCAGATGTTCACTGGTATTCGCGAAAACATCAGCCCCACAATCGCGGCACTAGCAACTATCCTGATCGTTTTTTCCACCGGCCTACTACTCGCACTGGAATGGTTGCGTGGAAGAATTGCTCAGCGTCAATCGATATCGTGACTATCTCGATTCGAGCAGTCCAGCTTGCAAATAGAATATTTTAAATGATGCCGCATACTGTTGACGATATCAACAAAATATTATCTCCTTTGCAAAAACAGGACGGTACGATCTCAAAGATCTAGAGCGACATTCACTTCTACAAACTATCAAATCCTTTTAGTAGAAAGCAAACAATAGACTCTTATTCGGACAGAATGATCCGTTTAGATCCATATCCAAACTTAAGGGTTTCGCCACCATTGACATTCACGTGATGAACCACTTCGCTGGAATTCCATTCGCATTTGTATAGCAAATACATACCATTCTACCAATTACACAAGGAGTCAAATCATGAAAAACAAAGCGATCCTCATTTTGACCGGCTCAATCTTCCTCTCGAACGCAATGGCGAACGAGTTGACGGTCGTTTCTTATGGTGGCCCAAGCAAAATTGCCCAGGCAGACGCTTACTACACGCCATTCGAAAATGCGACTGGCAACCGTGTTAATGCCACCGAGTGGAATGGAGAGATGGGGAAAATCAAGGCTATGGTCGACACCAGGAGCGTTACATGGGACGTTGTGCAGGTCGAAGCACCGTCGTTGCGCCGAGGTTGCGAAGAAGGATTGTTCGAAAAACTCGATAAAAATATTGTCGAACGGTCTGCCGACTTTGTTCCTGGCACGGTTTCTCCATGCGGCGTCGGCATCCTTGTATGGGCCATGACGATGGCTTATAACGCCGATAAAGTGAAGACTGCGCCGTCCAGTTGGCAGGACTTTTGGGATGTCAAGAAGTATCCCGGCAAGCGAGGTATGGTGAAGAGTGCCGAGTACAACCTCGAAATCGCACTAATGGCCGACGGCGTTCCGACGAAGGACGTCTACAAGGTTCTATCGACCAAGGACGGCGTCGACCGTGCGTTCAAGAAGCTTGATCAACTTAAATCACACATCCAGTGGTGGGAAGCGGGTGCGCAACCACCGCAATACCTCGCCGCAGGGGACGTAGTGATGAGCACGACGTGGAGCGGTCGTATCCCCGCCGCCCGGCAGGAAGGCGTCAATCTAAAGAACGTTTGGACCGGCAACATTTACGGCATCGATTCCTGGGCTATCCCGAAAGGCAGCAAGAACAAAAAGATCGCCGAGCAGTTCATCAGATTTACCGAACAACCTGAACAACAGAAGATTTACTCCAGTCGACTTTTTTACGGTCCGACGAACATCAAAACGAATGCGATGCTCGCCCCCAAGGTAGTTGCAGAGATGAGCTCCTCCCCGCAGAACCTTCAAACCGCTCTTGCGCTTGATGCAAAGTTCTGGGTGGAGAACGGTGAAGACCTTGAACAGCGCTTCCGGGCATGGGCTACCAAGTAAGGTCGGACTCCAGAACCACCCACATGCACGGTGCTGACCAGTGTTTTCCAGCACCGTCCGCTGGGCACATCAGAGTGCGTTAAACCCGTGATCGTTGAAATCGAATAGACGCAAAGGAGCCAGGCCTCTCATTAACCAAATCATTGAATTCGACAGCCTATTATTATATAACGTCACCAAATTAGTTTACCGACACTCAAATAAAGAAAAACAACCATGTACGAATCAGCAGCACTCTGATCCAAGCATCTGTCATTCCAACGGCTGGAAGTAGAATTTGATTAGACACTTCGTTACTACGCCCACCTACCCAATGAACAGAAAAAAATGTTTTTAAGGCAGCCGGACCCCCGAATCACGCTTCAGTTTTTACATTGTTGCAATTCGATCCGACTAGCAGCGGTCAGATTTTTCCTAAATTGAACAATCATATTGGAATCTAATATGTCTGAATTGTCAGTAACTGACGCATTGCTTGCGGCACTCGGCGATGATATAGTGCAATTGCCCTGCGAGTTTGGCAATCGGCAATTGAAAGACTGGAGCGGGCTTCCGGGCTCGGTTCCGACCGCACTAATTCGACCACGCACGACCGCGGATGTAGCCACTGCATTGCGCGTGTGTCATTCGCTCGGTCAGCCCATTGTGACCCAAGGGGGGATGACGGGGCTCGTTGGCGGAGCAAATGGACTCAGTGACGAAGTAGCATTGAGCTTGGAGCGAATGAACCGCATTCTGGAAGTGGATCGCACGTCGTCGACCATCACGGTCGAGGCAGGTGTGCCTCTGCAGGTGGTGCAAGAGGCGGCACTCGACGCAGGGCTCTATTTTCCACTCGATCTCGGCGCTCGTGGTAGCTGCACTATCGGCGGCAATCTAGCGACCAACGCCGGCGGTAACCGCGTGATCAAGTACGGCATGATGCGCGATCAAGTACTCGGGATCGAAGCCGTGCTCGCCAATGGCGAAGTAGTCAGTGCGATGCACAAAATGATCAAGAATAATAGCGGCTATGATTTGCGGCATCTACTTATCGGCAGCGAAGGCACGCTAGGTATCATTACGCGGACTGTACTACGTTTGCGCCCTCGGCCCATGGCGGTGGCTACCGCATGGTGCGCATTACCCGACTACGATGCCGTCACGACTCTGCTCGCTCGCTCGCAAAAAGAACTGTCGGACGCTGTAACGGCTTTCGAAGTGATGTGGGCTTGTTATTTCGATGCCGTTCAGATTTTTCTCCCCCAATTGCGTGCACCACTAAATGGACGACATCCTTATTACGTTTTACTTGAAAGCGTAGGCAATGACCCTGAACAACATACGGGCACGTTCGAGACATTTCTTGGAAAACTGCTCGAAGAGGGAATCGTGAGCGATGCAGCGCTAGCGCGATCGGAATCGGATGCATCTGCATTCTGGACAATCCGCGATGCACCTGGCGAATATATGAAATTTATTCCCAACCATAGCGGGTACGATGTGAGTTTCCCTATTGTTGACGCTGGACGCGTAGCTGAGCGTTGTGAGCAAAGGTTGCGTGAGCAATGGCCAGATGCCCTCATCATAATCTACGGTCACTTGGGTGATGGCAACCTGCATATCGAGGTGGATATTCCCGGTTCTGACGGGCGATTGCACGATGAAATTGACCACGTCATCTACGACGTGACGCGCGAATTTCACGGTTCAGTATCTGCAGAACACGGTATCGGTGTGAAGAAGAAGGCCTTCCTAGGTCATACTCGCAGCGATGCCGAGATCACCGCAATGCGCAAGATCAAGGCGGCACTGGATCCGCGTGAAATCCTCAACCCGGGGAAGGTCATCTGACAATTCACGTGGGGCAGCCACTGTCATGCGTCCAGACCGCTCAGCATGAGCGTGGTGATCGTCGCCAGCCTGGCTGCCACCTCTGTTTCGTTTGGCCTTCTGCGGTCGCGCCTTGCAATCTCGACCGCGAGCCACTATGAACCGCCCCGAGTTTTGTGGAGGCTCCAACTCTTGAGAGTGATTCATCGGACGTGCCCGACCCCGAAGGATGAAGCGGCCACCGCGCCGAGCTAGTATTGCGAGGCAGCGGTGGTCGAGGTCGGCCCATTGTCTGGTGCACTGAGCCCGTTTGAGAGTTGGACCCGCAGCCCTGCGAGCACCCCAAATTGTGACCTGGGGCAGTCTGTCGCCCTGCTGGATCACGCTTACCAGAATCCGATAACGAGGGCTGCCGCCGCTGCCATTCTCCATCGTGCAGGAGGGCAACATGCAGGTACTTTATCCACGCTGCGCCGGGCTGGACGTGCACAAGGACACTATCGTGGCATGCGTACGTTGCGTGTCTGCGCCTGAGCACCACGAGGTCCAAAGCTTTTCCAGCACCACGACCGGTTTGCTGGCGCTATCTGACTGGTTGGCAAGCCATCTCTGCACCCATGTAGCAATGGAAGCCACTGGCGTGTATTGGAAACCCGTCTGGCACGTACTCGAGGATTCCTTCGAGTTGGTGCTTGGTAATGCCGCACACATCCGGAACGTGCCTGGCCGCAAAACGGATGTCAACGATGCGATGTGGATCGCGGACCTGCTCGCACACGGGTTGATCCGCTCTAGCTTTGTGCCACCTGCCGCGATTCAGGAGTTGCGCGATCTGACACGCACGCGTAAGCAGCTGGCCCGCGAAATCGCCCAGCATTGTCTGCGCATTCAGAAGGTGCTTGAGGACGCCAACCTCAAACTCGGCAGCGTACTGTCCGACGTGCTTGGCGACAGCGGGCGGGCTATGCTCAAGGCCATCGTCGCGGGCGAGGATGACCCGGTGCGATTGGCCTCGCTGGCTCAGGGCCACGCCCGCAGAAAGACCAGTGAACTGCGCGAAGCGCTGAGCGGCCGTGTCACCGCCCATCACCGCGCCATGCTCGGACTGCATCTGCAAGTCATCGACGCACTTGAGCGCGCGCTGGCAGACTTGGATGCCGCAGTGGGGCTGGCGTTGACGCCGATCCGGCAGCACGTCCAACTGCTCAGGACCATTCCTGGGGTTGGGGATTTGACTGCTCGGGTCTTGGTAGCCGAGATCGGCGTCGACATGACGCGCTTCCCCAATCCCGCCCATTTGATATCGTGGGCCGGCTTGTGCCCACGTAATGACGAAAGCGCGGGCAAACGCCGTAGCACTCGTGTCCGCAAGAGCGGTACGTGGTTAAAGACTGCACTGGTCACGGCTGCATGGGCAGCAGTTCGCACAAAAAACACCTATCTGCACGCCCAGTTCTTGCGAATCAAAGCGCGGCGCGGTGCTAAAAAAGCGATCGTCGCTGTTGCGGCGTCCATGCTCACTGCCGCGTGGCACATGCTTCGCAACGGCGTGGAATACAAGGACCTCGGCTCTGATTACTTCAATCGACACGACATGCAGGGGACTGTTAAACGGCTGCTCAAAAGACTGACGGATCTCGGGTATCCCGTTCAACCCGCGTCTCCATCGTAAGGGCTTCTTACCGGAATGGAGCCATGAACAAGAAGCCAAGCAAGTTTTCCCCGGAAGTCCGAGAGCGCGCAGTGCGCCTGGTACGCCTGCTGAAGCTGAGGCAAACTACTACAGGCAACTCAGAAATGCCGCTGACGTGTCCGCATTAACTTAAACCAACCAGCCTCCACGATTCCCGGTGCGGTTCACCGCGAGTCGTCCTGCCGCGATCGCAGAACTGGTGTTCACCGACCTTTGATCGTCATAAACAGCATGATGAGCGCCGAGAGCGCGCTACAGCAAACAAGGAAGTAAAGACCGTAAGCATACGACCCGGTTATATGGATGACGAACCCGATCGCCAGTGGCACCAAAGCCGAAAATCCGTTTGCCAGCCCGTTCATCACACCGGACCCGACACCGATTGCGTTGCTCGGCACAATGTCTTGCAGCATGGTCCAGACTGGCGGAAAGGCAAATCCGAGCGCCCCGATACCCAACGAGAGCAGGATCGTGGAGATCACTGGATTACTCAACGTGGCGCCGAACAATACTCCGAAACTGACGACGAGCATTGACACAAAGATCAAGGACGCACGCTGTCCCGTTCGGTCACAGGCGCCCCGAACGATGACGAGGCCCATGCTGGAACGACGCTCACGAGACCATGCCTTGCGTCTTGTGCGACAAATGTGCATGCGAGGCCCGGTCTATCAACGCCTCGTGGTCGCCGGCCTCAAAATAAACGTCGACTGCTGCGTGGAGCTTTCCCCGACGAAAGTCTGGAACCTCACCCCCTTCTTCATCCGGCTCCGGTGAGTTGCCAACGATTGGGGACACCTGGGAAGCTTTTCCAGACTCGGTCGATTCCTTAGTGCTATTAACAAGTCTTCAGGAATCGAAACGAGTGAAGCCATGCAATCGAACGCTCGACTGGCCAACGCTCAGTCCGCCATCGGTTCACCCAGGTACACCACGCGCGTCGGCATCCAGTCGGGATTGAGCTGCAGCGCCCCCTGCGGGAACAGCACGACCACGGTCGAGCCTAGCAGGAAGCGCCCCATCTCCTCGCCCTGCATCAGGATGATATTCCTGTTCCGATAATTCCAGTGACGCACGCTGGGGCTGCGCGGCGGGTTGACTACGCCGTGCCAGGCCGTCATGATGCTCCCGACGATGACGGCGCCCACTAGCACCAGAGCGAACGGGCCGTGCGGCGAATCGAAGTGGCACACCACACGCTCGTTGCGAGCGAACAGCGCATCGACGCCGCGCGCGGTGGCCGGGTTCACCGAGTACAACTCGCCTGGCACATAGCTCATTGAGATCAGGCGGCCATCGCACGGCATATGGATGCGGTGGTAGTCGCCCGGGCTGAGATAGAGGGTGGCAAATAGGCCGTCATCGAATTGACGTGCCAGTTCCTCATCACCAGCCAGCAACGCGCTACTGCTGAAGGATTTGCCCTTTGCCTGGAAGATCTGGTCGCGCTCGATGCGACCGGACTGGCTGATCGCGCCGTCCACTGGACAAACGACTCGCGCTTTCGCCAGAGGACGCACGCCGGGCAGCAACGCACGGGTGAAAAAGTCGTTGAACGTGGCATAGGCGCCGGGTTCCCTCTGCACGGCTTCCGTCAGGTCGACATTGTAGTGGGCGATGAAGCGGCGTATTGCCCACTGTGTCAAGGCACCGGCGCGCCGTTGCGCGAGAAAGCCCAGCACGCGTGTGATGAGACGCTTGGGCAGCAGATGCTGCAATTGGACGAATAGGCGCTCGGACACAAGTGGCTTAGAACATAAAGCATGGTTGATTCGACAGGTCGCCGCGCTGGATGCCCCGAGACGGGGAAATTGCAAAATACCCTCGCGCACCGGGTGAAAAGTTGACAGCACCGCGAGGGGCGTCAGGTGGCTTTCAGCACCGTCCGCTGATCCTTGCTTGGCGAGCCGCGATTTTCCAATTCTGAGATCAATCGGTCGGCGACGTTGGCTGACCATGCAGCTATGGTCAGACTGGGAGCCCCCCCGGGGGACATCGGAAGCGCGGCGGCATCGGCGACGTACAATCCGGGATTATCGAATACCTCTCCATTGGCACCTACCACGCCGTCCGCGTTGGAGGTGCCCAGGCAGGCACCTCCAATGGGATGTACCGTGACGGGATTCCGAGGCGCGTAAACTTTTGTCTTGGTGATCGTCTGGATGTCCTTCAGTTCATCATTAATCTGACCATAGATGACGTTGTCTTTTGACCTGTATTTAATCTTGAATCTGCCACGTTTAATTTCCATGGTTCCGTTATTATTGTCGCCGCCAAAAGCGATAATGACGGATTGCCTCCGTAGCCAACGCTTGACAAAGGAAGGTGCCGGTACACCATCCAGGCCTTGAATGCTCGCGCGCAGGACAATGACGCGCTCATTCTTCGAGTCCTTGAGCCTGAACGGTGAGGCAATAGGCATGCCTTTTGAAAGGTCTGATTTGCTATTCTCCTTCCAGACTCCGAAGAAATCGCCATTCCCCCCGAATTCGAAGCCGAGCCTTGGCATCCCTGCCAAGCCCTTTTCGACGTCGCGGCTCTTGAGCAGCAGCCGAACGGTGCCCAAGCCGCCCGCGGCCAGAATGACACGCTCCGCTCGGACACATTCTTCTTTCCCGCTTCGATGATCGCGGTAGCGGACCTCATAGCGCATTTCGCCATGACCTTGTTGCGCCAATCGGCGTATTGACAAGGCCTCGCACATATCCCTGACGACCAGGCCCCGTTGCATGGCCGGCCGGATAAACGAGAAATCCAGAGTGGTCTTTGCGCCTGAAGGAGAGCCCAAGAAGCTATTGTTCTTCATGTCACATTCCCACCGCTCGATTCCATTCCTATCCACGACCTTGGAAGGAAATCCTGGTTTTTTTGGAAGCAGCATGGCGACCGGTGGGTTGCCCAGGCACGTGAGCAGGCCGTTATAATTTGCCTCCTCGATCCGGTTGGGCGCTTGGTCTTGTGGTGTGAGTGCGCGAGCACCAAGGGCTTCAAGGATCTCGTTGTAATAGCGCTCCATGCCGGCCTGCGAGATTTCCGGGTGATGGTTATCCCAGTAGTTTGGAGCCAGCGGTTTATCAAGGAATCCTGCGTAAACATGGCTGCCACCGCCCACATTGGACGAGCAAACAACGCTGATGCCATCGCCGAAATAAGCTTCGATGAGCCCTTTCTTATTCAGAACCATATCGCGTTTGAATAAATGGGAACTAACGGATCGTATGCCATGGGTGAAGGCTTTGGCGCCCTGCGGCAGAGACACCAGATTCTTAATGCCCATCGACCGGTTGGGAACGGTGTCTCTCCAGGGGCCGCGCTCAAGCATGAGGACATCGCGACCTGCTTCGGCAATTCGTTTTGCGGCGACAGACCCACCAAAGCCACTTCCGATTACCAAAATTTCAACTTCATTATTCATGGTGATATTTATTAATCTGACTCTGAATACGCGTACGGCATGCCGCTTCGATGGCGTTTCGTCGCTCAGCACGTCGATATTGGCGTACGCTACGGCACGGGAAGCTGGCCTGGGCTGACGGCGGTCAAGCTGATGGGCGCGAAGATGCACCCAGTATGCTCGCCCAAGCTGCTGCACAAGCAGGGACGCTTGCAAAAACCGAACGGCCAAGCGCGCGAGACGTTGATCCACGGCCTCTCGATGGACAGCCATACGGACTTTCCCACTTGGGATATATGGCCGCAAAAGTCGGGGGTTACGGGAGTCGCAACGAATCGCGGCATGAGAATCAACAATTCTGCTGCAGTCTTGCAGGCAGCCATTCAGGGCCATGGCATCGCGCTCGCTCGCAGTGTGATCGCGAGCGACGACCTGGCGACCGGACGGCTCGTCCGGTTGTTCCCGAAGATAACGTTCGCTTCGCCGTTGGCCTATTACGTCGTGTATCGGGCCGATTGCTCTGGCATGCCGAAACTCGTCGCCTTTCGCGATTGGCTGCTCAACGAGGCTACCGCGTCGGCAAGGAAACGCCCTCACTGACGACACAAGCTTCGGTCGCTGGCTAGTTCCGCCCGTCCTGGCTGCCGGCTTGGTCCCCAGTCATCCAGCCCCAGCGGGAGAAAATTGCTGCGCCCGCTTTGGAGCGAAGGAAATCAACGAACTGCTGCGCAGCGGGATTCTCCTTCCCGCGCTTGGTCACAGCCACACCAGAATCGCGATAGATCGCGTAACGTTGTTCGATCGGCACCGTCTCAGCAAGAGACGGATTCGACACCTGCCAGATGTTCCAGATGAGCCACGCATCGATGTCGGGCTGCGCGGTCCAAGTTTGCCGAGCAATCGCACTATTACCCGCATAACTCACGATATTGCGGCGCATCGCTGCGACCGAACGGACGTCGCCAAGCCGGCCCGCCACGTCTTCCCATACACCGTTCTGTCCGGCGCCATTAACGACCAGAATCTTCATACCCGGCTTGAGCAAGTCCGCGATGCCATGAATATTGCGAGGGTTGCCGGGGCGAACGAGGATCGCCATTGGACGAAGGTATAAAGGCACCGGCGCTTGAGGCGTTAGCTGGTCGCCCATCGCAACAACGAAGTCGGACATCATCGTCTCCGAGCCGCTGAAGATCAGGTCGGCATCGGCGCGTGCGTGCTCGATCCACGTCGGCGTCGGTCCAGCCGTGACGTCAACGTGCGTACCCGTCTGCTTCTCGAATGCCGCGGCAGCCTCCTTCATCGCCGGCGCCGGGCCGCCAGGCCCATAGGCATGCAACACGGATTGCGGAAATGCGTGTCCTGGCGACATCGATAATGTCAACACAGCGGCAATTCGCATGATGGCTTTCATGGTTTCCCTCGAACACGAACTATGCACAAAAACTCCTGAGATAGCGCACTGGCATACTAGAAATTGAATCGATTTTCATCTTTCTATCGAAAATTAGATATTCGTTTATATAATCGCAAGAAAACCTTCCCTACTGTGCACTCACCATGTTTTCTTAAACTCGCTGCGTTTCACCGCAATGGTCTTCTTTGCTCATCTTTGAGCCTATACGTCGCGACATTGCAGCGATTCCAACAGTCTATCTGCAACGTTGGCGGACCATGCAGCTATCGACAAACTTGGCGGCGCCCCGGGAGATTCCGGGAGAGCAGAGGCATCTGCGACATATAGCCCAGGGTTATCAAAAATCTCACCGTTCGCACCAATCACACCATCCAAATTCGATGTGCCCAAACAAGCACCTCCGATCGGTTGAACCGTTATCGGAGTGCCAGGCGCATATACCGTTGTATTCGTTGCCGCTTCTATATTTTTTACTTCATCTGCAATTTCTTGATAAACACTGTTTTCACTTTTCCTGTATCGTACCTCGAATTTTCCGCGTCGCAGCGACATCGATCCATTGCTACCATCGCCACCGAAGGCAACCATACAGGAGTTCTTGCACAACCACTTCCTTATCAGCTTTGGAATCGGTACGGCATCCAATCCCTGTATGCTGGCGCGAAGCATCAGAGCTGATTTACTTTTCGAGTCTTTCGCCCTGAAGGGCCCACATAGCGGCGTACCGGCAGAAAGATCTCTCTCACTGTTTTCTTTCCAAAATCCGAAAAATCCCCCGTTCGTACCAAACCGGAAACCTAGCCTAGGCATTCCATCCAATCCGCGCTCTACATCACGGCTTTTCAACAGTAAGCGAACTGTATTCAAGGCTCCAGCAGCCAGGACTACGTGTTCCGCGAACACGTGCTCATCCCGTCCGCTTCGATGGTCGCGATATCGAACTTCGTATCGCATCTTGCCGGCGCCATCCCTTCTCAGCTTATGAATTGACTTTACTTCACACAAGTCACGAACCGATAGTCCATGCCCTATGGCAGGCCAAAGGACGGCGAAATCCAGGGTCGTTTTTGCGCCGGACGGAGATCCCAGAAAACTATTATTCCGCATGTCGGATTCCCATCGCTCGACCCCGTTCCGATCGACCACTTTTCGAGCCTCTCCCGGCCTTTCAGGCAATAGGATGCCAACGGGTGAATTTCTCAGGCCCGCATTCGATAGTTCACCATCGTAGTTCGTTTGATCAAAACTGTTTGGCACCATGTCATGAGGCGACACGGGCCGCGCAGCAAGAAATCCCAGAATTTCGTCGTAGTACTTATCCATGCCCTCCTGAGAAATTTCCGGATGGCGATTGCTCCAGTATCCAGGATTGAAAGGCTTGCCCAGCACAGCGGCATAGATGTGGCTACCACCACCAACATTCGAAGAGCAAATAACGTTTATACCATCACCAACGTACACCTCCACAAATCCTCTTTTATTAAAAACGAATTCTCTTTCAATAAAACGAGATCTGACGGATCGTAACCCATGGGTAAACGCCTTTACCCCTTGCGGGAGCGGTGATAAATCCTCGATACCGGTCGACCGAATGGGAACGGTATTCCTCCATGGCCCACGCTCGAGCATTAAAACATTTCGTCCTGCCTCCGCAAATCGCTTTGCGGAAATAGAACCTCCAAAGCCACTTCCTATTACCAATATTTCCACTTCGTTTTCCATAGCCACGCTTAATTCCCCCGATTGTCGAAGTACGCTCGAACCAGCCTCTGACGTCGACCCACGATCATCATCAGCAGCAGCCGGTTCACGGAAAGCTCGAGCTCTAACGAGCGAGCGGTCGCCGCTTCTCAGACAGCGTCTTTCGCGGGTTAGTGTTGGCGGCGCGATCTCGCACGAATGCTTTGGACGTGAGCGACTCGATGATCGGGCAGTCCGGCGTATCGTCGCCATTGCAGCAGTGCATCGAGCAGTTCGCTGACCCTGTCCAGCGAGAAGCCGAGGTCTCGGCATTGCCCGATAAACCGCAGTCTGCCCACGTCCTTGTCGCCGTGTCGCCGGTAGCCGTTGTCCGTGCGGCTCGCCGGCGGCAACAGTCCGAGGCCTTCGTAGTGCCGGATCATTTTCGCCGAGACGCCGGAGGCGGTGGCCGCTTCGCCGATATTCATAGGTTTGATTCTCAAGTAGATATGACGTCGCCCCCCGGCGCGGGACGCCTCGCATCAGCGTGATCCCCGCCGCCTCCATCGCGCCGTCGGCGCCGGCCGACATCGACGAGCCAACGTCAGCCGCCACGAGAGACGGCGCATCGTTCAGTCCGTCACCGACCATCGCGAATCGAAGGGAAAGAAAAACTATCCGACTTTCCCGAGATTCGATGGGCCTGCTGCCGACCATAGCTCACAGATACGGCCGGACTTAGTCATTGATTACATTCTTCGGTGATTCTCGTCGTGCGGCAAACGAGATAAAGTATCGAAAATCTAAAGAAAATCTTTACTGCTACGAGATCTTCGGTTCGAGACTGCTTCGCCGATGTTCGCGATCAGGCTCCTTGGATCGGGCTAACGCCGGTCGCCGGGCCTGCGCCGAAGCATCAGTGCATTGGTGACCACGCTCACGCTGCTGAAGGCCATGGCAGCACCGGCGATGACCGGGGTCAGCGTGCCCAGGGCCGCCAGTGGAATGCCCAGCACGTTGTAAGCAAACGCCCAGAACAGGCCTTGTTTGATTTTCGAGTAGGCGCTACGCGAAACGTCGAACGAATCCGCCACCAGGCGCGGGTCGCCGCGCATCAGCGTGATGCCCGCCGCCTCCATCGCGACGTCAGTGCCCGTCGACATCGACAAGCCAACGTCCGCTGCCACGAGAGACGGTGCGTCGTTCAGTCCGTCACCGACCATCGCCACGATATGGCCTTGCTTGCGCAGTTCCCGGACGACGGCAGCCTTGTCACCTGGCAACAATTCCGCACGGACTTCATCAATGCCAAGCTCACGCGCCGCGGCATTCGCGAAATCACTGATGAGCATCCGGCTGAGATTCCAAAATGCTGAACAAGCTATCGCGGGATGGACTACTCAGCGCATCTGGCCACGGTCTGACCTGCCCCCTCCGTAATCGAGTGACAAATCGGCGGCACATTGGCCCTTTACGATCGACATCGCTCCGGCTTTCGCACAACGGCAGCAAGCACGAAATCGCACTTGAGCGTAAGTCGAGGCACTTTATATGTGCCCAACTACCTCATGCCTTTTCAATCGACCAGCACGGCTACCGATCTCGGGCGACGCTCGCATCCTCTCCGCGTCCACGAATGTACGCTTGCGGGCTGCAACCCATTTCGACTCGAAACGCGTACACGAATGCGGACGTCGAACCGTATCCCAGTTCCATTGCTGTCCGCGTCACGCCGAGCCCGCCCCCGAGCAGTTCGATCGCTCTAAACAACCGCAGGCGCCGCCGCCATGATCGCAAGCTCATGCCAGTTTCGTGAACGAAATGCCGAGCGAGGGTCCGTGCCGACATCCCGAACATTCGCCCCCACTCCTCCGGACCGCGCGGGTCCGCCGGATCCGCGTAAAGCGCCTCGCACAATGCTGAAACGGTACCCGCCTTCGGCCAAGGGAGCGCAGCGGAAAGAGTACGCGCGCGACGCAACTGGTCGAGAATCAATCGAGTGACACGTTCGGCATACCCGTCGTGATCTTCCGCGTCGACTATCTCGACCGCCTCGACGATCAGTGCCTTCAGTAACGGCGAAACGGCAAACACGGTCGGTGTCCCACACGGCAGGCCGTCGCCAATATCGTCTGCAATCCACAGACTGCGGAACTCCGCGCCCAATAGCGATCCGACCCGATGCCGGACGCCCGTCGGCAGCCATACTGCTTGCTCAGGAGAAATGACGAACGACCCTCCTTCGGCGATTACCGTCAACGCTCCGGACACTGCGTAAACGACCTGATTCCAGTGATGAGAATGTTCGGGGAAGCTATGCCGGGCAGGAATGGATTGCGCGCGAACCGCCAGTGGCCCGGGCGGCGCCAGGCCCGGTGGTGTCTCGATCGTATCCCATGTCATGGCAATCCTCCGGTTGGCATTTATTCTATACAGATTGGCCGCTCATCGAAATACCGACATCACAAAAATTGGTTTAATAGACAGGTTACAGTCCCCGACACCGGATGGGCCGCAATCGACCGACTGCACCGATCGCCCACGATTCCCATTGGAGTAAACCTGTTCTATGGCCTGCCTCGACCGCTACAGCCTTCCCCTTTCGACGACTTCCGATCTCGCGGCCGAGCGCTACCGTACCGGCGTCGATCTCCTTCTATCATTGTGGCCAGGTGTCGCCGAAACGCTCGACGACGCGATTGCCGCCGATCCGGACTTTGCGCTCGCCTATGCCGCGCGTGCGCGTTTCCACGCGATCCGCGCCCAGGTCACCGAGGCTCGGGACAAGATCGCGAAGGCGACGGAACTCGTTGCCCGCAACGGCACCGAGCGGGAGCGCAGCCACGTCAATGTCCTTTCGCTCGCGATCAACGGACAGTCCGCCAGGGCCTTGACGGCCGCGCTGGCACACGCCGACCAATGGCCGCGCGACATCCTGATCCTGTCGCTCCCGCTTGGCGCTTTCGGCCTCTTTGCGTTTTCCGGAATGGCGGACCACGATCAGGCACGCGTCGATCTTTGCGAGCGCCACGCCCGACACTTCGATTCCGACGACTGGTGGTTCAATACCTACCGTGGCTGGGCGCATGGCGAAAATGGCGACGTCAAGCTGGGCCGCACATTGACCGAACGTGCGCTCGAACTGCGCCGACACAACGTCAACGCCGTGCATGCCGTCTCGCACGTTTTGTATGAAGCTGGCGCCAGCGACGATGCAGAAGCGGTGATCAGCGGCTGGCTGCCGGAATATGACCGAAGCGGCGTTCTCCATAACCATATCGCATGGCACGGGGCACTTCTTGCGCTGGAGCGCGGCGACACCGATCGCGCACTCGCCATCTACAACGAGAACATTGCGCCCGCGGTTGCGACCGGCGTGCCCATCAACGTCGTCAGCGACACCTCGTCGTTCCTGTGGCGCATGCAGGCATACGGCCACGCCGTGCCGACGCAAATGTGGGACGACGCGGCCCAATACGCGTCCGCCTACTTCAAGCAAGCCGGCTTCCCGTTTGCCGACGTCCACATGGCGATGATCGCCGCGGCAACCGGAGACAAGGCCGCACTCGATCAGCGCGCGGACGCCCTCGCCAACATGGTCGAAACGGGCAGCCTGGCGGCCGGCCCTGTCGTCCCGGCGATCTGTCGCGCAGCGCTTGCCTTTGCCGAGGAAAACTACGCGCGTTGCGCCGAGATCCTCGAGCCGGTCGCGCATGACGTGGTCCGTATCGGCGGCAGCGGCGCACAACGAGAAATCGTGGAAGACACGCTGCTCGTGTCCCTCATGCGAAGCGGCGACGTGACCAAGGCGCGCGCGATTCTCGACAAACGCTTGCACCGTCGCCCGTCGCTGCGCGACACGAACTGGCTTGGCCAGGTCGCAGGCGCTTGAGTCGGCCGGGGAGATCGCTGGCCGTTGGCTGCCGCCCGCGACCTGCCCGAGACTCGCAACCGGGTACGCAAAACCCGGCATGCAGGAGCAGTCAGTATGCATCGCCGGTAAAGAGGTTCCCCCTCGCCGGTTCTCAGGCGTCTTATGGAAAGTGAAATGAATTCGGCCATTGCCGTGAAGAAGAGCGGGTTGCAGCGGTTGCTCACCAACGGCCTCGGACCCGTCGCCACCGTGTCGATTGCGCAATTGTTCGGCACCGCCCTGTGGTTCAGTGCCAACAGCACGGCGGGTGACTTGATGCGCATCTGGCACGCCAGCGCGTCCGACATCGGCTGGCTGACGAACGCCGTCCAGCTCGGATTCATACTCGGCACACTCGTCATCTCGTTGAGCGGCGGTGCCGACCGATTCCGCGCGAGCAGTATCTTCGTCTGCAGCGCGATCGCGGGAGCGCTGTTCAACGTGTGCTTCGCATGGCTGTCGACGGGCCTGGTGAGCGGGGCCCTGTTCCGGTTCGGTGTCGGCATCTGTCTTGCGGGGATATACCCGATGGGCATGAAGCTGATCGTCGGTTGGGCGCCCGACCGGACCGGCCAGGCACTCGCCCAGCTCGTGGCGATGCTCACCCTCGGTACGGCGCTACCCCATGCGATGCGCGTGCTGGGCGCCGGCTTCCCATGGCAGTCGATCATCACGGCCTCGTCGGTTCTCGCGCTCATCGGCGCCTGCATGATCGGCGCGCTGGGAGACGGTCCGCATGCCGTGAGCAAACGCCGGTCGTCGACGACACCGGATTCGATGGCGCGGACACCGTCCGTCCTCGGCGCATTCCGGATGCGTCCTTTTCGAGCTGCAACGCTCGGATACTTTGGCCATATGTGGGAGCTCTATACGTTCTGGACGACCGTGCCCTTGCTCGTCGCCCACACGTCGCTTACCGCACGCGCACCCGGGCTTGGTGTTTCCGGTATCTCGTTTTGCATTATCGGCGCCGGCGCGGCAGGCTCGCTAATTGGCGGGAAATTGTCACGGCATGTTGGCAGCGCGAGGGTAGCCATCGGAGCACTGACCATCTCGGGTCTCTGTGCACTGACTTTTGCGCTCGGTTGGCGCCACCTCCCTACAGGCGCAATCGCGATCCTCCTGATTGTCTGGGGAGCCTCAGTCGTTGCAGACTCACCGCAGTTCTCGGCCCTGGCCGCCAAGGCCTGTCCGCCGGACCTGGTCGGCAGTGCACTGGCCATCCAGAACTCCATCGGGTTTGCCATCACGGTCATCTCGATCGCCGCGACCACAGCCCTGTTCGAGCACATCGGGCTCGACGCGATGTGGCTCCTGATTCCCGGACCGGTGCTCGGCCTGGCGGGTTTTTACCTGACCTGTCGAAACGCCGCGTCGCCACACTGACGGGAAACCCCATCCGGCGCCCCGCGAAAGGAGATCAAAGATGCTGGACCTCCAATACCTTGCGATCCTGATGGAAGTCGAGCGCCTCGGCAGTGTCACTGCTGCCGCGGAAAAGCTGAATGTGACGCAGTCGGCGCTATCGCACATGGTGCGCAGATTCGAAGAGCGACATGGCGTCAAGCTATGGACGAAGAGCGGGCGCGGCTTGCGCTTTACGCAGACGGGACAATACCTACTCGCGCTTGCGCAACGCGTGCTTCCGCAAATCGAACACGCGGAGCGAGTCCTGATCGACTTCGCGCAGGGTCGCCAGGGAGCCTTGCGCGTGGGAATGGAATGTCACCCATGCCAGAAATGGCTGGCAAGGTTGACACCCCGGTATCTAGCGACCTGGCCGGATGTCGATTTCGATGTCCGTACCGCATTTCGTTTCGATGGTGTCGCTGCCCTTCTGGGCTATGAGATCGACCTGCTTGTCACGCCGGACCCCATCGACTTGCCGGACCTCGTGTTCGTCCCGGTCATCGACTACGAGCTGGTTCTTGTCGTGCATGAAACGCACGCGCTTGCTACACGGGTGTTCGCCGTACCGCACGATCTGCTCGATGAAGAGCTGATCACTGTTCCTGTCAGCAAGGAGCGGCTCGACATCTACACGCGCTTTCTCGTACCTGCTCATTGCCAACCGAGGTTCCATCGAACCGCGGAGGCAACTGACCTGATGCTGCAGCTCGTCGCCGCCGGACGCGGGATCGCTGTTCTGCCGGATTGGCTGGTGCTCGAGGAAGGGGCCGGCCTGCCGATTCGCTCGATTCGGCTAGGGCAGGACGGCATTAGGAAATGCATCAATCTTGGCGTTCGACGCGGAGAGGAGGAAATCGCCTATATTGCCGGCTTCCTGTCACTGGCGAAGGAAACCGGCGTCTACGTCGGGCGAACCACCAGTCAAGCATGATCGTCCTGTGTCGACGGCACGGTTGATTAACTCGCGATCGATCGACAGCGGTGCACCAGTAAGGTGAATGGTCAATCAGCGTTTGATTGCCGTAGATTCCCGCGTCACATCGTGAGTACCATCCGATACCTCACGTCACCCGAACGCATCTTCTGATAAGCGTCGCCGGCCTGTTCCAGCGGCATGACCTCGATCATCGGACGCACGCCGGTGAGTACGCTGAAGTCGAGCGCCCTCTCGCTCTCGTAGGGTGATCCGGTAATCGAGCCCTGCACGCTGCGTTCGCCGGCAACCATCTGGCCGAACGAGACCGACAACGGGTCCCTGCCGATGCCGAGCAGAACCAGACGTCCCATGGGAGCCAGGCCGCCCAGCAGCCCGGACACGGTATCGCGATGGCCGATGGTCGTCACGATGGCGAGTGCGCCACCCAAGTCCTTCAGCCTGGCAACCGGATCTTCCCGCTCGGTATCGATGTAGATGTGTGCACCCAACGCCAGCGCATCTTCGCGAACCTCGCTGCGGCGCCCGATGGCGACAACCTTGAAGCCCATGTGGCGCGCATACTGCAAGGCCATGTGGCCCAGACCGCCCACGCCGAGAATGGCCACGACGTCGCCTGCCTGTGCGCCGCACTTCTTGAGCGCATTGAACGTTGCGATGCCGGCGCACAAAATCGGCGCGGCTTCTTCCGCATCCAGTTCATCCGGAATCGACACCAGCCCGGTGCTGCGCGCGAGCATCATTTCGGCGTAGCCGCCATCGCACGTCGCGCCAACGACCGGCTGGTTCCCGCAAAGCTGGAAATGCCCCTGGCGACATTGACTGCATTCGTTGCAGCAACCACCAAGCCGGCCTATGCCCACGCGCTGCCCCACTTTCCACATCGCCGATACATTGGCGCCGAGCGCGGCGATGCGTCCGACAATTTCATGTCCGGGCACGCGAGGCGGCTGCAACGCCGGATCGGCGCCTTCAATGTCGGCAGCATCCGCACCGCATATGCCGCAAGCCTCGACTTCGATCAGCACTTCTCCCACGCCCGGGGTCGGTGTCTCGCGCTCCACGAGCTCGAGAATGCCCGGCCGGGTCACTTGCATCGCACGGTAACGGGATTTCATGATTGACACTCCTGATTGATAGATCGTTTCGAGACGAGTCAGTCCAATAGCGTCCGCACGCCGACGCTGGCAGCCTCGACAGCACCTGCGACATAGCCGGGAAATTGTTTCGACCACTCGCTTGCAATACCGGTCAAACGGCTGCTCCAGACGCCCGAGGCAGCCGTAGCGCGTGGAGCCATCCCGTGGTCTCGAGGCTGTTCCAGATCGGCCGCAGCGGCTGTGCACGGATCGATCGCCCAGTCCTTAATGACATCGGTCCTCGGCGTCGCCGCGCGCGCACCGAACAAGCGCGCCAGTTGCGCGCGGCAATGCATGCGAAGCATCTCGTCAGGCACACGCTTGCGCAGACTCGCCGGCACCGAGAAAAAGCCGAACAGCGCTGCGCTGCCGCCCGGCATGGACGCATCGTGAATTTCTCCCAAGGGCCCGCGCGCACTGCGCGCTTCACCGGACAACCCTTGTTCACGCCAGAACGCGGAACCGTAAATTGCAACGTACTTGGCATGCGGGGCCATCCACGTGGGTGTCATGCGCCATTGCAGCGCCAGTCCCGGCGGCAAAGGCGGCGTGAATTCGATCGTGTCTTCGGCCAGGCGCGGAGGGACAGCTAGAAGCACATGCTCGACACACCAGGTCGAGACTTCGTTGCGGGCGTCAACACAGGTCAGTTCGACGTGGGCGCCGATGCTGCGTGCGTGACGAACCTTCTGTCCGGCGATCGTCCGCGAAGCATCCACGCGGGCGCGTACCGCATCGGTCAATGCGCCCATCCCTCCGATCAGGCGCATCGAGATCGGCGAATTGGCATAGCCTTGCATCCGCAAGGGAGCTGCATCGGGTGTGCGCTCGACCATCATGTCACCGACCTCATGTTGCTCGAAGGTCGACAGGCCGAGCCTGGAAACAAGCCGCTCCAATTGCGGCTGAACCATCGGCCAGAACCACGTGGGGCCGAGATCGAAGCGATCGAATCCACTCCCATCGACCGCTTGATCGGAAGCCGCATGTCCTTCTATCGACGCAATGCGGCCTCCAAACGAATCGCGAGCCTCCAGAAGCACATAGTCCCTGATGCCGCTCTCCTCGAGCATGAAAGCGGCATACAGGCCGCTCAAGCCTCCGCCGACGATGGCAATGCGCGTCTTGTGCATGCTTACGCCCCCATCGCCACGCGGGACAGGTGGCCGGTCTTGAGATATACAGTGGCCCCGCGTGCACCCGCGGCAAGTTCCGGATACTCTCCGGCGGGAAGTCGCATCCAGCTGCCGCGCTCATATGAACGTCCGGCTGAAACCACGCCGCCGGCAATTACCAGCAGTTCGGCACTATCAGTGGGTCCGGCGAGCAAGATCTCGCCTGGAGCCAGGCGATGCAAGCTGACCTGCTCGTCGTCGCATGAATGGAGCACGCAAATCTCCCGACCGTCCCGCTTCCACCAAGACGCCGGATCACACGTGTCGATGCGTACGCGAAGTTCGTCTTTCGGCGACATCTGCCAAAGCTTGACGAAAATAACGGCTCCGGTGTCGCTGAACGGCTGATGGCACGAACCCGGCGGATTGCGCAGATACCAGCCTGCCGGATAGTGCGCGTCGTCGTCTGAGAACGTCCCGGACAGGACAAGAATTTCTTCCCCACCCGGATGCACATGACCCGGAAAGCGGGAACCGGGCGCATACCGGACAATGCTCGTCGCGCGCGCTTTCTCGCCACCCAGTCGATCAAGCATCACTCGCTCCACGCCGCTCTGCGGGGAGGCCACCCATTGGTAATGGTCGGGCGAAACGATGACGCTGCGCGAGAAATCCGCATTGACGAGCATAGAAATTCGTTCAGAGATCGAAGGATTGTGGCCGGCCGTTGTCGGACGCCGACAAGGGCGCCCGACCGTGCACGATTATGCAACCTGGTAAATGCGCACATCCGGTGCAGCATCGAGCAGGGGCTGGAGACCGCCAACCACATCCGCGGTAAACAGATCGCTTTGCAGGTACGCATTCGCGTTCACTTCCGTGTCGAAGCCGTGCAGCACCTGTACGTCTTCGTCACGCAACAGCAGTTGCTTGGACTTCGCGCCCGCGACGTTATCGAGGAACGGCGCCTTGTATTTCTCGTATATGCCGGCAGCCGTTGCACGCTTGGCATTGGCGATCTTGAGCGTAATCTGCAGATAGACCATGTCTGTTTCTCTTGGCTAGGTTGATGAAGCAGTTGATGCGGGCGTTCAGAACCGGAAGCGCCCGCGCCGATTGCGTCAGTTGCGGCCGGCCATCACGCCGCCGTCGACGTCCCATATTGCACCGGTTACCCAGGCCGCCTTCTCCGACAGCAGGAACGTGACGACTTCCGCGACATCCTGTGGCGTACCGACACGGCCGAGCGGATGGAAGGCGTTGAAGCCCTGCAGCACGCCGTGTACCTCGGCCTTCGGGATGAAACCCTCGTAGATCGGTGTCTGTACGACAGCGGGCGATACCGCGTTGACGCGGATCCGCTTCGGCGCGAGTTCCATGGCCAGGTGCTGAGTCAGCGCGTGCACACCCGCTTTTGCCATCGAGTACGCGGAGGACGGCGTGGCCGCGATGGCCTGCCTGGCCCACATCGAACCGATATTGACGATCGCGCCGGGGCGCTCCTTGTCGACTAGGTTCGCCGCGACCTTCCGCGTGATGAAGAAGAACGCCTTGTTCAGCTTCATGTACTGCTCGTAGTCCGCTGCCTGATGGTCGAGGAAAGGCTTCGGGAAAAAGATCCCGGCTGCATTCACCAACAGATCGACATCCGCGTGCTGCTCGTCGATCGTATCGAGCAGCGAAGCCAGGCCCTGATCGCTCGAGATGTCGGCCGTCAGCGCCGTCACCTGACCGAGCGCCGCCAGTTCCGCGCGCGCGGATTCGGCTTTCTCGGCGCGATTCCCCACGATCACCACGCTGCCGCCATCGGCGAGAACGATCCGGGCCGTCTGCAGCCCCATTCCGCTGGTGCCGCCAACGACCAGCAGTTTCCTTCCTTCGAACCGGTTGCTCATGTCGAATCCCTCTGCCAGCCTGACCATGGTCAGGCTCTGATTGAACGAAATGGGGAAGTACGCCTGGCGTTAACGGATCGATGCACGCGCACCACGCAACCCGAGTCTCACTGGCTCGTTCGCAACGACGCGCACCAACAAGAACGGCCGCAAAACGGCCTGCGCCGACCACCCGCGACGAATCGCTGCCCCACACATTGACTGGAATTCTGTGCCGGTCGGCCGTGGTCGACAAATGAGATAAACTGTCCTGGCCTGAAAGAAAAACTATGTCAGTGCGACGGATGAGCAACCGTCGAACGCGTTGGCGCGATGCATCCGGCGCATACGCCGAAGCTGTTTCGTGACGCGGCTATCGCGCGTCCCCGCCCCCGATCCAGGCCGGATCGTCATGCTCCAGCGGAGCTTGCAGCCCCATACCGAAGCGAAACGCGCGAATTTGGCGGGAACCCCCTGCTATAAACTTTCTCTATTGCAGGCGGCCCCGCGCGTTGGCCGCATGATGCGCGGCAGCGATTCTGTCAGGCCTGCGTCGACCGATCGCCGCCCGTCAAACTCCCGCTTGCGCGGGGCTGGAATCACGCAAGCAGATTCTTGGCTTCCCGCGGCTCCGGTGCGTCAGCCGCAAGCGCCGTGTCGTGTCTCGTATAAAACTTGTACGCCACGAAAACGACGCCCACCCAGACACCCGACACGATCAAGGACATGCGCATGTCCGGCAAGATGGCGATACACGCGATCACTGCGGCAACGAACGCGAGCGCGATATAGTTGCCATACGGATAGAAAGGCATCTTGTACGAAAGACTGGCTGCCTGGCCGTTCTGAATTCGAATCTTCCTGAACTTCAGATGGCTGATGACGATGGACCCCCATGCGCAAACGAGCGCGAACACGGTGACCGACGAGAACAGTTCAAACGCCTTCTCGGGCATGATGTAGTTCAGGAGCACACCGGCGAACATCGCGGCAAAGACCATGAAGATCGCACGAGACGGCACCTTGCGGCTGTTGACGACACCAAGGAATGCCGGCGCGTTCTTCTGCAATGCGAGGTTGTAGAAGGTCCGGCTGTTCGTGAAGACGCTCGCATTGACCGCGGACAACACAGCCATGATCACGACCAGGTTCATGATTCCCGCAGCGGCCGGAATGCCGATCTTCGTGAAGACCTCGACGAACGGGCTGCCCTTCGTGGTGAGCGACGTCCACGGGAACACCATCAGCAGCACCGCGATCGCGCCGACATAGAAAATCAGCAGTCGCCAGAACGTGGCGTTGACCGCTTTCGGCATTGTCTTCTTCACGTCCTTTGCTTCGCCTGCAGCAAGGCCAAGGTTCTCGACGCCGCCGAACGAAAAGGCCACCATCACAATGGCCAGGAAAGTTCCGCCAGCACCTTTCGCGAAGAACCCGCCGTGATCGACAAGGTTGCGATAGCCGATCGGCACACCATGGTTTCCGATGCCGAACACGATCATGCATACGCCGAACACGATCATCGCGACGATTGCCACGACCTTGATCAACGAGAACCAGAACTCGGCTTCTCCATATATTTTCACGCCGATGATATTGATGACGAACATCATCGACACCGCAGCAGCGGCCGTCACCCAGATCGGGATACCGGGAAACCAGAAGTGCACGTAATTTCCCAGCGCATTGAGGTCGGCCGCGCTCGTGGCAAGAAGAAATATGAAGGCATTCCAGCCATTCAAAAACCCGACGAAGCGATGAATGTAGCGATTCGAATACGAGACGTAGGAACCCGATACCGGTTCCTCGACGGCCATCTCACCGAGCGCGCGCATCACGAAGTAGATCGCCACGGCCGCGAGCAGATACACGATGAGAATCGCCGGCCCGGCCGTCCTGATGGCCCAGGAAGAACCGTAGAAGAGCCCAGTACCGATCGCGCCGCCAATCGCGATCATCTGAATATGGCGGTTTTTCAGGTCTCTTTTTAGATCTTCTTGTTCGTATGCCTGTATCTGGCTACCATCAGTCATGTCACCTCCAAAGAATCACAATATGATTAATTTTTTAAGTTGGCCCCTATCGCAACATGCGAAAAAATGAAGCCCTTATTTTAGTTTGCCGCGGACCCGGGGAAATCCGCCCACATTCCGATATACGGCATCATCCGATGGCGCAACGATAATCAATTCCATCGCATAACGAATTATTTGATAATCTATCAAACGACTGAGTCGTGATCGCGTCGGCCTGATCGGCCAGCTAGTCAGTTCCGCCTCGGGTCAGGCACGAGGAACACAGCGTTCCGGCCGGCGCGCACGCGCCGGCCGACCGCTACCGCACCAGATCCGCTCCCCTTCTCAGGCCACGCGCAAACCTGCTCGCTCAGAGGCCCGCTACCGCATCGGTCAGACGGCGGACGGCTTCGTCGATCGTGGCGCGGGAGCAGCCCAGATTCGCCCGCATATAGCCGTGCCCCTCGATGCCGAATTTCTGCCCCTTGTCGAGCCAGACTCGCGCCGTCGTCAGCATGAACTTGTTGAGCGCATCCGCATCCATGTCCATGCCGCGACAGTCCATCCAGGCCAGATACAGTGAATCGGCCGGGAGAACCTCGATTTTCGAGGTCATGCCGCGGATCGCTTCGCGGAAGTAGAGATGATTGCCGCGGAGATACACGAGCAACTCCTCCAGCCATGATTCGCCATGTGCATAGGCGGCTTCCGCCGCAACCATGCCGAGCGTGTTGACCGACTGGTAGGAATTCCGGTCGTACTGCCGGCGCAGTTCGTCACGGAGGCGACGGTTCGCGACGAACACGTTCGCGCTTTGCAGGCCGGGCAGATTGAACGTCTTGCTCGGTGCCGTGCAGGTGATACTGTTTTCTGCAAATTTTTCGCTTAACGAAGCGAACGGAATATGCTTCTTCGCCGGGTTGATGATCAAGTCCTGATGAATCTCGTCGGAGATCACGAGAACACCGTGGCGGAGACAGATCTCCCCCATGGCCGTCAGCTCATCTTCCGACCATACGTTCCCGGTCGGATTATGCGGATTGCTCAGGATGAACAGCTTGGTGTTGTCCCGGATCGCCGCTTCGAACACCTTTTCATTGAAACGGTACCCGGTATCCGTACGTTCGAGCGGCGCCAGCGCCAGCCGCCGACCGTTCAGCAGGACGTCATCGTGGAAATGCGCATAGACGGGCGGCTGAATCAGGACCGTATCGCCCGGTGCGGAAAACGCCTGTATCGCCGTCTTAAGCGCGGTGATGATGCCGCTCGTCTGCATCACCCACTCCTTGGCCACATCCCACCCGAACCGTTTCCCCTGCCAACGGACCACGGCGTCCAGGTAACTGGCGGTTGCGCCGCACGAGTAGCCGAAAACGCCGAACTCCACGGCTTCGTGAAGGGCATCGATCACCGGCTGGGGAGCCCTGAAATCCATGTCGGCCACCCACATCGGCAGCGGCTGCGCTGCAAATTCATCTGCTGCGAGGAGTTTTTCGCCAAGCGCCCACTTCAGCGAATTCGTGTGCTTCCGGTCCACAACGCGATCGAAGACCGAAGTTTCCTTTCCTGCTGCTGCACCACAAACGAGTGATTTTGAATAAGCGCTCACGATAACTTCCATTACTGTAGGACCGCGCGCCAGTGGCGCGACTTCGTATTGGGACAAGAGTAACAGCGTGGATTCATGAGCAACAATGGTATGTTCTCATGGACCCGTGAGCGTAGCTCATGGGTTCATCGCGCACCCGTACTCGGGCGGTGTCATATCGCCAGCGCGACCAGGAAACGCGAAACCATGTTGTACGCAGCAACTGTCGCCACGGCTTCCACGGCCTTGCGTTCTCCGAAGAGCGCTTTCAGTTTCTCGATGGCGGCCGCGTCCACGACGACTCGCCTGGTCGATTGATCGGCGAGTTCAAGCAGGACTCGTTCCCTCTCGTCGAATAGTGCGCTCGTCACCTGGTCGGCCTGAATGGCGCTACATTTCTCGAGCGTGCCGCCCGCCTGCAGGTAGGCGGGCTGATGCACCCGCCATTCGAAATCCGCGCCGTTCAACACAGCGACCCGCAACATGATCAGTTCGCGATACTCGAGCTCAAGCTCGAAGTCCGCGCGAACTCGACGCAGAAGCTCATTCCACCCCATTGCAAGCGGGAAACTCTTCAGCAGTATCCGGTCTATACCGATCAGCTCGCCGTTCGGCCGGCGCGCACGCATGCCGGCGAGCAACTCGGGAGGAGCTGGCTCCCCATCCTGCCAAGGGACTACTCGTACACCACTCATGAATCTCTCCTTCATCAATATTTGGATGGTCGCGGGAACGTCATCGACGATGCGCCACGACCATCGCGTTGCGAATGCTGATGGAAAATCTTTGTAGGATTTTCTTCTCATGCTCCGCCCCCTCTCGCTCAGTAGTCCATCCCAGCAACTCGAGAAACCATCAGACCAATCGACCATGCAAAAAAATTTTGCGGTCAACGGATCGGTGTCACAACTGCTATATTCTTTGCACGTGACAAAGAAAAACTTTCATGAAGACACCTATCTTTCTGAATGCGCTTCGAGCCTTCGAAGCGAGTGCGCGGCACCAAAGCTTTTCGGCCGCCGCGGCCGAACTGAACGTGACGCCAGCCGCGGTAGGACAACAGGTCCGCTCGCTCGAGGAGTGGCTGGGTACGCCGCTGTTTCGCCGGGAAGTGAGCGGGCGCGTCCGCCTGATTCCCACTGAAACGGCAGAGCAAGCGTTGCCGGATATCCGCGCGGGCTTTGATCGGCTCTCGCTCGGCATGAGCCGCATGCGCCAAGGGGCAAGGAGCGGCGTGCTGACTGTGGCAGTCAGCCCGGCGTTCGCGGCGAAGTGGCTGCTGCCGCGGATCGAAAGATTTCATGCGACCTGCCCCGAGATCGACGTTCGACTCGATACGAACCTCAAGCTCGTCGACTTCGCCGCGCAGGGCGTCGATATTGGCGTGCGATACGGTCGGGGAGCTTGGTCCGGGCTTCTGTCCGAGAAGTTGATGGACGAGCAGATCTTTCCGGTTTGCTCGCCCTCGTGGCTCGACAAGAACGGTAGCGTGACAGCGCCGAGCGACCTCGCCGGCAAGGCGCTGATACATGATCTATCGGTAGACGCTCATATCGGATTCGCGTCATGGAACGACTGGCTTCAGCGAGCGGATGCATCGAACGTCGATGCCAGCCGAGGGATGCAGATCAACAACTCGGCCGCCGTCCTGCAGGCTGCGATCGACGGGCATGGTGTCGCACTGGCCCGGAGCGTGATGGCCGGCGACGACCTGACCGCAGGGCGCCTCGTGCAGCTATTTCCCGCTGTAACGTGGACGTCTGAACTGGCTTACTACATCGTCTATCGCGCCGAATACGCGTCTCTTCCCAAACTCGTTGCTTTTCGGGAATGGCTGATTCAGGAAGCGGCATCAGGGCAGTGAACGTTCGTGGTCGGCCGGCAACACGCGACTCTCGTGCCCACCGGCTCACATCCCATCGTCGTCGACGCTCGACGCCGACCGGCGAAATCCGTTTTTCTATCCGGCAACCGCGTGTCTCGACGATTTCAGCCACATCACACAGATCGTTGCGACCACAACTGGCGGCAGGATCAGCCCCGATACGAGCGACCACCCGAACGCGCTCAACAAACCGCCCGAGACGAACGATCCAACGACCATCGCACCGAATACGATGAAGTCGTTGATGGACTGGACGCGCGGCCCTTCTTCTGGCGTGTGGCATGCCAATACCTGAGCCGATGCGCCGAGGAACCCGAAGTTCCAGCCCGCACCCAGAAGCAGCAGCGCGCCCCAGAAGTGATAATCCGTGATGCCGCTCAACCCGGCCAATGCAGCAAGCGCGATCAACGCCATTCCGGCAAGGGTTACGTTGAGCGCGCCAAAGCGAGCAATCAGCCGTCCGGTGAAGAAGCTTGGGGCATACATCGCGATTATATGGATTTCAATGCCGAGGTTGGCATGCACCCGCGAGATCCCGCATAGCTCCATGGCAAGTGGCGCAGACGTCATCATGAAGTTCATCATCATGTAGCTCACGACGCCACAGATCATCGCCACGACGAAGCGCGGTTGTGCGAGGAGCATTGAAGTTGGACGTCCCGATGCATGACGCGAGCTCGGCGGCTGGCGCTCGAACCTGACGCCCGACAATACGACGGCCGACAGCGCGGCCGCGCCGGCAGCGGCAATATAGGTGACTGCATACACGTGCGGCGACCATAGATTCATCGTGCCCGTGACCAACTGCGATCCAAAAACGCCGGCCACCACGCCGCCTGCCAGAACTGCTGACAGCGCCCGCGGACGATTTTCCTCGGATACGCATTCGGCGGCCGCGAAGCGGAAGCTCAGCACGACAGCCGCATAGGAGCCGCCGAACAGCAATGCGAAGCAAAAGAGCGAGAAGGACTGGATGACCAATGCCAGTGCGGCCACGAGTCCCGCGATCACGCCACACAAGTTTCCGGCGAGGAAGGCGAGGTGCCGGCCGTAGCGCCGCGCGATCATCCCGACCGGCAGCGTCGCGATCGCCATGCCCACGACGAACGCGGATATCGGCAACGTCGCCAGTTCGGGGCTTGGCGCGAGGAAGTTTCCGATAATCGCGCCGGTCGCATAGACGACGGTCGAATTGGCGCCTGCGAGTGCTTGCGCGATGGCCAGACGCAGCACCGAACTGCTGACTTTCGAATTGAGCATCGGAGAATGGAGTCCGCATGCCGGCCTCCCATTCGTCATTGACCGGTATCAACTTCGGCGGTGAAGCGTCAGCGACCGTCATCTGATGGAGCCGGTCTTGTTGTCGATGTCGAACGAGTCCGCGGCGAAATGGCAGCACCGGGAAAGTGATTGATAGTCAGGCCTGCGACAAAAGGCAACTGCCAGCCGCCCTCCACCACTGACCTGAATCGGCATGAGATTGCGCCGTATTCTTCTCGCTTTCCGCTATGCGGACAACAAAGAAAATATGTCGCCCAGAGAAAGGAAATCTTTCCGCGCAATGCCGTCCACGCGTATCGACACGATCATCCAATCATGCAGACGGAGCGCACCGAAGCCGGCTTCGGTACCGACGAACCGGTTCCTCCGTTACGTCATTGCCGAACGTACACGGTCACGACATCGATGAACCGCCTCAGGACGGACGAGCACCGGTCTTCGCGCCACACGAACTCCCACTTCTGAACGACGTCCAGGTCCGGAATTCTCATGCAGGCGACTGACTCCGGCATGGTGTTGTTCGCCATCTCGGGCAAAACGGTACAGCCCATGCCTGCCGAAACCAGCGTCAGCATGGAGCCTGCGTCAACGCCATGCGCGGACACTTTCGGCACGAAGCCCGCGTTGAAGAAGCTGTGGACCAACGAGTCATGCCAGGTGGGCGCGGCGCTGCGCTGGACCCAGATGAAGTCCACATCGTTCAGGTCACGCAGCGATTCCGGTTTGCCGCGCTCCCATTGCCAGTCCGCCGGATAGAACAACAGCAGTTGCTTCGAACACACCGGTATGCCATTGAGAGACGGATCGTCCTCCGGCCTGAAAAGCAAAAAACCGGCATCTAGCTGTCCGGTCGACAGCTGTTTCAATTGCGCCTCGGACAGCAGGTGGCTGAGCGTGATCGACACGCCCGGAACTTCCCGGCGAAAGGCCTTGAGTATCCCCGCGATCTCCGGTACCGAACCCTGCCGGATCGGCAGCGCGATCGAAAGGTGTCCGATTTCGCCACGGCCGGCTCGACGAACGCGATCCATTGCAGTGGCCGCATCGTCGAGCATCTTCGTGGCGTCCGCGAGCAATTGCTTTCCGGCGTCAGTCAGATTGACTCCGCGCGTCGTTCGATCGAACAACGGCGTACCTAGCTCGACTTCCAGCGCATGCATCTGGCGCGTCAGCGCAGGTTGGGCCACGTGCACGAGCCGCGCCGCGACACTGATGCTCCGGCATTCGGCAACCGCAACGAAGTAACGCATCTGGCGCAGATCCATAGGGATACCTTCGCGGTATGGCGGACATCAGAAATCGGTATTTTACGGCATGGGCCGCGGTTCGTAGCATGCGATCAGGCTGCAACGATGAGCCGATTCAATCATCGTCCACCGGATTCGACCGCCCATGCCGCACACGATCATCGAAGCAATTCGCTCGGAACTCGCGACCTTTCTTGCACTCCGTCGCGATCTCCATGCCAACCCGGAACTGGGATTCAACGAGCATCGAACGGCCGGGGTGGTCGGCCAGACGCTTCGCGAACTCGACATCGAATATCACGAAGGTATCGGAAAAACCGGAATCGTCGGTGTCATCCGCGGGCGGGGGAACACCCACGCACGTGCCATCGGCCTTCGAGCGGATATGGATGCGTTGCCGGTTCTGGAGCGCACCGGGCTCGACCATGCGTCGCGATGCGATGGAAAAATGCATGCATGCGGGCACGATGGACACGTCGCCATGCTGCTGGCCGCCGCGAGCTACCTGCAGCGCACCCGCAACTTCGACGGCACTGTCTACCTGATTTTTCAACCGGGCGAGGAAGGATACAACGGCGCGCTGGAAATGGTCACGGACGGGCTCTTCGAGCGATTTCCGATCGAGCAGGTGTACGCGCTTCACAACTGGCCGGACCTGCCGCTCGGCACGATCTCCGTTCCGATCGGCCCGGTCATGGCCGCTGCGGACGGGTTCAGGATCTGCATCCACGGCAAGGGCGGACACGGCGGCGTCGCCCCTCACCTGACCGTGGATCCGGTACTCATCGCAGCGCACGTCGTCACCGCGCTCCATTCCATCGTCAGCAGGAACGTGAATCCGCTGGAGGCGGGCGTGATCAGCATCGGCGGGATTGCCGGGGGCAATCTTGCCGCCCGTAGCGTCATCCCGGAAGACGTGACGATCGCCGGTACGGTTCGTTCACTGAAGCCCGAAGTACGTCAGGTGCTCGAGGCCCGCCTGCGCGAAACCGTCGAAGGCATCGTTCGGGCATTCGGTGGCGCCGTCACCATCGAATACAGCGCGGGCGTCCCGGCCACCATCAACTCCGAACCGGAGGCCCGGCTTGCCCAACTGGCGGCAGCCGAGCTCGTTGGTCAGGATAACGTAGTTCATCAACCGGTTCCGAGCCTCGGCGGCGAGGACTTCTCATTCATGCTGCTCGAACGTCCGGGCGCCTACGTCCATCTGGGCACCGGGGACAACGAGCATTGCCACGGCCTTCACAGTGCCCATTTCGATTTCAACGATTCCGCGATCCCCATCGGCGCCGCGTTGCTCGCTCGAATCGCGGAGATGAGCATACCGATGACCCTGTAACGACGACGACCATTCAATAAATCAAGGAGACGAATCATGCAGCTTCAGCAAACGAAGGTAACCCCGCGGTGGTTGCAAGTATCAGCTGCCATAGTCGGCAACGCACTGGAATGGTACGACTTCGGCATCTACGGCACGCTTGCCATCATCATTTCGCAAGTTTTTTTCCCGGATGCCGGCCTGTACTCCGGGTTGCTCCTGACGACCGCCACTTACGGAGCGGGATTCGTCACGCGACCGCTGGGCGGCATCGTCATCGGGATCTATGCGGACAAGCGCGGCAGAAAGGCGGCACTCCAGCTGATCGTCGCCTTGATGGCGGTGTCGATGCTGATTCTGGTGTTGACGCCATCCTATGCGACCATCGGCATAGCGGCGCCGATACTGGTTCTGGTCTCTCGCCTACTGCAAGGCCTCGCCTCCGGAGGCGAGTTCGCGTCCGCCACCGCTTACCTGGTGGAAGCCGCCCCGCCCCATCGAAAAGGCCTGTACGGGTCATGGCAGATGACCGGCCAGGCCATCGCGATGCTGCTCGGCGCAGTCTCCGCGCTCGTGCTGACGTCCGTATTCACCAAACAGCAACTCCTGGACGGGGCATGGCGGATTCCGTTCGCGCTCGGCTTGGTGATCGCACCGGTGGGCTGGTGGATTCGTCGGCATCTCGACGAGACCCACGAGCCGACCCAGGCTCGGTCGGCCGGAACGACCCTGGTCCTGCGCGAACTGTTCAGCCAGTTCCCCAGGGCTATCGCAGCCGCGCTCCTCCTCACCACCAGTGCCACTGCAGGCGTCTATGTGTTCATCAGCTACATGCCGACTTTTCTGAGCCGCGAACTGCACGTGCCGCTGTCCAGCTCGTTCACAGTCCAGTCGATCGCGCTCGTCGCGCTCACCTTGATGGCGCCGGTCACCGGATGGCTGTCCGACCGGTTTGGCCGGAAGCGCGTCATGCTCTCGACGATGATCCCGTTCACGATCCTCACCTATCCGATGTTCCATTGGGTGCAAAGCGCCCCGTCGCTCGCGCACATCGTGATCATCTACGTCGTGCTCAGCATTTTCTTCGGCGGTTTCCTCGGGCCCTTCACGACGGCGCTCGGCGAGCAGTTTCCCGCCGGCATCCGCTCTTCCGGCCTGGCAATCTGCTACAACCTCGCGGTCATGGTGTTCGGAGGGTTTGCCCCGTTCAATGTCACTTTGCTGATCCATGCAACGGGTCTGCCGCTGGCCCCGGTGCTGTATAGCGTGGCGGGCGGCGTGCTCGGCGTAGTCGGCTGCCTGCTCAGCACCCCGCCTTCCGCACGCGAGCAGCGCGATACGGCGCTGGTGGTCCCGTAAGCCGATCCCCCGGCATGTCCTTGCGCGCCGGCACGTGTTGTCGGCGCGCAAGGCATCTCCGAACGCCGCGATGCTGCAACACGCGGCCATGGCCCGGATATGCAACGACGTTCGCGAGTGACGGGGACCGGCGACGGTATCAGTCGCCGTCAGCCCTCGGACGCGCCAGCTTCTCGCTTTGCGCACTACGGATAAAGCCGTCACGGTTTGGCATCACCACGGCAGGGAGCGTCTTTTCATTCATCACGGCAGGTGCGGGAATCACGCCGTTGCGCGACAGAATGAACGCGACGAGCGCGTAGACCTCGTTGCTGGTCAACGAGCCCGGGGCCGTCAGCGGCATCGCGCGCCGGATATAGTCGAACACGCCGGTTGCGTATGGCCAATAACTCCCGACCGTTTTCACGGGCACATCGTCAGCCAGCGTCCCGATGCCGCCAACGAGCCGCGGAAATGCGCCTCGCTCCGGAACAGAAACGCCCTCCCCATTCGCGCCATGACATGCCGCGCACCGCATCGCAAATACGGCGGCGCCCTCTGCCGCCGTTCCATGTCCGATCGGAAGCCCGGTGCCGTCGGGTACGACATCGATATCCCATCCTGCGATCTCCTCGGCCGTCGGGCTGCGGCCGACATGCATCGACGGCTTCGCAACGGACTGCGCGAATACAGTACACGCGGTTCCCGCGTATATCGCACTCGCGAGCAGCAACCTACGCAGGGTCTGGTCAGACGCGAACATTGGTCACCTCCCCGTTGCGATCGACCTGCCAGCTCTGGATGCCGTTCAAGTGATAAACCGAATTCACGCCGCGCGCCTGGATGATGCTCTGCATCGACGGCTGTTCGTATCCCGTCTCGTCTACGCACCGACTCTGCAGGATGGCCGGTGAGCCATCCCAGTCCCAGTCGAGCCTGAATCTCGTCAGGCACTTCGAGAGCACCGGTTCCTGAAGCCGGGCACGGCGCCAGGTCCGTCCGCCATCGGTCGATACATCGACCTGCCGGATTTTTCCTTCCCCGGACCATGCGAGACCGGAGATCTCGCGGTACCCGGACTTATCCAGCAGCATGCCGCCCGAAGGAGACGTGATGACGGACTTCGCCCGCATCACGAAATTGAA
This sequence comes from Burkholderia cepacia GG4, assembly GCF_000292915.1. Taxonomy (NCBI): domain Bacteria; kingdom Pseudomonadati; phylum Pseudomonadota; class Betaproteobacteria; order Burkholderiales; family Burkholderiaceae; genus Burkholderia; species Burkholderia cepacia. The sequence continues at coordinate 1,758,532 of NC_018514.1, forward strand.
CTGCCTGGCCCTCCCGCCTTTCAGCAATTCCGTGTAGTACGCGGTCTCCTCGTAGGTCTCGAACGGCGCAGCGCCGAATTTCAGACGCCGCAACCATTTGATGTTCATGTTGCCTTCGTAGCCCGGCACGAGCAGTCGCAACGGATAACCCTGCGACGGCCGCAGCATTTCGCCATTCTGCGCATAGGCAAGCATCGCATCGTCGAGCAGCTTTCGCACCGGAATGCTGCGATCCATCGCTGCCGCATCGGCCCCTTCGGCAAGTGCCCAGGTCGCTTTCGGGTCGATCCCGACATCGCTCAACACTGTCGAAAGCAGAACCCCGGTCCATTCCGAGCAACTGAGCAGTCCATGCGTTTGCTGGACGGTCTTGCCCGTGGGCCTGCGCCATTCCGTCGACGTATTGCCCGAACATTCTATGAAATGCATGCGCGAGACGCTCGGATAGCGCATCAGGTCGTCCATCGTCAGCATCAGCGGTCGCTTGACCATCCCTTCGATCAGCAGTCGGTGTTGCGAAGGGTCGATGTCCGGAACGCCCCCGTGGTTGCGTTCAAAATGCAGCCCGCTGGGCGTCACGATGCCGTGAAGGTGTTGTAACGGTGTGAAGTTCCACGAGGCCAGGTCGATTGCCGTCGTGGTGGTCGGAATGCGCACGACATTCTTTTCGTACGAAGACGGCGTGCCGTATCCGGTCAGCCCTCGTCCCGGTGCCATCATCCAGGCCGGGCGACCGGGAGGCACATTCGTCCCCTCGGAGGGCTCTTGCGACCCCGCTGCACGATTCCGACCACGTGCGGATTCCGAACCTGCGTGAGCAGTGCCGACGCTCAACGCCGCGCTCGCGCCCAATGCGGTCGATGCAATATTCTTCAATGCAGTACGCCTGCTGATCTTGCCCACGTCTCCCATTCTCTCCTCCAGGGTGGATCGACCATGCCGACCAGGCAACATGACAGCATGCATCGCGTTGTCGGCAGACCAGGGTCGCGGCCCTGGCCTGCCCGATAAAGATTCGCTTCCTTCACATCGTCGACGTGGCGTCTTCGCGCCCGCGTCACGGTTTCATGACGTCCCCGTCATAGAGCATCTGATAATGCTTTTGTCCGCCCGCCTTGAACGTATGGAATCCATTCTGCAGAAAGGCGGAAAGCAGATTGGCACCGACCAGGAGGACAAATACGCCGATCACGATCGATCGCGGAATGGAGGGCGAGCCAACCGCCAGTTGTTCGTTGCCCGTGGCGACCGGCGCGTGCAACGCCAGCATGACCACGCAATACATCAGCGCGACGGTAAAGGCGATGTACGACCATGTGTACATATGCAGGCCGAAAATCGCCGATCCGGTGGGGGTCGTGTACGGCGGGGCCTTCGCGAACATGAACAGCAGGCTGATCAGCCCGCCGATCAGGGCCCCGGATGCACTGAGAACGTAGTTCCAGGCGCTCACCCCGAATCGCATGTTCAGCAACAGGCCGCTGCCGAACAACATGAATCCGACGCGAATCAGATTGCAGAATGCGCACGGCAGTTCACCGAGCACGAGCTGATAGTAAAACGCCTCGATCAGGACAAAACAAACACCCGCAAGCGCGGCCACATCGATATTCCGGAGATTTCGACCGTCACGTTTCATCACCACGACCCCAGCTTCGAGAGATCGGCCATGTGATGACTGCCGTGAAACACGGTCCACACGACGACCAGAAGCGCACAAACCATCCACAGGAGGCGCGCGTTTTTCTGATTTCGCAACGACGTGATCGTCGCCGCGAATGCCACCAGCACCGGGATAAAGCCAATAAACATTTATTGATTCCAGTTATCGGTTTAAAAATTTGTTTCCTGACCGAATTTAAGACATCGCGACATGACTGTCTGTCGAGTATTTGACGTTGTATATATAGGAACAGACAACCTTCACGCGTGATTCGTGTTGGCGAATCACCTGACTCGTCGAGGCAATCGAAGGTTGACCGCTTGTTCGAAGGCGCCTGATTGACGCACATCCCGGCACGCGTTTCGTGTCGTCGTGCCGGGATTGCAGGGCCGGGGTTCAGCGCCCCTTGAGCGTCATGAACAGCATGATGAGTGCCGAGATTGCGCTGCAGCAGACCAGGAAGTAAAGGCCGTACGCATACGATCCCGTCATATGGATGACGAAGCCGATCGCCGTTGGCGCCAACGCTGAAAATCCGTTTGCGAGGCCATTCATCAGCCCGGACCCGATGCCGATTGCATTGCGCGGCACGATATCCTGCAGCATCGTCCAGACCGGCGGAAAAGCGAAACCGAGTGCCCCGATGCCAAGTGAGAGCAGAATCGTGGCCATCACCGTGTTACTCAACGTCGCGCCGAACAGCACGCCGAGGCTGACAACGACCATTGACACGAAAATCAGGGGCGCCCGCTGTCCGGTCCTGTCACAGACATACCCCGACGCGATTTTCGCGACGAACGCCAGAATCCACGGCAACGACGAAAGGACACCCATCTCACCCCACGAGAACCCCTTGGCCTCCTTGAGATAGGTCGGCAACCACGTAATCGTCCCCCAGAAGATTGACGCGTGGAAGGAATAGTACGAAACCAGAAGCCAGAACCGGTAGTCGCGAGTGAATGACCGGGTGCCCGCCGCGAGCGAGTCACCCGTCTCCGGCGAACCGTCTCCAGGCTGGAGGCCCGCCTCGATATGGTCGAGTTCCAGCTCATTGACTTTCTTGTGCTGTCGCGGCGTATCCGTCGTCATGAACCAGACGAGAGCCAGCGGGATCAACCCCAGCGCACTCAGGATCACGAAACTCGACCGCCAGCCGCTGACCTGAATGATCATCGTGAACAAGGGCATCGCCAATGCCGGCGCAATCGACAGCCCGGTCTGCCACACCGCGTTTGCCTTGCCTCGCTCGGACACCGGGAACCACTCCTTCACATACTTGCTCTGCATCGGAAAGTGCAGTCCCTCGCTCATGCCCAGCACGGCCCGCGACACCAGAATCGTCATGAACGCAGTCGCCATCCCGCCGACCAGTAACGACAGGGCCCAGCACGCAATCGACAAGGCCATCGCCTTGCGTGCGCCGATCCTGTCACCGAGCGGGCTGAGAACAACGTTCCCTACACCGTAAGCGATCAGAAACACCGTCATCAGGAGACCCTTCTGCACCGCATTACCGGCGATGCCCATTTCCGCAAGAAATGTCGGATCGACGACCAGGATCGAAACGTTGACCCGGTCTATATAAGAGAAAAACAGGACTGCGAGCAGAATCGCCGCCAACACATGACGTTGGCGCGTCGGACGGTCGGTCAGAGCCAGAACCGCTTTGTTCGACAACATGGGGGTCTCCTCCATAAGACGGATCAAATGACTTCTGATCCGTCTTTATTTCCATCGCTCCGAGACGGAGCGATGCCGGGTCACTCGATCGTATAGGCGAGATAGTCTTTAACCACTTCGTCGTTGAGCGCCTGGCCCAGTCCCGGCACATCGGGAACCTTGAAGCGCCCGCGATGCGGTTGATAGTCGTTCACGCAGAGTTCACGCACACAGGACTTCAGCGCATAGGTGTGGTGCTCGTGAATGACGAAGTTCGGGATCACTGCTTCCAGATGCAGCGACGCAGCCGTCGACACCGGGCCGCCGCAGACATGTACCTGCACCGTTGCATCGTAGATGTTGGCCATGTCGCAGATCTTCTTGCCCTCAGTAATGCCGCCGACCAGGCACAGGTCCGGCTGCACGACCGCCAGCGTCTGTTTTTCGAGGAGTTCCCGGTATCCCCAGCGCGTATAGGAGCGCTCACCGGTTGAGAGCGGAATGTGCGTGTTGGCGGAAATCTTCTCGAAATTCTTCGAGTTCAGCGGGTTCACCGGCTCTTCATAGTAGAAGATGTTGTACGGCTCAATGGCGCGCGCGAACTGAATTGCCGAATTCGTACCGAGCAGCGAATGAATCTCGCAGATGATGTCGACCTGTGGCCCGACCGCGTCCCGAATTGCCGCGATGCGCTCGACGCCCATCTGAAGATCGTCGTAACGCAATATCCCGTAGTTTTTCTGGTTGATTTTGGCAACGCCCGTTTTCACGCCGTCGCGGCCGATCTGCAGCGGATCCACCTTCACTGCGTCATAGCCTTCTGCGAGAGCAGCCCGAGCGCTGGCCGCATACTGCTCCGGCGTCACGTTCTGCGAGTACTCGTCGCCCCAGCCGAACTGCAACTGGCTCGCGTAAGTCCGAAGGTCGTCGTTCGTCTTGCCGCCAAGCAGTTGATACACCGGTTGGTTCATGACCTGGCCGCGGATATCCCAAAGCGCGATATCGTAGGCACTGATGCCGCCATAAACGACCGGCCCGCCGCCTGCACCCCAGTAGGTGGTTCGAAACAACAGCTCCCACAGCGCCTCGACCTTCATCGGATCGCGCCCCAGCACGAACGGGGCGAAATCGCGCAGAATCCCGACGGCAGCTTTCGCGCCCGCACCATACGCAAGCCCTACCTCGCCGATACCGCTGATTCCCGCATCGGTATGCACGCGAACCATGACCGGATTGAACTTCGCCATGGCCGGATCCTTCCGGTTGACCTCGCAATCGAAAATCTCGACCTTTGTTATCTTCATATATCCTCGAATATAAAAAATACACAAACAATTGAACCGGCACGCCGCAAAGCGCAGGGCATGAAAAACAAGTGTCGACTCGAACAGGATTCACTCGGGGAAGCACACTTCACCCGCCCAATAAACCAGAGTGGTCTAATTCCCGGTGTCCGGCAATCCTGCTACCGAGAAGTCGTCCTCCCTGGTCAATTAATTTCGAATAACTAACTTATAGATACCAGGTTCTTAAGTTTCTCGCCTCTCGCGAGCCTTCTCAGATTCTCGGAGACGATGTCCTTAATATTGTCAGGAACGATATCCGACACGGCCCCTGCAACATGCGGAGTAATGATAAGGTTCGGGGTCGACCAGAATGGATCGCTGCGAGGCAATGGCTCCGGGCTGGTGACATCGACGGCCGCGCCGCCCAATTTCCCGGAACGAAGCGCATCGTCGAGATCGGTCTGGTTGACGATGTCTCCCCTCGCTACGTTGATGAAAAGCGCACCATCCTTGAACCGGGAGAACGCCTCTCGGTCGAACATGCCGACCGTCTCCGACGTCGACGGCACCGCAGCGACCACGACGTCGGCCTGCGAAACCACCGTTCGGAAGTTCACGATCTCCGCGATTTCGTCGACGAAGGCATCGCCCTCGCCCGCGCGATTCAAACCAATGGTGCGCATCGAGAATGCTTTGGCCCGAACGGCCAGCGCCCTGCCGATCCTGCCGTATCCGACGATCGCGATCGTCTTGCCGTAAAGGGATCGCGACGAGTCCGAGTAGGTGCGCCCCCATTGCCGGGCCGCTTGCAGAAACAATGCGTCCGGAATGCGCTTGCTGAGTGCGAGAACGAGCATCATTGCATGCTCGGCCACCGCAATCGACCAAGCGTCGGCAGCATTGGTGACTTTTGCGCTCGGCGGAAAACCATACTTCACCAGATTCTCAAACCCCGCGGACATCAACTGAATGAGCTGTAGCCGCGTGGATCGACCGACGACGTCTGCGATCTCCTTCGTGTACGACGGACCGGTCGTGACGAGCACATCCGCATCGGAGATCATCGCGGCCAGCTCAGATGCGTTGTCGGCCGGCATGATTTCAAACGGATCATTGTCCAGTTCCATCGCGACCAGCGATCGCGCCAACGAACCAAGATAAGCCACTTTCATTCGAATCTCCCGATACACGCGCGATTCTCATCGCGTTGACTGCTTGTTACGACTCGCGATCGATTGCAGCCGCCCGAAGAACACAGCGAAAGTTTAGGTATCCATCGAATACAGCGTCAATGAATGGCCTCGCGCGCTGGCCTGCCAGGATTATGAAAATGCCGATTGACACAGGATTCGAAAGCCGATCAACGCCGGCCAATCGGGATGCGGACCGGACGCCAAGGACGGGTACGGTTGGTGAAGCGCCGTGTCGTGCTTCGGCGAAGCAGCCTTTCAGTAACGCTCGACGAACCGCTATGAGTCGCATGTTGATGCGCGACGCTCATTCAAGCACCACAGGTGAACCGGCGCCGCAAAGGCATCGCCGAAAGCACTAGAGAGGAGCATGGAACCCGCTTGACGCGCCCCGAGGACTTCCGGAGAGCGCGAGGTGCATGAATAGCCGGCAGGCAACGTCACCCGTCGAAGGATCGAAGGAGATTCTTTTCCCGAGGCGAAAAACTCGTCTTGATATGTTTCTGGAGTCTTTCGCAGGCCAGCTCCACGTGACCGTCGGTCAACAGTTCGACGACGGAACGATGCGATTCGAGGGACGCGTTGTAGTGAGCGTCGGGAAAGGTCAGGAGGCTGCGCATCGTCCAGATTTTGATTTCTATGTTTCCGTAGGCCTCCGTCAGGTACTTGTTTCTGGCACAGACAAATGGAAGTCGGTGAAACTCGCGGTCGAGCATCCGATATTCGAGGTGATGGTTGCTCCGGAATGTCAGTGTGCTGGCCTTTTCCAGATTTTCCTGCATGCACTGCAAAAATATCCGACGGTTCGATTCCATCGAAATCCGGATGGCAGCGCACTCGAGAACTTCTCTCAAGGTGTTGAGCTCATCGAACTCCTCGAGATCGAGCGAGAAGACAAACGTTCCGACCCTGGGCCGAACGTCGAGCAAACCGACTGCCGACAGGCTCGCCAATGCATGACGAATCGTCGCCCTGCCAGCGCCAAACCGCGTGGTCAACTGGTCCTCGCTGATCTTCCCCCCCATCTCGAATTCACCGGTGGCGATCAGCTCCTTGATCTTCTGTTGCAGCGCTACGGAATCGGGAGCAGCGCAAAAGCGATCTTCCATTTTCTGTCACTAGTACATTTCAGGATCCTGTGTGCGGATCAGAGAATCGCGCACGGCCACCTCAGCGCCGGCGGCAGCGATGGCACCCGCCAATGCGGGTGCCATCGCTACACGGGGAACGTGTGCACGTCGGATTTCAATGCAGGACCTTCGCGAGGAAATCTCGAGCGCGCTCCGATCGCGGTGCGTCAAAGAAGCTGTCCTTCACGCAGTCTTCCACGATGATGCCGGCATCCATGAACAGAACGCGGTCCGCAACTTTGCGGGCAAAGCCCATCTCGTGCGTCACGCAAACCATCGTCATCCCTTCCTGCGCGAGCTCGATCATCACATCCAGGACCTCGTTAATCATTTCCGGATCGAGTGCAGATGTCGGCTCATCGAACAGCATGGCATGGGGATCCATCGACAACGCCCTCGCTATGGCCACACGTTGCTGCTGTCCTCCGGACATTTGTCCCGGATACTTCTGCGCGTGACACTTGAGCCCCACACGCTCCAGAAGCGTCAGCGCCTTGTCCTCCGCCTCGTCGCGAGGCCGGCGAAGCACCTTTAGCTGCGCCAGGGTCAGATTTTGAAGAATTGTCATATGCGGGAACAGTTCGAAATGCTGAAAAACCATCCCAACTCGCGACCGAAGCGACGACAGGTTCGTCTTCGAATGTCCCACGCTGACGCCATCGACCGTGATCGAGCCTTCCTGAAATCCTTCAAGACCGTTGATCGTCTTGATGAGTGTCGACTTGCCAGAACCGGACGGTCCGCATACGACGACGACCTCACCTTTCTGAACCGCAGTCGTGCAGCTATCGAGCACACGAAACTGGCCATACCACTTCGAGACGTTATTGATGTCGATCATGTTGGGTTACCTATCCTGCAAGTGCATTCAACGTTGGGGGCCGAGCGTTCGCCACGGGTCAATGTCGGGTCCGCAGCGTCAGACGCCCTTCGAGCCGGGTCTGAACCGCACCCAACAACGAACTCAACACCCAGTACAACGCCGCCACGGCCAGATACAGCGGCAGCGGCTGGAATGTCGTTGCAATCACCTCTTGCGCAGACCGCAGCAATTCCGTCACCGTGATCACCGATACCAGCGATGTATCCTTGATCAGGCTGATCAACGTGTTCCCCATCGACGGAACCGCGAGGCGCAGTGCCTGCGGCCCGACCACGTACCGCAGCGTCTGGAAATAGGTGAGCCCCAGGCTGTGGGACGCACTCCATTGCCCTCGTGGAATACCGAGGATCGCCCCACGCATGCTTTCGGAAAGATAGGCCCCGGCATTGAGCGTCAACGTGAGCACCCCGGCCGCGGTCGGAGACAGCGAGATACCCACGTCGGGAAGCCCGTAGTACATGACGAACATCTGAACCAGCAACGGCGTGCCGCGCATGATACTGACGTAAGCCTGAGCGACACGATCCAGTACGCGATTGCCGCTGATTCTCATCACCGCCACAGCGGCGCCGACGATGAGACCGAGGACCATCGCGGCAATCGCAAACTTGATGGTCAACAATGCACCCATCAACAGGACGGGACCGGAGCTCAGAATTAGATTGAATTGTTCCATCTGTTCGTTTCCTGCGTGCGGCACGCTCTATCGGCAATCAAAGGTTCAGTTGCCCGTGGGATGGGTCACATCGGTACCGAACCACTTCTTCGAGATCGCGGCGAGCGTACCGTCCTGTTCCATCGCGCTCACCGCCCCATTTACCGCCGCCGCGAATTTCGGATTACCTTTTCGATACGGAATGCCGATCTGCACGTCCGTGTTCTTCATCAATCCGCCCCCGCGAACCGCGACCTTCGAGGTCTTGATCAGATACGGAACGAACAGGCGATCGTTCAGGTACGCATCGGCTCGCCCGCTCACGAGATCACTGAGCGCTTCGGACATCCCCGGATAGGTCTGTACGATGATGCCGGGAACCGACTTGGCATAGTCGGCGTAGTTGGAGCCGAGCGTGACGGCAACCCGCTTCCCTTTCAGCTCGTCGAGGCTTCGGTACTCCTGCTTGTCATCGCGCCGTTCCAGGACCTGAACCGCGGAGTACGCGTACGGCGGGGTGAAATCGAGAGATTGACGGCGTTGCGGCGTGATCGACACCTGGTTGGTCACGACATCGAATTTCCCGGCCTGCAGGCCGCCAATCAGACTGGACCATTCCGACGTGAAGAATTGCGGCTTGACACCCAGCTTCGCGGCCACTCCGCGCGCCACATCCACATCGAAGCCCTGCAACTCGCCGCTCTGGTCCCGGTAGTTGAACGGCGGGTAGGTTCCCTCCATCCCGACCATCAGGACACCGCGAGACTTGACCGTATCGAGCAGGTCTTCCGCGTGTGCTGAAAGGATCGAACCAACCGTCGAAATCGATAGGATTCCGAATACAATAGCATTCTTGAGTTTCACTTCTGCATCTCCTGTAGCGTCTAATTGATACCAGAAATCAAGGACTAACGCGTGCCTCAACTTGAGTATCGGCAGCTATAATTTTCGACACAATTGACTTTTTCTCTCCACAGTCGAGCGTTTTACTCACAAATGTGGGCGCAATTCGACCCCCGAAACATCACGGGTCGCGCCTCGACAACTCGCCGTGACCCGGCCGTTTAGCCAACGGTATTCAGAGGGTGTCCGCGTTCACGCACACGCATGGACAGGCACACGGCAAGCAGTATTGCCGGCACCCATTCAGCGTCCTTCAGGCCCCCGTGATCCGATGACTCAAGTTGCTTCGTATTCAAACCGCGGCAAACCGACTGAATCCTGCACCGCCCGGTCCCAATGCGGAATGTCCCCGATATCGGCAACCACGAAATCGATGAAGTTGCGCACGAGCATGTTCGCGTGCTTCGATCGGTAATACATCGCATACAACGTATGCGTGATGATCGGTCGGTGATCCGGCACGACAACGCGCAGCGCGCCCTGAACCACATCGGATGAGACGAGATACGTGGGCAAGCACGCAACCCCGAGGCCCTGCAACGCAGCTTCGTGTAGTGCCAAACTTGAATTCGAATCGAGGACCGACTTGACCGGTATCTGCTGTACCTGGTGGGTGCGCTGCCCGTCACTGAACGTCCATGCGCCATTTACGGTCATAGCGGGGTAGACCAGGCACCTGTGTTGCATAAGATCCGCCGGCTCGCGAATCGACTCGTTCGAATCGAGATAGGCGGGTGCCGCGCAGTACACCCAATGTATCGTTGCCAGTTTTCTCGCGGCGTAGCTGGAATCCGCCCTGCTGGTAATGCGGATCGCGAGATCGAAGTTTTCCTCGACGAGGTTGGTCAGCCGGTCTTCAAGTGCGATCGACGCACTCACCTGTGACCGGGCATCCAGATAGCGGCCCAGGATCGGCGTGAGTTGTTTGGAACCAAAGGCCATGGAGCACGTCAGGCGCAGATTCCCTTCCGGGCTCTTCGATTGACGCGCCGCGTCCAGGGTGACTTCGAGATCGGCCAGTATGTCGTTGGCACGCTCGAAAATGATCCGACCGCTGTCCGTCAAGGTCAGGCTTCGCGTCGTGCGCTTCACGAGGAGCACCCCGAGCCGGTTTTCGAGTTGCGCAAGGCTCTTGCTGACTGCCGACGGCGACAGGTTCAACTCTCGGGCAGCAGCGGACAGGCTTCCCAATTCCGCTATTCGAACGAAAGCGGTGATCTGAGTCAGCGACGCAAAGTTCTTCATAACACGACCAAATCAATCCGAACCGGCGCGGTCACGCCGCGACGACGCGTGCATCGACCACCAGTGCCGGACCGGCCCGACGAGCGCCGTGTCGTCACGCCGAGATCAAGGCCGGTCCAATGAAAGCGCGATTTCCCGGCCGGGAGAGGTGATGCGACCGCCCACGGCGAGGCCATGTCCGGTCGCGTGGCACTGTTACTTGTTCGCTGCCGGCAGTGCGGCATGCGCGTCGAGTACGCGTGCCGAATACACGGCAGCCGCACCGGCATTCAGTGCTATCGCTACGCCGAGCGCTTCCGCGATTTCTTCTCGCGATGCGCCGCGCTCAACGGCCGCCTTCGTATGAAAGCTGATGCAGCCATCGCAGCGGGTCGTCACCGCTACCGCAAGTGCGATCAGCTCATGAATTTTCGGCTCAAGATGCCCCGTCTTGACGGCACTACCACTGATCTTGCTCATCCCCTCCATCACATCCGGGCTCATCGAAGTGAATTCACCGAATCGCGCCGACAGGGCATTGCGATAGGCATTCCAGTCTTTCATCAGCGTCATTCTCCTTTAGTTACACCAGGTCTCAGTACACCATTCTTCTCTTCGGCCGAACATCGAGACTGAACCGAACGATTCCGCGAACTTCAAGGCGGTCGATGGACAACTCGTTGCATCGGATCCACACCTCAGTGAAGACGATCCACTCATGTCTCGACGCCCTCAGCCGAGCACTGCCGGAAGAGGCGGTCGGGTCTCTTATAGTCGTCTCCACCGAGAGCTATTTTTTGCCGCCCAATCGACCTCCGCAAACGAGATATTCTGTTCGTCACTGAAAGAAAATCTTCGGCGGCCCACTTCAGGTTAGTCCCAATCAACTGACAAAAAGAAGAACGCGACGTGCAAGGGATCAAACGTCATCAGAACGTTGACGTAGCGCAAGTCGCCCGCGCGCACTCGAAACGACTGCGTCGGATATCGAACGCTCAGCCCCCGCAGAATGGAAAGCGACACAAGCGGTGCGAGCAGCGCGAAGAGAGACGTCGGAATGCCCAGAAACCCTTGACTGGCGGAAGGCAGCAGGAGTCGAACCTACCCGGGAGTGTCTGACACCCCCAACCGGATTTGAAGTCCGGCCGTACCACCGGATACGAATGCCTTCCGTGGGGAAAAGAACCAAAAGAGCGAGAAGAACGACGAGCGCCTACGCCTGTACACCCACCCAACCGCTGTCAGGCCGCAGGAAGTGAAGATCGCGGTGGAAGCGAGTATACCCAACCCGATCGAAGAACTCGAGAATCTGGATCGCGCGCTTGCGGCCGAGCCCCGTCGCGTCGCGGAACGTCGCTGCATCGAGCCCGCCGCCGCGTGTCGGTGCGAGATGCGCCACCAGCCCGGCCAACTCGCACACGACTTCCGCGTGATAGAACAGGTCACGCACGACCTGCTGCACATCGCCGCGCCGCGCGAGCTTGCGCAGCAGCGTGCGCACGGCCTCCTCGGCCGCGCCCGTGTCGCGCGCCAGATCGCGCACCCACGGCGGATCGAAGCGCCCCGCATGGAGCAGCGGCAGCAGTTGCTGCGCCAGCGCTTCCTCGCGTGCATCGAAACTCACGGAATGCGACGGCAGATGCAGCCACGGCCCGCTTCGTGCAACCTCCCCGCCCGCCACCAGCGCATCGACCAGCGCACGCCACAGCGCATCGCCGACGAGCGGCGCCGCCATCCGCCGCAAGCGTGCCGCATCGAGTCCCTGCTCGTCCGGCATGCGCTCGTGATACGCATGCAACGTGTCGATCGCGCGCGCCTGTAGCGCCTGCCAGTGCACCCGCGCCATCACCGTGCCGTCGTTCGACGCGCGCTCGCGTTGCCCGATCGCCAATGCATCGTCCGGCAGCGCGAGCGCGTCCGGCGCAAACCCAGTCAGGTGCGTGAGCATCGTGCGTGCGATGCCGAGCGGCGCCTGAGCGAGCAGCACATCGAGCCGCCCTTCATCGAGCCACGCCGCCAACGCGTCGAGCCATGCACGGCGCGCTGGCGTACGACGCTTGCGCGCGGGCCCGAACGGATCGAGCACGCGACCGCCGCCGACGGTGCGGGTCGCTTGCGGATTGCGGACGATGAAGCGATCGCCCGGCAGCGCGAACACGGGTTCGTCGAACACCAGTTGCACGCGCATCGTCTGGCCGGCCGCGAGCGTATCGCCGTCGAGCAGCGCGACGTGCGCGACGCGATGCAGCGTGCCGAGATGCACGTGCAGCGGCGCCCAGTGCGTCAGCGTGAGCCCCGCATCGGCCAGCAGCGCCAGCTCGACGTCGAGACGCGGCGACGTCGCGACGAGCCGCGCATCCGCGACGGTATCGCCGCGCTCGACGTCCGTCTTGTCGACGCCGGCCAGGTTCAGCGCGCAGCGCTCGCCCGCGCGGCCCGCCTCGACCGGCCGGTTCTGCGCATGGATGCTGCGCACGCGCGCCGCGCCGCCGGTGCGCACGACGGCGAGCGTGTCGCCGGTCTCCACGCGGCCCGCGAACGCGGTGCCCGTCACGATGGTGCCCTGCCCGGCAAGCGTAAACACGCGATCGACCGCGAGCCGGAACAGGCCGTCGTCGCGACGCGCACGCCACGCCTGGGCCGCATCGGCAAGATGACGCTTCAATGCGGCGACACCGGGATCGTCCGCGCGCGTGGCGCAGGTTTCGAAGATCGGCGCGCCGTCCAGCGTCGAGCCGTGCAGCCATGCGGCAATCTCGTCGCGCACCGCCGACACGCGCGCGGCGTCGACGCGATCGCACTTCGTCAGCGCGACCGCGCCATGCGCGACGCCGAGCAGTTGCAGGATCGCGAGATGCTCGCGGGTCTGCGGCATCACGCCATCGTCGGCGGCGATCACGAGCAGCGCGAAGTCGATCCCGCTCGCGCCGGCCGCCATCGTATGAATCAGCTTCTCGTGGCCCGGCACGTCGATCAGCCCGAGCACGTCGCCGTTCTCGAGCGGCGTATACGCATAGCCGAGTTCGATCGAGATGCCGCGCGCCTTCTCTTCCTTCAACCGGTCGGTGTCGACGCCCGTCAGCGCCCGCACGAGCGTGGTCTTGCCGTGGTCGATATGTCCCGCGGTACCGACGATCATGCAGCCGGCCCCGCGATCCGCGCGCATTGCGCGACGAAAACCGCTTCGTCTGCGGCTTCGAGGCAGCGCAGGTCGAGCCGCAGCGCGTTGTCGGCGACGCGCCCGATCACCGGGCGCGGCCATTCGCGCAGCCGCTTCTCGAGCTGCACGAGGGCGCGGCCACCGCGCTTGCCGTCCGGCGTGCGCACGACGAGCCCGGCGCTCGGCAACTGATCGACCGGTAGCGCGCCGCTGCCGATCTGGCTGAACAACGGTTCGACGCACACCTCGAAGCCGCTGCCAAGCGCCGCCTGCAGCGCCGGACGCACGCGTTCGGCCGCGTCGGCGATGTCGCGCTGCGGCCGCGTCAGCAGGCGCAGCGTCGTGAGCCGGTCGCGCAGGAATTCTGGCGCCTGGTAAAGCCGCAACACCGGTTCGAGCGCGGCGAGCGTCAGCTTGCCGACGCGCAGCGCGCGCTTGAGCGGATGTTTCTTGATCTTCGCGACGAGCGCGCGATCGCCGACGATCAGGCCGGCCTGCGGCCCGCCGAGCAGTTTGTCGCCGCTGAACGTGACGAGATTCGCGCCGGCAGCGACGGTCTCCTGCACGGTCGTCTCGTGCGGCAAGCCCCATTGCGACAGGTCAGCGAGCATGCCACTGCCGAGATCGACCGCCACCGGCAGACCGTGCTCGCGCGCGAGCGGCGCAAGTTCGGCAAGCGTCACTTCCTTGGTGAAGCCGCTGATCGCGTAATTGCTGCAGTGCACCTTCATCAGCATCGCCGTGCGCGGGCCGATCGCGTCCGCGTAGTCGTGCAGATGGGTACGGTTGGTCGTTCCGACCTCGTGCAGCTTCGCACCCGCACGTCGCATGATGTCCGGAATGCGGAACGCGCCGCCGATCTCGACCAGCTCGCCGCGCGACACGATCACTTCGCGTTGCGGCGCGAGCGCCGACAGGGTCAGCAGCACGGCCGCCGCATTGTTGTTGACGACGGTCGCGGCTTCCGCGCCCGTCAGTTCGCACAGCAGATCGTCGATCAGGTCGTCGCGGTCGCCGCGGCGGCCGGTTTCGAGATCGAATTCGAGGTTGACGGGGTGCGTGAGCGCGTCGACCACCGCGCGCACCGCGGCGTCGGGCAACAGCGCGCGCCCGAGATTGGTGTGCAGCACCGTGCCCGTCAGGTTGAACACCGGTCGCACGGCGCCCGCGCTCTGCGCGGACAGCGTGCGGGCGACCGCTGCCGCGATGCGCACCTCGTCGAGCGGCTCGGCCGCTGACGGATCATGCTGCGCGGCGGTGCGCCAGCGTTCGAGTTCGGCGCGCACGGCATTCAGGACACGCGTGCGCCCATAGTCGGCGAGTAGCGGCTGCAGCGGCGCCGACGACAGCACGCGCTCAACGGACGGCACGCGTGCGAGGACGGCATTCAGTTCATTCAAACCCGGTTCGGTCACGTAATCGTGGCTCCATTTCCATGCACGGCAGGCAACCGGGGCCGGCGCTCGCGCGCCCGCCCCGGCTCCATGCCGTCAGTCCGCCTCTGCTTCGCGCGACATGTCCGGCCACAGCAGCGGGTTCGGCGAACTGCGCTGGTAGCCGGCTTCGTTCATCAGCAGGTCGAGCGTGAGGCTCGCGAGATCGTCCGCCAGCGGCTCGAACTCGTAGTCCTTCTCCTGGTAGCCGATCTTGCGATAAGTTTTGCATTCGTCGCACGATTCGGCCTTGACGGCCTCGCTGCCGCCCTCGATCCCGTGGTACGCGATGCCCTTGGTCGAGTCGCAGTGCGAACATTTCGTGCGCACCATGTGCCACTCGGTCGTGCACAGCCCGCACTGCAGGAAACGGTAGCCCTGGAACTGGCCGCCGACGCGCACCACGCTCGCGACCGGATGCGTGCCGCATACGGGGCACAACCCCGGCTGGTCGAGATACGGCACGTCGGCCGGTGCGATGCGGCTCGCGAGATCGGTCCAGACGACCTGCAGCGCGGCCATCACGAACGGCGCGGTGGCCGGATCGACTTCGGCGAAGCGCAGCGCGAGGATCGCGTCGGCCTGCGCGTCGAGTTCGGCGGGCGCCATCAGGCGCAGCCGGTCGAGCAGCTTCGCGAGCGACGGATTGACGAGCCCGGCGCTGTCGACGCGGTCGAGCAGTTCATACAGAACGGCACGCCACTGCGGGTCGCGCTCGCCGTCGAGCGCCGGCACGAGCGGCATCGAATGCTGCTGCGCCCGCGCGATCGCTTCGGGCGACGGCAGCGGCAGGTTCAGCGCCTGCAGCGTCGCGTGCTGTGCATCGGCGACGGTCGCCATCAGCCGCAGGTAGCCGCTGATCGGGTTCAGGTCGGCGAGCTTGCGCAGCCGCGCGGCGCGCGCCGCGAACGCGGTGCTGCGCTCCGGCAGGCGAAAGCGCGGAATGGCCGAATGATCGAGCGCCGAGATCTCGGTCGGTTCGAGAATGCGTTGTGTCACAGATATGTCATCCAAAAAAACAAGCGCCGACGAATCGGCGCTTCTGGCGATTCCGCCGGTTGGCGGAACGATACGCCGCAACCGGCGTACCGCCCCGCTCCGATGCGTTACTTCACGCTTTCACGGAACCACTTCGGGTGATGCTTGCGGGCCCAGCCCAGCGTGACGGTGCCGCGCACCATCGCCCCGATCGAGCCTTTCACCCACAACGCCGCGTAAATGTGCACGATGATGCTCGCGATCAGCACGAAAGCCGCCGCGGCATGCACGACGGCCGCCGCGCGGATCACCCCGATCGGGAAGTAGAACGAGAAGTAGCGCCGCCAGATCACGATCCCCGACAGCAGGAGCAGCAGCAGGCACGCCACCAACGTGAAGAATAGCAGCTTCTGTCCGGCGTTATATCGACCGACGGGCGGCAGCTTGTCTTCCTGGTTGGTCAGCACGTCGCCGATCTGCTTCAGCCATTGACGGTCGTCCGCGTCGAGCGCGTTGTGATGCCAGAAGCGCACCACGAGAATCGCGAACGACACGAACATCACGAGCCCGACGAACGGATGCAGGATCCGCGTCCACTGGCCGCCGCCGAACAGCGCGGTGAGCCAGAACATCGACGGATGGAACAGCGCGAGCCCGGACAGCGCGAGCAACACGAACGTGATCGCGGTGATCCAGTGGTTCGTACGCTCGTTCGGCGTGTAGCGGACGATCAGGTTGGGGTCGTCGTGCTTCATTTTGCGTCCTCCTTGATGCGTCGCGCCTCGTCGCGGGCGGCGGCTTCCTCGTCTTCGCTGACCTCGTTCGGACCGATCCGGGTGTAGTGGAAGAACCCGGCCAGCGCGGTCAACGCAAGGCCGGCGACCGCGAGCGGCTTCGCGATCCCCTTCCACAGCTTCACCATCGGGCTGATCGACGGATTGTCGGGCAGCCCGTGGTACAGCGACGGTTTGTCCGCGTGATGCAGCACGTACATCACGTGCGTGCCGCCGACGCCCTGCGGGTCATACAGCCCCGCATGCTCGAAGCCGCGTTCCTTCAGGTCCTCGATCCGCTCGGCCGCGTGCTGCTTCATGTCCTCCTTGGTGCCGAACACGATCGCGCCCGTCGGGCAGGTCTTCACGCAGGCCGGTTCCTGGCCGACCGCGACGCGGTCGGAACAGAGCGTGCACTTGTACGCGCGATGATCCTTCTTCGAGATCCGCGGGACGTTGAACGGGCAGCCGGTCACGCAATAGCCGCAACCGATGCAGTTCTCCTCGTGGAAATCGACGATCCCGTTGTTGTACTGCACGATCGCGCCCGGCGACGGGCACGCCTTCAGGCAGCCCGGATCCTCGCAGTGCATGCAGCCGTCCTTGCGGATCAGCCATTCGAGGTCGCCGGCCGGGTTCTCGTATTCGGCGAACCGCATCACCGTCCACGAGTGCTCCGACAGGTCGGCCGGGTTGTCGTATACGCCCACGTTGGTGCCGACTTCGTCGCGCAGGTCGTTCCACTCCATGCATGCCGTCTGACATGCCTTGCAGCCAATGCACTTCGATACGTCGATCAGCTTCGCGACGCTCCCGGTCACCGGTTCGCGCGCCGTGGGCGGCGGCGTCGTGGTGGCCGAGACGCGCTTGATATCCAGCGATTGCAATGCCATCTCTTCCCCCTTACGCCTTTTCGACCTTCACCAGGAACGACTTGAATTCCGGTGTGTACGAGTTGCCGTCGCCTACGGACGGAGTCAGGGTATTGGCGAGATAGCCGGGCTTCGTCAGACCCTTGAAGCCCCAGTGCAACGGGACGCCGACCGTCTGGACCTTCTTGCCGTCGATCGTCAGCGGCTTGATCCGCTTCGTGACGAGCGCGACCGCGACGATGTAGCCGCGCTTGGACGACACCTTCACGCGATCGCCATGCGCGACGCCGACTTCCTTCGCGAGGTCTTCGCCGATCTCGACGAATTGCTCGGGCTGGATGATCGAGTTGAGCCGCGCATGCTTGGTCCAGTAGTGGAAATGCTCGGTCAGCCGGTACGTCGTCGCGACGTGCGGGAACTCGGACACCTTGCCGAACGACGCGCGGTCGTCCGGGAACACGCGGGCGGCCGGGTTGTTCAGCGCCTGCGGGTTATCAGGGTGCAGCGGGTTCGCCGCGAGCGGTGTCTCGAACGGCTCGTAGTGCTCGGGGAACGGGCCTTCGTTCATCCCCGCGCGGGCGAAGAAGCGCGCGACGCCTTCCGGGTTCATGATGAACGGCCCCATCCCGTTCTCAGGCGGTTCGTCCGCCTTGAAGTCCGGGATGTCGACGCCCTTCCACGCGCTGCCGTTCCAGCCGATCAGCTTGCGGGTCGGGTCGAACGGCTTGCCGCTGACGTCACACGATGCGCGGTTGTACAGGATCCGCCGGTTCGCCGGCCATGCCCACGCCCAGTTCAGCGTCTGGCCGATGCCGGTCGGGTCGGAGTTGTCGCGCCGCCCCATCTGGTTGCCGGCCTGCGTCCACGCCCCGCAGAAGATCCAGCAGCCGCTCGCGGTCGTGCCGTCGTCCTTCAGCTGCGCGAACGCGGCGAGCTGCTCGCCCTTCTTCACGAGCGGCCTGGCCGGATCCTTCGGGTCGGGCAAATCGGCGAGCGCACGCCCGTTGAACTCCATCGCGAGCTCTTCGGGCGTCGGGCTTTCCGGGTTCGCGTACGGCCAGGTCAGGTTCAGGATCGGGTCCGGATACTTGCCGCCGTCCGTCTGGTACATCTTGCGCATGCGCAGGAACAGCCCCGACATGATCTCGAGATCGCTGCGCGCCTCGCCCGGCGGCTCCGCACCCTTCCAGTGCCATTGCAGCACGCGGCTCGAACTGACGAGCGAGCCGTTCTCCTCCGCAAAGCACGTGGTCGGCAGGCGGAACACCTCGGTCTGGATCTTCGACGAATCGACGTCGTTGTAGTCGCCGTGATGCTTCCAGAACTCGGACGTCTCGGTCGCGAGCGGATCCATGATCACGAGCCACTTCAGCTTCGCGAGGCCTGCCGCCGTTTTCACCTTCGACGGCGCCGCCGCGAGCGCGTTGAAGCCCTGGCAGATGTAGCCGTTCAGCTTGCCGGCATTCATCAGCTCGATCGTCTGCAGCAGGTCGTACTGCTTGTCCAGCTTCGGCAGGTAGTCGTAGGCCCAGTTGTTCTCGGCGGTCGCCGCATCGCCCCACCACGACTTCATGAAGCTGACGTGGAACGCCTTGTAGTTCTTCCAGTAGCTCAGCTGGTTCGGTCGCAGCGGCAGTTGCACGCGCTGCTTGATGTAGCCGTCGAAATCCTGCTCGGACTGCATCGGCAGCGTCATGTAGCCCGGCAGCAGGTTCGACATCAGCCCGAGGTCGGTCAAGCCCTGGATGTTCGAGTGGCCGCGCAGCGCGTTCATCCCGCCGCCGGCGATGCCGATGTTGCCCAGCAGCAGCTGCACCATCGCGCCGGTGCGGATGATCTGCGCGCCGATCGAATGGTGGGTCCAGCCGAGCGCGTACAGCACCGTGCCGGCGCGGCCGGGGACGGCCGTCGTCGCAAGCATCTCGCACACCTTCAGGAACTTCTCCTTCGGCGTGCCGCAGGTTTGCTGGACCATGTCCGGCGTATAGCGCGCGTAGTGCTGCTTCAGCAGGTTGTACACGCAGCGCGGATGCTGCAGCGTCGGGTCGACCTTCACGAAGCCGTCGTCGCCGCGCTCGTAGTCCCAGCTCGATTTGTCCGGGTACGCGTGCTTCTCCGCGTCGTAGCCGGAATAGATGCCGTCGTTGAACGCGAAATCCTCGCGCACGATGAACGAGAAGTCCGTGTAGTTCTTCACGTACTCATGCTGGATCTTGTCGTTCGTCAGCAGATAGTTGATGACGCCGCCCAGGAAGACGATGTCGGTGCCGGTGCGAATCGGCGCGTAGTAGTCGGCCACCGAGGCCGTACGCGTAAAGCGCGGGTCAACGACGATCAGCCGCGCCTTGCGGTGCGCCTTCGCCTCCGTTACCCACTTGAAACCGCACGGATGGGCCTCGGCTGCATTGCCGCCCATCACGAGAATCACGTCCGCGTTCTTGATGTCGACCCAATGGTTCGTCATCGCTCCACGGCCAAACGTCGGGGCAAGACCTGCCACCGTCGGGCCATGTCAGACACGCGCCTGATTGTCGAATGCGAGCATCCCGAGACTGCGGACCGTCTTGTGCGTCAGGTAGCCGACCTCGTTGCTGCCCGCCGACGCGGCCAGCATGCCGGTGGTCAGCCAGCGGTTGACCTTCGCGCCGTCTTCCGCCGTCTCGACGAAGTTCGCGTCGCGGTCGGCCTTCATCAGCTTCGCGATCCGGTCGAGCGCGTCGCCCCACGAGATGCGCTCCCACTTGTCCGAGCCCGGCGCCCGGTATTCGGGATGCGTCAGGCGGCTCGGGCTGTGGATGAAGTCGATCAGGCTCGCGCCCTTCGGGCACAGCGTGCCGCGATTGACGGGATGGTCGGGATCGCCTTCGATATGGATGATGCTCGGCTGCGCGTTCTTCGCGCCGTCACCGAGGCTGTACATCAGGACGCCGCAACCCACTGAACAGTAAGGACAGGTGTTGCGCGTTTCGACGGTGCGCGCCAGCTTGTACTGTCGGACTTCGGCGAGCGCTTCGGTTGGAGAAAAGCCCATCAGGGCTAGACTCGATCCGGCAAGCGACGTGGCCGTCACCTTCAGGAACTGGCGCCGGGACATTTGTAGCATGATGGTCTCGGCGTTTTTGTGGGGTGGGGTGCAACTGAAAGGAATTATAGACAGTTCAAGCAACTATGATCGAATCATCGGATCAATACTGATTTGTCTGATCCACCGATGCCCCGCGTTCAACGCGCAACCGAACCGTCATGAAACGACAGATCACCTCCGAGGCCACCCGCCTCGCGCAACAGCAGGCCAACTGGGCACTCGACGCATTCAAGCGTTTCTCCTCCGACCGCTGCTCGGCGATGGCCGCGAGCATCGCGTTCTTCTCGGCGTTCTCGCTCGCGCCGACGCTCGTGATGGTGATCGCCGTGGCCGGCTGGTTCTACGGCGACGACGCCGCACGCGGCCAGGTGTTCGAGCAGGCACACCAGTTGATCGGCAACGATGCGGCGGCCAGCATCCAGACGATCGTGCAGAACGCGCATCGCGCGGGCCAGCGCGGCGGCATCGCAACGCTGATCTCGTTCGCCGCTCTCGCGCTCGGCGCGTCGGCCACGTTCGCATCGCTGAACACGGCGCTGAGCGTGATCTGGCCGAGCACCGAGAACCGCTGGTCGAGCATGCTCGGGCTCGTGCGCGTGCGGCTGGTCTCGTTCGGGCTCGTGCTCGGCGTTGCGTTCCTGCTGATCGTGTCGCTCGTGCTCGATACCGCGATCACGTTCATCGGTACCTGGCTGCTGGGCAATTCACCCTACGTCGCGATCACCAACCTGCTGCAGTTCTTCGTCGGCATCGCGGTGCTCGCGGGCGCGTTCGCCGCGTTGATGAAGTTCCTGCCCGACGCGCGCGTCGCATGGCGCGACGCGACGATCGGCGGGATCGTGTCCGCGATCCTGTTCTCCGGCGGCAAGAAGCTGTTCGCGCTGTACCTCGCGCACGCGGGCACCGCAAGTGCGTTCGGCGCGGCCGGATCGTTCGCGGTCCTGCTGATGTGGTTGTACTTCTCGGCGGCCGTGCTGCTGCTCGGCGCGGAATTCGCAGCCGCACGCGGCGATGCGCATCGCCGCACCGGCAACGTACCGGTAACGGCCGCGCCGGCGGATCGCACCGCCGATCGCTCGCGCGGCAACTGATTGCCACCGCGTTGCTTTGCACGCAGCCGAGCGCCGAGTGTGCGCGGCGCACTGTCGCCGTACGCGACTCCGTGCCGTTTCGCAACCACACCACCCGCCACGCCCACACACCGGGTTGATGCGTTCTTTGCATCGTCCGGCAGCACGCGCTGCAACGGCAAACGTTTGCACACCCCGATTTCCATGCACCAACCGGCGAAATCCGCCCTGTGGCTGCCGGACGCGCCAGCCACTGCAACAATCGCAGCGCAGCAATTGTCAACTATTTCAAAAACAGGAACAGTTCTTGATGTGCTTGATATATATGCACTTTTTTCAGCTGTTACCTTTTCGAGACACTTTATTTTTTAAGCTTTCTTGCCTGTATTGCACTGAGCTATTCTCCAATCCGCAACAAATAACGAATCACTTGCGTGGAGATACTCAACGATGAAGAAACTCGCTCTCTCGACCCTCTCGCTCGCCCTGCTGGGCGCTGCCGGTGCTGCTCATGCTCAATCGAGCGTGACGCTTTACGGTGTGATCGATACGTCGATTGCCTACGTTCACGGCAATGACGGTCAAGGCAACAATTCGTGGCAAATGCTGTCGGGCAACCTGCAAGGCAGCCGCTTCGGCCTGAAGGGTGCTGAAGACCTCGGCGGTGGCCTGAAGGCGATCTTCCAGTTGGAAAACGGTTTTGATCCGGGCACGGGCCACCTGAACCAGGGCGGTCGCATGTTCGGTCGCCAGGCATACGTCGGCCTCGAGAGCAACCAGTACGGTACGCTGACGCTCGGCCGCCAGTACGACCCGCTCGTCGACCTGGTCCAGGCTGTCACGGCAGACAACTACTTCGGCAGCACGTTCGCTACGCCGGGTGACGTCGACAACAACGACAACTCGCTGCGCGTCAGCAACGCGATCAAGTACACGTCGCCGGTCTGGGCAGGCTTCCAGGTCGAAGGCATGTACGCCCTCGGCGGCGTCGCAGGCAAGACGGGCGCGGGCCAGACGTGGTCGGTCGCAGCGGCTTACAACAACGGCCCGGTTGGCGTTGCTGCAGGCTACTTCTACGCAGCCAACCCGTCGCCGGCAACGCCGGTCGGCCGTGCAGGCTGGGGTTCGACGACGTCGGACAACATCATCGACGGCCCGATCAATGCGGGTTACGTGACGGCGAAGTCGATCGCGATCGCACAGGTTGCAGGTCAGTACGCAATCGGCCCGGTGACGGTCGGCCTCGGCTACAGCAACGCACAGTACAAGCCGGACGCATTCTCGGCTTTCGGCGCGACCCAGAAGTACAACACGGGCCGCGGCTTCGTGACGTACCAGGTTACGCCGCCGCTGCTGCTGGGCCTCGGCTACTCGTACACGAAGGCAAACGGCAACACGGACGCCAAGTACCACCAGGTTTCGCTGGGCGGCGACTACTCGCTGTCGAAGCGTACGGACATCTACCTGGTCGGCGCATACCAGCACGCAAGCGGTACGCAGCTGAACGCAGATGGCACGACGTCGGCAGCTCAAGCTTCGATCGGCTCGTACGGCATCGCCGGCACGAAGTCGCAAGAGCTGGTTGCTCTCGGCCTGCGCCACAAGTTCTAAGAAGTACGTTTCCGGTGTGCATGGCGTCTCCGACGCCATGTCTCCGAACTGCAAAACCAGTCATCGGCTTCGGCCCTGGCTGGTTTTTTTTCGTCCGTCGCCCGCGCCGCCATGGCGGGCGACGGACACGGTCCGGACCCACGGGTACGGCACCCGGCCGGCAGCGGTTCCTGGGCCGCCCATGGCGCGCCGGAAGCCCCGTCGAGGGGGTGCGCACACCTTGCGCCGGCCCCGGCCGCAGACAACCCTGCACGCGCGCCGCATCCCGGCTGGCGCCGCCCGGAATGCGCGGCGTTCCAGCCCGCACACGCGCCACCCGATTCGGCATCGCACGCGCCACGCCGGACGACGTTACTCCCGCACCCCCGACCTGCTCACGCGATGTGAAGAACGTATGCTTCGACGTGTCGATTTCGGCCGCCGTCATCCGTCGTATCGATGGCGGCGCGCGGATTGCCCGGCCCACTACCGACAGCTGACAGGAGACGTTCCATGACGATTCAGAAGATCACCCCGTTCCTCTGGTACTCGACGGAAGCCGAAGAAGCCGCGGCCTTCTATGCGGGCATTTTCCCGAACTCGCGCGTCGTGCGCGTCACGGCGGTGTCCGGCACCGGCGGCACCCGGATGGTTGAGTTCGAGCTGTTCGGGCAGCCGTTCATCGCGATGAGCCACCCGCGCACCGAGACGTTCAATCACGCGATCTCGCTGATGATCAACTGCGGCGACCAGGCCGAGCTGGACCGCTACTGGAGCGCGCTGCTCGAATACGGCGGCAGCGCAGACGGCTGCGGCTGGGTGCGGGACCGCTACGGCGTCTCGTGGCAGATCGTGCCGGACGAACTGATCCCGATGATGGCCGACCGGGACGAGGTCAAGGCGGCGCGCGTGGCCGCGGCGATGATGCAGATGACGAAGTTCGACGTCGCCGCGCTGAAGGCCGCGTACGCAGGCACGGCGGGTTGACCCGGCCACGGCGCTGCGTGCGCTTCGCGCGGCGCGGGCAGCCTGTGCAAGTGTGCCGATTCGCGCGTGGCCATCGGCGTCATGGCGCACGACGGCGACATTGCGTCGCGCCACGATGCAATCACGAGCGCCGTCTCGCCCGCCGCTACGCCGACAGCATCGCTTCGACGATCCACCGCACATAGCGAACGAACGCCGCGACCGGTTCGCCGCACAGCATCGCGTCGTCGCCTTCACCGCGCAGATAGACGATACGCACGATACGCTCAGCCGCCACGATCGGTCGGTACGCGTCAGGCACGCGCGCCAGCACCCATGTGACCGCGACATCCTTCGGCGCGATCCTGCCGGTCGCGGCGCTGTACCGGATGCGGGCGAGCGCAAGCACCACGTTGCATGCGTCGCCGCGCCAGTCCGGCTCGGCATCCCGCTGCGCGACGGTAGCGAGCAGCGCGGCGACGAAGTCGCGCGCAGACACCGGCTCGAACCACGCGGCCGCGCGCGGCCCGCCAGTGCAACGTCGTGCTGCGGCACCTTGGTCAACAGAATCGCCCGATCGTGATCGACGCACGGCGGCTCGACGCGGCCCGCGCGCAGATCGTGGCGCAGCCACTCGCCGAACTGCAGCTCGCGCCGCGCCGGATGACGCCACGGCACCACGTCGCCGCGCACGACCACGGTGACTTCCAGCGCACGCAGGCGCTGCGCGCCACCCGGCGGCGCCGACACATCCAGCAAGTCGAACATCAACGCGCGCCGCGCCGGTTCGCCGGGCGATACCGCGACGGTCACCGGCAGGTCGATGTCGCTGCGCGGTTTCAGGCCACCGTCGAGCGCCGAACCGAACAGATGAATCGCGTGCAGCGTCGCGCCGACATGCCGGTCGATCGCAGCACACGCAGCGCTCACCTGCTCGGCGATCGCTTCAGGAACGACCGCTGCGTTCATGACGCAAGCCCCGCATCGCACATGCGCCGCGGGCTGCAATCCGAAACGACGCACCGGTGCGAACGCGGCAATCCGGCTGCCACACATGCGGCGCGCAACACCGGACGCGCATCGCGTCACGCCGCAGCCGCACTTCACGACATCGCCGCCGCGCGCCTGGCGCAGCGCAATAAAAAACCCCGCACGCTTTCGCGAACGGGGATCGTCGGACATCGCAACGGCCGCCGACATGCATTCGGCGGCCGTTACGCGGCATTACGCAGCCGCGTCCTTCAGCTTCTTCAGCGCACGTGCCTTCACGCGCACGCTGGCCGGCTTCGCCGGGAACCAACGCTCTTCGCCCGTGAACGGATCCTTGCCGAAGCGCTTCTTCTTCGCCGGCACGACTTGCGCCGTGATCTTCAGCAGACCCGGCAGCGTGAACTCGCCTGCGCCCTTCTTGTGGACCGAGCCCAGCACGACGTTCTCGAGTGCGACGAGCACTGCCTTGACCGCCTTCACTTCGACAGCTGCGCGCTCAGCGATGTGCGTTGCGAGCGATGCCTTCGTGAACTTGTCCTTCAGCGGCGTCGGAGCGGCCGGTGCTGCCTTTGCGACAGCCTTCTTGGCCACTACTTTCTTCGCGGGCGCAGCCTTTTTGGCAGCCACTTTCTTGGTGGCCGGTGCGGCAGCCTTCTTGGCCACCTTTTTTGCGGAAGTCGCCATGTTTCTCCTACCAGGTGTGGTCGTTGGATACACGAAGCGTGCAACGCGCGCGCTTCAACGCCGGATTCTACAAGCGCCGTGACGCTTCGTGCAGTACTTTTATGCGTTTTCGCGGGGTTTCCCGCAGGTTTTGTTGCGCGCGACCGACTTCGCCGACGCTCGAGCATCGAAAAACGCCTTCACGTATACGTCCGAACGCGAATTACGTTCGATATTTGCGCACCTATACTGACCTCGCTCAGTGCCCCGGATGCCTTCATGCGCGAAGTCAGATACGTCAAAGGACTCGACGGCCTGCGAGCCATCGCCGTCATTCTCGTTTTCCTGTCCCACAAGGGCCACGTCCTCGCTGTCGACGTAGGCAAGCTCGGTGTGTGGACGTTTTTCTTCATCAGCGGATTCCTGATCGTCGGCGAACTGCATCGCAACCGTCAGGCGGTCGAGCGCGGCACGATGACGCGCCGGCATGCGCTGGCGCTGTTCCTCGCGAAGCGCGCGCTGCGGATCTTTCCCGTCTACTACCTGCTGCTCGCCGCGCTCGCAATCGCGCACGCGCTGTTCTACCAGCGCGGCGTCAATCTCGGGCTCGCGTGGCACGCGACGTTCCTGTCGAATTACTGGATCGGCGTCGTCAAGGACGGCTGGCCGGGCTCCACGTCACACTTCTGGAGCCTCGCGGTTGAGCAGCAGTTCTATCTGATTGCGCCGCTCACGCTGCTCGCGGTGCCCGCCGCGCGACACGTCGCGCTCGGCGTCGCGGCCGTCGCGCTGTGCGCGCTCGCGCATCTCGCGCTGTACGCGGTCGATGCGTCGCCGGTCCTGATCTACGCGTTTTCACCGTGGAATTTCGCGCTGATCGCGCTCGGCGGCGTCGGCGCGATGGCGCTCGCCGATCGCGGACCGGCCGTCGTCCGTCGCATTCCACCGGGCTGGATCGGTGCCGCCGGCGTCGTGTTCTTCCTGGCGCTGCCCGCGTTCACGCGGCTGCCCGACATCGCCGCGGGGTTCGCGGATCTCGGCCTGTCCGCGGCGCTCGGCGCGCTGATGCTGTGGATCGTCAGTGAACCCGACCACCCGGCCGTCGCGCTGCTCGACTGGGGGCCGCTCGTCTACCTCGGCACCATCAGCTACGGTTTCTACCTGTTCCACAACCTGATTCCGGCACACTTCGGCAAACTGCCTGCGCTGTTCGCGCACGTGCCGATGCCGACGATCGTCCGGGAGGCACTGCCCGAACTGCTCCAGTTCGCGCTCGCCGTGCTGCTCGCACATCTGTCGTGGCGCTATCTGGAAAGGCGCCTGCTCGACTTCAAGAAGCCGATCGCCGCGCTGCTGACGCGGTACTTCGTCGCACGGCCGACGACATCGCCGCGCTGAACGGGACACCGTCGCACCAGCGACGGAACCGGAACACACGCGGCGCGGCGGCGATGGCGGGCGCCGCAACGGTGCAGCGCCGGCGCCCCCGTCGCCGCCGAAACGCGCTTCGCGTCGGCGGATGAAACGCTCCTCGGGCACAGATGCGCGGCATCGACGGATGCAATACCCCTGGGGCGCAGATGCGCGGCGTCGACGTCGACGTCATTTGCGAATCGCCACACGCGCAAGCGTCGAACGGATCACACGCGGCGGGCACGTCGGCCCCGGTTTCATCGCGACGGCAACTCGCGCACTGCGCGCCGCATACCGAAAACCGAACCACGGCCCGACGGCGATGCGTCAGGATTGCCGCGAACGCACCCGTTCGATCTGATTCGAGGCCGCCGGGCATCGGCGCAGCTGCTTGCCCGCCGCCCGTCCGCCGTCGCCCCACACCTCGCCCGCACGCAAAAAAGCCCCGGCGCACGAGGCAGCCGGGGCCAACGGAACAACCACCACCTGAAACAACGGAGCTGCGCGGCTGCTTATGCGACAGCAGCCAGCGCGGGCAGGCAGGTACGCAGGTACGCCTCGAATTCGCGGCTCACTTCCGGATGCTGGAGCGCGAGCTCGACGGTCGCCTTGAGGTAGCCGATCTTGCTGCCGCAATCGAAACGCGTGCCGAAATAGCGATACGCAAGCACCTGTTCGTTCGCGAGCAGCGACTGGACGGCGTCGGTAAGCTGCAGTTCGCCGCCCGCGCCCGGCTTGAGCCGGCGCAGGTGATCGAAGATCGTCGGCATGAACACGTAGCGGCCGACCACGCCGAGGTTCGACGGCGCGTCTTCCGGCGCCGGCTTCTCGATGATGCCCGACAACTTGATGATGTCCTCTTCCCACTCCCGGCCTTCGACGACGCCGTACGAGCGGCTGTCCTCGCGCGCAATCGTCTCGACCCCGATCACCGAGCTGTGATAGTGGTCGAACACGTCCACGAGCTGCTTGAGCACCGGCTGTTCGCCGTGCAGCAGGTCGTCCGCAAGAATCACCGCGAACGGCTCGCCGTGCACGAGCTTTTCCGCGCACAGCACGGCGTGACCGAGGCCGAGCGCTTCCGGCTGGCGCACGTAGAAGCAGTTCACGTGGCTCGGCTTGATGCCGCGCACGAGCTCGAGCAGCTTTTCCTTGCCGCGCGCCTCGAGTTCGGCCTCGATCTCGTACGACTTGTCGAAGTGATCCTCGATCGCGCGCTTGCTGCGCCCGGTCACGAAGATCATCTCGGTGATACCGGCGTTGATCGCCTCCTCGACCGCGTACTGGATCAGTGGCTTGTCGACGACCGGCAGCATTTCCTTCGGGCTCGCCTTCGTTGCCGGGAGGAACCGCGTGCCGAGACCGGCGACCGGGAACACGGCCTTGGTGACTTTCAACATGTTCGCATCCTGATTGCGTTGACTGCGCCGCGTCGCCCTGCGACCCGGCGCGATTGTTTTCCGAACGGCATATCGAGAATCGACGGTACGGCCAATTCCACTCCGCTCATTTTCGATATGAACCGATTGCCCATGTTTCCGGAAAATAGATAATCCGCAAATTCGGTCGATATTGCCGAACCGAGTGCCCGAGCAGAAACAAATTACCGATTTTCCCGATACAAATTCTTACGATTCGAATTCCTCGATATACGGGACGCCGCCCCGCTCGAGACCGGGGCGAATCGGCTCGTTCTTCAGCGCCTCGCGGTACGCCGACAGCACGGCCATGACCAGCAGTACTGCCGCACTCGCGATCCAATGCATGTCCATCTTGCCGCTCCTTGCATCAATCAACTGGAGCTTCAAACTATCAGAAAAAAATCGGCAAATAATTCTGGCACCTGCGAAACCGCTTTCATGGCTTAATAAAACCCATCATCTGAAATGCCATTATTTCGCGCCACGATTTTTTTATTCATTCGGTCGAATTCTTGCGCATTACGATTGGACCATCCCCTTCATCCGTCGCAAGGAATCGAATCGCATGCAAGCTTTCAGCGGATCGCCTTTGACCGCGCCGCCCGTCGCCGACCACAAGGAACACGTGATCGACGCGATGCGCGGGTTCGCGGCGCTGCTCGTCGCCTATTTCCACTGCCGCCAGGTCGTCTGGGTCGGCATGCAGAGCTTCCATCACGCTTACGGTCATGCGCTCAACCCGAGCGCAATCGCCGGCTACCTGACCTTCCCGTTCGCGTGGGGATCCGCCGGCGTGCCGATCTTCTTCGTGATCAGCGGCTACTGCATCCATCGCAACGCGGCGCTCAAGCTCGCGGCCAACCCCGCGTACCGGCTCGACGCGCCGAACTTCTGGGCGCGCCGCTTCGCGCGCATCTACCCGGTGCTGCTCGCCGCGTTGCTGTTCACGCTCGCGCTCGACGCGGTCAGCCTGCAGATCGCGCCGGTCAGCCACAAGATCCGCGATGTCGGCATCACTGCGTTCCTCGTAAACCTGTTCTCGCTGCAGGGCGTCGCCGGCTACACGTACGGGTCGAACGGCGCGTTGTGGACCCTGTCGCTCGAAGTGCAGTTCTATGTGATCTATCCGCTGCTGTTCGCGCTGCGCCGGCGCATCGGGATGCCGGCCATCGTGGCGGCCGTCGCGCTCGTCAACGTCGCGTCGGCGTGGCTGCTCGAACGGCACGACCTGCAGTTCTTCACGTCGTACTGGCTGTCCTGGACGGTCGGCGCGTGGATCGCCGACGTGCGCGCGCAGCCGGCGCGCGGCGCGGCCGCCGTGCCGTCGCGCGCGTGGTACGTCGTCGCCGCCGCGCTGCTGGCGGCGGGCTGCGGCGCGTTCCATTTCGGCCAGTACGGCGCGTTCCAGCTGTGGGCGGCCGGCTTCGCCTGCTTCCTGTATCGCGCACTCGCCTGCCCGCCGCGCCCGACGCCGCTGCTGCGCGTGCTCGGCTGGTTCGGTGACTTCAGCTACTCGCTGTACCTGATCCACCTGCCGCTGTTCGTGTGCCTCGGTTCGGTGTTGTTCCATTCCGAGCTGCAACTGTCGATCTGGCCGTCGTTCGCGTTCATGGCCGCCGCGATTCCGGTCGCCTACGTGTTCTACCGGCTGTTCGAACGCCCCGCGATGACGTGGGCGGCCAGCCTGAAGCCGGCTCGCCCTTCCCGCGTCGTCGCACCGGTGCCCGAACAGGCCGCCTGAGCGCGCCGCTCCGGCTCTCCCGGCCCCCGTGCAGCGTCCGACTGCGCGGGGGCTTTTTCATCGGCGTAACGGGCGTGAGGATGCATCTGCGCGACGGGGCATGGCAGGAACGCCACACGGAGGTGTGCAAGCCGCGCGTAACGGCCGTCCGGGCGGCTGCACTACCGTCGCCTCGCCCCAACCTCATCCGCCCCACGGCATGACCGCACGGCGCCGCTCGCGGCGCCCCGCGCGCTTCCGGTCCAGACAGCGGCCCGGCTCAAGCACGCGCTGTAGCGCTTCGCTCTGCTCCGACCACCCACGCCCGGCGCGTGACAGGGTCCACCCCGCCCAAAAGACAAAACCCCCATGCAGCACAACGCCGCATGAGGGCCGGTTTCCCGCCGGTTCACGACGACCCGCTGCGCGGGCCGCCGCCGGCTGTCGCCTACTGCCGCTTTGCCTTCGCGGCCTTCGCCGTATCCGCGAGGATCTTCTCGACCCGCTCCACATAGGTCTCGGTGCCGAACCGGCGCACCGCGGTCGCGCGCCCGCTCGCGACGAGCCGCTCGCGCAGCGCGGCGTCGTGTTTCAGCGCGCCGAGCGCATCGGCCAGCGCGGCCGCGTCGCCCGGCTCGCAGAGCAGCCCGTTCTCGCCGTCCTCGATGATCTCGACGACCCCGCCCGCGCGTGCCGCGACCACCGGCCGCTGCGCGAGCATGCCCTCGACGATCACGCGCCCGAACGGCTCGGGCGTGATCGACGTGTGCGCGACGACGTCGACCGCCATCATGCACGCGGCCACGTCGCGCTGGAACCCGAGGAAATGCACGCGCTCGTTCATGCCGTGGCGCGCAGCGATCTCGTGCAACTGGGCCGCGTATTCGTCCTCGCCGAACAGCGGCGCGCCGACCAGCACCACGTGCATGTCGGGATGCCGCGCCGCGGCTTCCAGCAGCAGGTGCTGCCCCTTCCAGTGCGCAAGGCGGCTGAACGAGCCGACGAGCCAGGCGTGCTCGGGCAACCCGAAGCGCGCGCGCAGCGCAGCCTGGCTGGTGTGTTCCAGCGCGTCGAACGGTTCGGCCGAAATGCCGTTGAACACGACGTCGACATGCTGCGGCGTGAAACCCGTCAGCGCGCGGAACGCCTGCGCGGACGCGTCGGAGTTCGCGATCACGCGCGTGACGCCGAACCGCGCGCAGTACTTGATCGCCATCAGTTGCTTGCTGCCGAAATGATCGTCGCTGACGATATCGCGCAGGTGCCAGACCACCGGCTTGCGCGCGAGCCGCCCGGCCAGCGCGGCGACCACCATCGCGCGCTGCGTGTTCGCGTAGATCACCTCGGCGCGGCGAGCGCGCCGCGCGACGTCGCGCACGAGCGCGAACAACTGCCTCAACGCGCCGGCCGACACGCCGCCCTGCTTGCGCACGCCCGCGAGCGCGCCCTGGTCGAGCACGTCGACGCGCGCGCCGATCTCGTCGAGCGCCGCGCGGAACGGGCCGTCGTCGAACAGCAGCACGTCGGCGTTCGCGCGCATGTGCTTCATGATCTCCAGCAGCGACAGCTCGGCGCCGCCCAGCACGCCGCTCTGGTCGAGCACGAGCGTTGCCGGGCCGCGCGCGGCCGGCATCGGCGCCGCCGCCGTACCGCGCTGCTCGGTCGAGCCGGGCAGCGCCGCTTCCACATAGTCGAGAAAACGCCGGCGGAACGTATCGGCGGAGAACCGCTCCGCGTTCGCGCGGCACGCGTGCGGCGTGAAGCGCTGCGGCGCGCGCTCGAAATCGTCGACCGCCGCGACGATCGCGTGCGGCGTCTGTTCGTCGAAGAACAGCCCGGTCGGATTCGCATGCGAGCGCGGCTCGAGCACGGTTTCGAGCGCGCCGCCCTTGCCGTACGCGATCACCGGCGTGCCGCATGCCTGCGCCTCGACGACCGAGATCCCGAAATCCTCTTCGGCCGCGAACACGAACGCTTTCGCACGCCGCATCCGGTCGTGCAGCACCGCGAACGGCTGGTAGCCCATGATCTCGACGTTCGAGCCGGCCTTCGCGCGAATCTTCTGCATCTCGGGGCCGTCGCCGATCACGACGAGCTTGCGCTCGGGCGTGCGCGAGAATGCTTCGACGATCAGGTCGATCTTCTTGTACGGCACCATCCGCGACGCGGTCAGGTAGAAATCGTCCTTCACCTCGTTCAGCGAGAAGCCGTCGACGTCGACCGGCGGGAAGATCACCGCCGCGTCGCGGTGGTAGACCTTGCGGATGCGCCGCGCGATGAACGCGGAGTTCGCGACGAAGCCGTCCACCGCGTTCGCGGTACGCGTGTCCCAGTTGCGGATGTAGTGCAGGATCATCCGCGCGAGCAGCGACTTCGGCCCGTGCGTCAGGTTCGACTGTTCCAGATACTGGTGCTGCAGGTCCCACGCATAGCGGATCGGCGAATGCACGTAGCTGATGTGCATCTGGTCCGGCCCCGTCAGCACGCCTTTCGCGACCGCATGGCTGCTGGAGATCACGAGGTCGTACTCCGACACGTCGAGCTGCTCGATCGCGAGCGGCATCAGCGGCAGGTAGCTGCGGTACTTGGTACGTGCGAACGGCAGCTTCTGGATGAAGGAGGTCGTCACCGGCTTGCCGCGCACGAACGCGCGATCGTCGAGAAAATCAACGAGGCTGAACAGGTCCGCGTCGGGAAAGCACGCGACGAGCTGCTCGAGCACGCGCTCGGCGCCCGCGTAGGTCACGAGCCAGTCGTGGACGATCGCCACGCGCAGCGGACGCGACGCATCGCGTGCGCCTGCCCGCCCGGCCGGCTCGGACCGGCGCAGCGCGGCGGCGTCACCGGCATCGGCCACGGCGGCGTCCGCGGTGGCCAGGTTCAGGATGGCGTGTTCCGCCAGATCGCGATTCATATCGTTTTCCTCGCATTGAGACGGACGAACAGGTCGCGCACGAGCGCGCGCAGCCCCGGCGTCATCGTGAGCGACCACGCAAGGTTCAGCACCAGCACGATTGCGCACAGGCCGATCGACTCGCCGAGCCCCGACCACGCTTGCGCGAGAAACAGGCTCGCGAGCAGGAAGGCGAGATGCGCGAGCATGTCGAGCACGATGGCGCGCATCCGGATCGCCGACAGGTAAAGCAGCACGCCGTAGTCGACCAGCGCACGCGTCGCGACGACCACCGCCGCGCCGATCAGTCCGAAGTGGTGAATGCCGAACCACAGGCCGCCGACGAAGAACGGCATCTCGATGAGCCCGGCGAACGCCGCCCGCGCCGGGTTGACCTGCGACTGGATCAGGATCCGCGTGACGCTCGCCTGGCCGACGAGCCACACGCTGATCACCAGCACGCGGCCGACCGGCGCGGAATGCGCGGCGAGATCGGCGCCGACCCACAGCGTGAGGAACGGCGCGAGCGCGAAGATCGCGACGATGCCGACCGGCGTGAACACGCCGTTCAGGAATTCGAGCGACTGCCGCGCGAGCGTGTCGGCGTGATCGCGGCCGACCGCCGACAGGCGCGGGAACAGCGTGCGCACCAGCGCGTTCGGCAGCATGTTCAGCCGCGTGACGAGGTTCTGCGGCACCGTGTAGTAGGTGACGAACTTCGCGCCCATGCCGGCGCCGAGCATCACACGATCGAGCGTGTCGGCGACCATGCTCGCGGTGCTCGCGATCAGCATCCAGCCGCCGAAGTTGAACAGCCCTTTCGCGGTACCCCACTGCGGCGGATCGATACGCCGGATCCCGAGCACTTTGATGCTCGCGTGACCGAGCATCACCGCCGCGATCAGGCGCGCGACGACTGCCGCGGCGAGCACGGTCTGCAGGTTCGGCGCGATCCACCATGCGGCGCCGAGCGGCAGCAGTTGGAACAGGAACGTGCCGATCGTCTGGTTCGTGTTGAACACGCCGAACCGTTCGGCGCCGTTGATCGCGCCGGCGAACACCCACGACACGTTCGCGAGCGGAATCGCGAGCGCGAGCCACGGC
Organism: Burkholderia cepacia GG4; assembly: GCF_000292915.1. Taxonomy (NCBI): domain Bacteria; kingdom Pseudomonadati; phylum Pseudomonadota; class Betaproteobacteria; order Burkholderiales; family Burkholderiaceae; genus Burkholderia; species Burkholderia cepacia. The sequence continues at coordinate 1,793,256 of NC_018514.1, forward strand.
AGCGCGAGATACACCTCGTGCTGCATCGCCGCGGACACCTTCGTGAAATACGCGGTGTAGACGAACGCGCCGAAATAGATCAGCAAGCCGCCCACGATGCCGGTGCCGAGGTTCAGCCAGAACGCGCTCCAGAACACGCGTGCGCTTTCGTCGTCGTTGCCGCTCGCGAGCGCCTTCGAGATGTGGTTCTGCGCGGCCATGCTCATCCCGAGATCGAGGATCCCGAAATAGCCGATCAGCGTCCACACCAGGCTGACGACACCGTAGCGTTCGACGCCCAGCGCGTGGATATACGCGGGCACCGTCACCAGCGACACGAAGGTCGGCAGGATCAGCCCGATGAAATTGATCGATACGTTCTTGAGTATGCCTTTGTCCATGCTTTAGCCCATGGGCCCGTTACGGTTTCCAGCGGTACATGAGCACCTTGCCGCGTGCGTCTTCCTCGACGAACACCAGGTATTCGCCGTTCTCGCGCCGGAACGCGCTGATGCCGAACGGCACGTCGACCCAGCCCGACGCCTTGCCGACCTCCGCGCCCGGACTCATCACGCCGACTTCCTTGCCGGTTTCCTTGTCGTACACGTGGATCTTGCCGACCGGCTCCACCGTGAAGATGTAGCGGCCCTCGACCGTGATCCCGATCAGGTCGAAGATCGGCTTCGCGTCGAGCTGCCACGGCAACGCGACCGTGTAGCGCACCACCGGCGAGCCGGTCGACCACTTGTCGAAGCGCACCAGCACGCGGCCGACTTCCTTGTTGATGCCCGGCTGCGGCGGCGCGTCGGCCGTGTAGCCCGTCACGTACAGCGTGTCCGTCTGCGGCTCGTAGATCGCGCGGCGCAGCTGCGTGAACGGCTGCGGCATCGGATAGGTGGTGACCTTGTCGTACGAGTAGATCGGGTTGCCGGCCTTGTCGACACCGCCGTAGCTGAAACGGTGAATCCCGCGCACGTCGCTCGTGCGCCAGATGTCGCCCTTCGTGTCGACCCACCAGCCCCAGCCGCCCGCCTTCGCCTTGCCGGTCGTGTTGGTCGTGAACTCGTCCTCGTCGAGCCGGCCGTTGCCGTTCGCGTCGCGCCAGATCCAGTCGCCGCCCGGCGGCTTGTTCGGCACCTTGTCGACCGGCCGCGCGCGGCCCGCGATCAGGCCCGACGGGACCGCGACCTCACCGTCGCGCTTCGCATCGAAGCGGTAGATCTTCAGGTGATCGGCATACATGTCGGTCAGGTACAGGAACGTGCGGCCGTCGACGCGCCGCGCGAACGGCATGCCGGGATACTGGTCCGTGTGGAACACGGGATCGTCCGGATACTTGAAGCGGTTCGACAGGAAGCCGGCGTATTTCCAGTCCTGGCCGGGCGGCTTCGACAGATCGAGCTCGAAGCGCTTGTTGCCCGTGTACACGCTGTTCGGCCGCGCGGGATCGAGCCACGCGCCGTCGACGAACAGCAGCCCCTGCACCTGCCAGCGCAGCTTGCCTTCGGGCGTGTAGCTTTCGAGCACCGCGCCGAGCCCCGCGCCGATCGTGTCGTGACGCGGCCCGATGCCGTTCATCGACACGTACACGTTGCCCGCGCGATCGACGCCCACGCCCGTCAGCCCGTTGAAGCGCTGCGGCCCCGGGCGGCCCGGCACCGGGCCCGCGAAGATGCCGCCGCGCTCGCCGAGCGTGCCGGACGGCGCATAACCCTTGCCGCCTTTCGAGAAAATCAGCACCTGCTGGCGTTGACCGTTGTCCGCGACCAGCACGCGCCCTTTCGGGTCGACCGCCACGTCCACCGCCTCGGTGCCGTCGGGCAACGCGGGCGCGTCGTCGAGCTTGCGGCCGTCCGCGCGCACGTGCACGAGATGCGCGGGCCCGCTGAGCGTATCGGTGAGCAGCCACAGCGTGCCGTCGCCGGCGAGCGCGATGCGGCCCGGCTCGTGCTCGCTCCACGTGCCCTTCTTCTGCATCGTCTCGGCGTCGTACACGTCCACCGCGTCATGCGACGGATTCGTCGCGAACAGCGTCTTGTCGTCGGCCGCGAGGCCGCCCACTTCCGCCTTCGCCTCGCCCACTTCCGAACGTGCGGGGGCCGGCACCTCGTTGACCATCATGAAGCTCGCGGCCATCCGCGCGCGGCCGGCATCGGCACGCCCGCCGGGCGCGACCTGCGGCGCCGCGCGGAACGGCGCGGGCTGCTTCATGTCGCCGATCGTGCGCCGCGAGATGCCGAACCACTGCTTGCCCTTGTCCGGCCAGATGCCGGGCGACTGCAGGTGGCCGCGCTCGTTGCCGACGCCGATCGCGACGTATGCGTACTTGCTGTTCACCGCGACCGCGTTGCCGCCGAGGTTACCCCAGCCGTGCGTGCCGCCGGCGAAGCCGAGCATCTTCCCGTCCTGGTAGACGCTCGCCTCGGCGCCGCTCTCGTCCCACGGCGCATTCGTATACACCTTGCCGTCGGGCGTCACCGCGATCGCACGGATGTCGATCTGCGTCCAGCTGCCGTCGCCATAGCCGGACGTGTTGCCGATCCACGATGTGGTCGCGGGCAACACGGTTTCAGCCGGTGCGGCGCTCGCCGTCAGCGCCGCGCATATCGTCATGCCAATCAGAATCGGACGTCGCAATGCGCTCTCCAGACTTGATGCGGAAGCGACCGGCGCCGTGGTGGCGGATTGCCTGCCCGGATGACCTGTCGCGTGTGGGTTTCAAACGTCGCGATGCAGGTTACAAGCAAAAATAATCACAAGAAATTTGGAAATATTTGGGGATGTTTCCGCCTGAAATATCGCGCCGGAACGGCATGAAATAAACCTGCCGAAGCGGCAATATCGACCGCCTTTCACGCGGCGATCCGTAGAAAATGCCGCTCCACCCCGCCCATCGCGGCGCCCGGCCTGCAAACCTTTCATGTCGTGATTGAAACGATCGGGATTTGAAGGTTTTCAAGCGGATAAATGACATGCGTTTTTTTGCCGATTTCTTTTCCCTAGAATCGATTTCGATTCAATATTTCATTTAAACGCATGCATTACGTTCACGCATCGGATGCGCGGCGCGCCACGGCATCGGCCGCGCGTCGCAAAGGGGTGGCGCGATGACGGTCATCTCGCGCACCGCCGACCTCGCCCCGCCGCAACACGGCCGCATCGTGCAGCTCGACGGGCTGCGCGCGATCGCCGTCGGCGCGGTGTTCCTGCAACACGCGCTGAAAGCACCGCTGTGGATGGGCGTCGACCTGTTCTTCGTGCTGAGCGGCCTGCTGATCACCGGCATCCTGCTCGATCGCAAGGCGCGCGGGCAGTCGTACTTCAGCCACTTCTACGCGCGCCGCGTGCGCCGGATCCTGCCGCCGTACGTGCTGCTGCTGGTCGTGTCGATGCTGCTGTTCGGCGCGAGCTGGCTGCCGCACTGGCCGTGGTTCGCGTTCTTCTCGACCAACATCGGGCTGTCGCTCGGCAGCATCGGCCACGACAGCCTGAACGTGCTGTGGTCGCTCGCGGTCGAGGAGCAGTTCTACATCTTCTGGCCGTTCGTCGTGCTGTGGTGTTCGGAGCGCGTGCTGCTGTGGATCGCCGCCGCGCTGATCGTCGCCGCTCCCGTGCTGCGCGCGATCGCGACGCCATGGTTCGATTCGTTCTGGCCGATCTACTACCTGACGCCGTTCCGGATGGACCTGCTGGCCGCGGGCGCGCTGCTCGCGATCGTGCTGCGTCGCGACCGGCGCGCGCTGGAGCCGTTCTACCCGCTCGCGATCGTCGGCGCGCTGGTGTCGCTCGCGATCCTCGGCTGGCTACACCTGTCGTTCCCGCGTTTCCGCGCGGCGAACACGCCGCTGTCGAACGCCGCGCTCTACAGCATCTCGCTGCTGCTGTGCACGTCGATCGTCGTGATCGCGCTGCGCGGACGCGGCCTCGTGCAGCGCGTGCTGACGAATCCGCTGCTCGTCTACGTGGGCACCGTCAGCTACACCGTCTACCTGATCCACCTGAGCGTGCTGTACGCGCTGTGGCCGCTGCACCTGAACCGCTTCGTCACGGCCGCGCTCGCACTCGCGATCACGCTCGCGTACGCCACCCTGAGCTGGTACGGCTTCGAACGACGCCTGACGCGCGGCCCCGCGCGCAGCACGTTGCCGGCCGCCGCGCGCACGACCGCCTGAATTTCTCAATCCATCGTTTCGACCAGGACATTGCCATGAGCCAAACTCGCAAGAAGGCCATCATCACGGGGATCACCGGGCAGGATGGCGCCTACCTGACCAAGCTGCTGCTCGACAAGGGCTACGAAGTCACGGGCACCTACCGCCGCACCAGCTCGGTCAACTTCTGGCGCATCGCCGAGCTCGGCGTCGACACGCACCCGAACCTCTCGCTCGTCGAGCACGACCTGACGGACGCCGGCTCGAGCCTGCGGCTGCTCGAACGCACGCAGCCCGACGAGCTGTACAACCTGGCCGCGCAGAGCTTCGTCGGCGTGTCGTTCGACCAGCCGGCGACGACCGCCGAAGTGACGGGCATCGGCCCGCTGAACCTGCTCGAGGCAATCCGCGTCGTGAGCCCGAAGACGCGCTTCTACCAGGCGTCGACGTCCGAGATGTTCGGCAAGGTGCAGTCGATCCCGCAGACGGAAACGACCGCGTTCTACCCGCGCAGCCCGTACGGCGTCGCGAAGCTGTACGCGCACTGGATGACCGTGAACTACCGCGAGTCTTACGACCTGTTCGGCTGCAGCGGGATCCTGTTCAACCACGAATCGCCGCTGCGCGGCCGCGAGTTCGTCACCCGCAAGATCACCGACACCGTCGCGAAGATCAAGCTCGGCAAGGCGACCAGGCTCGAGCTCGGCAACCTGGACGCGAAGCGCGACTGGGGCTTCGCGCTCGAATACGTCGAAGGGATGTGGCGGATGCTGCAGGTCGACGAGCCCGACACCTACGTCCTCGCCACCAACCGCACCGAGACCGTGCGCGACTTCGTGCGGATGGCGTTCGCGGCCGCCGGCTTCCAGATCGAATGGACCGGCAAGGGCGAGCAGGAACGCGGCATCGACGCATCGAACGGCAACGTGCTCGTCGAAGTGAACCCGAAGTTCTACCGCCCCGCCGAAGTCGACCTGCTGATCGGCTGCGCGGACAAGGCCAAGAGCAAACTCGGCTGGGCGCCGGAAACCACGCTCGAGCAGCTTTGCCAGATGATGGTCGAGGCGGACCTGACGCGGAATCGTCACCATGACACGTTCTGAAGCCGGCCGCCCGTCGCGCCGTGCGTTCGTCACGGGCCTGACGGGCTTCACCGGCCGCTACATGGCACAGCGCCTGCACGCGGCCGGCTACGATGTGTGGGGCACCATGGCGCCCGGCGCGCCGCGGCCCGACGATCCGGCGCTCGCGAACTGCACGTTGCTGCCGGTCGACCTGCTCGATGCGAACGCGATGCGTGCGGCAGCCGCCGATGCGCGCCCCGATGCGGTCGTGCATCTCGCCGCGCGCGCGCACGTCGCGCACGACGAGCCGTCGCAGGCCTACGCGGTCAACATCGTCGGCACGCGCAACCTGCTGGCCGCGCTCGCGGGCCTCGAGCGCCGCCCGTCGGCAGTACTGCTCGCCAGCAGCGCGAACATCTACGGCAATTCGACGGCCGGCGTGCTCGACGAGACCGTCGCACCGGCGCCCGCGAACGACTACGCGGTCAGCAAGCTGGCGATGGAGTACGCGGCGAAGCTGTGGGCCGACCGGTTGCCGATCGTGATCGCGCGGCCGTTCAACTACACGGGCGTCGGCCAGGGCGACGCCTATCTGCTGCCGAAGCTCGTGTCGCACTTTGCGCGCAACGCGCCGCGCATCTCGCTCGGCAATCTCGACGTGAGCCGCGACTTCTCCGACGTGCGCGACGTGACGGCCGCCTACCTGAAGCTGCTCGAAACCGCGCCGGCCGGCGAGACGTTCAACGTCTGCTCGGAGCGCGCGTATTCGCTGAAGGAAGTGCTGGCGATGCTGTCGCGCATCGCCGGTTACGTGATCGACGTGACGATCGATCCGCGCTTCGTTCGGCACAACGAAGTGAAAAGCCTCTCCGGGTCGCGCGACAAGCTGCGGCGCGCGGTGGGCGATTTGCCCGTCACGCCGCTCGACGACACGCTACGGTGGATGGTCGACGCGATGCGCAACGACACGCACGCGAACGGACATCGCACGGCGTAAGCCCGGCGAATTCACGGGTACAAAACACGAAGGGCCGTTCGCTTGCGCGAACGGCCCTTCGTCCATCGTCACGTCGGATCACGTCACGACCTGCGTGACGTGCCGCGCTCAGCCCTCCAGCCCGCGCGCGAGATCCTTGCGCAGGTCGCCCGCATCCTCCAGGCCGACCGACAAGCGGATCAGCCCTTCGCTGATCCCCGCTGCCGCGCGCGCTTCCGGCGTGATGCGGCCGTGCGTGGTGGTCGCCGGATGCGTAATGGTCGTACGCGTGTCGCCGAGGTTGCCGGTGATCGAGATCAGCTTCGTGTTGTCGATCACGCGCCACGCGTTCTCGCGCTGCTGTTCGGGCGTGTCGCCCTTCAGCTCGAACGACACGATCGCCCCGCCCGCCTTCTGCTGACGCTTCGCGAGTTCGTGCTGCGGGTGCGATTCGAGGCCCGGATGAAACACGCGCGCGACGGCCGGATGCGAATCGAGCCAGCGCGCGATTTCCAGCGCGTTCGCCGACTGCTTCTCGACGCGCAGCGACAGCGTCTCCATCCCCTTCAGCAGCACCCACGCGTTGAACGCGGACAGCGTCGGGCCTGCGCTACGCACGAACGGGAACACCTTGCCCATGATGAATTCCTTCGAGCCGACCAGTGCGCCGCCAAGCACGCGGCCCTGCCCGTCGAGGAATTTCGTCGCCGAGTGCATCACGACATCCGCGCCGAGCTTCAGCGGCTGCTGCAGTACCGGGCTGCAGAAACAGTTGTCGACGACGAACAGCGCGTTCGCGGCCTTCGCGATCTTGCCGATCGCCTCGATGTCGGCGAGTTCGGTCAGCGGGTTCGACGGCGTCTCGAGGAAGAACATCTTCGTTTCCGGCCGCACGGCTTCCTGCCATGCGTTCAGGTCGGTCGGGTCGACGAAGGTCGTCGTGATCCCGAACTTGCTGAAGATCTGCGAGAACATCCCGAGCGTCGAGCCGAACAGGCTGCGCGAGCTGACGAGGTGGTCGCCGGCCTGCAGTGCGGACATCACGACCGACATGATCGCGGCCATCCCCGACGCCGTCGCAATACAGGCCTCGCCGCCCTCGAGCGCCGCGAGACGCTCCTGGAACATGGTGACGGTCGGGTTCGTGAAGCGCGAATAGGTGAAGTAGTCTTCCGAGTTCGCGAAGCGCTCGGCCGCGTCGGCCGCGCTCGAGAAGCAGAAACTCGACGTGAGGAACAGCGCTTCCGAGTGCTCGTTGAAGTCGCTGCGCAGCGTGCCTGCGCGCACGGCAAGCGTGTCGAAGTTGAGGGAGTCGTCCATGTTCCGTTTTCCGTATCCGATGGCCACGCGCGTTGCGCAGGCCAGATCAAAACCAGGCCAAAAAACAAAAAGCCCGCTATGCGTCGGCATCAGCGGGCTTCGGTGCGGTACGACATACGACAGCGATCGACTCGGGCCGGCTGCCGCCGGCCTTCGCTTTAGCTGTTTTGGGAAGTCGCCCCGCGTCCGCAAGCTGAATCAAATCGACGCAAGGCCACATCCTATCACGCTTCATTCGAAGCGTGCGCCGGCATTACTCGACCGACAACTGCAGGTTCATCTGCGACACGGCGGTGTCGCTGGCCGCGTCGCGATCGGCCTGCGACGCCGGTGCGAGGCGTGCGCGCTCGATCGCGTCGAGATACTCGGGCGTCACGGCGCCGGTGATGTAGTTGCCGTCGAAGCACGACGCCTCGAAGCCCTCGAGCTTCGGGTTGATGTCGCGCACCGCGCGGCGCAGGTCGTCGACGTCCTGATAGATCAGGTGGTCGGCGCCGATGATCTTCGCGACTTCCTCGTCGGTGCGGCCGTGTGCAACCAGCTCGCCGCGCGTCGGCATGTCGATGCCGTACACGTTCGGGAACTTCACGGGCGGCGCCGCCGACGCGAAGATCACCGACTTCGCGCCCGCATCGCGCGCCATCTGGACGATCTCGTGCGAGGTCGTGCCGCGCACGATCGAGTCGTCGACGATCAGCACGTGCTTGTCCTTGAACTCGATGCTCATCGCATTGAGCTTCTGGCGCACCGACTTCTTGCGCACCGCCTGGCCCGGCATGATGAACGTGCGGCCGACGTAGCGGTTCTTGAAGAAGCCTTCGCGATACTCGACGCCGAGCTTCGCGGCGACCTGCATCGCGGCCGGGCGCGACGAATCGGGAATCGGCATCACGACGTCGATCGGCACGTTCGGCAGCTCGCGCTTGATCTTCTCGGCGAGGTAGTCGCCCATGCGCAGGCGCACGTTGTAGACGGGCACGCCGTCGAGGCACGAGTCCGGACGCGCGAGATACACGTATTCGAACATGCACGGATTCAGCGTCGGGTTCTCCGCGCACTGCTGGCTGTGGAAGTTGCCGGCCTTGTCGATGAAGATCGCTTCGCCCGGCTGCAAGTCGCGCACGAATTCGAAACCGATGCCTTCGACCGCCACCGACTCCGACGTGACCATCCATTCGGTGCCGTGTTCGGTCTCGAGCTTGCCGATGCAGAGCGGGCGGATGCCGAACGGATCGCGGAACGCGAGCAGGCCGTAACCGGCAATCAGCGACACGATCGCGTACGAGCCCTGCAGGCGGCGATGCGCGCCGGCGACGGCCTTGAACACCGCGGCCGGATCGAGCTCGAGGCCCGTCGTCGACAGCTGCAACTCGTGCGCGAGCACGTTGAGCAGCACTTCGCTGTCGGAGTTGGTATTGAGGTGCCGGCGATCGATCCGGAACATCTCGTCCTTCAGCTGCTCCCAGTTCGTCAGGTTGCCGTTGTGCGCGAGGATGATCCCGAACGGCGCGTTCACGTAGAACGGCTGCGCCTCGGCTTCGTTCGACGCCGAGCCGGCCGTCGGATAGCGGACCTGGCCGATGCCGTAGGTGCCGGGCAGGCTGCGCATGTTGCGCGTGCGGAACACGTCGCGCACCATGCCGTTCGCCTTGTACATGTGGAAATTGCTGCCGTCCGCCGTCGCGATGCCCGCTGCGTCCTGACCGCGATGCTGCAGCAGCAGCAGGCTGTCATAGATCAGCTGATTGACCGGGGATTGGGAGATAACACCTACGATGCCGCACATGGCATGTCCTTCAAGATGACAAAATCGGTTCCGTCCTGCCCGGCTCGCGTCGTCAAACGCGCACGTACTGGGCCATGCCGTCGGGCAGGAGCTGCTTCAGCTCGTGCACGCCCTGCTCGGCGAAAGGACGCAATAGCGCATTGCGCCAGAATTCCTGTTTGGGCAATTCGGTCAGCCCGGCCGCCGCGACCAGCAGCACCACCAGCACGCAGCCGCGGACCAGCCCGAACATCATGCCCAGCGAGCGATCGACCCCGCCGAGGCCCGTCGCCTGCGCGATCCGCGACAACAGCGCGTTCGCAACGCCCGCGACGAACACGACGCCGATCACGATCAACGCGAACGCGATCACCCACTGTGTCAGCGCGCCGCCCGGCCAGTTCGCCGGAATGTAAGGCACGACCAGTCCGACAAAGCGGGCCGCGATCACGACCGCCGCGATCCAGCCGATCAGCCCGAAAATCTCGGAGACGAAGCCGCGCCACGCGCCACGTAGCGCAGACAACGCGATCACCGCCAATACAGCGTAGTCGAAAGCCGTCAGCATCGCACGTTACTGCGTGAGTCCGGCTTCGCGAACCTTCGCGATCGCGGCGGATGCCGCCGCACGATCCGCGAACGGGCCGGCACGCAGCAGTGTAGCCGTGCTGCCGTCAGCCTGCTTGCTGTGCTCGACATATGCGGGCACGCCCGCCGATTTCAACTTGGTGGCCCACGAACGCGCCGTCGTGTCGTCCTTGAACGAACCGAGCTGCACCGCGAAGCGCGCACCGGCCGGCGATGCCGGCGACGATGCGTCGCCGCTGTCGGTCGCGGCGTCGGCATTCGCGACCACCGCCGGCGCCGGCTTCGGCGCAACCGGCTTCGCCGCGGGGGCAGCCGGCTTCGCTGCGGGCTTCGGCGGCGTCACGCTTGCCGTGGTCGTCGAGGTCGTCGAGGTCGACGCATCGGGCTTCGCGGCCGGCTTGGCCGCATCCTTCGCTACGGGCGCCGGAACGGCCGCCACGGCGACATCGGACGCCGGCGGTTCGTCATGCGCGACGCCAGCCTGCACGTCGGACGCGTCGTCGTCACGCGGCGCGACCGCCTGATGCGCGGGCCGGTTCGGAATATCGATGGCGATATCGTCGGTGACCGGCTTCGGGTGCGAATCGAGCACCATCGGCAGCACGATCACGGCGGCGACGACGAGCGCGATCGCGCCGACGAGACGCCGGCGTGCGCGTTGCTTTTCTGGAAGGGTCGGATCGAGGAGCAGTGCGTCCGATTCCGGACGCTCGGTGCGGCGCGTGCGTCGCTCGACGCGTTCTGTGCGCTCCGTGCGCACGTTCCGGGAGGCCCCGGTACGACCGCCGCGCCGGGTGGGCGCGTCGTCGTCTTTCTTGCCGAACGAGAAAATTCCCATGAATGGCTGAGTCCGAAACTGCCCGTCAGTCAGTGTTGCTGCGATTTCCGGTAGGCCATCACACCTGCCACCGTATGGAAACTGCCGAAAACCACGATTCTATCATTCTCGGATGCTCTTTTTAGTGCATCTCGAAATGCTTCGGCGGGCGACGCGAACCGGGTCACGCTCGAATCGGCCCCCTCCTCCACGCCGGCCTTGCGCAGCGCGGCTTCGAGTTGCTCCGCGCTCGCCGCGCGCGGCAGCGGCAGGTCGGTCACGCACCAGTGGTCGATCTCGCCCTTCAGGTGCCGCAGCACGCCGTCGATGTCCTTGTCGTGCATTGCGCCGAACACCGCGTAGGTGTACGGGAAGAAGCCCATGTTGCCGAGGTTCTGCTCGAGCACGGCCGCCGCATGCGGGTTATGTGCGACGTCCAGCACGATCGCCGGCTTGCCGGGCAGCACCTGGAAGCGGCCGGGCAGCTCGACGTTCGCGAGCCCGAGCCGGATGTCCTGCGCGGACACCGGCAGCACCGGGCGCAGCGCCTCGAGCGCGGCCAGCGCGGCCGATGCATTGATCAGCTGATTCGCGCCGCGCAGCGCCGGATACGCGAGCGCCGGATAACGCTTGTCGCGGCCGAGATAGCTCCATTGCTGGCGCTCCGCGCCCGGCTGCGCTTCATAGCGGAAATCGCGGCCGACCAGCCACAGGTCGGCGCCGATCGCGGCGGCATGGTCGACCAGCGTGTTCGGCACCGCGGGATCGCCGCAGATCGCCGGCTTGCCCGCGCGGAAGATCCCCGCCTTCTCGAACGCGATCTTCTCGCGCGTGTCGCCGAGGTATTCGGTGTGATCGATGTCGATGCTCGTGACGATCGCGCAATCGGTATCGATGATGTTGACCGCATCGAGCCGGCCGCCGAGGCCGACTTCGAGGATCACCGCGTCGAGCCCGCGCGACGCGAACAGGTGCAGGATCGCGAGCGTCGTGAATTCGAAGTACGTGAGCGAGACCGGCTCGGGCAGCGACGTGCGCGCGGCTTCGACGGCTTCGAAGTGCGGCAGCAGCTCGGCGTCGCTGACCTGTTGCCCGTTCACGCGCGCGCGCTCGCTGAATTCGAGCAGGTGCGGCGACGTGTGGCAGCCGACCTTGTAGCCCGCATGAACCAGGATCGCCTCGAGGAACGCGCAGGTCGAGCCTTTGCCGTTCGTGCCGCCGACCGTGATCACGGGGCACGCGAATTCGAGCTGCAGCGCCGCCTTGACCTGCCCGATACGGGTGAGGCCCATGTCGATGCCGACCGGGTGCGCGCGTTCGAGATGCGAAAGCCACGCGTCGAGAGTGGGAAAAGTGCTCATCGGATCAAATCTGAATCGGTACCGCCACTACGCCAAAAAACGAAACGCGCCGCCCGGCGGTTCAGCCGGGCGACGCGCGCAGTTCACAACGTCGCGCCAATCAGGCCAGCGCGTCGGCCGGCTGTCGCTGCAGCAGCGCGAGCAGCTGCGCGATCTCGTCGCGCATCTTGCGGCGGTCGACGATCATGTCGACCGCGCCCGTCTTCACCAGGAATTCGGCGCGCTGGAAACCTTCCGGCAGCTTCTCGCGAACCGTCTGCTCGATCACGCGCGGGCCGGCGAAGCCGATCAGCGCCTTCGGCTCGGCGATCACGACGTCGCCAAGGAACGCGAAGCTCGCCGACACACCGCCCATCGTCGGGTCGGTCAGCACCGAGATGAACGGCAGCTTGGCTTCGGCCAGCTTGGTCAGCATCGCGGTGGTCTTCGCCATCTGCATCAGCGACAACAGGCTTTCCTGCATCCGTGCGCCGCCCGACGCCGTGAAGCAGATGAACGGCACGTGCTGCTCCAGCGCATTCTGCGCGCCGCGCGCGAAGCGCTCGCCGACGACCGAACCCATCGAGCCGCCCATGAACGAGAACTCGAAGCAGGCCGCGACGACGGGCAGCGTGTGGATCGCACCGCCCATCACGACCATCGCGTCGGTCTCGCCCGTCTCGTCCATTGCTTCCTTCAGACGATCGGGATACTTGCGGCTGTCCTTGAACTTCAGCGTGTCGACCGGCACGATTTCCTGGCCGATTTCATAGCGGCCTTCCGGATCGAGCAGCCCGTCGAGGCGTTCACGCGCGCCGATGCGCATGTGGTGATCGCACTTCGGGCACACGTGCAGGTTCGCGTCCACGTCGTTGCGGTACAGCACGGCCTCGCAGGACGGGCACTTGACCCACAGGCCTTCCGGAATGCCCTTGCGGCTTTTCGGGTCGGTCTGCTTGATCTTCGGCGGCAACAGTTTGTCGAGCCAGCTCATCGTATGGTTTCCTGTTCCGTGGCGGGGCGGGCCGACCGGCCCGTTCCCGCTTCCTGTGTTGTGTTTATCGCGCCGTGTTGCCGGCGCCGTCCAGGGCGGCGCGCAGCTCGGCGATGAAAGTCTTCAGCGCGGCGGCGGCACCCTCCGGCGCGGCGCTCTCGAGCAGCTGCACCAGGCGGCTGCCGATCACGACGGCGTCCGACACTTCGGCCACTGCGCGCGCCGTTTCTGCGTCGCGGATGCCGAAGCCGACGCCCACCGGAACCGGCACGCGCGACTTGATGGCCGGGATTTTACCCGCAATGCTCGAAACATCCAGATTTCCGGCGCCGGTCACGCCCTTGAGCGACACGTAATACACGTAGCCGCTCGCGATCTTGCCCACGTCGGCGATGCGTTCGTCGGTCGACGTCGGCGCGAGCAGGAAGATCGGATCGATCTGCGCGGCGCGCATTTTCTCGGCGAACACGCCCGCTTCTTCGGGCGGATAGTCGACGACCAGCACGCCGTCGACACCGGCCGCCTGCGCTTCGGTCGCGAACGCGTCGACGCCCATGCGCTCGATCGGGTTCGCATAGCCCATCAGCACGACGGGGGTTTTCGGGTCGGTCTCGCGGAAGCGCTTCACGTCGGCGAGCACGCTCTTCAGCGTGACGCCGCGCGCGAGCGCGCGCTCCGACGAGCGCTGGATCACCGGGCCGTCGGCCATCGGGTCCGAGAACGGCACGCCGAGCTCGATCACGTCGGCGCCGCCTTCGGCGAGCGCGTGCATGAACTCGACGGTCTTCGCGGGGTCGGGATCGCCGGCCGTGATGAACGGGATCAGGCCCTTACGGCCTTGTTCGGCGAGTGCGGCGAAGGTCTGCTGGATACGGGAGGACATGGCAATTTTCCTTGATGCGATCGGCACTGCGGCGGCGCGACTCACGCGCACGCCGGCGTGGCGAGCGCGTTCACGCGCTCGTGCGCGATCGCGCAATAACTTTCGTTGATCTCGTAGCCGACGAAGTCGCGCCCCTGCCGTGCGCAGGCCACCGCGGTCGTGCCGCTGCCCATGAACGGATCGAGCACGCGGCCGCCCGGCGGGCAGCTCGCGAGCACCATCCGCTCAATGATTTCCAGCGGCTTCTGGGTCGGATGATCGACGCGCTCCGCGTGCTGCCGATGCAGGCGCGAGACCGACCAGACGTCCTTCGGGTTGTAGCCCATCTCCAGCCACTTGCTGCCTTCGAACAGCTTGCGCGAGCGGGCCTTCTTCGTATCGGCGTCGTACGGGATGCGGACCGGATCGAGATCGAAGTAATACGCCCTGGAAACCGCGAAAAAGCCGATGTTGTCGTGCACCGACGTGAAACGGCGCGTCGTGCCGCCCATGCTCGGCACGCGCCGGTCCCAGATGATCTCGTTGACCATCGTGAGCTTCGTCTTCAGGAAACTGAAGATTTCCGGCGCGTACTGCCATGTGCAGAAGATGTACATCGACCCGCTCGGCTTCAGCTTCGGAACCGCGAGCTCGAGCCACTCGCGCGTCCACGCGAGGAAATCGTCGCCCGAACGCTTGTCTGAGTCGTTGCCGTAGTCCTTGCCGAGCCCGTACGGCGGATCGGCGACGATCAGGTCGATCGACGCATCCGGCAGGCGCGCGGCTTCGGTCATGAAATCGCGGTTGTGCAGTTCGATCCCGGACGGCAGTGTGCACGGCACGGCGACGGCAGGCTGCCCCGCCCCCGCTTCGCTCGCGGCGCCGCCGCCCGGCTGTTCGATCAGGTCACGCATCGGTCGGGGTCAGAGCGTGAGGCCCGATCGCTCGGCGACCGTGTGCATGTCCTTGTCGCCGCGGCCCGACAGGTTGACGAGCAGGATCTTGTCCTTCGGCAACGTCGGCGCGAGCTTCACGCCGTACGCGATCGCGTGGCTCGACTCGAGCGCGGGGATGATCCCCTCGATCCGGCAGCAGTCGTGGAACGCCTTCAGCGCTTCCTCGTCGGTGATCGGCACGTATTGCGCGCGGCCGCTGTCCTTCAGCCATGCGTGTTCGGGGCCGACGCCCGGATAGTCGAGGCCTGCCGACACCGAATGCGTCTCGATGATCTGGCCGTTGTCGTCCTGCAGCAGGTAGGTGCGGTTGCCGTGCAGCACGCCGGGGCTGCCGGCGATCAGCGACGCCGCGTGACGGCCGGTGTCGAGGCCGTCGCCGGCCGCTTCGACGCCGATCAGCTGCACCGACGCATCGTCGATGTACGGATAGAAGATGCCCATCGCGTTCGAGCCGCCGCCGACGCACGCAATCACCGCGTCCGGCTGACGGCCGGCGAGTTCAGGCATCTGCACCTTGCACTCGTCGCCGATCACGCGCTGGAAGTCACGCACCATCGCCGGGTACGGGTGCGGGCCCGCGACCGTGCCGATGATGTAGAACGTGCTCTCGATGTTCGTGACCCAGTCGCGCATCGCTTCGTTCAGCGCATCCTTCAGCGTGCGCGAACCCGATTCGACCGGCACGACCGTCGCGCCGAGCAGCTTCATCCGGTAGACGTTCGCAGCCTGGCGGCGCACGTCCTCGGCGCCCATGTAGACGATGCACTCCATCCCGAAGCGGGCGCAGATCGTCGCCGTCGCGACGCCGTGCTGGCCGGCGCCGGTCTCGGCGATCACGCGCTTCTTGCCCATCCGCTTCGCGAGCAGCGCCTGGCCGATCACGTTGTTGATCTTGTGCGCGCCGGTGTGGTTCAGGTCCTCGCGCTTCAGGTAGATCTGCGCGCCGCCGAGCATCTCGCTCCAGCGCTGCGCGTGATAGATCGGCGACGGACGGCCGACGAAGTACTTCAGTTCGCGCTCGTATTCCGCGACGAAATCGGGGTCGTTCCGGAATTTTTCATACGCCGTGCGCAGTTCGTCCAGCGCGTGAATCAGCGTCTCGGCGACGAATACGCCGCCATACGGGCCGAAGTGGCCGCGATCATCAGGAAGGTTGTACATGGTGTCACTCTCGATCGGTCGGCGCGCCCCGCTGTCGGGGCCGCACCTTCTTGCATCACTCGGCGTCCGCTGCGCGCACCGCGCGTACGAACGCCGCCATCCGGGCGTGATCCTTCACGCCCTTCGCACCCTCCACTTCGATGCCGCTCGAGACATCGACAGCAAACGGGCGCAACTGGCGGATCGCATCACCGACGTTTTGCGCGTTCAAGCCACCACTCAAAACGGCCCGATGCGCGAGCTCTGCGGGAATAAGAGACCAATCGAAGACCTTGCCGCTACCGCCGTAGTCCGGCACCAGGGTGTCGTACAGGAGGCCGCGTGCTTTCGAATAATGAAGAGCTGATTCTACCAAATCGGCCGGCTGCGTCGAGGGGCCGACGCGCACCGCGCGCAACCACGGCAGGCGCGCCGCGCGGCCGAGCGCCTCGCACTGCTCGGGCGTCTCGTCACCATGGAATTGCAGCACCGTGAGCGGCACGTCGCGCACGACCGCTTCGAGCTCGGCTTCGGTCGCGTTCACAAACAGTCCGACCACCGATACGAACGGCGGCGCAAGGCTTGCGAGCTCGGCCGCCTGCGCGATCGATACCGCGCGCGGGCTCTTCGGGTAGAACACGAGGCCGATCGCATCGGCGCCGACCGCCGCCGCGTGCAGCACGTCCTCGGGGCGCGACAGGCCGCACAGCTTGATGCGCGTGCGCGGCGCGAGGCCGGCCGCGGCGGGGGTCGAAGGAGACACGGCGTGATCCGTCATGGTTGTGGGTCCAGGTCGGCCCAGACGCTGCTCCACGGCACGCTGCCGAGCTGCGCGGGCGGGACGGCGAATTCCGCCGGGTAGCCGACATGGGCAAGATACAGCCCGTCGGCCATGAACGTGGGCGCGGCGAGCTTGCGATCGCGCCCGGCCAGCACGTCGACGATCCAGTCCGCCGGATAGCGGCCGCGCCCGACCGCGACGAGGCAGCCCATCAGGTTGCGCACCATATGGTGCAGGAACGCATTCGCGCGGAAGCGGAAATGAATAAAGTGGCCCGCGCGCCGCACGTCGATCTGGTACAGGTGTTTGACCGGCGTCTTCGACTGGCATTCCGACGACCGGAACGACGAGAAGTCGTGCTCGCCGATCAGGTGCGCGGCGGCGGCACGCATCGCGTCGTCGTCGAGCGGCGTGTGGATCCAGCCCGCCCGCCCGGCCAGCATCGGCGAGCGCACGGGGTGCACATACAGCGCGTAGTAATAGGTGCGCTCAAACGCCGCGAAACGCGCATGGAACGTGTCCGGCATCGGCTTGGCCCACTGCACGGACACGGTCGACGGCAAGAACGCGTTGGTGCCGCGCACCCACGAGAAATCCTCGCGGTCGAGGTCGGTGTCGAAGTGCACGACCTGCCCGAGCCCGTGCACGCCCGTGTCGGTCCGTCCCGCAACCGTGGTGTGCAGCGGCACGCACGCGAATTCGCCGAGCGCGTGCTCGAGCGCGTCCTGCACGGTCTTGCCGTGCGGCTGCGCCTGCCAGCCGCAGAACGCGGCGCCGTCGTACTGAACCCCCAGCGCGATTCGCATCACGCCTGTTCCGCCAGTTTCGCGAGCAGCGCACGCGCATCGTCGCGCGTCGCGGCGTCGTTCGCGTCGACCACTTCCTGCAGCAGCGTGCGCGCGCCGGACAGGTCGCCCAGCTCGACATACTCGGACGCGAGATCCAGCTTGTTGCGCGCAATGCGCACGAGCTCGGCCGGCGTCAGCGCGGGCAACACGGCATCCGGCGTGGCAGGCAGGTCGAGATCGAAATCCAGCTTCAACGCGCCGAACTGCGCACCGCCGAGCGGCGGCAGCGACGACAGCCCAGACGAACCGCCCGCGTGAGTCGCCGGCGTTGCCGCGTCCGAGTCCCAGTCGAACTCGTCGTCATGGTCGGCCGGGTGTTCCGGGGGCAGATAGCTTGCGCCGACCGGCCGGCGCGGTGCGAATTGACCGTTAGTTGCGATTTGCCCGCTTTCGGCCTGCCCTTCCCGCGCGGCAGACTCGTCCGCGATACGCGGCGGCAGCGGCATGTCGAGGCTGTTGAGCGCGCTGATCGCGTTCTGCATCAGCACCGCGTGCTGGGCATCGGTTGCAGCAGGCGCTTCGACCGGCTCGCCGGCGGCCGTTGCCGCGACGGGCGCCGAGTCGTGTGGCACCGGCGCCGAGTCGCGCTCCAACGCGGCGTGCGCGGACGGCGCTTCCGCTTGATCGTCGTGCGGCTTCACCGCTTCCGGCGACGACGACGCATCGGCATCGCGCGTATCGACCGTCTCTGCCGCTGCCGCGATGGCCGCGACGAGACTCACGTCGGCGGCCGCGTCTCGGGCAACCTGCGTCTCGGGCAGGATCGGCGGCAACGGCTCGACGGACGACGACGATGCGCCGGCATCGGCCGCCGCCGCATCAGCAGACTCAGACGCAACCGCATCGGCAGGCCGCGCTTTCCGGCGCTTGCGCCACGCGAACCCGGCCGCGAGAACCACCACGGCCGCGCCGGCCGCTGCGGCCGGGCGCCAGTCGATCTGATCGGAACCGCGCGCGGGCGGCGTCGCCGTGACGGGCACGGCCGACTGCACAGGCGCCGATGCCGGCTGCACCGCGCTGGCGACCACGCCGGACGCCGCTTCGCTCGCGGCCGACGACGCGGCGGCAGATGCAACTGCGTCGGGCGCGGCCGGGCGCGGGGCGGCGGGTGTCGCTGCCGGTGCGGGTGTCATGTTGCCGGTCGCGGCAGGCTTGCCGATCCCGTGCTTCTGCAGTTCCATCAGCACGCGGTTCTGCAGTGCCAGTAATTGCTGCAGGCTCGACGGCCGCGGCTGCGACGCGCCCACGACGGATGCCGCAGCGGACGGTGCGTGCCCGCCCTGCACCAGACCGCCCGGTGCGGGCTGCGCAGCAGCCTCGCTCGCGGACGACGGGGCGGACTGGATCGCGCCACTCCATTCGTGCGGCCCGCTGTCGCCGGCACCCGGCGCCACCGGCTGAACGGTCGCGACCGGCGACGCACCATGCGCGCCCGACGCACCGGTCGAAGCGGACGCACCTGCCGCCGCCGCTGCGCTCGCGCCGCTCACGGCTGCCGGATGCGTGACCGATGCGGCCGGCCCGGTTTGCACGGCCGACCCCGGATGCGGCGCGGACGCACCATGCTGCGCGGCCACGGACGCGCCGGGCGCGGCGACCGCCGCGGCAGCGGCTGATGTACCGGATGCTGCGGACGCTCCGGCCGGCACGAGTGCCGCGCCCGTCGCGTCGAGCGCGGGCACCGTCAGCGTCACGCCGGGCTTCAGGCGGTTCGGGTCGCGCTTCATGAACGCCTGCGGATTGGCGTCGAACAGTGCGCGGCCAGCGCGCGCGAGCACACCCGGGTCGTGCGACTGCGTGGCTGCTTTCGCGAGATCGTTCAACGACTGGCCCGGCTGGACCGTAACGGCAAGCGGAGCGGGGCCGCCTGTGGCGGATGCCGGCAGTTCGCCGGCACCGGCCGCCCAGGCCGATGCGGCCGCGCCGAGCGCCAGGATCGCCAGCGCACCACGCACGGCGCGCGACAGACGGGACAGACGCGGAAACAAGGAAATTCGGGACATCGTAGGCTCTATCGCCGCGCGCGGGCGCGGCTCGGATTCGCGTAGGGAAGCGTCAATAAAGTCGCCGCAGAAATGCAAAAGCGTCGCGCAGAACGCGACGCTTTCGGCGCCTCTGCGCGTCGTAACCGCGTAGTTTACTTCACACGATCGGGTTCGGGCCGAATTCGTCGCCGGCGATCGTGGCCGGCCATGCCCGTGCAGCGACGCAACCGGCGACCGTGCCGGGCTGCCGGCGGGCGGATCGCGCGACTGTCGCGCCGATCGGCATCATGAATCGCACGCGGCAGTATTATCAAAAACGGGGCATCGATTGATGAAAATCGCGACCAGAACACGCCGCCGGGAATGAATCGGCGCTCGTGCGCTGCGCATCGCATCGTCTGCGCGTGTCACCGGATTCGATCCGGGCAAGCCATGGCCGCGCAAGTAGCCGGAGCCTTCTCGCCCGCCCAGCGCCGGTTCGCGACAACCACCCCGTCGCCCGGCCATCCCCACCCGGGCGACCAATAAAAAACGCCTGCCGCCCCGCGAGGGGCAAGCAGGCGTATCGCTGCGCGCGCCGACAGCGCGCGGTGCGGCCCGATGCTTACTTGTCGAGCAGGATGCGCAGCATGCGGCGCAGCGGCTCGGCCGCACCCCACAGCAGCTGGTCGCCGACCGTGAACGCCGACAGGTATTCGCCGCCCATCGCGAGCTTGCGCAGACGGCCAACCGGCACGGTCAGCGTGCCGGTGATCTTCGCCGGCGACAGGTCGCGCATCGATGCTTCACGCTCGTTCGGCACGACCTTCACCCAGTCGTTTGCCGACGCGAGGATGCCGTTGATCTCGTCGAGCGGCACGTCCTTCTTCAGCTTGATCGTCAGCGCCTGCGAGTGGCAGCGCATCGCGCCGATCCGCACGCACAGGCCGTCGACCGGGATCGAACCCGGCTCGCCCATTGCCGGCTTGCCGAGGATCTTGTTGGTTTCCGCGCCGCCCTTCCACTCTTCCTTCGACATCCCGTTGCCGAGATCCTTGTCGATCCACGGAATCAGCGAGCCGGCGAGCGGCACGCCGAAGTGGCTCGTCGGCATCGCATCGCTGTTCATCGTGGCGAGCACGCGGCGGTCGATGTCGAGGATCGCGGAAGCCGGATCGGCCAGTTGTTCCTGCACCGCGCCGTGCAGCGCGCCCATCTGCGACAGCAGTTCGCGCATGTTCTGCGCGCCTGCGCCCGATGCGGCCTGGTAGGTCATCGCCGTCATCCAGTCGACGAGGTTCTCGCGGAACAGGCCGCCGAGCGCCATCAGCATCAGGCTGACCGTGCAGTTGCCGCCGACGAAGTTCTTCGTGCCCTTGACGAGCGCGTCCTTGATCACGTCGAGGTTGACCGGATCGAGGATGATGACCGCGTCGTCCTTCATCCGCAGCGACGAGGCCGCGTCGATCCAGTAGCCGTTCCAGCCGGCCGCGCGCAACTTCGGGAACACTTCGTTCGTGTAGTCGCCGCCCTGGCACGTGATGATCACGTCGCACTTCTTCAGCTCGTCGACGTTGGTCGCGTCCTTGAGCGTAGTCTCGTTTTTCGCGAACGACGGCGCCTTGCCGCCCGTGTTGCTGGTGCTGAAAAACACCGGCTCGATCAGGTCGAAATCACCTTCTTCCTGCATGCGCTGCATCAGCACGCTGCCGACCATGCCGCGCCAACCTACGAGACCTACGTTCATGACTAACCCTTTGAATGGAGCTTCCCCGCCATTTCCGCCCCCGGCGTGACCGCGCGGGGAAACAGGCGGGCACGACGGACGATCAGCGTTTAATGATCGTTTTCGTGGTAATGGTTTTCGTGATGACGATGGCGCGCGTACCCGCACGGGCAGTGTTGCCGTGGAGTTTCAAGACCGGGGAGATCAGGGAAATCAGCGCCATCGTTCGAGTCTACACAAAGCCGGTTGCCCGCACAACGGCCAACCGCGCGCGAACCGGCCGATTTCGCGGCCTGCTCGCGCCCTTTTCTACATTTACTGCCGTACTGCCTTGCCGTGCGTGTTACAGCGCGGCGACGACTGCGTCGCCCATCGCCGCCGTGCCGACCTGCTTGCAGCCCGGCGTCGCGATGTCGCCCGTGCGATAGCCTTGTTCGAGCACCGTTTTCACCGCGCGCTCGATGCGATCGGCCTGCTCCGCGCGATTCAGCGAATAGCGCAGCAGCATCGCGGCCGACAGGATCGTCGCCAGCGGGTTCGCGATGCCCTTGCCCGCGATGTCCGGCGCCGAACCGTGCGACGGCTCGTACAGACCCTTGTTGTTCTTGTCGAGCGAGGCCGACGGCAGCATGCCGATCGAGCCCGTCAGCATCGACGCTTCATCCGACAGGATGTCACCGAACATGTTGCCGGTCACGATCACGTCGAACTGCTTCGGCGCCTTCGCGAGCTGCATCGCCGCGTTGTCGACATACATGTGCGACAGCTCGACGTCCGCGTATTCCTTCGACACGTCGATCATGATGTCGCGCCAGAACTGCGACGTTTCGAGCACGTTCGACTTGTCAACCGACAGCAGCTTCTTCGCGCGCTTTTGCGCGGCCTGGAACGCGACGTGCGCGATGCGGCGCACTTCCGGTTCCGAGTAGCGCATCGTGTCGAAGCCTTCGCGCGCGCCGGCGAACGGGCCGTCCGGCGCCGCGCGCACGCCGCGCGGCTGGCCGAAGTAGATGTCGCCGTTCAGTTCGCGCACGATCAGGATGTCGAGGCCCGCGACGAGCTCCGGCTTCAGCGGCGACGCATCGACGAGCTGCGGATAGCAGATCGCCGGACGGAAGTTCGCGAACAGCTCGAGATGCTTGCGCAGCCCGAGGATCGCCTGCTCGGGGCGCAGCGCGCGCTCGAGCGAGTCGTACTTCCAGTCGCCGACCGCGCCGAACAGGATCGCGTCTGCTTCCTTCGCGAGCGCAAGCGTCGCGTCCGGCAGCGGATGACCGCTCGCCTCGTAGCCCGCGCCGCCGACCGGCGCCTGCTCGAGTTCGAACTTCTCGTCGAGGGCGTTCAGCACCTTGACCGCTTCGTTGACGATTTCCGGACCGATGCCGTCGCCGGGCAGCACTGCAATCTTCATGCGTTATTCCTGACTGGGTAGGTGTTGGTGGCAGGTCGGCGAGCACGCGTCATGCGTGCCCGCCCGAAGGCAATCTCAGCCGACCAGCTTGTTGTTGAGCCACGGCTG
The DNA here is from genome assembly GCF_000292915.1 of Burkholderia cepacia GG4. Taxonomy (NCBI): domain Bacteria; kingdom Pseudomonadati; phylum Pseudomonadota; class Betaproteobacteria; order Burkholderiales; family Burkholderiaceae; genus Burkholderia; species Burkholderia cepacia. The sequence goes on from NC_018514.1 coordinate 1,816,046, forward strand.
CTTCGCGAGCCGCTCGGCTTCGAACTGGCGGATCTTGTCGGCGTGACGCAGCGTCAGGCCGATGTCGTCGAAACCGTTCAGCAGGCAGTACTTGCGGAACGCGGTGATGTCGAACGCGTATTCGCGGCCATCGCCCGCGCGCACGACCTGCGCGTCGAGGTCGATCGTCAGCTGATAGCCGTTGAACGCATACGTGTCGTTGAACAGGTGATCGACCTGCTGCTCGGTCAGCACGATCGGCAGCAGCCCGTTCTTGTAGCAGTTGTTGAAGAAGATGTCGGCGAAGCTCGGCGCGATGATCGCGCGGAAGCCGTACTGCTGCAGCGCCCACGGTGCGTGCTCGCGCGAGCTGCCGCAGCCGAAGTTCTTGCGTGCCAGCAGCACCGATGCGCCCTGGTAGCGCGGCTGGTTCAGCACGAAGTCCGGGTTCAGCGGGCGCTTCGAGTTGTCCTGGCCCGGCTCGCCATGGTCGAGGTAACGCCATTCGTCGAACGCGTTCGGACCGAAGCCCGTGCGCTTGATCGACTTCAGGAACTGCTTCGGGATGATCGCGTCGGTGTCGACGTTCTCGCGATCGAGCGGCGCCACGACGCCGGTATGCACATTGAATTTTTCCATGATCCGTCTATCCGGTTGAAGGGCCGGCATTCAGCCGGCGCACATCGACAAATTCTCGGCGGGCGTCAGTCCGCGGCGCGCTGGAGCGCGTTGCCGGCGGCATTGACGTCCTCGCCGAAGCCTCGGACGGTATTGCAGCCCGCCAGGCCGAAGCCCAGCCCTGCGAGCGCCAGCGCGGCCACCAGCCGCGCGATGAGCTTCGATGCCGTCACGCGTTACCCCAGCTGGCGAATGTCGACGAAATGGCCTTCGATCGCCGCCGCCGCCGCCATCGCGGGGCTCACCAGGTGCGTGCGACCGCCCGCGCCCTGCCGGCCCTCGAAGTTGCGGTTCGACGTCGATGCACAGCGCTCGCCCGGATCGAGCCGGTCGGCGTTCATCGCGAGGCACATCGAGCAGCCCGGCTCGCGCCATTCGAAGCCCGCATCCGTGAACACCTTGTCGAGGCCTTCACGCTCGGCCTGCGCCTTCACGAGGCCCGAACCCGGCACGACCATCGCGAGCCGCACGTTCGACGCGATGCGACGGTTCAGCTTCTTCACGACATACGCGGCCGCGCGGATGTCCTCGATGCGTGCGTTCGTGCACGAACCGATGAAGATCTTGTCGACCTTGATCGACTCGATCGGCGTGTTCGGTTCGAGCGCCATGTAGGCCAGCGCGCGTTCCATCGCGTCACGCTTGACCGGATCCTTCTCGCGCTCGGGATCGGGCACGCGACCGTCGATCGACGTGACCATTTCCGGCGACGTGCCCCACGTGACCTGCGGGACGATCTCGGCCGCGTTCAGCTCGACGACGCGGTCGAACTGCGCGCCTTCGTCGGACTTGAACTCGCGCCAGTACTCGACGGCCTGGTTCCATTCCGCGCCGCTCGGCACGAACGGACGGCCCTTCAGGTAGTCGATCGTCGTATCGTCGACGGCGACCATGCCCGCACGCGCACCGGCTTCGATCGCCATGTTGCAGACGGTCATCCGGCCTTCCATCGTCAGCGCGCGGATCGTCGAGCCGCCGAATTCGATCGCGTAGCCCGTGCCGCCTGCCGTGCCGATCTTGCCGATGATCGCGAGCACGATGTCCTTCGCGGTACAGCCGCGCGGCAGTGCACCCTCGACCTTCACGAGCATGTTCTTGCTCTTTTTCTGCAGCAAGGTTTGCGTCGCGAGCACGTGCTCGACTTCCGACGTGCCGATGCCGTGCGCGAGCGCGCCGAACGCGCCGTGCGTCGACGTGTGCGAATCGCCGCACACGATCGTCATGCCCGGCAGCGTCGCGCCCTGCTCCGGCCCGATGATGTGCACGATGCCCTGGCGCACGTCGTTCATCTTGAACTGCGTGATGCCGAACGCGTCGCAGTTCGCGTCGAGCGTGTCGACCTGCAGCTTCGAGACCGGATCGGCGATGCCGTGGCTGCGATCCGTGGTCGGGACGTTGTGGTCCGACACGGCCAGGTTCGCGCTGATGCGCCACACCGGGCGGTGCGCGACGTTCAGCCCCTCGAACGCCTGCGGGCTCGTGACTTCGTGCAGCAGCTGACGGTCGATATAGAGCAGTGTCGTGCCGTCGTCCTCGGTGTGGACGACGTGGGTATTCCACAGTTTGTCGTAGAGAGTCTGTGCCATGGGTATGCGGGGTCGTTGTGACTACAAGCCTTGCGGATGCGATCGATTATGCCACGCAGAACGCGTCGCGGCGCAGGCCGGACGAGAAAAAACCCATTAAAAACAGTGGTTTGGCTGGTAGTGTCAATACCTGTATCGGCATTACCCGGCAAACGGGGGCACGAAGGGAACGGCGATGAACACGGTCGCGCCCTTCAGCGTCTGGAGGTGGCCGTTGTGAAAGAACACGCGGCGCGGCGCACCGCTTCGTCAGCTTCTCCGACGACTTCTCGACCTGGGTGTTCTTCTACGGTCCCGAAGGCGGCGAGCGCGACGCGCGCGGCACTTCCGGCACGATCTCCTAGACTGTCTATTCGCCACGGGCGGTGCATGGCCGCCCTCCCCGCCATCACGATGCGGACCACACCGACGCATCGACCGGACAGGAGCGCAGCATGCGATACGAACTCTATTACTGGCCGGAGATCCAGGGCCGCGGCGAATATGTGCGGCTCGCGCTCGAGGCGGCCGAGGCCGACTATGTCGACGTCGCGCGCGAATCGGGGCGGGGCATGGGCGTGCCGGCGATGATGCGGATGATGGACAGCACGAAGGCCGAATGCGTGCCGTTGGCGCCGCCGTTTTTGAAGGCCGGCGACGTGGTCGTCGGGCAGACCGCGAACATCCTGCTGTTTCTCGGCGCGCGGCTCGGGCTCGCACCCGACGACGAAGCCGGGCGACTGTGGGTGCATCAAATCCAGCTGACCGTCGCCGATTTCGTCACCGAAATCCACGACACGCACCATCCAATCGGCAGCGGCCTGTATTACGAGGACCAGAAGGCGGAGGCCGCCGAGCGCGCGGCCGACTTCCTCGAAAACCGGCTGCCGAAGTTCCTCGGCTATTTCGATCGCGTACTCGAGCAGAATCCGCACAAAGGCGGGTTTATCGCCGGCAGCGCGCTCAGCTATGCGGACCTGTCGATGTTCCAGCTGATCGAAGGCCTGCGCTACGCGTTTCCGAAGGCGATGAAGCGCGCGGAGCGCAAGGTCGCCGGGCTCGTCGGCCTGCACGACCGCGTCGCCCAGCACCCGCCTGTCAGGCGCTACCTCGAATCGGAGCGCCGCATTCCGTTCAACGACATGGGGATCTTCCGCCACTATCCGGAGCTGGACAAGTAGCGTTGATTCAAGCGCCCACCGGCGTCTCGTGCAGGTGACGCCATACGATCAGGCCATCCGCCTCGCGCCGGAACACGACCGTCGAGCGCCACGCCGTCACCGCCCGCTGCTCAGCGCGGCTGCCCGTGCTGCGTCGCCGCGGCGTCGACGGCCTCGACCGACCGCGTCAGCCACGGACCGATATCCATCTCGTCGTACCGCACGAGCCGGCTCTTGCGCACGCGGCGATACGCCCACCAGATCGCGACGAACAGCGGAATCCACACATAGATCGACAGCACTTCCATCCAGTCGATACGGGCCGCGAAAAACGCCTGGTAATCCTGCCCGAGCGAGATCACGATGCAGATCGCGATCGCGAACAGCGGCCCGAACGGAAACCACTTCGCGCGATACGGCAATTGGTCGAGCCGGTAGCCCTGCTTCAGAAAGCCCTTGCGGAACCGGTAGTGGCAGACCGCGATGCCGAGCCATGCGATGAAGCCCGTGATGCCAACCGTATTGAGCAGCCACAGGTAGATGCGCTGGTTGTTGGTCAGCGAAGTCAGGAAGCACAGCCCGCCCACCGCCATCGTCGCGTACAGCGCGTTGCGCGGCACGCCGCCCGGCGACAGCGTCGCGAACATCGCAGGCGCACGCCCTTCGGCCGCGAGGTTGTACAGCATCCGCGTGGCCGCATACGTGCCGGAATTGCCGGCCGACAGCACGGCCGTCAGGATCACCAGATTCATCGCGCCGGCGGCGAGCGGGAAACCCGCATGGCTGAACACGAGCGTGAACGGGCTCACGCCGATGTCGGTCACGTCGCTCTTCAGCAGGTTCGGATCGGTGTACGGCACCAGCAGGCCGATCACGAAGATCGCGAGCACGTAGAACAGCATGATCCGCCAGAAGATCTGCTTCACCGCGCGCGGGATCGTCTTGCGCGGGTTTTCCGATTCACCGGCCGTGATTCCGACCAGCTCGGTGCCGAGAAACGAGAATCCCGCGATCAGCGCGACGCTCATCATCGCGTGCACGCCGCCGACGAACGGTGCGTCGCCGGTCCTGAAGTTGCGCCAGCCGACCGGTTGCCCGTTGCCGAGCAGGCCGGCCGCGATCAGCAAGCCCGCCGCGATGAACGCGATCACGGTGACGACCTTGATCAGCGAGAACCAGTATTCGGATTCGCCGAAGCCGCGCACCGACAACGTGTTCAGCAGGAAGATCAGCACCAGGAACCCGGCGCCCCACCACACGCCCGGTACCGCGGGAAACCAGTAACGCATCACGATCTGTCCGGCGACCAGCTCGATCGCGATCGTCACGGCCCAGCTGTACCAGTAGGTCCAGCCGAGCGCAACGCCGAAGCCTTCGTCGACGTACTTCTCGCCGTAAACCGCGAACGAACCCGACACCGGCATCAGTGCGGCCATCTCGCCGAGCCCGGTGACGACGAAGTAGACCATCAGCCCGATCGCAATATACGCGGCGATCGCGCCGCCCGGCCCCGCCTGCGCGACCGACGCGCCCGAGGCGACGAACAACCCCGTGCCGATCGAGCCGCCGATCGCGATCATCGCGATGTGGCGGCTCTGCAGCCGGCGTTTGAGCACCGTCCCGGACGGCGCGGCCGTCTGCGCTGCCGCTTGCAAAGCATCCATAGTGTTCACCCTGATTGGAATCGGGTCGACCAGATTGATTCGGAATACCAATCGATCGACCCGGTTATTCGCATCGAAACCGGCCCTGCCCGACCGGCCGCGCGTCCGATGCCGCCGGCCCGGACGCGCACTGCCACGTCAGACGACGCTGCGCTTGATCGCCTGCAACTCGGCCGTCGTCACGATCTTCTCGATCCGGAACCGCGGGCTTTCGAGCCACACGTTCGCGATCCGCCGGTATTCGTCGAGATCCTCGCACGCGAGCCGCACGAGAAAATCGAACGTGCCGCTGACGAGCCAGCAATCGAGCACCGCCGGGTTGTTCCGCATCTCGTCCTCGAACGGTGCCTGCGAACGCCCGTGATCGGCCAGCACGATCTGCGCGATCACGACGATCGGCTTGGTCGCGCGCGGCGCCTTGATGACGGCGCGGTAGCCTTCGATCACGCCGAGCGCCTCGAGCCGTTCCACGCGCGCCTGGCACGGGCGCGGCGTGAGGTTCACGAGCTCCGACAGCTTCCGGTACGAAATCCGTCCGTCGGTGCGCAGGATGTCGAGGATCCGGAGATCGATCTTGTCGAGCTGCATCTTCTTGTCGGTCATCCGCGTTCGCTCCGGTCGGGTCGTGGCAGGTGCGCGGCGGGTTTCCTCCCGTTCCGCGCGGGGCCACATTATCCGGCCGAAGCGGCCGCGCGCCAATCGGCTAGAACCGCAGCGACAGGCACGTCAGGCCGCCGTCCATCTTGCGGAATTCACTCGTGTCGATCACGTGCAGCGGCAGCCCGAGCGACTGAATCGCGTCGTGCACGCGCGGATAGCCGGCCGGCGTGATCAGCGTACCGTTCACACGCAGCGTGTTGCCCGCATATTCATCGGCGGCCGAGATCGCGATCCGGCGATAGTCGGCGAACGCCGGATGCGCGGCCAGCGCCTCGGTCACGAGCAGCGTGTCGTCGCCGAGCGCGTTGACGACCGACTTCAGGTGCAGGCCGGCGCCGACCGGCACCGCGACGACCGCGTAGCCGTAGCGCGACACCAGCGACTCGAACGCGGCGATGCCTTCGGCGTCCGTGCGGCCCGTCAGGCCGATGTAGAAGCGCTTGCCGACCTGCATCACGTCGCCGCCGTCGAGACGGCCGTCCTGCATCGGCAGCAGGTCGCGATGCGCGCCGAGCGCCGCTTCGATGTGCACCGTCTCGCCGCGCCGCGCGGGCGCGCCGGGGCGCGTGATCACCGCAAATTCAGGCGTGACGACCGCGACGTCCTCGACGAAGTGCGAATCGGGGAACGCCTCCAGCGGCGGCAGCTCGGTCAGCTCGACGCCGAGCCCGCGCAGCGCGTCGCAGTACGCGTGGAACTGCGTGAGCGTCTTGTCGTAGTCGGGCGCGCCGAGCGTGGCGGTGGTGAGACCCGCGCCACAGGACGGCGCGGGACGGCGAACGATCGCTTGCGTGAATTGCATCGACTCCTCCATGGTCACGCTGCCCCCCGTGCGGCGCACGGGGCAGCTGCGTTGTGTCCGGACCATTATCGGAAGCCAAATTGCGCAATTCGCGTCGATTTCGCGGGCGCCCGCAGCCGATCGCGTCGAATTGCAGGCGGGCCGCAGCGGATTCGGCAGACGGCCAGCGGCAGCGGCGCGCACGGCCGTTTCGGACGCGCCAATGAAAACACCCCGGCGGGATGACCCGTCGGGGTGTCGAGGCGTTGCGATTGCCGGACGCGAGCGGCCTGACGGCCGTTCGCGCCGCGCACGACTTAACGTGCGTTGATCGGCTTCGCTTCGCGCGGCGTGTCGCCGATGAACAGCTGACGCGGACGACCGATCTTCTGCTCGGGATCGGCGATCATTTCGTTCCACTGTGCGATCCAGCCGACCGTACGTGCCATCGCGAAGATACACGTGAACATCGACGTCGGGATGCCCAGCGCGCGCTGGACGATACCCGAGTAGAAGTCGACGTTCGGGTACAGCTTGCGCGACACGAAGTATTCGTCTTCCAGCGCGATCTTCTCGAGCTGCATCGCGAGCTTGAACAGCGGGTCGTCGTGCAGGCCCAGTTCGTTCAGCACTTCGTAGCACGTTTCGCGCATCAGCTTCGCACGCGGGTCGTAGTTCTTGTACACGCGGTGACCGAAGCCCATCAGCTTCACGCCCGAATTCTTGTCCTTCACCTGCTTGATGAATTCGGGGATGTTGTCCGGCGAACCGATCTGCTCGAGCATGTTCAGCGCGGCTTCGTTCGCACCACCGTGCGCCGGGCCCCACAGACATGCGATACCTGCTGCGATACAGGCGAACGGGTTCGCGCCCGACGAGCCAGCCAGGCGGACCGTCGACGTCGATGCGTTCTGCTCGTGATCAGCGTGCAGGATCAGGATACGGTCGAGTGCGCGGACGAGCACGTCGTTGACCTTGTACTCTTCGCACGGGTTCGAGAACATCATGTGCATGAAGTTCGCGCTGTACGACAGCGAGTTCTTCGGATACACGAACGGCTGGCCGATGCTGTACTTGTACGCCATCGCGACGAGCGTCGGCAGCTTTGCGATCATGCGGATCGCCGACACTTCGCGGTGACGCGGGTCGTTGATGTCGAGCGAGTCGTGGTAGAACGCGGACAGCGCGCCGACTGCAGCGACCAGGATCGCCATCGGGTGCGCATCGCGGCGGAAGCCACGGAAGAAGAAGTGCATCTGCTCGTGCACCATCGTGTGCTTCGTGACGGTGTCGACGAATTCCTTCTTCTGCGCTGCGTTCGGCAGTTCACCCTTCAGCAGCAGGTAGCAGCTTTCGAGGAAGTCGGCGTTTTGCGCGAGGTTGTCGATCGGGTAGCCGCGGTACAGCAGTTCGCCCTTGTCGCCGTCGATGTACGTGATCGCCGAATTACAAGCTGCCGTCGACATGAAGCCCGGGTCATACGTGAACTTGCCGGTCTGGCCGTACAGCTTGCGGATGTCGATTACGTCCGGGCCCATCGTGCCCTTGTAGATCGGCAGTTCGACGCTCGGCGAGTTGTCGCTGAACGATAGCGTGGCTTTAACATCAGACGGAGTCATGGCACATCCTCAATCGAAATAAAGAAACGGGATTCGATAACGGGCGTAACGCGTTACACGTTGCGCAGCATCTCCAACAGCCGGTGGATATCCGGGCTGTTTAGGTCGCCCTCTGGTTCCTTGCGCGCGAGGAGCAAGTCCATCAGGTCGTTGTCGCTCAGATCGAGCAGGCGCGACAACGCGCCTACGTCTGCATCGGTGAGGTCATGCTCGTATCTGCTGAAGAAACGCTCGAAAATGATGTCGTTTTCCAGCAGACCCCGCCGCGCGCGCCAGCGGAGGCGCGCGCGACGGTGCGGGTCGGATTGATGCGATTCGTCGCTCATCAAACTTTAAACCGCGCGGCGAACCATCAGTTCCTTGATCTTGCCGATCGCCTTCGTCGGGTTCAGGCCCTTCGGGCAAACGTCGACGCAGTTCATGATCGTGTGGCAACGGAACAGACGGTACGGGTCTTCCAGGTTGTCGAGACGCTCGCCGGTGGCGGTGTCGCGGCTATCCGCGATGAAGCGGTAAGCCTGCAGCAGGCCGGCCGGGCCGACGAACTTGTCCGGGTTCCACCAGAAGCTCGGGCACGACGTCGAGCAGCTCGCGCACAGAATGCACTCGTACACGCCGTCGAGCTCGTCGCGTTCTTCCGGCGACTGGAGGCGTTCCTTCTCCGGCGGCGGCGCGTCGTTGATCAGGTACGGCTTGATCGAGTGATACTGGTTGAAGAAGTGCGTCATGTCGACGATCAGGTCGCGCACGACGGGCAGGCCCGGCAGCGGACGCAGCACGATCTTCTGCGGCAGGTCGTTCAGGTTCGTCAGGCACGCGAGACCGTTCTTGCCGTTGATGTTCATCGCGTCCGAACCGCACACGCCTTCACGGCACGAACGGCGGAACGACAGCGTCTCGTCCAGTGCCTTCAGCTTGACCAGTGCGTCGAGCAGCATGCGCTCATGCTTGATCTCGAGCTCGTACGTCTGCATGCGCGGCGCCGCGTCCTTGTCCGGATCGTAGCGGTAGACTTCAAAAATGCGTTTTGCCATTTCGGATTCCTTTGACTCGGCTTAGAACGTGCGCGGCTTCGGCGGCACGGATTCGACCGTCAGCGGCTTCATTTGAACCGGCTTGTAGTCGAGGCGATCGCCTTCGCTGTACCACAGCGTGTGGCGCAGCCAGTTGTCGTCGTCGCGGTGTTCGTAGTCGCTGTGCGCGTGTGCGCCGCGGCTTTCCTTGCGCGCTTCCGCCGACACCATCGTCGCGCGGGCGACTTCGATCAGGTTCTCCAGCTCGAGCGCTTCGACGCGCGCGGTGTTGAACACCTTCGACTTGTCCTTCAGGTGGATGTTTTCCACGCGGGCCTTCAGGCCGGCCATCTCGTCGACACCTTCCTTCAGCAGTTTCGACGTGCGGAACACGCCTGCGTGCTTCTGCATCGTCGAACGGATGTCATTCGCGACGTCCTGCGTGTACTCGCCCGAGCTCGACTTCTCGAGCTTCGCCAGGCGCGCCAGCGAGAATTCGCCTGCGTCGGCCGGCAGCGGCTTGTGTTCCTTCTGGTTCTTCACGTGCTCGACGATGTGGTTGCCGGCCGCACGGCCGAACACCACGAGGTCCAGCAGCGAGTTCGTGCCGAGGCGGTTCGCGCCGTGCACGGACACGCACGAGCACTCGCCCACTGCGTAGAAGCCGTTGACGGGATCCTTGTGACCGCGCGACGTGCCGACGACCTGACCATGGATGTTGGTCGGGATGCCGCCCATCTGGTAGTGGATCGTCGGGACGACCGGGATCGGTTCCTTGATCGCGTCGACGTTCGCGAACTTCAGCGCGATTTCGCGGATCGACGGCAGACGCTTCATGATCGTCTCGGCGCCGATGTGCGACAGGTCGAGCAGCACGTGGTCCTTGTTCGGACCGACACCGCGACCTTCCTTGATTTCCTGGTCCATCGAACGCGACACGAAGTCACGCGGCGCCAGATCCTTCAGCGTCGGTGCATAGCGTTCCATGAAGCGCTCGCCGTTCGCGTTGCGCAGGATACCGCCTTCGCCGCGCACGCCTTCGGTGATCAGCACGCCCGCGCCGGCCACGCCGGTCGGGTGGAACTGCCAGAACTCCATGTCCTGCAGCGCGATGCCCGAGCGGGCAGCCATGCCGAGGCCGTCGCCGGTGTTGATGAACGCGTTCGTCGATGCCGCGAAGATCCGGCCTGCGCCGCCCGTCGCGAACAGCGTCGTCTTGCCTTCCATGATGTAGACGTCACCCGTCTCCATCTCGAGGGCCGTCACGCCGAGCACGTCGCCTTCCGCGTCGCGGATCAGGTCGAGTGCCATCCATTCGACGAAGAACTGCGTCTTCGCTTCGACGTTTTGCTGGTACAGCGTGTGCAGCAGCGCGTGACCGGTACGGTCGGCGGCCGCGCAAGCGCGCTGGACCGGCTTCTCGCCGTAGTTCGCCGTGTGGCCACCGAACGGACGCTGGTAGATCGTGCCGTCCGCGTTACGGTCGAACGGCATGCCGAAGTGTTCGAGTTCGTACACGACGTTCGGCGCTTCACGGCACATGAACTCGATCGCGTCCTGGTCGCCGAGCCAGTCGGAACCCTTGATCGTGTCGTAGAAGTGGAAGTGCCAGTTGTCTTCGCTCATGTTGCCGAGCGACGCGCCGATGCCGCCCTGTGCGGCCACCGTGTGCGAACGGGTCGGGAACACCTTCGACAGCACGCCGACCGACAGGCCCGCGCGCGACAGTTGCAGCGCTGCGCGCAAGCCCGAGCCACCCGCGCCGACGATCACCACGTCGAACTTGCGGCGCGGCAGGGAAGTTTTGATTGCAGCCATTCTTTACACTCTCCAGAGAATCTGCGCGGCGTAGCCCGCACATGCGAGCAGCCAGACGATGGTCAGCGATTGCAGCAGCAGGCGCACACCGACGGGCTTCACGTAGTCCATCCAGATGTCGCGCACGCCGACCCATGCGTGGTAGAAGAGGGAAAGCAGCGTCACGAAGGTCGCGAGCTTCATCCATTGCGCGGAGAAGATCGACGCCCAGCCTTCGTACGAGAAGTCATGCGCGCCGAAGAACAGGACGAGCAGAATGACCGTGTAGACCGCCATGATCGTGGCGGTGACGCGCTGCGCGAGCCAGTCGCGCAGGCCGTAGTGAGCGCCGACGACGAGACGCTTCGAGCCGATTCGGTTATTGGCTGCCATTTTCTTAGAATGCTCCGAACAGTTTGAGTGCCATGGCGATCGTCAGGGCGATCGAGACGACAAAGACGACGACTGCCGTCCGCTTGCCGCCTTCCTTCGTGACGGCGTCGTGGTTGACGTCCATCAGCAGGTGGCGAATGCCGGCGCAGAAATGGTGGAGGAACGCCCAGGACAACGCGAGGACGATCAGCTTGACGATGATGTTGGAGAGGAAAGCCTTGAAGACTTCGAAGCTGAGCTCGGAGGTGAGGCTCTGATCGAAGAGGAACAGCACGAACGGCAGGAACAGGAACAGCAGCGCGCCGCTGATTCGATGGAGAATCGACAATATCGCCGCCAGCGGCATGCGATATTTCATCGTGATATCGCCGAATCCGATGTTCCGGTATTCCGGCCTCGGCTTTCTTACTGCGTCAGTCATGCTAGACCCCTACTATGTTGTCACACTAATCCGCAATTTTAGCGCCTTTTTATATCGCGCTGCAGCGAAAGTCTGCTCTGGATCGTTACGCGAACGAGAATAAAGGCGGCCCGAAACGTGCTACGCGAGCGTGGAAAACGCGCATGCACGCTGCTTGTGCCGATACGTCGTCAGCTCAAGTCATTCTGATAGTAATACCCGGTTGTGACATACCAGCCGCGCCGCACTTCCACAGGCCGGTCTCCGTATGTATAGGACACGCGCTCGACCGACAGCAATGGAAATCCTGCCGGCACGTGCAGCAGGTCGGCCACCGCCGGCTCCGCCGCCACCGCGCGAATCTTTTCCGTCGCGCGGATCATCCGCGTGCCGAACTCCGTCTCGAACATCGCGTAGAGCGGCCCCTTGTACTCGCTCAGCCGCTCGAACGTAAGGCCGCGGAACATCGCGCCCGGCAGCCAGATCTCGTCGAGCACCGTCACCTCCTTCTCGAACTCCAGCAGGCGACGCACCTGCACGACCGGATCGGCCGGCTTCAGGTCGAGCTGCCGCGCGATCTCGGCCGGCGCGCGCAGGCGCCGGCATTCGAGCAGGCGGCTCACGTGCGGGTGCTCGGCACCGTCGTCGGCCAGAAGCCGCAGGAAGCGGAACTGCGCGCGATCCTCGTTGTGCGTTGCAACAAAAGTACCCTTGCCCTGCCGCCGGACCACGAGGTTTTCGGCGGCCAGCTCGTCGATCGCCTTGCGAACGGTGCCCTGGCTGACCTTGTAACGGGCCGCAAGCTCCACTTCGCTCGGAATGATCTCGCCCGGCTTCCATTCACCGGATTCGAGACTTTGCGTGATCAATGACTTGATCTGCTGGTATAACGGACTAAAGGTCGGCGACGGAGAAGCGACAGGCGTCGGCACGGAATCACCCGCGCCCGGCTGCCCTGGGCCGCCTGCGCCGTTCTGATTCGCGTTGTTCGCCTGGTTCGATGTCATGGCGCGCATTTCATCACAAACCGCGCTTTTCCGTCCACTCAAATTCCGCAAAACATCTGTCTTATATAAGACATATGATACCGTTTGACTTTGGGCCCGCCGGCTCCTACACTCCGGGTCGAGCAAGGGTTCGCGGGTGCAAATACGCGTCCCCGGCTACGTGCCACGGCCGTCTCCAGGTTCACCGCGTCTGCCTTTCGCGAGTCCTCCGCCCTGCTTCAATGCAACGCTACGCGTAACGCGCATAGAATGGCGTTTTGCCTAGCGTCCACCGCTTCACCCGTCCTGGAGATTTTCAATGGCTAAGCCCGCAAAGCGCGTTGCCGTCACCGGCGCCGCAGGTCAAATCGCTTACTCCCTGCTGTTCCGCATCGCGAACGGCGACCTGCTCGGCAAGGACCAGCCGGTCATCCTGCAACTGCTCGACCTCCCGCAAGCCCAAGCCGCCGTCAAAGGCGTCGTGATGGAACTCGACGATTGCGCGTTCCCGCTGCTCGCGGGCGTCGTGATCACCGACGATCCGAAGGTTGCATTCAAGGATGCAGACGTCGCGCTGCTGGTCGGTGCACGTCCGCGCTCGAAGGGCATGGAGCGCAAGGACCTGCTGTCGGCGAACGCCGAGATCTTCACGGTCCAGGGCGCTGCGCTGAACGAAGTCGCGAGCCGCGACGTCAAGGTGCTGGTCGTCGGCAACCCGGCGAACACGAACGCGTACATCGCGATGAAGTCGGCGCCGGACCTGCCGAAGAAGAACTTCACGGCCATGCTGCGCCTCGACCACAACCGCGCGCTGTCGCAGCTCGCGGCCAAGTCGGGCAAGCCGGTCGCATCGATCGAGAAGCTCGCCGTGTGGGGCAACCACTCGCCGACGATGTACCCCGACTTCCGTTTCGCGACCGTCGAAGGCGAATCGCTGCTGAAGCTGATCAACGACGACGTGTGGAACCGCGACACGTTCATCCCGACCGTCGGCAAGCGCGGCGCGGCGATCATCGAAGCGCGCGGCCTGTCGTCGGCAGCGTCGGCAGCCAACGCGGCGATCGACCACGTGCGTGACTGGGTCCTCGGCACGAACGGCAAGTGGGTCACGATGGGCATCCCGTCGGACGGCTCGTACGGCATCCCCGAAGACATCATCTACGGCGTGCCGGTCGTGTGCGAAAACGGCGAGTACAAGCGCATCGAAGGCCTGGAAATCGACGCGTTCTCGCGCGAGAAGATGGACGGCACGCTGGCCGAGCTGCTCGAAGAGCGCGATGGCGTCGCCCACCTGCTGAAGAACTAAGCAGCAAATCGCGTGACCGTGCCGCCCCCGGGCGGCACGGTCAAGGCACAGGCGGCGGGGCCGGCATGCAGCCGGCGCCGCCGCCCGATCCGATCCGCGCACGTTTTGCCGCCACAGGCGCCCCGCGCCGGCCCAGAACGCGCCCGAATCCGATTTTCTCCACGTTGATCCGCCTCCTTGACGTAGAAGAGATGTCCGCGCTCACTCCTGCACAAGTGCTGTACGACGGGGCGTCCCCGCCCGCGATCCTGCCCTGCTGCGATCACTACGCGGGCAGCGAGAAGCTGATCCGCAAGTCGCTCGCGCTCCAGGCCGAACTCGGCCCCGTATTCGACATCACGCTCGACTGCGAGGACGGCGCGGCCATCGGCCAGGAAGCGGCGCACGCGCAGCTCGTCGCCGAGTTCCTCGGCAGCGCCGAGAACCGCTTCGGGCGGGTCGGCGTCCGCATCCACGACTTTTCCCATCCCCACTGGCGCGACGACGTGCGCATCGTGCTGCGCGCCGCGCGCGCGCCGGCCTACCTGACGCTGCCGAAGGTCGCGAGCGCCGCCGACGCGGCCGAGATGGTCGCGTTCATCGAAGGCACCCGCCGCGAGCTCGGCCTCGCGCAGCCGATCCCGGTCGACGTGCTGGTCGAGACGCACGGCGCGCTCGCGCAGGCGGCCGCCCTCGCCGCGCTGCCGCTGGTCGGGACGCTGAGCTTCGGGCTGATGGACTTCGTATCCGCGCATCACGGCGCCATTCCCGATGCAGCGATGCGCTCGCCGGGCCAGTTCGACCACCCGCTGGCGCGCCGCGCGAAGCTGGAAATCGCCGCGGCGTGCCACGCGCACGGCAAGACGCCGTCGCACAACGTGACGACCGAAGTGCGCGACATGGGCGTCGTCGCCGGCGACGCGCGCCGCGCGCGCGACGAGTTCGCGTTCACGCGGATGTGGAGCATCCACCCCGCGCAGATCCGCCCGATCGTCGACGCATTCGCGCCGCGCACCGACGAGGTTGCGCTGGCCGCCGAGATCCTGCTGGCCGCGCAGGCCGCCGACTGGGGCCCGACGCGCCACGGCGATACGCTGCACGACCGTGCGAGCTACCGCTATTACTGGTCGGTGCTGCGCCGCGCGCGGGCGACCGGCCAGCCGGTGCCGGCCGAGGCCGCGCCGCTGTTCGGCCCGGCCGCCGGAGACGCGCAGTGAGCGCGCGCCGACACACGCATTTCATCGAATTCCGGGAGCGCAAACCCGCGATAGGTTTGCGAAACGACAAAAAACGTAACGGAGCCTGAAAACCTGAAATATGCGCGTCCAAATAGGTGAAAATAGCGGCCGCTGCGCGCTTCCGGGGCGCGTGCAGTTTCAAACCGGCCAGCAGCTTCGGCTGCCGGCCCTTGTCAACTGATTTTCGAAAGGTTCTGACTCCATGAAGAAACTCCTGATCGCTACCGCCATCGGCGCGTTGTCCGCCACGATGCTGGTGTCGGCACCGAGCGCGTTTGCCCAGGATACGGCGACGACTGCGAAGAAGACGGCCAAGCGCCCGGCGCCGGCCAAGCGCATCATTCCGCGCAGCAAGAAGGCACAGGCACGTGCCGCGGCCAAGGTCGATCCGGTGCCGGACGGCGCAGTCAAGTGGGCGTGCAAGGACGGCCTGTCGTTCGACCTCGCCGGCGACATGAAGCGCGACCAGCTGGTCACGGTTCACTGGGCGAAGAAGAACTACAAGCTGCCGCGCCAGGCCACGACGACGGGCGCCGACACGTTCTACGATCCGGCCAACGGCTTCAAGCTGGTCGTCATCCCGAGCAAGGCGATGCTGTTCAGCGATGCGAACGGCGGCGAACGTCTCGCCGACGAGTGCGTGACGCCGGAAATGGCGCAAGGCGGCGCAGCGCCGACGCAATCGAACGAGCTGAAGCCGGTAACGAACTAAGCGCGTTCTCCCAGGCCCCTCGATGTCCGCCCCGGTCTCCAACGTCCGCCCCGCTCCGGATACGGTGCTCGTCGATATCGTCGACTACGTGCTGAACCCCGGCATCGACAGCGCGCTCGCGCTGGAGACGGCGCGTCATTGCCTGATCGACACGCTCGGATGTGGGCTCGAGGCGCTGTCCTACCCTGCCTGCACCAAGCTGCTCGGCCCCGTCGTGCCCGGCACGATCGTGCCGAACGGCGCGAAGGTGCCCGGCACGTCCTTCCAGCTCGATCCCGTCCAGGCCGCTTTCGACATTGGCGCGATGATCCGCTGGCTGGACTTCAACGACACCTGGCTCGCCGCCGAATGGGGTCATCCGTCCGACAACCTCGGCGGGATCCTGGCGACGGCCGACTGGCTGTCCCGCACGGCCGTCGCGGCCGGCAGGAAGCCGCTTGCCATGCGCGACGTGCTCGTCGCGATGATCCAGGCCCACGAGATCCAGGGCTGTCTCGCACTCGAAAATTCGTTCAACGCGGTCGGGCTCGACCACGTGCTGCTCGTGAAGGTCGCCTCGACGGCCGTCGTCGGCCGCCTGCTGGGGCTCACACGCGACGAGCTGATCAACGCGGTGTCCAACGCGTTCGTCGACGGCCAGGCGCTGCGCACCTACCGCCACGCGCCGAACACCGGTTCGCGCAAGTCGTGGGCGGCCGGCGACGCGACGTCCCGCGCGGTGCGCCTCGCGCTGATCGCGAAAACCGGCGAGATGGGCTACCCGTCGGCGCTCACCGCGAAAACCTGGGGTTTCTACGACGTGCTGTTCGACGGGCAGCCGTTCCGCTTCCAGCGCCCGTACGGCACGTACGTGATGGAGAACGTGCTGTTCAAGATTTCGTTCCCCGCCGAATTCCATGCGCAGACGGCCGCCGAGGCCGCACTGCAGCTGCACGCGCAGCTCGCCGCGGCGGGCCGCACCACCGACGAGATCAGCCGGATCACGATCCGCACGCATGCGGCCGCGATCCGCATCATCGACAAGCAGGGCCCGCTCGCCAATCCGGCCGACCGCGACCACTGCATAAAGTACATGGTCGCCGTGCCGCTGCTGTTCGGCCGGCTGACCGCGGCCGACTATGAAGATTCGGTCGCCGCCGATCCCCGCATCGACGCGCTGCGCGCGAAAACCGTGTGCGTCGAGGATCCGCAGTTCACGAAGGATTACCATGACCCGGCCAAACGATCGATCGCGAATGCGCTGACGATCGAATTCGCGGACGGATCGAAGCTTGCCGAAGTAGCGGTCGAATACCCGATCGGCCATCAGCGACGCCGTGCGGACGGCATCCCGCTCCTGGTCGGGAAGTTCCGGACCAACCTTGCCCGCCGCTTCCCGGCAAAGCAGCAACAAGCGATTCTCGACGTGTCGCTGGACCAGGCAAAGCTCGAAGCGATGCCGGTCGATGAGTACGTCGACTTGTATGTGATATAGCCGTCATCTACAGGACTCTTTGTTTCCTAGCCTTAAACCCAGGAAAATCACCATGGCCCACAATCTCCACAAGACCCTCAAGGAATTCGACAGCGGTTCCGGCAAAGGCAAGTTCTACTCGCTGCCGCAGCTCGGCAAGGAACTGAAGACGAAGATCGAGCGCCTGCCGGTGTCGATCCGTATCGTGCTCGAGTCCGTGCTGCGCAACTACGACGGCAAGAAGATCACCGAAGAACACATCGAGCAGCTCGCGAACTGGAAGCCGACCGCGAAGCGCGTCGACGAGATTCCGTTCGTGGTGTCGCGCGTCGTGCTGCAGGACTTCACGGGTGTGCCGCTGCTCGCCGACATCGCGGCCATGCGCGGCGTCGCGGAGCGTTCGGGCAAGAACCCGAAGAAGATCGAACCGCTGGTCCCGGTCGATCTCGTCGTCGACCACTCGGTCCAGATCGACTACTTCCGCCAGAAGGACGCGCTCGACCTGAACATGAAACTGGAATTCCAGCGCAACAACGAGCGCTACCAGTTCATGAAGTGGGGCATGCAGGCATTCGACACGTTCAAGGTCGTGCCGCCGGGCGTGGGCATCGTCCACCAGGTGAACCTCGAGTATCTCGCGCGCGGTGTCCACCACAAGAAGGCGGACGGCGGCGACACCGTGTACTACCCGGACACCCTGGTCGGCACGGACAGCCACACGACGATGATCAACGGCATCGGCGTGGTCGGCTGGGGCGTGGGCGGCATCGAGGCTGAAGCCGGCATGCTCGGCCAGCCGGTGTACTTCCTGACGCCGGACGTCGTCGGCGTCGAGCTGAAGGGCAAGCTGCGCGAAGGCGTGACGGCCACCGACCTGGTGCTGACGATCACCGAAATGCTGCGCAAGGAAAAGGTCGTCGGCAAGTTCGTCGAGTTCTTCGGCGCAGGCACGAAGTCGCTGTCGCTGCCGGACCGCGCGACGATCGGCAACATGGCGCCGGAATACGGCGCGACGATGGGCTTCTTCCCGGTCGACGAAAAGACCATCGACTACTTCGAAGGCACGGGCCGCACGAAGGCGGAGATCGCCGCATTCGAGAACTACTTCAAGGCACAGAAGCTGTTCGGCATTCCGAAGGCCGGCGACATCGACTACACGAAGACGGTGACGCTCGACCTGGCAACGGTCGCCCCGTCGCTGGCCGGCCCGAAGCGCCCGCAGGACCGCATCGAGATCGGCAACGTCAAGTCGACGTTCACCGACCTGTTCTCGAAGCCGGTCGCGGAAAACGGCTTCGCGAAGAAGGCTGAAGACCTGGGCACGCAGTACACGACGAGCAACGACGTCGACGTGAAGAACGGCGACGTGCTGATCGCCGCGATCACGTCGTGCACGAACACGTCGAACCCGAGCGTGCTGCTGGCTGCCGGCCTGCTCGCGAAGAAGGCGGTCGAGGCCGGCCTCACGGTCGACCCGAAGATCAAGACCTCGCTCGCGCCGGGATCGCGCATCGTCACCGAGTACCTGACGAAGACGGGCCTGCTGCCCTACCTGTCGAAGCTCGGCTTCGAACTCGCGGCGTACGGCTGCACGACCTGTATCGGCAACGCAGGCGACCTGACGCCGGAACTGAACGAAGCGATCACGAAGAACGACATCGTCGCGGCAGCCGTGCTGTCGGGCAACCGTAACTTCGAAGCGCGTATCCACCCGAACATCCGCGCGAACTTCCTCGCGTCGCCGCCGCTCGTCGTCGCATACGCGATCGCCGGCAACATCACGCGCGACCTGATGACCGAGCCGGTCGGCCAGGGCAAGGGCGGCCGCGACATCTACCTCGGCGACATCTGGCCGACGAGCGAAGAAATCCACGCACTGCTCAAGTTCGCGCTGGACCCGAAGAAGTTCGAGGAAAACTACGCGAAACTGACCAAGAAGGGCGACCTCTGGAGCAAGATCGAGGGCGAAACGGGCGAGGTCTACGACTGGCCGAAGTCGACCTACATCGCGGAGCCGCCGTTCTTCGGCAACGACTTCTCGATGGAACCGGCTGCGTCGATCCCGACCGTCAAGGGCGCGCGCGCACTGGGCATCTTCGGTGACTCGGTCACGACCGACCACATCAGCCCGGCAGGCTCGATCAAGGAAGACTCGCCGGCAGGCAAGTGGCTGAAGGAAAACGGCGTGCAGAAGGCCGACTTCAACAGCTACGGCTCGCGCCGCGGCAACCACGACGTGATGATGCGCGGCACGTTCGCGAACGTCCGGATCAAGAACCTGATGATCCCGGCGAAGGCAGACGGCACACGCGTCGAAGGCGGCCTGACGATTCACCAGCCGAGCGGCGAACAGCAGTCGATTTACGACGCGGCCATGCAGTACGTTGCAGCCGACACGCCGACCGTCGTGTTCGCGGGCGAAGAGTACGGCACGGGCTCGTCGCGCGACTGGGCCGCGAAGGGCACGCAGCTGCTCGGCGTGAAGGCCGTGATCGCACGCAGCTTCGAGCGGATCCATCGCTCGAACCTGGTCGGCATGGGCGTGCTGCCGCTGCAGTTCAAGGGCGCGGACAGCATTCAGTCGCTCGGCATCACCGGCGAAGAGACCTACGACATCGAAGGCCTCGGCGACGACTTCAAGCCGCAGCAGGACGTCACGCTCGTGATCAACCGCAAGAACGGCGAAACGCAACGCGTGCCGGTGCTGCTGCGTATCGATACGCCGATCGAAGTCGACTACTACAAGCACGGCGGTATCCTGCCGTTCGTGCTGCGCTCGCTGCTCGCAGCGTAAGCGTCCTGCTTTTGCAGGTGCCGCAGCCGCCTCGCGGCGGTTGCGGCCGATTTGGATGCCCGACCTCGTGTCGGGCTTTTTTTTGGTTCATCGCGGGTGTCGTAGCGCCGATCGCACGGCGGCGCCCCGCTTTCGCGGGACGTCACCCGCCGGCATCCGGCTCGCGCGTCACGCCGCCTTGCTACTTCGCGCCTTCGCGCCCGCGCCGGAACCTGATCGCGCGTTCTTCTTCAAATGCGTGCGGTTGTATTCGATCGCCGCGCGCACGAGGCGCTTCAACGCCCGCTTGTCGATCCGGTCGCCCTCGAAGAAATCGATCGCACGCCGCGCGTTGCCATTGAGACCGTCGTTGAACAACTGGTCGGGATCGGGCAGCTTCGCGCCGTGCATGAAGGTCAACTTCACCTTGCCCTTGTGCGCGTTCGCGACCGCGATCATCCCGTCGCACGACCACACGGGGCTGCCCATCCATTTCCATTCCTCGACGATGCCGTCTTCAGCGGCGAGGATCGTCTCGCGCAGTTCCGCGAATGTCTTGCCGCGCCAGTCGGCGATCCCCGCGATCAGCGCGTCGATGCGGGCCGACGGTTCCAGGTCCGATGCGCTCATGCCCGGGCCTCCTGCTCTTCGTCGGGACGCGCCAGCACCCGTTCGAGCGACTCGAAGAACCGCGCCCACCCGTGCTGCGCACCGCGGTACGCCTGCTCCTGATCGGTGCGGAAGCCGGCCTGCTCCATCCGCAGCAGCGTGCCACGCGGCGTCGGCGTGAGCGTCCACGTGACGACGCTTTCGAGGCCGCAGGCTGCCCACGTATAGGACAGCGCGCGCTGTGGCTCGATCGTCAGCACCGTGCAGTCGACCGCACCCCAGTCCGCGCGAAAGCTGAACGCGCGGCCCGCGACGGGTTCGAAATCGCTCTTCATCAGCCACGCCTCGATCAGGTGCGGTTGCGTGAGCGCGCGCCAGATCTTCTCCGGCGGATGCGACAGTTCCCGTTCGACGACGACGGTACGCGTTTCGGTGGTGGCCTGGTTCATTACTGATCCATCCTCTTTAGCAGATCTTCGAGGGCATCGAACCGGTTCTGCCAGAAGCCGGCCATCTGGCTGGTCCAGTCGAGCAACGGCGTCAGCGCCTGCGGCTGCGCGCTGTAGTGCGTCTGCCGGCCTTCGTGACGGTCGCTCACGAGCCCGGCCTGCTTCAGTACACCCAGATGCTTCGATACCGCCGGCTGCGACACGCCTGCATGCGCCGTCAGCGCGGCAACCGTCAGCTCACCCTCTTCGCACAGCCGCTCGAAGAGCGCGCGGCGCGTCGGATCGGCAAGCGTCCTGAACAGCATGTCGTGAGCGTTTTGCATGGTTGAATCAATAACCCTATGGTTATGAATCCAAGGATAGCGGCGGACCGGCGCGCGTCAAGGAGGAATTTCGCGCATGTCGTCGTCCGATCCTGCCGCATGCCGCGTTCCTCGTGACGGGCCGCCCGGCGGCGAAACTGCCTGCGACGGCCATCGGGAGCGCTTCGAGTCCGAGTCGCCGCCCGAATTCGAGCATTCCCTCTAATCCGCTCACCCGATCCGCGAACCGAAAGCACGCTGCAAGACTCGGCAACGCGCTGTTCCACAGTTCGGGAAACGCTCGCGATCGACTGGCCCCGTTTTTGTGCATCCGCGCATCCGGGGCGTCGTCGCGCCGACGCCGTGGCGGCGCCTGACCACATAGTGCGACGCGCGACGCGTCCACGCCCGATCGCCCGCGACGCGCTCGCGCGGCGATTCGCTCCGCAATCGCGCGCATTCCGATACCGCAACGAACGAGTCGTGCGTGCAAACGTCGTCGACCGTCGCGCGGTCGCGCGGCGAACCGGTTCCCTGTGCCGGGGGCGCGCTGCTGCATGCACGAACGACGCAGCACATGCGCGCGAGCACGCCGATGTCAGAACTGACAGCTATGGAAACTGGCAGCTACCTGAACGGCACCGACGCCCTACGCTCGACACCGCTCGCGGCCCCACAAGGGCCGGGGGTTCCAGCAACGTCGTCTCTCCTAAAAAGGACTCCCGATGAAAAGGAACGCCTGGTTTTCCCTTCCCCTTCCGTCGCCCCGCCGCCTCGCGTGCGCGTGCGCGTGGCCGCTCATGGTCGCCGCCGGCGCGGCGCATGCGACGACGGACTGGGTCGACACCCACACGAAGGCCTTTCTGACCGGCCCGCAGTTGATGGCGCGCAGCGCGGCGCCGTCGCTCGAACTCGCGGCCGGCGAAACGGCCGACGTCGTCGTCAGCCTGAAGCTGCGCAACGCCGCGCAGCTCAAGCAGCTCGCGCACGACGTGAACCGGCCCGGCAATGCGCATTACCGCCAGTACCTCACGCACGAGCAGTTCCTCGCCAGCTACGCGCCGACCGACGCGCAGGTGAAGTCGGTCGTCGACTATCTGCGCAAGAACGGCTTCGTGAACATCGAAGTCGCGCCGAACCGGCTGCTGGTATCCGCGCGCGGCACGGCCGGCACGGTGAAGAGCGCGTTCAACACGTCGCTCGTGCACTTCCAGTACGCAGGCCGCCCGGGCTTCGCGAACGCCTCCACCGCGCAGGTGCCGCGCGCGCTCGGTGACGTCGTCGGCTCGGTGCTCGGGCTGCAGAACGTCGCGCGCGCACGGCCGATGCTGCGCATCGGCAACGTCGCGAAGGCGCAGGCACTCGCGGCCGGCACGGCCACCGGCCACTATCCGAAGGAATTCCCGGGCCTCTACAACGCGACCGGCGTGCCGACCGCGGCCGGCGTGAGCGTCGGCATCATCACGATCGGCGGCGTGTCGCAGACGCTGCAGGACCTGAAGCAGTTCACGTCGAGCAACGGCTACGGCACGGTCTCGACGCAGACCGTCAAGACCAACGGCACCGGCACGACCGGCAGCTACAGCGACGACCAGGACGGCCAGGGCGAATGGGACCTCGACAGCCAGTCGATCGTCGGCTCGGCCGGCGGCCAGGTCGGCAAGCTCGTGTTCTACATGGCGGACCTCAACGCCGCCGGCAACACGGGCCTCACACTGGCGTTCAACCGCGCGGTGTCGGACAACACCGCGAAGGTGATCAACGTGTCGCTCGGCTGGTGCGAGACCGACGCGAACGCAGACGGCACGATCGACGCCGAGGAGCAGATCTTCACGACGGCCGCCGCGCAAGGCCAGACGTTCTCGGTGTCGTCCGGCGACGAAGGCGTATACGAGTGCAACAACCGCGGCTATCCGGACGGCGCGAACTACACGGTGTCGTGGCCGGCCGCGTCGCCGCACGTGCTCGCGATCGGCGGCACGACGCTGTACACCACGTCGGCGGGCGCGTTCTCGAACGAGACGGTATGGAACGAAGGCCTCGACGCCAACGGCAAGCTGTGGGCGACGGGCGGCGGCGTCAGCACGGTCCTGCCGGCGCCGGCGTGGCAATCGGGCAGCAATCGTCAGTTGCCCGATGTGTCGTTCGACGCCGCGCAAAGCACGGGCGCGTACATCTACAACTACGGCCAGTTGCAGCAGATCGGCGGCACGAGCCTCGCTGCACCGATCTTCACCGGCTTCTGGGCGCGCCTGCTCGCGGCGAACGGCACGACCCTCGGCTTCCCGGCCGGCAAGTTCTATGCGGATATCCCGTCAAACCCGTCACTCGTGCGCTATGACGTCGTGTCGGGGAACAACGGCTATCAAGGGTATGGCTACAACGCGGGCACCGGCCGGGATCTGACGACGGGCTTCGGCAGCCTGAACATCGCGAACCTCAACAAGCTGATCCAGACCGGCGGCTTCTGAGCGTAACGGGAAGGACGGCGCGTGGCAGTCGTTCGCCGCGCGCCGCGCCGACACACTCGCGGGCCGCGGGCTCGCACGGAACCCTACTCCGTCGCGCGCTCCTTCACCGGCGCCGCCACGGCCGGCGCCCCAGCCCGATGCGATGGCGCGAAGAGTCGCAGCCCGCTCGCCACGCTCGCGGCACCGGCAAAGCCGGCGCCGAGCATCAGCGCGAGCGTCGGGCCGTGACGCCCCGCGATCCCGAACGACAGCGCGACGAGCGCCGCGCCGGTCGCCTGCCCGATCAGCCGCGCGGTCGCGATGATCCCGCTTGCGCCGCCGCTGCGTTCGGGCGGCGCGCTCGACATCAGCGCCTTCAGGTTCGGCGACTGGAAGAAACCGAAGCCCGCGCCGCACAGCATCATCCGCCAGCCGATGTCGACTACGTTCGGCGCCGTCGGCAATGCCGCGAGCGACACCATCCCCGCGCTCAGCAACGCGAGCCCGATCGCGCCGAGCAACCCGGGCGGATAACGATCGGACAGCCGGCCCGCGATCGGCGCGGCCAGCGCGACGATCGCCGACCACGGCGTCATCAGGAACCCCGTCTCGACCGCGCTGCGATGCAGGACGGTCTCGAAGTAGAACGGCAGCGACACGAACGCCAGGCCCTGTGCGGCGAACGCGCACACGGCCGTCAGCGCGGACAGCGTAAACACGGGCCGGCGGAACAGGTCGACCGGCAACATCGGCGCCGGGTGTCCGGCCTGGCGGCGGATCAGCAGCCAACCGAACGCGAGCGCGACGGCGGCGGCCGCGAGCACGATGGACAGCGGCCCGCGCTGCGCGAATTCACCGAGCGCGAAGATCAGCGACGCGAACGTGATCACGTTGAACAGCGCGGCAAGCGGATCGAACGCATGCTTGCCGCGCGCCGTCTGCGGCAGCGACGGAATCGCCACCGCGAGCGCGATCACGCCGAGCGGCACGTTCACCGCGAACAGCCAGGGCCAGGCAGCAACGGACAGGATCAGCGATGCGATCGTCGGCCCGATCGCGAACGACACACCGACGACGAGCGCGTTGAAGCCGACGCCGCGCCCGAGCCGGTGCGCGGGAAACAGGTTGCGGATCAGCGCGACGTTCACGCTCATGATCGCGCTCGCGCCGAAGCCCTGCACGATCCGCGCCGCCGTCAGCTGCGGCAGCGTCGCGGCGAGCGAACAGCCCAGCGAGGCGAGCGTAAACACCGCGAGGCCCGAGACATACACGCGCTTGTGGCCGACGATGTCGCCAAGCGACGCGAACGGCAGCAGCGTGGCGACCATCGCGAGCTGGTATGCGTTGATGATCCACACCGACGCGGCCGGCGACGCGTGCAGGTCGGTGGCGATCGCGGGCAGCGCCGTGTTCGCGATCGCGGTGTCGAGCGTCGCGAGCGCGACGGCCAGCAGCACGGCGGACATCGCGCGCCAGTTGACGGCCGGCTCCCGGGCGCCGGCGGGGGAAGCGAATTCGGACAAGATGAGGCTCGGCTGACGAGCGACGCGCGGCGTCGCGGATTGAGCGGTGCGGCAACGGCGGCTCCGTGCAACAGCAACGGAACGCGCGGCACCGCGAGCCGTATTGTTGCAGAGCCGCATCGAACCTGCAGGCAAGCGCGTCGTCAGTCAGCAAAACGAAAGCTTTGGCGCGCCGCGTCGAGTGCGCGCCATCGTTGAATACGCAACGATCAATGGTCGGGCAGCGGGCCGAACGGCGCCCGCCCCGCCGTCACGACACTGCGCGCCGCGCGTTGCGGCCGCGCAGCCATTCGAGCGCGAGCAGCAGGCTCGTCGAGAAAATGATCAGGATCGTCGCGAGCGCGGCGATCGTCGGGCTGATGTTCTCGCGGATACCCGTGAACATCTGGCGCGGCAGCGTCGTCTGGTCGGCGCCCGCGAGGAACAGCGTGACGACGACCTCGTCGAACGACGTCGCGAACGCGAACAGCGCGCCCGACATCACGCCCGGCGCGATCACCGGCAGCGTCACGCGGAAGAACGTCGTGACGGGATTCGCGCCGAGCGACAGGCTCGCGCGCACCAGGTTCTGGTTGAAGCCCTGCAGCGTCGCGGCCACCGTCGTCACGACGAACGGCACGCCGAGCGCCGCGTGCGCGGCGATCAGCCCCGTGTAGGTATTCGCGAGCCCGAGCGGCGCGAAGAACAGGTACATGCCGACGCCGACCACGACGACCGGCACGATCATCGGCGACAACAGCACCGCCATCAGGAGCCCCTTGCCGCGAAAGTCCGCCTTCGTGAGGCCGATCGCGGCGAGCGTGCCGAGCACGGTCGCGACGATGGTCGCCGACGGCGCGACGATGAAGCTGTTCTTCGCGGCCATCCGCCACTCGTCCGACGCGATCAGGTTCTCGTACCAGCGCGTCGAGAAACCCGGGATCGGATAGACGAGGAACGTGCTCGACGAAAACGACAGCGGCACGATCGCGAGCACCGGCAGGATCAGGTACAGCAGCGTCAGCACGACGAGCACGCGCAGCGCGACATACCACGCGCGCTCGACGAACGACATGTGCGGCGCGAACAGCGGCCTGGCGAGTTTCATGGTCGGCATCCCCTTCCTGTTTTCCTGTGCCCGGCGCTCAGCCGAGGCTCACGTTCGTGCGCGTGAAGCGCCCGTACACCGCATACAGCACCAGCGTCGCCGCGAGCAGCAGCCCGCCGAGCGCGCACGCCATGCCCCAGTTGATCGTCACGTTCGTGAAGTACGCGACGTAGTAGCTGACCATCTGGTCGTTCGGGCCGCCGAGCAGCGCAGGCGTGATGTAGTAGCCGATCGCGAGGATGAACACGAGCAGCGCCCCCGCACCGACGCCCGGATAGGTCTGCGGCACGTACACGCGCCAGAACGCGGCGAACGGATGGCTGCCGAGCGACACGGCCGCGCGCTGGTAGGTCGGCGGGATCGACTTCATCACGCTGTAGAGCGGCAGGATCATGAACGGCAGCAGGATGTGCGTCATCGAGATGTACACGCCGACGCGGTTGAACAGCAGCGTCAGCGGATGCGAGATCAGCCCGCTGCCGATCAGCGCCGTGTTGATGAGCCCTTCGCTCTGCAGCAGCACGATCCACGCGGCGACGCGCACCAGTACCGAGGTCCAGAACGGAATCAGCACGAGGATCATCACGAGGTTCGCGCGGCGCTCCGACAGCGTCGAAATCCAGTACGCGAGCGGATAGCCGAGCAGCAGCGCGAACAGCGTGACCGCGACGCCGATCACGAACGTGCGGCCGAAGATCGCTAGATAGATCGACTGGTCGGGATCGGCCTGCACGATCTGGCCAAAACCGTCCTGCTTGTGGTCGAGCGCAGCGAGCAGGTAGAACGGCGACAGCTGGCTGCCGTTCTTCGCGATCGCCTGCCAGTACGCGGCGTCGCCCCAACGCGAATCGAGGTCGATGATTTTCTCGCGCGTCTGCGCGGGCGTCAGCACCGCGTCGTTGTCGCCCTTCAGCGGCATCGCGCGCGCCGTCTTCGCGACGAGCGAGCGATAGCCGGGAATCTCGGTGTTCAGGCGCCGTGCCAGCGCACCCATCGCCTCGCTGTCGGCCACCTTCGTCATGTCGGCCGCGAGCGCGACATAGGCGGCATCGGCTGGCGGTGCCTTGCGGTCCCAGCCCGACAGCGCGGCGATCGTGTTCGGCAACGCGGTCGCGATCTCGGGGTTCTGCACCGCGCGCGTGAGCAGCGTGCCGATCGGCACGACGAAGATGAGCAGCAGGAAGATCGCGAGCGGCGCGATCAACAGCAGCGCCATCGTGCGCTTGCGGGCCTCGGCGGCCTTCAGCTCGCGCTTGAGCGCGGCTGTCGACGGCGAGGAAGGAGCGATCGTCATCGTGTTCAACGGTTCTCTCCGGCCGGGCTCGATCCGGCGGAATGCCGCGCGACGCGTCAAGCGCGCCGCGCGGCCGGTTGCATCAGGACACCTGAACGGCTGTTACTTCGTCGCCCACGCGGCGAAGCGCTGCTCGAGCTCGTCGCTGTGGTCGGTCCAGAAGCCGATGTCCTCCAGTACCGCGTTCTTGCCGTTGGCCGGCGAGTTCGGCAGGTTCGCGAGCGTCTTCGCGTCGAGCGACTTGATCGCCGCGACGTTCGCGGGACCGTACGCGATGTGCTGCGCATAGCCCTGCTGCGGCTTCGGCGTCAGCGTG
Source organism: Burkholderia cepacia GG4 (assembly GCF_000292915.1). NCBI lineage: Bacteria > Pseudomonadati > Pseudomonadota > Betaproteobacteria > Burkholderiales > Burkholderiaceae > Burkholderia > Burkholderia cepacia. Next base: position 1,844,232 of record NC_018514.1, read on the forward strand.
TACGCGATGTACTGCTCGGCGAGCGCCTTGTTCGGCGAGCCCTTCGGAATCGCCCAGTAGTCGAGGTCGTAGATGCTGCCGTTCCACACGACCTTCAGGTTCTTGCCTTCCTTCTGCGCGGCGTCGATGCGGCCGTTGTACGCGGTCGACATCACGACGTCGCCGGCCACCAGGAACTGCGGCGGCTGCGCGCCCGCTTCCCACCACTGGATGTACGGCTTCAGCTCGTCGAGCTTCTTGAACGCGCGGTCCTGGCCGGCCTTCGTGCCGAGCACCTTGTACACGTCCTTGGTCGCGACGCCGTCGGCCATCAGCGCGAACTCGAGGTTGTAGCGCGCGCCCTTGCGCATCCCGCGCTTGCCGGGGAATTTCTTCACGTCCCAGAAATCGGCCCAGCCGGTCGGCGCGGTCTTCAGCTTGTCCGCGTTGTACGACAGCGCGGTCGACCACACGAAGAAGCCGACGCCGCACACCTGCGGCGATTCCGGAATCAGGTCGGACTTCTTCGCGATCTTCGACCAGTCGAGCTTCTCGTACAGCCCTTCGTCGCAACCGCGGTTCAGGTCGCCCGATTCGACTTCCACCACGTCCCAGTTGACGTGCTTCGCCTCGACCATCGCCTTCACTTTCGCCTGCTCGCCGTTGTACTCGACGGCCGTGACCTTGTTGCCGGTCGCCTTCTCGAACGGCTGGTTGAATGCGGCCTTCTGCGCGTCGCCGTTCGCGCCGCCGAAGTTGACGACCGTGAGTTCGGCCGCCGTGGCCGATGCGCCGACGACGGCGAGCGCCAGTGCGAGCGCGGTGCGACGCGCGGTAGAGCTTGCTCCGTTCATGGTGGTTCCTCTGCTCTCGTGGTGGAAGTAGTCAGTTGTTGTTGACGACGTGCTGCGGAAAATCGGGAAAACCCCGGATCAATCAGGTGAACACGCGCAGGTGCTCGGGCGCGAATGCGAGCGATACCGGCGCGCCGGGCGAGAACGCGTCGAGCGCGCCCGTGCCGAGCGGCACCTTCACGAAGCATTCATCCTGGCCCGGCAGCGCGCAGCGCATGCGCACGTGATCGCCGAAATAGATGAGGCTGCGCGCCTCGCCGGTCACGCGGTTCGCGGTGCCGTTTGCATGCCCGTTCGCGAGGCTCATGCGTTCGGGGCGGATGCAGGCGACGGCTGGCGCGCCTTCGGCCGCGTCGCCGATGCGGCGGCCGACGAGCTGCGTGCCGTCGTCGAGCCGGAATTCGCAGAATTCGCCGTCGACGCGCGCGATGGTGCCGCGCAGCCGGTTGCTGTCGCCAATGAAGTTCGCGACGAATTCGTTGCACGGCGATTCGTACAGGCGGTCGACGGTATCGAGCTGCTGCACGATGCCCTTGTCGAACACGGCGACGCGATCGGACATCGTCAACGCCTCGCCCTGGTCGTGCGTCACATAGACGAAGGTCACGCCGAGCTTCTCGTGCAGCGCCTTCAGTTCGTACTGCATGTGCTCGCGCAACTGCTTGTCGAGCGCGCCGAGCGGCTCGTCCATCAGCACCAGCTTCGGCTCGAACACGAGTGCGCGCGCGAGCGCGATGCGCTGCTGCTGGCCGCCCGACAACTGCGCCGGATAGCGCTTCGCGAAGCGTTCCATCTGCACCATCTTCAGCGCGTGCGCGACGCGCTCCGTGCGCTCGGCCACCGACAGCTTGCGCACCGTCAGCGGATACGCGACGTTCTGCTCGACCGTCAGGTGCGGAAACAGCGCGTAGTTCTGGAACACCATGCCGATGTTGCGCTTGTGCGGCGGCACGGTGTTCAGCAACTCGCCGTCGAGGCGGATCTCGCCGCCCGTCGGGAATTCGAAACCCGCCAGCATCATCAGGCAGGTGGTCTTGCCCGAGCCCGACGGCCCGAGCAGCGTCAGGAATTCCCCTCGGTGGATGTCGAGGTCGAGCGATTTGACGACCAGCGTCTCGCCGTCGTAGGTCTTCCGCACGCCGCGAAAGCTGACGATCACATCATCGGACTTCATCGTGGCTGTCCCCTTGCTGCGCGACAAACGTTTATGAATGCCCCCAAACCTGTCGCTGCGCGCCAGGCCCCCCGAGGGGGTCAAGAAAACGTGGGGCGGCCCGGCGCTTTCTTGTGAGATGGACCCACTATACGGTGCGCACGGTTCTATACTAGGGAACCATTTCAATATTCCTAGTAGGACCACTTTGGATACCGTGATCCTCGCCGACTGGCTCTCCGCCCGTCTCGACCGCAGCTCGTCCGAGCCGATGTACCGGCAACTGCTGCAACAGATGCAGCAAGCCATCCTCACCGGGGAATTGGGGCCAGGCACAAAACTGCCGAGTTCGCGCACGCTCGCGGCCGACCTGTCGATTGCACGCAATACCGTGCTGCACGTGTACGACCAGCTGACGGCCGAAGGCTACGTGCTGACGACGACCGGCAGCGGCACCTACGTGGCCGATACGCGACCGGACGCCGCCGCGATCCACGCGCCGGGCGCGGCGGCGGTGCCGTCGTCCGGCGCCGGTGCGACGCCGCTGCCGGACGCGCAAGGCGGCCTGTCGATGCGCGGCCGGCAGTTGATCGAGCACGCGGGCGTGTCGCGACGCCAGTGGGGTGCGTTCATGCCGGGCGTGCCGGACGTGTCGGAATTCCCGAGCCGCACATGGAGCCGCCTGCAGGCGCGCTTGTGGAAGGAAGCGAATCCCGAACTGCTGACCTACGCGCCGGGCGGCGGCTACCGGCCGCTGCGCCGTGCGCTCGCCGACTACCTGCGCGTCGCGCGCTCGGTCAAATGCACGCCGGACCAGGTGATCATCACGACCGGTATCCACCAGTCGATCGACCTCGCGGTGCGGCTGCTGTCCGACATCGGCGATCGCGCGTGGGTCGAGGAGCCGTGCTACTGGGGCGTGCGCAGCGTGCTGCAGGCAACCGGCCTCACGCTCGCGCCGGTGCCGGTCGACCAGGAAGGGCTCGATCCGCGCGCGAGCGACATGCAGCATCCGCCGCGGCTCGTGCTCGTCACGCCATCGCATCAGTATCCGCTCGGGATGGTGATGAGCCTCGCGCGCCGCCGGATGCTGCTCGAGTACGCGCGTCAGCACCGCTGCTGGATCATCGAGGACGACTACGACAGCGAGTTCCGCTACGGCAGCCGCCCGCTCGCGTCGCTGCAGGGGCTCGACGACGGCGGCCGCGTGATCTACGTCGGCAGCCTCGGCAAGATGCTGTTCCCGGGCCTGCGGATGGGCTACATGGTCGTGCCCGAGCATCTGGTCGACACGTTCCGCACCGGGTTGTCGGAGCTGTACCGCGAGGGCCAGCTGATGCAGCAGGCCGTACTCGCCGAATTCATCATGGACGGACACCTGACTTCGCACGTCAGGCGGATGCGCACGCTGTACGGCGAGCGCCGGCAATTGCTGATCGATGCGATCCGTGCGCGCTTCGGCGATGCGCTGCCCGTGATGGGTGACGAGGCCGGCCTGCATCTGGTGCTCGGGCTGCCCGACACGTGCGACGATCGCGCGGTCACGCAGAGCGCGTTCGATGCGGGCGTGATCGTCCGTCCGCTTACCAGCTACTACAGCAGCCTCGACACCGCGCGGCAGGGCCTGCTGCTCGGCTATGCATGCGTCGCGCACGAAGGCATCGGCCCCGCGTTCGACACGCTTGCCGATACCATCGAGCAGCATCTGCCGCACGACATCACACGCGCCGCATAGGGCCGCACGAGACCGCCCGCACGCGGCGACGCCCGCGTCATTGCGCGCTGCCGGCCGCGCGATCGAGCGATGCCGCGCGCACGGCTTCGCCGGGCTTCGTGAACACGCGTTGCCGCAGTGCGGCGATCTGCGTATCGCGGTCCTGCGGCGACAACCCGGCCGATTCGATCTGCGCACGCTGTGCCGCGTAGTCCGCATAGCGGCTCTGCCACGATGCGTCATCCTGCTGCATCTGCGCGACGCGCGCCGCAGCGTCGGGGCCGAGCGTCTGCGTCAGCTGCGCGCGCATCGCATCGGGTGTCGCCCCGCTCTTCTGCAATTGCGCGATCTGGTCGATCGCGGCACGCTGCCGGTCGATCCGCTGCTGCGCCGCCCGTTCGTCGGCCGGCATCTGCTGCTCCAGCGCCGCGAGCCGCTCGGCCTTCTGTGCATCGGTCAATGAGCGATCCTGAGTGATCTTCAGCCGTGCGAGGTCGTAGCGCTGCCGCCACTGCTCCGCACCGAAGAACGGCTGGCTCCAGTCGCCGAGCGTGCGGTACGCGATGGACGCGCGCTGATCGAGTGCGAGCTGCAACGCGCCCAGGTCGGACTTGTCGACCGCGCCGGCATCGCGCAGTTTCGCGAGTGCGTCGAGATACGCGCGATAGCGGTGCCACACGTCGAGCGCCTCGGCCTGCGCAGCCGTACCGTCGAGCTGCGCGGCGATCTCGCGCACGACGAACGCATCGAGCGCGGCCGCGCTCAGGTCGCTCTGAGCGGTCAGGCAATAGTCGAAGAAATCGCGTACCGCGCGCGACTTCGCGAGATGGCCACCGGCATCGAGCGGCAGCCGCGGCGCGCTGGAACCGGCCAGCGACGGCGGCAGGCCCGCACTCGCCGGCACGGCGGCCTGCGGTGCCGCGGCCGGCACGCCGCCCGCCGCTGCCACGTCCGTTGCGTCACCGGCGGCACCCGACCCGCGATGCCATCCCGCCCCGCTCCACATCGCGACGCCGGCGATCGCCGCCAGCCCCACGACACCGTAGACCGCTGCGCGCCGCGCCAGCGGCGCGCGCCCTTCACGAGCCGTCATCGATTACACGCCCGCGAGCTGCAGCCGGTTCGCATGCGTGCGGATCACCGCGACCGGATCTTCCGCATACGCGCCGCGCACGCCGAGCAGCTGGTTGATCTCGTCGATGTGGTTCCACTTGTAGCTCGTGCTCAGCACCTTGCCGTACAGCGCGCTGCACTTCGACACGAGCCCGTCGTTCTGGCCCGACCCGCGGTTGATCATCACCGTGCCGGTGCCGAACAGCGCGAGCGTCGACGGATCGAGGGCGTTTGCGGGATCGACGAGCGGAATGGTGCTCGTGTCCTGCGCACCCGTCACGCCGAACAGCGAAAGCGTCGGCTGGATCGCCGTGCCGGCCCACGAATACAGCAGATGCGTGTTGCCGCCGACCGTTTCCGTCGGTGCGCCGGTCTGGCAGCTTCCCGGTGCACCCAGGCCCGCGCTCGGATAGTTCTGGTTGTAGGTCGCCGCCTGCGCGGTCGTCAGCGTCTTCAGCGATGCGAGCGCGTCCTGGTTCGTGTTGTGACTGCTGCTCGTCAGGATTCCGAACACATTGACGAACGCCGCGATCACCGTCGACGACAGTCCGGTCGGATCGTACGCGAGCACGCTCTGCACGAAGTCCGCGAACTCGGAGCCGCGATGCGGCGTGCCGATCGTCGTCACCGACGCGACGAGATCGGGCGCGACGGCCGCGACATAACGCGACGTCAGCCCGCCCTGGCTGTGGCCGACGAGATTGACCTTGGTCGCCCCCGTCGCGGCGAGTACCGTCTTCACGTAGGCGAGCAGCTGTTCGCCGCGCCCGTTCGGGCCGTCGTCGCTCTGGAAGCCCGACAGGTTCGCGACGTAGACGGTCGCGCCATGCTGCTGCAGATCCTCCTGGATTCCGTACCAGTACTCGAGCACGCCGGCGTACTTGTCGGTGCCCGTGAGCCCGTGCACGAGGATGATCGGATAACGCGTCGCCGCGTAGTTGTCGGCGGGCGCGGTCGCCGCCATCGCCGAGTGTGTCGTCGCGAGCGTCATCAGCGCGGTCGTCCCCGCGAACGGTGCGACGCTCATCGCACATGCCACTGCCCCCGCCATTACCCTGGAACGCATCGATCTGGCCATGCATGTTCTCCTGATTATTGTGCTGCCGGTGCGAATGACACCGGATCGACACGCACGCTGCATCGCGCGCACCGTGTGCGTCGAATGCGGGAGTGAATCACGAGTTGCGAACGTGTGCGCCCTGACTAGATACGGTTCTCTAATCGGTTGACGCGCCCCGCCCGTTCGGGCGGGGCCGCCTTCACACGCGCGCATGCTGCAATGCACACGCACCGTGCGCTACAGCTTCGCGCTCACGCGCACCCATGCGGTCCGGCCCGGTTCCATCACCGGTGCGTTCGCCGGATAACCGAAGCCCGCGTTGCCGGCGAGGTTCAGGTGCTCGGTGTAGGCCTTGTTCAGCACGTTGTCGACGCCGATCGAGATCTGCACGGTCTTGCCGACGTTGTATTGCGTATGCAGCGACAGCACGCCGAATCCGGCGCTCGGGCCGAAGTCCTTGCCGACCACGTTGCCCTCGTTCACTGCATAACGATGCTGCGGCGCAACGATCCGCCACAGGCCGCCGGCCGACCATGCGCCGCGCGTGTATTCGAGCCCGATGCGTGCCTCGAGCGGCGGCATCTGCGGCAGCGGATCGCCACTTGCCACGTTGCGCCCCCACGCATACGCGAGCGACGTCTCGACGCGCAGCGGCGCAACCGGCCGCCACGACACGCCCCCTTCGCCGCCCATGATCTGCGCGTTGACGTTGGTCGCCTGCGTGGTCGGGCCCATCATGCCGGCCGCGTAATTGAACAGGATGAAGTCCTGCACATACCCCGCGTACGCCGACACCCATGCATCGAACCGGTCGCTCTTGTACTGCGCGCCGATATCGATCTGCGTGGTCTTCTCCGGCTGCACCGCCGAGAACGCGTTGACCGAACCGGCCGGCCCACGCGTCGCGGAGAACAGTTCCCAGTAGTCGGGATAACGTTCCGCATGACCGATCCCCGCGTACCACGTGACCGGCAGCGACGCGAGATCGCGCTCGTAGCGCACGAAGCCGCTCGGCAACACGCGCGAGCGATCGTCGTCGAAGGTCGGGTTCGGCTTGCTCATCATCATCCCGCTCTTCATCGCGCGCTTGTCGCGCGCGCTCGCATAGTCGACGCGCGCGCCGCCGATCACGCGTGACACGTCGCTCGCATACCACGTCAGCTCGCCGAACACGCCCGAGTTCCACATCGTCGCCTGCGCGTCCCACGGCTGGTCGCGGTAGTTCTGCTGCCCCATCGACGAGCGCGAATCGAGCCGGTTCGATTGCGCGTCGACACCGGTCACGAGCTTGAAGTCGTCGCCGAAACGGAACGTCGCGGCCGCGCGCGCACCGGCGGTGCGGCGCCGCACGTCGGCCGCCATCCGCATCGGCATGCTGCTGGTCGGGTCGGGCTGCCGCAACGTGTAGTTGTCCATCACGTGATCGGCTTCGTTGTAGTACACACGTGCCTCGATCCGGTCCAGCACATCGCCGAGGTGCCGCTTGTCGAACGACAGCCCGACTGTCTCGCGGCGGAAGTGCGCACCGTCCATCCCGCGGCCCGCGTAGCGCGCATAACCGTCGCCAGTGCCAGCAGTCAGCTCGACGCGCGTGTGGTCGTCGGGGGTCCAGCCGAGCGCCGCGTCGGCGTTCCACTTGTCCCACTGCGACGGCACCGTGTTGCCGTTGCCGTCCTTGTAGTCCTGCGAATGCGCGTGGTTCGCGGTCACGCGGCCGTAGACGTCGGGCGTGCCGGCCGTCAGGTCGATGTTCTGGTCATTGCGGCCGAACGATCCACCGACCAGGCTGCCGTCGAAACGCATGCCCGGACGCTCGAAGCGCGGCGTCACGCGCTCGAACAATACGGTGCCGGCCGATGCGCCGGGTCCGTACAGCACGGTCTGCGGGCCCTTCACGACCGTGACCTTGTCATAGCTTTCCGGCGCGATGTACGACGTCGGCGCATCCATCCGGTTCGGGCATGCGCCGAGCGTCGGCATTCCGTTCGCCAGGATGTTCAAGCGCGAACCGAACATCCCGCGCAGCACGGGGTCGCCGTTCGTGCCGCCGCTGCGGATCGACGTGAAGCCGGGGATCGTCTTCAGGTAATCCGCGCCGTCGCTGGCGGGCAGCGGCTGGCGCGGTGCCTTCGGATCCGTGACGACGACGAGCGGTGTCGACAGCGGCGACGCGACGACCTCGACGGGCGGCAGCAGCGCGGCCACGTCGTCGGCCGGGGCGCCTGCCGCACGCGCGGTTTCGGCCGCGGCCGCCGCCGCGGTCATTGCACTGACGGCCAGCGCGGGAACGGTGAGTGTCAGCATCCGCGGCACGCGCCGCGCACGGGAATGTCGCGCCGCCCTCGGCGCGCGCAAGGAGAAAATGGTCATGATCGAAAGCCCGAGTGACGCCCTCCACGTGGCCTCGACAGGCCACACGGATATCGGCGATGGAAAGAACGGAAGCAGCGCGTCAGGCGTGCTCGGGCGGTTCGCGCGGGTACGCGCGCGGATAGCGGTCGGCGTGCACCGCGACGGCATGCGGCGCGGTCGCGGAAACGGCAACGACGGTGATGAGGGCGAACGACGCGGCGGCCGGGGCACCGATCGCAGGATTGTGCGCGAAGAAGCCGCAATAGCCGCAGGCATCGAGATGCAGCGCGTGATCGTGCGCGCGGCCCGCATCGGACGCTCGGTGCGCGCCATGATCTGCACTGCAGACGATTGAGTCGGGGACAGCCGCCTGCGCGATACGCCACTGCGACACCAGCGGCGCCGCGATCGCGAACCAGATCGCGAGCACGCCCAGCCAGGCGGTCAGGTGACGATGTCGGTGCAGCATGCGCGGCGATGCGTAAGCAGAATGTAAAAGCAGCCGGGATATTACCGAATCTTCGCTGCGATGACCAGCTGCGCACGGCGGTAAACTGCCCGGGGGCGCATGGTTGTCAACACAACCATGCGCCCCCGGGGCTGCTGCGCGGCTTCAGCGCTCGGCGATCACGGCGCCATGCGCCGCAGCACGTCGTCGCGGCGGATGAAATGGTGGTAGAGCGCGGCCAGCGCATGCAGGCCGATCACGAAGTAGAACGCGTTGCCGATCAGCTCGTGCGCTTCCTTGATCGTCGGCCGCAGCGCCTTGTCGGGGCCGAACAGCGTGAACGACACGCCGATCCAGTCGAGCGACACGGGCTTGCCGCCCATGTTGACCATCATGATGCCGAGCAGCGGCTGCGCGAGGATGAATACGTACAGCGCGAAATGCGCGAGCTTCGACAGCCACTTCAGCAGCGTCGCCTGCGGAATGGGTGCCGGCACGCGACCGAGCATCCGCCACAACACGCGCAACACCGACAGCACCAGCACGAACGTGCCCGCCAGCAGGTGCACGTTCATCCAGAACACGCGACTATCGCTGCCTTTCGGCCCGCGAATCTCGATGGCCAGGTAGGCCAGCGCCACCAGCAGGAAGATGGCCCAGTGGAAGAAGATCGCCGGCGAGCTGTAGCGCGTCTGTTTCGCAAGGATGTTTCTCATGCTTCGTCTCGTGTTTCTCGTGTTGTATGCGGGGCAGGCGCACGCCGCGGCTGGCCTGTCCCCGGCGGCTGCCCCGATTGTAGCCGCACGCGCGACCGCTGTTGCCCGACGGCATCAAATATCCGAAGAATCGACGCCACCCGCGCCCGCGATGCCGTCATATGGAAAATCCGCATCGCACACATGGACCGCTGTGGCACGATGGAGCTTTGATGCGACGTCGCGCGGGCATCATGAGCAAAGCGTTCTTCGTTGCGGCCTACCGGCTGATCGCCGCGTTGCTCGCCGTGTCCACCACGTTGCACAGCGTCGCCGGCTACTGGCATCTGCCCAGCTTTCACCTCGGCAACTACCTCAGCTACTTCACTCAACTGAGCAGCCTCTACGCGGCGGCCATGCTCGCCGCGGGGCTGTGGCGCGTCACGCGCACCGGCTCGGCCCGTTACGAATCGATGCGCGGTGCCGCCGTGCTGTACGTGCTGATCACCGCGATCGTCTACGAGCTGCTACTCGCCCGGCTCGATGCGCTGCGCCACGTCACGCCGGCATTCAACAACTGGGTACTGCACCGGATCGTGCCGCTCGTGATGCTGTGCGACTGGCTGTATGTGGAGCCGCGCTCGCCGATCCCGCGGCGCAGCGTGTTCGCGTGGCTCGGCTTTCCGTTCGTCTATCTCGGCTATACGCTCGTGCGCGGCGCACTGGAGAACTGGTATCCGTATCCGTTCGTCGATCCGCGGCCGCACGGCTACCTGCCGGTCGCCATCCAGTGCTCGCTGATCGCGCTCGGCGCGGCAGGGCTCGCACTCGGTGTTCGCTGGCTCGGCAATCATGCGCGGCAGTCTGCCAGCGCGGAGGTCAGGGAAGGATGAAGGCGGGAGCGGGAGCGGGAGCGTGTGCGCCGCGCGGCGCACACGTCGTGACGCGGCCCGTCAGCCGCCGTTGCGCGGCAGGAAGTTCATCGGATCGACGACCTTGCCGTTCTGCCGGACTTCGAACTCGAACGTCGCACGACCGCTCGCGTCGGTGCCCATCTCGGCGACCGGCTGGCCTGCGCGCACCGCGTCGCCTTCGTTGACGAGCAGCTTGCCGTTGTGTCCGTAGGCCGTGATCAGCCCGTTGTCGTGCTTCAGGATCACGAGCGGACCGTACGCCTTGACGCCCGACCCGGCGTAGACCACCCGCCCGTTGGCCGCGGCCCGCACCGAATGGTCGGGCCCCGAGGCAGCGATCACGATGCCGCGCGTCTTGCCGGTTGCAAACGGCGCCGCGACGATGCCCGTGGCCGGCCATGCGAGCGAGCCGGGTTGCGCGACCGCGGCGGGCGGCTGCCCGAGCGACGTCGCGGCCGGCGGCGGCGCGACGCGCAGCACCTGGCCGGGCGACAGGCCGTCGTTGGGCGACATGTGGTTCCAGCTGGCCACGTCCTGCACGCGCTGCCCGTAGGCGGCGGCGACACCCGCGAGCGTGTCGCCGGGATTCACGCGGTAGTAGCCGGCGATCACGCCCGGCGTGGCGACCGACGCCGGCGTCGACTGACGCACCGGTTGCCAGCTGTCGGTCCACGGCGTCATCGTACAGCCCGCCAGCGCGGCGGCCGCGACGGCGAACGCCGCCTGCGGCATCCAGCGCGCCAGGGAAGCGTGGATCGGGATATTTTTTCTCAAGGGTCCTCCGGATTTGCGTCGTTGCGCCGCCCGCCGCCCTCCGGCGTGCGACGCACGATGTCCGGCCGAACGGCCGGACCAACCAGTATCCGACCGCTCTCGCGGCCGTCAGTTTCCACAGCGGAACGTCGACGCGAACGGGCTCTCCGGCCCTTTTTTCACATCGTCCCGATCGTCAAAGATACCATTTGTCGCGGTCAGGACCGCGACAGGCGCCCGACCCGGTGACAATCTTGCGGCCTGCCGCGCGCGTGGCGACCGCTTGCAAGCCGCGCCGCGCGGGCCGTTCGGCGGCCTGCCGAGGGGCCGTGCCGCCCCGGCCTTCGCCACGCCATCCATCTCGCGCCGGCGACCGCCGCCCCGCCCGGTCGCCTCCTATACTCGGAGATGCCCCACAAGATCCGGCGACAACGAGGAGATGATCATGAACAACGCGACGTTTCTGTCCGTGCAAATCAACGCCGAGGATTTCGCCGGTTCCAGCGGCCTCGTCGAATTGCTCAACCGGCACCTGCTGTTCGCGACGGACGTCGCCGAAGCCGCCGACGCGCTCGTCCAGCTCGCGAGCATCGCGCACCTGAGCGGCGCGACCCGCCACAGCGTCGAGCTGCCGGTGCTCGCGATCGAGCGGCTGCGCGACGCGCTCGACACGCTGAGCGGCTACGACGAAACGTGGCTGCAGGCGCTGGAGCCGCGCGAAGCGCTGTTCAGGGACATCGGCCGCGGCCACCGGCCGCTGCACTGACGCAAGCGGAGCCACCAATGAAAACAGCCCGTCGTTCCGTGATGCGGAACGACGGGCTGCGTGTGCTGCGCGGGGTCGGATCAGGCCGCTCATGCGGCCCGTCGATCGACGACGATTAACGACCCTTGTAGATCGGTGCGCCATCCGACACGCGCTTGACCTGCCAGCCGGTCTTGGCGGCTGCCGGCGCGCCCGACTCTTGCTGAGCGGCCGGTTGTGCGCCGTAGCCGGTCGTATCGGCAGTGGCGACGTTCTGTTGCGGGTTCACACGGGCTTCGGCTGCCTGGATGCCCGCCGGATAGTCCGTACGGTCGCTGCCCAGCTTATAGCCGGCCTGTTGCAGCGCGGCCAGTTCGGCCTTCACCTGCGCGCGGGTAACGGGCGCGTTCTGTTGGGCGAACGACACGGCGGGAACGGCGAGGACGGCAGCTGCAGCGAACGTTGCGATCAGCGATTTCATGATTTACCTCCGGGATTTTTTTGCTCCGCCGCACACACCATGTCTGCAGCGATTGAACAAAGTTTAGTCCCGAGAGCACTTAGGGAAAACCATGAAAGAACGAAAACACTGTTTCCTCGGAGCCAACAATTCCGGGATCCGGGAACCTAAAACCCTACTCAAAGAATAGAATTTCGCAACAATGCCGCCCTCGGGCCGGTTACGACCAGTTCGCGTGGAAGCTACCCGGCTTGTCGGTACGTTCGAACGTGTGCGCGCCGAAGAAGTCTCGCTGCGCCTGCACCAGGTTCGCCGGCAGCCGCTCGGAACGGTAGCTGTCGAAGTACGCGACCGCCGACGCGAACGCCGGCACCGGCACGCCTGCCTTCACCGCGGCCACCACGACGTCGCGCAGCGATGCCTGATAATTCGCGGCGATGTCCTTGAAGTACGGATCCAGCAGCAGGTTCGCGAGCGCTGCATCCTTCGCGTACGCGTCCGTGATCTTCTGCAGGAAGCGCGCGCGGATGATGCAACCCGCGCGGAAGATCTTCGCGATCGTCCCGAGATCGAGATTCCAGCCGTACTCTTCGGATGCCGTGCGCAACTGTGCGAAGCCCTGTGCGTACGAGATCACCTTGCTCAGGTACAGCGCGCGGCGCACAGCTTCGATGAAGGCGGCGCGGTCGCCGTCGAACGGTGCGGCTGCCGGACCCGACAGGATCTTGCTGGCCGCGACGCGCTCGGTCTTCAGCGACGACAGCACGCGCGCGAACACCGACTCGGTGATGAGCGGCAGCGGCACGCCCAGATCCAGCGCGTTCTGGCTCGTCCACTTGCCGGTGCCCTTCTGCGCGGCGCGATCGAGGATCACGTCGACGAGGTGCTTGCCGGTCTCGTCATCCTTCTTGCCGAAGATCTTCGACGTGATCTCCATCAGGTAGCTGTCGAGTTCGCCCTGGTTCCACTCGGTGTACACCGCGCCGAGTTCGTCGTTGCTCAGGCCCGCGACGTCCTTCAGCACCGCGTAGCTCTCGGCGATCAGTTGCATGTCGCCGTATTCGATCCCGTTGTGGACCATCTTCACGTAGTGGCCCGCACCGTCCGGCCCCATGTACGCGACGCACGGCTCGTCGTCCGACGGCGCCTTCGCGGCGATCTGCTTGAGGATCGGCTCGACCAGGTCGTACGCGTCGCGCTGGCCGCCGGGCATGATCGACGGACCGCGCAGCGCACCCTCCTCGCCGCCCGACACGCCGGTGCCGATGAAGTGCAGGCCCGATTGCGCGAGCTCCTGGTTGCGGCGGATCGTGTCGGTGAAGTGCGTATTGCCGCCGTCGATCAGCACGTCGCCCTTCTCGAGCAGCGGCTTGAGCGATGCGATCGTCGCATCGGTCGCTTCGCCGGCCTTCACCATCATCAGGATCCGGCGCGGCGTTTCGAGCGACGCGACGAATTCCTCGAGCGTATGGGTCGGCACCAGATTGCGGCCGGGGAATTCGGCGATCAGTTCGTCGGTTTTCTCGCGGCTGCGGTTGTACACCGACACCGCGTAACCGCGGCTCTCGATATTGAGTGCGAGATTGCGGCCCATCACCGCGAGCCCGATCACACCGATTGCTTGTTTGCCCATTATTCAATTCTCCGGAAAAAACGGGGCGCGACCCGAGCCGGGCCGCGCGCACAGGCGAAAGGATAGTGGAAACCCGGCCGCGATGCGCGCTTGCGTGTCATTGCTCCGCGTGCGGCAGGCGCCGGAACACGACGCTCAGGTTGTTGGCCGGCATCTCGACGACCTCGATGCAGTCGAGCCCGCGGTCGAGGCCCAGCGCGACGACGGCCTCGAGGTCGCGCACGCCCCACGACGGATCGCGGCTGCGCAACTGCTGGTCGAACGCTTCGTTCGACGGCGCCGTATGCCGGCCTGCGCGGCGATACGGACCGTACAGGAACAGGATGCCGCCCGGGCGCAGCACGCGCGACGCGCCGGCGAACAGCGCGTCGGTGCAGGCCCACGGCGAGATGTGAATCATGTTGATGCAGACGATCGCGTCGAGTGCGGAGGCCGGCCATGGCCACGCGGCATCGCGCACGTCGAACGCCAGCGGCTCGTCCAGGTTCGCGAGGCCAGCATGCGCAACCCAAGCGGCGATCGAACGACGCGCCTGCGCGTCGGGGTCGCTCGGCTGCCAGCGCAGCCCCGGCAGCGCCTGCGCGAAATGGACCGCATGCTGCCCCGTGCCGCTCGCGATCTCGAGCACGCTGCCGCTCGCGGGCAGCACGCGACGCAGCACGTCGAGGATCGGCTCGCGATTGCGCTCGGCCGCCGGCGCCGACAGCCGCGCCGACGGATCGGATGACGACGTCGGCCCGGTCACGATGCCTGCTCCGTTGCGCTGCCGGCGACGCCCAGCCGCGCATTCAGCGCATCGAGCGCGGGCGCGCAACGCGCCTCGACCTTCAGCGTCAGCATCGGATCGGCGCGCGTGTGGCCGAGGTTCAGCGCGGCGACCGGCTTGTGCTGCGCCTGCGCCCAGACGCAGAAGCGGTAGCCGGAATACACCATCAGCGACGAGCCGACGACGAGCAGCGCATCGGCCGCGTCGAGCGCCTGCGACGCCAGCGCCACGCGTTCGCGCGGCACGTTCTCGCCGAAGAACACGACGGCCGGCTTCAGCAGCCCGCCGCATGCCGGGCAGGCCGGAATGCGGAATGTGTCGAGCGCGCCCCATTCGAGATGCGCGTCGCCGTCGGCGGCCGGCTCCGCCTGCGCGCCGAGCAGTTCGGGGTTGTCCGCTTCGAGCACGGTCTGGATCGTCGCGCGCGCATGGTGCGCGCCGCAGTCGAGGCACGTGACGCCGCTAATGCCGCCGTGCAGCTCGATTACGTCGTCGCTGCCCGCGCGCTGGTGCAGCCCGTCGACGTTCTGCGTGACGAGGCGCTCGATCCGGCCGGTGCCGCCGAGCCGCGCGAGCGCGACGTGCGAGCGGTTCGGCTGCGCGCGGCCGACGACGGGCCAGCCGATCATGCTGCGCGCCCAGTAGCGCCGGCGCGCCGCGTCGGAACCGAGGAATTCGTGGAGCTGGATCGGCGGCGACCGCATCCACTGACCGTTGCGGTCGCGATAGCCGGGAATGCCGGAATCGGTGCTGATGCCCGCGCCGGTCAGCACGAGCAGCCGCGGATGGCGCTCGACGAACGTGTGCAGCGCGTCGAGCGCGGCCGGATCGATGTCGGCGGATGAGGGGTCGTGCAAGGCGGTATCGTTCATGTTGGCGGCGTGATCGGGCGTGCCGGCAGGCCGTGCGCCCGCACGGGCTGGCCAGCGCGCCAGCACATGATACCGAACGCCGCGCGATCCGGCCGACGCCGCGCGCATCAAGACCGGCGCACAAAAAAAGACGCCCATCGACCAAGTGGCGATGGGCGCTTCAACAATTGATCCATCGGGGTAGTGGATCAACTGACAGCACAATGTCGTCGCATCCGCCGCAATGCAGCCGGCGGAGCTATCTCCTGAACTACGTGATCGGTTCCCTGATGACGCGCGCATTGCCGCACTGCCGGCATGCCCGTCCGCTCCTGCCCGGGCCTGCCTATGCGGCGCGCAGACGCAGGCGTCGCGTACGGCGCTTGCGTTTCGCGCGGCGGCATCAAGATCCGGAAGTCATGCTCGTCCATCTGCGTACACCTGCGGTTCATCCTCGACGGCCAAACGGCACCTGTCGGCCTCGTGCGTCGCGCGTGCACGTCGCCCGGAACGAACCCGATTTGTTCGGATGGAACGGAAAGCCGCGCGGTCAGGTCGCCGCAATCAACGGCGAAGCGAATATCCGGGCAGGTCGGCGATTCAGGTTTGCAACATGACATGTTGCGATTCGGTCTGTTTTCATTCTCTTGTCCCCGTCTTCGATGCGTCCGACCCACTGAAGCGAGCGCCGGGCCCTACTGCGCCCGCGATCGCGCTCACGGCCCGTACAGATATGCAAGGAGCGCACCATGCGTCGCGGCGCAAGGCCCCGCGGGGCGGTGAAATGGCCCTGACCCGAATCGCGCGGTGAAGGAAAGGCGTGAATGTTTCGAAAGTGAAACGACGGGAAACGGCGTACCCGATCGACGACGACCGGCCGGTCGGCGATGTTGCAGGAATGGTACGTGTGTCGCAGCGCTGCGTTTTCGCCTTCAGACGACCGACGACTTGCTTGCAAATACCAAACCAGAACTACGTATGTGTGATCGAACACGCATCGCGACCATGCGCGCGGCCCTGCCCGATCAGCAGCCCGCGCGCCGCAAGCTTCGCGCAAACACGTTAGCATTCGGGCACGGTATTCCGTGCGTGGCAAGCGCACCGGCCCGTCGCCGGCACTTGCACGAACCGGCGCGTATCCGCTTCGCCCCGTCTTCGAGGAATCGACATGACCCTGCCCGCCTCCGACCGCCCCGATGTCGCGCCTCGCGTCTTCTCGGCCGGCCGGCTGTCGATCGGCCTGACGTTGCCGCTGCTTCGCAGCGGCAATACCGTCGCCGATTTCAACGAGCAGCTCGAACTCGCGGCGCTCGCCGATGCGCTCGGGTTTCGTGCACTGTGGATTCGCGACGTGCCGCTGAACAGCGCCGACTATCCCGACCCGGTCGGCCATCTCGATCCGTGGGTCCTGCTCGGCGCGCTCGCGTCGCGCACCCGCCGGATCGTGCTTGCCAGCGGCGCGATCGTGCTGCCGCTGCGTCATCCGCTGCATATCGCGAAAGGCGCGCTGTCGGTCGCGACGCTGTCCGGCGGCCGCTTCGTCCTCGGGCTCGGCTCGGGCGACCGGCCGCCCGAATATGCCGCGTTCGGCGTCGACGCGGAAACGCGGCGCGACCGCTATCGCCAGCACTGGGAGGTCGTCGCGGCCGCGCTCGGCGTGCCGTCGCGCGTGCTGCCCGACGAGACGCCGCCCGACGCGCCCGACTTCACGCTGCTGCCGCGCGACACCGCCGCCGTGCCGATGCTCGCGGTCGGCTCCGGCGGACAGAGCGTCGACTGGATCGCACGGAACGCGATCGGCTGGATGACATACCACCGCGATCCGGACACGCAGCGCGCCCGTCATTCGATGTGGCGGGCGGCCGTCGAGCGACTCCCGCAACCGGCATTTCGCGCGTTCGGCGTGTCGATGCGACTCGATCTCGACGCGAATCGCGATGCGCCGGCCACTGCGCTGTCGCTCGGCTACGCCACCGGACGGCGCGCGCTGATCGACATCCTGCACGACATGCAGGCGGCCGGCACGCATCACGTGACGCTGAATCCCGGCTCCGACCGGGCGGTGCGCGAGATCATCGAGGAAATCGCGGAACACGTGCTGCCGGTCTTTCACGACGAGCAGGCATGATTCCTCAGGAATCCGAATTCGTAGTATGCGACGCCACCTGAGGCTTCCATCGCAATGGCCGGCGCCGAGCACGTTCCATTCCCGGCCGCGCTGCCGCCAAGCCTCGACGCGTCGCTACGTGACGTAGCGTGCCGGTACGACCGGGCCAATCGCAGGCTGCCGACCACCCGCCCCGACGCTCGCCCTGTCATGCGCACCGCCCGGCAGCCGCAAACGCCCGCACCACCGGCCGCATGCACGATTCGAATATTCGTCGACGGAACTATTCGGCTCCGGTCGCGATCATGTTAACTTCCGTCCATCGTCCAGACCGGCGGGCCACGCTTCGACGCGCGCCCGCACGCCTCCCCATGCGACATTTCCTGCTCGGCTGGCTGTTCGCCGCCGTCGTATCGACCGCCCACGCGGCCGCCCCTGCCCCTGCCGCCGCATCGGCCGCATCCGGCGCCGTGCCCGCGCTGACGCCGCAACAGGCGCAGCAAGCCCTTTCGGTGCTGCAGAATCCGCGCGAGCGCGAACAGGTGGAGACGACCTTGCGTGCGATCGCGGCAGTCGGCGTGCTGACCACGCCCGCACTCCCCGCCAGCGCAGCGGCCCCGGCCAGTGCCGCGTCGGCTGCTGCCCCGGCCGCGCTCACATCGAACGGACTCGCGTCGATGCTCGTGCGGCAAGGGTCGCGCTGGGCAGGCCAGATCGGCGGCGCACTGAACGAATCGCTGCGCTCGCTGCTCGATGTCGGCTCGGTCGGTAGCTGGTGGCACGACCGAATGGTGCGCGCCGACGAGCGCGCGGACCTCGCGCACTCGATCTGGGTCATCGTCGCCGTGCTCGTACCCGCGCTCGTCGTCGAATGGTTCGCGCGGCGCCTGCTGCGGCGCGCGCTGACCGCCCTGACCGCCCGCCGGACCGAATCGTCGCGTCAGGCGGACGACGAGCCGCCGGCGCCCGACGACGACACCGCGCCGGCGCCGGAACCCGACGGCCCGGCCGACGCGCCCGACACTCGCCAGCCGTCGTCGCAAGGCCGCGGCCACGCGCGGCGCCACACCACACTGCTGCGCCGGATGCCGCGCGCGCTGGTCGACCTGACGCTGCGGTCGGTGCCGCTGCTCGTGTTCGTCGGCGTCGCGAGCCTGACGATGTCGGTCCTCGCCGAAGCCGATACGCCGATCGAAGCCGCGCTCGAATCGCTGATCGACATCTACGTGATCAGCCGCCTCGTGACGATCGTCAGCCGGCTGTTCTTCCAGCCCGATGCGCGGCAATTGCGGTTGCTGCACATCGGCGACGCGTGGGCCGCGTTCGCGCAGCGCTCGATTTCGCGGATCGTGATCGTCGTCGGCGCCTGCACGGCCGCGGTCGAGATCGCCGCTAGCCTGGGCCTCAGCGACGCCGGCCACGTCGCGCTGCTGAAGGCCGTCGCGCTCGTCGGGCACTTGATGATCTCGGCGCTGATCCTGCGCTGCCGCGAACCGGTCGCCGCGCGCATCCGTGCGGCCGGCGCCGACCGGCCGACCTTCGCGATGATCGGCAATGCCCTCGCCGACGCATGGGCGCCCGTGGCGGTGTTCGTCGTGATGGCGTTGTGGTTCGTGTGGGCGCTCGACGTCCACAACGGCTATCGCGTGCTGATCACGCTAGGCGGCCGGTCGCTCGCCGTGATGATCGGCATGCGGATGGTGTCGATCGTCGTGTTCGGCGCGCTCGCGCGGCTGTTCCAGCGCCGCGACGACGATCACACGCTCGTCCATCTCCACGCCTACCGCTACTATCCGCTGCTGCGCCAGATCGTGTCCGCGGTGATCGCCGTCGTGACCGTCGCACTGCTGCTGCAGATCTGGGGCGTGCCGATCTTCCACGCATTCGGGACCGGCACGATCGGTCATCGGCTCGCGTCCGCGCTGATCACGATCGCGATCGCGGCGGTGGTCGCGCTGATCGTGTGGGAAGCCGCGAACATCGCGATCGAGCGACGCCTGCAGCAGTGGACCCGCGAAGGCAACCTGGCGCGCGCGGCGCGGCTGCGCACGCTGCTGCCGATGCTGCGCTCGCTGCTGTTCATCATGATCGCGCTCGTCGTCGTGCTGACGGGTCTCAGCGAAATCGGCGTAAACGTCGGCCCGCTGCTCGCCGGCGCCAGCATCTTCGGCGTCGCGCTCGGCTTCGGCTCGCAGAAGCTCGTGCAGGACTTCATCACCGGAATCTTCCTGCTGATGGAAAACGCGATGCAGGTGGGCGACTGGGTCACGCTCGCCGGCGTATCCGGCACCGTCGAATACCTGTCGATCCGCACGGTGCGCCTGCGCGCGGGTGACGGGTCGCTGTACACGATCCCGTTCAGCTCGGTGACGACC
Source organism: Burkholderia cepacia GG4 (assembly GCF_000292915.1). Taxonomy (NCBI): domain Bacteria; kingdom Pseudomonadati; phylum Pseudomonadota; class Betaproteobacteria; order Burkholderiales; family Burkholderiaceae; genus Burkholderia; species Burkholderia cepacia. Next base: position 1,864,204 of record NC_018514.1, read on the forward strand.
GTCAACAACACGAACCGCGGGCTCGGCAATGCGGCCGTCAAGGTCAGCATCGCGTACGGCCAGGACATCGATCTCGCGATCGCGACGTTGAAGGAAATCGGCGCCGCATTGCGCGACGACCCGAACTATAAGGATGGCATCCTGTCGGACTTCAGCTACTGGGGGATCGACCAGGTCGACGGCGCGGCGGTCGCGCTGGCCGGACAGATGCAATGCAAGGACTCGTCGCGCTGGGGCGTGCAGCGCGAATTCAACCGGCGGATCGCGGTAATGTTCCGCGAGCGCGGGATCCGGATCGCGAATCCGCAGCGCAGCCTCGTCGCGTATGACAAAGGTGCACACCCCGTCGCTCCCGATGACGACGGCAATGCCGCCGGCACGGCCGCCGAGCCGCCGCCTTCCGCTGCACCGGCACGCACGCCGGACTGACGGAGCGTGCGCCGGTCGGCCGGCAGCCGCGCTCACGCCACGCCCGAACCACCGGCCGGCTGATACGCGCGTTCAACGCGCCGCGGGCTTCTTCGCGTGCTGAACACGCTTCGATGCGGTCTTCGGCACGGCAGCCCTGGCGCCGGCGTCCGTGCCGCGCTCCGCATGCCATTGCTCGAGCAGCACCCGCGTCTGCTCGGCAACCGTCGCGATCACCAGCGCGGCGCCTTCATCGTCGAATTCGTCCCATTCGAGCAACTGCAGCGCCGAGCGCTGCGCGATGTGGAACACCGTCAACTGCCCGAACAGGCTCAGCGCGCGCAGCCGCGTGACGGGATCGTCGGCCGGCCGGCCGGAGATCCGTCCGATCAGTTCGGCGTTCACATCGTTGAGCGGCTTGCGCATGCGCGTCATGAGGATTTCGCTCGCGCTCTCGGGTTCCTGCCCGCCCTGCTCGCGTGCGAAGAACATCCGCTGGTTCATCGTCTTCGGCACCGTGAACATCCGGTCGGCGAGCGCACGCATGATGCCGATGAACGCATCGATCAGCACGTCGACGTCCGCATCCGCGGCGAGCATCGCCCGCGCATGCTCGACCGCCGGGCGGAACACTTCCCAGCCCAGTTCCGCGATCGTCTCCACGCTCGCGCGGTAAACGCCTTCCTTGTTCTCGAAGTAGTACTGCAGCGCCGGCGCGTTCACCCCGGCCTTCGCGGCAATGTCGCGCGTCGATGCGCCCGCGAACCCGCGTTCGCCGAACAGCTCGATCGCCGCCTCGATGATCCGCTGGCGCGTCTCGTCGCCGCGCGCGTAGCCGCCCGTCGATGTGCGACGCAGCTTCTTCGCTTCGTTCATGCGTTCCTCGTTATTCGATCGATCGACATTCTACTTGACACAATTTTAGCAACTGGAATAATTATTCCGTTCGGAATAAATCGGATACCCGCATGTCGACGCTGCAAGACCCGCCTTCGAAAGCAAATCGTCAGGAAACCGCAATATCGCCCCGCAACAGCAGCGCGAAGCGGCGCATCGCGATCGCCGTTGTCGTGGTCGCGGCGATCGGCGCCGCCGCATGGCTCGGCCGCTGGTGGACAGTCGAGCGCTTCATCGAAAGCACCAACGACGCGTACCTGCAGGCCGACAACATGAGCGCCGCGCCGAAGGTCGCAGGCTACGTGACCGACGTGTACGTGCGCGACAACCAGGCCGTCAAGGCCGGCGATCCGCTCGTGCGGCTCGACGTCCGCCAGTACCAGGTGGCGTTCGCGCAATCGAATGCCACCGTCGACGCGCGCCGCGCCGACATCGCCCGCGCGCAAGCCGACATCAGCCAGCAGCGCGCGAACCTCGAGCAGGCCGAAGCGCAGGCGAAGGTGTCGCAGATCAACGCACGGCACGCGAACGACGAATATGCGCGCTACGCACCGCTCGCGGCGACCGGCGCCGAGACGCACGAGCGCGTCGCCGACCTGAAGAGCACGCGCGACCAGGCAGCCGGCACGCTCGCCGCGAACAATGCGTCGATCACTGCCGCCCGCACCCAGATCGCGTCGTTCACCGCGCAGCTTCAACAGGCACGCGCGCAGCTCGAAGCCGCGCAGGCCAGCGCTGCGCAGGCGCAACTCGACCTCGACAACACGATCGTGCGCAGCACGCTCGACGGCCGGGTCGGCGACCGCACGGTGCGCGTCGGCCAGTACGTGCAGCCCGGCACGCGCCTGCTGACCGTCGTGCCGGTGGACGCGATCTACCTCGTCGCGAACTTCAAGGAAACGCAGATCGGCCGGATGCGCATCGGCCAGCCCGTCGAGCTGCACGTCGACGCGCTGCCGGACGACAGGCTCACCGGCACGGTCGACAGCTTCGCGCCCGGCACCGGCGCGCAATTCGCGCTGCTGCCGCCCGAGAACGCGACCGGCAACTTCACGAAGATCGTGCAGCGCGTGCCGGTGCGCATCCGCCTCGCCGCGAATGTGCGCGCGCAACGCATGCTGTTGCCGGGGCTGTCCGTGACCGTCGACGTCGACACGCGTTCGGCCGGTAACGAGAAGCGCCATGGCTGATACCGCCGCCACCCCGCCCGCGCCGCCGCACGAAGGCCGCGCGAGCGTGACCGACTGGATCGCGGTCGCCGCCGGCGCACTCGGTGCGCTGATGGCGACGCTCGACATCTCGATCACGAACTCCGCGCTACCGCAGATCCAGGGCGAAATCGGCGCGACCGGCACCGAGGGCACCTGGATCTCGACCGGCTACCTGATGTCGGAAATCGTGATGATCCCGCTCGCCGCGTGGCTCACGCGCGTGTTCGGGCTGCGCAATTTCCTGCTGACGAACGCCGCGCTGTTCATCGCGTTCTCGATGATGTGCGGCTGGTCGAATTCGCTCGCGATGATGATCGCCGGGCGCATCGGACAGGGCTTCACGGGCGGCGCGCTGATCCCGACCGCGCAAACCATCATCCGCACGCGGCTGCCGCTGTCGCAGCTGCCGGTCGGGATGACGCTGTTCGGACTGATCGTACTGCTCGGCCCGCTGTTCGGCCCGGTGCTGGGCGGCTGGCTCGCGGAGAACGTGAGCTGGAGCTGGTGCTTCTTCCTGAACCTGCCGGTGTGCCTGCTGCTGATGGCGCTGCTGGTGTTCGGGCTGCCGTCGGACCGGCCGCAATGGAACACCTTCTTCAACGCGGACTGGCTCGGGATCGCGGGCCTCGCGATCGGGCTGAGCTCGCTGACCGTCGTGCTCGAGGAAGGGCAGCGCGAACGCTGGTTCGAGTCGCAGCTGATCGTCACGCTGAGCTGCGTGTCGCTCGCCGGGATGATCCTGATCGCGCTGTCGCAGCGCTTCGCGAAGCGGCCGATCATGCGCCTGTCGCTGATGCGCAATCCGCGCTACGCGAGCGTGATCGTGATCGTGTCCGCGGTGGGCGCCGGGCTGTACGGCGTGTCGTACCTGCTGCCGCAGTTCCTCGCGATCGTCGCGGGCTACAACGCGGAACAGGCCGGCGCGATCATGCTGCTGTCGGGCCTGCCCGCGTTTCTCGTGATGCCGATCCTGCCGCGCCTGCTCGGCAAGGTCGACTTCCGCATCCTCGTCATCTCCGGGCTGCTGCTGTTCTGCCTGAGCTGCATGCTCGACATCAGCCTGACCGCTCAGAGCGTCGGCCACGATTTCGTGTGGTCGCAACTGATCCGCGGCGTCGCGCAGATGCTCGCGATGATGCCGCTTAACCAGGCGTCGATGGCGGCCGTCGCGCGCGAAGACTCGGGCGACGCGGCCGGGCTCTACAACATGGCGCGCAACCTCGGCGGCTCGATCGGGCTCGCGATCATCGGCACCGTGATCGACCGGCGCACGACCTTCCATGCGGCCGCGCTGCGCGAATCGGTGACCGCCAATTCGCTGATCGGGCAGGAACGGCTGTCGGCCTATGCGGCGAACTGGTTCGCCCATACGGGCGACCTCGCGTATTCGAATCTGCGCGCGCTCGGCCAGCTCGCGCAGCAGATCCAGGTCCAGGCCATCGTGATGACCTATTCCGAAACCTTCTACCTGCTGGGCCTCGCGCTGCTTGCGTGCGTGCCGCTCGCGCTGCTGCTGAAGACGCCGCGCGGCCCGCAGCCGATGTCATCCGGCCATTGAACCGTCTTACGCGATGAAGCCCTTTTCCCTGCCCCACCGCCCTGCGCTCACACTGTGCGCAGCCGCCTGCCTGCTCGCCGGCTGCACCGTCGGCCCCGACTACCGCGGCGCGCCCGCTGCGCCCGGCGCGCCGACCTTCGTGCGTGCACCGGCATCCGGCGTCGACACCGCCGCCCCCGCGCCGAGCGCGTGGTGGCAGGCACTGAACGATCGCCAGCTCGACGATCTGATCGCCGCCGCGCTCGCGCACAACCCCGATCTGCACGCCGCGCAGGCACGGTTGCGCGCCTCGCGCGCACAGCTCTCGCAACAGCGTGCGGCGCAGCTGCCGAAATCGTCGGCCACCGTCGCCGCGATCCGCATGCGCGAACCGGACGTCAGTGCGCTCGGCTCGCTGCTGCCGTCGAGCAGCTCGAACCAGCCGGGTGGATCGTCGCCGTCGCTGGGCGGCTCGGGGCCGCTGCAGCTCTATTCGGCCGGCTTCGACGCCACCTGGGAAATCGACCTGTTCGGCGGCACGCGCCGTGCGGTCGAAGCCGCGTCCGCGCAGGCGGAGGCGGTCGACGCCGATCTCGCCGACACACAGGTATCGATCGCGGCCGAAGTCGCAACCGCATACGTCGACCTGCGCGACCAGCAGCAGCGGCTCGCGCTGTCGCAACGCACGGCCGACCTGCAACAGCAGATGCTCGACCTCGCGCAACAGCGCCGCGCGCGCGGCGCCGCGGCCGATGCGGACATCGAGCGCCTGACGACGCAGGTCGAGAACACGCGCGCGTCGCTGATCCCGCTCGATGCGCAGGTGACGGAATCGCTCGACCGGCTGGCCATCCTGACCGGGCGCGCTCCGGGTGCGCTCGACGCCGCGCTGTCGGCACCGGGCACGCCGCTGCCGACGCTACCCGGCAGCGTGCAGATCGGCGATCCGGGCGCGCTGCTGAAGCAGCGCCCCGACATCCGCGCGGCCGAGCGCCGGCTCGCGTCCAGCAACGCGCAGATCGGCGAGCATGTCGCCGATTATTTCCCGAAGGTGACGCTGCTCGGCGATCTCGGGTTCAGCGCGACGAATCCGGGCCACCTGTTCCGCAAGCAGAACTTCACGTGGGTCGGCGCACCGTACCTGCAATGGAACATTCTCGATTTCGGCCGCACGCGCGGCGCAGTGCGTGCCGCTGAAGCGGCGCGCGACGAAGCGGAAGCGAACTACCAGAAGGCCGTGCTCGGCGCGTTGCAGGACGCGAACACGGCGTTGCAGCGCTACGGGCACCAGCGCGAACACGTTGTCGCGCTCGCCAAGGTGCAGACGTCGGCCACGCATTCGGCCACGCTGATGGATCAGCGCTATCGCGCGGGCGTCGCGTCGATGATCGATCTGCTCGATACGCAGCGCGAAGCGCTGGCCGCGCAGCAAAACGTGATCGCCGGGCAGGCCGAGCTGATCAAGGATTACGTGTCGCTGCAGAAGAGCCTCGGGCTCGGGTGGCAGACGAACCCGGGTTGACGCGCGGCCGACCGTCCACGGCGCGCTCGCGCCCCTCCGTCATTCAGAAAAAGGGCTGATACCCCGCCCCGACACCGCCGCGCGTGCCGCCGCGCACGCTGTCGAACGACGGGCCGATCGCGACGCCATCCGCATCGGTTCGTCAGACAAAACCATCCCGCGCCGTCCTGCCCCGCCCCCCGGCGATTCCACCTGACTTTCAGGCCCTTTCGTCGTCTCCATCGAATCTCCATCCTTCCGCACAAAAGACGCCAACTACGCGCCTCACACTCCAGTCCGTCAAAGCAGGCAGTGGGCTGCCTGCGCTTCCTGGAGTCGCAATGAAGAATCAACAACGATGGCGTTACGGCGCCGCCTGTACGCTGATGGCGGCGCTGCTGTCGGGCTGCGGGCCTGCCCAGCAGCAGGCCGCCACCCCGGCTACCCCGGTCGCAGCGCTGACGCTGGGCGCCGCCCGCCTCGACGTGACCGAGGATCTGCCGGGCCGCGTCGCGGCCGTGCGGATCGCTGAAATCCGGCCGCAGGTCAGCGGCATCGTGCAACGCCGGCTGTTCGAGCAAGGCACCGAGGTGCGCACCGGCCAGCCGTTGTTCCAGATCAATCCGGCGCCGTTCAAGGCCGACATGGACACGGCCGCCGCATCGCTGCAGCGCGCACAGGCCGCGCTCGAACGCGCAAAGGTGCAGACGGCACGCTTCAAGCCGCTCGTCGAAGCCGACGCGATCAGCCGCCAGGTGTACGACGACGCCGTTTCGCAACGCGACCAGGCCGCCGCCGACGTCGCGCAGGCCCGCGCGACGCTCGCGCGCCGCCAGCTCGACCTGAAATTCGCGACCGTGGAAGCGCCGATCGCCGGCCGCATCGACCAGGCGCTCGTGACCGAAGGCGCACTGGTGTCGAGCAGCGACAGCCAGCCGATGGCGCGCATCCAGCAGATCGACCAGGTCTACGTGGACGTGCGCCAGCCGGCCGCGTCGCTCGACGCGTTGCGCGGTGCGCTCGCGGCGCAGCCGCAAGCGTCGGACAGCAACGGCCTGCCGGTCGACCTGCTGCGCGACGACGACACACGCTACGACGTGAAGGGCCGCATGCTGTTCTCGGGCGTCAACGTCGATCCGGGCACCGGCGACGTGCTGCTGCGCGTGCTGGTCGACAACCCGAAGCGCCAACTGCTGCCGGGCATGTACGTGCGTGCCCGCATTCCGCGTGCGCACTACGCGAACGCCGTGACGGTGCCGCAGCAAGCCGTCGTGCACGCCGGCGGCAAGCCGCAGGTGTGGGTGCTCGACGCGAAGGGCACCGCGCACCTGAGGGCCGTCGAGATCGGCGAGCTGACGAACCGCAGCTATCGCATCAAGTCGGGCCTGCAGGCCGGCCAGAAGATCGTCGTCGAAGGGATGGAACGCCTGACCGACGGCGCGGCCGCGACCGCGACCGACTGGACGTCGCCCGACGCGGCCACGACCGCGTCGGCGCACTGAGTCACGGAGCCTCCAGTCATGGCTGAATTCTTTATCCGCCGCCCGGTCTTTGCGTGGGTGATCGCCCTCTTCATCATCCTGATGGGGCTGCTCGCGATCCCGCAACTGCCGGTCGCGCGCTACCCGTCGGTCGCGCCGCCGTCCGTCACGATCACCGCGAACTACCCGGGCGCCACGCCGCAGACGATGAACGACGGCGTGCTGAGCCTCGTCGAGCGCGAACTGTCTGGCGTCAAGAACCTGCTGTACTTCGAATCGTCGGCCGATACGTCCGGCTCCGCGCAGATCACCGTGACGTTCAAGCCCGGCACCAATCCGGAGATGGCGCAGGTCGACGTGCAGAACAAGATCAAGTCCGTCGAGCCGCGCCTGCCCGCGGCCGTGCGCCAGAACGGGCTGATCGTCGAATCCGCGTCATCCGGCTTCCTGATGCTGATCGGCCTGCGCTCCGACAACGGCCGCTTCGACGAAGGTGCACTCGCCGACTACATGGCGCGCAGCGTTTCCGAGGAGCTGCGGCGAATCGATGGCGTCGGGCGCGTGCTGCAGTTCGGCTCCGAACGCGCGATGCGCATTTGGGTCGATCCGCAGAAGCTGATCAATTTCGGCCTGTCGATGAGCGACCTGACGACCGCGATCGGCCAGCAGAACGTGCAGATCGCGCCGGGCAGCCTCGGTGCGCTGCCCGCGCTGCCGGGCCAGCGCGTGACCGTGCCGCTTACCGCGCAGGGCCAGCTCACGACGCCGGAAGCGTTCGCGAAGGTCGTACTGCGCGCGAACGCAGACGGCTCGAAGGTCGTACTCGGCGACGTCGCGCGCGTCGAGCTCGGCTCGCAGAACTACATGTTCGTGAGCCGCGAGAACAACAAGCCGGCCACCCTCGCCGGCGTGCAGCTCGCGCCGGGCGCCAACGCGGTGAAGACCGCGGACGCGATCCGTGCGCGCATGGCCGAACTGAGCAAGTCGATGCCGTCTGGCATGACCTACTCGATTCCGCTCGACACGTCGCCGTTCGTGAAGATCTCGATCGAGAAGGTGATCGCCACGCTGTTCGAGGCGATGGTGCTCGTGTTCCTCGTGATGTACCTGTTCCTGCAGAACGTGCGCTACACGCTGATCCCGGCCATCGTCGCGCCGGTCGCGATGCTCGGCACGTTCTCGGTGATGCTGCTCACCGGCTTCTCGATCAACGTGCTGACGATGTTCGGCATGGTGCTCGCGATCGGCATCATCGTCGACGATGCGATCGTCGTCGTCGAGAACGTCGAACGCCTGATGGCCGAGGAAGGCCTGTCGCCGAAGGACGCGACGTCGAAGGCGATGAAGGAAATCACCGGCGCGATCATCGGCATCACGCTGGTGCTCACCGCGGTGTTCCTCCCGATGGCGATGGCAAGCGGCTCGGTCGGCGTGATCTACAAGCAGTTCACGCTGTCGATGGCCGTGTCGATCCTGTTCTCCGCATTGCTCGCGCTGACGCTCACGCCCGCCCTGTGCGCGACGATGCTCAAGCCGGTCGAGCCGGGCCATCACGAGAAGCGCGGCTTCTTCGGCTGGTTCAACCGCCGCTTCGAGCGCCTGACGGCGTGGTACGAAACGCGCGTCGGCCGCCTGGTCGGCCGCACGGGCCGCGTGATGCTGGTGTTCGTCGCGATCTCGGGCGCGCTCGTGTTCGGCTTCCGCAGCCTGCCGTCGTCGTTCCTGCCGGACGAGGACCAAGGCTACTTCATCACCAGCTTTCTGCTGCCCGCAGACGCTACCGCCGAGCGTACGCATGACGTGGTCAAAACGCTGGAGAAGCATCTTGCTTCGCGTCCGGCAATCCAGTCGAGTATTTCCGTGATCGGCTACGGCTTCTCCGGGCAAGGTTCGAACGCGGCGATCAACTGGTCCGTGATGAAGGACTGGAAGAACCGCGGCGGCTCGTCGACCATCGAGGAAGGCATGCTGGCCCAGCAGGCGATGGCCGGTGTGACCGAAGGCATGGTGATGAGCTTGCTGCCGCCGGCGATCGACGAACTAGGCAACAGCTCGGGCTTCTCGATGCGTCTGGAAGATCGCGCGAATCAAGGCAATGCGGCACTCAAAGCGGCTGAAGCGAAGCTGCTCGAACTCGCCGCGCAAAGCAGGATCGTGACCGGCGTGTACCCGGACAGCCTGCCGGCCGGCGCGAGCATTCGACTCGAGATCGACCGCGCGAAGGCGCAGGCGCTCGGCGTCTCGTTCACGACGCTCAGCGACACGCTGTCGACCGCGATGGGTTCGACCTACGTGAACGACTTCCCGAACGCGGGCCGCATGCAGCAGGTGATCATCCAGGCCGATGCGCCGGCGCGCATGCAGATCGACAACGTGATGAAGCTGTACGTGCGCAACGCGGCCGGCGGCATGGTGCCGCTTTCCGAAGTCGTGCGCCCCGTGTGGACCGACACGCCGCTGCAAATGGTGCGCTTCAAGGGCTACCCGTCCGCGCGCATCTCCGGCAACGCGGCGCCCGGCCAGTCGAGCGGCGCGGCGATGGCCGAGATGGAACGTCTCGCCGCGCAGCTGCCGCCCGGCTTCGCGGTCGAGTGGACCGGCCAGTCGCTGCAGGAACGCCAGTCGGCGTCGCAGGCGCCGATGCTGATGGTGCTGTCGATGATCGTCGTGTTCCTGGTGCTGGCCGCGCTGTACGAAAGCTGGTCGATTCCGCTGTCGGTGATGCTGGTGGTGCCGCTCGGCCTGCTCGGCGCGATCGGCGCGGTGCTGCTGCGCGGCTTGCCGAACGACGTGTTCTTCAAGGTCGGGATGATCACCGTGATCGGCCTGTCCGCGAAGAACGCGATCCTGATCGTCGAATTCGCGAAGCAGTTGCGCGAGGAAGGCAAGGGATTGATCGAGGCGGCCGTGGAAGCGTCGAAGCTGCGCCTGCGCCCGATCCTGATGACGTCGCTCGCGTTCGGCCTCGGCGTGGTGCCGCTGATGATCGCGACCGGCGCGAGCGCCGAAACGCAGCACGCGATCGGCACCGGCGTGTTCGGCGGCATGGTGACCGCCACGGTGCTGGCCATTTTCTTCGTCCCGGTGTTCTTCGTGTTCGTGATGAGCATCCAGGAACGCATCGGGGCATGGCGTGCAACTCGCCGGAAGCCCAACGCTCTGCATAACGAACAACAAGGTTGATGCCATGCGATTGCTGATTCTTTCCGCTGCGGTTTCCGCCGCCCTCGCGTTGTCGGCCTGTTCGCTGACGCCGGCGCTGGTAAAACCCGCGATGCCGGTGCCGACCGCCTATACGGCCGCCGCTGCCGCCGACCTGCACGCGAACGCGGCCGATCTCGGCTGGCGCACGATGTTCGGCGACCGCCGCCTGCAGCGCCTGATCGAGGTCGCGCTGCAGAACAACCGCGACCTGCGGCTGGCCTCGCTGAACGTCGAGGCCGCCGAAGCGCAGTACGGCATCCAGCGCTCGGCGCGCCTGCCGTCGATCGACGCAGGCGCCAGCTTCACTCGCCAGCGCACCGCTGCCGACCCGCAGTCGAATCCGCCGCTGCTCGAATCGACGCAGAACCAGTACGGCGTGAACGTCGGCATCAGCGCGTTCGAGATCGATCTGTTCGGCCGCGTGAAGTCGCTGTCGGATGCGGCGTTCGCCCGCTACCTCGCGACCGATCACGGCCGCCGCGCGGTGCAGATCTCGCTCGTCGGCGCGGTCGCGGACGCGTACTTCGCGGAGCGTCTCGCGCAGGAACAGCGCCAGCTTGCCGAGCGCACGCTCGGCGACTGGCAGCAGTCGCTCGATCTCGCTCGCCGCCTGAAGGAAGCGCATCAGGCGAGCGGCGTCGACATCGCGCAGGCCGAAGGCCAGGTCGCGAGCGCGACCGCCGATCTCGAAGCGCGCACGCGCGCCGTCGAGCAGGCACGCAATGCGCTGCGCCTGCTGCTCGGCAGCGAGCCGCCGAAGGATCTGCCGGACCCGCTGCCGCTCGAGCAGCAGCCGGTGATGACGCAACTGCCGGCCGGCCTGCCGTCGGAGTTGCTGTTCCGCCGGCCGGACCTCCAGCAGGCCGAGCAGAACCTGGTCGCGGCCAATGCCGACATCGGCGCGGCACGCGCGGCGTTCTTTCCGCGGCTGTCGCTGACGTCGTCGATCGGTTTCCTCAGCCCAGCGATGGGCAGCCTGTTCGCCGGCGGTCAGAACGTATGGAGCTTCGCGCCGCAGGTCACCGTCCCGATCTTCCAGGGCGGGCGGCTCCGTTCGGAGCTGCGTCTCGCGGAAGTGCGCAAGTCGAGTGCCGTCGCCGAGTACGAGCGCTCGATCCAGACCGCGTTCCGCGAAGTCGCCGACGGCATCGCCGGACGCGAAACCTTCGGCCGGCAGATCGAAGCGCAGACGCGCGTGGTCGCATCGGCCGAGCGCCGCACCGATCTGTCGAACCTGCGCTACCGCGCGGGCGTCGAGGGGCGGCTGGAATTGCTGGATTCGCAGCGCCAGCTGTATTCGGCGCGGCAGGCTTTGCTCGACCTGCGCCGCAGCGAACTGGCCAATGCCGTCGCGCTCTACAAGGCACTCGGCGGCGGGCTGACGGACACCGACGTCCCACCGTCGACCAACGTGGCGCTGCAACGATGAGCGCGCTGATCCTGATTGCCGAGGACGAGCCCGACATCTCGGACATCCTCGACGCGTACCTGAAGCACGACGGCTTTCGCACCTACCGCGTCGGCAACGGGCAGGCCGTGCTCGACGTGCAGCCGCACCTGGAGCCCGACCTGATCCTGCTCGACGTCAAGCTGCCGGGCAGGAGCGGCTGGGACGTGCTCGCCGAACTGCGGCGGCGCTGCAATACGCCGGTCGTCGTCGTCACCGCGTTCGACCGGGACATCGACAGGCTGCAGGCGCTGGGCGCCGGCGCGGACGACTTCATCGTGAAGCCGTTCGACCCGGCCGGGGTGGTCGCACGCCTGCGCGCGATCCTGCGACGCGCACGCACGCCATCGGCCGCACGCATGCTGCAGGTCGGCAAACTGGAGATCGACACCGACAGCTATCTCGCCCGCGTGCGCACGGCATCCGCCGACGTACAGATCGCGCTGACGCTCACGGAATTCCGGCTGCTCGCGCACATGGCGCGCTCGCCGAGCCGTGTATTCACGCGCGGCGAACTGCTCGACGCCTGCATGGCCGACGTAAGCGCACTCGAACGCACGGTCGACAGCCACATCAGCCGGCTGCGCAAGAAACTCGAACAGGCCGGCGCGCCCGGCATGCCCGAAGTGATGCGCGGGGTCGGCTACCGGTTGCGGGGGACGCAGTGAACGGGCCGCCGACGCCGAGCCGGCCAATCGGGCTGGCGATCGCGCTGCTCGCGCTCGTCGTCGTGCTGGCTGCCGGCCTCGGCATGTCGATCGTCGACGCGTTGCGCCATCCGGCAGAACTGCCGCGCGACGGAATGCACCACGACGCATTCACCTACCCGGTGCTTGCAACGCTGCTATTGTTCGGACTCCTGGCGGCGGCCGTCGATCTGTGCCGGCTGATTCGCCGAACGCTCGACGCGCTCGACTCGGCCGCGTACACCGCCGGGCGGATCGTCGCCGGCGATGTTGCGGTGAGCGGGGTTTCCCGCGACGGTTGCCCGAGAGCGATGTCGCAATTCATCGAGGACTTCAATGCCATGACCATCCGGCTGCGACATACGACCGCCGTTAATACCATACCCTCGCCCACCGACGCGGAGCACATTGCACACGTCCCGCTCGCGGACCTCGAAGCCCGGCTGGACGAAATCAAGCGCCTCGCATCCGCAGCCGGCGACGCATCGGACGAACGTCTGCTGCACCGTGTCGACGACCTCTTCCGGTTCGTCGACAACCTGCAGGCCGTCGAACGGCACGACACACTGAAGCTCGAGCGTCGGCCACAGGAGCGCCGTTGAAATTTCCGTACGAATGGCAGATCGGACTGCGCTATGCGTCTGCCGGCAAACGCGCGACCGGCAGCGGCTTCGTTTCGTTCGTCGCCGCCGCGTCGATGGCCGGCATCGCGCTCGGTGTCGCCGCGCTGATCATCGTGCTGTCGGTCATGAACGGGTTCCGCAGCGAAGTGCGGGACCGGATGCTGTCGGTCCTGTCGCACATCGAGATCTATTCGCCGACCGGCAGCATGCCGGACTGGCGGCAGACCGCGACCGAAGCGCGGCGCGATCCGTCGGTGACGGGTGCCGCCCCTTATGTCGATGCGCAGGCGCTGCTCACGCACGGCGGCAAGGTCACGGGCGTCGCGCTGCGCGGCATCGATCCGCGCCTCGAGCCGCAGGTGTCGAGCATCGCGACGAACCTCGGAAGCCTCCGCCTCGATGCGCTGGTTCCCGGCGAACTCGGCATCGTGCTCGGCACTGCCCTCACCGCGAGCCTGAACGTGCAGACCGGCGACCGGCTGACGTTTTTCGCGCCGTCAGGGTCGAGCTCGACGCATGACCCGATACCGCAGTTCCGGCAGTTCCGCGTCGTCGGCACGTTCGAATCAGGACACTTCCAGTACGACAGCGCGCTTGCCTTCATTCACATCAGCGACGCGCAGTCGCTGTTCCATCTCCGCGCGCCGACCGGCGTGCGACTGCGCATCGAACACATGGAGCAGGCGCCGGCGGTCGCGTTGCAGCTGTCGCGCGCGCTGTCGGGCAACCTGTACATCCGCGACTGGACGCAACACAACCGAGCCTGGTTCATCGCCGAGCAGTTGCAGAAGCGCATGCTGTTCCTGATCCTGATGCTCATCATCGCGGTCGCGGCATTCAACCTCGTGTCGTCGCTCGTGATGACCGTCACGCAGAAGCACGGCGATATCGCAATCCTGCGCACGCTCGGCGCGCCGCCGGGCGCGATCATGAAAATCTTCATGATCCAGGGCATGACGATCGGGCTGGTCGGGACGATGACGGGCGTGGCACTCGGCGGCGCGATCGCATCGAGCATCCCGTGGCTGCTGCCGCTGATCGAACACGCGCTCGGCATCCGGTTCCTGACGCCGTCCGTCTACTTCCTGAACGAACTTCCGTCGAAGCTCGTCGCGGCCGACGTGATCGAGGTGGCGCTCGTTTCGTTCGTCATGTCGTCGCTGGCGACGCTGTATCCGAGCTGGCGAGGCGCGCGCATCCAACCTGCGGCCGCGCTGCGCGACGCGTGACCGCAGCGACCGGTGCGGTTGGTGCGGTTGGTGCCTGCGACTCGAATGTTTCCTCCACGACCATTCGCTCATTGCGAACGAAATCGTCAATTATCCGACGTGCCGAGCCGCCATTGCATCCAGTGACGGCCTTGAAAATTACAAAATACCGCCATTTTTTTCAAAATCATTTCAGCCCATTCGATTTAATTTTGTTTCATATAATCAGAAAAAGTTTGACATCGAACTTTCGTTCTTGATACCGTCCGATGCAAGTAATCTGACGAATTGCAAACCACGCAATCGATTCTGCTCGACGCAGTTCGCTTCCGCCGCACCGAAGTTCTCGCCGCTGACCGCATCTTCTTCCGTTGGCGCATGCAACATCCCGATGCATTTCATTGGGCAGCTGCCGTCCGGCAGCGGGCCGAAGGACCGAACCGAATGAGCAGGATACCGAAACTATTGCTCTAGCCATCCCGCCTGCGTCAGGCCTGCTGGCGCCGCTGCATCGCGGCGCAGCGCCCCCGTTACCGAGCATTCCAGCATTTCGCCCCCGGAGCAACACCATCTTTCCGGATCGGGCGAAAGGCCCCGCTGCGCCCACGCCATCCGCGCGAGCGCAGCGGATTTCAGCGGCGCACGATCCGCGCCGCTGTCGACCGTTGTTGTTCGTGCCGTTCGATGTTCAACCGGAGGGGTAATTCAAATGAATCAGGTTGCAGACAAGAAACAAAAGCACATTCGCATCGTCAAGCTCGCCTTCGCCGCCGCGGCAGCCGCTTCGTTCGGCATGACGGCCGTCCATGCCGCACCGGCCGCCGGCTGGACCGAAACGCGCACCAAGGGATTCCTGCCGCTCGTCCAGCAGGGCGAAAGCAGCAGCACCGCCGGCGCGCCGGCGGCAAGCACGGCCGCCGCTGCCGCGGCTGCAACCGAGATGGCGCCCGGCGAATCGGTCGACATCGTGCTCGGGCTGAACCTGCGCAGTGAAGCGCAACTCGACCAGTACCTGCATGATCTGCATACGCCCGGCTCGCCGCACTACAAGCAGTTCCTGACGCCGGCGCAGTTCGCCGCGCAGTACGCGCCGACCGACCAGCAGGTCGCGTCCGTCGTCGCGCACCTGAGCAAGGCCGGCTTCGTCAACATCGTGGTCGCGCCGAACCGCCTGCTGGTGTCCGCCTCCGGCACCGCGGCAACGATCAAGTCGGCGTTCCGCACGACGCTCAAACGCTTCACGCGCAACGGCCGCAGCGTCTATGCGAACACCGATGCCGCGCAGGTGCCGAACGCGATCAGCGGCATCGTCGGCGCGGTGCTGGGTCTGCAGAACGTCGAGCTCATGCATACCGGCGCAGGCAGCAAGCCGCAAGGCAACACCAGCAACCTGACGATTCCCGCGGGTGCGTCAGCGGTGCCGCACAACCCGACGGAATTCTCGTCGCTCTATGGCGGCGACGGTACGCCGACGGCCTCGCAGACCACGGTCGGTATCATCTCCGAAGGCGACCTGTCGCAAACGGTCAGCGACCTGAACACGTTCGCCGCGAGCAACGGCCTCGGCGCGATCAGCAGCAGCGTCGTGCAGACGGGTCCGTCAGGCAGTTCGTACACCGACACATCCGGCACCGTCGAATGGAACCTCGACAGCCAGTCGATCGTCGGCGCTGCCGGCGGCCGCGTGAAGCAGGTCGTGTTCTACGTGGCGCCGTCGATGACGCTCACGGCGATCACCGCCGCGTACAACAAGGCAGTCAGCGACAACGTCGCGAAGGTCATCAACGTGTCGCTCGGCGTATGCGAATCGTCCGCGTACAGCACCGGCTCGCAGGCGACCGACGACACCATCTTCAAGCAGGCCGTCGCGCAAGGGCAGACCTTCTCCGTGTCGGCCGGCGACCATGGCGCGTACGAATGCGCGAGCGGCACGCCGTCGCGCTCGACCTACACGGTGAGCGAGCCCGCGACGTCGCCGTACGTGATCGCGGTGGGCGGCACGACGCTGTTCACCAATACGTCGACCAACGCGTACAACAGCGAAATCGTCTGGAACGATCCGGGCTGGCAGCCCGGCACCGTATGGTCGACTGGCGGCGGCTACAGCAAGTACGAAGCCGCGCCGTCGTGGCAATCGTCGAGCCTCACCGGGTCGACCAAGCGCGCGCTGCCGGACGTCGGCTTCGACGCCGACCTGCGCACCGGCGCGATCCTCGTGGTGAACGGCCAGACGTCCGACACGCTGTGGGGTTCGGGCTACCTGAACAACGAAGGCGGCACGAGCCTCGCCGCGCCGATCTTCACCGGCATCTGGGCACGGCTGCAATCGGCCAACAACAACGCGTTGGGCTTCCCGGCATCGAGCATCTACAAGTACTTCCCGGCCAACGCGGCGCTGCTGCACGATGTCACGTCCGGCAACAACGGCAGCGGCACTTACGGCTACAAGGCGAAGGCCGGCTGGGACGCGACCACGGGCTTCGGCAGCGTGAACATCTCGAAGCTGAACACGTTCATCCAGAGCACGTCGGATTTCGCGCGCTGATCGCGCGATGAGCAGTGCGGTTCCGGGCGCGGCGCGTGGTGCACGCCCGGAACCGTGTACGCGGCCGTGCGCACGTCGCGCCCGGATCGATGCTGCGCGTCCGCACCCGCCGCCCGCGGTTGTCGCGGGCGAGCGAGATCACAGCTGCGACTCGATCGGAAACAGCCCGAGAAACCAGACTTCCATCCGCCGTGCCGCCGACACTTCCGGTTCGTGATCGAGCTCGGTCACCTTCCCGTCCGCATCGGTCTGAAGCCATTTCAATTGCCCTTTGCCGGCGGGATCGGTTCTCGATTCGACACGCCACGCGATTCGATCGAGCCGTGACGCCAGATCCGTCGCGACTTCGGACGCAATCGCCGGACTCTCGCAGTAGACGCCGATCTCGGTGTTGAGCCTCAGCGAGCGCGGATCGAGGTTCATCGAGCCGATGAAGATGCTCTTGCGATCGAACACATACGTCTTCGCGTGCAGCGACGCACGCGACGAACCGATGATGATCTGTTTCGAGATGCTCTTGTCGCCGGACGGCCGCCGCTCGTAAAGCCGCACGCCGGCTTCCACCAGATCGCGCCGATAGTGCCGGTAGCCGGCATGCACGGCCGCCACGTCGGTCGATGCGAGCGAGTTGGTCAGGATCGTCACGCGCACGCCGCGCGCCGTGAGCGCACGCAGCCGTTCGACCATGTCCTTGCCCGGCACGAAGTACGGCGACACGATCAGCAGTTCCTGCTCGGGCCGCAGCGCGAGTGCGCGCAACTGCGGCATCAGGTGCCCGTCGGGGTCCTTCGGCGAGCGCGAGATCTTCGCCGGATCGTCGTACAGGACCGTCGCCTGCCCCCACGACAGCTCGGTGCCCTGCCCGTGCACGATCTGGTCGAGCCTTTGCCGCGCCTCGAGCACGTAAGGATTGTCCTCCATGGCCCGCAGGTAGTCGCGCAGCCGTTCGCGCTCCCGGTCGAGGCCGCCCGGCGCCGCGTCGTGCCCGACCAGCGCATCGACCGGATACGCATACGGCGAATTCCAGAACGTATCGAATTCGGTCGAGATGTCGTTCACGACGGGGCCGTGCACGACCACGTCGAGATCGCCGAACTCCAGCATCGACGACGCGCCGAAGTACTCGTCGCCGATATTGCGGCCGCCGACGATCGCCGCCTGGTTGTCCGCGATCATCGCCTTGTTGTGCATGCGCCGGTTGACGCGCGAGAACTCGAGCACGGTGCCGATCTTCTTGAAGTGGCGCGTCGCGACCGGATTGAACAGCCGGATCTCGATGTTCGGATGCGAACTGATCTCGAGCAGCTTGCGGTCGTCCGCGTTCGTGCCGAGATCGTCGAGCAGCGCGCGCACGCGGACCCCGCGATCGGCCGCACGGATGATCGCATCCGCGAGCTCGTGTCCGGTCAGGTCGTCGTGCCAGATGTAGTACTGCAGGTCCAGCGAGCGGTCCGCGCGATCGGCGAGCAGCACGCGCGCATCGAGTGCGTCGACCGGATCGCGCAGCAGATGAAACGCGTCCTGCCCCGGATGGGCGGCGGCCTGCTGGCGGAACGCGATGCCGAGGCGCGTGTTGTCGGTATCGGTGAATGCGTGCGTCGGCGTGCGGCCGGCCTGCGGCGGCAGGCTGGCGCACGCGGCAAGCATCAGCAACGACAGAATCGCACCCCACGAACGCAGCATGATCATGATGGCCGCCCCCCACTGTCGGGCGAAGTCGGTTTGTGTTTGTTCTGGCTGCCGGATAGTGCGCGGCGCTTGGCTGCGGTTCGCGCACTCGATGGATAGCGGGCGCGTCGGTCGCGCTACAGCATACTTCGATTGAGATCGGGACGGCACGCTTTCCGTATTTCCCCGGTGGCGGCGATACGACACGCGACGCCGACGTGAACGCATTCAACACGATCGACACATTCAGGCGGCGCGCAAAAGAAAAACCCGCGAAGCCTTGCGGCATCGCGGGTTTCGCGTCTTCCCCGAATAACCCTGGAAGCGAATCTGGTGGGCCCCCCGGGAGTCGAACCCGGCACCAACGAATTATGAGTTCGCTGCTCTAACCAAGCATGAGCTAGGGGCCCAGATGAGAAGCAAGACGTGCTACACGCCGCCCCGGCAACGAAGCCGGGCCGGCATTGTAACAACAAAGACGCTAAAGAGGACAAACGCCACCGGCATCACGCGGATACCGGCGGCGTTCGCAAGTGAGACGCTGGAAATCAGTTCCCTTCGAGGAACGACTTCAGCTTGTCGGAACGGCTCGGGTGACGCAGCTTGCGCAGCGCCTTGGCCTCGATCTGACGGATCCGCTCACGCGTGACGTCGAACTGCTTGCCGACTTCCTCGAGCGTGTGATCGGTGCTCATCTCGATGCCGAAGCGCATCCGCAGCACCTTCGCCTCGCGCGGCGTCAGCGAATCGAGCACGTCCTTCACGACGTCGCGCATGCTTGCATGCAGCGCGGCATCCGCCGGCGCGACCGTGTTGTTGTCCTCGATGAAGTCGCCGAGATGGGAATCGTCGTCGTCACCGATCGGCGTTTCCATCGAGATCGGCTCCTTCGCGATCTTCATGATCTTGCGGATCTTGTCTTCCGGCATCTCCATCTTCTCGGCGAGCGTTGCCGGATCCGGCTCGAGACCGGTTTCCTGCAGGATCTGCCGCGAGATGCGGTTCATCTTGTTGATCGTTTCGATCATGTGAACCGGAATACGGATCGTACGCGCCTGGTCCGCGATCGAACGCGTGATGGCCTGGCGAATCCACCACGTCGCATAGGTCGAGAACTTGTAGCCGCGACGGTATTCGAACTTGTCCACCGCCTTCATCAGGCCGATGTTGCCTTCCTGGATCAGGTCGAGGAACTGCAGGCCGCGGTTCGTGTACTTCTTCGCGATCGAGATCACGAGACGCAGGTTCGCCTCGGTCATTTCACGCTTCGCCTGGCGCGCCTTCAGTTCGCCGGCCGCCATCTGGCGGTTGGTTTCCTTCAGGTCCTTCAGCGGCAGCACGACGCGCGCCTGCAGGTCGATCAGACGCTGCTGCTGTTCGCGGATCGCCGGAACGTTACGCGTCAGGACCGCGCTGTACGCATGGCCTTCGGCCGTGACCTTCTCGGCCCAGTCGAGATCCGTCTCGCTGCCCGGGAAGCGCGCGATGAATTCCGAACGCGGCATGCCGCACTTGTCGACGACGATGTGCAGGATCTGACGCTCGACCTGACGCACTTCGTCCACTTGCGCACGCAACGTGTCGCACAGACGCTCGACGGTACGCGCGGTGAAGCGGATCGTCATCAGCTCGGTCTGGATCGTTTCCTGCGCCTTCAGGTAGGACTTCGACTTGTAGCCTTCCTTCTCGAACGCGCGGCGCATCTTGTCGAACCACTCGCTGATCTGCGAGAACTTGTCGAGCGACGCACGCTTGAGGGCTTCGAGCTGGGCGGCGTTGGCCGACGCCTGCGCGGCACCGTCGTCCTCCTCCTCTTCCTCTTCTTCCTCTTCCTCTTCGGCTTCCTCGTCCTCGTTCTCGATGGCTTCCGCTTCCTTCGCGGAGAAGCCGTCGGTGTCGGCGGAGTCCGAAGCATTCGGATCGAGCAGGCCGTCGACGAGTTCGTCGACGCGGATCTCTTCGTTCGCGACGCGTTCGGCCATCGCGAGGATGTCCGCGATCGTCGTCGGGCATGCGGAAATCGCCATCACCATGTGGCGCAGGCCGTCCTCGATCCGCTTCGCGATCTCGATTTCGCCTTCGCGCGTGAGCAGCTCGACCGTGCCCATCTCGCGCATGTACATCCGGACCGGATCGGTCGTGCGGCCGAATTCCGAATCGACGGTCGACAGCGCGACTTCCGCTTCTTCCTCGACTTCATCGTCCGACGACGCGGCCGGCGCGTTGTCGTTCAAGAGCAGCGTTTCCGCGTCCGGCGCCTGCTCGTAAACCGCCACGCCCATGTCGTTGAACGTGCCGATGATGCCTTCGAGGGCTTCGGTCTCGGTGAAGTTGTCCGGCAGGTGGTCGTTGATTTCGGCATACGTGAGGAAGCCGCGCTCCTTGCCGAGCTTGATCAGCGCGCGCAGTTTCACGCGGCGCTCTTCGAGCTCCTCGGCCGTGCCCGGCGTGCTCGTCGCGAACGCTTCCTTCAGCAGCGCCTTTTCCTTGGCGCGACGATCGCGCACCTTGGATTTGCCCGGAGCAGCCGCGGCTGCAGGCTGCTCGTCGCTCTGATTTGCGTCGTCATCGACGGATACTTCGTTCAGCTTTTTGGTCATGGAGTTCGCCGTACCGGCTATATCGACTCGCGGCTGCTGGACGACAGCCGGTTGAACCGTGGGTGCATGAGTAGTACGTACTGCCGTTTCGTCCGCGGCGGCAGTCGTGTCCCTTGCGCTTTTCGCACTTCCCCGCTTCTCCACCGGCTTGGCCGGCCCGGAGTCGGGTCTGGCGGCAGCCCGTGTTCTGGCTGCCGGCGCCGGCGCAGCCTGAGCGGTGCCGGCCGCGGTTTTCTTTCCTGCAGGGGCTGACGTGACTGAAGACGTTGTCCTGGTGGAAGAAGCAGACTTGGCCGCTGTGACCTTCGTGGTCGGCTCCGTCGAGCCCTTGCCTGTTGCTTTCTTTCCGCCTGTCGTCTTTGCCATCGCGATTCTCGCCTCTGCTTAGAAAACAAACCGCTGGAAACCTTATATTATAGCACGCTGGGGAGCCCTCTCTTGGCGCCCCGGCCGCCTACAGCCCGAGCCGACGCTTCATGTCGGTTCGCTGCTGGTTCAATTCCGTCAATTCGGCTAATTCCTCGGGTGTGAAGGTGGATTGCCGCGCCAGCCTGTCGAGCCGGTCGCAGCAAGCGTCATAGCGCATCTTGAGCACCGCCGCCTGCAGTTCCTCTCCCGCAATCCGTTCCTGCTCACGCTGCCGCTCGGGCACCGTCTCGTCTTCCGGATTCTGTAACAGCAAGTCGCGGACGTTTTCATCATAGTCCAGAATTTCGCGGAAGATTTCCTCGTAAGTCGCTCCATTCGAGGACGTCCGCAGGACATCCGACAGCAGCCGGAACTCCGCGCCATCGCCCAGCGCACGCGCATGGTCGACGACTTCGGCGAACAGCTCGCCGATGCGCGGCAGCGCGCGCAGGGTCGCAAGCTGCTCGTCGTCGAGCTGCGACGCGATCCGCGGATGCATCACCAGCGTGCGCAACGCACGCTTTTCGCTGTCCGTCACGCGCCGCCGCTCGCTGCGCGCGGGCGCCTGGCGAGGCGGCGCCGCGATCCGCGTATCGACGTCGGACAGCCCCGCGACTTCCTCGAACGGGATATCGAGTCGGTCGGCAAACATGTGCATGATCTGCGCGCGCAACGCATTCGCCGGCAGTGCCTGCAACAGCGGCTTCGCGTCGAACAGCGCTTTCGCGCGGCCTTCCGGCTGGTCGAGCGCCTTGCCGGCAATTGCTTCGTTCAACAGAAATTGCGACAGCGGCATCGCACGCTCGACCTGCTCGGAGAATGCGTCCGCGCCGAATTCGCGCACGAAGCTGTCCGGATCGTGCTCGGACGGCAGGAACAGGAATCGGATCGTCCGGTTGTCCGCCGCATGCGGCAGGCACGCCTCGAGCGCGCGGCGTGCCGCGCGCCGGCCGGCCGAGTCGCCGTCGAAGCTGAAAATGACCGTGTCGGTCTGGCGCAGCAGCTTCTGCACGTGGATCGGCGTGCACGCCGTGCCGAGCGTCGCGACCGCGTTCGGGAACCCGAGCTGCGCGAGCGCGACGACGTCCATGTAGCCCTCGACGACCAGCACGTACTTGCGCTCGCGAATCGCGAGGCGTGCCTCGAACAGCCCGTACAGTTCGCTGCCCTTGTTGAACAGCGGCGTTTCGGGCGAATTCAGGTACTTCGGCTCGCCGCTGCCGAGCACGCGCCCCCCGAACCCGATCACCTGCCCCTTCACGTTGCGGATCGGGAACATGATCCGTTCGCGGAACCGGTCGTAGCGTCGCGCGACGCCTTGCGCGTCGGTCTTCTCGCTGACGATCACGAGCCCCGACTCGACCAGCGACTCGTCGCGGTAGTCGGGGAACGCGGTTTCGAGGTTCTGCCAGCCGTCCGGCGCATAGCCGAGCCCGAAGCGTGCGGCGATCTCGCCGGTCAGGCCCCGGTTTTTCAGGTACTGGATCGCGACGGTCGCACCGCGCAATTGCTTGCGGTAGTAGTCGCACGCCGCGGACATCACGTCGGACAGCGCGGTCGCGACCGATTTCGACACGGGCGCCGGATAATCCCCGCCCCCGCCGCCTCCACCCCCGCCGCGCATCGACGGTTCGTGCGGCACGGTCAGCCCGACCGATTGCGCGAGCTCCTGCACCGCTTCCGGGAACGTGAGCCCCGCGTGTTCCATCAGGAAGCCGATCGCCGTGCCGTGCGCGCCACAGCCGAAGCAGTGATAGAACTGCTTGGTCGGGCTGACGGTAAACGACGGGCTCTTCTCGTTATGGAACGGGCACAACCCCATGAAGTTGGCGCCGCCCTTCTTGAGCTGCACGTACCGGCCCACCACGTCGACGATATCGACGCGGTTCAGCAAATCCTGCAGGAACGAATGCGGAATCACCGTGGGATCGAACGAAAAAAAGACAATACGACACCCCGGCGCACGCGCATGCGACGCGCCGGGAGGCGGGAGTTACTTCGAAAGCGCGGTCTTGACCTGCGCGGAAACGGCCGTCATGTCGGCACGGCCGGCGAGCTTGCCCTTCAGCACGCCCATCACCTTGCCCATGTCCTGCGGGCCGGCTGCACCCGTTGCCGCGATCGCGGCCTGGACTTCGGCGGCCACTTCGGCGTCCGACAGCTGCGCGGGCATGTAGCCGCCCAGCACGTTCAGTTCGGCTTGTTCCTTCGCGACGAGATCGTCGCGGCCGGCGGCCTGGAACTGGCTGATCGAGTCCTTGCGCTGCTTGATCATCTTGTCGATCACGGCCGTGATGCCCGCGTCGTCGAGGGTCACCCGATCATCGACTTCGCGCTGCTTGATCGCTGCCATCAGCAGGCGAATCGTCGCCAGACGCTCGCTGTCCTTCGCGCGCATCGCGGCCTTCATGTCTTCGCTGATCTGCTCTTTCAAACTCATCTTGCACCCGGGATGGAAACGTGACTTCGACGCCCGCGAACGGACGTCAACACAAAAACCCGCTTGGGACTATGTCTCAAGCGGGTTGCTCGAATCCGGCATCGGCGACTCGCGGACCCTGTTCGCAACCGATCGTGCGGAGGTCGCCGGTGCGCCGCTCACTGAACCGCGCGGCGCTCAATCTTTCAGTACAGCTTCTTCGGCAGCGTCTGGCTGCGAATCCGCTTGTAGTGACGCTTCACTGCAGCGGCCTTCTTGCGCTTGCGCTCGGCGGTCGGCTTCTCGAAAAACTCCCGCGCACGAAGCTCGGTCAGCAGACCGTTCTTCTCGATCGTGCGCTTGAAGCGACGCATGGCGACTTCGAACGGCTCGTTTTCTTTAACGCGAATGATCGTCATGATCCGACACGAATAAAGGTTTGCAGGGAAGATTAACGAGTATAGCAGAGCGCCGCACGAAGACATAAGGGCCGGTTCCCGTCAACGACGGGCCTGCGCCGGCCTCTCACGTGTCACGGGCCGCGCGAGAACTCCGCCGCCGCCTGGCCGGCCGCCGTGCCGGACGCCCACGCCCACTGGAAGTTGTAGCCGCCGAGCCAGCCGGTCACGTCCACCGCCTCGCCGACGAAGAACAGCCCCGGCACCCGCGCGCTCATCATCGTCGCCGACGACAGCTCACGCGTGTCGACGCCCCCCTTCGTGACCTCGGCCTTCTTGTAGCCTTCGGTGCCGTTCGGCGTCAGCGTCCAACCGGACAGTGCATCGCCAATCTGGCGCAGCGTCTTGTCGGGCAGGTCCGCGAGCCGCGCATCGGCCGCGACGCGGTGCGTGTCGAGCCATGCGTGCGCGAGGCGCGACGGTACCCAGTCCGCAAGCAACGAGCCGACCTGGCGCTTCGACGTGCGCTTCGCGTCGAGCAGCTCGGCCACCACATCGCGCTGCGGCAGCAGGTCGATGCGGATCGGGTCGCCGGACTGCCAGTAGCTGGAGATCTGCAGGATCCCGGGCCCCGACAAGCCGCGATGGGTCAGCAGCAGATCCTCGACGAATTCGCCACCGCGCTTCTTGTCGCCGGTCGACACGCGCACTTCGAGCGACACGCCGGACAGCGCCGCGAACGGCGCCCAGTCCTGCCGCGCGAACGTGAGCGGCACGAGCGCGGGGCGCGTATCGACGAGCTTGTGGCCGAACTGCTTCGCGAGCCGGTAGCCGAAGTCGGTGGCACCGATCTTCGGGATCGACAGGCCGCCCGTCGCGACGATCAGTGCGCGCGCGCGGATCGGCCCCGCCTGCTGCGTGTCGAGCGTGAAGCCGTCGGCCGGCGCGTGGCGCACCGCGTCGACGACCACCGGCCGGCGCCATGCGATGCCGCCGGTGTCGCATTCGCCCTTCAGCATGTCGATGATCGCGTCGCTGCCGTGGTCGCAAAAGAGCTGGCCCTTGTGCTTTTCGTGCCAGGTCACGTGATGGCGCTTGAGCAGCCCGAGGAAGTCGCGCGGCGTATAGCGCGCGAGCGCCGAGCGCGCGAAATGGGGATTCGACGACAGGTAGTTGTCCGGCCCGGCGTAGAGATTCGTGAAGTTGCAGCGGCCGCCGCCCGAGATGCGGATTTTCTCGGCGAGCCGCGGCGCGTGATCGATCAGCACCACGCGGCGGCCGAGTTGCCCGGCGACCGCGGCGCTCATCATCCCGGCGGCGCCCGCGCCGATCACGGCGATGTCGTAAGTTTCCATGGCGCGGATTGTACCTGTCCGGCTCCGGGCCCGGGCCACCCGCAGCGGCGGCCTGCCCTCGCCTGCTATAATTTGCGGTTACGTTTATCTTCCTGCGGCGTGCTCGATATAGCGCGCCCTGCCCGCACCCATGCTCGTTCTCGGCATCGAAAGCTCCTGCGACGAAACCGGCCTCGCGCTCTACGACACGCAGCGCGGCCTGCTCGCGCACGCGCTCCATTCGCAGATCGCAATGCACCGCGAATACGGTGGCGTCGTGCCCGAGCTCGCGTCGCGCGACCACATCCGCCGCGCGCTGCCGCTGCTCGAGGAAGTGATGGCGCAAAGCGGCACGCGCCGCGACGACATCGACGCGATCGCATTCACGCAAGGCCCCGGCCTCGCCGGCGCGCTGCTGGTCGGCGCAAGCATCGCGAACGCGCTCGCGCTCGCGTGGAACAAGCCGACCGTCGGCATCCATCACCTCGAAGGCCACCTGCTGTCGCCACTGCTCGTCGATGAACCGCCGCCGTTCCCGTTCATCGCGCTGCTGGTGTCGGGCGGCCACACGCAACTGATGCGCGTGACCGACGTCGGCGTGTACGAGACGCTCGGCGAGACGCTCGATGACGCGGCCGGCGAAGCGTTCGACAAGACGGCGAAGCTGATCGGCCTCGGCTATCCGGGCGGTCCGGAAGTGTCGAAGCTCGCGGAAACCGGCACGCCGGGCGCGATCGTGCTGCCGCGCCCGATGCTGCATTCGGGCGATCTCGACTTCAGCTTCAGCGGCCTGAAGACCGCCGTGCTCACGCAGATGAAGAAGTTCGAGGCGGCGAAGCTGGATGGCGAAGCACTCGAGCGTGCGAAGGCCGACCTCGCACGCGGCTTCGTCGACGCGGCCGTCGACGTGCTGGTCGCGAAGTCGCTCGCCGCACTCAAGAAGACGAAGCTCAAGCGCCTCGTGGTCGCGGGCGGCGTCGGCGCGAACCGCCAGTTGCGCGCGGCGCTGTCGGCCGCTGCCGCGAAGCGCGGCTTCGACGTGCACTATCCCGATCTCGCACTTTGCACCGACAACGGCGCGATGATCGCGCTCGCGGGTGCCTTGCGGCTCGGCCGCTGGCCCGAGCAGGCGAATGCCGACTATGCGTTCACGGTGAAACCGCGCTGGGATCTCGCGTCGCTCGCACGCTGATTCGCGCAACGCGACACCGCACGCACCGGCACACGCCGGAATACAAAAAGGCCGCTCGGACGAGCGGCCTTATTCGTTGCAGCGGCAAAACGACGCAGCGTTACGCGGCGTGTCGCTTGTCGCGCTCGATCAGCGCATAGGCGCTGTGATTGTGGATCGACTCGAAGTTCTCGGCCTCGAGCACGTAGGCGACCACGCGCTCGTCCGCATCGAGACGCTGCGCGACGTCGCGCACCAGATCCTCGACGAACTTCGGGTTCTCGTAGGCACGCTCCGTGACGAATTTCTCGTCCGGACGCTTCAGCAAGCCCCACAGTTCGCACGACGCCTCTTCTTCCGCGATGCGGATCAGCGCCTCGACCGGCAGGTCGGCCGCGAGTTCGGCGTCGATCGTCACGTGCGAGCGCTGGTTGTGCGCGCCGTACTGCGAGATCTTCTTCGAGCACGGGCACAGGCTCGTCACCGGCACGAGCACCTTCAGGAACAGGCGCGTCTCGCCGTCGCGGCTTTCGCCCGCGAGCGTCACTTCATAGTCGAGCAGGCTTTGCACGCCCGACACCGGCGCCGTCTTGTTCACGAAGTACGGGAACGTGACCTCGATGCGGCCTGCTTCCGCTTCCAGCTTCTCGAGCATCGACGCGAGCATCGCGCGGAAGCGCTCGACCGTCAGCGGCGCGCGGTTCTCCTCGAGCAGCGCGACGAAGCGCGACATGTGGGTGCCTTTCTGATCGGCGGGCAGGCGCACGTCGAGGTTCCAGACGCCGACGGTCGGCTGCACGTCGCCGCTTTCAGTGCACACCGTCAACGGATGCCGGACCGCCTTCACGCCCACGCGCTGAATCGGAATCTGGCGGGTATCCACCGTGCTCTGCACGTCGGGCATCACGAAGGCGGGATTCATCTGGTTCATCTTGTTCAATCCTTGTAAGCCGCGCGTTCGACGACGCGCACGCCGCGTCACGCGGCAGCCGGAAAAGCAACATGGGCCCGCAGGCCCATGTTTTCCGCATCAATGAAGACCGGTTACGCCAGTCGCACCGACGCCGCCCGCAGGCGGCGCCAGCTTACGCGACCCGCTTCGCCTGACCGGCGACATCGGCCGCCGGGCTCAGGAAGCGTTCGCGAATCGATTTCGCGATGCCCGCGCCGTCGAGGCCGCATTGCGACAGCAGCTTCGCGGGATCGCCATGATCGATGAACTGGTCAGGGAGGCCCAATTGTATTACGGGTCGGATAACCCCACTTTCCATCAGGGCTTCGACGCAGGCCGAACCCGCACCGCCCATCACGCAACCTTCCTCGACCGTGACGAGACAGTCGTGCGTCTCGGCGAGCTCACGCACGAGCGCCGCATCGACCGGCTTCACGAAGCGCATGTTCGCCACCGTTGCGTCGAGCTCCTCGGCCGCCGCGAGCGACGGCGCGACCATCGTGCCGAATGCGAGGATCGCGACGCGCTTGCCTTCCGGCTGCGACGTGCGGCGACGCACTTCACCCTTGCCGAGCGGGATCTCGGTGAATTCCTTCACCGTCGCCACGCCCGTGCCCGCGCCGCGCGGATAACGCACCGCGGTCGGGTTCGGCTGCTGAAGCGCCGTGTGCAGCATCTGGCGGCACTCGTCCTCGTCGGACGCAGCCATGATCGTCATGTTCGGGATGCAGCGCATGAACGCGAGATCGTACGCGCCCGCGTGCGTCGCGCCGTCGGCGCCGACGAGGCCCGCGCGGTCGATCGCGAACACGACCGGCAGGTTCTGCAGCGCGACGTCGTGGATCAGCTGGTCGTACGCACGCTGCAGGAACGTCGAGTAGATCGCGACGACGGGCTTCAGCCCCTCGGTCGCCATGCCGCCCGCGAACGTCACAGCGTGCTGCTCGGCGATGCCGACGTCGTAGTAGCGATCCTTGAAGCGCTTCTCGAACTCGACCATGCCCGAGCCTTCGCGCATCGCGGGCGTGATGCCGACGACGCGCGAATCGCGCTCGGCTTCATCACACAGCCATTCGCCGAACACCTGCGTGTACGTCTTCTTCGCGGGCGTGGTCGACGGCTTGATGCCTTCGGCCGGGTTGAACTTGCCGGGGCCGTGGTAGAGCACGGGATCGGCTTCGGCGAGCTTGTAGCCCTGGCCTTTCTTCGTCACCACGTGCAGGAACTGCGGGCCGCGCAGTTCGCGGATGTTCTGCAGCGTCGGGATCAGCGAATCGAGATCGTGACCGTCGATCGGGCCGATGTAGTTGAAGCCGAACTCTTCGAACAGCGTTGCCGGCACAACCATGCCCTTCGCGTGCTCCTCGAGCTTGCGTGCAAGTTCGAGCACCGGCGGTGCAACGCTCAGCACGCGCTCGACACCCGCGCGCGCGGCCGCGTAGAAGCGGCCCGACATCAGGCGTGCGAGATGGCGGTTCAGCGCGCCGACCGGCGGCGAAATCGACATGTCGTTGTCGTTGAGGATCACGAGCAGCTTCGCATCCTCCGACACGCCCGCGTTGTTCATCGCCTCGAACGCCATGCCGGCCGTCATCGCGCCGTCGCCGATCACCGCGATCGAGAAGCGGTCGTCGCCGTTCAGCTGGCTGCCGATCGCCATGCCGAGCGCCGCCGAAATCGACGTGCTCGAGTGCGCGGTGCCGAACGTGTCGTATTCGGATTCGCTGCGGCGCGGGAAACCCGAGATGCCGTCGTACTGGCGCAGCGAATGCATCTGGTCGCGGCGGCCCGTCAGGATCTTGTGCGGGTAGGTCTGGTGACCCACGTCCCAGACGATCCGGTCGTTCGGCGTGTTGAACACGTAGTGCAACGCGATCGTCAGCTCGACCGTCCCGAGGTTGGACGACAAATGGCCGCCCGTCTTCGACACGCTGTCGAGCACGAACGCGCGCAGTTCATCCGCGAGCGGTTGGAGTTGGCGACGATCGAGGCGGCGCAAATCCGCCGGGTCGTCGATGGTTTTCAGCAAGTCGTACATCGTCGTTCCATTGTAGGAAATCAAACGCGCCCGCATTCTATTGCACGCACCGTAGCGTGTGCGCAGCGGCGGGCTTCGCGTCAGCTGACCCGGTTCACCACCAGGTCGGCAAGTTCGGCGAGACGCTGTGCGCGTGCGCCGAACGGTTTCAGCGCATCATGCGCTTCGGCGCGCAGCTGGGCTGCGAGCTCGCGCGACGCGTCGAGGCCGAGGATCGATACGTAGGTCGGCTTGTCGTTCGCCGCATCCTTGCCGGCCGTCTTGCCGAGCGTCGCCGAATCGGTCGTGACGTCGAGAATGTCGTCGACGACCTGGAAGGCCAGACCCACGGCACCCGCGTAAACGTCAAGCGCGGACATCGTTTCCGCGGACGGCGTTTCGCCGGCCAGCGCGCCCATCCGCACGGCCGCGCGCAGAAGCGCGCCCGTCTTCATCCGGTGCATCGTCTCGAGTTGCTCGCGCGTCAGCTTCAGGCCGACGCTCGCCAGGTCGATCGCCTGCCCGCCGGCCATGCCGATCGAGCCGCTTGCGAGCGCAAGCTCGCGCACGAGCGCGGCCTGCTGCGCCGGCGCCAGTGCGTCGGCGTCGGTCAGCGCGACGAATGCCTGCGACTGCAGCGCATCGCCGACCAGCAGCGCCGTCGGCTCGTCGTACTGCACGTGCACGGTCGGCTTGCCGCGCCGCAGCGCGTCGTCGTCCATGCACGGCATGTCGTCGTGCACGAGCGAGTAGACGTGGATCATCTCCAGCGCCGCCGCCGCCGCGTTGCGCGCCGCTTCGGTCGCGCCGGTCAGTTCGCCTGCTGCATGGCACAGCAGCGGGCGAACGCGTTTGCCGCCGCCGAGGACCGCGTAGCGCATCGCTTCGTGGAGTTGCGTGGGCACCACAGTTTCAGCCGGCAAATAGTGGCCGAGTGCGTCCTCGACGCGGTCGAGCACGGACCGCATCCATTGTTCGAATGTCATAGATCGTCGTCTTCGCCGTCCGTGGCGGCCGCTCCGGACGAAAGCGGCTTCAGCGTCGCGCCGTCGAGCACGCGAACCTGCTGTTCCACTTTCTCAAGCTGCTGTTGGCAAAACGCAACGAGGGTCGCACCGCGGCGATACGCCGTGAGCGAATCCTCGAGGCTCAACGCGCCGCCTTCCATCCGGGCAACCAGCGTCTCGAGTTCCGCGAGCGCCGTTTCGTAGTTGTCCGGCAACGGTTCGGCGCCATTGCCGGGCGGGGTGGCGCCTTGGGATGCGGTTTTCGCCATGGACGAGGGTGTCAAATTTCAAAACAAGTCGGACATTCTACGGCAAAAGAGAATTTTCCGACCTGCCGACTTGGGCATCCGGGCATGCATTCGGGCCCCTTCTTCGTCACAGATTGTGTGCCAGCCGGTCACCGCCGACAAAAAATTGACACAAATCAGGCACTTAATCCTAGCCTTGCGAGGCGAACCGGGTATAATTCCGCGTTTCCCTAAATCGATTTTTCGATGGTTGGGTTGTTCACTGCTTTCACGCTAACACCGGGAGTGGGAATGTCCAATCTGAGCGACGCGCTTCAGTTGAAGTCGGCTCACAGCCAGCTTCCAGTCACTGCATACTTCGATGAGGCGCTGCTTGAGCGCGAGATCGAAACCCTCTTCAAGAAAGGACCTCGTTACGTCGGGCACGAGTTGATGGTGCCCGAGGCGGGGGATTATTTTGCGCTGCCGTCCGAGAAGGAAGGCCGCGTGTTGGTCCGCAACCCGGCGAACCAGATCGAACTGCTGTCGAACGTGTGCCGCCACCGGCAGGCGATCATGCTGAACGGGCGCGGCCACACGCAGAACATCGTGTGCCCGCTGCACCGCTGGACGTACGATCTGGAAGGCCAGCTGCTCGGCGCGCCGCACTTCCCCGACAAGCCGTGCCTGAATCTCGGCAAGAGCCCGCTGCAGAACTGGCAGGGGCTGCTGTTCGAGGCCGAAGGCCGCAACGTCGCGCGCGATCTCGCGAACCTCGGCACGAAGCATCACTTCGACTTCTCCGAGTACCACTTCGATCACATCGAAGTGCACGAGTGCGATTACAACTGGAAGACGTTCATCGAGGTCTACCTCGAGGATTACCACGTCGTCCCGTTCCACCCGGGCCTCGGCAGCTTCGTGTCGTGCGACGATCTCAATTGGGAGTTCGGCGACTGGTACAGCGTGCAGACGGTCGGCGTGCACAACGCGCTCGCAAAACCGGGCAGCGCGACTTACCAGAAGTGGCACGAGCAGGTGCTCAAGTTCCGCAACGGCGTACCGCCGGAGTTCGGCGCGATCTGGATGGTCTACTACCCGGGCCTGATGATCGAGTGGTATCCGCACGTGCTGGTCGTGTCGTGGCTGATTCCGCGCGGCCCGCAGAAGACGACCAACATTGTCGAGTTCTATTACCCCGAGGAAATCGCGCTGTTCGAGCGCGAGTTCGTCGAGGCCGAGCGCGCCGCCTATATGGAAACGGCCGTCGAGGACGACGAAATCGCAATGCGGATGGACGCAGGCCGCCGCGCCCTGATGGCGCGCGGCGAATCGCAGGTCGGCCCGTACCAGAGCCCGATGGAAGACGGCATGCAGCACTTCCACGAGTTCCTGCGCCGCCACCTCGGCGATCTCTGACGGCCCGCGCGGCGCGTTGGCGCCGCACGGCATCCGGCATCATGAAAAGACGGGTTTCGGCCCGTCTTTTTTTGTTTAGACTTGGAGTATCAGGCCGTTTGCACTCCAGGGAGCCGTCATGTCACATACCCATTACACCACGCTCATCTCCGCAGCGAATCTCGCCGAGCGACTGGCCGCAGCGCCGGGCAGCGTCGTCGTATTCGATTGCCGCTTCGATCTCGTCGATCCGGCTGCCGGCGAAGCCGCCTATGCGGCCGGCCACATCGCGGGCGCACAGTATCTTCATCTCGATCGCGACCTGTCGGGCCGCAAGACCGGCACCAATGGTCGCCATCCGCTGCCGACGCGGGACGCGCTCGCGACGCTGATCGCCAGCCGCGGCGTCAAGCAGGGCCAGCAGGTCGTTGCCTATGACGCGCAAGGCGGCGCCTATGCAGCGCGCCTGTGGTGGCTGCTGCGTTGGCTCGGACACGATTCCGTCGCGGTGCTCGACGGCGGCCTGCAGGCATGGGAAGCAGCCGGCCAGCCACTGACGACCGACGTAACGCACCCGGCCGCCGGCGACTTCCGCGCAGCGGCCCCGCTCGAATCGACGGTCGACGCGGCAGCCGTGCTCGCGAACCTGACCACGGCCACGCGTGTCGTGATCGACGCACGCGCGCCGGACCGCTACCGCGGCGAAAACGAAACGATCGATCGTGTCGGCGGACACATTCCCGGCGCACGCAACCGCTTCTTCAAGGACAACCTGAACGCCGACGGCCGCTTCAAGACCGGTCATGAACTGCGCGAGACGTTCACCACGCTGCTGGCCGGCACCGAACCGAACAACGTGATCCTGCAATGCGGGTCCGGCGTGACCGCATGCCACAACGCCCTCGCACTCGAAATCGCGGGGCTGCACGGCGCATCGCTGTATCCGGGCTCGTGGAGCGAATGGAGCGCCGATCCGTCGCGGCCGATCGCGACCGGCCCGACGCCGTAAACACCGTCGCGGCGCGACGACGAAGCGGCGGCATCTGCCGCCGCTTGCCGTTTACATCACGCCGTACTTCTGGAACCACTCGATCGAGCGCCTCCAGCCGTCCTCGGCATCGGACTTCACATAGCTCGGCCGGTAATCGGCGAAGAACGCGTGGCCGGCATCCGGATACACGACGATCTCCGATTGGCGCGCGAGCTTCGAATCGCTCGCCTGGACTGCCTTGCGCATGTCGGCAAGCGACGTCTGCGAGATGTTCGCATCCTTCTCGCCGTACAGCCCGAGCACCGGCACCTTCAGCGACGACGCATGGTCGACCGGATTGAACGGCGTCATCTCGTCGGTCTTGCCCTCGACGAACCCGTACCACGCAACGGCTGCCAGCACGTGCGGATTGTGCTCCGCATACAGCCATGCCTGACGGCCACCCCAGCAGAACCCCGTCACGCCGAGACGCGACAGGTCGCCACCGTTCTTGCCGGCCCACGCGACGGTCGCATCGAGATCCTCGGTGACCTGGCGGTCCGGCACCTTGCTGACGATGTGGTCGACGAGCGACTGGATCGTCGG
This sequence comes from Burkholderia cepacia GG4, assembly GCF_000292915.1. Classification (NCBI taxonomy): domain Bacteria; kingdom Pseudomonadati; phylum Pseudomonadota; class Betaproteobacteria; order Burkholderiales; family Burkholderiaceae; genus Burkholderia; species Burkholderia cepacia. The sequence continues at coordinate 1,898,127 of NC_018514.1, forward strand.
ATACTTCGAAGCATTGCCTTGCCGCGCGAACAGGTCGGGCGCGATCGCGAGATAGCCGAGCTTCGCGAAGCGCCGGCAGACATCGGCGATATGCTCGTGCACAGCGAAGATCTCGTGGATCACGATGACGACCGGCAGGTTTGTCTTGCCGGCCGGCTGCGCACGATATGCGGGGATGCTCGCGTCGCCCGAGCGGATCTCAATGGTGTCGACGTCCAGCCCGGCGCTGTCGGTCGTGACCGTCTGCGCAGACACGGGCAGCACAGCCGCCGCGAAAGTGCCGCCCAGCGCGGCCTGCATGAACTTGCGGCGCGAGAACGGAACGTGGGGAACCAGGCTGTCGACTTCGGGTTTCAACATGAATGCACTCCTCGATTGGGCGCCACCGTCACGGCCAGGGACTCGACTTGACGGCGCGGATGTCGCGGCGGGTGGCACCTCGCCGCAAGCGAAAACCCGGACAAGATGCCCAATAATCCGTTGTCGCGTCAACTGTCAGATGTGTAAGACTCGATTACGACGAATCGACCCGGCTGCGTCGACACGCCCTGGAAGCCGCGCGCAGCGGGCATGAAGCGGTCGCCGCCAGGCAGCCGAATGCTTGCAGATTGAAAGAAAGTCGGGTCGCGGGCTCGGTGCCCGGCAAGCGCGCCGGCAGTCATCCGGCGCCCGAAAAGACAACGGGCCGGGAACACGCGCAATGCGCGTTCCCGGCCCGTTCGATACACGAACGCGTGGTCAGTGCAGCTTCACGCGCGGCAGCGTCGTGCGGCGCAGCCAGTGCGCGAACGTATCGAGCATCATGCGCGGATAGCCGTGCAGCGCCGCGATGTGCAGCCGGTACAGCGACATGTACATGAACCGCGCGAACAGCCCCTCGATCAGCATGTTGCCGCCGATCAGGCCGCCCATCAGGTTGCCGACCGCGCTGAAGTGACCGAGCGACACGAGTGAACCAAAATCGCGATACGTGAACTCGGGCAGCGTACGCCCGTCGAGCCGGCATCCGATCGCCTTCAGCAGGAAGCTCGCCTGCTGGTGCGCCGCCTGCGCGCGCGGCGGCACGTTGCGTTCGTTGCCGGGCCACACACAAGCCGCGCAATCGCCGAGCGCGAACACGTTGTCGTCGGTAAAGGTCTGCAGCGTGCGGCGCACGTCGAGTTGGCCGAGCTTGTTGACCTGCAGGCCATCGAGATGCGACAGCACGGACGGCGCCTTGATGCCGGCTGCCCAGACCGTGAGATCCGCACGCACCGCCTTGCCGCTCGCGGTATGCACGAAACCCGGCGCGACCTCGGTCACGCGCTCCGCGAGCATCAGTCGCACACCGAGTTTTTCAAGCAGCTCGGCCGTTGCCGCCGATACGCGCTCCTGCAGCGCAGGCAGAATCCGCGGCCCCGATTCGATCAGCACGATGCCGACATCGTGTTGCGGGTCGAGCTTGTGCAGCCCATAGACGGACAGCACCTGCGCGGTGTTGCGCAGCTCCGCCGACAGCTCGACGCCCGTCGCGCCACCGCCGACGATCACGACCTGGATGCGCGGCTCGGCCGCCGCACCGGGCGCGGGCTGCGCCGGCGCCTGGTGCTCGGCGCGCATGCACGCGGCGATCAAGCGCTTGCGGAAACGCTCGGCCTCGCCGACCGTATCGAGCGCGATTGCGTTTTCCGCCGCGCCCTGCACGCCGAAGAAGTGCGTCGTACTGCCGATCGCGATCACGAGCGTGTCGTATTCCAGATCGCGCGCCGGCAGCAGTTCCTCGCCGTCGCTGTCGTTGACCGGCGACAGCGTGATGCGCTTCGCGGCGCGGTCGAGCGCGGTCAGCTCGCCCTGCTGGAACTCGAAGCCATGCCAGCGCGCCTGCGCCGCATATTCGAGCTCCTGCGTGAACGGATCCATGCTGCCGGCCGCGACCTCGTGCAGCAGTGGCTTCCAGATGTGCGTCGGATTGCGGTCGACGAGCGTGACAAGCGCACGCGCGGGACGATTGCCGCGCGCGCCGTAACGGTCGCCGAGCCGCGTCGCCAGTTCCAGGCCGCCCGCGCCCCCGCCTACGATGATGATCCGATGCATCTGATTCCCCCTTTGCGATTCGAAACTGCTGCCGCCCGACGAGGCGGACGCGATGCGTTCGCGCCGCCCGGTGGATTAACCGGTTCGGACATCATCGATGTGCAGTTCGAAACACTTCGATGCGTCCAATTCCGGAACGCGGGCGCGCTGCCCCCGCGACAATGGCCTGACTGACCTGCATTGTCCGGGAGCTTGCGCGTTGACCACAAGCAAACCATCTCGATATTCAGCATCCCTGCAACAATATGCCGCGGGAAACGGGAATCGCGCGGGGGTGCGTCAGTGTGCCTCTTCCCAGTTCGCGCCGGCGCCCACTTCCGCGACCAGCGGCACCTTCAGCTTGGCGACGCCGCACATCATTTCCGGCAGCTTCTCGCGCACGAGCGACAGTTCGCTGTCGGGCACCTCGAGCACCAGTTCATCGTGTACCTGCATGATCATCTTCGACGCCAGCCGGTCGCGCGTGAGCCAGTCGTCGACCGCGATCATCGACAGCTTGATCAGGTCGGCCGCCGTGCCCTGCATCGGCGCATTGATGGCCGCGCGTTCGGCCGCCTGGCGGCGCGGACCGTTGCCGCCGTTGATCTCCGGCAGCCACAGACGGCGACCGAAAACGGTTTCAACGTAGCCCTTCTCCTTCGCCACGGCGCGCGTGTCTTCCATGTACTGCGCGACGCCCGGGTAGCGCGCGAAATAGCGGTCGATGTAGAGCTTCGCCGCATCGCGCGTGATGCCGAGGTTCGACGCGAGGCCGAACGCGCTCATCCCGTAGATGAGCCCGAAGTTGATCACCTTCGCGATCCGGCGCTGGTCGGAATTGACCTCCAGCGGCGTCACGCCGAACACTTCGGCGGCGGTTGCGCGGTGAATGTCTTCACCCTGCGAGAACGCGCGCAGCAGCGACGCGTCGCCGGAAATGTGCGCCATGATCCGCAGTTCGATCTGCGAATAATCGGCCGACACGATCCGGTGGCCCGGCGATGCGATGAACGCTTCGCGGATCCGCCGGCCTTCGGCCGTGCGCACCGGAATGTTCTGAAGATTGGGATCGTTCGACGCGAGGCGGCCCGTGACCGCGACAGCCTGCGCATAGTTCGTATGCACGCGGCCCGTGGCGGGATTCACCATGCGCGGCAGCTTGTCGGTGTAGGTCGACTTCAGCTTCGACAGCCCGCGATGCTCGAGCAGCAGCTTCGGCAGCGGGTAATCCTCGGCAAGCTTCTGCAACACTTCTTCGTCGGTCGACGGCGCACCGCTCGGCGTTTTCTTCACGACCGGCAGTTGCAGCTTCTCGAAGAAGATCTGGCCGATCTGCTTCGGCGAGCCGAGATTGAACTCGCCGCCGGCCAGTTCGTACGCCTGCCCTTCGAGCTCGATGAGCCGCGCCGCGATCTCGCTGCTTTGCGCCTGCAGGCGTGCGTCGTCGATCAGCACGCCGGTGCGCTCCATCTTGCGCAGCACGAGCGATACCGGCATCTCGATGTCGCGATACACGCGCTCGAGGCCCGCTTCGCGTGCGACCTGCGGATACAGCGCTTGATGAAGCTGCAGCGTGATGTCCGCATCTTCGGCCGCATACTCGGCGGCCTGCTCGAGCGCTACCTGGTCGAAGCCGATCTGCTTCGCGCCCTTGCCGGCCACGTCTTCATACTTGATCGTCTTGACGCCCAGATGACGCAGCGCGAGGCTGTCCATGTCGTGCGTGCGGTGCGATTCGAGCACGTACGACTCGAGCAGCGTGTCGTGCTCGATGCCGTTCAGTGCGATGTCGTAGTTCGCGAGCACCTGCGCGTCGTACTTCAGGTGCTGGCCGACCTTCTTGCGATCGGCCGCTTCGAGCCACGGCTTCAGGCGCGCGAGCACGTCGTCGAGCGGAAGCTGCTCGGGCAGGTCCGGGCCGCGGTGCGCGACCGGAAGATACGCGGCCTTGCCCGGCTCGACCGAGAACGACAGGCCGACGAGCCGTGCGACCATCGGATCGAGCGAGGTGGTTTCGGTGTCGAACGCGGTCAGCGCGGCCGCATCGATCTTCGCGAACCACGCATCGAACTGCGCCCAGGTCTGGATCGCTTCGTATTCGCGGACGATGTCCGCTGCCACCACTTGTGCGGGCTCGCCTTCCGGCACGTCGGCGCCGCCGCCCTCTGCGGGCGCGCTGTCGACTTCGCGCAGCCACGTCTTGAAGCCGTAGCGCGCAAAGATGTCGCGCATCAGGTCGCGTGCTTCGCCGTCGGTCTTCAGCGACGCTTCGATCGACTCGAGATGCGGTGCGAGATCGCAAGCCGTCTCGACGGTCACGAGCGTGCGGCCGAGCGGCAGGAAGTCGAGCGCGCGGCGCAGGTTGTCGCCGACCACACCCTTGATCTCGCCCGCGTGTTCGATCACGCCGTCGAGGCTGTCGTATTGCGACAGCCATTTCACGGCCGTCTTCGGCCCGCACTTCTCGACGCCCGGCACGTTGTCGACGGTGTCGCCGATCAACGCGAGGTAATCGATGATCCGCTCGGGCGGCACGCCGAACTTCGCGATCACGCCGTCGCGATCGAGCGTCTCGTTGGTCATCGTGTTGACGAGCGTGACGTGATCGGAGACGAGCTGCGCGAGATCCTTGTCGCCGGTCGACACGATCACGTTCATCCCGTGCCGTTCGGCTTCGCGCGCGAGCGTGCCGATCACGTCGTCGGCTTCGACGCCCTCGACCATCAGCAGCGGCCAGCCGAGCGCACGCACGGCGCCGTGGATCGGTTCGACCTGCAATGCGAGATCGGGCGGCATCGACGGACGGTTTGCCTTATAGTCGGCATAAAGGTCGTCACGGAACGTCTTACCCTTTGCATCGAACACGCAAGCGCTATACTCTGCACTGACTTCCTTGCGCATACGGCGCAGCATGTTGATGATTCCGTAGAGCGCTCCGGTCGGCTCCCCGCCCGGGCCACGCAAATCAGGCATCGCATGGTAAGCCCGATACAGATAGCTCGAACCGTCAACCAATAGCAGGGTCTTACCTTCCAGATTTCGTTCTTCAGGCATTATGAACAAGAGAAAAGTGATTCCGAGTCTGCGTTCGCTCGCAGATCAAGAACGCGCGACGGCCAAGAAGGCGCGCGCATCGTGGCAGATGTTCACGATTATGGCAGAGTTTATCGAGGCGACCGAGTACCTGTCGGAGATCCGCCCGGCTGTCAGCATCTACGGTTCTGCCCGTCTCAAACCCGACACGCCGCACTACAAACTCGCTGCGCAGATCGCGCGCAAGCTGTCCGACGCCGGCTTCGCGGTGATCTCCGGCGGCGGCCCCGGCATCATGGAAGCGGCGAACAAGGGCGCGCACGCCGGCAAGGCGCCGTCGGTCGGCCTGAACATCGAACTGCCGCACGAGCAGGCCGGCAACCACTACCAGGACATCTCGCTGCGCTTCCGTCACTTCTTCACGCGCAAGGTCACGTTCGTGAAGAACTCCGACGCAGTGATCGTGATGCCGGGCGGGTTCGGCACGCTCGACGAACTGTCGGAAGTGCTCACGCTGATCCAGACGAAGAAGTCGCGCCTCGTGCCGATCATTCTCGTCGGCAGCACCTTCTGGCAGGGGCTGCTGCAATGGTTCCGCGACCAGCTGATTCCGATGGGCCTCATCAATCCGGAAGACATGGACCTGATGCAGGTGATCGACGATCCCGACCAGGTGCTCGACGCCGTGCTCGCGTTCTACGAGGACAGCGGCGAGGAAGAAGGCACGGACGGCGACGATCATCCGCCGCGCCCCGAAGAAGACCGCATGTTCTACCTGTAAAGCGATCGATGTCGATGGCCGGCCGCACGGCCGGCATCTCGCTTCCCGCTCGGCAGGCGTGGCGATTTCGCCACCTGCCGCGCATCATTTTGTAACGCTGCATTAATCCCGCTTCGCGCCCGTGCGCCGCCGAATGTCAAATCCGGGCAGCCCGCGCCGCGCAACGCGGTCGCCATGTTCCGCGCCCGCGGCCCGTCATTGTCAAATCACGCTGCCGGCCGTCCACCTGGCCGGCCGGCCTGACACCAATCCGCCGTAACAAACACAGCTCGCCTTTTCCGCGCCGCACCAGCACACTGCATCTGGTCGGTGCGGCGATCCCCCGGTGGAACGATCCCCCCTCGCGTCCACCGCGTCGCGCCGGCCATTTGACAACGACATCACGGAAAACAACATGCAACGCTCGCTGATCGCCCTCGCCTTCGCCGGCCTCGGTCTTTCGCTGTCCGGCCTCGCCCACGCCGTCAACGTCGACGTCAACATCGGTACGCCCGCGCCGGTCGTCGTCGCACCTGCGCCGGTGGTGATCGTCGGCTGGCACGGCGACCGCTACTGGGACGGCCGACGCTACTGGGAGCGCCGCGAATGGGAAGACCACGAGCGCCATCATGGTCATGAAGGCCGCGGCGGCTATCACTGCCCGCCGGGACACGCGAAGAAAGGCGAGTGCTGAGCAACACGACTCGAGCTTCGACGACAAGGCCGCCTGCGCGCTACAGCGCCAGGCGGCCTTGTCGTTTCCGGACCATACCTCCCGCGCTGCCGAAACCCGAATCGCAAGTACGCCGTCACGCCGGCGCATCCGGCAGCGAAAGTGGCGCCAGATCCGGATGAGCGCCGGGCCGCTCGGCCAGGAAATCCATCAGCAGCCGATTCCTTCGCGGCAAATGCGTTCGCTGCGGCATGCACCGGTAGAGGCCGTAACAGCAAGTGACGTGGCGGGTCAGCAACGGCACGAGGCGGCATTCGACCGGGCGATCGAACCCGTGCAATGGTGAGCGCGGCGCCGGCAATCGGGTCGCGCCAGCGTATCGATGCCCAACCAGCCATTGCGGGCGCACGGCCGTTCTTCGACGTTCATCGCACTCGTCTCGAACAAGCCATCTGGCGGCCAGCCGGACCGCTTGACGCCGGTGGTAGCATTGCCCTTGTCCGAGGCCAATCCCGCCACTCATGCCGCTCATCCGAATCTGGGCCGTCGACCATGCGCTGGCGTCCGGCATCGCCGCGCCGACCGACATTCTCACGGCGGCCAATCATCTCGCGTCATCGCTACCGCAAGGCCGCGCCGCCGCACCGTTCCGCTGGCGCGTCGAATCGATCGGCGGACGGCCGGTGCGCGCAGCCTCCGGCCAGCTCATCCCGGTCGACGGCGCGATCCACGGCGGCAGCACCGCCGACGCAATCTGGCTGACCGCCCCGTTCGTCGCGGATCTCGACCGGCTGCTCGACCAGCCCGCATCGCTCGCTCCGCTGTTCGACGCGCTGCGCCGGCAACATGCACGCGGCACGCTGATCGCCACGTACTGCACGGGCGCATTCCTGCTCGCGGAAGCCGGGTTGCTCGACGGACGCGTCGCCACGACGCACTGGTCGAAAGCATCGAGCTTCCGCTCACGCTATCCGGACGTGGCGCTGCGCGCAGCGGACGTCCTGACCGAGCAGGACGGCATCCTGTGCGGTGGCGCCGTCACCTCGTACCAGAATCTCGCGCTGCGGGTCGTCGACAAGCTGGCGAACGCGCGCCTTGCCGCGTCCGTCGCCCGGCTCATGCTGATCGACATGAACCGCGCATCGCAGGATTCATTCATCGACCTCGACCGGATGGGCCATGACCGGCACGACGACCCGGCCATCGCGCGCGCGCAACGCTGGATGGAAAAGCATCTGCGCGAACCCTTCAGCCTCGCCCGGCTGAGCGACCACGTCGCGATGAGCGAACGCACGCTCCATCGCCGGTTCAGGGACGCGGTGGGCGCCCCGCCGCTCAGGTATCTGCAAACGCTCAGAATCGAAGTCGCGAAGCGGCTGCTCGCGGAAACGCGGCTCGCGATCGACACGGTTTGCGCGCGCGTCGGTTACGCGGACATCAGCGGTTTCCGGCAACTGTTCAAGCGCGAGACCGGCATCTCCCCCGGCGAATACCGCCGTCGCTTCGCGCGCTAGCTACGTGCGACAGGGGTCGGGCGCGATGTCGGAAATGGCATCGCCGAATGGCAGTTTCGCCACTTCGCGCTTGGGCATGCGGTTCATACACTGGATTGACGTCGCCGGAACCGGAGCGACGCCGTCTCCACCGAACCAGGACACCACCATGCCGATGATCGACGTCACCCTTCCCGAAGGCGCGCTCGCGCCGCATGCCGAGGCGCAACTGATGAACGAACTGACCGGAACGCTGATCCGTCACGAGGGACTCGATCCCGACAATCCGCGCGTGCGCGACGTGACGTGGATCTTCGTTCATCGGCCGGCGGCCGTGTATCGCGCCGGTGCCGTCGCGCCTGCGCCGATCTACCGGATCGTGCCGACCGTACCGGAAGGACAGTACTCGGATGCCGCGCGCGCCGCGCTGATCGCCGACGTAACCGCCGCCGTCGCACGCGCGGAAGGCGTAACGGTAGACGCCGTCGCGACACGCGTGTGGGTATTTCCAACGGAGATCGATGACGGCTGCTGGGGCAGCCGCGGCACGGTGCGTCGCCTGCCGGACATCATGGCGTATTTCGGTGGCGCGCCGCTGCAGGCGCTCGGGGAGCGACGGCTGGCGAGCAAGCGGCGCGCGGATGCGATCAGGATCGTCGACGCGGTGCGTGATTCGATGCACGAAACAGGCATGAGCGAATCGCACGTAGCGGCCGGAAAGGCATTGCTCTGACGCAGGTTCGCAGCGCAATCGCGCTCGAACGCGCGTATCCGCTGGAGGAAGGCTGACCTGCCCCGGTCGACGGCACGCCGCACATCGCGACGCGCACCGTAACCGGGGCCGGCGTTCACATCACTGAAACGCCACTTCCGCAAAGCTCCGCAGCTTGCGGCTATGCAGCTTGTCGAGCCCGTTCGTGCGCAGGATCTCCATCGCCTTCACGCCAATCTGCAGATGCTGGTCGACCTGCCCGCGGTAGAACGTATCGGCCATGCCCGGCAGCTTCAGCTCACCGTGCAGCGGCTTGTCCGATACGCACAGCAGCGTGCCGTACGGCACCCGGAAGCGGAAGCCGTTCGCGGCGATCGTCGCGCTTTCCATGTCGAGCGCGATCGCGCGGCTCTGCGACAGCCGCTGCACGGGCTCGCGATGATCGCGCAGTTCCCAGTTGCGGTTGTCGACGCTCGCGACGGTGCCCGTGCGCATCACCCGCTTCAGTTCGGCGCCTTCGAGCCGGGTGACCTCCGCCACGCCGCGCTCGAGCGCGAGCTGCACTTCCGCGAGCGCCGGGATCGGCACCCACAGCGGCAGGTCGGCGTCGAGCACGTGATCCTCGCGCACGTAACCGTGCGCCAGCACGTAGTCGCCAAGGCGCTGCGTGTTGCGCAGCCCCGCGCAGTGACCGAGCATCACCCATGCGTGCGGACGCAGCACCGCGATGTGATCGGTGATCGTCTTCGCGTTCGACGGGCCGACGCCGATGTTGACCATCGTGATCCCGCTGCCGTCCGCGCGCTTCAGGTGATACGCGGGCATCTGCGGCAGGCGCGGCGGCGCGGCGCCCTCGGCCGGTTCGCTGCCGAGGTTCGCGTTGTACGTAATGACATCGCCCGGCTCGACGAACGCGCTGTACTGGCTGCGGTACTCGCGCACTTCGGGATCGGTGCTTTCCGTCATCAGCGCGCGGCCGAGCTTCACGAACTCGTCGATGTAGAACTGGTAGTTCGTGTAGAGCACGTAGTTCTGGAAATGCGTGGGCGACGTCGCCGTGTAGTGACGCAGCCGGTGCAGCGAGAAGTCGACCCGCGCGGCGGTAAACAGCGCGAGCGGATGCGGCTCGCCGTGCGCGGGCTCGAACGTGCCGTTGACGATGCGATCGTCGAGGTATGACAGGTCCGGCGTATCGAAGATGTCGCGCATCGCGAGCAGGCGGTCGCGGTCGAGCTCGCCTTCGAGATGGATGCCTTCGGGAAACGCGAAGTGAATCGGGATCGGCTGCGACGAGACGCCGATCTCGATCTTCACATGGTGGTTCTTCGACAGCAGGCGCAGTTGCTCGCGATAGTAGTTCGCGAACAGATCGGGGCGCGTAACCGTGGTTTCGAACACGCCGGGGCCCGCGACGAAGCCGTACGAGCGACGCGAATCGACGTGCGTGTTGACATCGGTGCGGATGCGCACGAACGGGTAGCACGCACGCACGTGCTCGGTAATCGGTTCGTGGCGGCGATAGCGCGCGAATGCGTCGCGCAGGAAACCCGTATTGGTGTCGTAGATGGCCGACAACCGCGCGACGGCGGCGATCGGATCGTCGAATGCTTCGACGGACGGGCTTTCGGGTGTCAGCACCCGGTGGCGGCGGCTCAAATCGTTCTTCATTTTCAACACCTCGTCTGATCGGACGACATTACCACGGAACCCGGTCACGCTCATGGCCGCCGGCTTGCACGCGAGGGCCGGGCCGCGCGCAGTATTTGCTAAAATCGACAAGTTCACTGGAGACTCATCATGAAGCCGCTCATTTTCGTCGCCGCTGCCGCCGCGTTTGTCGCCGCCAGCGTCGCTCATGCCGCCGGCGGCACGCCTGACGCCGACGCGCAGGCCCGGGCCGAGGCCAACGAAGCCGCCGGCCTGCCCGATCTCCGCAAGATCAACCGGCCCGGTGCCCAAGTCACGTCGAAAGTCGACTTCGCCGACATCCGCCGCACGCCGAGCTTCCACGAAAAGAGCAAGAACGGCACCGAGGTCACCGAGTATCGCGATCGCGGCAAGCCGGTCGAGATCGACGTGAAATCGAACTTCGGCACGCGCTACCAGATGAGCTCGACACCCGACACGTCGCCGAAGCCGCACGACGCGGGCATCCCGATCACGCGGCTGCCGTCACTGAACCTGCGCTACTGATCCGCCTGCCGCGCCACGCCGTTCCGGCGCGGCACGCAGGCCCTCCCTTCACCTCCTGTCGCGCCGCACGCACCGCGCGGGCCGACAATTGACCAGACGCATCTCGCATGGCCGTTTTCACCGCTGTTTCCGACTCCGATCTCGCGCAATGGATGCGCCACTACGAACTGGGCGACGTGCTGGCGTTCCGCGGCATTCCGTCCGGTATCGAGAACAGCAATTTCTTCCTGACGACGACGCGCGGCGAGTACGTCCTGACGATCTTCGAAAAGCTGACGGCGGAACAGCTGCCGTTCTACCTCGAGCTGATGCGCCATCTGGCCGGCCATGGCGTGCCGGTGCCGGACCCGATCCCGCGCGACGACGGCGCGCTGTTCGGCGAGCTGCACGGCAAGCCGGCGGCGATCGTCACGAAGCTCGACGGTGCCGCCGAACTCGCGCCGGGAATCGAACACTGCATCGAGGTCGGGCAGATGCTCGCGCGCCTGCACCTCGCGGGGCGCGACTACGCGCGCTACCAGCCGAACCTGCGCAGCCTGCCGTGGTGGCAGGAAAACGTCCCGGCAATCGTGCCGTTCATCTCGGACGCGCAACGCACGCTGCTCGAAGGCGAACTCGCGCACCAGGCCGCGTTCTTCGCGTCTGACGATTACGCGGCACTTCCGAGCGGGCCGTGCCACTGCGACCTGTTCCGCGACAACGTCCTGTTCGCGCACGCGGCGCCCGGCACCGGCCACGACGTCCGGCTCGGCGGCTTCTTCGATTTCTATTTCGCGGGCTGCGACAAATGGCTGTTCGACGTCGCAGTGACCGTCAACGACTGGTGCGTCGACCTCGCGACGGGCGTGCTCGACGTCGCGCGCGCGGACGCGCTGCTGCGCGCCTACCAGACCGTGCGGCCGTTCACGGCCGAGGAACGCCGCCACTGGAGCGACATGCTGCGCGCGGGCGCGTACCGTTTCTGGGTGTCGCGCCTGTACGACTTCTACCTGCCGCGCGCAGCCGAAATGCTCAAACCGCACGACCCCGGTCATTTCGAACGCATCCTGCGTGAGCGTATCGCCCATACGCCCGCGCTTCCCGAGACCCATACCGCATGCAACTGATCGAAGTGCCCGCGAAAGCGGGCTATGTCTGGTTCCGTCAAGGCATCTGGCTGTTCCGCCGGAACCCGCTGGCGTTCATCACGCTGTTTTTCACGTACCTGCTGGCGATCACGCTGGTGTCGATGGTGCCGGTGATCGGCGCGGCGCTGCCGCTGCTGTTCATCCCCGGCATCGCCGTCGGCTTCATGGCCGCATGCCGCGACACGGTGGCCGGCAAGCCGGTGATGCCGACGATCCTCATCGACGGGTTCCGCTCGTACGGCACCGCGACGACGCAGCGGCTGCTCGTGCTCGGCGTCGTCTACGTCGCGCTGATGGTGCTGGTGTTCGCCGCGTCGTCGGTCATTGACGGCGGCGGGCTGCTCCACATGATGCTGGGCGTGACGGGCGACACGAGCCCGACGCCGGAAGCGCTCGCCGCGCAGGGCACGCTTGGCGCGCTGCTGTTCGCGACGCTGCTCTACGCGCCGGTCTCGATGCTGTTCTGGTTCGCGCCGGTGCTCACCGCGTGGCACGATATTCCGCCCGCCAAGGCACTGTTTTTCAGCATCGTCAGCTGCTGGCGCAATCGCGGCGCGTTCGTCGTGTACGGGCTGCTGTGGTTCGGCGTCGCGCTCGGCACGTCGTTCGGTCTGTCGCTGCTACTGCAGGCGCTCGGCGCAGGCGCCTATGTGCTGACGATCATGATGCCGGTGACGATCATCATCGTCACGATGATGTACTGCTCGTTCTACGCGACCTATCGCGGCTGCTTCGGCGTGCAGGAGCCGGGCGCCGCGACGCCCACGTCGGGCCGCTGAGGCCCGCTCGGCCGGCGCGCGCCGCCGGCCGCCGATCCCCTTCCCGCCAGCCCGGCGCCAGTCGCCGATCGCCATACCCGGCCGATCCATCCCGCGCCGGGCGCCCCTGGCCGGGCGCCCCTAGCCGGGCGCCCCTAGCCGGGCGCCCCTGTTCAACCCGATCTTTTGCGCGCAAAATAATTTGCATGCAAATCATTAGCGCGTCCGCCGCGCCGCCCGAATCATGGACCGCCTGCCCCCGCTGCCCCAGACGCTCGACGAGCAACTGTGCTTCGCGCTCTACTCGACTTCGCATGCGATGACGAAGGCGTACAAGCCGTTGCTCGACAAGCTGTCGCTGACCTATCCCCAATACCTGGCGATGCTCGTGCTGTGGGAACGCGACGACATCGCGGTGAAGGACATCGCCGCCCGGCTCGACCTCGATCCGGCCACGGTCACGCCTTTGCTGAAGCGCCTCGAGGCGCTCGGCTACGTCGAGCGCGCGCGCAGCGCGACCGACGAGCGCGTCGTGAACGTGCGCGTCACGGCAGAAGGCCGCGCGCTGAAGGACAAGGCACGCTCGGTACCCGCCGATCTCTTTTGCGCGATGCAGCAAACACCCGAGTTCCTGGTCAGGCTGCGCGCGGATCTCCGGCAACTGCGCGACGCGCTGTCGGCCACCAACGAAGGCTGACGAACCGATAGGTCGCGAACGGGCCCGGCACTGCCGGGCTTTTTCTTTTAAATTTCATTTGCACACTAATCATTTGTGTTCTATATTTTCTTCGTGGCCGGCGACACCCCGTCCGACCGGACCGCTTTCATCCCATTCTTCCGACAGGAGCTGCACGATGAACATTCTGTACAAGACCAGCGCCACGAGCACGGGCGGCCGCGACGGCCGCGCGGTATCCGCCGACAACAAGCTGGAAGTGAAGCTGGCCGCGCCGCGCGAGCTCGGCGGCACGGGCGCGGAAGGCACGAACCCGGAGCAGCTGTTTGCCGCAGGTTACTCGGCCTGTTTCCTGAGCGCGATGAAATTCGTCGCCGGCCAGGACAAGCGGACGCTGCCGGCTGACACGCAAGTCACCGCGGAAGTGGGCATCGGCCCGAACGACGCAGGCGGCTTCGGGCTCGACATCGAGCTGCGGGTGTCGCTGCCGGGGCTCGACAAGGCCGACGCACAGGCGCTGGTGGACAAGGCGCACCACGTGTGCCCGTACTCGAACGCGACCCGCAACAACGTGCCGGTGCGCCTGACGGTCGTCTGACGCAACATCCGGCGACGAATACAAAAAGGGCGTGTGCGGCTGGTTGCCGCACACGCCCTTTTGTGTGGTTCGCCGGACCGGCTGACGAGCCGGCCCGCGCTGCGCTGCTTAACGCGAGCCGAACGAGAACGGACGGTTCATCGCCGCTTCGCGATCGATCTTGCGCATACGGAATTCGAGATCGTAGATGTCGGTCGCTTCGGACAGGTACGCCTCGGCGCGCTCTTTCGAGGCCTTTTCAGCGTTCTTGGTCAGCATCAGGAAGAGGTGGCTCAGCAGGTACATGGTCGATCTCGCAATCCAAAGGTTCTTTGACTAGGGTTTTCCCGAATTATAGGGAAAACCCTAGTTATTGGCCAGCATCGATCACGCGGTGCGTCGTTCGGTCGCCACAGTGCGACGATTCTGTTCGAAAAAGGACCAGATCATGGCGCTCGCATCGGGGCCGACGGCCGCGTGAAACGGCACCGCTTCGTCGCCGCCTGCCCATGCATGATCGAGCCCTTTCACGTGACAGAGCCGCACGACCGGCTCGCCGTCGCGGCGCACGTCGGTGATCTGGGCGCCCGCCTCGCGCGTCTCCACGCGCTCGCCGCCGCGCAATGCGCCGCGGCTGTCCGCGAGCCGGTTCAGGCGCATGAACTGCACCGTCAGCTGGTCCGCATTCTTCGGCGCGACGACATGGTCGCCGTCGCCCTGCACGATCAGCGCGGGCATGCCTGGGTACGCAGCGGCGTCGATCAGCGCGTCGACAACTGCGGCCGGATTCTCCCGCAAGCCGCGCCGCATCACGTCCATCGCGCTGATGCCGGAGTTCGCCTCGCCGAACGCCGGGCCGGAGTGCAGCGCGACCGCCGCGAAACGGTCCGGATGGTGCAGCGCGAGCAACGCCGCGAGGCCCGCACCGGCCGACAGCCCGGCGACGTAGACGCGCGACGCGTCGAAGCCGTGCTCGTCGACGAGCGCGTCGACGAGCGACGCGACCGCATCGGCTTCGCCGCGGCCCGCGCGATCGGTATCTTCATACCAGTGCCAGCAGCCGTGCGCGTGCGCGCGCGACGACTGCTCCGGGTACAGCACCGCGAAGCCGTGCTTGTCAGCCAGCAGGTTCATCCGGGTGCCCTGCACGAACTCGTCGACGGACTGCTGGCAG
Source organism: Burkholderia cepacia GG4 (assembly GCF_000292915.1). Classification (NCBI taxonomy): domain Bacteria; kingdom Pseudomonadati; phylum Pseudomonadota; class Betaproteobacteria; order Burkholderiales; family Burkholderiaceae; genus Burkholderia; species Burkholderia cepacia. The sequence continues at coordinate 1,913,355 of NC_018514.1, forward strand.
CCATGCAGCATCACGACGAGCGGCATCGCGCCGCGTCGGCTGCCACGCGGCACGTAGAGTCCGTACGCCAGTTGCTGGACGAGGCGCCCGAGCGCGGGCGCCATCGGATGTTCGCCGCGCGTCCATTCGCCGGTCGCCCACGCAGCCGCGCGCGGCCGCACGCGCGACTCTCGGGGCGGGGACAGATCAGTTACGGCAGGCGACGCAGCCGCCTCCAGCGCATCGCGCGTGACTCGCTGCGCATCGCGCGACGCACGTTTGGCGGACGGGGACAGCATGCGCTTCATGCCGCCCAGCCATACCTTCGTCAGACTTTTGGTCATCGATCGGGCTCGCAGTCAGGAAAAATGGGACACCACACAGGATGCATCGTTCGACTTTGTGCAATGCACCATAACATTGTTTCTGGGATTTTTCCTGCACGCGGATCGTTCCCCGCGGCTCAAAAAACGGGCCTCGAACAGTCGCGGCGCTATACTGGGGCTTAGCCGCTTGTATCCGTTGTAGTCGTTCTTTCCGGCTCGCGCGTTGATTTAAGCATTCGTCCCGCCTCTGCTCGTTCCCCTCCCGATGTTCGACCTGTCGTCTCACCTGTGGATCACGATCACCGCATTCGGTGGCGCCGGCCTGACCTTGCCGCTCGCGATCACGATCGCCCTGTGGCTGGCGCTCGGCTACTCGTGGCAGCGCTCGGCCGCGTGGCTCGGCGTGCTCGCGGCCACGATCGGCGTCGTCGCGCTCACGAAGATCGCGTTCCTCGGCTGGGGCATCGGCATCCGCAAATGGGATTTCACGGGGTTCAGCGGCCACGCGATGCTGTCGACGTCGGTCTATCCCGTCGCGATCTTCCTGGCGCTGATCCGCACGCGCACGCCGGTGCGGATCGCCGGCATCGCGCTCGGGCTCGCGGCCGGCATTGCGGTCGGCGTGTCGCGCGTCGCGCTCGACGCGCATTCGCCGTCCGAATCGATCACCGGCTGTATCGTCGGCGCGATCGCCGCCCTGGCCTTCATCGCCGGCTCGTGGCACGCGGTGCCGCATCGCTGGTCGGTGCCGGCTGTCGTCGCGAGCCTCGCGCTCGTCACCGTCGCGCTGCACGGCATCACGGTGCCGTCGCACCGCTGGGTCACCAAGGTCGCGCTGGAACTGTCGGGGCACGAGCGCCCGTTCGTCCGCGCGCGCTGGAAAGCCAATCCGAACTACCGGCCGGCGTCGCAGCCGTCGTCCCGGCAGCGCACCGCATCGCCGCCGCCGTTGCTGCACGCGTGACGGGTCGCCCGCGCGCCATTCCCGCCGGCTTTCAAGTCTGAAGGTTTCATGCGCACCGTCGCATGAGCGGTATGTCGAGCGTTATAACCTGCCCTATATTACGATTACGGTTTTCAACCATTCGAACCACCAGACCATGCGCTCAACCGTCCGCCCGCTTCGCCGCACCCTGCTCCGCCTGCTGCCGCTCGCCGCGCTTGCCGCGGGCGTCGCGTTCAGCGCGCCGGCTTCCGCCGCCGACGAACTGGTCGTGTCGGCGGCAGCGAGCCTGACGAACGCGTTCAAGGCCGTCGGCGACGCGTACCAGAAGCAGCATCCGGACACCAAGGTGCTGTTCAACTTCGGCGCGTCGGACGTGCTGATGCAGCAGATCGCCAAGGGCGCGCCGGCCGACGTATTCGCGTCGGCCGACCAGAAGGCGATGGATCGCGCGGTCAGCGAAAAGGTCATCGTTCCCGGCACGCGCCGGGATTTCGCGGCGAACTCGCTCGTGCTGATCGTGCCGGCGGACAGCCACGCGGCCGCGCCGACGTCGCTGAACGACCTGACGGCGCCCGGCGTGAAGCGCATCGCGTACGGCGACCCGGCGTCGGTGCCGGTCGGCCGCTACACCGAAGGCGCGCTGCGCGCGGCAGGCGTGTGGGACGCCGTCAGCGCGAAGGGCGTGCTGGCCGCCAACGTACGCCAGAGCCTCGACTACGTCGCGCGCGGCGAAGTCGACGCGGGCTTTGTGTTCGGCACCGACGCCGCGATCATGCCGGGCCGCGTGAAGGTCGTGCTGACCGTGCCGACGCAGACGCCCATCACCTATCCGATCGCCGTGGTCAAGGACAGCCGCCATACCGCGCAGGCGCAGTCGTTCATCGACTTCGTCGCGTCGCCGCAAGGCCAGGCCGTGCTGTCGACGTTCGGCTTCAAGCCCGCGGGCAAGTGAGCGTAGCGTGATGCAGGACGCCTGGGTACCGCTGCTGTTGTCGCTGAAGGTCGCCGGCTGGGCGACCGCGCTCGACATCGTGCTCGGCGTCGCGGCCGCCTTCGTGCTCGCGCGCTGGCGCTCGCCAATGCGCGATGTGGTCGATTCGCTGCTGACACTGCCGCTCGTGCTGCCGCCGACCGTGCTCGGTTATTACCTGCTCGTGCTGCTCGGCCGGCGCGGCACGTTCGGCGCCTGGCTCGACAAGCTCGGCATCGAACTCGTCTTCACGTGGCAGGGCGCGGTGATCGCGTCGATGGTCGTCGCGTTCCCGCTGATCCTGAAATCGGCGCGCACCGCGTTCGAGAGCGTCGATCCGCATCTCGAACGCGCCGCGCGTACGCTCGGGCTCGGCGAGGCCGCGGTGTTCTTCCGCGTGACGCTGCCGCTCGCCACGCGCGGCATCCTGGCCGGCGCGCTGCTCGCGTTCGCGCGCGCGCTCGGCGAATTCGGCGCGACGCTGATGATCGCCGGCAACCTGCCCGGGCGCACGCAGACGCTGTCGGTCGCGATCTATGCGGCCGTGCAGGCCGGCGACGACAACACGGCCAACTTCCTCGTGCTGGTGACGTCGATCACCTGCGTGCTCGTGCTGCTCGCGACCGGCTGGCTCGTGCCGTCGCGCGCCGGGCGGAGCCAGCTGACATGAAGCGCCTGCCCCATCCGCATCATTGCGCCGCGCCGGCCGCGGAAAACCGCGTTGCCGCCGCGCGGGCGGTTTCCCGCCTGCGTGCGGCAGCACGACGGAGGGCCGCATGAGCGTCGCCGTCGACATCCGCAAGACCTACGCGAACGCCGAGCGCCGCTTCACGCTGGACGTGTCGTTTACGGCCACCACGCAGCGCGTCGTGCTGTTCGGGCCGTCCGGCGCGGGCAAGAGCATGACACTGCAGGCGATCGCCGGTTTGCTGGCCCCCGACGAAGGTACGATCACGCTGAACGGCGAACCGCTGTTCGACGCCGCGCGCGGCATCGACGTGCCGACCCGCGCGCGCCGTGTCGCGTACCTGTTCCAGGACTATGCGCTGTTTCCGCACCTGAACGTGCGCCAGAACATCGCGTTCGGGCTCACGTCCGGCCTGCGCAACCCGCGCGCGAAGACGGTGCCGCCGGAAGTTGCATACTGGCTGCATGCGTTCGAACTCGACACGCTCGCCGGGCAGTTTCCGTCGCAGCTATCGGGCGGACAGAAGCAGCGCGTCGCGCTGGCGCGCGCGCTGGTGGCGCAGCCGCGCATCCTGCTGCTCGACGAGCCGTTCGCGGCGCTCGACGGCGCGCTGCGCCAGCGCATGCGCCACGAGCTCGCGGAACTGCAGGCGCGGCTCGACATCCCGATGGTGCTCATCTCGCACGACCCCGACGACGTCGCCGCGTTCGGCGACCAGGTCGTGCAATTGAGCGAAGGACGCGTGCAGGCGGCGACGCCGCACGCCGAGTGGCCGACGCGCGTCGCCTGAGCGCGCGAAGGCGGTGGCCCTGGCGGCCACGTTGGAGCCTGAGAGAAGCCGCACTGGCGGCACACGCTGAAAACGGGATCGAAGCCGGCGCCTCGTGCACGATGGGCGGCGCCGGTTTCGCCTCGCCCATCGACGCATGCCTGCGCCGCCCGCGCGCGCTCAGCCTGTCACCGCGAGAATCACGCTCGATGCCTTGAACAGCGCGATCGCCCGCCGGCCGGCGTCGAGCCGCAACGCACCGACGCTGTTGTTCGTGACCACGGCCGTCAGCGTCCCGCCGCCGTCGAGCGCCAGCGTCACCTCGCTGTTCACCGCGCCCGCCGCAACGGCCTCGACCGTCCCGTGCAACTGGTTGCGCGCGGAGACCTTCAACGCTGCGTCGGTGTCGCCGTCGTCGTCGACGGCCAGCACGACCCACGACGCCTTCACCAGCGCGCACGCCGCCGCGCCCGGTTGCAGCCCGAGCGCGTCGGCGCTCTCGTGCGTCAGCACCGCGACGATCACCTGCCCGCCAGGTAGCACGAGCGTCGCCTCGTCGTTCACCGTGCCGCGCACGATCGACTCGACCTTGCCGAACAACTGGTTGCGCGCGCTCGTCTTCATCCCGATCCGGCCGATCAGCGCCCAGTCGACGTCGAAGCCGGCTACCGCCGCGCTCGCGGCCTCGATGAAGCGGCGATGCTCGCGCTCGATCGTGCGGAACGCGGCGATCAGCGACGTCGCGCGCGGTGTGAGCGTCGTGCCGCCGCCGCCCTTGCCGCCCGTCGAGCGTGTCACAAGCGGCTCGCCGGCCAGGTTGTTCATTGTGTCGATCGCATCCCACGCGGCCTTGTAGCTGAGCCCGACGGCCTTCGCCGCGCGCGTGATCGAACCGGTGTCGCCGATCGCCGCGAGCAGCGCGATGCGGGTGGCGCCGCCGAGCGTCTGCTCGCCCGCGCGCAGCCACAGTTCGCCGCCCAGTTCGAGCGGTCCGGCAGAGGAAGAAGGCGACGACGCGTCTCTCATCGGTCTGTCTGAAGAAAACGGGCGGTCATTATAGTGAGCGCGCGCCGCTCAACGCGCCTTGCCGTCGAGCCTCGGCGCGCGCAGGCTCGCGAGCAGCGCCTCGGCGTCGCTCGCCGCGCGTTGCGCAAGCGCGGCGCCGTAGCCGCGCACGAAACCGAGCTGGTACGAGGGCGCGGCCAGTTGCTCGAGATGATGAAGCGCCACGATCGTGTCGTTCGCTTCGCCGAGCACGCTCTGCACGCGCGCGAGCGTCTTGACCGTTTCGGTGCGCGTGCGGCGCGACGCCAGCGACGCGAAGAATTCGAGCGCGTAGCGCAGCCGCTTCGCATCGATCCGCACCTGGTGCCGCGCGGCCGTATCGAGCGACGTGAGCGACGGCGACGCATACAGGTGACCGAACAGCCGTCGCACGCGCTTCGTCGCATGACGCCGCAGCGACGGTGCGTCGTCGTCGTCGCTGGCGGCCGCGGGCAGCGCGAGCATGCTCAGCCATTCGAGCCAGCCGAGCACCAGTCGCGCATAGCGCGCGGAATGCAGGGCCTGGCGCAGTTCGACCCGCGCGGCCACCGTCTGCGCGCGCGCGGCGTCGAGCGTGCCGCTCCACTCGGTGCTGCCGCCGTCGGCCGCGATCAGTGCGGGCAGGCTTTCGGTCGAGAACACGTCCCAGTCGCGCACCGTGCCGAGCAGCGCGGCGAGCCAGCGCAGGTCGACGCCGAAGGTTTCCTGCCATTGGTCGTCCGCGAAGCGCGGAAAGAAGCGCATCAGCGTGCGCAGCCGGCGCAGCGCGACGCGCATCTGGTGCACGAATTCGGGATCGTCGCGATCGAGCACCCCACCCTCGTTACCGAGCCACTGCGCGGCGATGTCGCCGGACAGCGCGAACAGCGCCGACCGCTGCGTGCGGATGCCGGTCAGGTCGACGAGTTGCGCCTTGACCGGCCCGGTGACGGCAGGCTCGCCCGCACACGTGCGATCGATCACGCTGGTCAGTTGCACGAACACGGGCCACGCGCCGCTGAGCTCGCGCGCGGCGGCGAACAGCGCGCGCAGTGCGGCCGTGCGTGCGGCGACGGTTTCCCAGTCGGGTGCCGCGAGGCGCAGCTCGACATGTCGGCGCGGCGGCTCGGCGCCGCCATGCACCGTGATGTCGTCGAGCGTCATCTCGACCACCACGCCGCTGTCGTCCGCCCATCGCCCGCGCCGCCGCTCGCTGACGAGCCGCAGCGGCGCCGGCCCGGACGATGCGGCGGCAGTCGCGCCGTCAACGGCGCCGGACGTCTCGCCCTCGCCGGCAGCGTCCACCGGCGCCGCATCGGCGTGCGTGCCGGGCTCCGGCATCGCGACGACGATTCCCGCATGCTCGGCGTCGAACAGTTCGCGCGCCATGACGCCGGGCGCGAACTGCTTCGTGCGGGAGGCGACGACACGCGGGCCGTTCGCGTTCGACTCGACCCACGTCCACCAGCACTCGCCAGGGTTCGGCTCGGCCTCCTCGACCTGACACGGCTCGATCGTCACGCGCTCATGGCCCCGACGCATCCGCACCTGCGGACAGATCCGCCACGCACGGACGAGTTCGGCGCCGAAGTCGCGCTGCTCGCCACGGGCCCGATTCCCCGCCTTGACCGGCCAGCCGTCCAGCGACAGGCATAACACGATTTCCAGCACACGCGACATGGAAGCTCCTGCACATGAAGAATCGCCGGCACATCCTCCGTGCCGGCGTCGCCCGCGAGGCAGCTTCCATAGTACACGGCGCAAAAGCACCCTGGCGACGATCTGACCCTGCCGCCCTGTTGCGCGTCAAACGACGTATTGCGCGAGGCCGTTGCCGAACGACCAGTCCTCCTTCAGCACCTCGACCAGGCTGATGAACACGTCCTGCGGCCGCACGCCGGGCTCGCGCGCGAGGTTGTCGGCGATCGACCGGTACAGCGCCTGCTTCTGCTCGAGCGTGCGCGTGTTGTTCGCGGTGATCTGGATCATGACGAGATCGTCGCTGCGTTCGATGTCGAGGTAGTGGCGGCCGAACACGAAGTTCTCGGCCGAATGCTCGGTCACGACCATGAAGATGTCGTCCTCCGGCACGTTGAACCGGTGCATCAGCGCGCGATGCACGCCAGCGACGAGCGCCGCGCGGTAAGCGGCCGGCTTGCCTTCGCGCACTGCGATACGGGTGAATGGCATGGTCCTGCTCCTGTTGGTGACGTTGAAAAGCGGAAACACCACATCAGGTTAGGCGCGCAGAACTATAATAAACAGTCATCGATAAATATTTCATTCATTTACATTTGAAATGAAAGTACTCGACCTCGATGCGGTGCGTGCGTTCGTGCTGGTCGCCGATCTCGCGAGTTTCACGCGCGCCGCGGATGCACTCGGCACCACGCAATCGGCTCGTCAGCCCTGAAACTGAAGCGACCCGCAAGCAGCTCGAGCGCGGCGCCGCGTGACGGAACTGCTGAAGCAGCCGCAGTACCAGCCGCTGCAGGTGTGGGAACTGGCCGTGTCGCTGTACGCCGCGAACAACGGCTACCTCGACGATCTCGACGTCAAGCAAGTGCTGTCGTTCGAGAAGGGCCTGCGCGACAACCTGAAGACCAGCCACGCTGACCTCATCAAGCGCATCGAAGACACCAAGGATCTCTCGAAGGACGACGAAGGCGCACTGCGCTCGGCAATCGAATCCTTCAAGAAGTCCGGTGCCTATTGATCCGCGAGTGACACACTGAGGCCGCGCGGGTGCTGATGCGCCCGCGCCGCTTCGGTCAAGGAGCAAGCTATGGCTGGAATGAAGGAAATTCGCGGCAAGATCAAGAGCGTGCAGAACACGCGCAAGATCACGAAGGCGATGGAGATGGTGGCTGCATCGAAGATGCGTCGCGCGCAGGAACGCATGCGCGCCGCTCGTCCGTATGCAGACAAGGTCCGTGCCATCGCCGCGCACATGAGCCGTGCGAACCCGGAGTACCGCCACCCGTTCATGGTGGCAAACGACGGCGCGCAGACGGCCGGCATCATCCTCGTCACGACGGACAAGGGTCTTTGCGGCGGTCTGAACACCAACGTGCTGCGTGCGACGGTGCAGAAGTTCAAGGAGCTGGAAGAGAAGGGCCAGAAGGTCGAAGCCACCGCGATCGGTAGCAAGGGCCTCGGGTTCCTGAACCGCTTCGGCGCGAAGGTGCTGTCGCAGGTCGTGCTGTATTCGCGGGTGCGCGACGCCCGCGCGGCCGCCGCACTCCGCAGGTTTGCCGACAGCCTTGCAATCTCGGCGTAAACTAACGGGTTTCGCCGCCCGCAATCTCCTGAAGAATTCCGATGAAGCCCGATGCCCGCAAGCACCTCCGCGCCAACCTGCTAATGCTCGCCGCCGCCGCGATCTGGGGGTCGGCGTTCGTCGCGCAACGCCTGAGCCTCGACGTGATCGGGCCGTTCCTGTTCACCGGGCTGCGCTTCCTGCTCGGCGCACTGGTACTGATCCCGCTGCTGACGTTCAACGCGGCGTCGCGCGCGCAGTTGGCGGCGATGCGCCGCGCGCCGGCGCTGCTGGTGCCTGGCCTCGCGCTCGGCGGGCTGCTCGCCGTGTCGATCTCGCTGCAGCAGTTCGGCCTGCAATACACGCGAGTCGCGAACGCCGGCTTCATCAGCTCGCTGTACGTCGTGATCGTGCCGCTGATGGGCGTGTTCGCCCGCCATCGGATCGGCGCCAGCACGTGGTTCGGCGCGCTGCTCGCGGCGATCGGCCTGTACTTCCTCAGCATCGACGAGCATTTCTCGGTGCTTTACGGCGACTGGTTCCAGCTCGCCGGCGCCGTGATCATCGCCGCACACGTGATGGCCGTCGGCCATTTGGCGAAACGTCACGATCCGCTCGTGCTCGCGTTCCTGCAGTTCGTCGCATGCGGCGCGCTGTGCCTCGCGGTGGGCCTCGTGGCCGAGCCGTTCAGCGTCGCGATGCTGCGCAACGCGCTGCCGACGCTGCTGTACGGCGGGCTGCTGTCGGTGGGCGTCGGCTACACGCTGCAGGTCGTCGCGCAGCGCGACGCGGCGCCCGCGCACGCGGCCGTGATCTTCAGCATGGAAGGCGTATTCGCGGCAATCGCCGGCTGGGCCGCGCTCGGCGAGACGCTGACGCTGCGCGCGCTGGTGGGCTGCGCGCTGATGCTCGCCGGCCTGCTCGCCTGCCAGTTGCTGCCGAACAGCGACGCGCGGAAAAAGGACGAGGACGCGCTGCCGGCGTGACACGTGCCGTCCCTATAATGGCGGTCCAGATGTTTTTCATGCCAACCGCTTTCGACAGGCCTGCTCCGTGACGTCCATTCCCGTCGATCCCGCCGCCGACCTGCTGCGCGAACGCGCAGCGCACTATGCCGCCGAGGCGGCGCTGTTCCTGCGCGACCAGGCGCTCTCCACCGCATCGCACGACCTGCGCAGCCCGCTGAACGCCATGCACAGCTGGGCGTATGTGCTCGAGCGCCAGCTCGCCAGCGCCGACCCGAACCTGCAGCGCGCCCTCGCGGGCATCCGCACGGGGATCGACCAGCAAGTGGCGCTGATCGACGACGTGCTCGACGCGCCACGCGCGGAAACGCGCACGCTCGCGCTCGCGCCGCAGTCGTTCGCGCTGCGCCCGTTGCTCGACGACGCGCTCGCACTGGTGCGCTTCGCGCTCGCCGACGGGCGGCAGGTGACCATCGACGCGACGCTGCCCGACGGTGAGCCATCGCTGTCGGCCGATCGCGAGCGCCTCGCACAGGCGCTCTGGACGATGCTGACGACGGCCGTCGAAGCCAGTGCCGCCGGCGGCCGCGTGACATTCGTGTGCACGCGCGACGGCGCGCGGTGCGTCGTGCAGGTCGGCTGCGCCGTGAGCGCCGATGCCCTCGTCGATCCGGCGCTGCCGCACGCCTTCGAATCGTTCGCACGCCGCGAGATGCTGCGCACGCGCGACGCAAGGCGGGTCGCATGGACGCTTGCCCTGTGCCAGCGCGTCGCGCTCGCACACGGCGGCACCTTCACGCACGATCCGCTCGCCGACGGTGCCACCGTCGCCCTCACGCTCTCCGTCCCCTGCGAGGCGCCGGTGTAAGCAATCGGCCGCCCGACACATTACATTTTCCTTTCCGGCCCTATACTGATGGGCCTGTCATGACTGGAGCGATTCTTTGTTACAGATCTTCGCGCTCATCGGCGCGTTGTTCCTGGTGGCCCTGAACGGGTTTTTCGTCGCAGCCGAATTCGGCCTCGTCAAACTGCGCGCGACGCGCGTCAAGACACTTGCCCGCAAGCACGGCCTGCGCGGGCGCATCCTCGCCATCGTGCACGGCCGGCTCGACGCGTATCTGTCCGCCTGTCAGCTCGGCATCACGCTCGCGTCGCTCGGCCTCGGCTGGGTCGGCGAGCCGGCGTTCGCGGAACTGATCGGCCCGCTGCTCGACCTGATCGGCGTGCAGTCGGAACGCATCGTGCACCTGATCTCGCTCGTGTTCGCGTTCTCGCTGATCTCGTTCCTGCACATCGTGGTCGGCGAACTGGCGCCGAAATCGATGGCGATCCGCCAGTCGGAGAAGGTCGGCCTGTGGGTCGCGCTGCCGCTGTACGCGTTCTACTGGGCGATGTATCCGGCGATCTGGGTGCTCAACAGCAGCGCCAACGCGGTGCTGAAACTGGCGGGGCTGTCGGCCGACCACGGCGGCGATGCGCACTACTCGACCGACGAACTGAAGCTAATCCTGCGCAGCCGCCGCAGCACGGCCGGCAACACGGCCCAGCCGGCGCGCGGCACGTACACCAACGACGAATGGAACACGCTCGCGCATTCGCTCGATTTTTCGTCGATGACGGTGTCAGACCTGATGCGGCCGGCGCATGAAATGATCGGCCTGCGGCGCGACCTGCCGCTGCCCGACAACATGGAGATCGTCGCGCGGCACCGCTTCAGCCGCTATCCGCTGTTCGAGGATGCGGCGCGCGAACAGGTGAGCGGGTTGATCCACCTGAAGGACCTGCTGCTCGCGCGGCACGCCGGCGCGGCGCTCACGGACCTGTCCGACTACGTGCGTCCGGTGCAGTACGTGAAGCCCGACACGCCGGCGCTGGAGTTGTTCCGCCGCTTCCGCAAGGGCGCGCCGCACTTCGCGCTGGTCGGCAGCAAGGGCGCGAAGCCGATCGGCTTCCTGACGCTCGACAACCTGCTCGGCGCGCTGGTCGGCCAGATCCACGACGAGTTCCGCCAGGGCGACGCCGACTGGAGCCGTCTCGACGACGGCACGCTGATGGGCAAGGGCAGCCTGCCCGTCGTGTCGCTCGAGCAGGCGCTCGGCATCGACATCGACGAAGGGCGTGCGGAATCGGTCGGCGGCCTGGTGATCCAGGCGTTGAACGATTTGCCGACCGAAGGGCAGCGCGTATCGTTCGACCGCTTCGACGTCGTCGTGAAGAAGATGAACGGGCCGCGCATCGTGCTGGTGCGCGTCTATCCGAAAATCGCGAAAGAGGCCGACGAATGACGGCCTCGGCTCGCCGCACGCGATGAACCCGACGCTGCCGCGCTGCTGCGTGATCACACCGGAACCGGCGTCCGCGTCGGCCACCGATTGCCACGTGTTTCTCGAACGGCTGTCGGCCGTGCTCGCGCGCGGCGAGACGCTCGTGCAGTTGCGCGTGAAGTCGTTCGACACGGCCGCGTTCGCACGGCTGGCCGCCGATGCGCTCGCGCGTTGCGACGCGGCCGGCGCACAGCTGATGCTCAACGGCCCGATCGATGCCGCCGGCGTGATGCGGCTCGATGGCGCGGGCTGGCACCTCGATGGCGCTGCACTGCGCGCGGTCGCACAACGGCCGCTACCGGCCACGCGCCGCGTGTCGGCCGCATGCCATGCTGCCGACGATCTTCTGCTGGCCGCGCGCGCGGGCGCGGATTTCGTCACGCTGTCGCCCGTGTTGCCGACGCTCAGCCACCCCGGCGCGCCGACGCTCGGCTGGGCACGGTTCGCCGAACTGGCCGCATCGGCCGCGATGCCGGTCTATGCACTCGGCGGGATGACGCGCGCGCACCTCGACGACGCGCGCCGACACGGCGCACACGGCGTCGCCGGCATTCGCAGCTTCTGGTAGGTACGCCGATACGGCCGGGCGCACCAGCGCCCGACCTTCGGCGGGTCACGCGTTCAGATCGGGACGCATGGCGCGCCATGCGCCGTCGTCGATCCGACGCACGTCGTGCGTGAGCGCGTACCGGTTGACGTCGCCCGTCAGCCACGCGACGAGCGAATACGCGGGCAACTCCCCTTCATCGACCCGGTCGCGTGCGCGGGCCGGCGTCTCGAACACGATCCGCCCTCTCGGCGCATCGAACGGCACCGCTTCCGGCGACAGGTTCAACGCGATGGTCAGCGTCTCGTCGTCGGCGAGCCGCCACGACGCAAGCAGCGCGTCGGCATCGCCGTCGCCGCCCGACTTCAGCGTATGCGCGTCCTGCGGCCGGCAATCGGACAGCCGCGGCGCAATCAGCTTCGCACGCACCGCGAGGGCTGACTGCACGAAATGCGCACGATCGGCATCGCGCGCAGTTTCGTCGAAGATCAGCGGGATCTGCGGCGTGAGCAGCGACAGCGCGAGCGCGGCGAGGCCGGGCTCCGGCCCGTGGTCGCTCTCGTGCCATGCGCCGTCGGACAACACCAGCGACGTCAGCGACAGTCCGCCTGCGTCGGGGAATCCGCCTTCGCCCGATGTGGCCGGCTGGAACGCCGCGCCGGCAGCCGTCAAGGCACGGGCGAGCGTGTGGATCGACTGGTGCGTCGAAATGCCTTCGTGGGCCGTCACGTCGCGCCCCGTCAGGCGATGCAGCGCACGTTCGCCGCAACCGTTCCACTGCGCATCGAAGTGGGTGTCGGCCAGATGCACCGGATGGCGTTCGCTGCCGAGCACGAGGTGGATGAACCGATCGGCCGGCACGGCCGCGCGCACGCGATCGGCGATCTCGCGCAGCCACGACGTGCCGATCCGGTCGGCCTCGCGCAGCCGCAGCCCGTCGCAGCGGTATTCGTCGATCCAGTACAGCGCGTTGTCGCAGAAGAAATCACAGACTTCCGGGTGATCGAGCGCGAGCGGCGGCGCCTGCAGCGGATCGTCGCGCGTATGGAAGAACGGCGCCGCGTAATGACGCAGCGCGTCGGAGCCGCTGCCGAAGCGCGCGTAATCGAGCTCCAGCAGCACCGCGAGGCCGAAGCCGTGCGCGTCGTCGATCAGTGCCTTCAGCGCGTCGGGACCGCCTTCGGCCGCGAGCGGCGCGAACGGCAGGCTGTCGTGCGGCGACGCGAGCAACTCCAGCGCGGTCACCCCGAGACGCGCAAGCTGCGGCAGCCGACGGCGTACGCCGTCGAAGCCGCCCACCGCGTGCGGACGAATCGCATAAAGCGCGATGTCTTCCCACGGACGCCCGCGCCAGAACGTGTTGCGCCACGTGAACGCGCGCGGATCGACGACCTCGCTCGGGCCGTTGAGCCCGTCGGGTTGCGAACGCGAGGCAGGATCGGGAATCGACGCGACATCGTCGAGCCGATAGCGGTAACGCGCGCCGGCACCGCATTCGACGAACACTTCGAACCAGTTGGGACCGGCCGCCGTCATCGGGACGAGCGTCGAGCCGTTGCCGGTATCGAGTTCGAGTTGAACCTGCACGCTGCCCGGCGCCCACACGCGAAAATGCGTGCGCGGCGTCGTACAGAGCGCGCCGCAGGGCTGCGCGCCGAACGGCAGGCAGTGAATGTAGTGCTGCGCATACGGATCGTGCGGACAATCTGACATGATGCGCTCCTCGTGCGTGCCGAGCGGCATGGCCGCGCGATCGGCGCGGCGCATCGGGCCCGGCATGCGACGGCCAGGCAGGGGGGAAGGAAGAAAAGTATGCGCCGGTTTGGCAAGCATGACGAAGCGAATCCTCACATTTTTAAATGCGAATCGACCCCGCCAACGTTTGCGCGCGCGGCGCGCCGAGTCGGGTAGTCGGCATACCGGAATGGCCGCTCGCCTTGTTGCGCCGCCACCCCGCGCTTACGCTCGCTGCGATGCGTGCGGACACGTCGTCCGCGCCCCGAACCCGAGGAACCCGTCATGTCGCTTCCCGCCAGCGCCGCGAAATTCGATCCGGCACGCGCGCACGAATACGCCGAACAATCCCGCATCGCGCTCGCCGGCTACGACGCGTGCCACGAACTCGCCGCGTGCATGCTCACGTCGGCGATCGGCACGGCCGCTGCGCGGATCCTCGTCGCGGGCGCGGGCGGCACGGGCCAGGAGATCTGCGTGGCCGCCGCGCTCGAGCCCGGATGGCGGTTCACGGCCGTCGATCCGTCGGCGCCGATGCTCGCGCTCGCGCGCGCGAACGTGGAAGCGGCCGGTTTCGGCGCACGCACGGAATTCATCGAGGCCGGTATCGACACGCTGCCCGATGCGCCGGCCTTCGACGGCGCGACGCTGATCGGCGTGCTCCATCACGTCCCCGGCGACGCAGCGAAGGCCGCACTGCTGGACGCGATCGCGCGACGCCTGAAGCCCGGCGCACCGCTCGTGATCGCGGGCAACTATCGCCGCTACGCGGACCACCCTCGCCTGCTCGATGCATGGCAGCAGCGCTGGCGCATGAAGGGCGCCACGCCCGATTCCGTGCGTGCGCAGCTCGCGAAGATCCTGCAGGGTGCAGATCCGCCGGCTTCGGAGGAAGCCGTCTTCGCGCTGCTGCACGATGCGGGCTTCGATGGACCGCTGCGTTTCTTTTCGAGCCTGTTCTGGGGCGCGTGGATCGCGGTGCGACGCACCGCCGCGTGATGGCGTGATGGCGTGATGGCGTGGTGGCGTGGTGGCGTGGTGGCGTGGTGGCGTGGTGGCGTGGTGGCGTGGTGACGTGGTGACGTGGTGACGTGGTGACGTGGTGACGTGGTGGCGTGGTGGCGTGAATCGGCGGGTGACGCGATACGCGCGAGACACCGGGCCCATGCGCGGAAATCGCGTATCCGCCCGACCTGCGCGACGTCATCCGCGCTCGGTATGATGTCGTTGCCGCCCCTCTTCCGGCCTCGACATGCTGACCGTCCACCACCTGAACAACTCGCGTTCGCAACGCGTGCTCTGGCTGCTCGAAGAACTGGATGTGCCATACGAGATCGTGCGCTACGAGCGCGATCCGAAGACCATGCTCGCGCCGCCCGCGCTGCGCGCGATCCACCCGCTCGGCAAGTCGCCCGTCGTCACCGACGACGGCCGCACGATCGCCGAATCGGGCGCGATCATCGAGTACCTGGTCGAACGCTACGGGAGCGGACGTCTCGCGCCGCAGCCCGGCACGCCCGAGCGGCACGACTACACGTACTGGCTGCACTACGCGGAAGGATCGGCGATGCCGCCGCTGCTGCTGAAGCTCGTCGCGCTGCGGATCGCACAGGCGCCGATGCCGTTCTTCGCGCGACCGATCGCGCGCAAGATCGCCGCGACGCTGCAATCGGGCTTCATCGATCCGCAGATCGCGCTGCATCTCGGCTATATCGACGACACGCTGAAGCGCACCGGCTGGTTCGTCGGCGACGGCTTCAGCGCGGCCGACATCCAGATGAGCTTTCCGCTCGAAGCCGCGATGGCGCGCGGCGACGGCGGCACGCATCCGGCGATCGCGCGCTTCCTCCCGGCGATTCACGCGCGGCCCGCCTACCGTCGCGCGCTCGAGCGCGGCGGTCCGTACGAACTCCTCAAATAACCCGCGTCAGCTCAGCAGCCCTGCCGCGACGTTGATCGACAGCCCGAGCACGGCCATGTTGAAGTAGAACGACAGAATCGACTGAGCAAGCACCGCGCGTCGCGCGGCGCGGTTCGCGAGCGACACGTCGGCGGTCTGCGACGCGACTGCGAGCGTGAACGCGAAATACAGGAAATCCCAGTAATCGGGCTCGGGGTGACTGTCCGGAAAGCGCAGCGCGCGATCGCTGCTCGGCGAGCCGTAATAGAGCCGCGCATAGTGCAACGTGAAGATCGTCGGGATCAGGAACCATGCACCGAACAGCGTCGCGCCCGTGATCGCATAATGGCCGAGCCCGACGCGAAAGCCGACGCTCTTTGCGGTGGCGAGCTCGATCGCGATCGCGGCGACGCTCGCGACCGTCGCGAGGCACACGACGGTCAGCACCGTCGTTGCATTCTCGTCCTCGCGGATCGCGACCTCGCGCACCTTGTGATGATGCGCGGTGACCATGCGCACCCACATCAGCACGAGATACAGCCACACCGCGCAATCCCAGCCGATCAGCGCCCGCGCAGCCGCCCTCAGCGGAAGCGGCAGCAATACGGCGCACAGCACGCCCGCGACGAATGCGGCGACCATGCGCGGCCGGTTGCGTAAGACCTGCGGATAAAACGTCATCGTGTCGTTCCGAAAGCGAATGGAAAGGGTTCGGCCGGCGCGCGAGCGGCCCGCTGCGCCGCGCCGACGGGTAGCGCCCCGATTATCGCCATTCCTGCATGACGTTGCGATGGGCGCGAGCGCCTAAGATATCGAGATGACTCCCTCCCTGTGCCGCCATCCCGCGAACACGGCCGGCCGCGACTTCGTCGTCGGCGATCTGCACGGCTGCGTCGACGTGCTGCGCGCGCTGCTGCACGACATCGGCTTCGACCCGGCCCGCGACCGGCTGTTCTCGGTCGGCGATCTCGTCGACCGCGGCCCCGCGTCCGAAACCGCGCTCGAACTGCTCGACCGCCCGTGGTGCCATGTGGTGCGCGGCAATCACGAAGAGGTGCTGAGCCTCGTGTCGCGCGGCAAGCTGCCGCCCGATGCATGGCGCGGGATCGGTGGCGACTGGGGCGCCGACCTGCCGCCGGAGCGGTTGCACGCGCATGCGGCGCGCGTCGACGCGCTGCCGCTCGTGCGCGTGGTCGGCGATGGCGCCGCGCGCTTCAACGTGCTGCATGCGGAATTCTTCGGTGCGGATGCCGAGCTCGATACGGGCAGCTATACGCACGACGTGCGCGAGCGGCTGATCTGGGGGCGCGACCTGATCCAGGGGCTGGCCGATCCGGCCCGGCAGACCGGCCTGTCGCTGACCTGCACCGGCCACACGCCCGTGCGTGCGCCGCAGCGCATCGGCGCGCAATGGTTCATCGATACGGGTGCGTTCGCGCCGTCGGGACGCCTGACGATCGTCGAGCCGCGCACGGGCGCTACCTGGTCGCTTGCGCAGGCCGACGCACGCGCCCGTCATGCGGGCGACCTGCCGCTGCCCTGAGGCCATCGAACGTCGATCACCGGCGCCGGCGCGCGTTTGCGTGGACGCCCTGCTAGCCGACCTGGTTCAGTTCGAACACCGCATCGACCGTGGAGCCGTTCCAGTTGTATTCGAGATACGCCGCGTGATGACAGTCGCGCAGCAGGGTCGTGCGGAACGCGGCGAGACACTCGCCGCGCAGGTCGCGCACCGACGGGTAGACGATCCCCGCGCCGCCGGCATTGCGCACCGCGCGGCCGAGCGCCTGCCCCGCGCTGTAATCGTGCGAATCGAGCAACGTGGGGCTGCGCTGCGGCCACGTGCGCACATCGGTCACGTCACCCTGCGCGACCACCGTGTAGAGCCGCATCTGCTGGCGCATCGGCGGTTCCTTCGTCGCGGCCAGGAACAGCCCGCTGTGATAGCGCGTTTCGGCGATCGCCGTATCGCGCGTGCGCCCGCAGTAGAACACGCCGTAGCTGCCGTCGGAAAAGCGGCTGCCCTGCGGATTCAGGTGCGTGAACGCGGCCATGATCGGCCCCCAGCCCTGGCCGTAGCGGCGCTCGGCCGGCGGCACGAGTTCGAGCGTGCCGACTTCATGGCGGATGCGGTCATTGGTCAGCGATTCGAGCGCGTAGAGCGCATCGAAATCCTCGGCCGATGCGACGCGGTCGAACAGGTTGATGGCCGGAAAACGGGTGGGAATCACGCGATAGGCAGGTGCCCAGTCGACGACGGTCGTGGGCCAGGGTTGCGTTTCGATCGGCATCCTCACGCCCAGCCACCCCGCATCGCGTCGAGGTATTGCCGGACGGCGACCAGGTCGCCGACGTTGCCGGCCAGCATCCGGTCGAGCGCACGCTTGCCGCCGAACGGGGCCGCGTCGTTGGGCCGCTTGACCCACGCGTCGGCCGCAGCCGGCTGCGGCAGCAGGATCTGCAGTGCCTTGTAGATGCCGAGCAGCAGCGATAGCCGCTCGAGCGTATCGCGCGGCAGGCGCGCCGATTCGGGCGCCGCCTTCCACTTGAAGAACGTCGAACGGCCGGGCGACCCGAGCAGCACGATCTGTTCGTCGATCGTCAGCTCCCAGTCGCGCGCGATGTTGAAAAACGCCCGCAGGCCGGCCGCCGACATCTGCGCGACCGAAGCCTGCCGCGGGGCGGAATGCGGATCGAAGGCGGGCTGTGACATGATCGTTAGTCTCAAAACGAATTTACTAACAAGATTAGTCTATTTTCGCATTTTTGCAAGGGTCGACACCCGCAGTCTCCCCGTAACGTCCGGCCGAACGATATTTTTTTGTCCATTCTGGACTGCGATTTTATTTTCTGCGTTAATGGTCGTGCTGACAGCGCGCCGGAACGCGGTGCGGGTCTGCAGCAACCGTGTCGCCCAGAACCGGATAGTCCACGCCAAGGAACCACCATGAAGAGACTGATTGCCGCCGTTTCGATCGCCCTGCTCGCGGTATCTGCAGGCCCCGCCGTCGCGAAGGACTGGACCACGCTGCGCTTCGGCACCGACGCCAGCTACGCGCCGTTCGAGTCGAAGGCGCCCGACGGCAAGCTCGTCGGCTTCGACATCGACCTCGGCAACGAGATCTGTGCGCGGCTGAAGGCGAAGTGCGTGTGGCTCGAGAACGATTTCGACGGGATGATCCCGGCGCTGAAGGCGAAGAAGTTCGACGCGGTGCTGTCGTCGATGTCGATCACGCCGCAGCGCGCGGAGCAGATCGGCTTCACGACGAAGATCTACAACCAGCCGACCCGGCTCGTCGTGAAAAAGGGCTCGCCGCTGCTGCCGACACCCGAATCGCTGAAGGGCAAGTCGATCGGCGTCGAGCAGGGCACGACGCAGGAAGCGTATGCGAAGGCGTACTGGGCGAAGCAAGGTGCGAACGTCGTGTCGTACCAGAACCAGGACGGCGTTTATGCGGACCTCACATCGGGCCGCCTCGACGCCGCGCTGCAGGACGAGGTGCAGGCCGCGATCGGGTTCCTGAAGTCACCGCGCGGCGCAGGCTACCAGTTCGTCGGGCCCGAGCTCATCGACGATAAGGTGCTCGGCGTCGGTGCCGGCATCGGGCTGCGCAAGGAAGACACCGACCTGAAGGCGAAGATCGACCGCGCGATCCTCGAGATGGTCAAGGACGGCACCTACAAGCGGCTCGCGTCGAAGTATTTCGACTTCGACGTCTACGGCGGCTGAAGCGGCGTCGCGCGCGTACGGGCAAGCTGCCCGCCGCGCGCGGCCCGACCGCCCCTCCCTGAGCGCCGGACGGCGACGTCCCGCCGCCGTTGGCCGTCGCGCCGGCTTCATCGTCCGTGTCGCGCAGCCCGATGCCGCAGCTCATTCGGATAGCCAACGGTTGCCTCTGCCGGCGACCGCAGGCGTTCGACGTCAATACGCGAAGACCGGGCGCCGGGGAACCGGCGCCCGAGTGCACATGCCCATGCGGATCGGGTTGGCAAGCAGGAAGGTACCGAGCCGGCGCGGATGACCGGGAATCAGCCGGATCCGCCTCGCACCAGGCGCGGAGAGATGGCCAGTCGATGCATGCCGGCCGGCGGCAAGACGCGTGGTCGAGCGGCGATGCGTCGAATCACTGCGATCGCGGCCTGCCGGCCGCGGCGTGTGGCGATCGTTCATTTTTTGTACCCCGTTCTAGGTCTGTTGCTTGTTTCGGCAACCGGACGACGCCGGTGCTCCGACGATCCGACGACGGCCCGTGCCGGGCGGAACACGGCTGCGTAGCCCGTCCCGCCGTGCATCCCCGTGGACTGCGTCCTGGTCGGCCCTCGCATGGTTCGCTGCCGAACCGGCCGGACGCGACGTCGTCGACTTTCGCACGTGGATATTCGCAAGGAGCGGGCCAGCTTCGCGCAGGCCCGTCGGCACAAGGGTTTCGTCGGACCAACCCGCGGCCGGGCCAGGCGGGTCATGCAGGACGTTGCGAAACTGAAACATGCGGCGCGCGGAAGGCTTCTGCCCTGCCGCGGCAACGCCTTGCGGGACAAGGCGCACCGATGATGCGGAAAATTTTCCCGGCGCGCGCGGCGGGCCGCCGCCCGCGTTTGCCGCACCGGTTTGCGCGGCCGCCGGCACGAAACGTTTCACGCGCTTTACATGCGCCCGGACGCACACGCACGGGCCGGCAACGCGGCTCCCCGACCGCGGTTCAGCCGACCCGCTGGTGGTCCTCGTCACCGGACGGCGCGCCGTCCTTCCCGCCGTTGTCGCCGTTGTTGTCGTGATCGTTGAGCCCGTGCTCGATCATCATCCGGTAGAGCGTCACGCGCGAGATGCCGAGTTCGGCGGCGGCCTTGTTGATCCGGTGATCGTTGCGCAACAGCGCGTTCTCGATCGCGATGCGCTCGGCGAGCGAGCGCGCCTGTTCGAGCGTCACGGGCTCCGTTTCACCGGGTGTCTCGAGTCCGAGATCATGCGGCGTCAGCAGCCGGCTCTCGGCCATCACGATCGCGCGGCGCACGCGATTGATCAGCTCGCGCACATTGCCAGGCCACTCGTAGCGGCGCATCGAGTCGAGCGCGGCCGACGTGAAGCCGCTGATCTTGCGGCCGCTGTCGGCCTTGTATTTCTGCAGCACGTAATGCGCGAGGATGTCGATATCCTTGCCGCGCGCGCGCAGCGGCGGCTCGTGGATGCGCAGCACGCAGAGCCGGTGATAGAGGTCCGCGCGGAAGCGTCCGGCTTCGACCGCGCCGTCGAGATCGACGTGGGTCGCCGAGATGATCCGCACGTCGACCGGAAACGACTCCTGCCCGCCGAGCCGCTCGATCTTCCCTTCCTGCAGGAAGCGCAGCAGGCTCGCCTGGCTTTCGACGGGCATGTCGCCGATTTCGTCGAGAAACAGCGTGCCGCCGTTCGCGGACTCGATCCGGCCCACGCGCCGCTGGTTCGCGCCGGTGAACGCGCCGCGCTCATAGCCGAACAGTTCCGACTGCAGCAGATGATGCGGAATCGCACCGCAGTTGATCGCGACGAACGGCCCCTTGCCGCGCGCCGAGCGCTCGTGGATCGCGAGCGCCGTCAGTTCCTTGCCGGTGCCCGACTCGCCGGAGATGAACACGCTCGCGTCGGTCTTGGCGACCTTGCGGATCGTGCTGAACAGCTGCTGCATCGCCTCGCAGTTGCCGATCATGCCGTGCTCGCCGATCGACGCCGCATAGGCCGCGCCGTCGACGCGGTCGAGCGCGGCCATCCCGCGCGCGTGGCCGAGCACGTGCGAAATCCATTCATACGGCAACGGCAGCGTCACGTAGTCGAAGCAGTAGCTGCGGATCAGCTCGCGCACGGCGACGCCGATCGTGATGCCGGCCTGCGCGACGGAAATCCAGCCGATTGCCGGCTGGCTCAGGCACGCCTTCAGCGCCGGGTAGTCGCGCGACGTGAAGCCCGTGAAATCGACGAGCCCGGCGGCGACGCCCACGCCGGACGTCATGTTCTGCGCGGCGCCGGCCGTCTTCGCCACCGCGATCTCCCAGCCGAGCTCACGCAGTTGCGCCAGCAGCGGCTCGTCCGGCGAGCGCATGATCACGAACAGCTTGCGCCCGGCCTCGGGCGCGGTGACGGATACGGGCGGCATCTCGGGCGCCGCCGTCCCCTGTGCGTCGGGTGACCTTGCAACCATCGTTGTTCCCCGCTTGGCGTTGGTATCGTGCGCCGGCTCGCCGCCGCATACGACGGACCTCGATCGAACCGACATATTGGCCGTATTTCCGTCCGAATAAAATCCCCCAGCACAATAATCGCTCGTCGGGATCGATCGTTTCATGAAAGGTATATCGATGCCGCCGATGCGCGGCTAGATGGGTGTTATCCCGGTGGCGCGGGGGCCGAGAAGCGCGGCCGCGCGGGCGCCGAACGCGCGAAGCCGCGCCGGCGCTGGCGCGCGGCGACGCATGCGAGGCCGCACACCCGGAACCGGCCCGGCGGTATAGGGCGGCGCATGCGGTCGGCACGAGCGGGCAGCGGCACGCGCAACCGTTTCCGCTTGACGGCAGTCAATCGTCAGATGAAACCGCCTGATGCACGAACGCAACACGTGCCGCGCGGCGCGGCGAATGTGTCAGCGCCCCGCTGCGAGCGGCGCGAGCGCGTTGGCGCGGCCGCGACCGGCCGGCGTGTCGTCGTGTTCGCCATACGCGGCGACGAGCGCGTCGACCCGGGCGAGATAATGGCGGTTGTCATGGTCCCACGGATGGAAACCGGGCCGCAAAAAGCTCAGCCATTCACGCGCGATGCGCGGAAACAGCCCGCGCCGCGGCCCGTACAGGAACGCGAGCGTGCGCAGCAGGCCACGCACGTGATGGCCGGCGCCGCGATCGCGCCACAGCAGCGTCACGTGCATCAGGAACACGGTCGGCCAGAACGTCAGCGACGTCAGCAGGTACACGCCGACGCGGATCAGGTAGCGACGCAGGCCCGGCTTCATCACGGCGTTCCACACGTCGTAGGACACGGCCTTGTGTTCGGTTTCCTCGAGTGCGTGCCAGACCCACATCTGCCGGTAGCCTTCGACCGAGCCGTCGAGACGCGTCGGGTCGCGCAGGATCCAGTCCGCGAGCATCGCCGTGTAATGTTCGGCCGCGACCGTGTGCGCGAGCTGCACCGAATGCGGCAGCTTGCGCTTCATGAAGCCGAGCACCGCCCACACGCGCTGGTCGAGCTTGCGCGCGGGCAGGCGGTTCGCCTGCAGCAGTTCGTTGTATTCGACATGCTCGCGCGTATGCATCGCCTCCTGGCCGATGAAGCCCAGCACCTGCCGCTTGAGCACCGGATCGTCGATGCGGTCGCGATAGTTGCGCACCGAATCCATGAAGAAGCGTTCGCCGGCCGGAAACAGCAGCGACAGCGCGTTGAAGAAGTGGGTCACGTGCGGACCGAGCCGGTGCCAGTCCTTCGCGCGTTCGACCGGCAGGTCGAAACGCAGGTCGCGGCGTACCGGCATCACCTCGGCTGCGGTGGCGGAAGCGGCTGACTTCATGGTGGTCGTTCTCCTTGTTTTCGGGCGGCCCGCCAGCCGTGGCGGTCTTGCCGGCTCGGGTCGGCGGGTGCATCACGCACCGCCGAAACCTTGACATCGATAGCTGTAAAGATAGGCCCCGGCCGGCGCCGCGAGCAAGCCGCGCGGTAGACGCGCGCTTCCAAACGGGGGGCGTTCGGCAGCACGGAAAAAACGGCGATCGAACGGCGTCCGGGCGGGCCGCAATTCGAACGCGCTTGCCGGATCGCGACCGCCATGCGGGCGCTGCCCGCGCGGCCTGCAATCGGTGTGAAAGCCCCGTGTCACGGGCGTTTCACGGGAAGGCGCGACGGCGCGCGACGCGGCGCGAATCGGCCGGACGGCACCGATTCATACGCGCGCGCCGTTCACGCGGTGCAACCTCATTGATCCGGTGCGCGAGACATTCAAACGCGCGTTCCATTTGCGTTTCGGGCGAAACGCGTCATCACCGTCGCGACCGACGCGTGACAGGCGGGCGGCCGGGCCTTCACCGCGTGCGGCGGCCCCGTGCGCGCTCGCCTACAATAGCGGTTTTACTCACCCCTTTTCAGGAGAAGTCATGACTGTCACCACGACCGCATCGGGCCTCAAAATCGAAGAACTGACCGAAGGCACCGGCGCTGAAGCGCAAGCCGGCAAGACCGTCAGCGTGCACTACACGGGCTGGCTGACCGATGGTCAGAAATTCGATTCGAGCAAGGACCGCAACGATCCGTTCGCGTTCGTGCTCGGCGGCGGCATGGTCATCAAGGGCTGGGACGAAGGCGTGCAAGGCATGAAGGTCGGCGGCGTGCGTCGCCTGACGATTCCGCCGCAACTCGGCTACGGCCCGCGCGGTGCAGGCGGCGTGATTCCGCCGAACGCGACGCTCGTGTTCGAAGTCGAACTGCTCGCCGTCTGACGACGCCGCCAGCCGACGCCCTTCCGATGGACCCCATCCCGTCTCCCGCCATCGCGCTGCGCCGTTACGACACGTGCGAAGCGTCCGACGTGCACGACTTCCACCAGGTCGTGCTCGGTGTCGATGGCGCGATGGTGATGGCGGTGGACGGCGTCGGCCAGCGCATCGACCGGCACGCGGCCTGGTTGATCCCGGCCGGCGCGCGCCATGATTACGCCGGCCTCGGCGACAATCGCCAGCTCGTGATCGACCTGCCCGCGGCATCGCTCGCGGTGCCGCAGCGGCTGTTCGACAGCGCGCGTGCGGTGTCGATCGAACCGGCGCTGACGTCGCTCGTCGCGCAGGTCGCGGCCGCTGCCGCGCAATTCGACGGGCCGGCCGGCGACGCACGGCACGCGCACCGTTTCCAGTGGCAAGCCGCCGCGCGTCTGTGCGACGCGCTGCTCGGCGACGCCGGCCTCGCCGCGTCCGCGGCGGGCCTCGATTTCGCACGCATCGACCGCTGGCTGCGCGCACGGCTCGCGGAGCCGCTGCGCATCGCCGATCTCGCCGCGCACTGCGGCTACGGGATGCGCCGGTTCCACCAGCTGTTCGTCGACGCGTTCGGCGAAACCCCGCATCGCTACCTGCAGCGGCTGCGGCTCGATGCCGCCGTGGTACTGCTCGCCGACGGCCGCCATCCGCTCGTCGACATCGCCGGCATGGTCGGCTTCGCCGACCAGAGCACCTTCACGCACGCGTTCACGAAGCGCTTCGGCGTCGCGCCGGGGCGTTGGCGCGGCGAACGGCACTGAGCGATCCCGCCGCACGATACTCGCCTGCCGGAAAGCAGCGACACGGCTCGACAGGCTGCCCGTTCTCGCGTGCCGTTTCCGCTCACGATCCCGCCGCATTGCGCGGCATCCGGCGACGGTATCGATACTTCACGCCGCCCTGAACCATCGCCAGTCCGACGCCCCCTACGATGCGTACATGGACACGCCCCGCTCCCCCGCCTTCCCGCCCGCGCTCGTCCGCATCGTCGCGACCGTCAGCGTCGGCTTCGTCGTCACGCAACTCGACGTGACCATCGTCAACATCGCGCTCGCGCAGCTGGCCCGCCACCTGCAGTTGCCGGTCGCCGGCCTGCAGTGGGTCGTCGATGCCTATACGCTCGCGTTCGCGGTGCTGATGCTGTCGGGCGGCGCGCTCGGCGACCGCTTCGGCGCGCGCCGCATGTACGTCGCCGGCCTCGCGCTGTTCGCACTCGCATCGCTCACGTGCGGTGCCGCCATCACGCCCGCAATGCTGATTGCGGCCCGCGCGCTGCAAGGCGTCGGCGCCGCGGCGATGCTGCCCAATTCGCTCGCGCTGCTCAACGACGCCTGCCGGCACGATCCGCACCTGCGTGCACGCGCGGTCGGCTGGTGGACGGCCGCGGGCGCGATCTCAATCGCGGCCGGCCCCGTCGTGGGCGGCCTGCTCATCGCCGCATGGGGCTGGCGCGGCATCTTTCTCGTGAACCTGCCGCTGTGTGCCGCGGGGCTGGCGGCCGCATTCGCCTGGGTGCCCGCGCGTCGCGCCGCGCTTGCACCGCACGCACCGGAACCGCCGGCGCGTTCGATGCGCGCGCTCGACCTGCGCGGCCAGTTCATCGCAATCGGAATGCTGACCGCGGTGACCGGCGCCGTGATCGAGTGGCGTCCGCTTGGCTTCATGCATCCGCTCGTCGCCGGCGGCCTCGCGCTTGCAGCGCTGGCCGCGCTCGCGTTTGTCGCGGTCGAATCGCGCACGGCGACGCCGATGCTGCCGCTGTCGCTGTTCCGCCACCGCACGTTCAGCGCGGCCGTGGCGTTCGGGATCTGCGTGAACCTCACCTACTACGGCACCGTGTTCGTGCTCGCGCTGTACCTGCAGCGGGTGCGCGGCGAATCGGCATGGCAGGCGGGGCTTGCGTTCCTGCCGCTGACGGGCGGCTTCCTGCTGGCGAATCTCGCGAGCGGACGCGCGGTCGCGCGCCACGGCCCGCGCCCGCCGATGCTCGCCGGCGCACTGGTCGCCGCGCTCGGTTACGGATCGCTGCATTTCATCGAAGCGTCGACGCCACTGGCGCTGCTGCTCGTGCCGTTCCTGCTGATTCCGGCCGGCATGGGCTTCGCGGTGCCGGCGATGACGACGGCCGTGCTCGCGTCGGTCGAGCATGACCGCGCGGGCATCGCATCGGCCGTGCTGAACACCGCACGTCAGGCCGGCGGCGCGATGGGCGTCGCTGCGTTCGGTGCGCTCGCGGGCGGGGGCGGCGCGTGGCAGACAGTCGAGGGCCTGCACATCGAAACCGGCGTGTCGGTCGGGCTGCTGATCGCGGCCGCGTTGCTCGCGACGCTGGTCCGGCCGGATGCGCATCGTGGCGCGTCACCCGCGCGGCAGGCGGCCTCGGCAGCCGATTGAACGTGTGCGGTCGGCCATCGCCGGGCGCGCGCGGTCACGCAGGTCCTGGCCGCGCGCGACGACCGAACGCTCACCGCCGCGGCGCGCCCGCCTCGTCGCCGACCTTCCGCACGACCGTCTCCCCCGCCTTCAGCGGCCTGCCGTCGTCGTGCCGCAGCGCGAGCTTGCGGATCGCGCGGCCGGTCTTGCGGTCGACCAGCACCGAATGCGGCTCGCCGCGCCCGAACAGGTTCGCCTCGCCCCACTGACGCAGCATCACGATGACCGGGAACAGCCCCTCGCCCTTCTTCGTCAACGCGTACTCCTGATACGCGCTGCCGTCCGACGCGGGCACCACGTCGAACACGCCGGCGTCCACCAGCATCCGGAGCCGGTCCGACAGGATGTTGCTCGCGACGCCGAGGCTCGCGCGGAAATCGCCGAACCGCCGCACGCCGTCGAATGCATCGCGCACGATCAGCAACGCCCAGCGATCGCCGACGATATCGGTTGCCCGCGCCACCGGGCACGGCGAATCCGCAAGACTTTTCTGCCTGGCCATGTTCCTCTCCACTGTCGCGCCGACCGCCTTCGCGGGCCGCCGGCCATCCGTGCGCGGGCCCGCCGCCCGCGCCTCACAGGTTGCATTTTAAAACTACTTTTCCTACACTCACACTGGTTTCAAATTGCAACTACATGCGTAAGGAAACCCATGGAATCTTCTTGTCGTTCAGGCACCGTCGCGTCGAACGCGACATCGCGTGCCGCGCGCCCGGCCGACGGCGCGCGCGTGTCCACGGCGCTGGTCGCGCTATTGGCCGTCTGCTGTGCGGCGAGCGTCGCGAATGTGTACTACGCGCAGCCGCTGCTGGATTCGATCGCACGCGACTTCGGGGTGTCGCAGGCAGCCGTTGGCGGCGTCATCACCGCGACGCAGCTCGGCTGCGCGCTCGCGCTGCTGTTCGTCGTGCCGCTCGGCGACCTGCTGAACCGCAAGCGCCTGATCACCGTTCAGCTTCTGCTGCTGACGGCGGCCTGCATCGGCGTGGCCGCCGCGTCGACGCGAATCGCGCTGCTGGCGGGGATGGTCGCGGTCGGGCTGCTCGGCACCGCGATGACGCAAGGGCTGATCGCGTGCTCGGCCGCGCTTGCGGGTGCCGGCGAGCGCGGCCGCGTGGTCGGCGCGGCACAGGGCGGCGTGGTGATCGGCCTGCTCGCCGCGCGTTCGCTCGCCGGTGTGGTCACGGATGTCGCCGGCTGGCGTGCGGTCTATCTGGTGTCGGGCGCGCTCGCGCTCGCGATGCTCGTCGCGCTGTCGCGGCTGCTGCCCGCTGCAGATGCACCGCGCGAACGCATCGGCTACGCGGCGCTGCTGGGTTCGATGGTGACGCTGCTGCGCAACGAGCGCGTGCTGCGCGTGCGCGGTGCGATCGCGCTGCTGATGTTCGCGGCGTTCAGCATCTTCTGGAGCGCGCTCGTGCTGCCGCTGAGCGCGCCGCCGCATGCGATGTCGCATACGCAGATCGGCGCATTCGGGCTCGTCGGCGCATTGGGCGCGGCCGCCGCCGCGCGCGCGGGACGGCTCGCGGATCGCGGGCTCGGCGAGGCGACGACCGGCGCTGCGCTCGCCTTGCTCGCGTTCTCATGGCTGCCGCTGGCGTTCGGCGGCAGCTCGATCGCGCTGCTGGTGGTGGGTATCGTGCTGCTCGACGTCGGCGGGCAGGCCGTCCATGTCGTGAACCAGAGCATGATCCTCGGCGCGCGGCCCGATGCACACGCGCGCCTCGTCGGCTGCTACATGCTGTTCTATTCGGTCGGCAGCGGGCTCGGCGCGATTGCGTCGACGATGATGTATGCGCATGCCGGATGGATAGGCGTCTGCGGGCTCGGCGCGGCGGTCAGCGCGGCCGCGTTCGCCGCATGGATCGGCACGCTCGGGCGTGCGTGATGTGTGTTGCGTGTTGCGTGTTGAAAACGGCGCGTGCATGACGGCGTGCCCGGTGCCGCACGCCGGACGGCAAACAGCCGGCTCGCCCGAAACGGGCGGCCGGCGTGCGAACCGGACACATACGCGTGCGCCGGCCCGATTGTCTGGGCGGTGGGTCCGCTCGCTTACCCTGCCGCCTGGATCGCCTCTTCGTACACGCCGGCAACGCGTCGCGCGATCACCGCGTTGTCGAAATGATCGCGTGCATAGCGCTTGCATGCGGCTTCGTCCGGCAATGCGATCGCCCCCGACAGCGCACCGCCGAGCCCTTCCGCAATCGCATCCGCGCCTGTCGACGGCAGCACGAGATCGTTGGACAGCCCGGCGACCGCCTCCGGCAGCCCACCGACCGGCGTAACCAGAACGGGCGTGCCGGACGCGAGCGATTCGACCGTGATCAGCCCGAAGCCTTCGAGCGCGACCGTCGGCACGACGCTGACCGTCGCCGCGCGGTACAGCGCCGCGAGATGGTTGTCGGGCACGAAGCCGAGCAGCTTCACGTTGTCCTGCAGCCCGGCCTCGTCGATGCGCTGCTGCAGTTCCTCGCCGATCTTGCCCTTGCCGGCGATCAGCAGCAGCACGTCCGGGTGACGGTGCTTGACGAGACCGATCGCGTCGATCAGGTCCTCCAGCCCCATGCGCCGAACGAGCCGGCGCACGGCCAGCACGATCGGCCGGTCCTGCGGCAACTGCAGCTTGTGCCGGGCCTCGCCCGGCGTGAGCGGCGTGTCGAACTGCGCGGTATCGACGCAGCCGGGAATCACGCGCACGCGCGACGGATCGATCCCGTAGCGGTTCGTCAGGATCTGGCCGAACGCCTGCGACAGCACGATCAGGCGCGACGAGCGCGTATAGACGGCCTGCTCGAGATAGCGCTTCGCGCGCTGCCCGAGCGACGCGGCGCCCTCGACCTGGCTTTCGTCGGCCCACGGCCCCTGGAAGTGCGACACCTGCGGAATCCCGCGCGTGACGTCGAGGCCCGGGAACGTGTACAGCGCGAAGTGCGACGAAATCACGTCCGGCCGCTCGCTGCGGATCTCGTCGCGCAGCGCGCGACGCGCGGCGAGCATGCGGCGCGCGAGCGGCTGCGAGGCGGGACCGAAGCCCTGGATCGCACCGCCCGTGTCGTCAGCGACCTTCGGCGAGCCGGCGACCAGCCCGCGCACCTCGACACCCGCCCCCGGCAGCGCGCCGACGAGCGAGTAGTACATCCGGTCGAGGCCGCCCGCGCGTTCGGGGAACCAGTGCATGCCGATTTGCAACGATTTGATCGGCCGGGAAGATTGGGACATCACGACTGCTCCTGCGTGACTGCATGCTCGACCCGCTCGAAGGCGGACGGCTGCGTGGGTTGGCCGATGCGCCGGTAGAGCGCGACGTACTGGGCACCCATGTGGGCCCAGCCGAAACGGGTCATCAGTTCGCGGGCCGCGTCGCCCATCGCGCGGCAGGTGTCGCGCGATGCCGCGAGCGAGCCGATCGCCTGCGCGAGCGCGGCCGGATCGTCCGGATCCTCCAGCACGATCCCGCAGTCGCGCGTGATGATTTCCGCGCCGCCGGCGGTGCGGGCGGTGACGACCGGCAGCCCGGCCGCCATCGCTTCCAGCAGCGACAGGCTCATCGCTTCGTAGCGCGACGGAAACACGTACGCGTCGACCGAGCGCATCAGCGTCGGCATGTTTTTCACGAGCCCGAGGAAATGCACGCGCGACGCGATGCCGAGCGCGCGCGCCTCGTCCGGATACGGACTGCCGGGCAGATAGCCGGCCACCGCGAGGTGGACGTTCGCCGGCAGCTTGGTCAGCGCCTTCAGCACGGTGCCGAGGTTCTTGCGCGGCGTGCGCAGATCGCCGACGAACAGCAGCAGGAACGCGTCGTCCGGCAGCTTGAACGCCGCGCGATCGGCCTGCGCGCCCGCGAATGCGCTGCCGTCGACACCGTTGTAGATCACGCTGATCTTGCGGCTGTCGATGCCGAGCCCGGCGATCTCGTCGGCCACCTTCTGCGACACGCCCGTGATCGCGCGCGAGCGCCGGTAGGCCCAGCGTTCCAGCGCGGTGTTCACGCGCGTATAGACGTACTGGTAGGCCGACCACAGCCCCTTCGTCAGGCCGAACGGGTAGTACGGGCTCTTGAACCAGCCGCCGTGCACGAAGTGCGCGGTATTCACGTCGGCGCGAATCCACGAGATGAAGCCGTTCACGTGCAGCACGTCGTACTCGCTGCGATGCGCGCGCAGCCACCACGCGCTCTTCAGCGCGAACACCTGCTGCTTGACAAGATTCGACGGCCAGAAACGCCCGACCTTCACCGGCACCCAGCGCACGCGTGGGTCGGCCAGCAGCTCGGGCGCGACATGCGATGCGACCAGCGTGACTTGATAGTTTTCGGCCAGCGCCGCGCGTGCGATTTCGTAATTGACGCGGCCCTGCCCGTCGTTATGACGCACGACATGCGTGACGATCGCGATTCTCAATGGTCGCCTCCCCGTGAACGCGCGGCGGCCAGAAGGCGCTGCGCCTTCTGCCATTGCGCCGCGGATAGTATTGAAAAAATGGCAGTGAACAGCAGCAGGCCGCCGGTGCCGATCAGCGAGTTCGTGAACACGAGCATCGCGAACACCGACAGGCACAGGCTCAGGCACGCGCCGACGAACTTGTCCTTGCGCAACTTGAACGCCGCGCGCAGCGTGCGGGCGAGCAGCATCACGACGCCGGCGAGGTACAGCAGCGTGCCGGGCCAGCCGAGCACGAACGGCACGTTCATCACGCCGCTGTCGAAGCTGCCGTACTTGCCGAGCTCGCCGCTGTCGCTCGACAGCTTCGTGGATGCGCCGGTCGCCCCCATCCCTTCGCCGGCGACGTCGGTGAACGCCGTTTGCGCGAAGGTCGCGTAGAACTTGTTGCGGTCGTCATAGCTGCGGTCGTCCTTCAGGTTCGTGATCGACTGAAGACGCTGGCCGAGCCGGTCGGCCACCGGCCCGACGGTCAGGAGCGGCACGCACAGGCCGACCAGCACGACACCGCTGATCAGGATCCGCATCCGCACGCGGTTGCTCGACTGCACGAGCTGGATCGCGAGCGCGATCACCCAGCCGCCCCAGGTCGAACGCACGAGACACAGCGCGAACGAGACGAAGCCGGCGGCACCCGCGAACCAGCGGATCTTCTGCGGCGCCGCGAACACGAACACCAGCGCGCCCATGATCGCGAACGCGAACGGCCCCGACGAGTTCATCGTGCTGAATACCCGAACGCCGTACGGCACCGGCTCGCCCTGCGAACCCATGTCCGAACCGATCATCCACAGCACGTCCCATTGCGGCATCACGAAGTACTGCACGACCCCGTACAAGCCCATCACGAGCATGCCCCACATGAACGTGGACAGCAGTACGTCGCGGTACTCGGGATAGTCGCGCGAGTTGACCATGATGTGAAAGCCGATCAGCACCGGGTACACCCAGTTCGCGAGGTCGTAGGTCGCGGCCATCACGCCGCTCGACACGATCCCGACGAGATACGCGTACGTCAGCCCGAACAGCATCAGCAGCACGGGAATCCCGCGCCGCTGGGCGAGCACGCGGTAATGCCTGAGCAGCCCGAACCCGGCGATCATCGTCACCGCGAGCGGCGCAACCTGGATCAGGCTCGTCGGCGTGAATGCGCCCTTCGACCAGTCGGCGAGACGCCGTACTTCCGGGCTCAGGAACCACACCCACCACATGAAGCCGACGTAGCGCGCCGGGCTCTTGAAATACAGCCAGATGCCGACCGCGATGGCCAGCACCGGAAACGCGAGCGTCAGCACCTTGCCCTGGTGAATGGCGATCAGCGCGGCGGTAAACGTCCACAGCCCGGCCTGCCCGACCCAGTGCTTCGGCTCGGGCAACCAGCTGCGGTTGCGCGACGGTGCGCGTTCGGCGGCAATCGTACTCATCGATCTGCGCTCACCGTGACGACGGGCGTGAATCCGCGAGCGGCATTGCCAGGCCCGCGGCCGCCGGCGTGCGACGCCGGCGCAGCATGTCGCGCGTGATCCGCACGTGCTGCTCGGCGAACGCCTGCGTGGTCAGATCGCGGTCGCGCAGGCACGCGGCGGCAGCCCGCGCGCAGTCGAGCGCCACGCCCGGATCGGCCACGAAACGATCGGCGGCCTGACGCATCGCCTGCGCGTCGAACGCCGGCACATACGCAGCCGTGTCGTGCGGGAAGTAGTCGCTGAGCCCGCCCACGTCGGACACGATCATCGGCTTGCCGACCGCCGCCGCCTCGAGCATCACGGTGATGCCCGATGCGTGGAAGTTCGGCCGCAGCGGCACGACGATCACGTCGGCCCACGCATACAGCTCGTGCTGCTTCGCGAGCCCCGAGGCCGAGCCGATCTTCACGTTCGGCGCATGCCACTCGCGCGGCACGCGGCGCCGCGTCGCGAGCCGCACGTCGTAGCGCTCGTCGCCGCCGAACGCGGCGAGGAACGTGCGCCAGTCGCGGTCGCGGTCGTTGCCGATCGCCGCGATCCGCAGCGGCCGGTTCGGCTGCCATTGCTGCGGCTCGACCAGCGGGAAATCCTGCGTGTTCAGCCCGTAGTACACGAACTCCGCGTCGCGTCCGAGGTAGCGGCGGCACAGCTCGGCGTTGTCGCGGGCGAGCGTCGTCAGTGCATCGGCGCGCGCGAGCAGCTTGCGGTACAGCCAGCGGCGCGGGCCGCCGAAGGTATTCCACTTGTCGAACAACCACACGCTCTGCGCGAGCAGCAGCGGGCGCTTGCCCTGTGCGCCGGCGAGCTTCAGGATCAGCGCGGCGGCAAGGTGCTCCTGCTCGGTGTGCGTCCAGATCACGTCGGTGCCCAGCAGCGCGGCGCGATTGCGCCAGGCGTGCACGACGTCGAAGCCGAGCGCCGCCTTCAGCGCACGGCGCGCGAGGCTCGCGACACGGCTCTCGCGGCGGTCCTGCGAATAGGTCAGCCGGAATTCGTCGGATTCGGCGTGGTGATAGCCGTACAGGCAGCCGATGTTCTCGCCTTTCCGGTAGGTACGCGGATCGGCGCCGTAAAACAGATGGACGTGAACTTTCGTTGAAGTCATGCGAGCCCTCCGAGGGTAGCCGCGCGTGGTGCGCGCAGCCCGTTCAAGACGTCACCGGCGGCATCGCCGCACGGTGGGGGGCAAGGTTCGCGCGGCGCGCATCGCGTGCGCCACGACGCACCGCGCGCCAGTGCTCGCGCACGCGCTCGCGCTGCGCGGTACGCAGCGACAGCAGCACGTGCGCGAAGCCCGGATAGACGCGCGTGCCGACCAGCGTCCACCACCACCACGCGATCTCGCGCCGCACCAGCGGCAGATGCTCGCGCAGGATCAGGTGCAGGTTGTACGCGCCGTTGCTGATCGCATTCAGCGACGCGGCATCGCGCCGGTCGTCGTCGAAGCGCTCGGCCGGAAAATGATCGACCGCGATCGCCGGGTCGTAGACGAGCTTCCAGCCCTCGCGCTGCACATGCATGCTGAACCCCATGTCGTTGTGTACCTGCGCGCCGGCGCCACGCAGCCGCGTGTCGAAGCGCAGCCGTTCGATCGCGGCGCGGCGGTAGCTCATGTTCGCGCCTTTCAGCATGTCGACTTCGCGCGCGCCGCCGACGCCGAGATGATGGTTGCCGATGATCCTGCCGGACAGCGTGAGCTGGCCGACGAGCTCGCGCGATTCGTCGAGCACGCGGCCTTTCTCGTGCACCCAGTCGCGGCCGCCGACCGCACCGACGCGCGGATCGGCCAGGAACACGGCTTCGACGCGCGCGAGCCAGTCGGCATGCGGCGCCGCGTCGTCGTCGGTGATCGCGACGATGTCGCCGCTCGCCGAGTCGAGCCCCATGTTCAACGCGGCGACCTGCCCCGGTACGTCGACCGGCACGATGCGCAGCGGCAGCGTGCCGCCGACCGCCGGATCGGCGAGGCGCTCGTGGGTGGCATCGTCCTCCGGGCGCGCGACGACGATCACCTCGTCGGGCAGCCGCTGCTGGCGCTGCAGCGCCAGCAGGCAGCGCGCGAGGTCGGCGGGACGCCGGTAGGTCGGAACGAGCACGGAAATCTTCATCGATGGTTCTCCAGTCGGCCGGGCGGGCGCGGCTCGCGCCCGCCCGGTTTCGTGCAATGCGGTCAAGCGCTCAGGTATTCGTGGACGGCCGCATAGCCGCGGCCGTAGCCGCGCGCCTTGGGCGGCACGCCGTTGAAGATTCCACCTTCCAGGTCGACGCCCGCGGTGCGCAGGCGCTTGATCGCGTCGGCGATCTCGGCTTCGGTATGCATGCCCGAGCGCAGCACCATGAAGGTCGCGCCAGCCATGCGCCCGACGATGGTCGCGTCGGTCACCGCCAGCACCGGCGGCGAATCGATCAGCACGACGTCGTAGCGCTTGCCGAGCCCTTCGAGGTATTGCGGCAGGCGCGTCGACATCAGCAGCTCCGAGGGGTTCGGCGGGCGCGTGCCGGCCGAGATGAACGACAGGCCCTGCACCGGCGTCTCGCGGATCGCGTCCTCGAGCGGCGACTGGTCGCTCAGCAGCTCGGACAGGCCGGGCTGCGCGGTGAGGCCGAAGTAGCGGTCGAGCATCCCGCGGCGCATGTCGGCGTCGATCAGCAGCACGCGCTTGCCGGAATGGGCGAGCAGCACGGCGAGGTTGACCGTCAGGAAGCTCTTGCCGATGCCCGGGGTCGGGCCGGTCAGCACGATCACGCGGTTCTTCGCGTCCATCATCGCGAACTGCATCGCGGTGCGCAGGCTGCGCATGCTTTCGACGCTCAGGTCCTTCGGGCGCAGGCTCGCGAGGATCGGCCGCGCGCGGCCGCCGCCCTTCTCGGCCACGGCGTCGAGCTTCACCTGCTCGGCGCTTTGCGGCACCAGCCCGTACAGCGGCAGGTTGAACGTGCGCTCGACGCGATCCGGATCCTCGATGCCCTGGAACAGGTTGCGGCGCAGGAACACGACGCCGGTGCCGAGGATCATGCCGAGGAACACCGCGGCCGACAGGATCAGCACCTTCTTCGGCTTGACCGGGTCGCCCGGGCGCAGCGCCGAATCGACCAGGTGGATGTTGCCGCCCGTGCCGGCCTTCTGCACCGACAGTTCCTGCACGCGGTTCAGCAGCAGCACGTAGATGTCTTCGGCAACCTTCGCGTCACGCTGGAGCTGCACGGCCTTCACTTCGGTCGCCGGCAGGCTGCGGAAGCGGTTGCTGAACTTGTCCTTCTCGCCCTGCAGTTCCGCGAGCTGCTGCTTCGCGGCGATCACCATCGGGTGCGAATCGGTGAAGCGCTGCGCGAGCGACGCGAGCTGCAGGCGCTGCGCGGCGATCTGCTGTTCGTACTGCACGCTGCCCTCGAGGTAGACCTTCGCCTCGTCGCTCGCGTTGATCGAGCCGGACGTGCGCTGATACTGCGTCAGCGCCGCTTCCGCGCGTTCGAGGTCGGCCTTCAGGCGCGGCTCCTCGCCCTTCAGGAAGTCGAGCATCTTGGTCGCTTCGGCCTGCTTCGCGATCACGTGCTGGTTCAGGTACGACTGTGCGAGCGCGTTCGCGATCGCGGCGGTCTGGTCCGGGTCCTTGCCTTCGAGCGAGATCTGGACGACGCCCGTCTGCTTGCCCTGCTCCGTCACCTGGATGCCCGCCTGGAAGCCGGCGATCGCATCGAGATCGTTGTAGCGGACCACCGTAAACTGCGTGCCCGGACGCGCGACGAGCTTCTTCACGAGCATCGTCACGCCGCCGCTCTGCTCCGATTCGCCGACGTGGCCCGACAGCAGGCGGCTGCCGTTCTGGTCGACGAGCGTGTAGGTGTCGTTCGGGCCGGCCGTCAGCGTCATCTTCTTGCCCTCGAGCGCGGGCACGACGTTGATCGTGTCGATGTCGGCGATTTCACCGCCCCATGCGTACGACTTCAGGCCGAGCCAGGCGCGCGACGGCTCGCCGGGCGTCGCGACGCGTGCGGCCAGGCTGCCGAGCAGCGGCATCGTCTTCGGCACGACCGAGAAGTTCAGCTTGAACTGCTCGACGACCGGCGCGACGACACCGCGGCTCTTGATGATCTCGATTTCCGCATCGGTCGGCGCCTGCTGCGGACCGCTGTTGATCATCGCGCCCGTCTGCGTCTGCGTGAGCGCCTGCGACGTGTTGTCGTTGCCCTCGACCCGCACGTGCACGTCGGCCTGGTAGACCGGCTTCGCGATGAAGCAGTAGAGGCCGGCGAGTGCGATGACGGTCACCGCGATGCCGAGCAACAGCCAGATGTCGTCCATGATCACCTGGAGCAGCTGGCCGAGGACGACGTCCTCTTCCTCGGTTTTCGCGGTCAGATCCGCGTAGGAGTGTTTCGCTTGCGTGTTCACCATTCGTTCCCGCTTGAGTGGTGCCGGGGCGGACGCGCCGCCCCGGCGGGCTATCAGCGCGTGATTTGACGCATGAAGAAGATCGTCTGGATCGTCGGCAACACCTGCTGCAGCACACGGTTGAACTGCACCGAGCTGGCCGTGCTGACGTAGACGACGTCGAGCGGCTGAAGCGGGAAGCGGCTCGACAGCATCAGCGCATCCGGCTGC
Source organism: Burkholderia cepacia GG4 (assembly GCF_000292915.1). NCBI lineage: Bacteria > Pseudomonadati > Pseudomonadota > Betaproteobacteria > Burkholderiales > Burkholderiaceae > Burkholderia > Burkholderia cepacia. The sequence goes on from NC_018514.1 coordinate 1,950,216, forward strand.
GTCATGTCGAGACGGAACACTTCCGGCTTCGTCGGGTTGTCATGCATCCCGCGCATCACGTAGATCTTGCGCGGGTTCGCATCGGTGTCGAGGATGCCGCCGCCGGACGTCAGCGCATCGGCGAGGGTCAGCTTGCCCTTGAGCATCGGCACGGTGACCGGCGTCTTGACCTCGCCCATGATGAACACGCGGCTGTCGCTGCGGTCCGGCACGTTGATGATGTCGCCCGGCTGCAGCATCACGTTCTGCTTCACTTCGCCGCGATCGAGCACGCCGTTCGCGTCGAGCGTGTAGAGCTTGCCTTCGCGCGTCAGGCGCACGCGCTGCAGGTCGGCCTCGTTGGTCGAGCCGCCCGAGCGCGAGATCGCGTCGACGAGCGTCAGCGGCACGTCGCTCACCGCGAGCGGGCCCGGCTGCTTCACCTCGCCCGTCACCTGCACCTTCTGGCTGCGGAATGACAGCACGCGCACGTCGAGCTGCGGATTCTTCACGTAGCGCGACAGGGTGGACGCCATCTGTTCACGGATCTGTGCAACCGTCTTGCCCGCCACACGGATGCGGCCGACGAACGGGAAGAAGATCGTGCCGTCGGCGGCCACGGTCTGGCCGTACGGATCGGCCTGGCCCGGCAGCGCGGTCGTATACGGTTGCTGCAGCGCGCCGGCGACCGACTGCGTCGTGTTGCCGCCGCTCGAGAACGACTGGCCCTGCGGCGTCGTCAGCTCGGGGTGGTCCCACACCGTGACACCGAGGATGTCCTGCGGGCCGACGCGGTAGACGTACTGCGACGGATCGGTGTAGCGGCCGGGCGGCAGCGGGTGCTCGACCTGCTGCTTCTGCAACTGATCCATCACAAGCTTGGCGTCGATGTAATGAACCGGATAGGTTTCGGGCTGACCTTGCCGGCCTTCGTCCTTCAGGTTCGACGAGTCGAGATAGTTGCCGGGCGCGGTCGCGCAGGCCGACAGGAATGTCGTCAACGCGACGGCGAGCGCCAGCGGGCGCATGGGACGTTTCAGCATAGTTTTTGCAGCCATCCTTGAACCAGACGTTCGATCAGTGAGTAGCTCTCGCGATAGTCGGCCACGGGGCCGCCATGCGGATCAGCGATCTCGGCGTCCTCCCACTTGCCCAGCAGGTGGACCTTGCCGCGCGCGAACGGATCGACCGATTCGACGGCCTTGATCTGTTCGCGCTCGCTGACGAGAATCAGGTCGGCGTCGCGCACGATCCGGCGCGACAGCCGCCGCGAGCGGTGGGGCGTCGCATCGACGCCGCGCTCGGCGAGCAGTTGCCGCATCACCGGATCGATGCCGTCGCCGTCGTTCGCACGAACGCCGGCGGAGTGGAACGTCACGCGCGGGCCGCCGCGCGACGCCGCGTGCGACTTGAACAGCATTTCCGCCGCCGGGCTGCGGCAGACGTTCGCGTGACAGACGATCAGGATGTTCCGGAACATGGCTTCTCGAATCGGGTTACGGGTAACGGTGACGCGCGGGTTACGCGTTGGCGCGCACGGCGCCCGGCACGCGGGCGGCGACGGCCTGGCGCGAGCCAGGGCGACCGATCGGGTGGTATTCGATGCCCTGCTCGCTCATCGTCTCCGGCTCGTACAGGTTGCGGCCGTCGAAGATCACCGGCGACTTCCACTGCCGGCCGAGCGCGACGAAATCGGGGCTCTTGAATGCCTTCCATTCGGTGACGATCACCAGCGCGTCGGCATCGCGCGCGGCCTGCGCCTCGTCGTCGACGAAGCTGAGGCGCTCGAGCCAGCTCGGGTGATTCGCGAGATCGAGCGCGAGCACGCGGCGCGCTTCCTGCTGCGCGACCGGGTCGTACGCCGCGATGCGCGCGCCGCGCGACAGCAGTTCGGCGATCAGCTCGCGGCTCGGCGCTTCACGCATGTCGTCGGTATTCGGCTTGAACGCGAGACCCCAGATGCCGAACGTGCGGCCCGTCAGGTCCTCGCCGAAGCGCGCGATGATCTTGTCGGCCAGCACGCGCTTCTGGTTCGCGTTGACTGCCGACACGGCCTGCAGGATCTGCAGCGCCTGGCCGTGCTCGTCGGCGGTGCGGATCAGCGCCTCGACGTCCTTCGGGAAGCACGAACCGCCGTAGCCGCAGCCGGCATACAGGAAGTGATAGCCGATGCGCGGATCGGAGCCGATCCCGCGGCGCACGGCCTCGATATCCGCGCCGAAGCGATCGGCCAGGTTCGCGAGCTCGTTCATGAACGAGATGCGCGTCGCGAGCATCGCGTTCGCCGCATACTTCGTGAATTCGGCCGAGCGCACGTCCATGTACAGCGTGCGTTCGTGATTGCGGTTGAACGGCGCGTAGAGCTTCTTCATCAGTTCGCGCGCGCGCTCGCCGGGGACGTCGTCGTCGCAGCCGATCACGATGCGGTCCGGCCGCGTGAAATCGTCGACCGCCGCGCCTTCCTTCAGGAATTCCGGATTCGACACGACCGAGAACATCTGGTCGGCGCCGCGCTTCGCGAGTTCCTCGGCCACCGCCGCGCGCACGCGCTCGGCCGTGCCGACCGGCACCGTCGACTTGTCGACGATCACCTTGAAGCCCTTCATGTAGCGGCCGATGTTGCGGGCCGCCGCGAGCACGTATTGCAGGTCGGCGGAGCCGTCCTCGTCGGGCGGCGTGCCGACCGCGATGAACTGCACGTCGCCGTGCGCGACCGCGGCCTCGATGTCGGTCGAGAAGCGCAGACGGCCCGCCGCGCGGTTGCGCGCGATCACTTCCTTGAGGCCCGGCTCGTGGATCGGCACGCCGCCGTTGTTCAGGACGTCGATCTTTGCCTGGTCGACGTCGAGACAGAACACGTCGTGCCCGATGTCGGCGAGACAAGCGCCGGTGACAAGACCTACGTAACCGCTGCCGATGATAGTCAGATTCATGATGTGTCGGACCTCTTGACTAGTGATTCGAAATTCGTAAAAACCGGAGTGACTGCGCGGCGCGGCGTCTCAAGAAAACAGCGGGCCACCCCACGTTCCCCGCCCCGCATGAAGTCCCCTTGGGGGATGCCCCGTCGGGGGCCTGGCGCACCGCGACAGGCTAGTAAGCGTTGCTGCCGGCGAAGCCTTTCCAGAGAGTCAGCACGACGATCTTGATGTCGAGCCAGAACGACCAGTTCTGCATGTAGTACAGATCGAGCTTCACGCGTCCCATCATCTTCTCGATCTGGTCGGTCTCGCCGCGAAAGCCGTTGATCTGCGCCCACCCGGTGATGCCCGGCTTGATCCGGTAGCGGAACATGTAGCCCTTCACCAGATCCTTGTAGATGTCGTCGTGCGCGAGCGCATGAGGCCGCGGGCCGACGACCGACATCTCGCCCTTCAGCACGTTGATGAACTGCGGCAGTTCATCGAGGCTCGTGCGGCGCAGAAAGCGGCCGACCGGCGTCACGCGCGTGTCGTTCTTGGTCGCCTGCGTGACGTGCCCGGCCGCTTCCTGATGCACCTTCATCGAGCGGAACTTGTAGATCTCGAACTCGTGCCCGTCGATGCCCTTGCGCTTCTGGCGGAAGAACACCGGCCCGCGCGACGTGAACTTGATCAGGCATGCGATCAGCAGCATCAGCGGCGCAAGCATCGTGAGCGCTGCGAGCGCGAACAGCCGGTCGAACACGAACTTCGGCAGGATCCGCACATCGGTGATCGGCGACGCTGCGAGGTTGATCGCCGGCACGCCGAGCAGCTCGACCACTTCCTGGTTGAAGAACGACAGCGTGCGCACGTCCGGAATGAAGCGGATATTCACGAAGTCGTGGCGGAACACCGTCACGATCTGGTGAATCCGGCGCTCTTCCGTGATCGGCAGCGTGAGCCACAGTTCACTGATTGCCCGGCTGCGCACCAGCCACACCAGCGATTCGAACTGCCGCTCGATGCGCACGTCGTCGAGCGCGACTTCGCCCGGCACGTCGCTTTCGTCGTACACGCATACCGGCTTGAAGCCCGCTTCCGGGCGCGCCCGCATCTGCGCGATCAGCCGCCGCGCCGCCGGCGTACCGCCGACGATCGCCACTGCCTTCAGGTTGTAGCCGCCACGACGCAGTTGTCGCAGCACGACGTGCACGCAGGCCTTCGAGCCGACGAGCAGCACCATCGTCACGAGCGCCCAGTAACCCAGCCACAGCCGCGACAGGTCGCCCGACTGGTGAAAGCTGAAGCTCATCAGGATGCCCGCGAGCTCGACCACGAGCCACGCGAACGCGACGCGGCCCACCAGCCCGACGAGACGCTTGCCGCGCCACGACTGGTAAATGCCGATGGCCGGAAAGAACACGACGACGAGCAGGCAGTCGAACAACACCGTCGTGCGCTGCAGGTCGTTGAGCCAGATGCTGCCGCCGTGCAGCGCGGCGGCGATCAGCGCCCCCATCACGACCATCGCGATATCGATGACTCTCGCCAGCACGCTCAACATGTCTGCTTCCTCTTTGAACAGGCGTTTGCCGAACAGCTCCTTGCGCAGCCCGTGCCGCACATTCGATTCAAACGTTGCATGACGCTATTGAAGCGGTAAGAAAATCCGCCCTCAAGTGCACAAGTATTTCGAAAAATAATCGGAAATTCTTGCCGCGATATTCCAGAATTAAATCGGCACGTTTTCCCGAATCGACCGTGAATCGGGAAGTTTTCGGAAACTTTACGGATTCCGCCAACCCTTTACGGGATGGAGCTCCATGGCGATCCGCCGAATTATTTTTTATTTTTTTATTTGCATCCGCTGCTATCGCGGAAAATTTTCCCGGATACGAATTCAACAAACGTGCCCAACAAATATCGGCCAATGAGCCCGGTTTTATTGTCGATTTACTTCATGCTACAAACAGGCACTGACTTCAATCGAGGAGAGTGTCACCATGAATGCTCCGGCCGTGGTAGCCGATACCCGCCCTTCTTCTTCCGCCGCAACCGACGCCGGCACGCGCGTCGCGGTGCAGCCGGTGATCCTTGCCGGCGGTTCAGGCACACGTCTGTGGCCGATGTCGCGCGAACACTATCCGAAACAGCTGATCGGCCTGCTCGGCGATCTTTCGCTGCTGCAATCCACCGCGCTGCGGCTCGACGGTCTTGCGACCGGCCATCCGCTGAACGACGACGTGCTGATCGTGTGCGGTGAGGATCACCGCTTCACGACCGCGGAACAATTGCGCCTGACGGGCAAGCGCGCAGCGATCATGCTCGAGCCGCTCGGCCGCGACACCGCGCCCGCGCTGACGCTGGCCGCGCTGCGGATCGTCGCCGGCGGCGGCGATGCCGTGATGACCGTGATGCCGGCCGACCACGCGGTAGCCGACCTGCCGCGCTTTCACGCGGCCGTCGCGGCCGGCGTGCAGTGCGCGGCCCAGGGCAAGATCGCGACGATGGGCATCGTGCCGGGCCGTGCCGAAACGGGCTACGGCTACATCCGCGTCGGCGCGCCGCTCGGCGATGCCGCGACCGGCAACCTCGACGTGCGCCGCCTCGACCGCTTCGTCGAGAAGCCGCATCTCGAACTCGCGCAGCAGTACGTCGCATCCGGCGAATACTGGTGGAACAGCGGCATCTTCATCGTGCGCGCATCGGTGTGGCTGAACGCGATCCGCCAGCTCGAACCCGAGATCTACACCGCCTGCGCGCAGGCTGTCGCACAGGGCAAGGAAGATGGCGACTTCTTCCGCGTCGATCGCGACGCATTCGCCGCTTCGCCGTCGAACTCGATCGACTACGCGGTGATGGAACCGCTCGCGAGCCTGCCGCAGCTGTGCGAAAGCGTCGTCGTGCCGCTCGACGCCGGTTGGTCGGACGTCGGCTCGTGGGACGCGATCTGGCAGATCCTGCCGAAGGACGATGCCGAGAACGTCGGCCGCGGCCACGTGCTGTTCGAAAACGCCGAATCGACTTTCGCGCATTCGGAAAGCCGGCTCGTCGCGTGCGTCGGCACGCAGAATCTCGTCGTGGTCGAAACGCCTGACGCCGTGCTCGTCGCCGACAAATCCCGCGTGCAGGACGTGAAGAAAATCGTCGGCCGCATCAAGGCCCAGCGCGGCGCGGAAGCGACCGATCACCGCAAGGTCCATCGTCCGTGGGGCCATTACGACTCGGTCGACATGGGTGAGCGCTTCCAGGTGAAACGCATCGTCGTGAAGCCAGGCGCGCGACTGTCGCTGCAGATGCATCATCACCGCGCCGAACACTGGATCGTCGTGCGCGGCACCGCGCGCATCACGCGCGGCGATGAAACGTTCCTGCTGTCCGAAAACGAATCGACGTACATCCCGCTCGGCGTATCGCACCGTCTCGAGAACCCGGGCAAGATGCCGCTCGAACTGATCGAAGTGCAGTCGGGTGCGTATCTCGGCGAGGACGACATCGTCCGCTTCGACGATACCTACGGACGCGAATGACGCAATGCCTGCCAGGCGCGCCGTCTCGACGGTGCGCCCGGCATCACGGGCATGCGGAGGCAAAAAAACGCGCGGGCGCCGTGACACACGACGGCCCGCGCGTTTTCGTTGGGACGACGATCAACCTACGCGGTACGCGTACTCGCGGCGATCCGACTGAACCGGGTCATTGCGGCTCTCGGTCAGCACGCCGGCGCGACGCTCCGCGATGAAACGCTTGATGTCCGACTCCGCACGCGCCAGCGCGGACAAGCCGGCCAGCACCTCGCTTTGCGGCGCACGCACCGGCTCGTCGCTCGCGCCATGGCGGTCGATCCACTGACGTGCCCAGTCGAGCGCGTACTGCTCCGCTTCTTCCGCGTCGGTGAAGCGCGGACCGATCAGGCCCGAGCGCTCGACGCGCCGGTCGTCCTGCATGATCTCGGCCCACGCGCGAAACATCAGGTTCTGCACCGGCTGCGCGCTGCCGTAGACCGTATAGCCGCGATATTCGTCGACTTGCGGTTCGGCCGATCCGAAGCTCGCGGCAGACGGACGCCCATGGCGCAGCCCCGCTGGCTGCGCGCCGGGCACGGCGAACGACGCACCGGACGACTCGTCCGTGTCGACGCTCGACATCGGCGCCAGCGTCGCGCCCTCGCCCCCGCCATGCCAAACGTTTGCCTGGGCGACCGGCAATTGCCACGATTCGGGGTTCTGCCAGAACACGCCGCGCAGACGGTCATTGTCGGGCACGGACTCGGCACGGCACACCGGCGCCACCGGCACGGGCGGCGGCGGAACGTACGCGAACGTGCGCCCGCTGAACTGGGTCAGCACGTCGATCATCTGCAGCAGCGTGCCGTTCGCCAGCCACTCTTCGTAGCGGCGACGGCACGTTGGCCCGGACGGATAGCGTCCGGGCAGTTTGGACCACGCTTCACCGGTCGTCAGGATCCAGAGAACCGCATTGGCAACAACGCGCGGTTCGGCTCGCGGACGGCCTCGACGGTTCAGCCGGATCGGTTCATCGGCGATCAGCGTTGAAAGACGAAACCACTCTTCATCGTTAAGCTCATCGAAGAACATAGTAGATCTCTCCACACAGCCAGGCCGGGGCTGCGATTGTCGGCGCCGCCGTCACGCATCGCGTCACGGGGCGGCCCGGTTGCACATTATGGTTATCCGCTTGTTGTGCATGCCGATGCAGCACCGCACTTTCACGGTGCCGCCATTCCCGGCAATGGCGCACAAATCACGGTCTCACTCCAATGTGGGAATTTTTGTGCACGAAGCATACCATCCTCAGGGTTTATCTCAATATGACAATGACTTAATGTTACGCACTGAAACATCCTGCCATGGATGCGCAATGTATTTACGCTTGAATTTTTTTACGCGATCGTGATGCCCGGCGCTGGGAAGGCCCGCCTGGCGGGGCTTCCCGGAGTGCACCGCATATCCGACTGAAGGGCTTCTGAAGGCATTCCGACCCTCCCCGGCAACAATCCCGAGAATGGCTTCCTAAAATCGGTAAATCAGGGGAAATTTGGTAACAAGATATTCACGGATCGGTAAATCATTCAAATTCGGCACAACCGAATTATCTCCATGCACAATCTTTTTATTGTTCCTCTGCGGGTGATGAAAGCAAACTGACGTGCAGTGCACATTGTTTCCCGGCATGCAAGCGCTGATGGGTTTGTTACATCCTCGCGGTGCGCGGCCGGCACGGCGCGCCCGCGCCGCCCGGACGGCCTGGTTTCGGGTCGGACCCGCACCTCAGGCGTGCCGCGTGCACCCGGCGTGCGATGCGAACCGCGGCATGGGCGACGTGCGGCCCGCCTCAGCGCAGATCGCCGGCCAGCGACGCGGCTACGTCCGCCGCCACGCGCTGCGGCGGCAGCGCATAGGCCGGATGGTCGCAGCCGATCGACAGCGCCGCGCCATCCTTGAGCGCCGCGCGCATCGGCCCGCTCAATTCGAAGCGCACGAAGTGCACGGCCGAGGTCTTCTCCGCGTTGTCGCGGTCGAGATCCTCGTCGGCGATCGCATAGACGTCCGGATGCCCGTCGACCCGCAGGTACACGCGATCCTCCACGCCGATCAATCGCGCGAGCGCGGCCCGCCGTTCGGCCTCGTGCTCGTACTCGATCTGCAGCGTCGCCTTCAGGTTGGTGCCGTCGGGCACGAGTGGCAGATAGGCCTCCAGCTCGCCCTCGATGCCCGCCTCGTCGAAGATCTTCTCGATGTGGAGCATCTCCTGGATCTGGTAGCGGATCGTGGTCTCGTCCTCGAACAGGAAGCGCAGATGGTTGCCGAGCGCCACCGCGCGGCGGCGCTTGTACGCGACGAGCCGTGTATGTTCGGTCGTGCGGATCTTGGCGTACGCTTCGAGGGTCAGCAGCGAGTCGCGGGTCAGCGTCATGGGATGTCCTCGGATGTCGTCGATGTGTTCGGGGCGCGGCCGGTTCAGATGCCGTACGCGCGACGCAGCAGCGTCAGCGGATGCGCAAGCGGCGCGGCGGGCAACCCCTTCTCGTCGATGCCCTGCACGATGTGATGGCCGGCGAGCGCGCAGTCCGACGACACGAAATCCGGCTTCGGCTCCGCCATCGCCTTGAACACGGGCGCGCCGATCCGCATCGCGTCCGCATGGAACCCCTTCTTCACGCCAAACGTGCCCGCGTGCCCCGAACAGCGCTCGACGACGTTCACGCGCGTATCGGGCACGAGCGACAGCGCGTCGGCCGTCTTGCGGCCGATGTTCTGCACGCGCGCGTGGCACGGCACGTGATACGACACCGTGCCGAGGCCGTTCTTGAAATCGGTCTTCAACAAGCCATCGCGATGCCGCGCGATCACGTATTCGAACGGATCCCAGAAGGCATCGGCCACCGCGCGCACGGCGTCGTCGCCGGGGAACATCAGCGGCAGCTCGCTCTTGTACATCAGCACGCAGCTCGGGATCGCGCCGATCAGCGCATAGCCTTCGCGCGCATAGCGCTCCAGCACCGGCATGTTGACGGCCTTCTTCGCGGCGACGCCCGCGAGGTTGCCCTGCTCGAGCAGCGGCATCCCGCAGCACGCTTCGCGCGTGACGAGCTCGTACGGGATCTCATTGTGCGCGAGGATCGCAAGCAGGTCGTGGCCGATGCCCGGCTCGTTGAAATTCACGTAGCAGGTCGCATAGATCGCGACCTTGCCGGGCGTGCGTTCGCCGTCGCGTACCGGCGGGCCGTCCGAGCGCTTCGCCGCGCGCCGGAACTTGCGCGGCGCGAACTCCGGCAGCCATGCGTTGCGATCGACACCCAGTACCGCTTCGAGCGCGTGACGCGCGGGCGGCGTGCGGTTCACCGCGTTCACCGTCTGCGTGACGATCGGGATGCCCGCGAAATGGCCGAGCGCATCGGTATTCGACAGCACCTTGTCGCGCAGCGGCGCTTCGCCGCGCTGATAGCGCGCGGCCTTCGCGCGCAGCATCAGGTGCGGGAAGTCGACGTTCCAGGCATGCGGCGGCACGTACGGACACTTCGTCATGTAGCAGAGGTCGCACAGGTAGCACTGGTCGACGACCTTGCCGAACGCATCCTTCGGCACTTCCTCGATGTCGCCCATCGGCGTGTCGTCGACGAGATCGAACAGCGCGGGAAACGCGCCGCACAGCGACACGCACCGCCGGCACCCGGCGCAGATGTCGAACACGCGCGTCATTTCCGCGTCGATCGCCGCCTGGTCGTAGAACGTATCGGACTGCCAGTCGAGCGGATGCCGGGTCGGGGCTTCGAGACTGCCTTCCTTGTGGGGCATGGGGCGCTCCAGCGTGGCGCGCATGCGCGCGGGCACGCCGCCCGCGCGATGCGGGCAGCGATCAGCGAACGGCCTGCCGCGCGAAACGCCCGGCCGGGCCGTGCGGCCTTGCGGGGGCCGCGTCAGTCGACCAGTGCGTCCAGCGCCTTCGTATAGCGGTTCGCGTGGCTGCGCTCGGCCTTCGCGAGCGTCTCGAACCAGTTCGCGATTTCGTCGAAGCCTTCGTCGCGCGCCGTCTTCGCCATGCCCGGATACATGTCGGTGTATTCGTGCGTTTCGCCGGCAATCGCCGATTCGAGGTTCAGCCGCGACGACCCGAACGGCAAGCCCGTCGCCGGATCGCCGACGGCTTCGAGGTATTCGAGGTGACCGTGCGCATGGCCCGTTTCGCCTTCGGCAGTCGAGCGGAACAGCGCGGCGACGTCGTTCTGGCCTTCGACGTCAGCCTTCGAAGCGAAATACAGATAGCGCCGGTTCGCTTGCGATTCGCCCGCGAATGCGAACTTCAGATTCTCTTCGGTCTTGCTGCCCTTGAGTTGAGCCATTTGCGCCTCCGTTCGAGTCGGCGCGGCCGCGTGTGAAGCCGGGCCGAGGATATATGTGGGGAACGATGCGTTTGCCGGACGCGCACGCATCGTGCTCTTTAATCTAGGCGCTGGCGTTCGCATCCCCCAATAGGCTTTTTCAATCCGCGCGATAGCGGCGGGCGGGAACGGGTTCGCGGGTTCGCGGGCTGGACGAACGGTGGCATGGCTGCGTTGCGCGGAACGTTCAGCGCTCACCGTTCGGCGCCACGCGCGGCTGGCTCGCGCCGCACGCCCGCGCCGGCGTCACGCATCCGTCGCCCGCTTGAGCAGCAATTCCCTTTCGCGTTCGTTACGGGTCAATTCCGCCGCGCGCCGGAATTCGGCCTTCGCCTCGTCAGCACGGCCGAGCTTCGCGAGCAGGTCGCCGCGTACGCTCGGCAGCCAGTGATAGCGCGCCAGCGCGGGATCATCGCGCAGCTCATCGACGAGCTCGAGCGCGGCGGCCGGCCCAAACGCCATGCCCACCGCCACCGCGCGGTTCAGTTCGACGACCGGCGACGGCGCGACTTCGGCGAGCGCGTCATACAGCGCGACGATCTGCGCCCAGTCGGTGTCCGACGCGTGCCGCGCACGCGCATGGCAGGCCGCCAGCGCGGCCTGCAGCGCATACGGCCCGCGCACGCCGCCGAGCTGCGTCGCCCGCTCGAGCGCCGCGAGGCCGCGCCGGATCAGCAGCGGATCCCAGCGGCTGCGGTCCTGGTCGAGCAGCAGCACGGGGCGCCCCTGCGCATCGGTACGCGCATGCATGCGCGACGCCTGCAACTCCATCAACGCGACGAGCCCGAGCACTTCGCTTTCGTCCGGCGCGAGCCCGGCCAGCACACGGCCGAGGCGCAGCGCCTCGTCGCACAGCGCCGGGCGCGTCCAGTCGTCGCCCGCGGTCGCCGCATGGCCTTCGTTGAAGATCAGGTAGATCACTTCGAGCACCGACGCGAGCCGCGCGGGCCGCGCATCGATGGCCGGCACCTCGAACGGCACGCGCGCCGCCGTGAGCGTGCGCTTCGCGCGCACGATGCGCTGCGCGATGGTCGGCTCCGGCGCGAGGAACGCCCGCGCGATCTCGCCCGTGGTCAGCCCGCCGAGCAGCCGCAGGGTCAGCGCGACGCGCGCATCGGTCGACAGCACCGGATGGCACGACGTGAAGATCAGCCGCAGCAGGTCGTCGCCGATGTCGTCGTCGCGTGCCTCGGCGAGCGCATCCACGATGTCGGGAACGACATGCGCTTCGAGCGCGTCCATTTCATGACCGAGCTGGTCGCGCTTGGCCGCATGCAGCGACTCCTGCCGGACCCGGTCGAGCGCGCGACGCTTCACGGCAGTCATCAGCCACGCGGCCGGGTTGTCCGGCACGCCGTCGACGGGCCAGTGCTCGAGCGCGGCGACGAGCGTGTCCTGCGCAAGCTCCTCGGCCACGCCGACGTCGCGCACCACGCGCGCGGCGCGCGCGATGATCTTCGGTGCCTCGATGCGCCAGACGGCCTCGATCGCACGATGAGTCGCCTCGCGCGTCACGACGCCGGCCCCTGCGTGGCGGCTTGCTGCTCCACGCATATCAGCCCCCATTCGTGGCCGTCCGGGTCGGCAAAATCATGGCTGTACATGCCCGGATACACCTGTGGCTGACGCGGCACGGTGCCGCCGGCCGCGCGCGCTTTCGCGACGACCGAGTCGACCTCGGCACGGCTGTCGCACGACAGGCACGGCAGCACCTGCACGTGCGTCGCCGGTTCGACCACGGTCTTGCCGGTGAAGGTCTGGAAGAACGGCCGTTCGAGCAGCATCGCGAAAATGGCGTCGCTGATCCGGATGCAGGCGCGCTGCCCCGTCGTGTAGGCCGGCACGACCTCGTAGCCGAGCCCGACGTAGAACGCCTTCGCGCGCGGCAGGTCGGCCACGGGCAGGTTGACGAAGATCATCTGGTGCATGAGGTCGCCCCCGGTGACGGCGGGCTCAGCCGGCGTGGCCGCGCCCGACGTTGAGTTCGCGAAACCGTTCGACCGCGTCGCTGGGCGTCAGGTCGTCCAGCTCGAACAGCGGACGCACCTCGATCTCGCAGTCCATCTCCGCGCCGAACGGTGCGGGGAACCGCCGCGTCCATTCGAGTGCCTCGTCGCGCGAGCGCACCTGGATCAGCGTGTAGCCGGCAATCAGTTCCTTGGTTTCCGCGAACGGGCCATCGACCACCGTGCCCTTGCCGCCCGTGTACCGCACGCGCCAGCCGCGCGCGCTCGGCCGCAGGCCGTTCGCGTCGAGCAGCACGCCGGCCTTGGCCAGTTCCTCGTGATAGACCGTCATCGCCTCGACCAGCCGGTTGTCCGGCAATGCATCGGATTCGCTGACGGCGTTCGCACGGATCATGATCATGAATCGCATTGCTCACTCCTTGTCGTCGGTGGAAAGGGGCATCCGTTCATCGGCGCCTTATCCGGACGACGGGCGGCAGACTACCGGATCGACGCGCGGCGCAGAGAATCAGGGTAAATACCTATAATCCGCATTCACAGGAAGCACGGGCCGAGCGCGCGTACCTCGACCGTGCACCATTGCGCGGCCGGGCACTGGCGCGCGATCTCGATCGCTTCGTCGCGCGTGTCGACGTCGACGATGAAGAAGCCGCCGACCATCTCCTTCGCCTCGGCGAACGGGCCGTCTACGAGGCGCGTCTCGCCGTCGCGCACCTGCACGCGCGTCGCGCGTTCGGAGCGCTCCAGCGACTCGACGCCGCGCAGCACGCCGCGCGCTTTCAGCGTCTCGGCGAAATCGACCATCCGCGCGTAAAGCGCCTGCCCGCCTTCGAGCGTGCGTTCGGCGCGCTGGCCGGTCGGTTCGACAATCAACAGCATGTAGGACATGGAACTCTCCGGTGAGGGCCGTGCGCGGCAGCGTCGCAAGCGTCGGCCGGAATGACGCGTCAGGTGCGAAGCGTAACAGCCCCGGCCGGTCGTGCCGTCATCGTTGGCCATCCGGCACTGGCCGAACGGCCATTTCGATCGCAGCGCGCGATTTTGCCGTCAAGATGCTTTCCCGAACCTTCGGATTTTCTTCCTGTGGACCGTTCCATGTCACGCCTGCTGCCGCACCTGGCCTTCGCCGCATCGCTTGCCTTTCCCGTCACGCCTGTCGCCGCCGCACTGCCGGTCAGTGTGCACTGCGGCGGCGCAACCCTGCCGATCGCCGACATCCGGCACCCGGGCGGCACGTCGCCGCTGGCCGGGCAGACCACGTCGATCGAAGCGGTCGTCACCGCGGCATTCGGCGGCCCCGACGGCTTCGGCGGCTTCTTCGTCCAGCAGGCGGACGCGCAGCGGCGGCAGCGGCCGGGCGTCCCGGAAGGCCTGTTCGTCTACGCCCCGCACGCACACGCGAGCGCCGGTGATCTCGTGCACATCACGGGCAGGATCGAGCAGAAGTACGGCCGGACGCAGCTCGCGCTGTCGGGGCACGTGGCCGTCTGCGCGCGCGGCCAGACGGTCACGCCGGCAGAGCTCGTACTGCCGGTCGCCAGCGAGTCCGTGTTCGCCGCGCATGAAGGCATGCGCGTGCGGTTTCCGCAAACGCTGACGGTCAGCGATACCTCCGCACTCGGCCACTACGGCAGCGTCGCGCTCAGCCACGGCCGGTCGTACGTGCCGACTCATGTGGTCCCCCCGGCCGAGGCCGCTGCGCAGGCGGCGGCCAATGCGCGCAACCGCATCGTGCTCGACGACGGTTCGAGTCGCGTGAACCCCGCGATCGTCCGCTATCCGCCACCCGCGCTCGGCGCCGCCAACACGCTACGCGCGGGCTACACGGTACGCGGCGTCGACGGCGTGCTCGAGCAGCGCTACGGCTCGTGGCGAGTGCAGCCCGTGGCGACCGCGGCGCCGGTCTTTGAGGCCGCGTCGAATCCCCGCGCCGATGCGCCGGCACGCCATGCGCGGGCCGACGTGCGGGTCGTATCGTTCAACGTATTCAACTATTTCAACGGCGACGGCAGCGGCGGCGGCTTCGACGATCCGGCCAACCGCGGCGCGAAGACACCCGCCGCATTCGCGCGGCAGGAAACGAAGATCGTCGCCGCGCTGCGTGCGCTGCGCGCCGACGTGATCGGCCTGATGGAGATCGCGAACAACGGCCATGGCCCAACCAGCGCCGTGCAACGGCTCGCGGCCCGGCTCGGCGGCGGCTGGCGCGCGGTCGACCCCGGCACCGCGCGGCTCGGCCGCGACGCGATCGCGGTCGCGCTGCTGTATGACAGCCGGACGATCGAGCCCGTCGGGCGCGCGGCGACCGTCGCGCTCGAGGGTCCGAACCGCCCGCCGCTCGCGCAGACGTTTCGTCGCATCGGCGGCACCCGCGCGTTCACGGTCGCGGTCAACCATCTGAAATCGAAGAACTGCCCGCGCGCGACCGGCCCGGATCTCGACCAGTCGGATGGCCAGGGCTGCTGGAACGCGACGCGCACGCGCGCGGCCGAACGCGTCGCCGCGTGGCTCGCCACGTCGCCGACCGGCGCCGCGGCCGATGGCGTGCTGCTGATCGGCGACCTGAACAGCTACGCGAACGAGGATCCGCTGCGCGCGCTCGCGTCGCGCGGCTACGCGAACCTCATCGCCCGCTTCCTCGGCCATGCCGGGTACAGCTACGTGTTTCGCGGCGAAGCGGGCAACCTCGACCACGCACTCGCGACGTCGCCGCTCGCCGCGCGCGTGAAGGCGGTGCATGTGTGGCACATCAACGCCGACGAGCCGGTTGCCCTGCAATCCGTGCCCGATTACAAAACCGCGGCGCAACGGGCAGCGTATTACGCACCCGACGCATATCGTTCGTCGGATCACGATCCGCTCGTCATCGACCTTGCGCTGGCGGAAGACGGCTCATGAGCCGCTGCGGGCACAAACCCTGCTCCACGAAGCACTGCGATTGGTGCAATTGCATCAACACCCCGCGTGCAACGGCACTATTTACCTGACGGCCCGGGCGACGCCATATTTACCGGACATTCGCTTCATGCAATTGCCCGCCCCGCTTCATCGCGAATTTTTTTCAATGGCCGTGTGGCCCCGTGCGGCGGGGCTTCCCGGGAAGCCTGCCGACGAATTGAAAATTTGTCTCGAAACTCAATTGGATGATGTGAATCACACTGGATGCTGGGATTCGTCTTATCTTCAAATTGGCCTGTAAATCAAATCGAAGGAGGATAAACACCATGGCGCTCACCGACTCGATCGAACACAAGCTGGATCGCGGCCTGTCCGACATCCGTCGCACCGGCCGGCGCGTGGGACGCACGACGCGCTCCGCGGTCCGCGATCTGCATGCGGACGTCACCGACGATCTGCGCGGGCTGGTCGACGAACTCGAAGATCTGCTGAAGAACGATGGCGACGGCGATATCGCCGCGCTGCGCAAGCGCGTGCAGTCGCGGCTCGACGAAGCCCGCAGCACGCTCGACCACGCGTCGGGCACTGCGACCGCCCGGCTGCGCGATTCGGCCGAACGCGTATCGCAAGCCGTGCACGACAACCCGTGGCAGACCGCCGGCGTCGTAGCGGGCCTCGCGTTCGCCGTGGGCCTGCTCCTTGCCCGCCGTTGACCGGGGCTGCCCGCACCACCGCCCGCCCCGCCCGTCCTCAATCCGACAACGAAGGAGAATCGCCATGCAAAAGTCCCTCGCACTGAAAGCAGCCGCCGCCGTCATGCTCGGCAGCCTCGCGCTCGCCGGCTGCACCACCACGCCCGACAAACCGGACAATGCAGCGGCCAGCGCGTCGAAGCGACAGTCGATCGACGCGAGCGTGAATGCGACGCTGTCGCGCCTCTATTCGACGGTCCCGGGTTCGCGCGAACTCGTCGCGAAATCGCGCGGCGTGCTGGTATTCCCGACCGTGCTGCAGGCCGGCTTCATCGTCGGCGGCCAGTCCGGCAACGGCGCGCTGCGCGTCGGCGGCAGCACCGTCGGCTACTACAACACGTCGTCGCTGTCGGTCGGCCTGCAGGCCGGCGCGCAATCGAAAGCGATCGTGTTCCTGTTCATGACGCAGGATGCGCTCGACTCGTTCCGCAAGTCCGACGGCTGGGCGGCCGGCGCAGACGCGTCGGTCGCGGTCGTGAAGGTCGGCGCGAACGGCGCGCTCGACACCACGACGGCCACCGCGCCGGTCGAGGTGCTGATCCTGACCAACGCGGGCCTGATGGGCGACCTGTCGGTGAACGGCACCAAGGTCTCCAAGCTCAACATCTGACGATCCTGCGCGGCATCGTCGCGTCCGCCCCCCGGCAACGCCGCGGCCCCGCCGCGGCGTTTTCGCGTGCGCCGCGTGCAGCGGCTATGATGGCGGCACCTTTGCGGGCATACTGCCCATCGGGCCGCCCCTGCGGCGCGCGGCGCCGCGAACCCGTGACGTTCGCGAGCCGATCGCGCCCGAGGCAACGAGATTCAATCAAACCAGGCATCAATCTGCGCGAATCATCCATGGATAGCGGACACGATCACCAAAAATTCTTCTATTTCCTGCTGTTCGCGGTCACCGTCGGACTGTGCTGGATTCTCGCGCCATTCTCCGGTGCCGTCTTCTGGGGCACCATTCTCGCCATCCTGTTCCAGCCCGTGCAGCGCTGGCTCGCCGCACGCTTCGGCAAGCGGCGCAATCTGGCCGCGCTCGTGACGATGTCGCTCATCATCCTGATCGTGATCCTGCCGCTCGTGTTCGTCATGGCGACGCTCGTGCAGGAAATCGCATACGTGTACCAGGAACTGAAGAGCGCGCAGCCGAATTATTCGCAGTACTTCCACGACATCATTCACGCGCTGCCGACGTCGATCCAGAACCTGCTGCAGAAATACGGGCTGACCAACATCCCGGGCATCCAGAAGAAACTGACCGACGGCGCCGCGCAGATCAGCCAGTTCGCCGCGGCGCAGGCGCTCAGCATCGGCCAGAACACGTTCCAGTTCGTCGTCAGCTTCGGCGTGATGCTGTACATGGTGTTCTTCCTGCTGCGCGACGGCGGCGAGATCGGCCGCCGCGTGCGCCGCGCGATGCCGCTCGACGAAGAGCACAAGAACCTGCTGCTGGCGAAGTTCACGACGGTCGTGCGTGCGACCGTGAAGGGCAACATCGCGGTCGCGCTCGTGCAGGGCGCGCTCGGCGGCCTGATCTTCTGGATCCTCGGGATCGAGGGCGTCGTGCTGTGGGGCGCGCTGATGGCGTTCCTGTCGCTGCTGCCGGCGATCGGTGCAAGCCTCGTGTGGATACCCGCCGCGCTCTACTTCCTCGCGATCGGCGCGGTCTGGAAATGCGTGATCCTCGTCGCGTTCTGCGTCGGCGTGATCGGCCTCGTCGACAACCTGCTGCGCCCGATCCTCGTCGGCAAGGACACGAAGATGCCCGACTGGGTCGTGCTGATCTCGACACTCGGCGGGATGGCGCTGTTCGGCATCAACGGCTTCGTGATCGGGCCGCTCGTCGCCGCGCTGTTCATGGCGAGCTGGGACATCTACGCTCGCTCCGAACAGGGCGAATGACGCGGCGCGTCACGGATGACGAATTCTGATCACGACGGGCGCCACGGCGCCCGTCGTCATTTCCGGCACTGCCACCGTCATCACGCCGCCATACGGGCCGACACGATGCGCACGATCCGGGTCCAGCGGCACGCTGCGATCGTCGCGCGCATCGCGCCATGTCGCACGAACCTCCGCCTCCGCGGTCCGCGCAAGCGGCTGGCCGTCCAGCCCCACGAGCGCCACATGCGCGCCGGCCAAGTGCCGGCCATGCGCATCGAACCGGAGCGTCGCCGCCGTCGCGCTGGCTGACGCGTCGATCGACGGCGCATCGAATGTCACGTCGTACAGATCGACGAGTGCGCCGGTGAATCGCATGACGCCACCTGCATTCGCCTGCCCAGCCACGCCGGCGCCCGACATCGCGCACGCGATGCCGATCCCCATTGCGACGATCCTCAGCCGGTTGCCAACGCGTCGCATCGTTCGATCGCACACCACCGCCGATGCTTCCTGCCCAGCTTTCATTCGCATGTTTCGCCTCCCTTCTCGCCGCGCAAATAAAAACGGCGGCGTGACGCACATGTCACGCCGCCGTTTGCTGGCGATTACTTTAAGGAGAGCGGCCGGAACAATATATGGGACAAGTCCTAAATCGATGTCCGCCTGTTCGAACTCAAGGCGCGCGAACGCTGCCGCTCACGCATCCGGATCGACGCGCAGCACGAGCTTGCCGCGATGGTCGCCGTCGAACAGGCGATTCAGCACGTCGGGGGCGTTTTCAAGCCCGTCGGCGACCGTTTCCTCGGCTTTGAGCCGGCCGTCGCGCAGCCATCCGGCAAGCGTCTGCACCGCTTCGCGGCTCTTGCGATAGTCGAGGATGAGGAAGCCGCGCATCGTGATCCGCTTCGAGATCAGCACGCCGACGTCGTCCGCCGCGCGCCCGCTGTTGTAGTTCGAGATCACGCCGCACAGCGCGACGCGCCCGCCGATCACCATGCGCGACAGCACCGCGCGCATCACTTCGCCGCCGACGTTCTCGAAGTTCACGTGCACGCCGTCCGGCGTCGCCGCCTTCAGCTGCTGACGGAAATCGTCGGCCTTGTAGTCGACCGCCGCGTCGAAGCCGAGCGTCTCGGTCAGGTAGCGGCACTTGTCCGCGCCGCCCGCGATGCCCACCACCCGCGCGCCGTGGATCTTGCCGATCTGGCCGGCGATCGAGCCGACCGACCCGGCCGCCGCCGACACGACGAGCGTCTCGCCGGGCTGCACCGGCGCGATGTCGGTCAGCCCGTAGTACGCGGTCAGGCCGCTCATCCCGCACGCGCCGAGCAGCGTCGGCAGCGGCAGGCCCGACTGCGCAGGCAACTTCACGAGCTGCGCAGCCTGGTCGGCCGGTACGACCGCGTAATCCTGCCAGCCGACGAGCCCCTGCACGAGATCGCCCGGCGCGAACCCCGCATGACGCGACGCGATCACGCGCCCGATGCCGAGCGCGCGCATCACCTCACCGATCGCGACGGGCGGCAGGTATTGCGGCACGTCGCTCATCCACACGCGGTTGGTCGGGTCCATCGACAGATACAGCACGCGCACGAGCACTTCGCCGTCGGCGAGCGCCGGCACGGGCGTTTCGACGAGCGAAAAGTGTTCACGACCGACCCGCCCTTCCGGGCGGGTCTTCAGCAGCAGCTGGCGGTTCACGGGTGTCGACACGATGTTCTCCTCCGGTTGTAGTTGTCGATGCGCGTCAGACCGCGCACATGCCGCCGTCGATCACGAGTTCGGCGGCGGTCACGAAGCGGCTTTCGTCGGATGCCAGATAAACGGCCGCATGCGCGACGTCGTCCGGGTCGCCGAGCCGGCGCAGCGGAATGCCGCGCGCGAGCTTGCGCGTCGCATCGCGTTCGCCGAGCGACTGGAACAGCGGCTCGACGATTCCCGTGCGGATGAACGCCGGGTGAATCGAGTTGCAGCGCACGTCGAGTTCGCGGCGCGCGCAGTCGATCGCGACCGACTTCGTCAGCGACGCGACCGCGGCCTTCGACGCGTTGTACGCGGTGAAATCCGGCTCGACCTTGAACGCGGCCACCGACGAGATATTGATGATCGACGCCGGGCGGCTCGCGCCCAGGTACGGCAGCGCATGCTTGCAGCCGAGCACGATGCTCTCGACGTTGATCGCCATCACGCGGCGCCACTCGTCGATCTCGATCTGCGCGGGCGCGCCGATCGACCCGACACCCGCGTTGTTGACGAGCACCGACAGCGCACCCATCGCTTCGTTCGCCTGCGCGAGCAGCGCCTGCCAGCGCGCTTCGTCGCGCACGTCCTGCGTGGCCGCGAACGCGACCGGTGCCGCCTGTCCGGCATTGAGTTCGTGCGCGAACGCGTCGAGCACGGCCGCGTCGGCGATGTCGGTCAGGAACACGCGCGCGCCCTGCTCGACCATCCGGCGCGCGATCGCGCGGCCGAGGCCGCCGGCGGCGCCCGTGATATATGCGCACTTGCCTGCGAGGCGCGGGGAAACGACTGTCATGGAACCTGCTCCTATCGTGAATCGTCGTTGCGGACCGGTGCCGCGATGGCGGTTGCCGCATGCCGGCCGCCGCGGAGTTTGCGCGAGTATAGCGAGCCGGCGCACCGCGCCGGACCAATCGGGCCGGCGACTGCTGCCGGACCCGATCGAACGAGCGCCAGCGTACGCGAATGCCGCCAATCGATGAAATGAATATTCGTAATGCCCGGTCATAGACTCAGCTGATGACCTTCGCATCCGCGGTTGACGAAGCGACGCGGCACGGCACGGCCGATCCCGTGGATCAAGCCTGCTGCGTATCGATTCGACCAAGGCCGGGCGCCGGCGCATGCCGGGGACGGGAAACAACCGGACTGACGCACGCCATGGCCGCCGTGCGACGACCGCATGCTCAAGCGGGGCGCCGGGGCGCCGACGCCCCGGGCGCGCAATCGTCAGAATCCGTCGCCGGACCCGCGCACGAACGCGCAGAACTGCGGGGAATGCGTGTCGATCATCTGCTGGAACGGCGCGCGATGCCCGTATGCGATGCCGGACACGAGAAGCAGGCAGACGGCCGCGATGCGCGGCGAGAACGCGCGCTTGCGGGCGCGGTCGTACGCGTGCAGGAACACCAGCGCGACCAGCGCGCCGAGCAGCCAGCCGACGACGACTTCCGGAGTCGTGTGCGAATGGTCGAACACCCGCGCGACGGCCGTCACCGCGCCGACGGCGAGACCGGCCGCCACGCCCGGCGCCTTCCCCGGGCGGAATGCCTGCCACAGCATCGACAGCGTGACCGTCCACACGGACGTCGACAGCATCGTATGGCCGCTGATCACGCGAAAATCGAACTGCGGGATCTCGACGCCGCAGCCCGCGTAGAGGATCTTGGTGGCCCCGACCAGGCTCATGCCGGCCGCGAGCAGCACGATCCAGCGCACCGCGAGCCGCCAGTTGGACAGCGCGAGCCAGACCGCGCACGTCAGTGCGACCGGCAGGGTCAGCGCGGCATCGCCGATGTTGCTGATTTCACTCCACATAACGGACTTCGAACGGCTAGCGAAAGGCCGCAGTTTAACGCAAGCGCGCCACGGGCCCGTTTCAGCCTGTGACAGGCTGTATCAGCCCGCGACACCCGTGATCAGCAGCAGGTTCGTGCCGGTGATGGCGGCGAACAGCGTCCACGCGGCCAGCTGCATCCTGCGGCCGATCGCGTGCTCGCCCATCATGTTGCGATCGCTGACCGACCGGATCAGCGGCCACATCGCGAACGGCAGCTGCAGGCTCAGCAGCACCTGGCTCCAGACGAGCAGTTGCCCGACCGAGCCTTCGCCGAGCCACAGCACGCCGATCAGCGCCGGCACCAGCGCCAGCCCGCGCGTGATCAGCCGGCGCTGGTAGCACGGGATCTTCGTGTGCAGGAAGCCGTCCATGATCACCTGGCCGGCGATCGTGCCGGTCAGCGTCGAGCTTTGCCCCGACGCGAGCAGCGCGATCCCGAACAGCAGCGCGGCCGCGCCGCCGGCGATCGGCGTGATCAGCCGGTACGCCTGTTCGATGTCGGTGACGTTGTGCTGGCCGGTCGCATGGAACGCGGCCCCCGCGACGACCAGGATCGCCGCATTGACGAGCATCGCGACGAACAGCGACACGCAGGTATCGATGCGCACCAGCGCGAGCGTGTCGCGGACCATGCCGCGCGCGCCGCCGACGACCTGCCGCGTCTGCACGACCGACGAATGCAGATACAGGTTGTGCGGCATGATCGTCGCGCCGACGATGCCGAGCGCGAGCACGATCGCGTCCTTGCGGTCATGGCCCGGATCGCCCGGCATGAGCCCCTTCGCGACCGCGTGCCAGTCGGGCGGCGTGATCGCGACCTGCGCGACGAAGCAGAACGCCATCGTCGCGATCAGCCCGAGCACGATCGCCTCGATCTGCCGGACGCCCTTGCCCTGCAGCCCGAGGACGATCACCGTGTCGAGCGCGGTCAGCACGATCCCCCACGCGAGCGGCACGCCGAGCAGCAGCTTGAACGCGAGCGCGCAGCCGAGCACTTCGGCGATGTCGCACGCGATGATCGACACCTCGGCGGTGACCCACTGCACGACGCGGCCGAAGCGGCCATAACGGTCGTAGCTGGCCTGCGCGAGATCCTTGCCCGCGACGAGGCCGAGCCGCGCGGCGAGCATTTGCAGGAAGATCGCGGCGAGGCTCGAGAACGCGACGACCCACAGCAGCGAATAGCCGAATTGCGAGCCCGCCTGGATGTCGGTGGCCCAGTTGCCGGGATCCATATAGCCGATCGCGACCAGCAGGCCCGGGCCGAAGAAGCGCTTGAGCTTCAGCCAGCGCGACGCGCCGGCGTCGATCCTGATGCTGCCCTTTACTTCCGACGGGCAGAAGGGGGCGGTGGCGGTGGTGGGGAGCAGGGGCATGGAAACCGGGGATCGTGATCGCGACACGGTGATTTTACGGTCATCCGTCCCATTTTCTCCCGTGCCTCGGTGCGCACGCCCCGGCTGGCCCGCTCGCCGTCGGCTTTCGCCGGCCGCGGCGCGGCCTGCGGATCGGGCGACCCCGCGCCGTTCGTCAGGATCCGCTCGCGCTCGGCGACGCGAAATTCGGTCGGCGACATCAGCAGGCGCTGCCGAAACAGCTTCGCCAGACGCTCGCCGCTGCCGAAGCCCGTGCGCCGCGCGACCTTGTCGGCCGGCAGCGTCGTGTGGATCAGCATGTGGCAGGCGCGCTCGAGCCGCACGTGCTGCACGAACTCGGTCGGCGTCACGCCGATTTCCTTCTTGAAGCGCCGCAGGAAATTGCGCTCGCTCATCGCGGCCGTCTGCGCGGCCTCGGCGATCGAGATCCGGTTCGCGCTCTGCGCGCGCAACCGCTGCGCCGACATCCGGATCGACGGGCTCGCGCTCAGTTCGCGGAACGCCCACATCGACTGTGCATAGCGTTGCTCGACCGGCCGCAGCAGGTTGCTGGCGATCTCCTGCGCGGCGCTGTCGCCGAGATCGGCGCGGAACATGTCGAGCACGGCAGCGAACACGTCCGCTTCGGCGGCCTGCAATTCGACCGTTACCGCCGCGCGGCGTGCGCGATCCGGGCGCGCGTGATTCGCGTCCGATGGCCGCTGCGATGCCGCGAGCGCCGACAGGTCCATCGCATCGACGATCCAGCGCGCATGCCGGCGGATGTCGCCCAAGCGGCGCCGCAACGCATCGTTCCAGTTGATCGATGCGCGCTCACCGTGAAGATGAAAGAACGCGAGTGCACGATGGCTGTGCTCGTCGCCGAGCGGATCGGCGGCGATCTGGACACCGGACGACGACTGCAGCAATCCCCCACTTTCGGATACGTACTTCAGCTGGTAATCGGCACTGAACGCGTGCAGGCGATTCGCCAGGTTGAAGGCCTCGCCGAGACGCGCGGCCTGGGCCAAAGAAAACCCCGTACTCAAATAGATAACGACCCACCTTTGATCTGCTGCTTCCACTAGCCAAGCCCCCGGACTGTTTCGAATTCTTTTAATACCGTCGAACTGTCAGGCTTATATTTGGTTTGAACACGTGCGACAGGACGGCTATCTCGAAATATGAAGCGACGGCATCTTAGCCGAACGGGTAACGCCTTTGGGCGAAATGGCCGACAGTGACAGCATGATGGCGGATTTCTACAGGCTGTCGCCGCCCGATGGCGGGGGTCTCGCGGAAATCCGCATGCCGATGTGGCCGGCTCGCCTCACATGCAGGCGCTTCCGCGTATCGGGACGAACGTCGTCGACGTGCATCGAATGGCATCGATCGTCCCGCACGTACGCGGCCCTCACGGCATGGTCGGCACGCGCGGCAACGCCGGCGCAAGCGAACGCATGCACGCGCGTTCCGTTGTCTGCGCATCCTTTAGAATCGCACCACGCCCACCCCGCCGACTTCGTCCGTGCCCGCCGATCATCGTCTCGACCTGAATCTGTTCCGCGTGCTCGACGCCGTCTACGTGCACGGCGGCATCGGCGCGGCCGCCCGCGCGCTGCACCTGACGCAGCCTGCCGTCACGCACGCGCTGAACCGCTTGCGCGCGCATTTCGACGATCCGCTGTTCGTGCGCCAGGGCAACCGCGTCGTGCCGACCGAACGCACGCGCGCGATCATCGCGGACGTGCAGCT
Source organism: Burkholderia cepacia GG4 (assembly GCF_000292915.1). Taxonomy (NCBI): domain Bacteria; kingdom Pseudomonadati; phylum Pseudomonadota; class Betaproteobacteria; order Burkholderiales; family Burkholderiaceae; genus Burkholderia; species Burkholderia cepacia. Next base: position 1,975,183 of record NC_018514.1, read on the forward strand.
TCACCTCGCCGGCCTGCAACGCACCGCCCGCGACCCGTCGGCGTTCGATCCCGCCACGCTCGACCTGAGCATCGCGGTCGGCATTCGCGACGTGCTCGAATCGATCGCGCTGCCGCAGGTCGTCGCCGCGTTCGCCGACGAAGCGCCGGGCCTGCGCTTCGTGAGCCGGCGCGTCGCGGTGCACGACATCGAGCGCGAACTCGCGTCGGGCAATCTCGATCTGGCCGTCGATCGACGCGTACAAACCGGCCCGCGCATCGCGACCGAACACCTGCTCGACGATTCGCTCGTCGTCGCGATGCGGCTCGATCATCCGCTGGCGGGCAGTCCGCTTCGACGCAGTGACTATTTCGCCGCGCGGCATATCGCCGTGTCGGCGCTCGGCGAACCACAGTCGCTCGATGTCCTGCTCGGCAACGACGGGCGCTTCCGGCACATCCAGCTCGTCTGCCAGCATTACTTCGCCGCGTGCGAGATCGCCGCGGCGGGCGACCTGCTGCTCACGCTGCCGCGCACGTATGCGCTGCGAATGGCCGCGCTGCTGCCGATCGCGGTGCAGCCGCTGCCGCTGCGGCTCAAGCCGTTTCCGCTGCTCGCGTACTGGCACGAATCGCGCGAGACCGATCGGGCGCACCAGTGGGTGCGCGAACGCGTCGCCGCGCTCGTGCGGCGCAGTGCCGGCGTCGCCGTCTGATCCGGTCGAGCGTCGTCGACGCTCATTGGGCCCGCGATTTCCGTCGAGACGGTATGCTGACGGCTCGAACGCCGCGCATCGTCGCGGCCCCCTCTTTCCCGCTTACCGGAGACTCGCCATGTCGCTCATCCACGCTGCCGCCACCCTCGCCGCCGACGCGCCGAACTACGTCGTCCAGCTGCAGGCCGGCACGCACGCGCTGACCGGCGACGAAGCACCGCGCGAAGGCGGACAGGGCCTCGGCCCGGCCCCGTTCGACTTCGTGCTCGCCGGCCTCGCGCAATGCACGGCCGCGACGCTGCGCATGTACATGCAGCGCAAGACGTGGCCGGCCGTGCGCATCGACGTGCGCACCGAGCTGCATGCCGATCGCGAAGGGCAGCAATACGTGCGTCGCGTCGTGACGCTCGACGGCCCGCTCGACGACGCGCAGCGCCAGCGTCTCGCGGAAATCTGCGAAAAGACGCCAGTCACGCAGTTCATCAAGCGCGGCACGCGCATCGAAACGACGTTGAACTGACGGATGGCGTGCGGCGCACGCGGGGCGGGACGCGCACCGCGCCGCGTGCGATCGACCGCCTGAAAAGCAAAACGGGCGGGCCGCGCGTCATGCGCGGCCCGCCCGTTCGCCGCTATCGTCCGGCGCTTACAGCCCGAGCGCGGAGAGATCCAGCTTGCCGTCCTTCACCGGCGGGCACCAGAAATACGCGCCCGTCAGCGGCCGCGTGAAGCGGAACAGGCCATCGACGATGCCGTCGTCCGCCCCGCTCATCCGGCGCATCTGCACGTCGAACGCACGGAACGAGCAGCCGAACGCGACGAAGTAGAGCCCCGCGCGGCGTGCATCGGACCACGGCGACGAACGGCGCAGCATGAATGCCTCCGGCTCGAAGCTTTCCTGCGCGGTGCGCTTCACGTGCGCGAACTCCGGTGCGTCGTCGAGCTCCTCGTTGTCCGAGCGGCGACGGCCGATGATGTGATCCATGTCGCCCGACGCGATGCGCTCCATCTGGTCGAAGTCGTGCAGCCATTGCTGAACCGCGACGAAGCTCGAGCCGTCGAGCCCCGCGCCCTGCCCCGTGACGATCGCCGCGGCCGCCGCGTCGTCGCCGGTCGGGTTTTCGGTGCCGTCCTCGTAACCGGACAGGTCGCGATCGGTCGAATAGCGGAACCCGTCGACCGCATCCTGCAGCGCGAACGCCGGTGCCAACGCGCGCTCGATCGCCCGCGCGCGCAGCACGATTTCGCCGCGATCGTCGCCGCGCAGCCAGATCCACACGTCGGCCGGCGTCACCGGCAGCGCGCGGTCGTTCACCGCGAACGCCGGGTATTCGGTGAGGCCCGGAACCGGGCGCCCGAGGTGCGCGGCCAGCGCCTGGCCAAAACCGGCGACCGTGTCGTGGCCGTCGACGAGCTCGCGCAATGCCGTCAGCGCCGCCGCGACATTGCCGTCGCTCGACATCTTGAAAGTGAGGTATCGGGCCGCCGTGTCGATCGGAGCCAGGATGCCTTGCTGAACGTCGCTCATCGTTTCCTCAGGAATGTATCGTGGTGTATCGGCGGGGCCGCAGCGGCCGGCGCGCAACGCCGCAGTGTAATCGATGCGGCCCGTCACCCCGTGCGGCACCGCACCGCGGAACGCGCACGAAAGAAGGGCCGAAACCCTTAATACTAACCGTATCGACGCAGCAACGCCGTATTCGTCAGACGTTGCGGCGCGTCCGGCTCTGCTGATAAAATCCCTACACGTCTTTTCGGCGTCCTTTCAACCGTTCACTTCAGGGAGGTGCAGATGTTCCGAATGCCAGCAACCTTCCCGAACGTGGTCCCACGACGCGGCTGATCCAGCCCGTCGTCCGCGCCGGCTCCCGGGTTCTCCGATAACCCGCCAGTCCGCGCGTATTTCCCGACAGCCCGTTTCGTTTCGCCGCGCATCGTCCGTGCGGCCCGGCTGTTGCGTTTTCGACGTTCTCCGAACCGGAAAGTCCCGTCGCGCGATGCGCCGGGCAACGATACATGACCAGAAAAACCACCCATCTGGGCGGCCAGGCATTCCAGGCCGTCTTCGGCTTCACTTTCCGCTACTGGCGCAAGCAGCCGGTGCGCATCGCGACGATCGCGGGGCTGGCGCTGCTCGCCGCGCTTGCCGACGTGCTCACGCCGCTGTTCGCCGGGCGCCTCGTCGATGCGCTGTCGACCGGCCTGACCGACCGCGCCGCCGCGTGGCATTCGGCCGTCACCGCATTCGGCACGCTGGCCGTGCTCGGCATCGGCGCGACGCTGCTGCGGCAAGGCGTCTATCTGAACATCATCACGCTCACGCTGAAGATGATGAGCGAGATCGCCGCCGCGTCGTTCCATCGCGTGCAGCGCTTCTCGACCGACTGGCACGCGAACAGCTTCGCGGGTTCGACCGTGCGCAAGATCACGCGCGGGATCTGGGCGCTCGACCTGCTGAACGACACGGTGCTGATCGCCCTGCTGCCGTCGGTCACGATGCTGGTCGGCGCGACCGTGCTGCTCGGCACGCACTGGCCGGTGATGGGGCTCGTCGTCGGCGCGGGCTCGCTGCTGTACATCTCGGTGACGGTCGCCGTGTCGCTCGGCATCGTCGCGCCGGCCGCGCGGCTCGGCAACCTGTGGGACACGCGGATGGGCGGCGCGCTCGCGGACGCGGTGAGCTGCAACGCGGTCGTCAAGGCGTTCGGCGCGGAAACGCGCGAGGAAGCGCGGCTCGCGCGCGTGATCGGCAAGTGGCGTCAGCGCACGCGCCGCACGTGGGTGCGCGGCACATTCAACGGCGGGTTGCAGGGCGCGATGCTCGTCGCGATGCAGGCGGCGATGATCGGCGTCGCGTTGCGGCTGTGGGTGAACAATGAAGCGAGCGTCGGCGACATTGCGTTCTCGCTGACGATGTTCTTCATGCTGCAGGGCTACCTGCGCGACGTCGGCATGCACATCCGCAACCTGCAGCGTTCGGTCAACGACATGGAAGAACTCGTCGCGCTCGAGCGCCAGCCGCTCGGCATCGACGATCGCCCCGACGCGCCGGCGATCCGGATCGGCCAAGGCGAGATCCGTTTCGAGCACGTGACGTTCCGCTACGGCAACCATCCGGTACCGTTGTACGACGACTTCTCGATGCGCATCGCGCCCGGCGAACGCGTGGGCCTCGTCGGCCATTCCGGGTCGGGCAAGACGACGTTCATCAAGCTGATCCAGCGCCTGTACGACGTCTCGGGCGGCCGCATCACGATCGACGGCCAGGACATCGCGCAGGTGCAGCAGGATTCGCTGCGCAGCCAGATCGCGATCGTCCAGCAGGAGCCCGTGCTGTTCCACCGCACGCTTGCGGAGAACATCGCGTATGCGCGTCCGGACGCGAGCCGCGCCGACATCGAGCGCGCCGCGCGTCTCGCCAGCGCACACGACTTCATCGTCGCGCTGCCGGACGGCTATGACACGCTCGTCGGCGAACGCGGGATCAAGCTGTCGGGCGGCGAACGCCAGCGCGTCGCGATCGCGCGCGCGTTCCTCGCCGATGCGCCGATCCTGATCCTCGACGAAGCGACGTCGAGCCTCGACAGCGAAAGCGAGGTGCTGATCCAGCAGGCGATGGAACGGCTGATGATCGGCCGCACGACGCTCGTGGTCGCGCACCGGCTGTCGACGGTGCGTGCGCTCGACCGTCTGCTCGTGCTCGATCGCGGCAAGGTGATCGAGCAAGGCAGTCACGACGCGCTGATTCGCGTCGACGGCGGGATCTATCGCCGCTTGTTCGAGCGGCAGGCGCTGGAGCTGGCAAAGGGCTTGATCGATTCGCCGCGGCCCATGGCGGACGATGATGCCGGGCCGCTGGAGGAACCGGCGGAGTCTGATGCAGGCAGGTCGTGAGGTGGCCCGGTGAGGCGGTTTCGATCGCCGGGCCAGGTCGGCGATCGGGATCGGGTCGAGGCCGTGCTGATGCACGGCCTTTTTTTGGTTCGTCTCGGCCGCTCCCGCCCGGGGCCGAATGAACCAGCATCGAACCGCATCGCGCCGCGCCCCGCTCCCGCTCCGTTCGATGAACCCGAACACACTGTTCGACGTGCCTGTGCTACCCACGTCAACGTGGCTGGCCTAAGCTACCCGAGCCCGCTCCCGACGTCGCAGCATCCGCATCCCGGTACACGCATGCTTGCGCGTCGCAGGCACCGTGTCCGCAACCGTCGACTCCGGCACTGCCGCGCCTCCCGCCGGCCAGGTGAATTCAATCGCGATCGCAACCGGATGCCGCACATGCCCGATAGCACTCACCCGCCGCTGGTCGCTGCCCGGCTTTCACGCACCGTCTCCCCGACGCTCGGCTACGATCTCAACGACCTCTACTATTTCGTGCAAGTCGTCGATTACGGCGGATTCGCACCGGCCGGGCGCGAACTGCGCCTGCCGAAATCGCGGCTGAGCCGGCGCATCGCCATGCTGGAACAGCAGCTGGGCGTCAAGCTCATCCACCGCTCCACCCGCTCGTTCGCGATGACGGAATACGGCCGTGCGTACTATGCGCGCTGCAAGACCATGCTCGCGAGAGTCGACGCTGCGCAAGCGGTGATCGAATCCGCCCATACGCAACCGTGCGGAACCGTTCGACTGTCGTGCCCCGTCGCCCTGCTCCATGCTCACGTGGGCACGATCCTGACCGCCTTCGCGGCCCGCTATCCCGACATCAACATCGAACTGGTCGCGATGAACCGCCGTACCAACGTCATCAGGGAACGGCTGGACCTCGCGCTCCACTCCGATCCGGAGCCGTGGATTGCCCAGGACCTCGTGGCCCGCACGCTGGGGCATTCCCCGCAGTGCCTGGTCGCGGCGGCCACGCTGTGCGAACGGCTGGGCCAGCCGCGCAATCCGTGCGAACTCCGGTCGTGGCCGAGCCTCGCCTTTGGCCTGCCGGCGCCCGATCACGTGTGGTCGCTCACTGCGCCCGACGGCACGCTGGTGGCGGTGCGCCATGCGCCGCGCTTCGTCACGACCGATTTGCTGACCCTGCGCAAGGCGGCCGTCGCCGGTCTCGGCGTCGCCCAGCTACCGGCCGCGATGGTGCGTGACCAGCTGGACGACGGCACGCTCAAGCGGATCCTGCCGCGCTGGTCGCCGCGTCGCGACGTGATTCACGCCGTGTTCTCGACGAGAAAGGGCATCCCGCCCGCGGTCCGACTGCTGATCGATTTCATCGCGCAACGCTTCGAGGCGCTGCAGGATACCTGACCGCAAGCGACCGCCACGCGGCGGTCGATAACCGGTCAGGATTCCTCAATGCGCGCAAACTCGTCGGCCAGGAAATCCAGCAGTGCGCGCACCGACGGCAGCAGGCCTCGGCGGGACGGGAATACCGCGTGGACGATCCCGCCTTTCGGCAACCAGTCGGGCAATACCCGGATCAACGCGCCGCGGTGCAGTTCGTCGCTCACCATCATCACCGGCAGCTGAACGACGCCTGCCCCCGCCACGGCAGCCTCACGCAACGCAATCATGTCGTCCGTCACGAACCGCGGCGTGTGACGCACCGTCGCCCGAGCGTCATCGGGGCCGTCGAGGTGCCAGACATGCTGCGGTTGCGGCGGCCCGAAATCGAGGCTGGGCCACTCGGACAGTTCGGCCGGCGCCGCGATCGCATGCTGCTGCACGAGGGTCGGACTCGCGACCAGGCACCAGGTGCGCGCGCCAAGCACACGCATCACGAGATCGCTGTCCTTCAGCGGCGGCGGACGCACGCGAATGGCGATGTCGATCCCTTCACCGATCACGTCGACGACCCGGTTGGTCGCCTCGAGATGCACGGTGACGCGCGGGTTGCGCGCCATGAATTCCCCCAGCATCGCGCCGATCCGGGCGTGCAGCATCGCGACCGGGCAGGTCAGCCGAACCACGCCCTGCGGTTCCGCGCGCATCTGCTCGATCGCCTCCTGCGCCGCCTCCGCCTCGACGAGCATCGCCTTGCAGTGGTTGTAGTAATGCTGGCCGATCTCGGTGACCGAAAACTGGCGAGTGGAGCGCTGCACGAGCCGCACGCCGAGATGCTGCTCGAGTGTCGCGATCCGTCGGCTCAAGGTGGATTTCGGCACGCCGAGCACCCGGCTGGCCGGCGCGAAACCCTTGTGGTCAACCACCTGCGCGAAAAAATAGAGATCGTTGAGGTCCTGCATCGGCGCGCTCGATCGTTCCATAAATGAGACGCTGAGGATAACTCGCGCAGTCTACCGACGCAAAACCGCTTCCTCTACGCTTCGGTCATGCGGTCACCACGCAATCGACCGGTTGAACCGCCCCGGCCGCGCGCCCCGATGTCGCCCGGTCCGGCCAGGCTCGCGCCAGGCCGAATCGCGGTGAAAGACCGCATCTGTTCCACGTCCGATGACCACCCAGATCGCCTCATGAAATCGCTGAACCATGACGACATCCAAGCTTTCCTGCTCGCCGTCGAGCGGCACAGCATTTCCGAGTCCGCACGCCGGCTGGGGTTGTCGAAATCCGTCGTCAGCAAACGTATCAGCGACCTGGAGCGCACGCTCGGCGTCCAGTTGTTGACGCGCTCCACGCGCAACGTCACGCCGACCGAATCCGGACTGACGTTCTACCGCACCGCATCGGAAGCGATCCGCCAGCTCGTCGACGTCGCCGAAGCGATGGCCGAGCAATCGCACGGATTGTGCGGCGAATTGCGCATCACGTCGCCGGTGAGCCTGACACGGCTCTGGCTCGGGGCCGCGATCACGCAATTCGCCGCCGCCCATCCGCAATTGCGCGTCACGCTCGAGACCGACGATCGCATCGTCAACCTCGGTGCCGAGCGGTTCGATGTCGCGATCCGCTCCGCGCGGCTTTCCGACAGCACGCTGGTCGCCCGCCGCATCGCCGCCTGCGAACGTGTGGTCGTATGCAGCCCGGACTATCTCGCCACGCACGGCGCACCGGAGTCGATCGACCGGCTGCTCGAACACAAGTGCCTGAACTACAGCCATGCTGTGCCGTCCGCCACCTGGTCCTTCGTCCCGCCGGCCGGCATCGGCAAGCCGCGGACGATCAGCCCCGCAAGCGCTTTCCTGTCCAACAACGTCGAGACGCTGCGCGACGCGGCGACACAAGGTATCGGCATCGCGATGCTGCCGCGCTACATCGCGGACGAAAGCCTGCGCGACGGCCGGCTCGTGCGCGTGCTCGGGGCGGAAACGCCCCAGGACGAGATCATCCATGCCGTTTACCCGCGCAGCCCGTTCGCGAATCGCAAGCTCAGACTGTTCATCGAGCATGTCCGTATCGCTTTGCTCGATCCGCTGTGGCCGGGTATCGACGGCCAGGACCAGCCTGTCGATGCGCTCACCGAAGATGTGCTGTGACCTCCGCCACGTCAGCCGACCCGGCACGGCGTCGATTGAGCGAGTCGAAACGATTGGCAATCGATGCATGCCCAATCGATCAGTTATCCCTATCGACTCGATGGCGTCATCCCAACCGGAATCCGCACCCGACCATGTCCATCATGAACGTTCTTTCATTCGCGGCGAAGGCCACCGGCGTACTCGCGTTCGCGGCTGCCATCGCCGCAACCGAAATGGCCCTGATCAAGATCTTCTCGGACGAGGTCGGCTATCTCGTGCTGGTCGCGTTCATCGCACTCGCGATCGTCGCCTGGCGCCGTACGGAAACCGACTGAGCACCGCCAATCGCCATGCTGATTCACATCAAACGAGGTCGTAGATGGATACCGTGATGCTGGCTCGCATCCAGTTCGGATTGACCGTCACCTTTCACATCATCTTTCCGACCATGTCGATCGGCCTCGCGACCTTCCTCGCCATCGTCGAAGGATTGTGGCTCAAGACACGCGACCCGCTCTATCTGAAGATCTACCGATTCTGGCTGATCATTTTCTCGCTCGGATTCGGCGTCGGCGTCGTCAGCGGCATCGTGCTGTCGTTTGAATTCGGCACCAATTTTTCCGGATTCGCACGGCTGGCCGGCCCCGTGATCGGCCCGCTGATCGCGCTCGAGGTGCTCACCGCGTTCTTTCTCGAAGCCGGATTCCTCGGCATCATGCTGTTCGGCATGACGCGTGTCGGCCCGAAGCTGCACTTCTTCGCGACCACCATGGTCGCCGTCGGCACGACGATCTCCGCGTCATGGATTCTCGCCGCCAATTCGTGGATGCATACGCCCGACGGCGTGACCTTCGATGCCACCGCCCACGCATTCCACGTCGTCGACCGCTGGCGCGTCATCTTCAACCCGTCGTACCTGGTCCGGCTGCCGCACATGCTGCTCGCCGCCTACCTGTCGGCTTCGTTCTTCATCGCAGGCGTGGGCGCGTGCTATTTGCTCCGACGCACGCATGTCGCATTCGCGAAACGCACGCTGTCGATGGGGCTCGGCTTCGCCAGCATCGCGATCGCGCTGCAGCTGCCGCTGGGTGATTCGGTCGGCTTTCGCATGTTCGACTACCAGCCCGCGAAGTTCCAGGCCATGGAGGGCTACTGGCAACCGACGAAAAGCGCACCCTATCTTCTGTTCATTACGCCGCATCAGCAGCAGACACGAAACGGAACACAGGTCGGCATCCCCTATCTCGGCAGCCTGATCGTCACGCGCTCGATCCACGGCACGGTTCCCGGGCTGAGCGCGACGCCGGCCGCGAACCGGCCACCGATGGCGCCGGTGTTCTATGCGTTCCGGGTCATGTTCCTGCTCGGCCTGCTGATGTTCGCCATTGCGTCGATCAGCCTGTGGCTTCGCTTCAGGGGCACGCTGTTCTCGACCCGATGGTTCCTGCAGGTCGTCCGGACGATGATGCCGGTCGGCTTCATCGCGACGATCGCAGGCTGGTACACATCGGAAATCGGCCGTCAGCCGTGGGTCGTGTACGGCTATTTGCGTACCGCGGACGCCGTGTCGCGCGTCCCGGCCCCGCATATCCTGTTCTCGACCGTGCTGTTTGCCGTCACCTATGCGCTGTTCCTGGCCGCGTTCGTTGGCATCACCGCACGCGTGATACGGCGCGGCCCGGACGCGGCCGCTCACGCGTCGCCGTACGCCGCTTCGCTCAAGCCCGTCCTGATGCCCGACGCCGCCGCTGCCGCCGACACCCGGGCCGGAGAAAAATCGTGAATACCGCCCTCAGCCACGTATGCATCCTCATCGCGATCTTTGCGATCGTGATGTACGTACTGCTGGACGGCTTCGACCTGGGTGTCGGCATCCTGCTGCTGTCCTCGCGACACGGACCGGAACGCGACGCGCTGGTCGACAGCATCGCGCCCGTCTGGGACGGTAACGAAACGTGGCTGATTCTGGCCGCGATCGTATTGTTCGGCGCATTTCCACTCGCCTATTCGATCCTCGTACCGGCGTTCTATCTGCCGTTCATGGTGATTCTGGTGTCGCTCGCGTTTCGCGGTGTGGCGATCGAGTTCCGGGTGCATACGCCGTTTCCGCGCTTCTGGGACGGCGCGTTCAGTATCGGGTCGACGCTCGCCGCATTCGCGCAGGGTCTGGTTGCGGGTGCGCTGCTGTCCGGGGACATCGCCGTGGCAGACGGGCGATTTTCCGGCAGCACGCTGGACGTGTTCACCGGCTTCAACGTGCTGACCGGCCTGACCGCCATTGCGGCGTATGCCAGCCTGGGCGCCGCATGGCTCCGCTGGAAGACCCGCGCGGCGCTGCAGCACGCCCGGCTGCCCACGTTGCGCATTGCGATGCTCGCGTTCCTGCTGCTCGCCATCGCCTCCTGCTGCGCGGCCGGAACGCTGCCGGCCGTGGCCGCCATGTGGCATGCCCGTCCCGCCCTCATGGGCATGCTCGGTACGCTCGGCGCCGGACTGTGGATCGCTGCCTTCCGTGCGTCGTACACGGCGTCGGACCTGCGCCCCCTGCTTTGCAACCTGGCGGCCGTCGCCATGCTGCTGATCGGCTTGATCGCGATCCTCTGGCCTTACGTGGTGCCGTTCAGTCTCGCATTCGGCGCTGCCGCGGCGGAACCCGGAAGCCAGCTCATGGTGGCCGCCGGCGCGCTGGTCATCCTGCCCGTGATCCTCGGCTACAACGCATTCGCCTACTGGGTATTCCGCGGCAAGGTCGACGCGCCCGGAGGAGAGTGAGCCATGGGCAGCCTGAAGCAGCTCGCCACCGAACTGACGCGACGCTGGATCGCATGGGCAGCGCCTCCGCACGATCCGGCCGCCCCGGGAAAACTCGCGCGGCAGCGCGCAACGTTCGCGTGTGGCCTGTATGCCGCATCGCTGCTGCTGTTCGCCTTGTTCTGCTGCCTGCTCCACCTGCTTTTCGCCGTGATTTTTCAACTGTAGTGCCTGCACGCAACACAGCCATTCGCGCAACCGCGCCAACCCCGGGTCTATCCGCTGCCCGTCCGGGAACGGTACACCGGACCCGCCCAACCAGGAGTATTGCCATGAGCGCACCTGCCAACTTCAACGGTCAACGCCCCGTCATCGATCCGAACGATACGGCGATGCTGTTGATCGACCATCAGAGCGGCCTGTTCCAGACCGTGAAGGACATGGAAATGACCGTCCTGCGCAATCACGCGATTGCACTGGCCAAGATGGCCACGCTCTGCAAGATGCCGGTGATCACCACGGCGTCGGTTCCGCAAGGCCCGAACGGCCCGTTGATCCCCGAGATCCACGAAAGCGCGCCGCATGCCACCTACGTCGCGCGCAAGGGGCAGATCAACGCCTGGGACAATCCCGACTTCGTCGATGCGATCAAGGCGACCGGGCGCAAGACGCTGATCATCGCCGGCACGATCACCAGCGTCTGCATGGCGTTCCCGGCGATCTCGGCCGTCCACGAAGGCTACAAGGTGTTTGCCGTGGTCGACGCGTCGGGCACCTACTCGAAAATGGCGCAGGAAATCACGCTCGCTCGCGTGGTGCAGGCCGGCGTGGTTCCGATCGACACCGCCGCGGTGGCCTCCGAACTGCAGCAGACCTGGCATCGCCCCGACGCGCAGCAATGGGCCGAGGTCTACGGGATGATCTTCCCTCCGTACCGCCTGCTGATCGAGAGCTACCTGAAGGCCCAGGAAGTCGTGAAGAACAACGAGCAGCTCGACTCGGAACGCGCATAATCCGTTCGGGCGAGCCGGTCCGCGCCAGCGGGCCGGCTCCTTTCGACGCATCCCGATTCATCGGCCGCCCCGCATGCGGCGGCCTCGCCCGAGACTCACTCCGGCCGAATCAACAGGTCGTTCCTGACTGCCGTGACGCCGCTCACCGAGCTCGCGACCGCGGTTGCGATTTGAGACTGGGCGCTATCCGTCACTGAGCCGCGTAACACGACGGCACCGTCGCGCGCGATGACGCCGATATTGGCCGCATTGAGCCCCCTGGCACTGCCGAGCGCGCGAACGACAGCTTTCTGGAGCCGGCGATTCGCGGTCTTGACCTCCTTCTTGCTGGGCGTAACCGCCTGCGGCGCGAGATCGGACCCGGCCGGATCCGCCTGAGCGTTGACATTCCCCGCAATGGACAACGCGGTCGCCACGTAGAGCGACAACAGGGCGTGACTGGTTTTCATGTGTGATGTTCCGGTTGTGCGGTCCGGTTCCGGTCGAGCCCGGTGCCGGACCGCGATCGAGATGATTAGAAAAACTTCCGGATGCCGACCGTACCGCCGAACGTCGTGCCCGCGGGGCCATACAGCGCCCCGATCATCGACAGCCCGGTATTCATTGCGCCGTGATTGTTGACCACGCCGCATTGCGCATAGAGCGTCGTGCTCTTCGACAGGAAATAATCGGCGCCGACGGCCGCCATGACGGAATGATTGGTCGTATGGTTGCGATCGCTCGTCAGCCACACGCCGCCGTTGATCCCGAGCGTCGGCGATGCGAACCAGTTGATGCCGCCGCCGAACACGGCGCTGTCGAACGAACCGGCGACCTTGAAGTTGACGAACGATGCCTTTGCGGTGAGCGAGCCGAACTGATAGCCCACCCCGATCATTCGACCGTCGAACTCGACATTGGTCGGCACCGGCGTGCTCTGCGCAGCGCCCGCGTTGCCGCTGTAGAGCGCGGCATTGACCGTCAATCCGCCGCGCTGGTAACGGACGCGCGCGGCATATTGCTTGCCCGCGCTGAAATCGCCGGGCTTACCGCCGAACGCGAACATGGTACTGACGGTCAAGCCGGCGAACGTCGGGCTCGTATAGCTCACCGCATTCGGATTGAAAATGCTGGTGCCCAGCACGGTCCCGACGTAAATGGTCGCCGCGCTGCCGAACAGCGAGAGATCGCGCGGATCGGAATCGTAGACCGCCTGAAAGAACGGGGAAAACTGCAACCCCATTTTCAGCTCGCCGGCGCTTCCCGACAGCGCAATCCACGATTCGCAGCCGAACAGGTTGCCATTGCAGTGGAACAGGCTGCCGTTCGTCGCGCTGATGCCGCTCTGCAGACGAAACTTCGCCTTCAATCCGCCGCCGAGATCTTCGATTCCCTGCAGGCCGAACTGCGAATAATAGCGGCCGCCATCGATCATCGACACCTGGCTTCCATCGTTGAGACCCGTGACGGGATTGCGCGTCTTGTTCGTATAGAGCATCGCCACGTCCACCACGCCGAATAGCGTGACACTGCTCTGGGCGTGCGCGGGCGCACACACGGCGGTCGCCATCAGACAGCCGGCAAGTCCCAGCGAAACATGCTTTCTCGCTGACATCATCATCTCCATGCCTTGCCGCGATATAGACGGCAATGATTTGTTATCCTGAATTTATCGAATGGCCGATGGCCCGATCGAACGACATGCTTGATGCAGGCATTCGTACCGTCCGGATCAACCTGGACGGTTCGGCAACGTCATCCGGTGTCGTGCGATCCGAATCAGTAACGGCGCAGCGGATTCGTCGCGAGCCACGGGTAGCGCTCCGTATCGCCCCCCGCATAATCCGGATCCAGATAGACGTGACACCGCTGGATCCTGAAGTCGCGAATCTCGAACACGTCGCACCAGCGACCTGCGTGCGTGACACCTGCCTGCCAGGCCGCACCGTTTTTCAACGTGCCGCTCGACAGCCCCTCGACACACACGAGATCGCCATGCTGAATGACGTTCAGACAGGAAGTCTCGTGCGAGACACCGGCCAGTATCGTCATCAGATCGCGGAACAACTGACCGATTTCCTCCTTGCCGCGTGCCACGCCCCATTTCGGGAAATACATCTGCGCGTGGTCGTCGAACAACTCGAGCAGATTTCCGCCATGATCCAGCCGCCTGAAGTACTCCAGTGCGATCGCCTTGCGTTGCTCGTCGTTCATCGTCTTGATCTCCATCCCCTTCTCCCTTCGTTGAAAAATTCCGTGCTTTCCGGCAATAACTATGGATTCCTTAAAGATATGAATGAACCTTCTTCCCGGCACAACTCACTCGGAACGTCACGCGTTCATTGCATGCGGGAACGGCGGCGCATCGACGGAACGGATTGACGGCTTCACCGCGCACCCCGGGCCTGGGTGGGAACAGCGCACGTCAGGAAAGGGGCGACCGTACCGGCGGATTGCGTGCCGACAATCCGGCGCTGCCGCGATCGATCAGGGCTCGACGAAGATGGGCGACATGTCGGCCACCGGCGACGGCCGGAGCAGCACATGCGTGACGTCCAGCAGCACCGGTGCGAGTTCATTCAGCAGCGTCTTCCATACGCCGGGCCAGGACCGCACCGCCTGCTTGACGACCCAGTCGTCCACGCTCGCCAGATGCGTGTAGACGCGCACCCGGTTCAGCGGGCCGACCATCACGTTGAACGCGCCCAGCAAACCGTCGACGAACCACGCGTCGTCGGCCACACCCTGTTGCGCGAAGGCCTGCCAGAAGCGCGGCACGCCGCCCGCGCGGAAGGTCAGCGTCGTTTCCGCGACGACCGCGCGTTGCGCGGACACCGGTATCGGCGCGCCGTGCGCCGGCAGCCAGTCGTTGCCGTTGCCCCACATCGGCGTCGCCCGATCCACGCCGGCCGGCAGAAGAAATTCGTTTTCCTGGCGCAGGATCATCGAGCGTACTCGCCCGAAGTAGGCCGACAGGTTCGTATCGCCGGACAGACCGCCCAGCCGCGCTTGCCAGTCCGCGAAGTCGTCGTAGCGATAGAGGCAAACGATCGACTCGGGCATGCCCGCCACCGGCGCGAACGCGCCGATCAGGCGCTGCAGGATCGGGCGCAACCCGTCGGCACGCAACTGCTGCGCGTCCCAGAAGTCATTCAGCATGCCCGGCTGCAGCGTATAGGTGCGGCGCTCGATCAGCATCGGTTTCTCCACTTCGCGGCGATGACGGCCGCTATCGCGTTACAGGGTATCGGCACCTTCATAAGCGCGCTCCAGCAGCGCGCGAATCGCGTGCCGCTCGATCGGGCGTGGATTCGGATAGGCTTTTTCGACAATCAGGTCGGCCGCACGATCGATGCCGTCCCGCGGCATCCCGATCTCGCGCAGCGAGCGCGGCGCGTCGAGCGAATCGATCAGGCCGCGCAGCCCCGCGATCGCGTCCGCGGCACCGATCGCACGCCCCACACGCGCGAGCGCGTGCGGGGCGTGGGCCGCGTTATAGCCCAGCGCATACGGCAGGATGACGGTGTGGACCTCGGCATGAGGAAGATTGAAGGTCCCGCCGAGCGTGTGGCAAATCTTGTGATGAACGCCCATCTGCACATTGCCGAGCACCGTCCCGCAAAGCCACGCGCCGTAGAGTGCGTCGCCGCGCGCCTCGACATCGGCAGGCGATGCGTACAGGCGCGGCAGCGCACTCGCGAGCGCACGGATGCCCTCTTCCGCCATCAGGCTGTAAACCGGGCTGCCATCGTGCGCATACAGCCCCTCGACGGCGTGCGCGATGGCATTCATGCCGCTCGTCACGCTCAGCTTCACCGGCAGCGTGAGCGTCAGTGCCGGGTCGTACACGACGCACCGCGGCAGCACGCGCCAGTCCTTGCCGGTTTTCTTCACCCCTGCCTCGGTCAGGCCGTAAAGCGGCGTCATCTCGGAGCCGGCATAGGTCGTCGGCAACGCGATGATCGGCAGATCGGCTTCCAGCGCAATGGCCTTGGCGAGGCCGATGGTCGACCCGCCGCCCGCCGCGATGCACGCATCGGCACCGGACTCCCGCATCGCCCGCACGGCGTCGCGCGCCACTTCCACGGGGACGTGCATGACCGCCTTGGCCAGCACGCCCGCGCTGCGCGTTCCGAGTACACGATCGATTCGGCGCCCCAGTTCCGCCTGTTCGGGCGTCGTGATCAGGAGTGCGCGCGCGACACCCAGCGAATCGAGAATCGCGGGAAGGGTTTCCAGGCTGCCGCTGCCGAACACGACCCGTCCGCCGTGGCTTTCATGATTGAACGACTGCATGATGTGATTCCTGCTCAGAGGTGGGTACGACGCGCTGCCGGATCATGTGCCGAGCGCGCGTCTCGCGTATTCGATTTCCGCATCGCGTATGCCGTGCTCGGTCGCCGGATCGACGTGCAGTACGACGGCAGCGCCGGCCGCATCGAACCATGCCGCCGACCGGCGGACGTCCTCCGCCGGGACGTGGGGATCGTGCTCCCAGGTGGAAAACAGCACCGGCATGCCGGAAAAATCGCGTGCGTCCGGCGCGCGCTGCAGGTCGGGCGGCCCGATCAACGCGCCGGTGAAGGACACCAGCGCGCGGTACCGCCGCCGGCTGCGCCACACGAACTCGCTGCACAGGCAGGCACCTTGCGAAAACCCCATCAGCACCTGCGATGCGTACGGGATGCCCTGCAGCCGCAGCCGCTCCGACAGCGCTTCCAGACACGCGAGCGCGTCGGACAGACGCGGTTCGTTCAGTTCGACGGGAGCGAGAAAGCGCTCCGGATACCACGAGGCCCCGTCTGCCATCGGCGCCCGCCACGCAAGATCCGGCCGGCCGAAACGGCGCACGACGTGGTCGTGCATCCAGCCCGGCGACTGGCCGCGCCCGTGCACGAGAATCACCGCGGTCGCGGCACGATCGACCGACTCGCCATAGTCGGCCACCGGCTGTTCGAGATGCGCATTCGTCATGAGATCGACACTTCCAGACAATCGCAGCGGGTGCCGCGTACGCCACCCGACCTGCTCGCGTTTCAATAATTGAGGGCTTCGAGCGATTCGAGGATCACCGCGCGCTGGCTTTCGAACTGCGGCGCAAGCTGCACCGTCTGCCCCATCTGTTCGTACGATTCGTCGATCAGGAACGCATCCGGCTTCGAAACGGTCGCCTCGAACATCGCGCCGCTCGGGGTGCGAACGTAGATCGATTCGAAGTAACCGCGGTCCTTGCGCTCCGACGTGTCGGTAAAGCCCAGGCCTTCGAGGTTGGCCTTGACCCGATCCTGCACCGAGCGGTCGGCAACCTGGAACGCGCAGTGATGCACGATCCCCTCGCCGTAGGTCCAGCTCGCCTGCGGCATGTCCGGCTCCAGCGCGTAATCGACGAACTTGCCGGAGCCGCCGTCGCCGAACGCATAGCGCGAGAACTTGCCGTCCTTCTCGACCTCGTGCGCCGACCAGCCCTGCTGCATGAATTCCTGGGAAGCCTCCATGTCGCGCACGTTCACGCCAATCGTGTGCAGACCGCGGATCGCCAGCTCGGCCGGCACTTCGCCGTTCGAATAGGGCTTGCGCGCGTCGTCGGCAATGCCGATCAGCTCGTACGGGATGCCGCACGGATGGGAAAACGACAGGACCTGCTCGCCGAAACGTTCCGACCGGCGAACGTCGAACCCGTGCGCGGCAAGCCGTCGTTCCCAGAACGGGATCGCCGATTCGGGAACCGACAGCGCCAGGCCGCCGATCTGCCCGGCACCGCGATGGCCCTTGCGCCCGAAGTGCGCCACCGGAAAACAGGTGATCAGCGTGCTTTCCTCGCCGAGATCGTTGCCGTAGTAGAGGTGATAGAACGGCGCCATACCGTCGTAGATGAGCGTCTTCTTCACGCTTTTCAGCGACAGCACCTTCGTATGGAAGTCATAGTCCTGCTGAGCGGTACCGACGCACAGCGTGATGTGATGGTGGCGCATGATCGCCTGGTTGATCTGGGTCATGTTTGTCTCCTTCATGGAATCGAATGCGATACGAATACACAGCGGACCGGCACCTGCCGACGCACTAACCGGTCATCGCGTCGTCGACGAGTTGCCAGATGAAACGCCCCGACGGACGCTTCTGCTCTTCCGCGATATGCGCGATCAAGCCGGCCGCGCGACTGAGCACGGCGAAGCCGCGCATCAACGACGGTGGAATGCCGAGATCGCCCAGCAGTGCCGCGATCGCGCCGGTCGCATTGATCGTGATGTGCTTGCCGGCCGCCGCATCGACTTCCGCCGCCAGCCAGGCGAGCGCCTCGCAATGCCGGCCATACGTGCCGGCATCGCGTGCGAGCGCCAGCAATGCGACGGCACGCGGATCGTCGGGCCGGTGCAGATGGTGGCCAAATCCCGGCACGGGCTCGCGCCGCGCACGGTACTCGCGTGCAACCGCGGCCGCTTCGCGCTGCCCCTCCGGCTGCGCCGCGACGATTCTCGCGAGCAGCTCCGCGGCCGGCTCCATCGTGCCGACGAAGCGGCTGGCCACGGCGAGCAGGCCTGCCGCCACGCCGGCCTGCAGATTCTCGGGCGAGCTCGAGTAGACCATCCGGGTCGCGATCGCACTGGGCGTCATGCCGTGCTCCATCAGCGTCACGAGAATCGCATCGACGACGCGTCGCTGGTTCTGCCCGAGCGCGATACCGAAGGTCTGCTGCATGAACACGTCGATAAAACCCGCTTTGCCGATCAGGTCGTCGACGAGGTTGCTGTCGCCGTAGTACACGGCATCGGTGGTGTAGCGACAGAGCCGGCTATCCGGCACATCGTTATTGCCCGCCATCACTGCCCCCTGGTCCCGAGGATTGCATCGCGCACCGCCGGCTTGAGCACCTTGCCGACCGCACTACGCGGCAATTCGTCGAAGAAATGCACGACCTTCGGCGTCTTCACCGAACCCAGATCGCGCTTGACGAAGGCGATCAGTTCGTCCGTGTCCACGCTTGCGCCCGCGCGCAGTTGCACCGCGGCATGTACCGCTTCGCCCCACTTGTCGTCCGGCACGCCGACCACCGAGCAGTCCGCGACGGCCGGGTGTCCCGACAGGACCACTTCGACGTCGCCGGGATAGACATTGAATCCGCCGGTGATGATCACGTCGCGAATCCGGTCGCGCAGGAACAGATAGCCGCGTTCGTCGAACACGCCCGCATCGCCGGTACGCAGCCAGCCGTCGATCAGGGTCTTGCGGGTTTCTTCGTCCGCGTTCAGGTATCCGCTCATGACGAGGCCGCCGCGCACGGCGATTTCGCCCTCCTCGCCCGGTGGCAACGGCGTCCCGTCCTTGCCGACGATCGCCACTTGCGTCAGCAGCGTCGGCCGGCCGACCGACGCCAGGTTTTCGCCGGTCATTTCCGACGGTGGCAGGAACGTGATGATTTGCGGTGCTTCGGTCTGCCCGAACGACGTACAGACGATCGGACCGAACACGGCCTGCGCATCGCGAATCTGCTCGGGCCGCATCGGCGCGCCGCCATAGACGAGGTAGCGCAGCGCACCCAGCGCGCGCGGTGCGCGACGCTGCTCCTCCGCGAGCGCCTGGATCAGCGTGGGCGGTGCAAAGAAGAGCGTTACGTCGTGTGCGCTCGCGGCATCGAGCAATGCGCCCGGCTTCGCATGGTCGGGAAACACCAGCGCACCGCCGGCGCCGAGGATCGGCAGCATGTACGTCGACGTGCCGTGCGTGATCGGCGCCGCGACGAGATACCGATCGTGCGGCTGCAGCCCGAGCTCGTGAATCTGCGTAGCGATGTTCGCCGTCCATGCACGCAGCGGCTGGAGGACCCCTTTCGGGAATCCCGTCGTACCGCCGGTGAACTTGATCGCCTGGGTTTCATCCGCGGAAATTCCTGCGCGCGACAGCGGCCCCATCGCAAGCGCGCCGCGGTCCCCGGTTTGACCCGCCAGCACCTCGAGCGGCTGCAACGGCGCATCGAGCGGCGCGAGACGTTCCAGCATCGCCGTATCGGCGAGCACCAGCGACGGTTTGACGAACTCGACGATGCGGCGCAGTTCGGGATCGCCGTTGCGCGGATTGAGCGGCACCCAGATCTTGCCGGCCGCGAGAATCGCGAGAATCGCCACGAGATGGTCGACCGAGTTCGCGGCCCCCACGCAAACGCGGCTGCGCGGCTGCGGATCGATGCGATCGAGCGCGGCGGCACGATCGAGCACGAGGTCCGCGAGCGCCGAAAACGTCAGGTTGCGCTCGGGGCTGATCACCGCGAGGCGGTCGGGATGCCGCTGCACGGCACGCCACAAATAGTCGATTGGATACATGGGACGGACTCCGGATTCAGGGTGCGCTCGATGCGAGCGCCATCAGTACGTGGCTGAACTTTATGAATTGTTCAAATGTTCGAACATTCGGATATACCCGAAGCCCCGGTGATGTGCCCCTCTTGGCCTGGCGGTCGGCACGCGTGCCGGGCGGCCGCGACGAACATTCGAACAAAGCGACGGAGCCGCCCGCTATACTGAAAGCCGCTCAATCATGCGTCGCCCCCAATGAACGCCCCTGTCCAAGCGTCCGACACCGTCTCGCTCGAATCACCCCAGCCCCGTCACGTCGATCTGGCACGCACGCTGATGCAGGACATCGGCAGCGGCCGCTACCGCGTCGGCGACATGCTGCCGACGGAAGCCGAGCTGTGCGCCCAGTGGAACCTCAGCCGCTATGCCGTGCGCCAGGCCATTCTGAAGCTTTGCGAGCTCGGCCTGATCAGCCGCCAGGCAGGGATCGGCACGCGCGTGATCGCGAGTCATCCGCACACGCGCTATGTGCAGTCGATGGATTCGTTATCGGATCTCGCCCGCTACGCGCAAGGCACGCGGCTCGACGTCATATCGCGCAGCGTCCGGCCCGCGAGCGACGCCGAATCCGGGCTCCTGCACTGTGCACCGGGGACGAAGTGGCTGCATATCGCGGGCATCCGCCACGATGTGTCGGGGGGAGACGAGCCGATCGCGCTCGTCGATCTCTATGTCGCCGAACGCTACAGCCGCCTGAAAGGCGTCACGGAGACACTCGACAAACCGATCCACACGATGCTCGAGCAACAGTTCGGCATCAAGGCGACGCGCGTCGAACAGGAGATCCAGGGGCTGCTGCTCGCCGGTGACCAAGCCGTCGCGTTGCGGGTGCCGGACCAATCGGCCGGGCTGCGCATCGTGAGAACCTACTACGCTCAGGACACGGTGATCGAAGTCACGTCGGGCATTCATCCGGCCAGCCGCTTCAGTTATTCGATGACGTTTCAGCTGACCCATACGTCGAACTGATACGCGACGTCCGGCGGCCTGCCACGGCGAACGCAGGCGTCGCGTTCGTTCGACAAAAACGCTCTGTTCGACCAATCGTGTCTACCGCGCTCGCCGCGATTCGCTTAACGTAGCGTCTGCAATCCGCCGGCTGCTGCGCGACACATGCTTCCGCTTTGCGGCCCGTCCGGCGCAACGCGCCATCGCACAATGATAAGTAGTGCGTATGTTCATGTCGAATTCGCGATGCCGCGCAGGCCTGCCACGCGATCGATCATGCAGCGAAATCATGAAAGGAGACGACGATGGACCTCAATCTCAGCGGACGTACGGCACTCGTATCCGGAGCAAGCAAGGGCGTGGGCAAAGGCATTGCTCGGGCACTGGCTGCCGAGGGCGTGAACCTGGTGCTGCTGGCCCGCGGCACGGACGAACTGACCCGCACGGCCCGCGACATCGCGGACGAGTTCGGCGTGCGGACGCTGCCCGTGGCCACCGATATCAGGAAGGCGGACGAAGTTCGTCATGCCAGTTCGGAAGCCCGCGCGCACTGCGGGAACGTCCATATCGTGGTCAACAACGCCGGCGCTGCGATCCAGCGAAGCGACCGCGAGATCCTGTGGGACGACAGCGACTGGCTCAGTCAGATCGAGATCAAGAACCTCGGTGCGTTGCGGGTGATCCGGGAGTTTCTGCCGCTCGTGCCGACCGACGGCACCGGACGAATCATCAACATCACGGGCGCATCCGGAGCCATGACGTGGAACCCGGCCCTGACGTACGGGATGAACAATGCCGCGCTGATTCACATGACCGGCTATCTCGCGGCCGATCTCGCCAGCCAGCGGATCAACGTCAATGCGGTGGTGCCCGGACTGGTCGGCACCGAATGGCGAGAGGAATGGGCGCAGTCGATGGCCGCCAAGGCGGGCAAGCCGGTCGACGCATGGTTGCGCGAATTCTGCCTCGGGAAGGGCATCCTGTCCGGACGCTGGGCGCACGTGGAAGAAATCGGCAGCATGGTTGCCTATCTGGCTTCCGACCACGCGCGCTATATCAACGGGGCACGCATCGCGGTCGACGGCGGCCTCACGGTGAATGCGCGATAGGCGGTCGATACGCCGCATCGTCGACGCCGCCGGCAACGGGCCGGACCCAAGGCATCCGGCCCCGACACCTTCGCCCGGGATCACTTATCATACCGGCCAGGCAATTCGCGACGAAAGGCAGACCATGTTTACAGGCATTGTTCAGGGTGTTGGCGTCATCAAGGCCATCAAGGATCACGGCGAACTGAGAACGTTCAGCATCGAATTCCCCGAGCGGTTCACCACCGACATCGAGATCGGCGCGAGCGTCTCGGTCGACGGCGTGTGCCTGACGGTAACGACCATCCATTCCCCGGTGCTGGTCGACTTCGACGTGATGTTGCCAAGCCTGAGAATCACCACGCTGGCCGACCTGGCGACCGGCGCCCGGATCAACGTGGAACGGGCCGCGAAGGACGGCGCGGAGATCGGCGGGCATCCGCTGTCCGGTCACGTCGATTTCATGGGGACCATCCTGCACATCGCGTCGTCCGAGCACAACCGGATGATCCGCATCGGCGTGCCGGCCGATTTCAAGCGATATGTCTTCGCGAAGGGCTATATCGCGATCAACGGCTGCAGCCTCACCGTTTCGGACGTCAATCGCGACGAAGGCTGGTTCGAAGTCTGGCTGATTCCCGAAACGCGACGCGCCACCACCTTCGACGCAAAGGGTGGCGATGACAAGGTCAACATCGAGATCGAGCGCAGCACCCAGGTCGTCGTGGATACGATCCGCGAGTCGGTCAAGGAAACGCTCGGTGAGTTGACCGGCGTCGTCACGACGTTGTTGGCCGACAAGGGCATCGATATCGAGGAATTGCTCGCGCGGAACGTCGCGAAGCTGCCGAAGCAGTAACGGCAACGGGCACCGCCTTTCCCGGTGATGCCCGGGGTCACCGGGTGTCGGTTTCCGTCCCCATGCGTCCGGTTGGCCGCCCCGCGTGCCGGCTTCACTCCGGCTCCGCCTGCGCGCCCTTCCCCACGGCCACCCGCTGCGACCGATAAATCCCCGCGTGGCCTGAAAACAGATAGGCGACCACGCACGCCACGATCGCATACACGCCGATATCCGCGCCGAACAGTTCGATCGCCATGATCGTCGACGCGATCGGCGTGTTGGCCGCGCCCGCGAACACCGCGACGAAGCCGAGGCCCGCGAGCACCGGCACCGGCAGCGCGAGCACCTGGCCGAGCGCGTTGCCGAGCGTCGCGCCAATGTAGAACAGCGGCGTCACTTCGCCGCCCTTGAATCCCGACGCGAGCGTGACGACGGTCAACGCGAACTTGCCCGCGAAATCGTACACGGGCAGCGGCCCGTGAAACGCGGCCTCGATCGTCGGAATCCCGAGACCGAGATACTGCGGCACGTTCAGCACGGTGGCGGCCACGGCCACCATCACGCCGCCCAGCACCGGCTGCAGCGGCGCATAGCGGACGACACGCCGGAACCATGCGGTCAGCGCGTGCGTCGCGAAGGCGAACAACCGGCCGACGACGCCGAACGCGATACCCGCGACGACCGTCGCGGCCAGCCCCGTCGCCGACGCGGCCGGCACGAACGGAATCGCATACACAGTGTGATGCACGCCCCACGCGCGGCACACGACATCCGCGACGATCGCCGAGGCGACGCAGGTCAGCAGCGCGTCGTACCGCACGCGGCCGATCGCGAGCACCTCGAGCCCGAACACGGCTCCCGCGAGCGGCGTACCGAACACCGACGAGAAGCCGGCCGCGATGCCGCCCATCAGCAGCACGCGCCGATGCTCGCGATCGAGGCGGAACAGGTGCGTGACGCGATCGGCGAGCGCGCCGCCCATCTGCACGGCCGTGCCCTCGCGGCCGGCCGAGCCGCCGAACAGGTGCGTGACGACGGTCGCGACGAGCACGAGCGGCGCCATCCGCTTCGGCACGAGCGCCTTCGGGTCGTGAATCTCGTCGATCAGCAGGTTGTTGCCGCGCGCGACCGACTGGCCGAACCGATGGTAGACCCAGCCCGTCGCGAAGCCGGCGGCCGGCAGCCCCCACAGCAGCCACGGATGCGCGACGCGCGTGCCGGTCGCCCAGTCGAGCGCGATCAGGAACAACGCGGAAGCCGTGCCGGCCAGCGCACCGAGCAGGGCCGAGAGCGCGAGCCAGCGGCACACGTAGCGCACGGTCGCGAAAAAATCGGCAGAAGTCGAGAAAAACATGATTTCCAGGTTCGACAGGACATCAAAACCTGGGCGGCAGAACACCGCATGGACGGCCTGCGACCTCCTGACAACCCAGGAAACACGCAGGCATCATCAGCCGGGCAACCCGGCGGTTGAGGGCCGCACCGCACGCGCAACGCGCCGGGATCGACCGCAGGGAGGCATGCCATCTCCGCAGGGCGCCATTGTACGTGCCGCGCCGCGTCGCGCGCAATGCCACCCGGCGGAGCCGCTGACCGCCGTCAGTCGAGCGGCATGCGCGTCACGCGCGAGATCAGTTGGGGCGCGATCCGGTCGAGCGGCAGGATCGCCGACGCCGCGCCGATCGCCGCGGCCGCTTTCGGCATCCCGTAGACGGCGCTGGTCGCCTCGTCCTGCGCAATCGTATAGCACCCCTTCGCACGCATCGCCTTCAGCCCGAGCGCGCCGTCACGCCCCATCCCCGTGAGCAGCACGCCGAGCGCATCGCCCTGCCAGCCGTCGGCGACGCTGTTGAAGAACACGTCGATCGACGGCCGGTACGGCGTCTCGGCCGGATGCCTCGTATAGCCGAGCACGCCGCGCGGCGACAGGCACAGGTGGTCGTTGGTCGCCGCGAGCAGCACCTCGCCCGCCTGCGGCACGCTGCCTGGCAGGGCGACACGCACGGGCAGCCGCGTATAGCCGTCGAGCCACTCCGCCATGCCGAGCGCGAACGCCTGGTCGACGTGCTGCACGATCACGAGCGCGGCCGGGAAATCGGCCGGCAGCGCGCGCAGCAGCGCGGTGAGCGCGGTCGGCCCGCCCGCCGACGCGCCGATCGCGATGAGCGTCGGCTGGCCGCGCGTGAGCGCCGGCCCGGGCGGCACGAGCGTCGCGGTCCGGCTTTCGAGCAGCCGGCCGATCTGGTCGATCTTCGCGAGCAACGGCTGCCGCGCCGCATCCGACGGCAGGCCGAGTGCGAGCGTCGGCGTGTCGACCGCATCGAGCGCACCGGCGCCCATCGCCTCGTACACCGACGACGTGTTCGCGCTGACGCTCGCGGTCACGATCAGGATCGCGCAGGGTGCACGCGCCATGATCCGGCGCGTCGCGGCCACGCCGTCGAGCCTCGGCATCACGAGATCCATCAGCACGAGGTCGGGCGGATGCGCGACGCAGAAATCCACCGCCTCGTCGCCGTCGGTCGCCACCCACAGCACGCGGTGATCGGTGCGCAGCGCGATCACGCGGCGCAGCGCTTCGACGGCAAGCGGCAGATCGTTGACGATGCCGATGTTCATCCGCGCGCGTCCCCGATCAGGTCGTGCACCGCGTCGAGCAGCGCCTCGTCGTGGAAACTGCTCTTCGCGAGGTAGTAGTCGGCGCCGGCATCGAGCCCGCGCCGGCGATCCTCGTCGCGATCCTTGTACGACACGATCATCACCGGCACGCGCTTGAGCATCGGATCGTTCTTGATCAGCGTGACGAGTTCGATCCCGTCCATGCGCGGCATGTCGACATCGGTGACGACCAGGTCGAACGCGTCGCTGCGCACCGCGTTCCAGCCGTCCATCCCGTCGACCGCGACGGTCACGTCGTAGCCGCGCTTTTCCAGCAGCTTGCGTTCGAGCTCGCGCACCGTCAGCGAATCGTCGACGACCAGCACGCGGCGGCGCCGGTCGGCGAGCGCGAGCTGCGGATCGCGCGTGAGCTTTGCGAGCTGCCCGCCGCGCACGAGCTTGTCGACCGAGCGGATCAGGTCCTCGACATCGACGATCAGCACCGGGTCGCCGTTCTCGAGCAACGCGCCGGCCGCAATGTTCTGGATCTTGTGCAGGCGACTGTCGAGCGGCTGTACGACGAGCATGCGTTCGCCGAGGAAACGGTCGACGGCGACACCGTACAGCTCGGGCTCGCCGCCGACGACCACGACCGCCGTGCTCGCACGCGCGGCGTCGGGCTCGCCCGCGTCGAGCAGCTGATGCGCGGCGACGAGGCCCGCACGCCGGCCGTCGAACGGAAAATGCGGCTGCCCTTCGAGCACGTCGATGTCGTCGTGCGCGAGCTCGAGCGTGCGGCGCACGTGTGCGAGCGGGAACGCGTACGGCTCGCCGCCGACCTCGACGAGCAGGCTGCGGATCACCGACAGCGTGAGCGGCAACTGCAGCACGAAGCGCATGCCCGCGCCCGGCTCGTTGAAGATGCGTACCGCGCCGCGCACGCCGCGTACCATCTCCTGCACCGCGTCGAGGCCGACGCCGCGCCCCGACACGTCGGTCACCGCGTCGCGCATCGAGAAGCCCGGCAGCAGCAGGAATTCGAGCAGCTCGGGATCGGACAGCCGCGCGGCCGTCTCGTCGTCGGTGAGCCGCTGGCGCACGACGGCCGCACGCAGCGCGTCCATGTCGACGCCAGGCCCGTCGTCGATCACGCTGACGAGCAACGATCCGGCGCTGTGACGTGCCTCGAGCGTCACGCTCGCCTCGGCCGACTTGCCGCGCGCGCGACGGGCGTCGGGCGACTCGACGCCGTGGTCGATCGCGTTGCGCAGCAAATGCCCGAGCGGCGCGTCGAGCAGGTCGAGGATGTCGCGGTCGACCTGCGTGCCTTCGCCGACGATCGAGAAGCGCACCTGCTTGCCGAGCGAGCGCGCGAGATCGCGGACGATGCGCGGATACGCGCGCGTCGCGTCGCCGAACGGCCGCATCCGGCACTGCAGCGCTTCATCGTACAGTTGCTCGGCGATATGCGTGCTGCGCCGTTCGAAGCGGTCGAATTCGTCCATGCGCTCGGCGAGCGACCGCTGCAGGTCGTTGAGCATGTGCCGCACTTCGTTCATCGACGCGAGCACGCCCGCGTCGAGATCGTCGGCGAACTGCTCATACACCAGATCGAGCGAACGGGCCGCGTCGCGCTGCGCACGCTTCACGCGCAGCATCGATTCCGCGAACGGCTTGAGCCAGCGCGATTCGACGAGCGACTCGCCGGACAGGCTCAGTAGCCGGTTCAGCGTATCGGCGCGCACGCGGCGCATCGCGCCCGCGCCGGCCGCACGGCCGGCCTGGACCGGATCGGGCACGGCCGCCGACACCGCGAGCGGCGGCACCGCGGCGCCGGCGCCTACCGGCTCGTTCGCGGCGCCGTCGTGCTCGCGAAACGGCACGACGGACGGCGGCATCGACGACGGCGCATCCGTCGGTGCCGGCAGCGCGTGCGCGCCGTCGGCACCCGTCAGCGCCAGCGCGAACGCCTCGATCTCCGCCGACGACACGGGCTGCGCCTGCGGATCGGCGACCCGCACCAGCAGGTCGACGCCGGCAAGCAGCACGTCGACATGCGTGGCCGTCAGCGCGATCGTGCCGGCCTGCGCGGCGACGAAGCATTCCTCCATCCGGCCCGCGATGTCGACGCCGAGCGGCACGCCGACGATGCGCGCGGCGCCCTTCAGCGAATGCGCGGCGCGCATGCACGCCTCGAGCGCGGCGGAATCGGGCTCACCGGATTCGAGCGCGAGCAGGCGCTCGGACAGCGCCTGGGTCTGCGTGCGCGTCTCCTCGCGGTACAGCTCGAGCAGCGACAGGTGGCTCAGATCGTCATCGCCGCTCATCGCATGCTCCGTGTGACGGCGTCGAACAGCCGATCGTCGTCGAGCAACCCCACCGACTTCCCGCGCCACGACAGCACGCCGCGCGACAGGCCGGCGCTCGCACGACCGACCGTCGCCGGCACGGGCACCCATTCGGATGCGCCGAAGCGCAGCACGCCCTCGACTTCGTCGACCGGGAACACCACCGGCTCGCCCTGGTGCGCGGCCACGAGCAGTCGCGTGAAGCGGCCGTCCGCGCGGCCGTTGCCGTCGTTGCCGCCCTTGCCCGCGTCGAGGCCGAGCAGCGCGCCGATCGAGATCGCGATGCGCAGCGTGCCGCGAATGTTGACCACGCCGCGCACGGCCGAATGGCGGCGATGCGGCAGCGAATGGATCGGACGCGTGCCGGCAATCTCGCGCAGCACGTGGATCGGCAGCGCGAGCCACTCGTCGGCGACGCGAAATGCCAGCGCCGCCTGACGCGTATCGTCGTCGCCATGCGCGCGGTTCGCGTCGAACGCGCTCAGCCGGTGCGTGGTGTCGGCCAGCTCGGCGACGTCGAGCGGGCGCTCGAGCAGTTTCGCCGCGTGACACGCGTAGACCGGGCAGTTCAGGCAGCGCAGGCAGTCGGCCAGCCGCTCGCACGAGCGGTCGCCGCGCGTGCCGATCCGGTTCCAGCAATCATCGACGCCGATCGTCGTATCGTCAGTGTCAACGGCGTCGCGGTTCATTCTTTCCTCGATCATCCCCGTGTCGGCTCCCAACCCTTACTCTCATTATCCGGCCGCGCGCCGCGCACGCTCGAGCAACCATTGCGCGCCGGCGCCATCGCCGCCGACGTCGAGCAAGGTCGCGAGATGCGTCAGCGCCTCGTGGTGCGTGGGCCGCAGATACAGCGCCTTGCGGTAGAAGTCGCCCGCTTCCGCGACACGCCCGCGCGCATCCGCGATCAGCCCGTTCAGGTAGAACGCGTCCGCGTGCGGCCCGGCGTGCGCCGAGAACTGCGCGAGCACGCGCTCGGCCTCGTCGAACGCGCCCGCGTTGGCAAGCGCCTGCGCCTCCTCGAGCGTCGGCGCGGCGCTGGCGGCAGCCGGCGTCACCGGCACGGCCGCCGGTGTGTCGGCGCGCAGGTCGGCCTGCACGGCGGCCCGCGACTGGTACGCCCGCAGGCGCTCGGCCGGCGCGAGCGCGGCGAGCGACGGCGCGGCACCGCCCCACGTCGGCGGCACGACGGCCAGCAGCGGGCGCGTCGCAGCCGGCGGCGCTACCGTTAAGCGCTCCGCGCGCCGGTATGGCGCGATCGCGGGCATCGGCGCCGCATGCGGGGCCGGATACCCGTCCGCCGCCGCGCCGCCGCGCACGCGATGAAACGCGAACGCCAGCGGCACGCGCGCCGAGCACATCCCATGGCGCATCGCGACGCCCGTTTCGGCCGGACCGACGAACAGCACCCCGTCGTCGGCGAGCCAGCTTTCGAGCGAACCGATCACGCGGTCCTGCGCGTCGCGGTCGAAATAGATCAGCACGTTGCGGCAGAACACGAAATCGTAGCGGATGCCCGGGTCGACGCCCGGCTCGACCAGGTTCGCCTGGCGAAACTGCACGCACGCGCGCACGCGCTCGTCGAGCAGCCAGCCGTCGGCAACCGGCGTGAAGTGGCGGGCGCGAAACTCGGTCGCCGTGCCGCGAAACGCATTGCGCCCGTAGCAGCCGAGCCGCGCCTGTTCGATCGCGCGCCCGCTCAGGTCGATCGCGTCGATCGTGAAACTCGCCGGCTCGAGGCCGGCATCGAGCAGCGCCATCGCCGCCGAATACGGCTCCTCGCCGGTCGAGCACGGTGCGCTCAGCACGCGGATCACGCGCCCGGGCATCCCCGCAAGCCGCTCGGCCGCGAGCCGCGCGAGCATCGCGAACGCCTCGCGGTCGCGGAAGAACCACGTCTCCGGCACGATGAACAGTTCGATCAGCGCACGCCGCTCGTCGGCCGACGCGTTGAGCTGTTGCCAGTATGCGTCGAGCGCCTCCGGCGTCACGGGCGGCCGCGCCGCCGACGGCAGCCGCTCGCCGTCGCCCTGCAGCGCCTGGATGCGCTCGGTCAGTGCGCGGCTCAGGAACTCGTTGCCGAGCGAATCGGGGTCGATGCCGGTCTCGCGCAGCAGCCAGCCGCGAAATCGCGAATCGGACTCTTTCATGCGGACTCCCCTTCGTCGCCTGGCAGGCCGTCGAACAGATACAGGCGCGCAACGTCGTCGATCAGGTCGGACACCGAGACCTGCTGCACGATCCCGTCGGGCGTGTTCGCGACGCGCCCGAGCCAGCGCGTGCGCGTGGTCGATATGCCGCTGGCGCGGAACGCCGTGCGGTCGATCCGCAGCGTCTGCGTCGCGCGCTCGACGATCAGGCCGATCACGCGCTCGCGGTCGGCCTGCCCGAAGCGGTAGCGGACCATCACCAGCCGCGTCGAGCGCAGCGCATGCGCGCGCCGTCCGAGCGCCAGCATCGGCACGTCGATCACGGGCAGCGGCTGACCGCCACGCATCAGCAGCCCGGCGATCCAGTCGGGCGCGCCGGGCACGACCTTGGTGGCCGCGAGCGGCAACACCTCGTCGATGTCGGCCGCGTCGAGCGCATAGCGCTCGCCATCGAGCTCGAACATCAGGAACAGCGCGTGCACGCCGCCCTGCGACTCGGCGCGCGTCACGCGTCGACCTTGAAGCGCGACACGCTGGTGCGCAACTGGTTCGCGACCAGCGTCAGGTCGTCGATCGCCTGCGACGACTGGCGCAGCGATTCGGCCGTCTGCTGCGCGGCTTCCGACAGCTGCGACAGCGCCTGCGTGATCTGCTCGGCACCGTTCGCCTGCGTCTGCATCCCTTCGTTGACCATCTGGAAACGCGGTGCGAGCGTCTGCACCTCGGCGATGATCTGCGACAGCTGCCCGCCGACCTGCTGCACGTCGAGCATCCCGCGGCGCACTTCCTCGGAGAACTTGTCCATCCCCATCACCCCCGCCGACACGGCCGACTGGATCTCCTTCACCGTCTGCTCGATGTCGTAGGTCGCCACGGCCGTCTGGTCGGCGAGGCGGCGGATCTCGGTCGCGACGACCGCGAAGCCGCGGCCGTACTCGCCCGCCTTTTCGGCCTCGATCGCCGCGTTCAGCGACAGCAGGTTGGTCTGGTCGGCCACCTTGGTGATCGTCGCGACGACCTGGTTGATGTTCAGCGCCTTTTCGTTGAGGATCGCGAGCTTCGCGTTCACCGAGCCGGCCGCGTCCATCACGCTGCGCATCGTCTCGCCCATCCGCGTGAGGCCGCTCTGGCTCACGCCCGCGAGCGTCGCCGACTGTTCGGCCACGCCGCTCACCTCGTTCATCGTGCGCAGCAAATCGCGTGACGTCGCGAAGATCTCGCGCGACGTCGCGCCGATCTCGGTCGTCGTCGCCGCGGTTTCATTGGCGGTCGCCTGCTGCTCGCGCGATGTCGCCGCGATTTCGGCGACCGACGTCGTCACCTGCAGCGACGACTGCTGCGCGCGTGCGACGAGTTCGGTCAGTTCGTCGGCCATCCGGTTGAAGCCGGTCTCGAGCGTGCCGAACTCGTCGCGGCGACGCAGGTCGAGACGGCGCGTCAGGTTGCCGGTACGCATCACGTCGTGCACCTCGACGAGCCGCGCCATCGGCAAGGTGACCGAACGGTACAGCCCGTAGCCCAACCCGAGCGCGGACAGCAGCACGATCGCCAGTGCGGTCGCGAGGACGATCTCGGTGTCCTGCACGGATTCACGGATCAGCTTCGCGGACTCGTCGGCGAACTTGCGGTTCTCCTGCACCAGCGTATTCGCGTTGCGCACGACCTCGGCCCACGACGGCTGCACCTTCGTATACCCGGCGACGGCCTCTTCGTGCGACGCGCGGCTCTTGTGCACCGCGTCGTTCAGCAGCGGCAGGTAACGGTCGAAGGAACCGCGAAACGTCGCGAAACGCTGGCGGTCGTCATCGCGGAACATCGTGTTCTGGTAGTCGGCCGACAGCGACTCGACCTCCTTGAGCGCCTCGGCGATCCGCGCGAGATCGCGCTGCACGAATTCGGGATCGGTATCGACGAAGGTCGCCTGCTGCAACATCGCGAACGATTCGTTGACCGCCCCGCGCAACGACGCCGCGAGATAGACGCCGGGCAGCGAGTCGCGCTCGATGCTGACGGCTTCGGTGTTGATCGCGCGCAAGCGCTCGTAGGACACGCCGGCTGTCACCAGCATCAGCACGAACAGCACGCCGAAGCTGAGCAGGATGCGGTTGCCGAGCGTCAGCCGGGCGGCGCCGAGCGTCGGATGCAGGCTTTCATTGGTCGTGCGGGGCGTCACGGTGGCCATGTTGGTTATGGGCCTTCTAAAATCAGCGTTGAAAAAAACCGCGCCCGCCTGCGCGCCGGACGGCGCGCCACGAGCGCATCGGGGTCTGCGGACAGCGCGGCACCGGCAGGCCGCGCCGCGAAATCACCGTTCCGCTTGCGCCGGCAGCCGAAGCGCGACCATGAAACCGCGCGCCGTATTGCGCATCAGGATCTGGCCGCGATGCCGCGCCGCCGTCGCGCGGACGAACGCGAGCCCGAGGCCGAAGCCGCCGCGCGCCGCGCCATGCACGGATTCGAGCCGCACGAACGACTCGGTCGCGGCCGCGCGCTGCTCGGGCGCGATGCCGGCGCCGGCGTCCTCGACGCCGATCAGCCATGCGCCGTCGTCGCCGCTCAGCGTGCAATGCACCTCCGTGCCGGTCGGACCGTATTTCAGCGCATTGTCGATCAGGTTCGCAACCGCGCGCGTGAGCATCATACGGTCACCCATCGTCACGCACTCGGTGTCGGGCACGTGCGCGACGACCCGGCTGCCGAACCCGGCCGCCTTCTCCCACAGCTGGTCGACGGCGTCGAGCACGATCTCGTTGAGACTCACGACCTCGTGCGCGCGCCGCTCGGACTGCGCGCGGGTCAGGTGGATGAAGCCGTCGGCGAGCGCGAGCGCGCGCCGCGCATGACCGGCAATGCGCTCCATGATCGCCGGCATGTCGCCATGTTCGGTCCGGTAGACATCGAGCAGCGCCAGGATCGACGTCTGCGGCGAGCGCATGTCGTGCGACAGGAAGTCCAGCGCCTCGTCGCGCTGCCGCGACATCAGGTACGAATTCGAGTGATAGCGGATGCGCGCGGTCAGCTCCATCGCGTCCGGGAGCTTCACGAGATAGTCGTTCGCGCCTGCGATGAACGCCTCGCGCTTGACGATCGGCTCCTCTTTCGCCGACAGCACGATGATCGGCACGCGTGCGGTATCGGCGTGCGCGCGCCACGCGCGAACGAGTTCGAGGCCGTCGATTTCCGGCATCACGAGATCCTGCAGGATGACCGTCGGCTTCACGTCGCGCGCGACCGCCATCGCCCGGTGCGCATCCGTGCACACATGCAGGTCGATGTCGTGCTCGCTGCGCAGCGCGCGGCGAATTACCTCGCCGACGAACGGCTGATCGTCGACGAGCAGGACCGATAGCCCCGATTCAAGACAATCCGGCGCATTTTCACCGCTCGATTCTTTCATAAATACCGTTTCAAACGCCAAATCTCCAATTGATTCTTTCATAGGAGTTGTTTATCCGACTTGGGCGCCATCTTAATTTGGCGGCTGAGAAACCCGCCTATTGTTGCCGATCTGGCCTGTCGGCATTGCCGCACGGGGATCCGGACGCCGAGTTTTCCCCGTCGACGGCCGCATTACCTCCGCGTGCTTTCTCTCATTAAAGATAACCGGCTGATTCTAAATGAAATTAGAACACAGCATCTATCTCCTTCCGGTTTAGTTTTGCCAAATATGGTGAAAGAGAGGGATGCAGATAAATCAGATCATTTCCGGAATCGAAAGACGAGAACGTTTGCCGAACCGTTGCCGCAAGGTTTGCATGCGCTGCAAGGCCCGGGCGCCGATCGTGCCGGGGCCCGATTCGGATGCACGTGAATCGGCGAAATGGCCGGGGAAAAATGTCACGCCGCCACCGAATCGGCCGCGACGCGCAGGCACGACACGGCCAACACGTGGCGGCGGCAGGAGCGGCGGCGGCGATGCGCGAACCGTCGCCGCGGTTGCGGCCGGTCAGCCGCGCGCGTGCTGCGCGGACACCTCCTGCAGGTCGAGATCGCGCTCGAGCATGTGCAGCATCTCGTCGTGGATGCGGCCCGAACGATGCAGGCGCAACAGTTCCGCACGCCCGGCCTTGATGGCGGCCAGCACGACGTCGTAGTGCGCGGTGCGTACCTCAGCCGGATACTCGGGCTCATTCTTCGCTCGCTCGGTCAGCTCCGCGCGATACGTGTATTGCTCGAGCAGGCGCGGGTGAATCACCTTGCCGCTCGCATCGCGCACCAGCGGCTGGATCGCCGCAAGCTGCGCGGCCTCGACATGCGCCCACGCCTGCGGCTCGGTCAGGTGATGCGCGGCGCGCTCTTCGCGCTGACGCAGACGCAGCAGCCGGATCAGCGGCCCGATGGTCGTGCCCTGCAGCAGCACGGTGACGAGGATCACCGCGAACGACGCGACCAGGATCACGTCGCGGCCCGGCATCGCTTCCGGCAACGACAACGCGATCGCCAGCGTCACGACGCCGCGCATCCCGGCCCAGCTCATGATCGTCGCGGCCTTCCAGTCGGGCGCGACACCATGCCGAACGATCCCGCGCACCGGCACCTTCAGCGCCTCGACCGCGTAGATCCACACGAAGCGTGACAGCACCACCGCCGCCAGCACCGCGAGCACCGGCGGCACCATCGTGGCGAGCACCTGCTCGAAGCCGCCGAGCCGGTGTATCGCGCCGCGCAGCGACAGCCCGATCAGCACGAACACCAGCGCTTCGAGCAGGAACACGATGACCTGCCAGAACGCGGTGCCGCGCGTGCGCACGGCTGCCGAGAACACCTCGTGCTGATGCCAGCCGACGATCATGCCGGCCGTGACCGTCGCGATCACGCCCGACACCTCGACCATCTCGCCCGCGATGTACGCGATCCAGCCGGCGATCACGGCGACGGTGACCACCAGATAGTCGTCATCGAGCAGCTTCAGGAACCACACGACGAGCTTGCCGACCAGGAAGCCGACCACGACACCGCCGAACCCGAGTTCGGCGAAGCGCACGACCGCGTGCTCGAGGCTGAACGCGCCCGTCAGCGCGGCGGCGACCGCGAAGCGGAACAGCACCAGGCCCGCCGCGTCGTTCAACAGGCTTTCCCCTTCGAGCAGCACCATCAGCCGGCGCGGCAGCGCGACGCGCTCGAGCACCGCCTTCGCGGCCACCGCGTCGGGCGGCGACACGATCGCGCCGAGCGCGAAGCACGCGGCCCACGGCAGCGACGGCACGACCCAGTGCACGGCGAAGCCGACCGCGAACGTCGTGAACACCACCGCGCCGATCGCGAGCAGCAGGATGCCACCGACGTTGTGCTTGAACTCCTCCCACACGGAGAAATACGCGCCGTCCATCAGCAGCGGCGGCAGGAACACGAGCAGCACGAGTTCCGGATCGAGATTGATCGGCGGCAGACCGGGAATGAACGCGATGCCGATGCCGCCGATCAGCAGCGCGGCCGCAGGCGGCAACCGCAACCGCTTGGCGATGCATTCGAGCGCGACGATCGCGAGGAATGACAACAGAACCAGCTTGAATGCGGAGACGGGGGACATGAATCGACCTCGTGAGGAATGAATGCGCACGCCAGCCGGTGTCGTACCCCGGTTGGCCATTGCGCGCGATTACATCACGATGCGACGCTTGCAGTCGAGCGCGTTCGGCATGCACGGCACGCGGTGCTGCCACGATGGCGGAGGCGGGAGTCGCGCGCCCGTCGGTGTGCGCCGAAACGAAAACGGCACGCGGACCGGCGCGATCGCCCGCCCGCGTGCCGTCATGCCGCCGCCCCTCGCGCTAGCGGCGCCGCACGACCATCAGGCGCGGCTCGGTCATGTCCTCGATCGCGTAGCGGATCCCTTCGCGGCCGAGCCCCGAATCCTTCACGCCGCCATACGGCATGTTGTCGACACGGAACGACGGCACGTCGTTGATCACGACGCCGCCCACCTCCAGTTCGTCCCACGCGCGCTGCGCATGCGCAAGCGAATCGGTGAACACGCCGGCCTGCAGCCCGAAGTCGCTGTCGTTCACGCGTGCCAGCGCGTCGTCGAAGCGGTCGAATTTCTCGAGGATCGCGACGGGGCCGAACGCCTCCTTGCGGTACAGGTCCTGTTCACGGCCGACGTTCTCCAGCAGCGTCGCCTCGAACATCGCGCCGTCGACCTTGCCGCCCGCGACGATCTTCGCGCCCGCCGCGACGGCCGCGTCCATCCAGCCCGACAGCCGGTGCGATTCGGATTCGGAGATCATCGGGCCGACAAACGTCGACGGATCCTTCGGATCGCCCATCTTCAGCGCACGCGTCTTCGCGACCAGCTTGTCGCGCAGCACGTCGTACAGGTCCGCATGCACGAGGATCCGCTGCACGCCGATACAGCTCTGCCCCGACTGGTAGTACGCGCCGAACGCGAGACGGTCGACCACGTAGTCGAGCTGCGCGCGCTGGTCGGCGTCGACGATCGCCGCCGCGTTGCCGCCGAGTTCCAGCACGACCTTCTTCTTGCCGGCCTTCTCCTTCAGCGCCCAGCCCACGGCCGGCGAGCCCGTGAACGACAGCAGCTTGAAACGCTCGTCGGTCGTGAACAGGTCCGCACCGTCGCGATGCGCGGGCAGCACCGAGAACGCCCCCTTCGGCAGATCGGTTTCCGCGAGCACCTCGCCGATGATCAGCGCGCCGATCGGCGTGCGGCTCGCGGGCTTCAGCACGAACGGACAGCCGGCGGCCAGCGCGGGCGCGACCTTGTGCGCGGCGAGGTTCAGCGGGAAGTTGAACGGCGAGATGAACGAGCACGGGCCGATCGGCACGCGCCTCGTATAGCCGGTATAGCCTTGTGCACGCGCGGAGATCTCGAGGTTGATCACTTCGCCGTCGATGCGCACCGATTCCTCGGACGCGACGCGGAACGTGTCGATCAGCCGCGTCACTTCGCCCTTCGAATCGTTGATCGGCTTGCCGGCCTCGATGCACAGCGCCTCGGCCAGTTCGTCGAAACGCTCGCGAAAGCGGGCGACGCAGTGGTCGAGTACCGCCTGCCGCCGGTAGGCCGGCAGTTCGCGCATCGGCTTCGCGGCGTCGACCGCCGCGCCGATGGCCGCATCGATCGCCTTCGCGTCGGCCAGCGCGACGCGCGTCGCGACCTTGCCGCTGAACTTGTCGGTCACGTCGAGATCGGTGTTCGCGTAAACGGCTTCGTTGGCGAGGTAATACGGATAGGTATCCTTCAGCATGGGGTGCTCCTTCCGGTGAACGGCGGATTCAGAGTTGCGCCGACAGGCGCTTGATTTCGCGATTGAGCACGCGCTCGTTGTCCGAATAGTCGATCGGCACGTCGATCACATGCACGCCCGGCGTGGCGAAGCAGTCGCGCAGCAGCGGCTCGAGATCGTCGGCCGCTTCGACGCGATGCCCGTGCGCGCCGTAGCTCCGCGCATACGACACGAAATCGGGGTTCTTCAGCGTCATCGCGAAATCGGGGAAGTTCATGTTTTCCTGCTTCCAGCGGATCATCCCGAAAGCATCATCGCGCAGGATCATCACGACGATGTCGAGCTTCAGCCGCACGGCCGTTTCGAGTTCCTGCGAATTCATCATGAAACCGCCGTCGCCGCACACGGCGATCACCTTGCGCTGCGGATGCACGATCTTCGTCGCGATCGCCGACGGCAGGCCCGCGCCCATCGACGCGAGCGCGTTGTCGAGCAGCAGCGAGTTCGGCTCGTGCGCACGCCAGTAGCGCGCGAACCAGATCTTGTACATCCCGTTGTCGAGGCAGACGATCCCGTCGAGCGGCAGCGCGGTGTACAGGTCGTTGACGATCCGCACCGGATACATCGGGAAGC
Source organism: Burkholderia cepacia GG4 (assembly GCF_000292915.1). Lineage (NCBI taxonomy): Bacteria > Pseudomonadati > Pseudomonadota > Betaproteobacteria > Burkholderiales > Burkholderiaceae > Burkholderia > Burkholderia cepacia. The sequence continues at coordinate 2,013,119 of NC_018514.1, forward strand.
GCGGGTCGTGCTGGCCCTTCTGCAGGTGCGCGTCGAAATGCCCCTTGATCATTGCGAAGCGCGCGAAATCCCAGTGCGGCTGCGGCGTCACCGCTTCCTTCATCTGCCACACCGCGTTCGCGATGTCGCCGACCACCTCGATCTGCGGGAAGTAGACGGGATCGACCTGCGCGCCGAGGAAGTTCACGTGGATGACGGTCTTTTCGTCCGCGCGCATGAAAAACGGCGGCTTCTCGATCACGTCGTGCCCGACGTTGATGATGCAGTCCGCATGCTCGATCGCGCGGTGCACGAAGTCGCCGTCGGACAGCGTCGCGTTGCCGAGCCACAGCGGATGCGTCTCGTCGATCACGCCCTTGCCCATCTGCGTCGTGAAGAACGGGATGCCCGTCTTGTCGACGAATTCGAGCAGCATCTTGCAGGTCGTCTTGCGGTTGCCGCCCGCGCCGATCATCAACAGCGGATGGCGCGCGGCCTGGATCGCGTCGACCGCATGCGCGACCGCCTTCTCCTCGGCCACCGGCCGCCGGCTGTAGCTGCGCGGGATCGGCTTGCCGTCGCCTTCCTCGTGCGCGATGTCTTCCGGCAGTTCGAGATGCGCGGCGCCCGGACGCTCCTCCTCCGCGCGGCGGAACGCCTCGCGCACGGCCGACGGGATGTTGCCGATCGACACGATCTGCCGCGTGAACTTCGTGAGCGGCTGCATCATGTCGACCACGTCGACGATCTGGAAGTGGCCCTGCTTGCTCGACTTGATCGGCTTCTGCCCGGTGATCATCAGCATCGGCATGCCGCCGAGCTGCGCATACGCGGCGGCCGTCACGAAGTTGGTCGCGCCCGGCCCGAGCGTCGCGAGACACACACCGGTACGGCCCGTCAGGCGGCCGTAGGTGGCGGCCATGAACCCGGCCGCCTGTTCGTGCCGGGTCAGCACGAGCTTGATCTTCGATCGCCGCAGCGATTCGAGCAGATCGAGGTTTTCCTCGCCGGGAATGCCGAACACATACTCGACGCCTTCGGCTTCCAGCGCCTTCACGAACAGATCCGATGCTTTCATGGGGGACTCTCGGTTGATGCCGCCTGCCCGGCCTACGGACGCGCGGCGTTCAGAACGCGCGCCGGCCTACGGCGCGCGGACGCTTTACCTACTGGACACAGACCACGGCACTGCCCGCCGCGCGCAGCACGGCGGCGCCTCCCGATGAGGAGGACAAACGGATCCGCCCGTGCGCGGCATGCGCGCACGGACGGCAAAGACGTTTTTGATTGTAGACGGATTCGCGGAATTCCGGCTTCGACCGGATGACCGATCCGGCCTCGACAGGATCGGCCTGATGGCCAATTCGGCCCCAAACGGCGCGCGCCGTCCTACTGTTGGGGCAACCGAATTCCACTCATCGAACATGTGAACCATGGTTGACATATTGCAATCCATGCCCTACAGTGCGCCTACATTCAGCATCCGGACCACCGACGTCTTCGACGCGTGGTTTGCCGGCCTGCCGGATCGCGTCGCCCGGCGACGCATCCAGGCGCGCATCGATCGCCTGTCGATGGGCAATCCGGGCGACTGGAAATCCGCCGGCTCCCCCGTCGTCGAAATGCGGATCGACCACGGCCCCGGCTATCGCGTCTATTACGTCAGGCGCGGAACGATATGGGTGATCCTGCTCTGCGGCGGCGACAAGTCGACGCAACAGGCGGACATCCGCGCCGCGCACGCGATGCTCGCGCGGCTCGACCTGGAGTGATCGATGGACAAGATCAAGACCCGGCCGTGGGATTCGGCCGAACACCTGAAAACCGACGACGACATGGCCGACTACTTCGAGGCCTGTCTGCAGGAAGCCGGCGACGACCCGGCCTTCATCGCGCATGCGCTCGGCGTGATCGCCCGCGCGCGCGGCATGTCGCAGGTCGCGCGCGACGCGGGCCTGTCGCGCGAAGGGCTGTACAAGGCACTGTCGCACGACGGCAATCCGAGCTTCGGCACGATCCTGAAGGTCATCAAGGCGCTCGGCCTGCAACTGCACGGCGCGAAGGCGCACGCATGATGCAGCGGCGCGCGGCGGCGTGCCACGTGCGCGACGGCGGCGGCCGCGTCAATGCAGCCAGCCGCCCACCCAGCGCGGCAGCAGCGAGACCAGATACAGCCCGAACCCGATCAGCCCGCCGACCAGCGTGCCGTTGATGCGGATGTACTGCAGGTCCTTGCCGATGTTCAGCTCGATCTGCCGCGACATCTCCCGCGCATCCCAGTTGCGCACCGTGTCGCGAATGTGACGCATCAGGAAATCCGCGAAATCCGGCGCCATCTCGTGCACGGCTTTCTCGACGTGCTCGTTCAGCGATGCGCGCAGCGCCGGGCTCTCTGCGAGCCGCGCGCCGAGCCAGCCGCCGAGCGTCGCGGCCTGCCGGTGCAGCGCCGAATCGGCGCGCGCGAGATCAGCCTTCAGCCATGCACGCAACTGATCCCACAGATCGCGCGCGTACTCGTTGAACGCGTCGCCGTCGCGGATGTAGCGCTTGATCTCGTCACCCTTCGCGATGAACGCCGGATCATGCTTCAGCCGCTCGGTCAGGCGCACGACCGTGCGGTTGAAGCGCTGCCGCAACTCGTGCTCGGGATCCGCAGCCACGCCTTCGAGCACGCGGCTCACCGCGCTCGCCAGCATCCGCGCGCCGTTCTCGCCGAACCACTGCGTCGGCATCAGCTTCTCGACCTTCGGGTATTGCGTCTTCAGCCATTCGACGATGAAGTCCGCGATCACCTCGCGGTTCTCCTCCTTGTCGAGCACGTCGACCACCTGTTCGATCGCGTAGTCGAGCAGCGCCTGGTGGCGGCCATCCTTCGTCAGCGTGTCGAGAATCGCGCCGGCCGACTGCGACAGGTCGACCCGGTCGATCACCGCGCGGAACGCATCGTGGACGAACGACTGGATCCTCGCGTCGTCGGTCATGTCGAGCGCGAAGCTCATCAGCTTCGTCACGTAGCTGCCGAGCGCGTCGGTGTTCGCCGGCTCGCCGAGCCACGCGGCGAGCTTCTGCGCGGGATCGTGCTGGCGAATCTGCGCGGCGAGCGCGTCGGGACCGAGGAATTTCTCGCGCACGAACACCGCGAGGTTGTCGGCGATCTTGTCCTTGTTCTTCGGAATGATTTCGGTGTGGCGCGACACGAACGGGATCGGCACGCGACGGAACAGCGCGACCACCGCAAACCAGTCGGCGAGCGCGCCGACCATCGCGGCCTCGGCCACCGCCTTGAAACCGTCGACCCACGGGCCGCGCGGCAGCATGATCATCGTGACGAACACCGCGACGGCGGCCAGCAGCAGCCATAACGCGCGGCGCTTGCTTTGTTTCAGTTCGAGGGCTTTGTCTGGCGTCATGGGCGACCGGTGAAACGGCAATGCCGCTAATATGCACCGATCGCCGCCTCGCGACAAACCCGCATGCGATGCGCGGGCCGGACATGCTGCCCGCAGCGGGCTTCCATCCCCCCGCCGGGTACCGCCGCGAACGCGGCCACCCGATCCGCGTTCGCGCGCTGCCTCAGAGCAACGTCTTCAGGTTCACCGCCGGATCGGCGAGTTTCACCGGATCGGGCACCGCGCCTGCCGCGATCAACCGGCGCGCTGCACCGATGTCGCGCCCCAGGTTCGCCGCGGCGACCGCCGCGATCTTCCCGTCGTCGTCCAGCCCGAACACCGTGAACGGCCCGCTCGCCGGATCGCCGCGCACGACCGTGGCCTGCTCGCTGCCGAACAGCCCGAGCATCTGCAGGTTGCAGTCGTACTGATCGGACCACAGCCACGGCAGCTCGGCATAGGTTTCGTCCGCGCCGAGCAGGTTCGCAGCCGCGACAGCCGGCTGGTTTTCCGCGACCTGCCACGACTCGATTCGCACGTGACGCCCGAGCAGCGGATTGAAGTGCATCGTCACCTCGCCCGTCGCGAAGATCGCCCGATCGCTGGTGCGGCACCCTGCATCGACACGGATCCCGTTGTCGACGTCGAGCCCGGCCGCCTGCGCGAGTTCGACATTGGGTACGACGCCGATGCCGACCACGACGATGTCGGCATGCACGTCGCCCCGATCGGTCTCGACGATCGCACCGCCGCCCGGTGCATGACGAATCGCGCGCGGCAGCGTCGCCATCTGAAAGCTCACGCCGCGCGCGTCATGCAACTGACGCGCATACGCGCCGACGACTTCCGGCAACGCGCGCTGCAGCAAGCGCGCGGCCGGGTCGATCACCGTCACGTCGCAACCGAGCTGCCGCGCCGCAGCGGCCACTTCGAGGCCGATGAAGCCGCCGCCGAGCACCGCCACGCGACGGCCCGGCGCGAGCTGCGCGCGCAACGCCCGCGCGTCGGCAACGGTGCGCACGTAATGCGGAACGACGCCTGCGTCGACCGGTCCGCCGAACGCACGCACGCGCGAACCCGTCGCAAGCACGAGCCGCGCGTACGGCAACGTCGCGCCGTGATCGAGCCGCACACGCTGCGCATCGCGCTCGATCGCCTCGACGCGCGTGCCGAGCCGCAGCTCGATGCGTTGCGCGTCGTACCACGCGGCATCGCGCACGAACGCGCGCTGCTCGCCGCCGTCGTTCAGCAGCGCATCCTTCGACAGCGCGGGCCGGTCGTACGGCAGCTCGGGTTCGGCGCCGATCATCACGATGCGCGCATCGGTGTCGCGCGCACGCAGCGCTTCGGCCGTACGCCGCGCCGCGTGGCCGGCGCCGACGATCACGAACGGGTCAGCCGACATTGACTTCTACCTGCCCGTCGACGATCCGGACCGGATAGGTCCGCACCGGCTCGGTGATCGGCGCGCATTTCGGCGCCCCCGTGCGAATGTCGATCAGCCCCTGGTGCAGCGGGCACTCGACACAACCGTCTTCCACATAGCCTTCGGACAAGCGCGCATGGCCATGCGAACAAAGGTCGTGCATCGCGAACAGTTCTTCGCCGATCCGAAACACTGCGATCGGCTTCTGGCCGGCGACGCGTGCCGCCGGTTCGTCTTCGGAGAATTCGTCGAATGCACCCAGCGGGTGCCATTCGGCGAGCGTTGCTTCGGTCATGTCGTTTCCTTGGCTGTCAGATCGGGGTCGCAAGCAGCGTCTGCACGCGCGACGTGTCGTAGATCACGCGCTTGGTCTTGTAGCGCAGCCCGTCGGGCGTACGCACGACCGTGTCGTAGTACTTGCCGGCCTGGTACACGTTCGATTCGCCGTTGCTGCGGGTCTGCACGACCACGTAGTTGCTCTCGGTGTCGATCTCGCCGTCACGCTCCGCGACGATCGTCAGGCCCGACGTCATGTGCCGGTACGTGTGCTCTTCAAAGATGTTCGCGTGCCGCAGCGACACCACGCGGTCGCGCAGCATCCGCTGGTTCGTGCAGTGGACGATCCCGACCGGCAGCCCGAGATCGGCGTTCTCCTTCGGCACGATCTCGTACGTGCAGTCCTCGGTGAACATTTCCGGCCAGTGTTCGAGCCGGTCGTTGTCGAGGTGGCCGATGTAGCGGTTCTGAAGCATGTAAATCTCGAACCACGTCTTCATGTCTTCCGTCATTTCGCGCTCCCGCATCAATAGCCCATCAGCTTCTGGTAGCCGACCCAGAACTTGCGGATCAGGCTTTCGGTGATCACCGTGTCCTGCTGGTCAGGATTGCCGCGCGACATCTCGATCACCGACGTCGCGTCGGCGTCGCGCACCGTGCCGCGCTGCACCAGCTCGGTCGCCTCCGTGTCTTCCATCGAGATATAGCCGGCCGGCCCGACCAGGTTCGCCTGCTTGATGCGCAGCGCGCGCAGCTCGGGCGTGTCGTCCGCGTAGCCGAAGAAGTGGAAGATCAGCTCGAAGTTGTCCGGCCCCTTCGGCAGGATCTGCCGCGCGACCAGCGTGTTGTGGATCTGCTGGATCACGAGCTGCGGGAAGATCGGCTGGATATGGTTGGTGCAGTCCTCGTCGTATTCCGACACGAGATCGAGGATCGACTCGTCTTCCAGATGGAAACCCTCGTCGAACGACCGGATGTTCTGCTGCTTGTACGCGGCCGACGTATCGTCGCCCGTCTTCGTCACCGTGATGATGCTGTGCAGCCCGTGGTTCGCATCCGGAATCGAGCGCGCCTTCATCCCGACGCGGAAGATGTTGAAGGTCGTATGGAACAGGTGCAGCATGCTCGCGTGATACGGGTCCTTCACGTTCTCCATGTACAGCTTCCAGTTCGACTTCGAATACTGGCGCGTGCAGCCGAGATACTCGATCGGCTTGTGGAAGATCCGGTCGATCCACGGACGCATCTGCTCGCCGAGATAGTCGGGCAGCGGCGCCACTTCGTCGCTGAAGCTCGCGAACACGAGCCCGCGATAGCTGTCGACGCGCAGCTTGCGCAGCCCGTGCTGCTTCGGGTCGAAGTCGGCCGGCATCCCGGACATCCCCTTCTGGCCGCGCCGGAAGGGCACGCCGAGCAGGTTGCCCGAGTTGTCGAAGCTCCACTGGTGATACACGCACGTGTGCGAGCTCGCGTTGCCGCGCGACTTGCGGCACACCTGCGCGCCGCGGTGCGCGCAGCGGTTCACCCAGGCGGAAAGCGCGCCGTCTTCGGTGCGCGTGACGACCACCGGCGTATCGCCGACGAACGTGCTCTTGAAGTCACCGGCGTTCGGGATTTCCGCTTCCAGCGCAACGAAGTTCCACGTCGGGCCGCGAAAGATGCGTTCCTGCTCGCGTTCGTAGACGGCCTGCGAGCTGAACACCTTGTATGGCACGCGCGAGCCGTCGTCGTGCGGAAAACGCACGGCGGACGCGTCGTCGCGCGAGGCGAACACGACGGGCGATTCTGTCTGCTCCATGTCGGACTCCTTGTGGTTCCGTTTCATTAACAAGATGGAGTCCATTTTTGAAAGGCTAATATTCGCCGTCTATCCGGAAAGTGCGATTGCGGCGGCGCAATATCCACTTTCGGCGGATTTCTGCGCTAGCATGGCGGCACACACGACCTGCGCACGATCGCGACCCATTCATCGGATCGAAGCGCGCGTCGCTCATACAAAGGCTGAGGCCCATGTCCCCAACGTCGTTCGAGCCGCTCGCGCTGCGCGCGCACCGGCTGTTCGAATCCCGCGATCTCGACGAGACGCGCGAGCGGATCTCGCGCGTGATGCAGCCGCATGCGCTGTTGCCGAACGGCCGCACGCACGGTGCGTCGCACATGGATTTCGTCAGGCTCGGCGGGCTCGGGATCGGCACGATCGCATTCGGCGACGCGATGCGCGTACGGGTCGACGCGGTCGACGGCTACTACCTGCTGATGTTCTGCCTGTCCGGCCAGGCCGAGGTACGCGCGATGGGGCGGCAGCTCGGTGTCGACGGCCAGACCGGCGTGCTGTGCGCGCCCGGGGAACCCTTCGACGCCGTGCTGTCGGCCGATTGCGAGCAGTTCGTGCTGCGCATCGACGCGGCCACGGTCGGCGCGCTGACGGGCGACCCGCGCGCGACGCTCGATCCCGTGCTGCACGTCAGCGACGCCGCGCTCGCCGCGTGGCGCCAGCAACTGATGCTCGTCGCACGCTCGCCCGAACTGCTCGAGCGCGCGAACGCGAACCCGCGTGTCGCGTCGCAGCTCGAGCACCTGCTGATCGACCTGCTGATCGAGGGCCACCCGCCGTCGGTACTGCACGCGTCACATCGCGATCCAGCGCCGGGCTTCGTGCGGCGCGCGCAGGAGTTCGTGAACGCGCACTACGCGCAGCCGCTGCAACTCGCCGATATCGTCCAGGCCGCCAACGTGCCGGAACGGACGCTGCGCGACGCCTTCCTGCAGTTCCGCGGTCTGAGCCCGATGCAATACCTGCGCGCGACGCGGCTCGACCATGCGCGGGAGTTGCTGCGCGGGTCGGTGTCCGAGCGACGGATCGCCGATATCGCGCTCGATTGCGGGTTTACCCACCTCGGACGGTTCGCGATCGCGTATCGGGAGAAGTTCGGCGAATCGCCGTCGGAAACGCTCGACGCGAAGCGATAGCGACGCATTCGCTGGCGCGACCTGAAGCCTGCGACCTGTACGACCGGCGCGGGCCTGCATCGCCGGACGTGACATTGCGACGCCTTCTCCGCATTCACCGGCGCACGCCAAAACAGACCGTTAGTTGCGATGCTCGAGAGCAACGACACCCATCAGGCCGCCGCCCCGATCATCTCCCGCGCAATCGCGCAGAATGCGACCGTCGCGGCGCTTTCGCCGTGCAGCCGGCGGCTCATGATGATCGGCGACGTCGCCATGGGTTCCGGGAGCCGTCGATAGACGACGCCCTTCACGCGCACGCCCTCCACGCTTTCCGGCACCAGCGACACACCCACCTGCGCGGCGACGAGCCCGAGCGCCGTCTGCAGTTCGCGCACCTCGTGCACGGCCGCCGGCACGAGCGCGCCGTCGCGCAGCGCCGACAGCTGCTGATCCGCGAAGCTCGGCCGCGGCGTGCTCGGATAGACGATCAGCGTCTCGTTCGCGATGTCCGCAAGCGTCAGCGGCCGGTCCGGAGCGGCGAGCGGATGCCCGACCGGCAGCGCCGCGATCAGCTTTTCCTCGATCAGCGCCTCGCGCACGAGCTGGTCGTCGTCGAAGCGCAGGCGGCCGAACCCGACGTCGATCCGCCCACCCTTCAGTGCGCCGAGCTGTTCGAGCGTGAACATTTCGATCAGCGACAGCTCGACGTCCGGCTGCGCCTCGCGAAACGCGCGAATCACGTCCGGCAGCGCGCCATAGAGCGTCGACGGCACGAAGCCGATCACGATCCGTTTCGACAACTGCGCGAGCCGCCGCGTCAGCGGGCCGAGCTCGTCGGCCTGTTCGACGACGCGCGTCGCCTGCGCATAGAACACGCGGCCCGCGTCGGTCAGTTTCAGCGGCCGTGCGCCGCGCTCGAACAACGGCAACCCGACCTCGTCCTCGATCGCCTGGAGCTGGCGGCTCAGCGGCGGCTGCGTCATGTGCAGCCGCTCCGCGGCCCGCGTGATGTTCATTTCCTCCGCGACGGCGATGAAGTACCGGAGCTGGCGCAATTCCATTTCATGCCTCAAAGGTATGGAAGTAGTCGGAAAGAGTGTTGGACGACGCCGGGCGGGAATTCCTACCATGTGCACCAACAGGAGGAATCGCATGATAGCAACTACCGCCACCATCGAACGCATCGAGACGCTGCTCGTCGACGTGCCGACGATCCGGCCCCACAAACTGTCGGTCGCGACGATGAATTGCCAGACCCTCGTGCTAGTCCGCGTTCGATGCACGGACGGTATCGAAGGCGTCGGCGAAGCGACCACGATCGGCGGTCTCGCGTACGGCGAGGAGAGCCCCGAGAGCATCAAGGTCAACATCGACACCTATTTCGCGCCGCTGCTGCAAGGCATGGACGCAACCCGCCCCGGTGCCGCGATGGCCCGTGCGCGCAAGCTGTTCCAGGGCAACCGGTTCGCGAAGTGCGCGCTCGAGACCGCACTGTTCGACGCGCAGGCGCGCCGCCTCGGCGTGCCGCTGTCCGAACTATTCGGCGGTCGCACGACCGACGCGGTCGACGTCGCATGGACGCTCGCGAGCGGCGACACGCAGCGCGACATCGCGGAGGCCGAGGCGATGCTCGAAGCACGCCGCCATCGCGCATTCAAGCTGAAGATCGGATCGAACGCGGTCGACGACGACGTCGCACACGTGATCGCGATCAAGCGCGCGCTCGGCGAGCGCGGCGACGTGCGCGTCGACGTGAACCAGGCATGGACCGAAACCGATGCGATCCGGGCCGGCGCCCGACTCGCCGATGCCGGCGTGAGCCTCGTCGAGCAGCCGATCGCCGCGACCAACCGCGCGGGGCTCAAACGTCTCACACAGCTCGCGCAGATTCCGATCATGGCCGACGAAGCGCTGCACGGCCCCGTCGATGCGTTCGCGCTCGCGCAGGACCGCGCGGCCGACGTGTTCGCGGTGAAGATCGCGCAGTCGGGCGGCCTGCTCGGCGCGGCGAGCGTCGCATCGATCGCGTCGGCAGCCGGCATCGACCTGTACGGCGGCACGATGCTCGAAGGCGCGGCCGGCACGATGGCGTCCGCGCAACTGTTCAGCACGTTCGGCTCGCTGAAATGGGGCACCGAGCTGTTCGGCCCGCTGCTGCTCACCGAGGAAATCCTCGTCGAGCCGCTGCGCTACCAGGATTTCAAGCTGCACCTGCCGGCGACGCCCGGCCTCGGCATCACCTTCGACTGGGCCCGCATCGAACGGATGCGACGCGACGCCCGCTGACCCCACACGACAACCGAAACCGGAGACACAGATGAACAAGCCAGCCATCGACGCACTGCTGAAGACCTTCGACGATGCCGCGGAACAGCCCGGCAACCCGCGCGTGCGCGCGATCGTCAACCGGATCGTGAAGGACATCTGCTACACGATCGAGGACTTCGACGTGCAGCCCAGCGAGTTCTGGACCGCGCTCAACTACCTGAACGAAGCCGGCCGGGAATTCGGGCTGATCGCCGCGGGCCTCGGCCTCGAGCGCTTCCTCGACGTGCGGATGGACGAGGCCGAGGAGAAGGCCGGCTTCCAGGGCGGCACGCCGCGCACGATCGAAGGGCCGCTGTATGTCGCGGGCGCGCCGGAATCGGTCGGCCATGCGCGTCTCGACGACGGCACCGATCCGGGCCAGACGCTGATCATGCGCGGCCAGGTGCTCGGGCAGGACGGCGCGCCGATCGCGAATGCGCTCGTCGAGGTGTGGCACGCGAACCATCTGGGCAACTACTCGTACTTCGATCAATCGCAGCCGGCGTTCAACCTGCGCCGCTCGATCCGCACCGATGCCGACGGCCGCTACAGCTTCCGCAGCGTGCTGCCGGTGGGCTACAGCGTGCCGCCGGGCAGCAAGACCGAGCAGCTGCTCGACCAGCTCGGCCGCCATGGCCACCGTCCGGCGCACATCCACTTCTTCGTTTCCGCGGACGGATATCGTAAGCTGACGACGCAGATCAACATCGAAGGCGATCCGCACATCTGGGACGACTTCGCATTCGCGACCCGCGAAGGGCTGATCCCGCAGGTCAAGCAGGCCGAGGGCGCGCAAGGCAAGCCGTATGGCATCGACGGGCAGTTCGCGCTGATCGACTTCGATTTCTCGCTGCTCAAGGAGAAACAGGACGTGCCGGCGAGCGAAGTCGAGCGGGCGCGTGCGCAGGCCTGAGCGGCCCTCCCGTTCGACGAATCGATAACGCAAGGAGCACAGGATGCTGTTTCATGTGGAAATGACCGTCCGTCTGCCGGCGGACATGGATCCGGTCAAGGCGGCGACGCTGAAGGCCGAAGAGAAGGCGATGTGCCAGCGCCTGATGAACGAAGGGATCTGGCGGCACCTGTGGCGGATCGCGGGGCAGTATGCGAACGTCAGCATCTTCGACGTCGAGAGCGTGCAGCAGCTGCATGACCTGTTGAGTCAGCTGCCGTTGTTTCCGTATATGGAGATGGAAGTGCGGGCGCTGTGCCGGCATCCTTCTTCGGTGCGGGAGGATGATCGGTAAGTGGGTGTGAAGCGCGCCGTTACCGAACGGCCGCGCGAAGCCCGACACGGGCGGCCGGCGATGTTCTCGCCGGTCGCCCGTGTTGCTTTGCAGCTCCTGGCTTCAGGTATCGCCACGCATCATGATGATGTCGCGGCGATCACCGCTCGCGCGCCAGATGCGCCGCAAACCCCACCTGCTCCGGTGCGATCTCCGCCTTCAGCGTCAGCGCCGGAATGTCGTAGTCGCCCGCGTTCTGCCGGCGGAACGGAATCGGCTGCGCGGTCGACAGTTCGTCCAGACGCTTGCCGAGCGCCGCACGCGTTTCATCGAAACGCGCGTCGTCCATCCGGTGCGTCCGGTAGATCACGAACGGCGGCAGCACATCGAACCCCGGGTAATACAGAATCCCGTGCTGGATCGGGAACAGCACGTCGTCGATCGGTCCGTTGATGCCGCGCGCGCTGTAGTGCGACTCCCAGCCGCCGGTTGTGACGATCACCATCGCGCGCTTGCCCGCGAACGAGCCTTCGCCGTAACGGTCGCCCCAGTGCTGGTCGGAATGCTCGCCGACGCCGTACGCAAAACCATACGCATACACACGCTCGACCCAGCCCTTCATGATCGCCGGCATCGAGAACCACCACAGCGGAAACTGCAGGATCACCGCATCGGCCCACTTCAGCTTTTCCTGTTCGCGCGCGATGTCGTCGCGCTGCGTGCCCGTCTCGAACGCATGCTTCGAATCGAGCGCGGGATCGAAGCGCGCATCGGGGGCGCGACCGGTTACATCACTCGCATCGAACGCGGCCTTCCAGTTCATCGCATACAGATCGGTCACCTGCACGGCATGACCCGCCGCTTCGAGATGCTCGACCGCGAAGTCCCGCAACGCACCGTTCAGCGAGCGCGGCTCGGGATGGGCATAGACGATCAGCACATTCATGTTCATTGCTCCGGTGATTGAATGACTGCAGGATGCCGTCGCCGAAGGTATATTGGAAATGAATTCCAGATATTCCAGGTATAGCGATGAACAATCTCAGGCGACTGGATCTGAACCTGCTGGTCACGCTCGACGTGCTGCTCGCCGAGCACAACGTCACGCGGGCAGCGGAAAAGCTGAACCTGTCGCAACCGTCGGTCAGCGTGCAGTTGCAGAAACTGCGCGACCTGTTCGGCGATCCGCTGCTGCTGCCCGGGCCGCGCGGGATGCGGCCGACCGCGCGCGCGGAAACGCTGCGCGAGCCGCTGCGGGACGCACTCGAAGCGGTCGAACGCGCGGTGCTGACGGCCACGCCGTTCGATCCGGCGACCGCGACGAATACGTGGCGCGTGGCCGCGACCGACTATGGCGAATCGACGATCGTCCTGCCCGCGCTGAACGCGCTGCGCTCGGCCGCCCCCGCTACGCGGCTCGCCGTCGTCGAACTCGTGCCGCCCCGCATCGAGCAGGACGCGGAGCGAAGCGGCATCGACCTGGCGTTCCATACGACCGAAGGTTCGCCGGAAGGCATGCGGCGCCTGCCGCTGTTCGTCGAGCGCTACGTGCTGGTCGGTCGCGCCGGTCATCCGAAGCTGAAGCGGCGCCCCACGCTCGCGCAGTTCGGCGCGCTGGAACACGTGATCGTGTCGCCCGACGGCGGCGGCTTCTTCGGCGTGACGGACGAAGCGCTCGCAAAAGCGGGCGCCGCACGACGTGTCGTGCTGTCCGTGCCACATTTCCTGTTCGTGATGTCGGCCGTCGCCAGTACCGACCTCGTCGCGATGCTGCCCGAGCGTCTGGTGCGCGGCACGCCCGCGTTGCGCGTCGTGGAAGCGCCGGTCGACGTGCCGGGCTACGAGATGTCGATGCTTTGGCACGAACGCGTGCATCGCGATCCGGCGCATCGATGGTTGCGCGAGACGATCGCGGCGTCGGTGTAGAACGCGTGCCGCACGGGTACGGCTGCACGCTGCGCCCCTCGCCTCCGTCCATTCCGGACCGGTCTCGACGCACGCGCGTTCACTCAGGACTTGAAACCGCCTCGAACACTGTATATATTTACAGTGCTTTTTGCACCATTTGACCCGAATTCCGTCACCCATGACGGACGGACTTTTGTGAGGCGACCATGTTCCAGTCATCCGCATTCGATACCGAGCAACCCGGCTTCAACCCCGCCCACTTCGAGCGTGCCGCGCAGCGGGCGGTCGTCGATCTGCAGCGTGTCGTCGGCGGCCCCGCGCAGCGCGCGCTCGGCCTGCGACGCCGCACCCATCCGGCCGCCGTCCGCACGATGAGCTGGCAGGCGCTGCTGAACGTCGAGGAGCTCGCATTCTCGAACTCCGGTTTCCTGAGCCGCAACGATCCGACGGTCGTCGACGCGTTCATCCGCCTGCGCGACAGCCGGCTGGTCGCCGCTGACGTCGAAGAGCCGGTCGACTGGCGTCGCGACGACGACGACCTGCCGGCCGTCTACCTGATCGTCAAGGCCATGCTCGAAGCGGAAGAGGAAGAACGGGCCGAAGCGGCCTGACGCGCGCCGGCCGGTTGCGGATCGCGGTCTGCCGGGATGCGCGTCGCCCCATCGCGTGGCGACGCGGTACGTGCGCTCCGCTGGTATCCCGTGCCAGCGAACCGGGCCATCGGACGAAACGTCGCGAGCCGTCGCGCAGGCAAGCCACCGCCGCGCGACGAACGCCGCACCGAAGTCCGCATGGCGGCCTGTTACAACCGTGCGGCGAGCCGCGAGCCCTGATCGATCGCACGCTTCGCGTCGAGCTCGGCGGCCAGTTCCGCGCCGCCGATCAGGTGCACCGAGCGTCCGGCCGCCTGCAGCGGCGCAAGCAACGCGCGCTGCGGCTCCTGCCCCGTGCACAACACGATCGTATCGGCCTCGATCAGTTCGTGATCAGTGCGCTGCTCGCCGTACGACACGTGCAGCCCGCGTGCATCGATCAGTTCGTAGTTCACGCCGCCGATCATCTTCACCTGCTTCATCTTCAGCGTCGCGCGGTGAATCCAGCCGGTCGTCTTGCCGAGCCCCTTGCCGAGCGGCGCGGCCTTGCGCTGCAGCAGCGTCACTTCGCGAGCGGGCGCCGTGACCTGTGCACGCGTCACGCCGCCGCGCGTCTCGGCCGGATCGGTCACGCCCCATTCGGCTTTCCACTCGGCCAGGTCGAGCGTCGGCGACGCGCCGTCGTGCACCAGATATTCGGCGACATCGAAGCCGATGCCGCCCGCGCCGACCACCACGACACGCCGGCCGACCGGTTGCCTGCCCGCGAGCACGTCGATGTAGCTGAGCACGTTCGGCCCGTCCTGGCCGGGAATCTTCGGGTCGCGCGGTGCCACGCCGGTCGCGAGCACGATCTCGTCGTAGCCGCCCGCGATCAGGTCGCTCGCGTCGACGCGGCGGTTCAGGTGCAGGTTCACGCCGGTCAGCTCGACCTGCCTGCCGAAATAGCGCAGCGCTTCATCGAACTCCTCCTTGCCCGGAATCCGCTTCGCCATGTTGAACTGGCCGCCGATCTCCGCCGCCGCATCGAACAGGTCGACCTGATGGCCGCGCTGCGCGAGCACGGTCGAGCACGCCAGCCCGGCCGGCCCCGCGCCGACCACCGCGATGCGTTTCGGCTGCTGCGCACGCGCGTAGATCAGCTCCGTCTCGTGACACGCGCGCGGATTCAGCAGGCATGACGCAATCTTGTTCTTGAACGCGTGGTCGAGGCACGCCTGGTTGCAGCCGATGCAGGTGTTGATCTCGTCGGCGCGGCCCTGCGCGGCCTTGACGACGAACTCGGCATCCGCGAGCAGCGGACGCGCCATCGATACCATGTCCGCGCAACCGTCCGCGAGAATCTGCTCGGCCACTTCGGGCCGGTTGATCCGGTTGGTCGTCACGAGCGGAATGCCGACCTCGCCCTTCATCTTCTTCGTCACCCATGCGAACGCACCGCGCGGCACCGACGTCGCGATCGTCGGCACGCGCGCCTCGTGCCAGCCGATCCCCGTGTTGATGATGGTCGCGCCCGCGCGCTCGACAGCCTTCGCGAGCTGCACGGTCTCGCTCCAGTCGCTGCCGTCCGGGATCAGGTCGAGCATCGACAGCCGGTAGATCAGGATGAAGTCGCGCCCGACCGCTTCGCGCGTGCGCTCGATGATCTCGATCGGCAGGCGGATACGGTTCTCGTACGAACCGCCCCACTGGTCGGTGCGCTTGTTGGTATGCATCGAGATGAACTGGTTGATCAGGTAACCCTCGGAGCCCATGATCTCGACGCCGTCGTAGCCGCCCTCGCGCGCAAGCTGCGCGCAGCGGATGAACGCGCGGATTTGCCGCTCGACGCCGCGCGCACTGAGTTCATGCGGCGCGAACGGCGAGATCGGCGACTTGATCTTCGACGGCGCGACCGCGAACGGGTGGTAGCCGTAGCGGCCGGTATGCAGGATCTGCAGCGCGATCTTGCCGTCGTCCGCATGCACGGCGTCGGTGATCACCCGATGCCGCCGCGCGCCGGCCGACGTCATCAGCGTGCCGCCGAACGGCTTGGTCCAGCCGGCCACGTTCGGCGCGAAGCCGCCGGTCACGATCAGCCCGACGCCGCCGCGCGCGCGTTCGGCGAAATAGTCGGCGAGCCTGGGCAGCGTCTTGCGGCTGTCCTCGAGGCCCGTGTGCATCGAGCCCATCAGCACGCGGTTCTTCAGCGTCGTGAAGCCGAGATCGAGCGGCGCGAGCAGATGGGGAAAGGGGGTCGTCATGATGATCCTGCCGGTAGGCGATGGTTGTCATCGTAGGCCGCGCGCCGCCTTGAACGTGAGGGGGCAAACAGCCATAATGCTTGTCATTTCCGGCCAAAAAGACATACCCCCATGCCACGCAAGGACCACCTCGGGCTGCGCCGGCCGACGATTCCGGTCGCCTATACGCGCCTGCTGCTGCAGGCGCTGGCCGCGCGCGGCGTCGATCTGGCCGCGGTGCGCGCGGGCACCGGGCTGCGCGACGCGGTGTTGGCCGAACCGGACGCGCGCATCGCGCCGACGCAATGGGGCCGGCTCGTGCTCAACGCGATCGAGATCGGCGGCGATCCGGGCATCGGGCTCGCGTTCGGGTTGCTGCTGAAGCCGACCGTGCACGGCTTCCTCGGCTATGCAACGCTGACCGCCCTGGACATCCGCGACGCATTGGTCGTCACGCAGCGCTACTTCCGGATGCGCAACCGTCAATATCGGCTGACCTATGCGGAGGACGAACACGGCGCGACGCTCGAGTTGCACGGCGTGCAGGCGAGTCCCGTGCTGCAGCATCACGTGATGTTCGAGTTCGTGCTGACGGGGCTCGCACAAAACATCTCGCAGTGGTCCGGGCGCGCGTCGCCGCCGATCGCGCTGCGCTTCACGTGGCCGGAACCCGGTTACTTCGTGCGTTATCGCGATCAGCTGCCGCCGGTCGAATTCGGCTGCGCGGCAAATGCGCTGTGGATCGCGCGCGACGTGCTCGACTGGCCGCTGCCGCTCGCCGACGAAGTCGCGCACCGGCAGGCGCTCGTGCAGGTCGAGCGCGAGTACGCGCAGGTGCGCCAGGAGGAAGGCGATCTCGTCGAGCGCGTGCGCGCGGAACTGGCGAGAAAGGCCGGCGACTATCCAGGCCCGGAGGCGCTCGCGGACGCGCTACTCGTTTCAACGCGCACGTTGCGGCGCCGGCTGGAAGGAGCCGGGGCAAGCTATCGCCAACTGCTCGACGAAGCGCGGTTTCGCGACGCGAAGCAACTGCTGTCGGCATCGGACCTCGACCTGAAGACGATCGCCGAGCGACTGCAATTCACCGACCCGGCGAATTTCACGCGGGCGTTCCGAAGGTGGGCCGGGCAGACGCCGAGCGCGTATCGGGAGGCCGCGGCAGGAACCGCGCACGAATAACGGGAAAACGCGGGCGGCGCCATACCGCCATACGCGTGGCCCGCATTTCATTTTCATCGGTATGATGAATGGCACGCCAACGCGATACGGGCCGACGCCCGCTTCCAGCCATGTCCAGTCACACCACCGTGATCGAGTCGACGATCGACCGTATCGATACGAACCTGGTCCGTATCGCGGTCGACAACAAGAAGGTGCCGATTTATCGCGTGACGATGCAGGACGCCTGCTACTTCCTTTGCGCCGACGATATCGACGCCGACGCGTTCAAGCAGGTCGATCTGTTGAAACCCGGGATGGCGGTGCGCGCGTGCGTGTTCGACGATCATGGTCGTCGCCGAATCGCGTGGATCGCCAGCAACGATGTGACGATTCAGCCCTACGACGCGCTCGCGCAGAAGGAACGTAATCTGTCGCTGCTCACATGGGCGTCGTGCGTGTTCGTGCTGAGCCTGCTGATCGGTAGCGCCGCGTTCAAATCCGGCTGGGCGCTCGCCCTCGCCCTGACCGTGTTCGTCAGCATCATCAGCATGCTGGGCACGCTGCTCTCGATCGCCGGCTTGTCCGAACTGGTGTTCCGGCCGCAACGGCGCGAAGCCCAGGAAAAGTGGCAATGCCAGCCGCCCCGGCTCACGTACGAACGGAGCAACGTATGACCGATCGTTCCATGCGAATCGCGTCCGGCTGCGTGACGTCCGTCAGTCAGAAGACGATCAGTACGAAGGTCTGGAGCAACAACCTCGGCTGGACCACGCAAAGCATCGAGGAGATCGAGCTTCGACTCGATGCTTTCGATGCGCCGCTCACGCTCCGGACCGGCGGGACACGCAACCTGTTCGTCGTTGCGGGCGACCGGCTGGATGTCGCGTATGCCGAGGGGCGCGATAATCTCGCAATCTTCGGCATCCGCAACGTGACTGACGGTTCGATCTATCTCGTTCGTCTCGCACGCGTCGCCAGCGCCCGAACCGATGTCATCGTGACGATCGGCGTTCTGATCGCCGTCGCGTTCGTCATCGGTATCATGTCCGCGCTGCAAGGCAGCACGGACGGCATGCTCGACATCTTTGCGTGGTTTGGCGGAACCGCGCTCGGCTTCCTCGCGCTGAGCACGATCCTGCGTTCGGTGTTCGGCGTGATTGCCTGGCCCGAAATCCGACGGCTCAATCAGCCCGGCGGCAGACGCGAGATGAATGCGGCAAAAAACGCGCTGTCGCTCACGGCGGCAGATGCGCCGCACATCCGCTTCCTCTGAGCCGACAGGCGCGCGATGCGTCAGCCGCCGACGTCGATCCGCGCGCCGCCGTCTCCATCACCCGCATCGATCCGCACTTCACCGTTCGCGGCGACAATCGCGTCGTACACGTCATCGGTCACGCACACCACCGGCACCGCGATCGCATACAGTTCGGCTGCGACGATCGCGCCGATCGAGATGATCAGGTCGCGCTCCTTCAGCACGATCCCGACCGGCCCGGTGCCGTTGCGCACCGCTTCCGCGAGCACGCTGCTGCTCGAACTCGAGCCCTTCGCATGCGGCATCACCATGATCCGGCCGGCCAGGCTCGCGCCCGCCTGCGGATGCCCGCGATCGACGATCCGCCCCGCGCCCGAGTCGTAGCCGCCCCAGAAGCTGAGCGGCTTGTCGAGCACGATCGTCTTTGCGCATGTGCTGCCCGGCACGAGCGTGTCGCCCGTCAGTTTCCCGATCGTTGCGTCAGTCATCGAATCGCACCTTTCCTTCGAACGCGGAACGCACGCACTCGCGCATGCTGCCGTATGCCACCGTGACGCCGATGTTCGCGGGCGCATACGACGCCCACTTCCCCGAGTTGGTCATCACCAGACCCGACAGCTGCTTCATCACCGGCGTGATGTACGTGCAGGTATCGACGACGATCTGGACGCCACGCGCATCGAATTTCGAAGCGAGTCCGAGCTCGCCCAGCTCCCACAGGATGAAGCGGCTCGTGTTCACGTAGAAATCGCACTTCGGCTTGCCGTCGAACTGATCGAGCAGCGCGTCGAGCGTGCGGAATTCGGCCAGCGAGAAATGCGGCGTGCCGAGCGCGACGGCGACGAGCGCATCGCCAGCCGCGCCATGGTTCAGCGTGCGGCGGATTTCGTCGAGATCGGCCATCGCGACCTCGATCGTCCGCTGCGCCGCCCGTCCGTGCAACGCAGCGTCGAGCGTTGGCGCCTCGGGCGTCACGCCCACCGCATGGAACAGCGCGACGGCCCCGCTCGATGCGGCGGCCGCGCCGAGCGCCTTGAGTTCGTCTTCGGTGGTGTCCGCGGGCAGCCCGACGATCGCCGGCACGATCGCGCCCGCGATCTTGCCGATCAGCAGCCCGAGCGCCGCGAAATAGATGTCGCGCGACGGCCGGTTGCCGAAATCCGGTGCATTGAACACGATCCGTGCGGCACGATTCGATTCGACATGCAGCCCCGCGTATGGCGCACGCCCGGTGATCGCGGCGGCGAGATCGAGAAAGTCGCCATAGCGGCTGGTGCGCGCGCCGAGCACCGAATTGGCGAACACGATCGCATTGGATTCCGCCCATGCGATCTGCTCGCCGAGGCGCGGCCGATTCTTCAGCTGATACGGCGCGCACGTGAAGCTCGATTCGCAACCGAGCTGCAGGTGCGCATCCATCAGGCGCTGCGCATCGCGCTGGATCGTGCGGTCGCCGTGATAGAGCTCGGGATGGATCAGGTCGAGCGACCCGACGTTCAGCGTGGTCGGCACAGCAACTTGCGCGCCCGCGTCGACGAAATACTCGACGAAGTCTAGGCTGGTCTGGCCGTGGTAAAGACAGCCGTCGATATGCGCGGACGTAATGTCGATCAGATGCGGCGCCGACATCACTTCGGCCGTGCGTGCAACGATCCGCATCGCGCGCGCGACGCCGGCGCCGAATGCGCCGCGCAACATCGCGTCGTCGCGCTCGCTCAACTGCAGCATGGGGGGCTCCTCGTGTCTCGTCCGGTGGATCCGGATCGCTTTTGTAATACTACCGCGCGCGGTGCACCTATCGGAGCGCCGTCAGGCTGAACAACTCGTCGCGCAGCGCCTTGGCCCGGCTGCGGCCGAACTGCGTCTCGAACTCGTCCTGCGCGGCCTGCCACGCGACCTTTGCCTGCGCGTAGGTACGCTCGCCGTGCTTCGTCAGGCTGAGCGCATGCGCGCGCGCGTCATGCTCGGATGCGGCCGCGGCGACGAATCCGTCACGCTGCAGCGGCTTCAGCGCGCGCAACAGCGTCGTACGATCCATCACCAGCCGGTCGGCGAGTTCGCTCATCACCAGGCCGGGCCGGTGCGACAGGTTCGCCATGATCGAGAACTGCGCGGGCGTCACACCGACCGGGGCCAGATGACGCTCGTAAAGTTGCGTGACGAAGCGCGCCGCCTGACGCAGCGCGAGGCAATTGCAGGCCTGGGCCATCTGGATATCGTTCATGATCGGCAATTTATATGTGCATATGCATAAAGTCAATGTACACTCCGCCGTAACAGGGCCGGGGCCGGCCGCGTGGATCGGGCGCCCCGCCATCGCCTCGAGGAGACGGACATGGACTACATCGACAAGCTGCGGATCTTCCGGTCGGTGGTCGAGATGCGCAGCTTCACGCGCGCCGCCGACATACATGGCCTCGCGCGGCCGGTCGTCTCGCGGGCGGTCGCTGATCTGGAGGCTCGCTTCGGCAGCCGCCTGCTGCACCGGACCACGCGCCAGGTCTCGCTGACCGAAACCGCCGAGCGCATCTACGAGCGCTGCGCGGCCGTGCTCGACGAACTCGATTCGCTGGAAGCGCAGGCGCAGTCGCACACCCGCGAGCCCGAGGGCCTGCTGCGTCTCGTCGCGCATACGACGGCCGCGCTGAACCGGCTCGTGCCGCTGATCGCCGGCTTCAAGGCCGCGCATCCTAAGGTGCGCCTCGACGTCACGCTGACCGAACGCCCCGTCGACCTGGTCGGCGAAGGCTATGACATCGGCATCGTCGTGCCGTACATGCTGACGAGCGAGACGACCGTCGTGCGGCTGGTCGAGCGCATTCCGGTGGTGATCGTCGCGACCCCCGCGTATCTGCGCACGCATCCGCGCCCGGAAACGCCGGCCGAGCTCGCCAATCATCCGTTCGTGCCGCTGTCGCCGTCGCTGCGCCGGCCGGCGCTGTCGTTCCGCGTCGACGGCGACACGCTGACCGTGCCGTTCCGCTTCGACATCTCGTCGAACAGCCCCGTCTTCAACCGCGAGATGGTGATGCACGACTTCGGTATCGGCGTCGTGCCGAAAACGCTCGTCGAAGCCCAACTCGCGTCCGGCGCGCTCGTGCAGTTGCTGGAAGGCGCCGATCTCGTCGATGCGTTCGTGGAAATCAAGCTCGCTTACGCGAACCGTGCGCTGCTGCCCGCGAAGGTCAAGGCGTTCATCGACTACACGGCCGCGTACTGCGATCGCGAAGGCTGGATCGTTCCGGCGGCGGCCTGATCCGGCGCGCGGCCGCGCGTGCCTGCCGCCGATTGGTACAGCCACGACACCAATCTGATCCTGCGCCGCCCCTCGCTTCCGGCCATCGCGCCACCTAATATGTGCACATGCACAAGACTACGCTCACCGATGACGATTGCTTCGCGGTCCGGCAAGCCGCCCGGCGAATCTCGCAGTTCTACGAGCGCTACTTGTCGCGGGCGGGCGTCACGCCGTCGCAGTACAGCATTCTCGCGCTGCTGCGGGAGCGTCCGGGCCTGACGATGGCGACGCTGTCGACCGTGCTGGTGATCGAGCGCACCGCGCTCTTGCGCGCGCTCAAGCCGCTGATCGGTGCGGCGCTGGTAGCGGGCCTGATCGAACCGCGTTGCCGCCGTCAGACGTTCGCGTTGACCGCGCACGGCGAGACGAAGGTCGCCGACGCGCATGTGCACTGGCTCGCCGCGCAGGAAGCGTTCGAGCAGCGGTTCGGGCCGACCCAGGCGGCCCGCCTCAGAGACGAATTGTTCCGGATCACGCACAACCTGCCGGAACGCTGACCAACGACTTCCCCGATCGACGCTGCGTCGTCGATCGCCTCAATCAGTGCATATACATAGGTGAATCGATGGAAACGACCCAAGCCGCTGCCTCCCGCGAGGCAGCCACAATCGACCGGCCCGCGAAGCAGCGCCGCCGCGTGCCGTGGATGCGGATCGCGGTGGCCGCCGTCGTCGTCGCGGTCACGGCCGCGGCGCTCGACTGGCTGTTCGTGTTGCGCTTCCAGGAAAGCACCGACGATGCGTATGTCGGCGGCGACGTCACGGTGCTCGCGCCGAAGGTGAGCGGCTTCGTCGACCGGATTCTCGTGACCGACAACCAGAGCGTGAAGGCCGGCGACGTGCTCGTGCAGCTCGATGCGCGCGACTACGATGCGAAACTCGCGCAGGCCACCGCAGAAGTCGACAGCGCGCGCTCCGCGGTGACCGAGCTCGAAGCGAAGCAGCAACTGCAATACGCGGTGATCGGCCAGCACGCGGCGGACAAGAACGCGTCGTCGGCCGAGCTCACCCGCGCCGCATCCGATCGCGTGCGCTACCGCGAACTCGTGAAATCCGATGCGGTGTCGAACCAGATCGTCGAACGCGCGGACGCCGACTATTCGAAGGCGGGCGCAGCCGTCGAACGCAGCGACGCCGCGCTGCTCGAGTCGAAGCGGCAGCTTGACGTGCTCGGCGCGCAGCTCGCCGATGCGCGGGCCCGCGTGAACACCGCGCTGGCCGCGCAGCGCGTCGCGGCGCTCAACGTCGAATACACGACGATCCGCTCGCCGGTCGACGGCGCCGTCGGCAACCGCACGGGCCGCGTCGGGATGCTCGCGAACGTCGGCGTGCCGCTGCTGACGGTCGTGCCCGCGGCGGGACTGTGGATCGATGCGAACTTCAAGGAGGACCAGCTGCGCAAGATGCGCGCGGGCGATCGCGTCGACGTGGTGCTCGATGCGTCGAGCACGCGCCTGCACGGCCGCGTCGACAGCCTGGCGCCGGCGACCGGCGCGACCTTCAGCGTGCTGCCGCCTGAGAACGCGACCGGCAACTTCACGAAGATCGTCCAGCGCGTACCCGTGCGCGTGCATCTCGACTCGCAGCCGGGCATCGAACAGGTGCTGCGCGCCGGCCTGTCCGCGGTCGTGACCGTGCACACCGACCACGCGAACTGAACGGGAGCCGACGATGACCACCGCATTCTCCGGCGACCCCGCGTCGCAACCGACGAAGCAGCGCGTCTTCGCGTTCGCGCTGATGTGCGTCGGCTTCTTCATGGCGACGCTCGACATCCAGATCGTCGCGTCGTCGCTGCGCGACATCGGCGGCGGCCTGTCGGCCAGCCAGGACGAGCTGTCGTGGGTGCAGACGGCCTACCTGATCGCCGAGATCATCGTGATCCCGATGTCGGGCTGGCTGTCGAAGGTGATGTCGACGCGCTGGCTGTTCGTCGCCTCGGCCATCGGCTTCACGATCACGAGCATGCTGTGCGGGCTCGCGTGGGACATCAACTCGATGATCCTGTTTCGCGGGCTGCAGGGCGCGCTCGGCGCCGCGATGATCCCGACCGTGTTCACGACCGCGTTCGTGCTGTTCCCGGGCAAGCAACGGCTGATCGCATCGACGACGATCGGCGCGCTCGCGTCGCTCGCACCGGCGATCGGGCCGGTGATCGGCGGCTGGATCACCGATCAATGGTCGTGGCACTGGCTGTTCTACCTGAACCTCGTGCCGGGCATCGCCGTGGCCGCGCTGGTGCCGCGCTACGTGCATATCGACGAACCCGACCTGAGCCTCATCAAGCGCGGCGACTATCTCGGCATCGTGCTGATGTCGGGCTTCCTCGGCTGCCTCGAATACGTGCTGGAGGAAGGCCCGCGCAAGAACTGGTTCAGCGACGATGCGATCGTCATCTGCGCGTGGATCTCCGGTATCTGCGGCTTCCTGTTCATCGTGCACGCGCTGACCGCCGACGATCCGATCGTCGACCTGCGCGCGCTCGCCGTACGCAACTTCGGGATCGGCAGCCTGCTGTCGTTCGTGACGGGCATCGGCATCTTCGTGACCGTGTTCCTCACGCCGCTGTTCCTGGCGCAGGTGCGCGCGTTCAGTTCGCTGCAGATCGGCATCGCGCTGCTGTCGGTCGGTGCGTTCCAGTTGCTCGCGCTCTGCGTGTATGCGTTCGCTGCACGCTACTTCAGCATGCGCGCGCTGCTCGTATTCGGGCTCGTGTGCTTCGGCCTCGGCTGCTACCTCTATACGCCGATCACGCACGACTGGGGCTGGCGGGAGCTGCTGCTGCCGCAGGCGCTGCGCGGCATCGGCCAGCAGTTCAGCGTGCCGCCGATCGTGACGATGGCGCTCGGCTCGCTGCCGCAGTCGCGGCTCAAATCGGCGAGCGGCCTGTTCAACCTGATGCGCAATCTCGGCGGTGCGATCGGCATCGCGGTGAGCGCGACGATGCTCAACGACCGGTTGAACTTCCACTACCTGCGCCTGAACGAGCACGTGAGCGCCGGCGAGCCGCAGGTCGCGTCGCTGCTCGATCGCCAGGCCGCGTACTGGACCTCGGTGGCCGGCAATACGCTGAATACCGCACAGGCGGGCCTCGCGAACCTGCATCGCCTGATCTATCGCGAAGCGCTGACGCTCACCTACGCGGATGCGTATTACGCGCTGTCGCTGTGCTTCGTTGTCGCGCTGATTGCCGTCGCGTTTTCGCGTCCCATCACCCTGAACGCGCCGCCGCCGGACGCGCACTGAAGCCGAGGTCATCATCATGAAAAAACTACTCGTCGCCCTCGCCGTCAGCGCGTTCGCCGCCGGCTGCGCGGTGCAGCCCGCGCAGCATCCCGCGCTGCACGATTCCGTTCAATCGCTCGCACCCGCCGCGTGGGATACCGACGTGCCGCGCACGGACGCCGATGCCGCCGCGTGGTGGGCGCAATTCCACGACCCGGTGCTCGACCGGCTGATCGCGACCGTGCTCGACGGCAACCTCGATCTGCAGGCCGCCGCCGAACGCGTGAAGCAGGCGCAGGCGCTGACCGTGCAGAAGCGTGCGGTGCTGCTGCCCGAACTTGACGCGACCGCACATGCGGCCGACGCGCGCCAGAACACCCCGCCACCGCTCGGCTATGTGCGGCAGGCCGGCGCGGGGCTCGCGCTGAGCTGGTCGCCGGACGTGTTCGGCGGCGAACGGCTCGACCTGCTGGCCGCGCAGGCGGAGCTGGTCGGGCAAAAGCATGCGGAAGACGCAATGCGGCTCGCGCTCGCGGCCGATGCGGCCGCCGCGTATGTCGACCTGCGCTGGGCGCAGCAGGAGCTGAAGATCCTGCAGGACAACGCGAAGATCCGTCAGCATGCGCTCGAACTCACCCGCAAGCGGCAGGCGTTCGGGCTATCGACGGAACTCGACGTCACGCGCGCGCAGAACCAGCTCGATGCGCTCGAAGCGCGGATTCCGCCGACGCAGGCGCAGATCGCGCACCAGCTCAACCTGATCGCCGTGTATTCGGGGCGCACGCCCGAATCGGTCGATCGGCTCGTGCTCGCACAGGGCGGCGAGATTCCCGCGCCGCCGGCCGGGTCGCCCGGTACGTTGCCCTCGCAGGCGCTGCTGCGCCGGCCGGACGTGCTCGCCGCTTACGCGCAGGTCGAACGGCGCGCGGCGCAAGTGGGCGTCGCGAAGGCCGAGCGGTATCCGAAGTTCTCGCTGAACCTGACGGACGGGATTCTCGCGGCGTCGTATCTCGGCTTGCCGACGCTGACCGACAACCTGTTCAGCGCGGCACTGAGCGCGACGAGCCCGATCTTCAACGCGGGGCGCATCACGGCCGACATCACGCAAAGCGAAAGCCGGATGCGCGAGTCGGAACTCGGGTTGCGGCAGACGATGCTGCAGGCGCTGAGGGAAGTCGAGGATGCGCGCGCGAACCTCGTCAGCAACGATCAGGCGACGCAGCGGCTCGACAGCGCGCTGGCGGCTTCGGACAAGGCGCTCGGCCTGGCGAACCAGCTCTACAAGGGCGGCGCGACGGATTTTCTGGATGTGCTGTCCGCGCAGGAGGTGTACCTGCGGGACTCGGATGCGCTCAATCAGGTCAAGCGCGAGCATGCGCTGGCGGCGGTCGCGCTGTATCGGTCGCTCGGCGGTGGATGGAGCAGGAATGATGCGGCGGGTGGGCCGGAGACGGCGGCCGTGGCCGTGACTGCCGCTGTCGCGAAGAACTGACCGCGACCGCCATCCGACGCCGGCCTCGCCCCCTCCAAGCCGGCTTCGGTGCGGGCGGGCCGTCGGCCGAGGCACGCGGCCGCCGCAACGTCCGGCCGCCACCCGGCATTACAACGGCGGCCGCTTCAGCTTCACCCAGCGCTGCACCGACGGCCGTTCCCACTGCGCGCGCGCATAGTCGGCGAGGCGCTGCGGCACCGCATCGTCATTCAGCACCAGACGATTCAGCATCACCGCGAGGTCGACATCGGCGATGCTCCAGTCGCCGAACAGGTGCGCGGCGCCCGGCGCGAGCAGCTTGTCAGCCGCCGCGAACAGCTTCTGCGCGGCGGCCTGCGCGAGACTCGACAGCGGCTCGCTCGACGGGCCGTAGAACAGCACTTCGGTCGACCGTTCCGAGCGGATCGGCATCAGGTCGCTGCGCAGCCACGCCTGCACCTGGCGCGCCCGTGCGCGCGGGCGCGGCTCGGCCGGATAGAGCCGCGCGCCCGGGAAGGTCTCGTCGAGATACTCGGCAATCGCCGACGATTCCGACAGCGCGAAGTCGTCGTGCACCAGCGTCGGCACGCGTTGCGTCAGCGACGTCGCCGCATAGTCGGGCGCGAAATGCGCGCGGTTGCCGAGATCGACGGTCACGAGTTCGTACGGCAGCGATTTTTCCTCGAGCGCGACGAACACGGACATCGCGTACGGGCTGGTGTATTGCGCATCCGCGTACAGGCGGAGATTACCGTTTTGCACTGCAGGCTCCTTGTGGGTTCGAAGCTCGGGCAGCGCGGGTTGGCGCGCCGGCGAACTCCGGGTGGGTCAATGCGGCGTGTGCGACCGCCTCGCTGCGGGACAAGCCGGCACGGTCAGCCGGCGACGGGCCACCGGTATCCGATCACCTCGCTCACCGGGTACGCGAGTTCCCGCACTTCCTCGAGCTGGTTGCCGCCGAACAGATACACGCGCTCGTCGTCGTGACGCAGGTAGAACCCGACGTGGCCCTTCCAGCCCGCGGGATCGTCGCGCGTCAGGATCGCGATGCAGCCGTATGCCGGACGCTCCAGCGGCCGCCCCCATTCGAGCCACGAACGCGCGAGCGCGGAACCCGTGCCGCGGATGCCGGCATGCGTCATGCACCAGTTGACGAACGACGAGCACCACGAAATCTTGTCGTCGTAGCCGACGAGGTTCGTGTGGTTGTTGTATTCGACGATGCGCGGATTGATGCTGCCGGGCGGGAAGCGGCGGATGCCCAGCTCGGCCAGCGCGACCGGCATCCACGGCGGATGGCCGGCTTGCGGGTTGCCCTCGGGGTTCGATCGGGTCACGACGGTCTCGATGGAATGCGGGTGGAATGTCGCTCAATCTTCGCACGAATACGGTCAGCCGGCAGCGCCTTTTCCCGCACGCGATTTCCAGCCCGTACGCCCGTATCATGTCGGCAGCGACCTCGACCCTCACGCCCGCCATGCGCATCACGCCCCTGCCGCCCCTTCAGTGCCTCGTCGCGTTCGAAGCCGCCGTGCGGCACGCGAGCTTCACGAAGGCCGCGGTCGAACTGCACCTGACGCAAAGCGCGATCAGCCGCCAGATCCAGCAGCTCGAGGAATTCCTCGGCCGCTCGCTGTTCGTCCGCGAACACCGCTCGCTGCGGCTGACGATCGCCGGCGAGCAATACGCGACGCAGGTTCATCATCTGCTCACGCAATGCGCGGACGCCACGCACGACGTGATGAAGCCGTACGGCGATCTCGAACTGACGATCGCATGCTCGTCCGGCGTCGCGCTGCTGTGGCTCACGCCGCGCCTGCCCGAATTCCGCGCCGCGTATCCGAACATCAAGCTGCGCGTGATCGTGCGCGACGGCCTGGCGTCGATGTCGCCCGCGGAATTCGACGTCGGCGTCTACTACGTGCGCCAGCAGGCGCCGGCCGAGTACACCGCGCGCCGCCTGTTCGACGAGGAAGTCTTCCCCGTCTGCGCGCCCGGCTACCTGGCCGGCCGCACGCTGACCGCGGCCGACCTCGCGAGCGAGACGCTGCTGCGCCTCGAGGACGGGCAACGCCAATGGATGTCGTGGTCCGAATGGTTCGACATGAACGACGTCGACCGGCAGAAGGCGCAGCCGCAGGACATCACGATCAACTCGTATCCGCAGATCGTACAGATGACTATCCTCGGCCAGGGCGTCTCGCTCGGCTGGCGCTACATGATCGACGCGTGCATCGAGGCCGGCCTGCTCGTGCGCGTGACGGAGGCGTCCGCGAGCCACGGCGGCGGCTACTACGTGATCTCGCCGAACGACCGCGCACAGAACCAGGCGGCGCGGCTGTTTTCACGCTGGCTGTTCGAACAGGCGGACCAGCAGACCGCGCCGTGACCGCGATGCATGCGCTGCGCGCATGCGTGCATGCAAATCTTTCGTTTCAGAAAATAATCCGGCTGTCCTTAGCATGGGGTTCACGCGGGACACCCGTCCCGTCTTCTGACAAAGGAAGAGACCATGCAAGGAACGCTTTCCCCGCGCGCCGCGCGTTCCGTCGATGCGGCCACCCAGCAACGCCGCCGCGCCATCGTCGCGACCGTGATCGGCAACGGCCTCGAATGGTTCGATTTCACCGTCTACAGCTTCTTCGCGGTGATCATCGCGAAGCTGTTCTTCCCGACCGGCAACGAACTGACCTCGGTGCTGCTCACCGTCGCGACGTTCGGTGTGGGCTTCTTCATGCGGCCGGTGGGCGGCATCGTGCTCGGCGTCTACGCGGACAAGGTCGGGCGCAAGGCCGCGCTGTCGCTGACGATCCTGATGATGGCGCTCGGCACCGCGCTGATCGGGCTCGCGCCGACCTACGAGCAGGCCGGCATCGCCGCGCCGCTGCTGATCGTCGTCGCGCGCCTGCTGCAAGGCTTCTCCGCCGGCGGCGAGATGGGCGGCGCCACCGCGTTCCTCACCGAATACGCGCCGCCGGAGAAGCGCGCGTACTACTCGAGCTGGATCCAGTCGAGCATCGGCTTCGCGGTGCTGCTCGGCGCCGCGACCGGTACGTTCGTCACGACGTCGCTCGATGCGCAGGCGCTGCATAGCTGGGGCTGGCGGGTGCCGTTCCTGCTCGGGATCGTGGTCGGGCCGGTCGGCTATTTCATCCGCAGCCATCTCGACGAAACGCCCGCGTTCAGTGCCGTCGAAGCACAGGCGAAGGAAAGCTCGCCGCTGAAGGACGTGCTGTCCACCTACCCGCGCGAGACGTTCGCAAGCTTCTCGATGGTGATCCTGTGGACGGTCTGCACGTACGTGCTGCTGTTCTACATGCCGACCTATTCGGTACGCACGCTGCACCTGCCGCAGTCGACCGGCTTCGCGGCCGGCATGGTCGGCGGGCTGATGATCATGTGCTGCTCGCCGATCGTCGGCAAGCTCGCCGACGCGTGGGGCCGGCGCGTGTTCCTGTCCGGCTCGGCGCTCGCGATCCTGGCGCTCGCGTGGCCGATGTTCGCGTGGATCAACCATGCGCCCGGCTTCGGGTCGCTGATCGTGTTCCAGGCGGTGTTCGGCGTGCTGATCGCCACCTATACGGGGCCGATTCTCGCGGCGTTCGCCGAGCTGTTTCCGACCAAGGTGCTGTCGACCGGGTTGTCGGTCGCGTACAACTTCGCGGTGACGATCTTCGGCGGGTTCGCACCGTTCCTCATGACGTGGCTGATCGCCCGCACGGGCAGCAACATGGCGCCCGCGCTCTACGTGACCGTCGCGGCCGCGGTCAGCCTCGTCGGCACGCGCTTCGTGAAGGACACGCGGCGCAACGCGTCAACGACTCGATAAGGATCTTTCCCCCATGACCATTACCGTGCTTCAGGGCGGCAACGTGCTCGACCTCGAACGTGGCGTGTTGCTCGAACATCATCACGTCGTGATCGACGGCGAGCGCATCGTCGAAGTCACCGATCGACCCGTCGATTTGCCGAATGCGCAGGTGATCGACGTGCGCGGCAAGACCGTGATGCCGGGGTTCATCGATTGCCACGTGCACGTGCTCGCGTCAAATGCGAACCTGGGCGCCAATGCGACGCAGCCGAACATTCTCGCGGCGATTCGGTCGCTGCCGATTCTCGATGCGATGCTGGCGCGCGGGTTCACCAGCGTGCGGGACGCGGGCGGCGCGGACTGGAGCCTGATGCAGGCAGTCGAGACGGGGCTGGTGTCGGGGCCACGCATCTTTCCGTCCGGCAAGGCATTGTCGCAAACCGGCGGGCACGGCGATTTCCGGCCACGCGGGGATCTGCTGGAACCTTGTTCGTGCTGCTTTCGCACCGGGGCGATTGCCCGGGTCGTCGACGGCGTCGACGGCGTGCGGCTCGCGGTGCGCGAAGAGATTCAGAAAGGCGCGACGCAGATCAAGATCATGGCCTCGGGCGGGGTTGCTTCGCCGACCGACCCGATCGCGAACACGCAGTACTCGGAAGACGAGATCCGCGCGATCGTCGATGAAGCCGACGCCGCGAATACCTACGTGATGGCCCATGCGTACACGGGTCGAGCGATCGCGCGAGCGGTGCGGTGCGGCGTGCGGACGATCGAGCACGGCAATCTCGTCGACGAGGCGGCCGCGAAGCTCATGCACGAGCGCGGCGCGTTCGTCGTGCCTACGCTCGTCACGTATGACGCGCTCGCCAGACACGGTGCGCAGTTCGGGATGCCGGCGGAGTCGGTGGCCAAGGTGGCCTCCGTGCAGCAGAAAGGACGCGAGTCGCTGGAAATCTATGCGAACGCCGGCGTGAAGATGGGCTTCGGCTCCGACCTGCTCGGCGAAATGCACGCGTTTCAGTGCGGGGAGTTCCGGATCCGGGCCGAAGTGCTGGGCAATCTCGAGGCGCTCCGGTCGGCGACGACGGTGGCGGCCGAGATCGTCAACATGTCGGGGCAATTGGGTGTGATCGCCGCAGGCGCGATCGCGGACGTCGTCGTGCTCGACGGGAATCCACTCGACGATATCGGCATCGTCGCGGGGGATGGCGAGAGCGTCGCGTACGTGTTGCAGCGAGGCAAAATCGCGAAGGCCCGGCCGGCTTTGCGTTGACCGCTTGCGCGGGCCGGCCGGCAACCCGGGACCGGCCGCCCCGAGGCGGCCGGCGCCCTTCCCGTCACTCCACCGTCACCGATTTCGCGAGGTTCCGCGGCTTGTCGATATCCGCGCCGCGCAGGCACGCGGCGTGATACGCGAGCAGCTGCAGCGGCACGACGTGCAGGATCGGCGACAACAGCCCGTAGTAATCCGGCATCCGCAGCACCGACACGCCTTCGCCGTTGTCGATCCGCGTGTCGGCATCGGCGAATACATACAGCTGCCCGCCCCGCGCGCGCACTTCCTGCATGTTCGATTTCAGCTTTTCGAGCAGCGCATCGTTGGGCGCGATCGTCGCGACCGGCATCGCGTCGGTCACGAGCGCGAGCGGCCCGTGCTTCAGCTCGCCCGCCGGATACGCTTCCGCGTGGATATACGAAATCTCCTTCAGCTTCAGCGCCCCTTCGAGCGCGATCGGGTAATGCAGCCCGCGCCCGAGAAACAGTGCATTCTCGTGCCGCGAGAATTCCGCCGCCCAGCGCTCGATCTGCGGCTCCAGCGCGAGCACGTCCTCGAGCGCGGCCGGCAGCCGCCGCAGCTGCGTCGTATAGCGCGCGAGCTGCGCGTCGTCGACGTAGCCGCGCAGGCGCCCGAGCGTCACGGCGAGGATGAACAGCGCGACGAGCTGCGTCGTGAACGCCTTGGTCGACGCAACGCCGATTTCCGGGCCGGCCCGCGTCAGGAACCGCAGGCCGGTCTGACGCATCATCGCGCTGGTCGGCACGTTGCAGATCGCCAGCGTATCGATATGACCGAGCGCCTGCGCATACTTGAGCGCGGCGAGCGTGTCGGCGGTCTCGCCCGATTGCGACACGCTGACCACCAGCGTATTCGGCAGCGCGAGCGCATCGCTGTAGCGGTATTCGCTCGCGATCTCGACCTGCGCGGGCACGCGCGCGATCGTTTCGAGCCAGCGGCGGGCGGTCAGGCCGGAATAGTGACTCGTGCCGCACGCGAGGATCAGCACGTTGTCGATCTGCTCGAACGCCCGCGCGGCGTCCGGGCCGAACGCCGCCGGATCGAACAGCCCCGCATCAGGGATCGTCGCGGCCACGGCCTGGGGTTGCTCGAAAATTTCCTTCTGCATGAAATGCCGGTACGGGCCGAGCTCGACCACGCCCTGCGTCGAGGCAACGGTCTGGATCGGACGATCGACCGGCTTGCCGCCGCGATCGAGGACCCGCACGCCGCCCGTCGTCAGCTCGACGATGTCGCCTTCCTCGAGAAAGATGAAGCGATCGGTGACGCCGGCGAGCGCGAGCGCGTCGGACGCGAGAAAGCATTCGCCGTCCTTCAGGCCGACGACGAGCGGCGAGCCGGCTCGCGCGCCGATCAACCGCTGCGGCTCGTGTTTGCTGAACACCGCGATCGCATAGGCGCCGTGCAGCTGCGACGTCGCATCGCGCACGGCGGCGAGCAGGTCGCCGCGATACTTGCTGTGGATCAGGTGGGCGACGACCTCGGTATCGGTCTGGCCATCGAACTGGTAATTCTCGTCAGCAAGTTGCCTGCGCAACGTTTCGTGATTCTCGATGATGCCGTTGTGCACGAGCGCGATTTCGTCGCGCGAGAAAATCGGATGCGCGTTGCAGGTCGCGGGCGCGCCATGCGTCGCCCAGCGGGTGTGCGCGATACCGGTGCTGCCGGCCAGGCCGGCGCTGCGCACGTGCGCGTCCAGATCGGCGACGCGCGACACGCTGCGCTCCCGGCGCGCCTGGCCGTCGACGACCGTCGCGACCCCGCACGAATCGTAGCCGCGATATTCGAGGCGGCGCAAACCTTCAATCAGAATCGGAACGATGTTCCGTTGCGCGACCGCGCCGACAATGCCACACATGACACGCCTCCATCCGTTTGTTCAGTCATGAACCGTGCGCCGTTGCGTCAGCGCGATCCGGTCACCGCTGCCGACGCCGTCGTGAAGCCGCATTGAGCGGGTGCGAGCGGATCGGTCATCCGGCTTTCAAATGCCAGGTAAAGCGACTCCTCCAGCACGTTCCAGTGCGTGCCGTGTCGATACGGAGCCGAGCGCGCATACCAGCAGGCGACGGTGCTCCAGTCATTCATCTTGTACGCGACCAGCGCGATCAGCCCCCACGGAAAATCGGAGCCGGCGAGCTGCATCCAGGTCTTGCCGTACTTCTGCATCCACTGCGCATAGATCGTCTCGCTCGACCGGTCGGGAACCTGAATGCCGGACAGGATCGGGAAGATCTGCGCGACTTTCGCCGGATAGAAGCTCGTGTCGCTGATCCTTTCCGTGCTTGCGCGAAAGCCCGATTGCGTGCCGCGCCAGAACACCTTGAGGATCGACGCCGCGAGCCGGTCGGCGCGCTGGCTCCATGGGCCCGCGCGCGCGTACCCGGCGCGGCGCACGTAATACGCGGCGAGCGCCTGGAACGCGCTGTGTACCTCCACGTTGTCCATCAGCAGCGCGACGTGCAGCGACGACGAGATCTCGTAGACGCCGCTCGTCTTGTCGAGCAACGCGTCCAGGTGCGCACTCGCGCGAGTCAGGCTGAGCTCCCACGCGGCGGGCATCCCGTCGGGCGGCGCAAATCGCGACAGCAGTTCGATCCAGGTCGCCATCATCGCGTCGTCCGCGTCGGCTTCCGCACACGGGTTGGTCTGGCCGTCCTTCACGCAGTAGCGATCGAAACCGCCGTCCGGACGCTGACGCGGCAACACCCATGCGATCCACGCAAGTGCCGCGTGACGGGCGTCCATCTGGGTGTCGGCAGCGGCAAGCAGGGCCTTCGCCGCAAAATAAGGATCGATGCCGGCGCCGTTCAGGCGCACGGTGATCGCGCCGTCCGGGCGTTGATACAGCCCGTCGAGCTGGAGTTCGGTGGCGCCCGCGTGCAGCACGGGGCAGCACGCGGCGACGCAACACGCGACGCGCCCCAAACGGCACAGCCTGACGGTGGCAGCCACGCACGCGCGTGCGACCGAGAAAAGCGCGGGCCGGTTCATCATCGGGGGCTCCTGCGCGGCAGTCCTGTGAAATCATCGCCGGGCGCGGCGTTGGCCGCGTCGCGCCCGGCGAACGTGTCGACCGTGTGGCTCAGTTCACGGCGGTACGAGTGAACCTGAATCAGAATGGGAACAATGTCCCGTTGCGCGACCGCGCCGACGATGCCACACATGACACGTCTCCTACCCTTTGTCCGTTCACGAACCGTGCGCGGTCGTGTCTGCGCGATCGCGTCACCGTTAACTCCGCCGTCGTGAACCCTCGTTTGGCGGGCGCGAGCGCATCGACATCGGCCTAGTGGCCGGCACGCTCCACCGCGTCGGCAACCAGCCGCGATGTCCGGTCACGCACAGCCTGCACGCTGGCCAACCCGGCGCGTGTCGCCGCGCCTTCCGGACTCGTTGTCCTGGCGTCCCCGTCGTTCCGTCGTCGCTCAAACGCGTGGGGACACGCCCGTCCTCCTGAAACAAGCAAGTGATGAGCCATGGATCGCCCTGCCCCGTGCGGCAAGAGCCTGCGTATGCAAGATCGACTCGCTCCGGGCACGGAGCGCGGGAATTTGATTCACCCGCGAATCATGGTTCCCCCCCAAGCGGTGGATCTTGTGCCCGCAGAGCGCGGACATCCTGCGCAACACCCCTTCTGGAAGCCATCCGCTGCGGGCAGCCGTTGCATTGCATGGCCTCGGTTCGGCACGGACGCATGCCGATCTCGGCGCACATCGACTGGCCGCCGTGCGGATTTGACCGGCCCGTTCCGGCCTTACGTTACAGATGCGTAACGTTTCATGCCCGCCGAACCCGACGATGTGCGCAACGCTGTGCATGAGGTAAATCCTCCCCGCGGGATCGTAACCGGAGAATCGACGATGTCCCGTTCATTGCCCAGACAAAATTCGTACATCGAATCGATTCAAGGCGACTGATACGGCTCGTGCCACTCAATCGGCAGCGAGCGCGCGACACGCGTCGACGTTCTTCGAATGACGTGACCGAATCGACGGTGCGAGTGGTCAGACGTATATCTGCATCGCGGCAGCCCGCCGCTATCGCGCTCGTCGCAATTGTGAAACGTTCCGTAGCGATCCGCATGTGCGGAGCGAACCGGGCCCGGGCGCAGCGCCACTGGTTTGAATATTGCTCTATCTGGAACTGGAACACGTGCGGGTGCGCCGCGATGCGGCGACGTACGCAGCTTGACCGACCGGCGAGGCCGACGACACAGCGAGGAACGCTCATGACGTGATTGACGAGGTGCAAGGGGGCGACCGTAGTCCGGCGATTGCGTGGCGGAGATCGCGCGGACAAGCACTGTGCGCTCGCCCTGCAAAACCGCTGCATGTCGCGGGACCGGCGTGACCGCTTGCGGGGACAAGACGCGCTGTCTGCATACATGCTTGGTGCCAGGAGCCGGACCTTCCGGCGCAAAGAAGCTCAACGAGGATCACGATGAAAAAGATCTTGCTTGTGTTCGGGACTCGGCCGGAAGCCATCAAGATGGCACCGCTGGTCCGCGCGTTGCAAGCACGCAAGGATGTCGACGCCAGGGTATGCGTCACCGCCCAGCATCGCGAAATGCTGGATCAGGTGCTGACGCTATTCGACATCAAGCCCGACTACGATCTCAACCTGATGCGCCAGAGCCAGACGCTGACCGACGTGACGACCAGCATTCTTCACGCGATCGGCGTGGTCTTCGAAGACTTGCATCCGGATGTCGTACTGGTGCACGGCGACACGACCACGACGCTCGCGGTCAGCCTCGCGGCGTTCTATCGCTATCTGCCGGTCGGGCACGTGGAAGCGGGTTTGCGCAGCGGCGACATCTGGTCGCCGTGGCCGGAGGAATTGAATCGCCGTGTGACCGACGCGGTTTCGTCATGGCATTTCGCGCCGACCGACCGGGCGCGAAGGAACCTGTTCAGCGAAGGCGTGCCGGTGGGAGCGGTCGTGATGACCGGCAATACCGTGATCGATGCGCTGCACGACGTCAAGCGCATGCTTGACCACGATACCGCGCTCAACGACAAGGTCGCCGCCCATTTCCCGTTCCTCGCCCCGTCGCGACGCGTCGTGCTGATCACGGGCCATCGCCGCGAGAGCTTCGGCGAGCCGTTCCAGCACTTCTGCGAGGCGCTTTGCACGCTCGCGAACCGCTATCGCGACGCGCAGTTCGTCTATCCGCTGCACATGAATCCGAACGTGCGCGAGCCGGCGCGCGCGCTGCTCGGCAACGTGCCGAACATCTACCTGATCGAACCGCAGGAATATCTTTCGTTCGTGTTCCTGATGTCGCGCGCGCATTTCATCATCACCGATTCGGGCGGTATCCAGGAAGAAGGGCCGGCGCTCGGCAAGCCGGTGCTCGTCACGCGCGACACGACCGAGCGACCCGAGGCGATCCAGGCAGGCACCGCCCGGCTCGTCGGTACGGATCAGGAGCGCATCGTCTGGGAGGCGTCGCGCCTGTTCGACAGCGAGAGCGCTTATGCGGAAATGTCGCACGCGAGCAATCCGTATGGCGACGGTCATGCCAGCGAGCGGATCGTTCATGCGCTGATGCATACGCCAGGGGCGGGAGCGAGAACGACGAGCTTCTCGATGGGCGCCGCGGAGATGCCGTTCAACGCGCTCACGCTCGGGTTGCAGGCGCTGCGCACGCCCTGAAGACCCGCATCGGGTGCCGGGCCAAACGCCGGCGGACGGCGACGCATGCTGTCGCCGTCCGACGCAACCGTCGACGCGCGCCGTTGGGCCGCACTACACGATCGCCGACCGCTGCAGCCGGCTACCGGACCACGGCATCGGCCATCGACTGCGCCTGCGCGGTGAGCCGCGGGTAACTCCGCTGGGCAACCACCTGTTTCGCGAAACACGCCTGCCGCGCCGCCTCGGGAACCCGCGCCGGACTGCATGCGGCGATTGGCCGAAGCGTCAGGTCCTTCCACAGGATATAAACCCGCTCGCCTTGCCTGACCGACACGGCCAACGTGCCCGGCCCGTCCGGCACTCCATCCTGGCTTTCACCCAGCAGCAGCGCCTTCACGACCCCATCGGCCGGCTGCCGCTTGACGGGCAACTCGGCGAAGCGAAACGCCGCGGCGTCGTCGCCGAATACGTCCGTATAGAGCGTTTCATTGTCGAGAATGGCGGCGACGTCGTCCGTCGGCTTGATGCCCGCATCGACCGAACGCGCCCAGGCCTTCAACAGCGGAACGGTCGTCACGAACAGATTCATCTTCCCGTCGGCCGACCTGAACGACAAGCCGTCCGGCCCCGGCGGCATCCCGTCGTCGGCGACGACGCTTTGCACGGTGCTCTCCGCCTTCGCGGCAAACCCTTTCGCCCTGACCGTGCCGATCAGCTTTGCCAGCCGCGCATTCACGTCGGCCGTGTACTGCTTGTCGAGATCCGCCCGATCCTCCATCCGGGCCGCGGCCACTGCGTCCGTCGCCTTCTTGCGGTAGGCAAGATACGAATCCGCCGGCGATGCGATCACCTTCGCTCCGACTGCGGCGATCACCGCCGCGAGCACCACCGCCCCCACCCCGATCTTCAATCTTGAATTGCGCTTCATTTTTATGACGTCACCGAATCCCGCGCCGACAAGTAAAACGGCTGCCGCAAGCCCACGCCAGCCGTCCCCTCCGATACGCGTCATTCTAACGTCGCGCGTACCTCATTCGTCCACCTTGAATGCCGATACCAGTCGCGTCAGGTCCGCCGCCTGCTGCTTCAGGCTCTCCGCCGCTGCCGCGCTTTCCTCGACCAGCGCCGCATTCTGTTGCGTCATCTGATCGAGCGACTGCACCGCGTCGCCGATCTGGTCGATGCCGGCGCTCTGCTCCAGGCTCGCCTCGGCGATCTCGCTCATCATCGCGCTCACGCCCTGCACCTGCGACACGACATCGCGCATCACCTTCCCGGCCTCGCTGACGAGCCGCGATCCGGTACTCACCGTCCCCGCGCTATGCTCGATCAGCGCCTTGATCTCCTTCGCCGCCTGCGCGCTGCGCTGCGCGAGATTGCGCACTTCCGACGCGACGACCGCGAATCCGCGCCCCTGCTCCCCGGCCCGGGCGGCTTCAACTGCCGCATTCAGCGCGAGAATGTTCGTCTGGAACGAGATGCTGTCGATCATCACGATGATCTCGGAGATCCGCTGCGATGCGTCGCTGATCTGCTGCATCGTGCTCACCACCTCGCCGACGACCCGCCCGCCGCGTGCCGCCGTATCCGACGCGCCGGTGATCAGCTTCGCGGCCGTGGTCGCGGTCTCGGTGTTGTTCCTGACGACCGCCGTGATTTCCTCCATCGACGAAGCCGTGCGCTCGAGGTTGCTCGACTGCCCTTCGGTCCGTTCGCTGAGATCCGCGTTGCCCGACGCGATCTGCGCCGACCCGGTCGCGATCGAAGCGGAAGCCGCGCGAATCCGGTGCACTAGCGTCGACAACGACGACACGAAGCGGTTGAATGCGTCCGACAATTGCCCGATCTCGTCCTGGCTCTCGACCGTCATCCGGCGCGTCAGGTCGCCCTGGCCGCTCGCAATCTCCGCCAGCAGTGTCGCCGCGCGCCGGATCGGCGCGGCGATCGCGCGCCCGACCAGCCAGATCACGATCAACGCGACACCGAGGCCCACCACCGCGGCAACCAACGCCGCACTGCGAATCGCGCGCGTCACCGGGCCGAGCAGTTCCGCCTGCGGCACCTCGACCACGACATAGGCATTCAGCTCCGGAATGAACGACGTCGCGATGAAACGCGCGCCGCCGTCGCCAGCGTAGCCCAGGTACGCATACGGCTTGCCGGCGAGCAGCGTCGACGACGCATCGTCAGGCAGGCCCGGCTCGTCCTTCAGGAAATGCTTGCCGTCGATCAGTGACGTCTCGCGATGCATCATGATCACGCCGTCCGGCCGCACGAGATACGCGAACCCGCTAGCGCCGATCCGGTACGCGGCAATGCCCTTCGCGAGCGCATCGACGGACAGGCTCATGCCGGCCGCACCGATCGGCGCGCCGTCGAGTTCCACACGGCTGTTGATGAACATCATGTAGCCGCCGAGCGTGACCTCGCGATCCATGTTCACGTCGTACGTCTTGCCCGACGCGAGGAAGCGCGTCAGCCACTGATCCCGGTCGCTGACCTTCCGCTGCAGGCCGGCTTCGTTGTAGTAGTTGCCGCTCTTCACCGACACCCACTGCACCGACGCCGCCTTCTGCTCGTCCTTCACGTTCTTCGCGAGCTGGATCCAGTTGCGCGTGCCGGCATCGGGTTCGCCGTCGGCTTCCCACTGCAGCAGGAACGCATCGCGCGCGAGGATGCGCGACGCGGCGATCGGTCCGGCCAGCTGCCGCTGCACGTCGGCGCGGATGCCGTTGACGGCCGTCGGCAACTCCTCGCCGACGACGCGATCGCGTACCGCCGTACCGATCAGACGGACGCTCAACCCGCTTGAAATCGCGACGAACACGAGCAGGCAACTCGTCATGCTGAGAATCAGCTTGTTCTGAATGGAAAGCTTGCGCCAGAAATGCATGGGGAACCCTCGATAACCGCTCGGTCTGAGCCAGTTTGGGTTATCGGCATGCCCGCGCGGAATCGCATCGCGGGTTTCACATGTCCCTCATGTCGGATCGGATATATCGCTGACGGGCGGGCGTCGCCAGCCCGTCGAGGGGCGCGCGATCAATACGCGACGAAGATCGTCACCCGCCGGTTGCGCGCCCGGGCGGCCGCATCGTCGCCCGCGACGAGCGGCTGCGTATCGGCCCGGCCGATCGCCGCGAGCCGGTGCGGCGCGACGCCGCGATCGGCCAGGTAGCGCACGACGCTGCCCGCGCGCGCGGACGAAAGCTCCCAGTTCGATTCGTATTTCGCGTTCGCGATCGGCACGCTGTCGGTATGCCCTTCGACGAGGATGTCGCCGGTTGCATGCGCGCTCAGCACCTGCGCGATCTGGCTCAGCACGGGCGCCGCGTCGGGCAGCAGCCGTGCATCGCCGACGTTGAACAGGATCTTCGCGTCAATGCCGATCTCGATGCCGTGCGGCGCCCGCACGAGCGAGATGCGGCCGTTCGTCTTCAGCGCATCGAGCGACGCGAGCCAGGCGGGCGCGCGGTCAGGCACGGCGGAATCCGCTGCGCCTGCCGCGCCGCTGTCGTGCCGGGCGAGCGTCTGATAGCGCGCATCGAGCGCGTTGTATTTCGCGAGCTGAAGCACGTACAGCGCGAGAAACAGCACCATCAGCGTCGTGATGAGGTCCGCGTAGGAAATCAGCCAGCGTCCGGACTGCGTGCCTTCGGCTTCATCGTCATCGCGATCGCTGGCGGCCGAGCCGGCACGCGCCGCGTCAGTTCGAGCCGTCATGTCGAAGCTCCCGTTGCGTCATGCGAGCGACTCGGCCGCGCGGCCGCGCACGTCGCCGGTCAGACGCGTTTCGATCGTATGCGGCGATTCCTTGCGCGAGATCGCGAGCAGGCCGTCGAGGTACAGCTTGCGAAACCGCAGCTCGCTGTCGATCTGCGCGCGCAATTTGCCGTAGAGCGGCAGGAACACGAGGTTCGCGAACGCGAGGCCGTAGAGCGTCGCGATGAACGCGACCGCGATGCCCGGCCCGAGCTGCGCCGGCTCGAGAATGTGGCTCGTTACCTGCACCAGCCCGAGCACCGAGCCGAGGATGCCGAACGTCGGCGCATAACCGCCCGCCTGCTGCCACACGCGCGCGGCTGCCAGCCGGCTGCGCTCGTACGCGTCGAGATCGCGCTGCAGCGCATCCTCGAGCACCGCGGTCGACACCCCGTTCGCGAGCAGTTCGAGCCCGCGTCGCGCGAACGGATGAATACCGCTGACATCCATCGATTCGAACGCGAGCAGCCCGTCGAGCTTCGCGCGATCGCCCCAGTCGAGCAGGTCGGTCAGGTGCTTGCGATCGACTTCCTGCGCGCGCACGAACGCGAGCCGCAGTTGCTTCACCGCATCGAAGAAGCGCGCCCACGTGTTCTGGATCATCACCGCGCCGAGCGTACCGCCGAGCACGATGACGAACGCCTCGAACTGGAACAGCGTCGAAAAATGTCCGCCTTCCAGCGCGAAGCCGAACACGATGGCCGCGCCGCCGAGCAACACGCCGGCCAGTGTCAACAGGTCCATATGCG
This sequence comes from Burkholderia cepacia GG4, assembly GCF_000292915.1. Classification (NCBI taxonomy): domain Bacteria; kingdom Pseudomonadati; phylum Pseudomonadota; class Betaproteobacteria; order Burkholderiales; family Burkholderiaceae; genus Burkholderia; species Burkholderia cepacia. Next base: position 2,055,068 of record NC_018514.1, read on the forward strand.
TCTCCGTCGAATCGCGCGTTATGCGTCGTCAGATGATGCCAACGGCGCGGCAGCCGCCGGCACCTTGGCCGCGCGAACTGCATCCAGCACGCGCCGCTCGATCTCCTCGAGCTCGATCGGATCGAGCTTCAACTCGCGGCGCATCACCCACGACACCTCGTTGCGCCGCGCTTCCGTCATCACGGAGAACAGCTTGTCCGCCACCGCGCGATCGTCGAGGCTCGCGACCAGCTTCGCGAGATCGTACGTATCGAACGCGCTGATTACGTCGAACAGCGTGCGCTGGTCGATCAACACGAGATCCTCGAGCGCGCGCACGTCGCCGCCAGCGCGCGGGTTGCGCCGCGAGAAATACGCGACGCCCTGCTGCTCGACGTAACCGAGCACCTTCGACTTGCGGAACGCAAACACCTCTTCCGCGATCTCGCCGTTGGACAGCTTGTTGAGCAGCAGCTTCCGGTCGACGCCGATCAACGCTTCAAGATCGGCCAGCTCGATCAGCTCGAGCTCGCTGTTGATCGACAGGTCGAGATCGTGATCGGCGACCTGCTGCGCGCGATCGATCACGCGCGCGGCGTCGAACGTGACGACCTGGCGCGCATCCGACGAACCCGCATAATCGGCCGCACCGCCGGCATGGTCGGCCTGTGCCGCTTCGATCGTGACGAGATTGAGCTTCTCCATGCGACGCAGCATCGCGAGCACGTGCGGGCGCGAATGGCCGGCAATCGCGCGACAGCGGCGGATCACGTCGGCGAGCGGCACCGACGTCTCCGCTGCCTGCGCCTGCATCGGCCGCCGCGACCACGCATCGTCCGATCCGCGCGTCTCGGCGCCCGCCATCAGCGACAGCACATGCGCATACGACAGCACGCCCGGCATGAAGTCCGCGTGCGTGTAGGTCGCGAGCTGATCGTCCTTGCGCTTCACGCGCCGGATCATCGTGCGCACGATATGGCGCAGCAGCGCGGACACGTGCTCGATTTCCTCGTCGAGCAGCGCGGCCGGCACGACCGTGAGCTGACAGAACGACAGCGCCTTCGCGGTATGCGCGCGCGGCTCGGACGCGAGCAGCGCGGATTCGCCGAAGAATTCGCCGCGCCCGAGCGTCGCGACGACGACGCGCTTGTCGTCGCAGCGCGTCGACAGCTCGACCTTGCCGTCGGCGATCAGAAAGATGACGGGCTCGCCGGCGAAGCCCTCCGAGTAGATGATCTCGCCGGGCGCGGCCGTACGCGTCCACGATTGCTGACGATTCAAGTTGGTTCCCCTGCTGCGCTGGTTGTTGCAGACCGCGTCGCATGTCGCAGGCATGCGATCGACGGTCATCCCCGTGCCCGTTTAACGTCATCGGCACCGGCATCCTTTAGGGGATTCGTACTCGTTTCCAGCGAAAATCAAGGTGAAACGTTTGCGGATCGCCGCGCATCGTCGAGAGATTCGATTCGATACGGTCACAGCCGAGTGCGACCCGAGCGAAAGCACGGGTCTGTCCGGACCGCGCAATCGCCGCCGCCCCCCTTCCCTGGCATCCCGGGACGAAACCGAGACGGTTCGCCGACACGCTGGTCTCGATGCCGGTGGGATGAGAATGAGCCGAAACATCGGATCAACGAACGGCTGTCGCGAACGGTGCGGCCGATCGTGAACATGGCAGGGTTGCCGTGCCTTAGCCCGATCGCAACTCGCCTGCCCGATCGCCCGCCGGAAGCCGGAAGCCGGGCAATGACGGGGACCGCCGTTCGACCGTCCCACCAGCCCGACCGATGCCGTCGGGCATTTGTTTCGGGATGCTGCGTTTATCTCGCGGCAGCATCCCGAAACAAATGCCCGACGCACCATCCGCCCCCGTTACTTCTCATATCGTCCGATAATTACCTTTTATTTTCGTTTAAAATCCCGCTTCTTCTTACTTTAAGATGGAATGACGTTTTGATTGAACTGAAGAAAACTATCTCGCGCACGGCCATCGCCGCATGCGTTGCTTATGCTGGGCTCATGCCTTTATCCCAGTCCGCCCAAGCCCAGGTCGAACCCCTGAAGAATCCGGTCTACGGCGTCACGCTCGACGACCTGACGAAACTCGATGCGATCATCGCGTCGCTGCAGAACCTGCCGTACCGGCCGACCGTGCGCGTCGTGTTCGATCCGGGTACGCCGGCCACCGACTACTACGCACCGTTGCTGCGCCTGCACGCAGTCGCGTACGTGATGGGCGAAGTTTACGATTCTTACTATTTCCCGACGGATCTCGCGACGTACAAGGCGCGAACGCAGGAACTGGTGTCGCAGTTGAAGAACACCGTCGACGTGTGGGAGATCGCCAACGAAATCAACGGCGAATGGCTGCGCACCGACCCGAGCGGCACGAACACCGTGGTCAATTCGGAAGAGCAGCAGATCGGCCAGATGGTCGCCGCGGCCAACACGATCGTCAAATCGAACGGCGGCAAGACGGCGATCACGCTGTACTACAACGACGACAGCAAGGGCACCAACTGCTGGGAGAAGCCGCAGGATTACTGGAAGACCTGGCCGACGACCTTCCTGTCGTCGACGGTTCGCCAGCAGGCCGACTATGCGCTATTCAGCTACTACCCGTATCAGGATTGCCCGGGGCTGAATCCGTCGTGGAAAAACGACTTCGCGGCGCTGGAAAGCATCTTCCCGAACGCGAAGGTCGGCTTCGGCGAAATCGGTACGTCGGATACCGCCGCGCCGGCGTCGGTGCAGCAGAACCTGATCAAAACCTATTACCCGATGGTCAACAGCATGACCGATCCGCGTTTCATCGGCGGATTCTTCTGGTGGAACTACGTCGAGCAGATGGTCCCGTATTCGACGAGCTCCTACTTCCAGTTGTTGCGTCAGACGATCCTCCCGCTCAAGTCGCCCAACTGATCGCCCCATCCGCCGGCAGCCCCAGCGTCAGCGCAGTCGCTCAGAACCACAATGTCGCGCGCACCACGAGACCACGTGCGCGGACCGCTGACGTCAACGGGAACCGGTATTGCACCGTCACGTCGAGATAGCTTGCCGGCGCGGTATACCTGCCTTCGCGAAACCAGTACCTGAACTGGACCCCTGGCCCCGCACCGATTGCCGTCTTGTCCTGCTGACGGTTGTCGTGATCGCCGGCCACCGCCGCGTGCGGGTAGACGGTCAGCCGATTGCTGATCATCGGCAAACGCCACGTGTGCCCGTAACGCAACTCCGAATAAATGATGTATCTGCCGGCGTTGATGAAGTACGCACCTTCTACATAAGCCTGCCAGCTACGCCAGCTCGGTTGCGTGACCTGCAGGTCCGTGCCTGCTTCCGACGAGTAACCCAGGCGCATCAGCCAGTCCGTCATCGACAGACTGCCGATGTGGAACAGCCGCTCGGCCGTCATCACCACGTTCTGGTCGGGTATCGGCTTGTACCGCACGCCCACCGATCCTTGCACGGTCGGCATGCCGGTCACGTTGTTCGTGCCGTCGTAGGCGGTGCCGTATCCGCGCACGAAGAACTGAAGGATGCGACCGTTCCGATAGCCGATCTTCGGCGGCTGCCAGTACGCCTCGATACCCGGCTGGAGCACGCTGATGGTGCCTTGCGGACCGAATGCGGCCGACTGGTATGGCGCGCTCAGCACGAAACCCCAGGTTCGCTCCAGTTGTTCGACCTCCCGCCGATAGCCGAACTTGCGCTGCGCGTCGAACGCATGTTCGTTTTCGTCTGCGTCGAGACTGTGTTCGAACATCTGGACGGACTCCTCGTTCAATCCGATTCGCTTGGCGGCATAGCCCGCGTCCGCGTAGTTCATCGCGTTGCCGGCGCCACCGGCGAAACCTTCCTGGAATGCGTCGAGCGCATCGCGATCCTTGTGTTCGCGCAGGAGGTCATAGGCCTGCTGCAACTTCCGTTGCGCGGTGTCGTCCACCGGCACCTGGGGCGGCTGATCGGCTTGCCGCGCCTGTGCCACGATCGATGCGGCCATGTTCCGCTCGGCGTCGGTCGAGGCGGCGCCGGCCGCCAGCTCGGCCACGCGGATGGCGCTGTCGTGGTCGCCCGCCTGCAAGCTCATCTGCGCGATACGCAACTGGATCACGGCCGATTTTTCATCAGCCAGCGGCGCCAGCGCGACGCCGGCCTCGTGCGGACGATTCGCCGCGAGCGCACTGTCCGACCACGCGAGGCGCAGGTTGCGCTGCTGCTCCTTGCTCCAGCTTCCGGTCGCGACGGCCGCCGAGAAATCGCTGCACGCGACGTCGTAGTGCATCTGCCGCTGCGCCAGATAGCCATGCTGCGCCAGTACCGCCGCGCTTTTCGGAAACCGCAGGCGCAGCGATTCCACCATCGCATCGGCTTCGTCAACCTTGCCTTCCCGCCGGTATACATCCACGAGCAGCAGCCCGAGCTGTTCGCTTCCTGGCTGGACCTTGAGGGCGCGCAACGTATAGTCTTCCGCGCGGGGCAGGTCGCCGGCATTGATCGCCTTGTATGCGCCATCGGCAAGCCGATAGGCCTTGGGGGTAAGCTGCTTGGCGGCGGATGCCGGAGCCTGCCAGGCCAGCGACATGGCGATTGCCAGGGCGCTCAACCGTACGCAGCGCTTGAGGCCAGCCGCAATCGGGCCTGTCGAGCGCTTCATGCCTGTTCTCCCGACGGCTTTTTCACCGCAGATGCCTGCAGCTTCGCGTCATCGCCGTCGCGTAGCCGGGCGACTTCGACGAAGCGTGAGTGCCGGGCCAGTTCGGCGGCAATCTCCGTATCGCAGGCAATGAAATAGGCAACGTTCGATCGGGCGCCGCGCCGCACGACTTCCTGTTCGTCCTGCGTGAGTGGTCGCCCGACCGCGACGTTCAGCGTCCCGTCGTCAGCCGTCGAAAACGGCACGGCGTGATACGCGTACTGCAGTTCGAATGCCAGCGAGTCCGCGAAGTGGCCCACCGCGACGTTACCCAGGCTCACCCGCGGCAGGTCAGCCTGCTCGGCGATCGCGTCGGCCAGCGATTCGGTGGACACCGCGCTGGCTTCGAGCAACAGTTCGCCCAGCCGCTTGCCGCATGTCAGTTGCCTGTCGAGGCCGGCCTCCAGCTGCTCCAGCGAAACCACGCCCCAGCCGACCAGGATCTCGCCGATCTTGCGGCGCGCTTTCCCGAGCTCTTCGTTGGACAGGTAGGTGTGGCTCGTCTTGTCCCATGCGATGGACTTGCCGCTCACCAGGTGGCCGACATAGATGCGCCACGCGCGACTCACCGCGCAGAAATTGATCAGGTTGTTGACGAACATCCGCGGGATCGAAAGCAGCCCCTGGAGCGGACCGTTCAACTTGCTGACGAAGTGGAAACGCTGCCCGGCGCGGACAAACAGCATGACGGTGTTCACCCACAGTAGCGGTGTGATCCATGCACTGACCGCGACGAGGTGAGTGCCGGCGGGGATCACGTGCCCGGCTTTCTGAAGGGCGGCAAGCAGCACGAAGTTGAGCAGCACGCCATAGGCAATCACCGAAAACAGCGACGTCACGATGCCCTTGCGATCGTGGAAGAACATGTAGCGGGTGAGGAGATTGCCCTTCCAGCCGAGTTGCTCCCAGCCTTGAAACGCAATGCCGAGAATCCAGCGCGCGCGCTGCCGGTAGGCGGTGCGGAATGTCTTCGGAAAATACTCGCGCGTGGCCAGCAGGTTTCGATTCGCGGCGCCATCCTTTGCGTGCTGGCAGGCGGCATCGCGCGCGACGTCCGAAAGCGGCAAGCAGGCGAAAGTTTCCTTCATGCCGAGGTCTCTCAACCGGAAGCTGAAGTCGTAGTCCTCGGTCAACGAACTCGTGTTGAACGGGCAACCGTTTCGCTCCTTCATCGCCGCCTCGATCGAACGCCGGCTGTAGCACGACGCAACACCCGCGCCCGGAACGACACCCGTCAGACGTGCTCGCACCGGCACATCCTTCTGGTGGGTTTCGCTGAAATCGTCGAGATAGCAGCCGGCGACGAACTCGTTCCATTTCCGCGGCAATGACAGAACAGGAAGCTGGACCAGATCGCTGTCCGCGACCGCATGGTTGAGGTACTTGAGTTCAACCGGATGAATGACATCTTCGCAGTCGTGCATGACGACACCTGCGAACTGAATATGATGGACTTCTTCGTAGCGCAGGATGGCTTCAACGATCCAGTTCAGGCAGTCTGCCTTGCATGTCGGCCCGTCGTTCATGACCGTTGCGCGCGTCACCCTGCCCGGATACCGGCGGACCATCCGTTCGACTTCCGCCGTGGTTTCGGCATCGTTGTGATAGGTTCCGACGAAGATGACATAGCGTTCGTACTCGATGGTCGCCAAGGTGTTTTCGATCATTTTGGCGATCACGTCATACTCTTTCCACGCCGGTACCATGAGTGCCAGATGGCGCTCTTCCAGCGCACGCAGCATGCCGATATCGATGGCCTGCGATTTTTCTCGACGCAGGATGCGCCGGATTTCGAACGACCAGTAACAGGTGTCCAGCGTTAGGTCATCCAGCGTGCTGACCAGGATGACGAGGGCGGTCACAATGGCGACAATGTTGAGTGCGTATAAATATGCACTCCATATCATATTATCCATTACATATCCGCTATTTTCGCTTGCCTGTATTTCTGCCCCCTCGTACCAACGTAAGACGAAACGCTCCCCGTCCTCGTCGACCCCGTCATGTCCACTCCGTGGCTCGCGCCACACCCGTTCTCGTCGCGCTCAAAAGACTCGATCACGCCTCGAGCACTATTGATGCGACCACGTAACATCATCAAAAATGCAACGTGTTCAGTGGATGACTTTTGACAGCCGGTTTCCCGCTTGCTTGCATCCGTCCCTGCGTGCGCCGGCGCTTGCAGCCGCCCCGGTGCCTCGCAGTGCGCCCCATACACAGTCCTTTCGACGCACAGCGCTTCAAGCAAGTCGTGCGCCATCGCCGCGCCACCCTTGAGCCTTCCGGGTGCGGGGAGTCTTCCCCACGCGATTGGCGAATCGAAACCGGGCCAAATGTTTCAGTGTTGAAACGCGCGGTCGAGCGCCCGGTGAAAGGCGTTTGGCAGGTCCACTGCCGCGCTCCGGTCGCCGCGATCGGAGCGCGTCACGCGATTCCGGCGATCAATGGCCGACAGCATCGACGTCGAACCCGAAAATCGGGTGTGCCGGTCGTGATTGCGCGTGCGCGCCAACCGGCTCGGTTTTCCGGCGTTGGCGCGTGCGGAGCTCAGCGCGCAACCGGCTTCCCCTGAATCGGCAGACCCGGCGTTACACGGTAGTCGGACTCGATTCTCGACACCTGCCGTTGCATGCATGAAACGTTTATCGAAACAATTTTTGACTGCCGTGACGCACCCATTTTGGCGTCTTGGCCCGGTGCCTGTTTGAGGCCGATGGTATGGATCTAGCTTGAAAGCCAAACCAGCCGGTTTCGATTTTTTAACCGGTATCAAGCGCGCAAAAAAATCACGACATAACGCCCCGATTCTGAATCGGCACTTCGCCGCGCTCGTTTCGTTAACGAGATGAACTTAATTTGCATATCAAAGGATGAAAATCATGCCTGCGCATCGCAATCGATCTTTTCGAAACGGGTTGAGCACCGTTGGACTACTCGTCGCACTGGTTCCTGCACTCGTCGTGATCGGTACGGCTCATGACACGAATGCACAGCAGACGAACCAGTCGTCGTCCGGCAAGATCAAGCCCCCGCCACTACCGAACGGCTCGGCCCACGTCAACGTGAAGCCAGGCATGTCCGAAGAAGATTGGGACAAGGCATACAAGGAGACCGGGCGCCCCAAGTTCAGCAAGAACTCCGTCAAGAAAAACGGCGGCAACGTGGAACGTGACTAGGGAGAAACGGCCATGAAAAAGATCTTGATCGTCATAGCCCTGCTTGCCGGATTCGCGCAAATGACCTTGCCGGGTACGGCGCACGCGCAGGCCACTACCGCACACACACTCGTGCTGTACGACAACCCGGCCAACGACCCGTATTCGAAGCTTGGCCTGATATACAGCATCATGTTGAGGAACCTGCTCGGCCATTTCAATACGACGGTCGACCTCGTGCCGATACAGAACTATACGTCCGGCATGATCGGAAGCCACGATGCCACGTTCTACATCGGCGACTACTACAACAATCCGATTCCGACGGCATTCATGAGCGACGTGATGACCGCCACGAAGACCGTGGTCTGGTTCAAGTACAACCTGTGGCAGCTCGCATGGAACACGGCCTATACGTTCAACCAGACCTTCGGGTTCAGCTTTCTGGGCCTTGCCGGATTGAACGCGACACCTTCGTCGAGCAATCCGAATCCGGGCTTCTACGACACGGTCACGTACAAGAACCTGGCGATGGCCAAGTACTACGCGTATAACGCGTCGACCGGCGCCGTCGATGCGGACCCGGATGTCGGCCTGACCCAGGTGCTCGACGCCACCAAGGCGCAAGTGCTCGTCACCATCAAGAACAGCAAGAGCGGCGCAACCACTCCATACGTCATGCGCTCGGGCAAGCTCTGGTACTTCGCGGATATGCCGTTCTCATACATCGGCCCGACGGATCGCTACCTGGTGATATGCGACATCCTGCACGACATCCTGCAGACCAATGCACCGGTGAATCATCGCGCACTCGTCCGTCTCGAGGATCTTGACGCGTACACGACGACGAGTTCGATGAAACAGCTGACAGACTACCTGTATTCGAAGAAGATCAAGTTCACGATGGCGACCATCCCGCTGTATACCGATCCGAACGGGTATTACAACGGCGGCGTCCCCGAGACGATTCACCTCGCGCAGGCAACGGGCCTCAAGAATGCATTGAACTACGCGATCCTGCGCGGCGGCTCGATCGTGATGCACGGCTACACGCACCAGTACGATTCGACACCGAATCTGCTGACCGCGGTCAGCGGCAGCGATTACGAATTCTGGTATGCGGTCCAGAACCGCCCCGTCGATGAGGACTCCGTGCAATGGGCAAAAGGCAGAATGGCCGATGGCCTGCTCGAGTTCACGACCAACGGCTACAAGATCGTCGGCTGGGCCGCGCCGCAGTACCAGATGTCGCCGAACGCAGCGGCAGCCACGGCGCAGACGTTCCCGACGACGTTCCAGCGCGCCGTCTACTACACGTCGACCAATCCTCAAATCGGAACCGGGGCAGCCAACCAGGACTTTTCAGCCGGGCAGTTCTTCCCGTACATCATCAACTCCGACTACTACGGTGAGCGAATCATTCCGGAGAACCTGGGCAGCGTCCAGTACAACATCTGCAATATCGACCCGTTCTCGTGCATCACGTACACGTGGCAGCAACTCGTTACGAATGCGCAGTACGGTCTGGCGGTGCGGGACGGCTTCGCTTCGTTCTTCTTCCATCCGTACTGGCTTGAACCCGATCTCGGCCTGCCGGCTTTGCAGGACTTCCAGAGCCTCGTGACCGGCATTACGAATCTCGGCTATACATGGGTGGACGGCACGACGGCCAAGTGACGCGGGCTGGCAGCAGCCTCGTGCGACCCGCATTGGCAACGCGGGTCGCACGTTTGCGTTTGATCGGCTACGATGACGCGCGGGACTGTTTCCCGGGAGGCAGCGATGACCACGTACGCCATCCCGGCCTTGCGCAAGCTTCAACAGCGTATCGGCCGATCTCGGCGCGCACCGCGTTCGTCGCGGGCGGCGACGCTCGCGGCCATCGGCACGTCACTCGTCATGGCCGCGTGTAGCTGGACGCCGCACGACGTGCATGCCGACGGAATCGTCTGGCAGGTGGACAACACGACGACGAATCCCGTCGGGAACTGGCAGATGCTCGGCATACACGATCTGTTGATCCAGTGGGCCGTCGTCGACGATACCGCGTACGTGGCCAACACCAGCATCCGTCCCGCGGCGCAGCTTCCCGACTGGGAACGCATCGGTCGCGAGCCATGGGCCGGAAACGTCATCCTGGGCCTGGCCGGCTACCAGGACGAAAAACGTGCGCGCACCCATCTGTCGACACTGGCGGACCAGTCCGCGGAGGTCACGCGCGTACCGGTTCCGCTTCATGTCACCGGCTACTACTTCCCGGTCGAAATCGATCCGACCTGGCAGGACGCGCCGAAGCTCGCCGAGATCCTGAAGCGCCTGCCACGTCCGCTGTGGGTGAGCGTCTACGACCAGACCAATATCGGCGGGAAGGCGCTGACAGACTGGCTCGCGGCGTGGCTGCCTGCGGATGTCGGGGTGTTCTTCCAGGACGGCTGCGGCGTCTACGCGCGCGAACCCTACGTCGCGCGCACCTACGTCGACGAGCTGGCTTCGCGCCTGGGAAAACAACGTGTGCGGATGATCGCGGAGGCCTTCCGGCCCGCCGAGCATGGGGGATTCCGGGCGGCCAACGCCGACGAATTGAGCAAGCAGCTGGCGGCTTATCGGGGCTATCAAGTCTATTTGTTCGATGGCCCGCATTATGTGTCGGACAAACTCACACGTGAACTGCTCACCCGACCGGCCAAGCCGCCCGCCACCGAGCCCGCCGGAACGAGTCACTGATCCTGCTGCACCGGGCGGCAATGCGGGTAGCGAGCGTCAGAACTCCATGTCGAGTTCGTCGATGTCTTCGTGCTCCGCTTTCGCGGCATCGATCCACTCCGCAACGAACGGATGCGCGAGCATGCGCATGCAGTACTCGGCGATATCGGGCTCGAGTTTCACGTCGTAGGTCAGGAATCGCGTGACGACCGGCGCGTACATCGCATCGGCGATGCCGATCTGCTCGCCGAACAGCCAGGGGCCGCCGTACGCGGCCAGACACTCGCGCCAGATCGTCACGATGCGTTCGATGTCGTGCTGCGCACGAGACCAGATCCGGAAGCCGGGAAAATGCGCACGGAGGTTCATCGGCAGCGCGGAGCGCAGCGCGCTGAAACCCGAATGCATCTCGCCGCAGATCGACCGGCAATGCGCGCGCGCATGCCGGTCGTCGGGCAGCAGCCGCGCCTGCGGCTGGACTTCGTTCAGGTATTCGGCGATCGCGAGCGTGTCCCACACCGTGCTGCCTTCGTGCGTCAGGCACGGCACGAGAATCGACGGCGACAGCAGCAGCAGCTCCGCGCGCGATGCCGCATCGATCGGCACGCTGACCGTCTCGAACGCGAGGCCGCTCAGCTTCGCGAGCAGCCAGCCGCGCATCGACCACGACGAGTAATTGCGGCTGCTGATGGTCAACGTGGTCGGTCCGGTAGATTCCATGTCGCTCCCCTGCTGATTGTCGTTCGTGCCCCTGCACCGAAAGCGCACGCCGCGCATGCGAATCGCACCACGCCGGTGCGACGAATTCGCCGAACTGGCGCAGCGTCGCACGGTGCTGCGGCACGACCGATACGCCGAACCGCGCCGACAGCGCATGGCGCTCGGTCGCCCGGCCGCACGCACCACACGAATCGCCGTGTGGTGCGCCGCGTCCTCGAACCACGTGCAACGCGCGTGCCAGCCGCAGGCTGGCACACGGCTTGCCTCGCTCAACGCAACGTGACGCAACGAGCGACGGCCATGAACCTGCTTGCCTATCCGTTCTATCAATGGTCTGCCGAATGCCTGCGCCCGGCGCGCGCATGGGCGGCCGCCACACGCGCGACGATGTCGCTGTGGCCGCCCGCCACATCGACGCCAACGGGCCGCATGGTCGACGCGCTGTGCGAACTGCTCGAGTGCTGCGCGTTCTCGCACCGGCGTCCGCCGTTCGGTATCGCGTCGATCGTCATCGACGGCGAATCGGTGCCGATCGTCGAGGAAGCCGCGGCGGTCACGCCGTTCGGCACGCTGCTGCATTTCCGCAAGGCGCGGCCGGTGGCGCGCCAGCCGCGCGTGCTGATCGTCGCGCCGATGTCCGGGCATTTCGCGACGCTGCTGCGCGGCACGGTCGGCACGATGCTGGCCGATCACGACGTGTACATCACCGACTGGCACAACCCGCGTGACATCCCGCTCTCGGCCGGGCGCTTCGGCTTCGACGAATACGTCGAGCACGTGATCGATTTCATTCGGCAGATCGGGCCGGACGCGCATGTGCTCGCGATCTGCCAGCCGACCGTCGCCGCGCTTTCGGCGGTCGCGCTGATGGCCGCCGCCCGCGATCCGGCCCAACCCGCGAGCCTGACGCTGATGGCAGGGCCGATCGACTGCCGCGTGAATCCGACGAAGGTCAACGCGCTCGCGACGAGCCAGCCGATCGAATGGTTCGCGCGCAACCTGATCAGCGTGGTGCCGGCCGGCTTCGTCGGTGCGCAGCGTTGCGTGTATCCGGGCTTCGTGCAGGTCGGCGCGTTCATGTCGATGAATCCCGACCGCCATGCGGCTTCGTTTGCCGACCTGTACTACGAGCGCGCGAAAGGCGACCCCGCAAAAGCCGACACGCTGCGCCACTTCTACGACGAGTACTTCGCGACGGCCGACCTCACCGCGGAGTTCTATCTTGAAACGGTCGAGAAAGTGTTCCAGCAATACGCGCTCGCGCGCGGCGAACTGATGGTCGGCGACCGGCTGGTGGAACCGGCAGCGATCCACCGCACCGCGCTGCTCACGATCGAGGGCGAGAAGGACGACATCTGCGCCGTGGGCCAGACGGTGGCCGCGCAGGAGCTGTGTTCGGGATTGCCACCGTACCTGAAGACGCACCACGTGCAGACGGGTGCAGGCCACTACGGCGTGTTCAACGGCAGCCGCTGGGAAACGCAGATCTACCCGATCGTGCGTGCGACGATTCATGACAACGAGCCGTACGATCGCACCGCCGATACGGACGGCGGCGCGCGCGACGCGCACTACGTGACGCTGCGGGCATTGCTCGACGCGCGCGCGGCCGGTCACGATGCGGCGACGACCGCTGCGCCATCCGGTCACATGAACTGAACCCGCGCGGCACGGCAACGCTCGGCGCCGCACCTCGGCGTTGCAAATGAATCGCCCCGCCTGGATGGCGGGGCGCACTGCCGGGCAGTGCGCGAGCGGCAAGGCCCGCGCGTTCCGCCGGTATTACGAACAGGCCTTGCCGTGCGACGCGTGGTAGCCCTTCGCCTTCGCATCGGCTTCCGACATGTAGCTGCCGTGCTTCGTCTTGCCGTAGTACTTGTCGGTCGAGCAGTGGTAGACCTTCGTGCTGTCGTTGGCCCACACCTTGCCCGCACCGCCGCCGGGCGCCGCTGCGGCAGTCGTCGCGGGTGCGCTCTTCGCGGCTGCGGCGCCGGATGCGGCGGTAGCGGAAGCCGCGGTCGCGGGGGCCGCGGCCGGTGCGCTGGCCGCGGCTGCCGACGCTGCGCCGTACCACGTCTTCACGCCCTTATGACCGGCGCATGCGCCCTTCTTCGACGCGCCCGAATAGAACGAGCCGTCCTTGCACAGCCCGGTCGTGCCGGCCGGCGCGCTGGCCGGAACCTGTGCGAACGCACCGATCGACACGCCCATGCCCGCGACGAGCGCGGCGATCAACATCGTCTTTTTCATAGTCCTCTCCTGATTTGCCTGAAGGGTAAAAGCGTCCCGACGACAGGCCGGGAATACCGCGCCGCGGGTCAACGGACCGAGCGGCACACGCGGTGATGGTGGTGATCGACATGGCACACGCGGTGCGAATGGGCTTCGGCCAGCGCCGGTACGAAGACGGCGCAGGTGATGGCCGTCGCGGTCAGGATCTTCGCGATGCGGGTCATGACATTCTCCTGGGTAGGCCAGCCGGAGGTCCGGCTGTTACCTCCTTAACGCGGGTCGCCGACACGCCGTGCACCGCACCTGCTCGAATTGACGATCTTTGACACCGTGTAACGAAACGTCACGCGAGGCTGACAAATTGCCGCCTGTCTTTTCGATTTCCTTTCACGACAAACGCTTCGGATGTCGAATGACCGAAGCATGACAAGCAGCCCGCAAAAGAAAAAACCGCCCGAAGGCGGTCTGTCGCAAGCACGCGGATGCGTCGCGTCCAAAACAATGTGGGGCTACGCGCCCGCGTCGCCCCACGGCGTCGGCGCAGGCACGTCGCAGGGCCCTTCGACGTCGATCGACTTGAAATCGGCCGGTCCGACGATCTCCAGATACTCCATGTCGGGCGAGTAGTCGAACAGGTAATGCACGATTCCCGGCGCCTGGTGCACGCAGTCGCCGGCGTTCACCAGCGTCTCGCGCTCGCCGTACATGAAGCGCGCCCAGCCCTTCAGCATGATCACGATGTGGAACTCGGCCTCGTGACGGTGCCAGCCGGTGCCCGCCGTCGGTGCATGATTCGCCCTGACGAGTTGCGCGACGACCTTGCCGTTCGTCGCGGCCGCGATGCCAAGATCGCGATACAGGAAGAAGTCGCGCAGGCCATCGCCGTGATACGCGGTGTCCTGCGGCTTCACATGGGAAAACGCGGTAGTGGTCGACGTGCTCATCTCGGCGCTCCTCGAACGAATGAGTCGTCCGAGACAAGCATGTAGCGTTCCAGGTTGCAGCGGCGCCCGCTTACTTGAGCCGCCCCGACAGGAACTGCCCGAGCCGCTCGCTCTTCGGGTTCACGAGAATCTGCTGCGGATCGCCTTCCTCTTCGATCTTCCCCTGGTGCAGGAAGATCACGTGATTCGACACGTTGCGCGCGAAGCCCATCTCGTGCGTGACGACGACCATCGTGCGACCTTCCTCGGCGAGCTTCTGCATCACCTTCAGCACTTCGCCCACCAGCTCGGGGTCGAGTGCCGACGTCGGCTCGTCGAACAGCATCACCTCGGGTTCCATCGCGAGCGCGCGCGCAATCGCGACGCGCTGCTGCTGGCCGCCCGACAAATGCGACGGATACATGCCCTCGACGCGCGGCGCGAGCCCGACCTTCTCCAGGTACTTGCGCGCCCGTGCGACGGCTTCGTCCCGGCTGACCCCGAGCACCGCCATCGGCGCCTCGATCACGTTCTCGAGCACCGTCATGTGCGCCCACAGGTTGAAGTGCTGGAACACCATCGACAGCTTCGTGCGCATCCGCTGCAGCTGCTTCTGGTCGGCCACGCGCAGCGAGCCGTTGCGGTCGCGCGTGGTCTGGATCGGCTCGCTGCCGATCGTGATCTGCCCCGAGCACGGCTGCTCGAGGAAGTTGATGCAGCGCAGGAACGTGCTCTTGCCGGAGCCGCTCGAGCCGATGATGCTGATCACGTCGCCGGCCTTCGCCTTCATCGACACGCCCTTCAACACCTCGTTGTCGCCGAACTTCTTGTGCAGGTTGTCAACGGTGAGCTTGTACATGCTTGGTCCTTCCTTGCGAATCTTGCGAATGCGTTAATGGCCGCGCGGCGAGAGGTACGCGAGCCAGCGCGTCTCGAGCTTGCGGAACGCCCAGATGAGCGTGAACACGACGACGGCGTACAGCACGGCGGCGATGCCGTAGGCCTGGAACGACATGTACGTCGCCGAATTGACGTCGCGCGTGACCTTCAGGATGTCGGGCACGGTCGCGGTGAACGCGAGCGTGGTTGCGTGCAGCATCAGGATCACTTCGTTGCTGTAGCTCGGCAGCGAGCGGCGCAGCGCCGACGGCAGGATGATGCGCGTATAGAGCTTGAAGCGCGACATCCCGTAGGCCATGCCGGCCTCGATCTCGCCGGCCGACGTCGACTTGATCGCGCCCGCGAAGATCTCCGTCGCATACGCGCATTCGTTCAGCACGAACGCGAGCAGCGTGCAGTTCATCGCGTTGCGGAAGAACGTGTCGAGCAACACGTGGTTGTGCACGACCTGCAGGCTGTAGATGCCCGTGTAGCACATCAGCAGCTGCACGTAGAGCGGCGTGCCGCGAAACACGTACGTATAGAGCCACACCGGACCGGAGATCCAGCGGTTCGACGACGCGCGCGCAATCGCGAGCGGCACGGCGAGCGCGAAGCCCAGCGCGATCGACACGACCAGCAGCCACAGCGTGATCGCGAGGCCGCTGAAGCGGTAGCCGTCGGTGTAGAGATAGCTTTGCCAGTACTGGCTGACGAGTTCGATCACAGTGCGAGCCTCCGGACACCGACGGAATAACGCTTCTCGAGGTGATGCAGCACGAGGTTGGACACCGTCGTGATCGCGAGGTAGATCGCGCCTGCAGCCAGCGTGAAGAAAAAGAAATCGAGCGTGCTCTTGCCCGCGTCCTGCGACGCCTTCACGACGTCGGCGAGGCCGATGATCGACACCAGCGCAGTCGCCTTGACGAGCACCTGCCAGTTGTTGCCGATGCCGGGCAGCGCGAAGCGCATCATCTGCGGGAACAGGATGCGGCGGAACACGCGCCAGCCGCTCATCCCGTACGCGAAGCCCGCTTCAAGCTGGCCGCGCGGCACCGAGAGGAACGCGCCGCGGAAGGTCTCGGTGAAGTACGCGCCGTAGATGAAGCCGAGCGTGATGACGCCAGCCACGAACGGGTCGATGTCGATCTGGTCCCAGCCGAGCATGTCGGTGAAGTTGTTCAGCAGGATCTGGATCCCGTAGAACAGCAGCAGCATCAGCACGAGATCCGGTACCGCGCGGATCAGCGTCGTATAGAAGGTGCCGATCGATTTGAGCACGCGGTTCGTCGACAGCTTCGCGCTCGCACCGACGAGGCCCAGAATGAGCGACGCGGCGAGCGACAGCACCGCGAGCTTCACGGTCTCGACCGTGCCGGCCCACAGCAGCGGGCCAAATCCTTGGAAGATCATATAAGGGATCCAGAACGAGGTGGCTGGATTGTCAATAGCCATTAACCGCGCATCAAACGATATCTGCGCACTACGTGATGCCGCCTGCTCATCAAGCCAGGCGCATCACGCGCAGCGGGTTGTACCCGGCAACAGACGCGGCGCGCGCCACAGCCGGTGCGCGCCGCATGGCCGGTCAGCCGCCGTAGACGTCGAATGCGAAGTACTTCTTCTCGAGCTTCTTGTACGTGCCGTCCTTGATGATGTCGGCGATCGCGTGGTCGATCTTCGCCTTCAGGTCGGCGTCGTCCTTGCGCAGGCCGATGCCGGCGCCGTTGCCGAGCGTCTTCGGATCGTCGATGTCTTTGCCGGCGAAGTCGAAGTTCGCGCCGCGCGGCGTCTTCAGGAAGCCGATATCGGCCTGCACCGCGTCCTGCAGCGCGGCGTCGAGGCGGCCGGACATCAGATCCTGGTACACGCCGTCCTGGTTCTGATAAGGCACGACCTGCACGCCCTTCGGCGCCCAGTAGGCCTTCGCGTAGGTTTCCTGGATCGTGCCCTGCTCGACGCCGACCGTCTTGCCCTTCAGCGATTCGGCCGTCGGCTGCAGGTTGGCGCCCTTCTTCGCGACGAGGCGCGTCGGCGTATTGAACAGCTTGTCGGAGAACGCGATCTGCTCGGCGCGCGCCGGCGTCATCGACATCGACGACAGCACGCCGTCGAACTTCTTCGCCTTCAGCGCCGGGATCATCCCGTCGAAGTCGTTCTCGATCCACACGCATTTCGCCTTCAGGCGGGCGCAGATCTCGTTGCCGAGATCGACGTCGAAGCCGACGACCTTGCCGCTTGCGTCCTTCGATTCGAACGGCGGATAGCTGGCGTCGACGCCGAACCGGATCGTCGACCAATCCTTGGCGTGGGCACCGACCGCGATGCAGGCAAGGGCAATACTGAGCGCGAGTTTCTTCATGGCGTTCCTGTCAGAGGCGAACTGGGCCGGGTTCCGGTCGGACTGCCCGCCGTGAACCCTTCCAACCCGGGAATCGCCCTTTCCGGCGACGTTCCAAGTTGTACATACAACTTTGCCTTTTCAGGACGTGCGCCAGCAATCCGTGTTTATCTCTAATTGTCGGCGGATTTCGGTCGTGAGCTGCGATTTTCCTTAATTTTCAATTAATTATCGATTACATGATGCTGAATTCCGGCTTTCACACAGTGTAAGGCGGCAGCCGGAAGGGATGCGTAGCCTGTCTATACCTCGCGTGGCAAGCCGACCGTTTCAAGACCGACCAGACGGTAGCCGAACTGCAGTTCCGTCAGCAGGTGCCGCGGCCGCGCGGGCACCGGTTCGAGCTTCTGCCTCAGGTTCGTCATGTACACGCGCACGTAGTGCGCGCGATCGGCGTCATGAATGCCCCACACCTCGGCCAGCAGTTGCCGCGCGGCAACCACGCCGCCGCGCGCGCGGATCAGCGCGGCGAGCAGCCGGAATTCGAGGCGCGTCAGATGGACGGGCTCGCCGCCGCGGGCCACTTCGTGCCGGCCGAGATCGACGGTCACGTCGCCGAACCGCACGATCGACGACGACTGCCCGTCGGCCGTCACGAACGCCGCGCGCCGCAACTGCGCCCGCGCCCGCGCGAGCAGTTCGGGCACGCCGAACGGCTTGGGCAGGTAATCGTCGGCGCCCGCGTCGAGCGCCGCGACCTTCTCCACCTCCTGCTGTCGCGCCGACAGCACGATCACCGGCACCGTCGACCATTCGCGCAGTTCGCGGATGAAGGTCTTGCCGTCGTCGTCCGGCAGTCCGAGATCGACGATCACGAGATCGGGCTTGCTGCTCGATGCATACATCCGTGCCTCGCGGGCCGTCGACGCCTCGCAGGTGTCGAGCCCTTCCTGTTCCAGCGCCATCCGCACGAAGCGGCGGATATCCGCTTCGTCCTCGACGATGAGTACGCGCGATCTGATCATGTCCGGCTCTCGTGTTCGATGTCGGGCGGCGCGCCCAGTGGCAGACGGATCTCGAACCGCGCGCCGTGCGGATCGAGCGGCACCGCGCGGATCGAGCCGCCGTGCGCATTGACGATGCTGCGACACAGCGCGAGCCCGAGCCCGACGCCGCTGATCGACGATTCCTTGCGTTCGCGCTCGAACGGCTCGAACAGCGGCTCGGTGTTGCGCGCGATGAAACCGGGCCCGTCGTCCTCGACGAACACGTACAGCGTTTCGCCGAACACGCGCGCGCGCACCGACACGGCCGCCTCCGCGCCCGCGTATTTCGCGGCGTTGTCGAGCAGGTTCATCAGCACGCGTTCGATCAGCAGCGCGTCGACGTCGATCAGCGGCAGGTCGGCCGGCAGATCGGCGCTCACGTCGCGGCCGGCCAGCACGCCGGCCGAATGCGCGAGCGCGCTGCCGACGATCTCGTCGAGCATGTGCCACTCGCGATTGAGCCGCACGCCTTCGCTCTGCATCCGCGCGAGATCGAGCAGGTTCACGACGAGCCCGTGCAGCGCCTCGGCCTGGTTGCGGATGCCGTGCGCAAGCGCGGCCGGCTGCCCGTGCGCGAGCCGCTCGGGTCGCTCCAGCGTCTCGGCGAGCCCGCGGATCGCGGTCAGTGGTGTTTTCAGGTCGTGCGACACGGCGGCCAGCAGCGCATTGCGCAACCGCTCGCCTTCGATCCGGACCAGCGTGTGCTGCGCGACGCCGACGTAGTGCACGCGTTCGAGCGCCATCGCGATCGACGAGCACAGCGCATCGATCAGGCGGCGATCGTCGGGATCGGTCGGCACCGGCTGCGCGTCGCCGAACAGCACGAGCACGCCGCGCACGCGCATCGGCGCCTTCAGCGGCAGATACTGCGCGGCCGCGCGCTCGAACGGCGGCATCCCGCAACCGGCAGCGCGGGCATGCTCGTAGACCCAGCGTGCCGTCGGCACATCGACGAACCGTGCGTGCCGCGCCGCCATCAGGCGATCGTCCGCATCGGGCAGCACGAGCGCGACGCGCACGCCGAGCAGCGGCGCGATCGTGCCGGTGCAGATCGATGCGATCTGGTCGGTCTCGATCGCGGCCGACAGATCGTGCGCCACGCGCGCGAGTGCGGCCGAGCGTTTCTCGTTCGCCCGCGCGGCGCGTGCCTCCGCACGCAGGCGGGCCGCGAGCTGGCCGATCGCGAGCGCGACGGCGAGCATCAGCGCGAACGTGAACACGTACTGCGTATCGGACACCGCGAACGACAGCCTCGGCTCGACGAAAAAGAAGTCGAAGCAGCCGACGCAGACGAACGCGGCCCACGCGCCGGCCAGCCGGCCGAGCCGCAGCGCGATCAGCACGACGGTCATCAGAAACAGCATCACGACGTTCGACAGGTCGAACACGCGCAGCAGCGCGCTCGCCGCGAGCGTCGCCAGCGCGCAGACGAGCGTGGCCAGCAGCAGCGGCACCGCGTACTGCGACACCCACAGGTGCGTGCGCGGGCGCGCTTCGCGCACGGCCAGCGCGGGCTGCGTGTCGGGCCCGGCGCCCGCGATGCGGTCGGCCATCGCCGCGCAGGCGCGCAGCATGCCGCGCCAGCGGTCGCCGCCCGCACCGGGTTCCGGCGGCATCCTCGTCCGCCGATTCGCTTCGTTCACGTTCACATTCACATCCATGATCGCTTCCGGCAATTGAAACGCCGAACGGCCCCGCGCACGCCGCGAAGGCGTGAGCGGGGCCGCGACGGCGCGTTCGGTCAGATAAACGGCGTCAACAGCATGTCGATCAGCTTGATGCCGATGAACGGTGCGACGATCCCGCCCACCCCGTAGATCAGCAGGTTGCGCCCCAGCAGCTTTTCGGCCGGCTCCGCGCGATACTTCACACCCTTCAGCGCGAGCGGAATCAGCGCGACGATGATCAGCGCGTTGAAGATCACCGCCGACAGGATCGCCGACACCGGGCTGTGCAGCCCCATCACGTTCAGCGCGCCGAGCGCCGGATAGGTCGCGACGAACGCGGCCGGGATGATCGCGAAATACTTCGCGAGATCGTTCGCGACGCTGAAGGTGGTCAGCGCGCCGCGCGTCATGATCATCTGCTTGCCGACCTCGACCACCTGCATCAGCTTCGTCGGGTTGCTGTCGAGGTCGACCATGTTGGCCGCCTCCTTCGCCGCCTGCGTGCCGCTGTGCATCGCGACGGCCACGTCGGCCTGCGCGAGCGCCGGCGCGTCGTTGGTGCCGTCGCCCGTCATCGCGACGAGATGGCCCTTCGCCTGGTGCTCGCGGATCAGCCGCAGCTTGTCCTCGGGCGTCGCTTCGGCGAGGTAGTCGTCGACACCGGCTTCCGCCGCGATCGCGGCCGCGGTGAGCCGGTTGTCGCCGGTGATCATCACCGTCTTCACGCCGACCTTGCGCAACTCGGCGAAACGCGCGGCGATCCCGTGCTTGACGATGTCCTTCAGCTCGATCGCCCCGAGCACCGTCGAGCCATCGGCGACGACGAGCGGCGTACCGCCGCGCCGCGCGATGTCGTTGACGGCCGTCTCGACCGCCCGCGGAAACACGCCGCCGAGCGCATCGACATGCGCGCGGATCGCGGACGCCGCGCCCTTGCGCACCTGGCGTTCGCCGATATCGAGGCCGCTCATCCGCGTGCGTGCGCTGAACGGCACCGCGATGCTGCCGTCGGCCGCCGCCACGTCCAGCGAGAAACGCTGCTTCGCGAGCGCGACGATCGAGCGCCCTTCGGGCGTTTCGTCGGCCAGCGACGACAGTTGCGCGGCCTCGGCCAGCGCGCGCTCGTCCACGCCGGGCGCCGGCCGGAACTGCACGGCCTCGCGGTTGCCGAGCGTGATCGTGCCGGTCTTGTCGAGCAGCAGCACGTCGACGTCGCCGGCCGCCTCGATCGCGCGGCCCGACGTCGCGAGCACGTTCGCGCGCATCATGCGGCTCATCCCCGCGATGCCGATCGCCGACAGCAGCGCGCCAATCGTCGTCGGGATCAGGCACACGAGCAGCGCGATCAGCACGGTCAGGCTCACAGCGGTGCCCGACGCGTTCAGCAGCACGCTGAACTGCGAGAACGGCAGCAACGTCACGCAGACGAGCAGGAAGATGATCGTCAGCGCGACGAGCAGGATCGTCAGTGCGACTTCGTTCGGCGTCTTGCCGCGCTTCGCGCCTTCGACCATCGCGATCATCCGGTCGAGGAACGCTTCGCCCGGTTGCGCGGTGATCTTCACGATGATCCAGTCGGACAGCACGCGCGTGCCGCCCGTCACCGACGAGAAATCGCCGCCCGACTCGCGGATCACCGGCGCGGATTCGCCGGTGATCGCCGACTCGTCGACCGACGCGACGCCGTCGATCACCTCGCCGTCGGCCGGAATCGTGTCGCCAGCCTCGACGAGCACGATGCTGCCGGCCGCGAGTTCGTCGCTCGGTACGCGATGGCTCGTGCTGCCGGCTTGCTTCGGCTCGTCGAGCACCTTTGCGTACACGCGCTTGCGCGCCGCGCGCAACGCGTCGGCCTGCGCCTTGCCGCGCCCTTCGGCCAGCGCCTCGGCCGCGTTCGCGAACAGCACGGTGAACCACAGCCAGCACGCGACCGCGAAGATGAAGCCGGCCGGTGCGTCGGCGCTGCCGGTCAGCGCCTGCAGCCACAGCACGGTCGTGACGATGCTGCCGAGATAGACGACGAACATCACCGGGTTCTTCAACTGCACCTGCGGTGCGAGCTTGCGGAACGCCTCGCGCAGCACGGCCGTCCAGCGCATCGGCGGCACGGTGCCGGCCGGCATCGCCGCCGGATGGATCGGGGTTTCGATATGAGACATGAGTGACTCCGTGGTTCCTGCCATTACTTCACGCCGGCCGCGTGGCCGAACGTGCGGTCGAGCGCGAGGTTCAGGTCGAGCACGCGCACGCGCGGTTCGCCGAGCACGCCGAGTTGTCGCGGCGAAACGATGCGATCGACGAGCGTTGCCACCTGCGCGGCATCGACGCCGCGCGCATGCGCGACGCGTGCCGCCTGCAGCCGCGCGTTCGCGACCGAGATTTCGGGATCGAGCCCGGACGCCGACGCGGTCACGGCGTCCGCCGGCACCGGCGTGCCGTCGGCGAGCGCGTTCTCCTGCCGGTATGCGCGCACCCGCTGCGCGACGTCGGCGAGCAGCTTCTTGCTGGTCGCGCCCTGGTTGCTGGCGCCGCTGCCGGCCGCGTTGTACGGCTGGTCGACCGTCTTCGACGGATCGGCCGGATCGGTGCCGACCGTCGCGCTCGGCCGCGCATGGAAGTAGCCGGCGCGCGTGAAGTTCTGCCCGATCACCGCCGAGCCGACCGTCGTGCCGCCGCGCTGCACGAGACTGCCGCGCGCCTGCGACGGAAACAGCACGTTCGCGACGCCGGTGGTGAGCAGCGGATACGCGAGGCCGGTGACGAGCATGAACAGCACCGACGATGCGATCACGGGCCGCACGAGGCCGCGCGTCGCCGCGCCGAACGAAGAACCGGGTGCCGGCGCGGCGGCGGCCGCTGCCTGGCGATTGCCTTGCATCATGATGTTTCCCTCAGAACAGTTGGCCGCCCGACATCAGCAGGTGCTCGACGACCGGGCCGAGCGCGAGCGCGGGCAGGAACGTGAGACCGCCGACCACCAGGATCACGAAGACCAGCAGGCCGGCGAACAGGCCCGTCGACGTCGACAGCGTGCCCGCGCTTTCCGGCACGCTTTTCTTCGAGGCGAGGCTGCCCGCGACCGCGAGCATCGGCAGCAGCGTCAGGTAGCGGCCGATCAGCATCGCGAAGCCGATCGTCGTGTTGAAGAACGGCGTGTTCGCGTTCAGCCCGGCGAACGCGGAACCGTTGTTGGCCGTGCCCGACGTGTACGCGTACAGCACTTCGCTGAAGCCGTGCGGGCCGAGGTTCGCGAGGCTGTCCATCGTCGAATGCAGCAGCGCGGCCAGCGCGGTGAAGCCGAGGATGCTGAACGGATGCGCGAGCACCGCGAGCATCACGAGCTTCATCTCGCGCGCCTCGATCTTCTTGCCGAGGAACTCCGGCGTGCGGCCGATCATCATCCCGACCAGGAACACCGTGAGGATCGCGAACGTGAACAGGTTGATCAGCCCGACGCCGTCGCCGCCGAACACGTTGTTCAGCATCATCTGCGCGATCGGCACGAGCCCGCCGAGCGGCGTCAGCGAGTCGTGCATCGCATCGACCGAACCGGTGGTCGCGGCCGTCGTGACGGTCGCGAACAGGCTCGTCTGCGCGATGCCGAAGCGCATTTCCTTGCCTTCCATGTTGCCGCCCGGCTGCGCGGCGCTCATCTGCTGGTCGACGCCAAGCCCGGTCAACAACGGATTGCCGTGCTGCTCGGCCGAATAGATCACGGCGAGGAAACCGACGAACATCACGACGAACGCGCCGAGGATCACCCAGCCCTGGCGGCGCCGGCCGATCATCGTGCCGAGCGTAAAGGTCAGCGCGGACGGGATCAGCAGCATCGACAGCATGTGCAGCGTGTTGGTGAGCGGCGTCGGGTTTTCGAACGGATGCGCGGCGTTCATGCTGAAGAAACCGCCGCCGTTCGTGCCGACGTGCTTGATCGATTCGAGGCTCGCGACGGGCCCCATCACGATCTGCTGGCGCGCACCTTCGAGCGTGGTCGCCCACGCGTCGGCGGCGAGCGTCTGCGGCATGCCCTGCCACACGTACACGAGCGCCATCACGAAACTGAGCGGCAGCAGCACGCGATAGGTCACGCGCGTGAAGTCGACCCAGTAGTTGCCGATGTCGGCCGCGCTCTTGCGGCTCAGCCCGCGGATGAAGCCGCCCGCGGCCGCGACGCCGGTCGCCGCACTGACGACCATCAGGAACGTGATGACGGCCATCTGCGAGAAGTTCGACAGGCTGCTTTCGCCCGCATACGCCTGCCAGTTCGTGTTCGTGATGAACGACGCGGCCGTGTTGAACGCGAGGTCGGGGCTTTGCGACGCGCGCTGCAGCGCATCGAACGGCAGCGCGTCCTGGATACGCAGCAGCAGGTAGCCGAGCAGCATCATCCCGGCGTTACTGAGCAGCAGCACCATCCCGTAGCGCTGCCACGACATCGCTTCGTCGGGGTTCACGCCGAGCAGCGCATAGGTGCGGCGTTCGACCCACGCATGGCGCGGGCTCGTGAAGGCGTGCGCGAGCCATTTCCCGACGACGGGCACCAGCGCCAGCATGATCGCGAGAACGATCGCGAATTGAATGAGATTGTTGAACATGTCGACGCTCGCTCAGATCCGGTCGAGGCCGGTGATGAAACCGGCCGTCAATGCAAAGAACGCGAGCGTGAAAAAAATGAAAAGCAGATCGCTCATGACATTCACCGATATTTTCGAATTCCTGTTGAATCGCGCCGATCAATACCGCTCGGGCTTGATCAATGCATGAAACAGATAGATAAAGAGCGCGAGCGATAGCGCGCCGGTGATCCACAACATGACTTTCCCCTTTGTTCGTATGCGCGGCAACGCCGCGCGACCGTCGGCGCAGTGGGCCGTGCCGTGTCGGCACAAACCCCGGTGACGCCCCCAATGCTCATCTGGCGAATGGGATGCGACAGTGTAGAAATCCGCGTATCAAAGCGGTGTTCAATTTACTTGCAGGGAATAAAAAAGCCGTAAAGACGAAAGCCGGCGCGCGCTGCGTTTTTATGCGTTCTTTTCAGGGTCATGGCGAGTCTATACACCGTATCGCCACCGCAATTCTTAGAATGGGCGCCATGTCCACGACGAGCTTTTCGCGGTGCGGAGCACGACGCGACCAGGGGAAAAAAGCATGAAACCGACCAGAACCGAATCCGCTGCTTCACACGCTCTGCCGCCCGTGCGTTCGCGGCGTCGCGCCCCCGCGGACGACCTCGTGCTGCTGTCGATCCGCGTCGAATCGGACAACCTCGCGGCCGTGCGACGCCGGCTGCATCAGGCCGTCGGCGCCGCGCTCAATGTCTACACGGCCGCGATCGACAGGCGCACCGGGCGCGCGTGCATCGAGCTCGAAGTCGCACGGTCGCAGGCATCGCCCGCGATCCTGTCGATCCTCCGCCTGCTGCCGGCCGCCGAGTTCGGCACGATCCGCCTGTTGCAGCACTAGCCGGCATTCGCCGCCGCGCGTGACCCGCGTCACGCGCGCCATCCTTTTCATCGATTCGAACGCGCATGTCCGCCCGGATACGCGCGACGAATCGTCGTTCCCGTCGCGACGGGCCTTTCCAGGAAGCACACGCAATGAAAAAAGCAGTCGTCGGTACCCTCTCCCTCGCGTTCTTCGGCGCCGCCGCGCATGCGCAAAGCAGCGTCACGCTCTACGGGATGCTGGATGCCGGTATCGCCTATACGAACAACCAGTCGGGCAAAAACGCGTGGCAGCAAGGCAGCGGCCTGCTGTCGAATACGGTCTTCGGCCTGAGCGGCAACGAGGATCTCGGCGGCGGCCTGCACGCGCTGTTCCGCCTCGAAAACGGCTTCAACCTGAACAACGGCACGCAGTCCTACCGGAACACGATGTTCGGCCGCCGCGCGTACGTCGGCCTGCAGAGCGACCGGTACGGCGCGCTGACGCTCGGCCGTCAGTACGACGCGGTGGTCGACTATCTCGGCCCGCTCGCGATGGCGAACAACGGCGACGGCAACAACCTCGCGTCGCATCCGTTCGACAACGACAACATCGACGATTCGTTCTACATCGACAACGCGGTGAAATACACGAGCCCGACGCTCGCCGGCTGGCAGTTCGGCGGCCTGTACGGGTTCAGCAACGCGGCGGGCGGCTTCGCGAACAACCGCGCGTACAGCGCGGGCGTGTCGTATGCGAACGGGCCCGTCAGCCTCGGCGCCGCGTACCTGCAGCTCAATCGCGGCGGGCTGACGGCCGGTGGCGCGCTGTCGACGAACGACGGCGCGAATTTCCCGGCCGTGCGCCAGCGCGTGATGGGCGCCGGCGGCAGCTATGCGTTCGACCGGCTGACGGTCGGCGCGCTGTGGACGCATTCGATGTTCGACGAAACGGCTGCGTCGTCGCTGCCCGGCGCGCTGAATGCGCTGCGCTTCGACAACTACGAGGTCAACGCGCGCTATGCGCTGACGCCGGCCGTCTCGCTCGCCGGCGCCTATACGTTCACCGACGGCCGCTACGACGACGCAACCGGCAGCCACCGGCCGAAATGGCATCAGGTGACGCTGATGGCCGATTACGCGCTGAGCAAGCGCACCGACGTGTATGCGGAAACCGTGTACCAGCACCAGTTCGGCGTGCCGTCCGGCGCGACGCTCGGGTTCGCGAACGTGACGGGGCTCGCGGCTTCGTCGACCAATACGCAGGTCGTCGCGACGGTCGGCATCCGGCATCGGTTCTGACCGCGCGCCGGCCGTCGCAGGCCGGCCGCTCTGTGCAATCCCGCATGGACGCGCGCCGGCCGAACAGGGATCATTCGGGGAATCCGGGCCCGCTCGCCCGCGAAACCGGTACACTCGGCGCCGGGCGCGCGCCGGATCGGCATTCGGCAGCGGGCCGCCGCCGACTCTGGAATCGCGATCCCATGACCACACCGATCTATCAGGAAATCAAGGACTTCATCCTCGCCCGCATTCATGCCGGCGAGTGGGCGGAAGGCGACCAGGTGCCGTCGGAGAACGAACTCGCGCGCGAATTCAACGTCGCGCGGATGACCGTCAACCGCGCGCTGCGCGAACTGACGGCCGAACAGGTACTCACGCGCACGCGCGGCTCCGGCACGTATGTCGCCTCGCCGAAGTACGAATCGACGCTCGTCGCGATCCGCAGCATCTCGGACGAAGTCGCCGCGCGCGGCCACGCTTATCGCGCGCAGGTGCTGCAGGTCGGCGCGGCCGTCGCCGATGCGAAGCTCGCCGACGAACTGCAGCTCGATACGGGCAACCCGATCTTCCATTCGCGCGTGCTGCATTTCGAGAACGACACGCCCGTGCAACTCGAGGAACGCTGGGTCAATCCGGCCTGTGCGCCGGAATATGCGTTGCAGGACTTCACGACGACGACGCCGAACCAGTACCTGACGCGCGTCGCGCCGCTGCAGCGCGTCGAATACCGGATCGAGGCCGCGATGCCCGACGCCGAAACGCGCCGCCACCTGACGATGGACGACCGCGAGCCATGCCTGTTGCTGCATCGGCGCACGTGGTCGCAGGGGATGGTCGCGTCGGTCGCCAATCTGTGGCACCCGGGCAGCCGTTACCGGTTCACCGGGCATTTCTGACGCGCGGCGGGCACGTCAGCGCGCGTCGGGCCGCCCCAGGCGCTCGATCGCGTCGACCGCCAGCCGCAATCCATCCTCCCGCGCGATTCGCGCACCGAGTTCGCCGGCACGCGCTCGCGTGTCGGCACGCGTGGCAAATACGATCGCGCGTGCGAGCGCGGCGCCATCGATACGGCGCCCCGCGACCGGCGCAGCCGCGACGCCGAGCCACCGCAGCCGGTCCGCCCAGAAGAACTGATCGCCCGCGAACGGCACGACGACCGACGGAATCCCCGCCCGCGCGACCGAATGCGTGGTGCCGGATCCGCCGTGATGGATCGCCATCGATACGTGCGCAAACAACCCGTCGTGCGGCGTCTCGCCGATCACGCACACGTGCGCCGGCAGCTGCGCCGCGTCGATGCCGCTCCAGCCCGGATAGAACAGCGCGCGCCGGCCGTCGAGCGCCTGCACCAGCGCATCGGCCAGCGCCGCCCGGTCGAACCCGGCCATGCTGCCGAACCCCACATAGACGGGCGGCTCGCCTGACTCGAGAAAGGTCGACAGCGCGGGCGGCGGCGTCCACGCCGGTGCATCGATGCGCCACTGGCCGCAGGCCAGCGCATTCGACGGCCAGTCGAGCGGACCGGACAGCAGCGCCGGCGACACGCCGTACAGCATCGGATGATCGGTCCACACGCGCTTGCGCGGCGGCAACCCGCACACGCTTGCGCGCGCCGCGTTGGTCGCCTGCCGGAACGCGTGCCACAGCAGCGCGTTCACGAACCGGTGGCTGACGCGATTCAGCCAGCGCGGCACCTTGCCGGGCGGCAGGAACGGCGAGGCGAATGCCGCGGTCGGCGTGATCGGAATCATCCCCGTGCCGATCGCCGGCACGCCGCGATACTCGGCGACCGACAACCCGACGAACGACGCCAGCCCGGATACGAGGATCGCGTCGCAGCCGGCCGACGCATCCGCGACTTCGCGCATCCATGCAGCGGTGTTCGCATTCGCGATCGCCGCGAGCGCCTTCGACGTGTCGTTGAAACCGCCGCGCTCGCGCACCGCATCGGACAACGCGCCATCCGGCGCGATCGCCGCGCGGATATCGCCGGACAACGGCACCGACGGCACGCCGAGCGCGGCGGCCGAGCCGAGCGTCGCGGCATCGGCCAGCAACCGGACTTCATGACCGGCATCCAGCAGCGCGCGCCCCAGTGCCGCGAGCGGGCGCGTGTCGCCTTCGGTGCCGTAGGTGGCGATGACGAGCTTCATGCATGACTCCTCGTGCACGACGACAACGAGTGGATCCATAAAAGTGCACGTCGTATACTAATGCAATTCGTGCACTTTCCGTCAACACCCGAGCCATGCCGATGACGACCGACGATCCGGGCCGCCGCGCACGCAAGCGCATCCAGATGCTGGCGCATCTCGCCACCACCGGCGCACGCCTGTTCGATGCCCACGGCTACGATGCCGTCACGATGGAGCAGATCGCCGCGCAGGCCGACGTCGCGAAACGTACGCTGTACAACCACTTTCCGACGAAGGAAGCCGTGCTCGCGCATTGGCTCGAAGGCGAACTCGCACGCGATCTCGCGCATCTGCAGCGCGACGTCGCGCGACGGAAAAGCTTCGCAGCGCGGATCGGCTGCGTGCTCGATGCGTCGGCCGCGTGGTGCGAGCAGCACCCGGCATACCTGCTCGCCTACCTGCGGCATCGTTTCCTGAGCATCGGCGCGACGCAAGCGGAAGGCGGCAAGGAGAACGGCAGCGACGTCGCGCTGGTGTGGCAGCAACTGATCGTGGCCGGCCAGCAAGCAGGCGAACTGAATCCGGCATTGGCGGCCGATCAGCTCGCGACGTGGTTCCATCACCTGTACCTCGCGGCGATGCTGCGCTGGCTGACCGTGCCGGGGTTGTCGCTGAAGCGGGAATTCCAGTCGGTTGCGAGACTGTTTGTCGAGGGGGCGCAAGCACGGACCTGAGCAACGGCCGAATGCCGGCCAGGCGCTCAGAGCCGCCCGAGCACGACCGCGAGCAGCGTGCGCCCGAAGCGGGCGACCGCCACGCCGCACGCGACGAAGGTGCGCGTCACTTCTTCCTCGATGTGTCGGCCGCCGGCGCACGGCGCTTTGCCGTATCCGCACCGCCGGCCGGCCATTGCGTCTCGTCGAGCAGCCGGTCGAACAGGCGCGCGCGGACTGCGCGGCCAGTTACGCGTCGACAACCTGATCGCGAACCGCTCGTATGTCGCGCTCGACATGTTCCCGAACGTGCCGCCCGCGTCGGTCGACACGGAGCGGCTGCCGATCGCGCTGCCGACCGTGCCCGGCACGCTCGATGTGCTTCGGGTACGCCATGCCGAGCTCGCCGGCACACTGTCCCGCCTGCCGCTCGATCGCATGGGCATCCACCTGAACACGGCGCTCGCGAGCACCCGTGCGCTGTTCGCGCAGCTCGATACCGAACTCGCGCCGCATGCGCGCGACGCACTGGGTGCCGCGCGACAGACGTTCGCGGCCGCGCAGGCGACGCTCGGGCAGGAAGGTGCGTCCGCATCGAACGTCCAGCGGGCGTTGACGCAGTTCACGCGCACGTCGAGTGCGCTGCGCGCGCTGGCCGACGATCTGGAACACCATCCGGAATGGCTGCTGCCCGGCGCTGCGGGCGATGCGCAGCCGGTCGACGCGGCGCGGCGCGCGAGCGACGGACGCTGAATGCGTCGCGCGCTGCACCGGCATTTTCACAACGAACGCACGGACGGGGTGCCAAATCTCCCGCGCAGCAGTATGCTGGTGTTGTACGGCCGCGCACGATGCATCGGGCAATCCCCTAGTCCCCGCATTGCCGCGCCGTCGTCACGACCGCAATCATGCGCTGCAAGGAGGGCTTCGTGATGACTACCACGCATCAGCACTTCCACCTCGAACTACGGCACGCTACCGCGCCGACCTATTTCATCAGCTACCTGTTTCCCGCCTTGCTGTTCGTATACGAACTGCTGCGCGTCGGCCAGTGGATCCGCGATCACGGGATGCAATTCGCCGCGTTCAAGCAGATGGGTTACGAGTATCTGCTGATGCTGCTGTTCGTCGGGCTGCAGATCGTCGTCGAAGCGATCTTCCTGCTCGGCGCCGCGATGCGTCGCGATCATCGCGATTTCGAGCACCGCCTGCCGAACGTGATCCTGGGCATCGGCTGCTCGATCGCGCTGCTCGCGATCGATCTCGCGATCCAGCTGTCGTTCTGAGCGCCGGCGGGTTCGGCCCGCCAGTCGCATCGCGCTCGCGCGCTCAGGCGCGCGCGTCGCGCAGCAACGTCGCGACCGCCGCGAGTACGTCGTCGGTCCGCTCGCGATGCGGCAGGTGTCCGCATCGGTCGAGCAGCAGGAACGACGACGGTCCCGCGACGCGCGCGGCGATCCGCTTCGGATGCACGTCCGAGCCGTACTCGTCCTGTTCGCCGTGAATCGCGAGCGTCGCGCAGCGCACGCGTGGCAGTTCGTCGTCGAGACTCCAGCCGCGAAACGCCGGCGACAGCCACGTGTCGACCCACGCGCGCAGCACCCATTCGGCCTTGTCGCCGTGATAGCGCGCGAGCCGCTCGAGCTGGCCGGGCGCATCGAACTGCTGCCCCGCGTCGCGAATGCCGTTGCGCGTGCGATCCTCGACGAACGCCTGCGCGGCGACCGTCACCAGCGCGCGGCACCGTGCCGGATGCGCGGCCGCGCACCCGACCGCCATGCCGCCGCCGACGCTGTGCCCGAACACCACGAACGCATCGATGCCGAAATGTTCGAGCACCGCGTGGAATCCGTGATGGGCCTCGTCGCGCACGAACGTCGTGCCGGGCGTTCCGGGATGACGATCCGAGCGGCCGAAACCCAGCCGGTCGTACGCGATCACGTCACGTCGGGTGGCACGCGCGAGTTGCTCGGGGAAGTCGCGCCATAGTTCGACGCAACCGAGCGAATCGTGCAGCAGCACGATCGGCGCGGCCGGCTCAGGTGCGGCCGGCTCAGGTGCGGCCGGCTCAGGCGCGGCCGGCTCAGGTGCGGCCAGCTCAGGCGCTGCCGGCCCGGATGCGGTGGGTGCCGGCGCGGGCACACCGCGCCAGCGCTTCGCGAAGAGACGCCCTTGCGGCGTCTCGACCCAGGTCTCCTCGGTCACGATTTCGGTCATGTGTCTGTCGTCTGCATGAAGGCGGCCGCGGACAGGCGTGCCGCATCGAATGCCGGTGATGGTGGCCCGGCGACGCGCGCGGCGTCAAGCAAGCCCCCACCGCCCGCACGTTCATTCGGGCTGCGGCGGCAGATACTCCATCTGCGACTCGTCGTACAGCCGATAGATCAGCGCCTGCATCGCGCGGATGTCCTCCGATTCGTCGAGCATCCGCATGCTCATGATGATCGGCGACACCAGGTTCGGATCGTCGAGCGGCTTGTAGCTGATGTCGTCGCGCTTCAGGCCGTACACGCTGTGCGGCACGACCGACACGCCCTCGCCCATCGCGACGAGGCCGAGCGCGATCTGCAGCTCGCGCGTCTCGTAGATGCGCCGCGGCTGCAGCGCGCGATCGTGAAACGCCGCGAGCACCTGGTCCGCATAGCTCGGCCGCGGCGCCTTCGGGAAGATGATCAGCGTGTCGTTCACGAGATCGTGCAGCGACAGCACGGGCTTCGCGCCGTCGAGCACATGGCCGACCGGCAGCGCGACGATCATCCGCTCCTCGCGCAGCACGACGCGCCGCACGCTCGGATCCTCATGACGGATGCGCCCGAACCCGACGTCGATGTGCCCTTCCTTCAGCGCCTTGATCTGGTCCATCGTCGACATCTCGTGCAGGCTCAGCTCGACGGCCGGATACTCGCTGCGAAAGCGCCGGATGATCTTCGGCAGCATCCCGTACAGCGTCGAGCCGACGAAGCCGACCGACATGCTGCGTTCGATCTTGCCGACGCGCTTCGTCATCGATTCGAGTTCGGCCGTCTGCGCGAGCAGCTGCACCGCGTGCGAATAGAAGAACCGCCCCGCGTCGGTCAACTTCAGCGGCCGCGCGTTGCGCTCGAACAGCGGCACGCCGAGCGCCTCCTCGAGCTGCTGGATCTGGCGGCTCAGCGGCGGCTGCGCGATGTGCAGGCGCTCGGCGGCGCGCGTGAAATTCCGCTCCTCGGCAACCGCGACGAAGTAGCGGAGGTGTCTCAACTCCATGTTCCATCCCTCCCGGACAGGCAACGGACGTTCATTCGGCCCCGCGCGTGCAGCGCCCGCACCCATCGTCCCGTGATCGCCTGCTGCCGATACCATGACGATACCTCAGCCCGCGTGGAAACCGCCCCGAGCCGCCCCACCGCCCGCATCCGGCACCGCGCAAAGCAAAACGGGAAACCGCCTGGTTTCCCGTTTCTTCATCGACGCCGCGTCGCGGCATCGTCACAACCACGCGTCATGCCTCGGTCGCGTACAGCGCATCGCGCTGCGCGTCGCTCAGCGAATCGAGCGGCACATCGGGCAGCCGATAGCAGATCATCGTGCCGTACAGCTCGGCCAGGCAGTTGCTGCCGGCGTCGAGCGCGTAGCCGTCTTCGCCGTCCGGGGCCGGCGGATACACCTCGCGCCACGCGTTGATCGCGGCTTCGATTCGCACGATGGAAACGGGTGCGGCCTTCCGCTCGGCGGGTGATGCGCTCATGGATTCCTCTGGGTTGCGCGCTCCGCGGGCCGTACCGGCCGCGGCGGAACGATGAAAACGCCGGGCGCCGCCGGCCGCCGCACGAGGCGCGTGCCGGATGCCGATCCGCGCCGCGCGCGTCGCGCCGGCCCGGCCGTGGCCCGGTAGGGTCGGGAAATATAACCGGCTTTGACCCCGTGCAGGGGAAAGCCGACAAAAAAAGCACGGTCGGCGCGGTCCGGCGCGACATCGGGCACCCCCGGTCTCACGTCGCCTGCACTGCGCCCGCGCCCCCGTCACGCTACATCACGCCCCGGGCAGAACGTCCCATGACGAACGGAGCATGTTCCGGTTCGCCTGCGGCGCTTAACCTGACTTGCACCCGTCCGTCGCCGACGGGTTGCGTTTCCCCGCTGTCGCAGGCCGCAAGATGCGTCGCGACGGACGCACAAAAGACAACGGGAAGCCCAAGGGCTTCCCGTTTCGTGGCGCGATCGCGCGGCCGCGTGCCGCGCCCGCATCAGCCCACGGTTTCGCGGTTCTCCACGCGCTGCATCTGCGCGCCGCGGCTCGCGGCCACCCACGGCGCGATTTCCATGTCTTCGTAGCGCACGAAGCGGCTCTTGTTCATGAGCCGATAGCCGAGCCACACGACGAGGAACAGCGGAATGCCGACGTAGGTCGCAGCGACGCCAGCCCAGTCGATCCGGTTCGCGAGGAACGCCTGATAGTCCTGCCCCAGCGCGATCACGAGGCACAGCACGAACGCGAACAGCGGGCCGAACGGGAACCACTTCGACTGGTACGGCAGTTGATCGAGCGTGTAGCCCTGCTTCACGTAGCCCTTGCGGAACCGGTAGTGGCTGACCGCGATGCCGAGCCACGCGATAAAACCCGTCATCCCCGACGTGTTCAGCAGCCACAGGTACACCGTCTTGTCCCCGTACAGCGACGTGAAGAAGCACAGCGCGCCGACGGCGGTGGTCGCATACAGCGCATTGCGCGGCACGCCGCCCGACGACAGCTTCGCGAAGATCTTCGGCGCGCGGCCTTCCGTCGCGAGGTTGTAGAGCATCCGCGTCGACGCGTACATGCCGGAGTTGCCGGCCGACAGCACGGCCGTCAGGATTACCGCGTTCATCACGCCGGCCGCGAACGCGAGGCCCGCGTGGCGGAATACGAGCGTAAACGGGCTGACGCCGATATCGGTCACGTCACTCTTCAGCAGGCTCGGGTCGGTGTACGGAATCAGCACGCCGATCACGAAGATCGCCAGCACGTAGAACAGCAGGATCCGCCAGAACACCTGACGCACCGCGCGCGGGATCGTCGTGCGCGGATTCTCCGATTCGCCGGCCGCGACACCGATCAGCTCGGTGCCCTGGAACGAGAAGCCCGCGATCATCGCGACGCCCATCATCGCCGGCAGGCCGCCTGCGAACGGCGCGTCGCCGATCGTCAGGTTGCCCCAGCCGTTGCCCGGCGCGCCCTTCAGAATGCCGAAGATCATCAGCAGGCCGACGCCGATGAATGCGACCACGGTGACGACCTTGATCAGCGCGAACCAGTATTCGGCTTCACCGAAGCCGCGTACGGTCAGCGCGTTGAGCAGGAACATCACGGCGAGGAACGCGGCGCTCCACCACACGCCCGGCACGTCCGGGAACCAGTAGTGCATCACGAGCTGCGCGGCGACGAGTTCCACCGCGATCGTCACGGCCCAGTTGTACCAGTAGTTCCAGCCGAGCGCGAAGCCGAAGCCTTCGTCGACGTATTTCGCGCCGTAGGTCGCGAACGAGCCCGACACCGGCATGAACGCGGCCATTTCGCCGAGGCTCGTCATCAGGAAGTAGACCATCAGGCCGATCAGCATGTACGCGACCATCGCGCCGCCGGGGCCGGCCTGCGAGATCGACGCGCCGGACGCGACGAACAGGCCCGTGCCGATCGAGCCGCCGATGGCGATCATCGTCAGGTGGCGCGCCTTCAGCGCGCGATGAAGCTTGGGTGGGTTCGCGGACGAACCGGGTTGGTCGGAATTGGGGATTGCGGACATAAACGAGACGAACGTTGAGCGGGCCGGCATCCGGAGCCGGCGCATGCGGAATCGGGGCGCGGCGCGCCACCTGCGATGCATTCGATGCGGCCCCGATACGCGTTGCGCGCCGGGCGCCTGCGGCGAAGCGCGGATTCTACCTGATTCGTCATGGGGACAGCTCGGGTTCGAACGCCCCGCCGCCGCAGGCAGACGCAGCAGAATCAACGAGTTGGATGCGGCATGGGCGGCGGCGCGCCAAAAGCCATGAACAACGCGCGGCTATCCGCCATGCCGCGAGCGCAACGCGCGATCGTTCCGGCACACATGCCCGATGCCGCATTAAAGCGGCCACTCGATCGAGATTCACCCCAATAATCAGACAAAACCGCCGGTACTGATAATTGATTCAAATCAAATCGAACACACGGACCGCGGTAATGATGCGTAACCGTTTCGAATCGCCGTGTGCGCATGCATGTTTTGCATCTCGCGGCCAAATTCGGGAATTCGCGAGATAATGCGCGTTAATTCGAAATAATCAGCGCGCGGAACCGTCGACGACACCAATATCCGACGCCCCGCCGACCCCGAGGATGAAGTCATACCCGCCGCTCGCTACGCTGCGCCGCCATACCGCGTCGATCGTGGCACGCATTCTGTCGCCCCGCGGCGTACTCGTCGCGGGCATCGTGCTGCTGGCATTCAGCTGGGGGCTTTCCGCGTCGCTGATAATCGAGGCGCGGCACGACGCGTATGACCATGCGGTCGAAAATGCGCGCAACCTGATGCTGCTGATCGAGCGCGATATCTCGCGCAATATCGAGCTTTACGATTTGTCGCTGCAAAACGTCGTCGACGGTCTCGCCGATCCGGAACTGATGACACTGCCGCCGCACCAGCGTCACCGGCTGCTGTTCGACCGCGCGGCGACCGGCGCCTATCTCGGCGCCATTTTCGTGATGGATGCGCACGGCAATATCGTGATTGATTCGAGCGCGTCGCCGCCGCGGCAGGGCAATTTCGCCGATCGCGAGTATTTCACCGCGCATCGCGACCGGCTCGCGCAGGGCCTCTACATCAGCCGGCCCTATGCGTCCCGGCTGCGCGGCGGCGCACTGACGATCGCGCTCAGCCGCCGGATCACGCTGCCCGACGGCTCGTTCGGCGGGATCGTCGTCGGCACGCTCAGCATCGACTACTTCCGCGCGCTGCTCGACGGTCTCGCGGTCGGCCTACACGGCAGCGCGGCGATCGTCGAGGACAACGGCGCGCTCGTGTCCCGCCTGCCGTACGATGCGCGCGTGGTCGGCCTCGACATTCACGACGCCCCGCTCTTCGCCGAGGCGCTGCGCAGCAGCGAAGGCGCGCTGACGGGCGTCGGCGCGATCGACGGCGTGCGGCGCATCTATGTTTACAAGCATCTCGCGCATCTGCCGCTGGTCGTCGACGTCGCGCCCGCCGAGATCGACATCTACGCGTCGTGGCGCCATCGCGCGATCTGGACCGCCGTGCTGATGGGGCTGTTCACCGCGTTCATCGCGTGGGGCTCGCTCGCGCTGTCGCGCGAACTGAGGCGCAGGCAGATCGCCGAAGCGAAGCTGTACCGGCTCGCGCGCACCGATTCGCTGACCGGCCTCGACAACCGCGGCACGTTCGACGCGGTGCTCGCGAAGGAAGCGCAGCGCGCGTCCCGCAGCGGCCGCCCGCTGTCCGTGCTGTTCGTCGACGTCGATCATTTCAAGGCATTCAACGACTACTACGGCCACCTCGCCGGCGACGACGTGCTGCGCCGCGTCGCGCAATCCGCATCGCACTGCCTGCGCCGCGACAGCGACCACGTCGCGCGCTACGGCGGCGAGGAATTCGTCGTCACGCTGCCCGACACCGACGCGCAAGGCGCGGCGACCGTCGCCGAAGGGATCCGGCGCGCGATCGCCGGGCTTGACATCAAGCATGGCCGCAGCCCGTACGGGCACGTGACGGCCAGCATCGGCACGGCGACCGCCGCCGGCGCGCGCGTCAACGCCGCGACGCTGCTGCGGCTGGCCGACGAGGCGCTGTACCGCGCGAAGTCCGGCGGCCGCAATCGCGTGTCGGACGCCGAGACGAGCGCGGCCGACGCGTGACGCGCCAGCCGGCCGCGCCGCGCCGCCCCGCCGTGGACAGCCCGCGCGCGTTCGGCTAGCGTTACGTCTGCTGCGCAGGCGGCGCGGCGCCGGCCCGCGCAGGCCGCCTGCGCGTGTCCCGGCCACCCCAGCTCCGTCATGACCGCCCAGCTCCCCGCCCGCCTGCCACCGCTCCTGCGCCACGCGCTCCGTCCGTTGCTGGACCCTTACCGCCGCTACCGGCACGCGAAGCTGATCCATGCGGCGCGCGTCGCGCTCGCGATTCTCGTGTCGATCGCCTTGTCCACCGGCCTGCGCGTACCGCACGGCGAATGGTCGACGATCACCGTGCTGATCGTTGTCGGCGGGCTGCAGCACCACGGCAACATCCGCAAGAAGGCGGCCGAGCGCGCGCTCGGCACGTCGATCGGCGCGCTCGCGGGGCTCGGGCTGATCGTGCTCTATTCCGTCCTGCACGCGCCGCTCGCGATCTACCTGCTGATGGCGATCGCGTGCGGCTTCTGCGCATATCACGCGATCGGCAAGGCCGGCTATATCGCGCTGCTGTCGGCGATCACGATGGTGATCGTCGCCGGGCACGGCGACAACGAGCTCGTCGACGGCCTGTGGCGCGCGGTGAACGTGCTGACCGGCATCGCGATCGCGCTGGCGTTCTCGTTCGCGCTGCCGCTCTATGCGACCTACTCGTGGCGCTACAAGCTCGCCGACGCGCTGCGCGCGTGCGCGGCCGTGCATGCGCGGCTCGCGGGCGACCGCCACGTGAGCGACGACGCGCACCTGAAGGAAATGGCCGCGCTGAGCGCGCTGCTGGTGCAGCTGCGTTCGCTGATGCCGTCGGTATCGAAGGAATGCGATATCCCGGTCACGCAGCTCGAGGCGATCCAGCGCGGCCTGCGCCTGTGCATCGGTTACCTGGAGATCCTGTCGAGCACGGTGCCGGCCCGCGACGACCTGGCCGCCCGCGAATACATGCGCACCGCGATGAAGGCCGTGAACCGGCGCATCCGCGACACGCTCGTCGGCGCAAGCCGCGCGCTCAAGTTCGGCACGCCGAGCCGGCTCGCGCCGCGCCGCCGGCCGGTCGATCCGCCGCACGACGCACCGCCGCCGGAGCTGTCCGGCCATGTATCGATCACGGCCAAGCTGGCCGGCGAAGTGGAACAACTGCGCGAGAAGCTGCTCGAAACCGCATCGGCGTGGAATATCTGAAGGTCGCCGGAATCCGGGTGAAGCCGGCCAGTCTTTCATCTGCCTTTCATCAAGACAGACCGGCATCCTGACGACGGCGGCCACGCGCCTCTTCCGATCCGGCCCCGGAAACATCCGCCGCGCCCGGGCTCGCCGGCGGGCGTTTCGACCGTCGTTCCGGGTCGGTTCGCACCGGGTTCTCCGGGCGGTTAGCCGCCTGCCGGGCCCGCCGCACCGGGCCCGCCAACGCATTTGCGCGTAAATCAGGTCTTGCCCCAACTCCCCGGACAGCCGATACTCGCGTATTCCGCGAAATACGATCCCACCGGCTTCAATCCACGGTAATTCCTATGAGCACGATTCTCGAAAGCCTCCCGACCGGCCAGAAGGTCGGTATCGCCTTCTCCGGCGGCCTGGACACCAGCGCCGCGCTGCACTGGATGAAACTGAAGGGCGCCGTCCCGTACGCATACACGGCGAACCTCGGCCAGCCCGACGAAGACGATTACGACGCGATCCCGAAACGCGCGATCGAATACGGCGCAGCCGGCGCCCGCCTGATCGACTGCCGCGCGCAGCTCGTCGCCGAAGGCATCGCGGCGCTGCAAAGCGGTGCGTTCCACATCACGACCGCCGGCGTCACGTACTTCAACACGACGCCGATCGGCCGCGCCGTGACGGGCACGATGCTCGTCGCCGCGATGAAGGAAGACGGCGTCAACATCTGGGGCGACGGCAGCACGTACAAGGGCAACGACATCGAGCGTTTCTACCGCTACGGCCTGCTCGTGAACCCGGATCTGAAGATCTACAAGCCGTGGCTCGACCAGACGTTCATCGACGAACTCGGCGGCCGCGCCGAAATGTCCGAATTCATGAACCAGGCCGGCTTCGCCTACAAGATGTCGGCCGAGAAGGCGTATTCGACCGACTCGAACCTGCTCGGCGCGACGCACGAGGCGAAGGATCTGGAAAGCCTCGAAAGCGGCATCAAGATCGTGAACCCGATCATGGGCGTCGCGTTCTGGCGCGACGACGTGAAGATCGCCGCCGAAGAGGTGACGGTGCGCTTCGAAGCCGGCCAGCCGGTCGCGCTGAACGGCGTCGAGTTCACGGACCCGGTCGAGCTGCTGCTGGAAGCGAACCGCATCGGCGGCCGCCACGGCCTCGGCATGAGCGACCAGATCGAGAACCGCATCATCGAGGCGAAGAGCCGCGGCATCTATGAAGCCCCGGGCCTCGCGCTGCTGTACATCGCGTACGAGCGTCTCGTCACCGGCATCCACAACGAAGACACGATCGAGCAGTACCGCGAGAACGGTCGCCGCCTCGGCCGCCTGCTGTACCAGGGCCGCTGGTTCGACCCGCAGGCGATCATGCTGCGCGAAACGGCGCAACGCTGGGTCGCGCGCGCGATCACCGGCGAAGTGAAGATCGAACTGCGCCGCGGCAACGACTACTCGATCCTGAGCACGAAGTCGCCGAACCTCACGTACCAGCCGGAACGCCTGTCGATGGAGAAGGTAGCGTCGACGTTCTCGCCGCGCGACCGGATCGGCCAGCTGACGATGCGCAACCTCGACATCACCGATACGCGCGACAAGCTGCGCGTGTATTCGCAAGTCGGTCTGCTGACGCCGGGCGAATCGTCGGCGCTGCCGCAAATCAAGGGCGACGGCGACAAGTAAGCCGTTTCGCTCGAAGCCGGGGCGCGTAGCCGATACGCGGCCCGGCCGGGCAGGCCGTGTGTGCGTCGGTGCATACGCGGCCTGCCGTTTCCTCCGCCTCTTCCCCGCCTCTCCTCCGTTTCCCCTTCCCGTTTGCCCGCGATCGCAGCACGCCGCATCATGCGCAAGCGACGCTGCAACGCCTTGCCGAGCATGGCAAGCTGCGAGTCGTTCGATTCCTGTCCGTGCTCATGACTTCCCTCACCGTCATTCACCTGAACGGCCCGATCAACAGCGGCAAGACGACGATCGGTCGCGCACTCGCACGCGTGCTGCCCGACGCGCGCTTCATCGACGGCGACGATCACGATGCGCCCGAAGACGTACCGTTCGACGTGCAGTGGGCCATCGCGCTGGAACGCCTCGTCATGCACATCGCGGACGCGCGCGAACGTCATCTGGTGATCGCCTATCCCATCGGCGAAGCGGAGTTCGAACGGCTGCACGCCGCCTGCGCGGCACGCGATGCGCGGCTGTATGTCGTGACCCTGGCGCCGCCGGAAGCGGTCGCGGCGTCGGATCGCGGCGTGCGCACACTGACGGACCGGGAACGGCAACGGATCGCCGAGATGTATCGGGAAGGGTATGCGGCGCGCGCGTTCAGCGATTGCCTTGTCGATACGTCGAAGGCATCGGCCGATGAGTGTGCGGCGGATATCGCACGCCGCGCGGCGCTTCCCGCACGTTGACGCTGCCGTTTCGGTCGCGCACCGTCACGGAGATCCTCGCCGCCGTCCCGTGTATCCTCGGGACTTTTCACCACCCGTGAACGACACCCGATACGACCTGACGACACGATGCGGCGCCATCCTCGCGTGGATCGCGGTCATTGAAATCGGCGCGATGGTGATGTGCTACGGCGATGCGAGCTCGATGGCGGATCCGTATGCCGGCGTAGGCGTGCTCAGCCCCGGTCTCCGGGTCATGGCTGCGATCTCCGTCCTGGCGCTTGCCGTCGGCATCGGCTGCCTCGCGGCCGACACGCCGAAACCGGACCAAGCGCCACGGACCTCGTTCCGTGTCGCGCGACCGCCGCACCTTCTGCTCTGCATCCCGGGCGCGTGGTTCTGGCTCCATGCGTGAGCGACGTCCCGGCCGGTGAGTCCGCGCCGCGTGCGCGTCCGGATGCATGATTGCGGACGCGCCTCGCCTTCAATGATGATGCTGCACCCGCGACACGACCGGCTCGCGCGCGCCCTTGCGGCTCAGCACCAGCGTGACGACCGCCGACACCGCGAGCGTGCCCGCGACCACGTACAACCCGGCCGCGTACCCGCCCGTCACATGCTTGAGCCAGCCGATCGCGAACGGCCCGACGAACCCGCCGAGGTTGCCGATCGAGTTGATCATCGCGATCCCCGCGGCCGCGCCGGCACCTGACAGGAACGCGCTCGGCATCGCCCACAGTGGCGCCTTCGCGGCGCTGATCCCGATGTTGACGACGACCAGCGCGAGCACCGTCAAGAGCGCGGTGCTCGCGTGCCCCGCGCACACGAAGCCGATGCAGGCCAGCACGCACGGAATCACGACGTGCCACGTGCGCTCGCCGGTGCGATCCGAATGCCGCGCCCACCCGATCATCGCGACGACCGCGGCGATGCTCGGGATGCCGGTCAGCAGGCCCGTCTGCAAAGCGGTGAAGCCGAACTGCCTGACCATCAGCGGCGCCCACAGACCGAGCGTATAGAGGCCCGCCGACGTGCCGAAATAGATCAGCGCGAGCGCCAGCACGCGCGGGTCGCGCAGCGCCTGCCACGCGCCGGCCGTATGCCCGGCATGCGTGTGCCGCGCGTCGGCTTCGGACTTCAGCTTCGCGATCAGCCAGTCGCGCTCGTCCGGCTGCAGCCACGCGGCCTTCGACGGCGCATCGGTCAGGCACTTCAGCACGACGAAGCCGAGCACGACCGCGGGCAGCGCTTCGACGATGTACAGCATCTGCCAGTCGGCGAGCCCGAACATCGGCGGCATCTGCATGATCGCGCCCGACAGCGGCGAACCGATCGCGGTGGAGATCGGCGCCGCCGCCATGAACCATGCGGCGGCCACCGCGCGCTGCTTCGCCGGAAACCACAGGCTCAGGTACAGGATGATGCCGGGGAAGAACCCGGCTTCGGCCACGCCGAGCAGGAAACGCAATGCGTAGAAGCTCGTCGGCCCGGCCGCGAACGCGGACACCGCCGACACGATGCCCCACGTGATCATCACGCGCGCGATCCAGATGCGTGCGCCGACGCGGTGGAGGATCAGGTTGCTCGGCACTTCAAACAGGAAGTAGCCGATGAAGAACAGGCCGCCGCCGAGCCCGAACGCGGTCGGCGACAGGCCGATCGCCTGGTTCATCGTCATCGCCGCGAAGCCGACGTTGACGCGATCGAGAAAGCTGACGAAGTAAAGCAGCATCACGAACGGAATGATGCGCCACATCAGTTTCCGCGCGACGCGAGTTTCCAGATCCGCCTGCATGTGTCTCCTCCTGCGAGGTCGAGCCGTGCTCTGTCCTCGCGTGCTCGGTGCGTACTGGCCGGTGTCACGACGAAGCGTGTGCACCGGCACCCGGCTCGCGTCGAACCCGCGAGTCGCGGGCAGCAAATGCCGGGGCGGGGCGAAGCGCCGGTGAACGGCCGCGCGCATGCGCCGCCGTCGCCATGCTCGCCGCCGTCAGGCTGCGACCGCCGCGTTCGCGACGCGCTCGCAGACGGCGGCCGTCACCTGCGCGGTCGTCGCGCTGCCGCCGAGGTCGCGCGTATGCAGCGACGGGTCGGCCGTCACGGCCTCGATCGCCTGCATCACGCGCGCGGCCGCGTCGGTCTCGCCGAGATGCTCGAGCAGCATCACGACCGACCAGAACGTGCCGACCGGATTCGCGAGCCCCTTGCCCATGATGTCGAACGCAGAGCCGTGGATCGGCTCGAACATCGACGGATAGCGGCGCTCCGGATCGATGTTGCCGGTCGGCGCGATGCCGAGGCTGCCGGCGAGCGCAGCGGCGAGATCGCTGAGGATGTCCGCGTGCAGGTTGGTCGCGACGATCGTGTCGAGCGACGCCGGGCGGTTCACCATGCGCGCGGTCGCGGCGTCGACGAGTTCCTTGTCCCACGTGACGTCGGGGAATTCCTGCGCGATCTGCTTCGCGATCTCGTCCCACATCACCATCGCGTGACGCTGCGCGTTGCTCTTCGTGATCACGGTCAGCAGCTTGCGCGGGCGCGACTGCGCGAGCCGGAACGCGAAACGCATGATGCGTTCGACGCCGGCCCGCGTGAGGATCGACACGTCGGTCGCGGCCTCGATCGGATGACCCTGGTGCACGCGGCCGCCGACGCCCGCATATTCGCCTTCCGAGTTCTCGCGCACGATTACCCAGTTCAGGTCTTCCGGCCCGCAGCGCTTCAGCGGCGCGTCGATGCCGGGCAGGATGCGCGTCGGGCGCACGTTCGCGTACTGGTCGAAGCCCTGGCAGATCCTCAGGCGCAGGCCCCACAGCGTCACGTGGTCGGGCACGTCGGGGTCACC
This sequence comes from Burkholderia cepacia GG4, assembly GCF_000292915.1. Classification (NCBI taxonomy): domain Bacteria; kingdom Pseudomonadati; phylum Pseudomonadota; class Betaproteobacteria; order Burkholderiales; family Burkholderiaceae; genus Burkholderia; species Burkholderia cepacia. The sequence goes on from NC_018514.1 coordinate 2,099,265, forward strand.
TGCCGAGCCGAACAGGATCGCGTCCTTGCCGCGCAGCGCGTCGAGGCCATCGGCCGGCATCATCGCGCCGTGCTGGCGGTAGTAATCGGCGCCCCAGTCGAAATCCTCGAACTCGAACGCAAAGCGGTCGCTGCCGCGAGCCAGTGCTTCCAGCACCTGCTTGCCGGCCGGCACCACCTCCTTGCCGATGCCGTCGCCGGGAATGGTCGCGATACGGTAGGTCTTCATGCTGACATCCTCGATTGCGCGTGAGCGTGAATGCACTTTACCGAACCGGGAGTGCAGAAACCGGGGCTATACTCAAAGCATCTTTAACTTCAATTCACAAATCCCGTCATGGCGGATACCGTCCAGCCGGCCGATCTCGGCTTCTTCTCGACGCTGGCCGCGTCGGGCAGCCTGAGCGCGGCAGCGCGTGAGCTCGGGCTGACCGCGGCGGCCGTCAGCAAGCGGCTCACGCAAATGGAGCGGCGCGCGGGCGTGACGCTCGTCAACCGCACCACGCGGCGCATGATGCTGACGCCCGAGGGCGACGTTTATCTCGACTACGCGCGCCGGATCCTCGACCAGATGGACGAGCTGGGCGAACTGCTCGGCAGCGCGAAGCAGCGCCCGAAGGGGCTGCTGCGCGTGAACGCGACGCTCGGTTTCGGGCGCAGCCACGTCGGCCCGGCGATCTCGCGCTTCGTTGCGCGCTATCCGGAGGTGTCGGTGCAGCTGCAGTTGTCGGTGATGCCGCCGCCGCTCACGGACGACGCGTTCGACGTGTGCATCCGCTTCGGCGAGCCGCCCGACACTCGCGTCGTCGCGCGGCGGCTCGCGCCGAACCGCCGGCTGCTGTGCGCGGCGCCCGCATATCTCGCGCGGCACGGGACGCCGGGCACGCCGCACGAACTGGCGCGGCACAACTGCATCGGCATCCGGCAGGGTGACGAGGGTTACGGGATCTGGCGCCTGACGAACGGGCGCGGCGCGGCGCGCAACACGGAAGCCGTGCGGATCAACGGCAACCTGACGACCAACGACGGCGAGATCGCGGTGAAGTGGGCGCTCGACGGGCACGGGATCCTGATGCGCGCCGAATGGGATATCCGCGACTATCTGGCCGACGGGCGCCTCGTCGTCGTGCTGCCCGACTATGAGACGCCGAGCGCGGATATCTATGCGGTGTATGCGCAGCGGCATCAGATGTCCGCGCGGATCCGTGCGTTCGTGGATTTTCTGGCGGGAGAGCTGGGCGGGTGACGGGGGCAGGCGCCAATACACTCTGCCGTATCAAGATCGCAGCGTGGTCGTGGCCGGCGCCGGCAGCCGCGCGCCGCACCGAATACAATGCCCCGATCCCCCGCTGCTGCGCCAACCTGCCGGAGCCGCCATGTTCGACCTGACTACCCTGACCACCTTCACCGCCGTCGTACTGGGTCTATTCCTGATCCCCGGCCCCGCCGTGCTGCTCGTGCTGAGCCGCACCGTGCAGGGCGGCCGCAAGACCGGCATCCTGACCGGGCTCGGCGTCGCGAGCGGCGACTTCGTGCACACGCTGTTCGCAGCCGCCGGGCTGTCGGCGCTGCTGATGACGTCGGCGCTCGCGTTCAACGTCGTGAAGCTGGTCGGCGCGGCATACCTGATCTACCTCGGCGTGCGCGCGCTGCTCGACCGGCCGTCCGATCCGTCGCTGCCGAAGGTGTCGCCCGTCACGCCGCTGAAGGCGTACCTGCAGGCGATCCCGGCCGAAGTGCTGAACCCGAAGACCGCGCTGTTCTTCCTCGCGTTCATGCCGCAGTTCGTGCATCCCGAACGCGGCTCGACGTTCGTGCAGTTCGCGGTGCTCGGGCTGATCTTCGTCGTGCTCAGCTCGCTCTACACGACGCTGATCGCCTGCTCGATCCGCCCGCTCGGCCGCCTCGTGAAGCGGCTCGCGTGGCTCACGCGCTGGCAGGGGAAGATCATCGGCTCGATCTTCATCGCGCTCGGGTTGCGCGTCGCGGTGCAGCAGCGCTGACGCGCGTGAGCGGCTGATTGCCGCGCCTGCCCGACTACAACGCCCCCAGCGCGTCCCGCACCCCGTCCCAATCGAGCCCGAACCGCGCAAGATACTTGCGCAACCGGTCCGCATCGTTCGGCTGCCTCTTGCTCTGCCGCGACACGGCGAACAGCGTGCGGCCGGCCTCCGACAAACTCGCCGACACTCGGCACACATCGAGCACGCGTTCAAGCTGCACGCGGTCGAACAGGTCGAGTTCCGCCGCGCGCGCACCGAACACCGCGTCGACGCACGCGTCCGCGGCCCGAGCACCGCCCGGCGATGACCAGGTGCGGATCAGCCGATCGACCTCGTGCTCCGCAATCGCTTCGGTAATCCGCCCCGAATCGGCCAGCGTCGCCATCCGCGTGACCGATGCGGACAGCTCGCGGAAGTTGCCGGCCCATGCCGCGCGCGGCGACGCCGCGAACGCGAGATAGCGCCGCTTCGCCTCCACGTTGAACCGCACCTGTTCGCCCTGCTCTCGCCCGAAGCGATCGAGTTCGAATTCGAGGTTCGGCTCGATGTCCTCGCGACGCTCGGCCAGCCCGGGCAATTCGTACGTCCACAGGTTGATCCGCGCATACAGGTCCTCGCGGAACGTGCCGGCCGCCACCATCTGCCGCAGGTCGCGATGCGTGCCCGCGATCAGCTCGAAGTCGCTGGTCGCCTCGACGTCCGCACCGACCGGCAGGAAGCGCTTCTCCTCGATCGCCTTCAGCAGCATCGCCTGCTCGTCGAGCCCGAGTTCGCCGATCTCGTCGAGAAACAGCAGGCCACCGTCCGCCGCGCGCAGCAAGCCCGCGCGTGCGGACTGCGCGCCGGTGAACGCGCCTTTCACATGGCCGAACAGCGTCGACATCGCCGCATCGCCACGCAGCGTCGCGCAGTTGATCTCGATGAACGGCCCCGCGAGCCGATGACGGCCGCGCTTCAGTTCGTACACGCGTTTCGCGAGAAACGACTTGCCAGCGCCGGTCGGACCGACGAGCAGCATCGGCGCACGCGAGCGCACCGCCACGCGCTCCAGTTGCTCGATCAGCGCGTTGAAGCGCGCGTTGCGCGTCGCGATGCCGGCCTTCAGGAACGACACCGTTTCGTCGCGCTCGCGCGTGAAGCGCTGGGCGATCCGGTTGTAGCGCGACAGGTCGAGATCGATCACCGATACCGTGCCCGGCCCGCTCGGCCCTTCGTCGGTCTGCTTCGGCGGCCCCGTCTGCACGAGACGCGCGGGCAGGTAACGCGCTTCCGCGAGCAGGAACCAGCAGATCTGCGCGACGTGCGTGCCGGGCGTGATGTGGATCAGGTAATCCTCGTGCTCGAGGTCGAACGGGTAGGCGCGCGCGTAGTCGTGCAGCGTCGCGTAGACCTCCTCGAAATCCCACGGGTCGCGGATCGTGACCGGCGTGAGCCGCACGTCGGTATGCGGCGACAGCTGCGCGAGCTCGTCCCGCACGTGATTCGCGAGACGCACGTATTCCTGCGGATACAGCAGTTCGAGCCGGTCGATCTTCAGGTCGGGGTGTTCGCACAGCGAAATCGTCGGCCGCCATTTGGGGTAGCGACGCGCCGTGCGGTCGCCCTGGTCGAGCACGATGCCGAGAAAGCCGATGGCGACGGTCTTGCGCATGTTTATCTCGTGGGATAAGAGACGATCCAATTGTATCGAAATTCCATGCTTCTCCAATGCGGAGCGCATGGGCGCTCAATGCCAAAAAACAAACAATTCCCTTTTATTTTCAAACACATCAGAAATATCTCGAGCACAAACGCGCCCACTGGCACGCTCCTCGCTCAATAGAAGGCGCCGGATGTCCCGCTGGCCCGCGAGCCAGGGTTCACAAAGCCCTGCTGGTGCGCCGCCGCCGAACCTCGTTCGTCGCGGTCGCGTATGCCGCCATGGACGGACGAAGGCAAAGGGGCGCGCTCAGGCATGCCACGTCCGGGTTCGAATCCCGGGGCGCCCATTGTTCGGAAGCTCATTCTGGTGGAGCAACCGGTGCAAGCCGGTGTGTGGCGGGTTCGAATCCCGTCCGAACGCCGTCCGCAAGGACGGTCGGTTGATCGAAGCAGTACCGCCGGTGCGGGCCGACAGGCCCGCCGCGCGTCGGACCGGTTGCGGTTCCGCGCGATCGGCCGGGCGGCCGGACGGCCCGCGCGAATGCGCACGACGACGCGATGCAGGAGGCGTCGCCGCGTGCTGCAGCGCCGGGCCAGCGCGCCGCCCGCCCGATCGCGTCGCACCCCGATCCGTGCGATGCGCGTCGCCCGGCGGCCATTGAAGAAAAGGACAAGAATATGTGGAAGCGTCATGTGGTGAAAAAGAACGAACGCGCGCTGCTGATGAATGAGGGCGATTTCGTGAAGGTGCTGGAACCGGGCGTGTTCAAGGCATTCGATCCGTTCAGGCGGCTGTCGGTGCAGACCGCGCGTCTCGACGCGCCGCTCGCCGACCAGGCGCTGGCCGACTACCTGCGTCACGACGCGCAGCACGTGCTCGCGCAATACTTCGTCGCGATGGACCTGACCGACGACGAAGCGGGCCTGCGCTACGAGGACGACGTGCTCGTCGAGATCCTGCCGCCCGGCACGCGCCGGCTGTACTGGCGCGGCCTGATCGCGCATCGGCTGGAGCGCGTCGATCTCGCGCGGGACAGCATGCTGCCGGCCACGCTCGTGAAGCGCATCGCGCAACCGGCGCTGCGTGCGCGCGGCATGGCGGGCCTGATCGGCGTGCTGCTGGCGCAGGTGCCGGCGTATCACGTCGGGGTGCTGAAGATCGACGGCAAGATCGAGCGGCTGCTGGATGCGGGCGTTGCGGCATTCTGGCGCTTCAATCGCGACGTGTCGGTCGAGCTCGTCGACCTGCGCCTGCAGGCGCTCGAAGTCGCCGGCCAGGAAATCCTGACGCGCGACAAGGTCGCGCTGCGGCTGAACCTGTCGGCGACGTGGTGCTATGCGGACGTGCTGCATGCGTTCGGCCAGCTGCAGAAGCCGGTCGAGCACCTGTATCGCGAGCTGCAGTTCGCGCTGCGCGCGGCCGTCGGCACGCGCTCGCTCGACGAACTGCTGGAGGACAAGCAGGCGATCGACGAGGTCGTGATCGCACAGGTGCGCACGCGCCTCGCGCAGTCGGGCGTGGACGTGCGCAGCGTCGGCGTGAAGGATATCGTGCTGCCGGGCGACATGAAGACGATCCTCGCGCAGGTAGTCGAAGCGGAAAAAGCCGCGCAGGCGAACGTGATCCGCCGCCGCGAGGAAACGGCGGCGACGCGCTCGCTGCTGAACACCGCGAAGGTGATGGAAGAGAACCCGACCGCGCTGCGGCTCAAGGAGCTGGAAACGCTCGAGCGCGTCGCGGAACGGATCGACCGCATCTCGGTGTTCGGCGGTCTCGACCAGGTGCTGAACGGGCTCGTCAGCATCAAGGGCGCTTGATGCAGGAAACGGCGCGGCGCATGGGTGCCGCGCCGGACGCATGAACGAATGGTGAAGCCAATGAGTGACAACGATTATCAGGTGATGGAACTGGCGAACGGCAAGCCGGTGAAGATGTGGACGCAAGGCGTCGCCGTCGAGGACGACGCGCGCACGCAATTGCGCAACACCGCGCAGATGCCATTCATCTTCAGGCACGTCGCGGTGATGCCGGACGTCCACCTCGGCAAGGGCTCGACGATCGGCAGCGTGATCCCGACGAAGGGCGCGATCATCCCGGCCGCGGTCGGCGTCGACATCGGCTGCGGGATGATGGCCGCGCGCACGACGCTTGCGGCATCCGACCTGCCGGACGCGCTCGGCGGGCTGCGCAGCGCGATCGAACGCGCGGTGCCGCATGGGCGCGCGCCGGGCCGCCGCGACCCGGGTGCGTGGGGCGATCGCACGCCGGCCGCCGTGACCGAGTCGTGGAAGTCGCTGCTGCCGGGTTTCCAGCGGATCGTCGCCAAGTATCCGAAGCTGGAAAAGACGAACCACTACGCGCATCTGGGCACGCTCGGCACCGGCAACCACTTCATCGAGGTGTGCATCGACGAAACCGACCACGTGTGGTTCATGCTGCACAGCGGCTCGCGCGGTGTCGGCAACGCGATCGGCAGCCTGTTCATCGAACTCGCGCAGGCCGACATGCGGCAGCACATCGCGAACCTGCCGGATCGCAACCTCGCGTATTTCACCGAGGGCAGCCGGCACTTCGACGATTACGTCGCAGCGGTCGGCTGGGCGCAGGACTACGCGCGCCGCAACCGGCAGGCGATGATGGACGCAGTGATCGGCGCGGCGCGCAGCGTGATCGGCAAGCCGTTCGCGGTCGACGAGCACGCGGTGAACTGCCACCACAACTACGTGCAGCGCGAACGCCACTTCGGCGAGGACGTGCTCGTGACCCGCAAGGGCGCGGTGTCCGCGCAGAAGGGGCAGCTCGGGATCATTCCGGGTTCGATGGGCGCGAAGAGCTTCATCGTGCGCGGGCTCGGCAACCCGGAAAGCTTTTGCTCGTGCAGCCACGGCGCCGGCCGCGCGATGAGCCGGACCGAGGCGAAGCGCCGCTTCACGGTCGACGACCAGGTGAACGCGACGCGCGGGGTCGAATGCCGAAAGGACGCAGGCGTCGTCGACGAGATCCCGATGGCCTACAAGGACATCGACGCGGTGATGGCGGCGCAGCGCAGCCTCGTCGAGGTGGTGCATACGCTGCGTCAGGTGGTGTGCGTAAAGGGATAGCGCGACGCAGTGAACGCCCGCCGACAGACGAACGGCGCGATGCCCGCAGGCATCGCGCCGTTTCCGCATCTGCCCGCGTTCGGCCGCGGTCGCACGAATCGTCACCCTGGCGGCGGTATACTCGATGCTGCCCGGCGCGCTCGACTCGCCCTGCGCGCTTACGATGCGCTTGCAACCGGACATCCGCCCTTCGCCCCGTCACCGCCGATACGAACCGTCATGTTTCGTCATCTCCCGCTTGCTGTCGCCGTCGCCGTGCTCACCGCGTCGCTCTCCGCCGCCGCTCGCGATCGCGCGCAACATTCGGTCGCGCGCGACTTCAAGAACTGGTCGGTCGTGTGCGACAACGCGAACCGCTGCGTCGCCGAGGCCGGCAACGACGACATCGACGACGCGCGCACCAGCATGATCGTGCGGCTCACGCGCGACGCCGGCCCCGATGCACGCCCGCTGCTGGAAATCTTCGCATCGACACCCGTCGACCTGCGCACCGCGCGTGCGGACGGCCAGCCGTTCGACGCAGTGCCGGCCGAATGGCACGCCGCCACCCGGACGGGCAGCGGGGATGACGACGTCTATCCGTTCCGTACCCACACCAGCGATCCGACGACGGTCGACGCATGGCTGACCGTGTCGCACAACGCGCAGATGCTGAGTTTCGGCGACCCGGCGGCCGCGCAGGCGCCGCGCGTGTCGTTGTCGGGACTGAGTGCCGCGCTGCTGCTGATCGACGACACGCAGGGCCGCATCGGCACGGTCACGGCGCTGCTGCACAAGGGCACGCGGCCCGCGTCGTCGGTGCCCGCCGCGCCGGCGCTACCGCCCGCGCCGGTTCCGGCACCGCGCGTGGCCGACCTCACGCCGGCCGAACAACGGCCGCTCGTCGACGCGGTGTTCGACAAGTTCGGCGGCAACGTGAAGCGTTGCGCAGCCGATGCCGGCGACGAAATGTCGACGCGCGATCGCCGCAAGACGGCGACGGCCATCGCGATCTCGGCCGCCGATGCGATCGTGTCGATCCCGTGCCAGACGAGCAGCGCGTACAACCATACCGACCTCTGGTATCGCGTGCATCGCACCGCGCCTTACGCACCGGCGCCGCTGGACTTCGGCGAGCACGCGAGCGCGGGCCTCGACCCGGCGTCGTTCGCGAACCAGTTGACGGAAGCAAGCTACGATCCCGCGCACGCGACGCTGTCGAGCCTCGACCGCGTGCGGAGTGCCGGCGATTGCGGATCGAGCGCATCGTGGGTGTTCGACGGCCGGCGCTTCGTCCTGAACGATGTCGCGATGCACGGCGCCTGCAACGGGCTGTTCCTGGCTCAGTGGCCGCGGCTCTATCGCACCGCAGGCTCGACCGAAAACCCGCGCTGACGTGAGACCGTCACATCACGCGCCGACGATTGAGATCGAGAACCCGTCCCAGCCCTTTAGCCCCACCGTCTGCACAGCGGTCGTCACGAGATTCGGCTCGGCGACGATCCGGGCGAATCCGTTGCGCACGCCGACGACGTCCGGCTCGTGATTGTCCGGATCGGCCACCCGCCCGCGCCGCACGACGTTGTCGACGACGATCACCGTGCCCGGCCGCGACAGCTTCAGCGCGGCATCCAGATAGACGGCGTTGTTGTCCTTGTCCGCGTCGATGAAGATGAAGTCGAACGGTGCCTCGCCCGCGTCGACGAGCCGCGCGAGGCTGTCCGTCGCGCTGCCGACGACGACCGACACGACCTCCGCGAACCCGGCGCGCGCGATGTTCTGCGTCGCGACCTGCGCATGGTCGGGGTTCAATTCGAGCGTCACGAGCCGGCCGCCCGGCGGCAACGCGCGCGCAAGCCAGATCGTGCTGTAACCGCCGAGCGTGCCGACTTCGAGGATGCGCCGTGCGCCGCGAATCGTCGCGAGCAGCTGGAGCAGCTTGCCCTGGTTCGGCGCGACGTTGATCGCGGGCAGCCCGGCCGCGTCGCTTGCCGCGAGCGCGGCGTCGAGCACGTCATCGGACGGCACGAGCGTCGCGGAGAAATACGCATCCACCTTGTTCCACTGATCCTGATCCATCGCGCACCTATCGTCTGTGGAGCAGGCATTCTATGCGTCGCGCCTCCATAAGCAACCAACCATTCGTTCTAAAGGTAGCGGCGCACGTGCTCCTATAATCGGTCGACCATCACAACAACACACGGAGCACCCATGACCGATCAGGCCTCTTCGAACTGGCGCCTCGAAACCATCGCCGTGCACGGCGGCTATCGCCCCGACCCGACCACACGCGCGGTCGCGGTGCCGATCTACCAGACCGTTGCGTACGCATTCGACGACACGCAGCACGGCGCGGACCTGTTCGACCTGAAGGTCCAGGGCAACATCTACACGCGGATCATGAACCCGACGACGGACGTGCTCGAGCAGCGGATCGCCGCGCTCGAGGGCGGCATCGGCGCGCTCGCGCTGGCATCGGGCCAGGCGGCCGTCACGTATGCGATCCAGACGATCGCGGAAGCCGGCGACAACATCGTGTCCGCCAGTTCGCTGTATGGCGGCACCTACAACCTGTTCGCGCATACGCTGCCGCAATACGGGATCACGACGCGCTTCGCCGATCCGCGCGACCCGGCATCGTTCGAGCCGCTGATCGACGCGCGCACGAAGGCGATCTTCGCGGAGTCGGTCGGCAACCCGCTCGGCAACGTGACCGACATCGCCGCGCTCGCCGAGATCGCGCACCGCCACGGCATCCCGCTGATCGTCGACAACACGGTGCCGTCGCCGTACCTGCTGCGCCCGTTCGAACACGGCGCGGACATCGTCGTGCACTCGCTGACGAAATACCTCGGCGGCCACGGCACGAGCCTCGGCGGTGCGATCGTCGACTCGGGCAAGTTCCCGTGGACGCAGCACGCGGACCGCTTCAAGCGGCTCAACGAGCCCGACGTCAGCTATCACGGCGTCGTCTATACGGAAGCGTTCGGGCCGGCCGCCTATATCGGCCGCGCGCGCGTCGTGCCGCTGCGCAACATGGGCGCGGCGATCTCGCCGTTCAACGCGTTCCAGATCCTGCAGGGTATCGAGACGCTCGCGCTGCGTATCGAACGCATCAGCGACAACGCGCTGAAGATCGCGCAGCATCTCGCGCGCCACGAACACGTCGAGTGGGTGAACTACGCGGGGCTGCCCGATCACCCGGACCACCCGCTCGTCGCACGCTACCTGTCGGGCCGCGCGCCCGGCATCCTGACGTTCGGCGTGAAGGGCGGCCGCGACGGCGGGGCAAGGTTCCAGGACGCGCTGAAGCTGTTCACGCGGCTCGTCAACATCGGCGATACCAAATCGCTCGCGACGCACCCGGCGTCGACGACGCACCGCCAGCTGTCGCCAGCCGAACTCGCGAAGGCCGGCGTGAAGGAGGAAACGGTGCGGCTGTCGATCGGCATCGAGCATATCGACGACCTGCTCGCCGATCTCGACCAGGCGCTCGCGCAACTGTGACCGGAACGGGCGCGCCGGCTCGCCGGTGCGCCCGCGTCAAATGCGTTGACCTTGAGGCCGCTTCAAGGTGTTCAATCGCCGGTTGATGCCGGGGCAACGCCCGGCACGCAACCGCCGAGGCCCCATGACACCAACCGTGAAGCTTGCGCTGCTCACGTTACCGTCGCCGCTGGCGGCCTGCTTCGGCACCTTCGCCGCCGCATGGCGCGCGCCGGGCCCGACAACGTCGAGCGTCATCCACGTCGTCGCGCCAGCCGGATACGTGTCGACGATGCATGACGAAAATTTCATGTCCCGATCAGGCTCGCGAAGCGGTCGTGTCGCTACGATCCCGCGTCAGGCACGCCCCTGCTTCGCGCGCCGGCGTTGCACCAGCCAGTCGAGCAGTTGCCGGCCGTCGCGTTCGCCGAACCAGCGCGCATGCCCGATCAGGTAGCCGTCGTACGCGATATCGACGATCGCCGGGGCGTCGATGATGCACCCGAAATACGCCACTTCCGACAGCGCGAACTCCGTATGCACGATCGGCAGCATCGCGACCAGCGCCGCATACGCATCGTCGCTCAACGGTTCGAGCGATTCGTAGCCGTCGAGCAGCGCATCGATGTGCGCGTATTCGACGCGGCGCGCATCGGCCGGCGCCATCCAGTCGACCGTATTGCGCTCGATCGCGAGCGCGACATCCATCACCGCGCAGGTGCGATCCGACAGCCCGAAATCGAGCACGGTGCGCACCTGCGCGCCGGGTCCGGCGTCGGTCCACAGCAGGTTCGACGCATGCCAGTCACCGTGCGTCCAGAGCGGCGGCAGCGCCGGCAGCAGCGGCACGAGCCGCGCGTGATACGGGCCGATCGCATCCGCCACATCGCCGCGCCAGTCGCGCGTGCCGAGTGCGCACCCCAGCAGCGGCTGGGCATCGACCCAGCGTTCGAGCGCCCCCGCCAGGTCGGCGGACGACAGCACGCGGAAACTCGACAACAGCGTGCGCACGGGCCGCGCCGGCGCATCGTAACCGGCCGACGCGCGATGCAGTTCGGCCAGCGCGCGGCCGGCCGCGTAAGCATGCGAAGGATGCGTGAACGGCTGCCACGACATCACGCCCCGATACGGGTCGACGCCGGGCGCGACCACATGCACCTCGTACGTCCAGTCGCCGGACGCAAAGGCCGTCGCGCCGTCGCGATCGGCCAGCACGTCCACCACCGGCATGCCGCGTGCGCGCAGATGCGCGATGAAACGATGCTCTTCCTCGAGCCCCGCGACGTCGCGCAGGCTCACGTGATGCCGCTTGACGAACAGCGCGCGGCCGTCTGTCATCCGCACCAGCGCGGCCGCCGCGAACTGCCGCGGGCTGTGCCACGTCAACCGCGCCGGCTCGCCGGCGCCATCGATCCTTGCGAGCAACGCAGCCACCTCGTCGTGCGTCATCAGCGGCCAGTCGCGTTCGGCCTGCTCGCCGTCGACACCGAACTGCGGCGGTGCGACGTCCCGCGATAGCGGCCCGTCCGGCTCGAGTGGAAATGACATGAACGACGTTGCTCCGTGGTTGAACGACCCGTGAATCAGCCCGCCGGGCTTGCGGTCGCGCGCAGCGCGTCGGCCGTCCGGCTCCAGTCACGCCAGCCGATGACGGCGAGCGCGATGAACAGCGCATAGAGTCCGGCCGTCAGATACAGTTCCTTGAACACGAACATCCCGACATACACGACGTTCACGACGATCCACAGCCCCCACGACGCGATGTAGCGTCGCGCGGTCCAGTATTGCGCGACGAGGCTGAACGCGGTCAGCGATGCATCGACGAACGGCAGCGCCGCATCGGTCCAGCGCGCCATCATCCCGCCGAGCAGCGCACTGCCGACGACGGCCGCGATCAGGTCGGGCAGCATCTGCCGCGGCCGCACGCCGGTGACGGGCGCGACGTCGCCTTGCGGCGCCGCGCCGCCGCTCGCCTCCAGCGTACGCTGCGCGATCCAGCGGCGCCAGCCGTACACCTGCAGCACCGCGAACGCGCCCTGCAGCAGCATGTCGGAATACAGCTTCGCGTCGAAGAAGATCCAGCCATACAACGCGACCGACGCGAGCCCGACCGGCCAGCACAGCATGCGCCGCTTCGCGGTCAGCCAGATCGCGAGCGCGCTGACGATCACGCCGGCGATTTCGAGTGGGGACATCGTCTGTGCTCTCCTGGGTAGCTGCCGGAGCCGCGCGTCACGCGGCCGGATCCGGTCGATCAGAAATCATAGGTCAACGATACGCGCGCGGTGCGCGGCGCGCCCGGGAACAGGTACGCGTCGCCCTGCTGCTCGCCCGCGTCGCGCCAGTAGAACTTGTTGAACAGGTTGTCCACCGACACGCGCAGCACCGCGCGGTGGCCGCCGATCTTCGTCGTATAGCGTGCGCCGAGGTTGAACACGAACCACGACGGCACGCGCGCGGTGCCCTCTTCGTTCGCGTTGCGCCCGGCGCTGTACTCGACGCCGCCCAGCATGTTCAGCCCCGCGACGCCCGGCACCGCGTAATCCGCATACAGCGACGCGCGCAGCGCCGGCACGTTGATGATCTGGTGCCCTTCGTACGCCGGCGAACCCGAATCGTACGCGCGTGCGCGAATCGCCGCGACGCTGGCCGTCAGCGACAGCCGCTCGGTGAGCCGCCCGGCCGCGCCGAGCTCGATCCCCTGGTGCCGCTGCGTGCCGCGCTGCACGAACGTGTAGCTCGTGCCGGACGCATCGGGGTCGGCGAACTGGAACGGCTTGCTGATCGAGAACACGGCGGCCGTGAGGCTCAGCCGGTCGAGCCAGTCGTATTTCGCGCCGAGTTCGAACTGGTGCGATTCGACCGGCGGCAGGAACGCATACGCATTGGTCGCACGCACCGGCGCCTGGTCGCCGAGCGACAGCGCCTTGCTGTACGACGCGTACAGCGACAGCACGTTCACCGGCTTGTAGACGAGCGCGACCTGCGGCAGGAACACCGAGCGGTCGGTGTGCGTCGCGGCGCCGTCGAGGCTGTCCCAGCTGCGCTGGCGCAGCAGCACTTCCTTGCCGCCCGCGAGCACCTGCCAGTGCTCGCCGATGCTGATGCGGTCGAGCCCGAACACACCGTACTGCCACGCGTCGAGTTGCGGATACGACGGCCCGGCCGTATTCGGCGACGGCGCAAACGTGACGTCGGGCCCATAGATGTTCTCGCTGCCCACGTAGTCGTACACGGCATTGGCCATGTGCACGACGCGACGCTGCACGCTCACGCCGAGCGTCAGCTCGTGATGCAGCGGGCCCGTCGCGAACCGGCCCGTCGTCACCGCGCGCAGGTCGTCGTTGCGACGGTATTCGCCGGGGCTGCGGAAGTCGTACACGTCGTAGTCGCCGTTCGCACCGAAGAAGAACGGCGACGTCGTGCCGGCCGCGCAGCTCGGCGCATACGAACAGCCATACGCGAACGCGCTGTTGTCGTCGATCATCGTGCGGCTGCGGCCGGCAGCGATGTAGGCCTTCCAGTCGTCGTTGAACTGGTAGTCGAAGCGCGCGTTCAGGTTCAGCGCGTCGGTCGTCACCGGCTTCGCCCACGGTTGCGTGCCGAGCGCCTTCGACGTCGTCTTCACGGACGGCACGACCGTGCCGCCGAGCAGCTGGTAGCCGGGCGCGGAACGCTGGATCCACTGCTGGAATTCCGCGTTGAGCTGCAGGCTCGCGCGCGGGCTGATGTCCCAGTCGGCGGCGATCGAACCGAACGTGCGCCGTCCGTTCGTGCCGTCGATATACGAGTGCATGTTCTCCTTCGCGGCATTGATCCGGAACCCGAACTGATGGTCGGGACCGAAGCGGCGGCCGAGATCGACGGCCGCGGACGTCGAGCCGCGGCTGTCGACGCCGGCCGTCACGCTTGCGACGTTCGCGGAGCGCTTCGTCACGAAGTTGATCACGCCGCCCGGCGCGACCACGCCGCTGTCGATGCCGGCGAGCCCCTTCAGGATCTCGACGCGCTCCTTGTTCTCGAGCGGCACGTTCTGCTCGCCGGACACCGTCAACCCGTCGATCCGGATCGCGCTCGCGAGATCGACCGGGAAGCCGCGGATCGCAAAGCCTTCGTAGTAACCGACCGGCGCATAGTCGTTGACGACCGACGCGTCGTTGCGCACCACGTCGCTCAGGCGCTTCGCCTGCTGGTCGTCGATCTGCGCGCGCGTGACGACGCTGACGGAGGCCGGCGTGTCGCGCAGCGGCGCGTCGTCGAGCCCCGCGACCGACGCTGCGCGCACGCGCAACGCGTTGCCGCGCTCACCGCTGACCGAGATCGCCGGCAGGATCGTGCTGCCGGCAGCATCGGCGTCCGATGCTGCCGGCGCGTCGCCCTGTGCCGCGGCGGCCTGCGCCGCGATCAGCGTCAGGCCGAGACCGACGCCAAGCCCGACCTTCGCGCGCCGCCGCCGTGCGGGCGACGCTGTTGTTCTATTCACCGTCATTATTCTGGATGGAAAACTCGCCACTCGACCCTGTCGAAACACTCGAAACACGTTACGAAGCTGCGAAGCGCGCGCCCGCGCACGATTGCGCGACGGGCCCGGGGAGCCGCCGGGTACGACCGTCGACACGACATGCATCGCACGAATCAGACGATCCGGCCGCACGCGGGCCGATCGATCGGAAAACGCAGGATGGGACGTCGGATTCAGGTGACGCGCCGGGGCACCGACGCCGCCGCCGATCCGTGGGCCGGGTGCGCGGCGGCAGCCGGCTGCATCGCGCGGTCTGGTCATGCGGGGGACGCTTCGAACGCCCCGGTGCGGGCGCCGGGCATTTGCGTGCGCCGTTGGTCGGAACGGCGCGATGCCCGTCGCGCGCGACATCGCGGCGTGGCGCGCATTCTACCCCGGGCGGACGGGGCGGCAGGGAAAACCGCCCGGCGGGCGGTCATGGCAGACGCAGCGGGCGGCACGACGGCCGCCTGCGCGGCACTACGCGGTATCGGCGGCTTTCAGCCCCCAGGCGTCGATCATCTGCTGGCGCATCACGAACTTCTGCACCTTGCCCGTCACCGTCATCGGCAGTTCGTCGACGAAGCACACGTACTTCGGGATCTTGTAGTGCGCGATCTGGCCGTGGCAGAACGCCCGCACGTCGTCCTCCGACATCTGCTCGTCCGTGCGCAACACGATCCACGCGCACAGCTCCTCGCCGTATTTCGCATCGGGCACGCCGAACACCTGCACGCTCTGGATCTTCGGATGGCGGAACAGGAATTCCTCGATCTCGCGCGGGTAGATGTTCTCGCCGCCGCGAATCACCATGTCCTTCAGCCGGCCGACGATGTTGCAATAGCCGTCGGCATCGAGCGTCGCGAGGTCGCCCGTATGCATCCAGCCGTCGACGATCGTCTCCTGCGTCTTCGCGTCGTCGTCCCAGTAGCCGGGCATCACCGAATAGCCTTTCGTGCACAGCTCGCCCGTCGCGCCGACCGGCACGACGTCACCATTCGGATCGACGATCTTCACTTCGAGATGCGGTTGCACGCGCCCGACCGTGGTCGTGCGCTTCTCGAGCGGATCGTCGGTCGAACTCTGGAACGACACCGGGCTCGTCTCCGTCATCCCGTACGCGATCGTGATCTCCGACAGGTGCATCTGCGACACGACGCGCTTCATCGTCTCGATCGGACACGGCGACCCGGCCATGATCCCGGTGCGCAGCGTCGACAGGTCGAACGTCGCAAACTCTGGATGGTCGAGCTCCGCGATGAACATCGTCGGCACGCCATGCAACGCGGTGCAGCGTTCGTCGGCGACGGCCGCGAGCGTGGCAACCGGATCGAACGCCTCGCCGGGGAACACCATCGCGGCCCCCGTCGACACGCACGCGAGCACCGCCAGCACCATGCCGAAGCAGTGATACAGCGGCACCGGAATGCAGAGCGAATCCTGCTCGGTGAAGCACATCGCCATCGCGATGAAGCGCGCGTTGTTGACGACGTTGCGGTGCGTGAGCGTCGCGCCCTTCGGGCTGCCGGTCGTGCCGCTCGTGAACTGGATGTTGATCGGGTCGGTGGCCGCGAGCGTCGCGCCGATCGCGTCGAGCCGCGCGACATCGAGCGTGTCCCGGCCGCGCGCCATCACGTCCGCGAAGCGGAACATGCCGGCCGGCACTACCTCGCCCATCGACACGACCGTGCGCAAGCTCGGCAGCCGCGCGGCATGCAGTTCGCCCGGCGCGCAGTGCGCGAGTTCCGGCGCGAGCGCCTGCAGCATCTCCAGGTACTTCGACGACTTGAACTGCTCGGCCGCGATCAGCGCACGGCAGCCGACCTTGTTCAGCGCGTACTCGAGTTCCGCGAGCCGGTAGGCCGGATTGATGTTGACGAGGATCGCGCCGATGCGCGCGGTCGCGAACTGCGCGAGCAGCCATTCGACGCGGTTCGGCGACCAGATGCCGACGCGGTCGCCCGGCTCGATCCCGAGCGCGACGAGCCCGGCCGCGAGTACGTCGATCTCGTGCGCGAACGTGCGCCAGTCCCAGCGGATGCCCTGCTCGCGGAACACGACGGCCGGCCGCGCCGGAAAGCGCGATGCGGTGTCGCGCAGCAGCGCGGCGACGGTCGCGTCCGACAGCGGCACGTCGGTACGGCCCTGCACGATCGACAGGCCGTCGCGCGGCATGCCGGTGGCGATGGCAGTGGTCATGTAGTCTCCTGATCTACGGCGCCGGCCCGCGGGCCGGCGCATGCATCATCGTGTAAACATCTGCGCGGTCGTGATCGCCATGTCGCCGCCCGGCACGCGGATGTCCTTCAGCTTCTTCAGCGAGTCGGCGTCGTACACGGCGACGGTGTTGAAGGTGCCCGCAAGATAGAGCTTGCTGCCCGCGCGGTTGAACGACAGGCAGTAGTACGAGTGATCGAGCGGCGCGGCCTCGACCAGCTTCTCGTTCTTCACGTCGTACTTCGCGAGACGGTTCAGCACGCCGTACATCGCGTTCGGATCCTTCGGCGACAGCCCGCCCGTGAAGTACACCTCGGTGACCGGTGCGAAATCCCTGACCGTCGCGTTGCCCGTCTTCAGGTCGATGTCGACGTAGCCGTACATCGTCTGCGCGGATGCCGGGTCCTTCTTCTCGTCCTTGAAGCGGTCGGCCGTATAGAGCAGGTTGAGCGTGTGCTGCGGACGCTGCTGCGGCCACACGTACAGCACATCCGGCTGGCCGTGCAGCGGCTGCTTCCAGTTGCGCAGCGGCACGGCGACGTCGTACTTGCCCGTCTGCGCGTTCATCCGGTAGATGTCCGCGCCGACGATGAACAGCGACCCGTCGTCGGCGGCCTGCAGCATCGTCGTCTGGCGCGGCGCCGCGAACGTGCGCACCGGCTTCGCGTCGAGCCCGCCGTCGGTGCGATACACCTGCAGGCGCGGCGACTGCACTTCGTAGCTGTCGCGGTTCAGCCTGGTCGGGTTGACGACGCTGTAGATCTCCTTGCCGTCCGGGCTCAGGCCGATCGAGAACATCGCGCGCGCCCGCTCGTTGCCCGCTTCGGCGAGCTCCGCATGGAACACGGTCTTGCACGAATCGAGATCGACGCCGTACAGGTCGCCGTAGTGGTTGTTCAACACGTACGCGCGGCTGCGGTCCGGGCTGATCTGGATCGTGCCGGGGCCGAATGCGTCGGGCAGCGTGCAGGTCTTGACGACGCTGTCGGTGCCCGTGTCGATCACGGTCAGGTTGTTCGGGTAGTTCGTGACGGCGAGGTACTCGTGGCCGGCCTGCAGCGGACCGTCGGCCGCGGCCGACAGCGACGCGGCCGAGGCGAGCGCGGCCGCGAGGAGCGCGCGGCTCAGGGGAGTCGTGAATCGCATGGAGAATCCTTGATCGGTGCCGGGTGGATCACTTGTCTTTGGGGAACACGCTGCCGAGCTGGCGCCAGTCCGCGCCGGAATCGGTCGCGTGCTTGTTCCAGTCCGGATAGGTGCTCATCATGTCGGGCACCTGCGCGGGCCACCAGCACGGGTCGGAGCAGCCGTACAGGTCGGCCTCCATCGGCTGGCACAGCGACGCGACCCCGCCGAACACGTCCGTCTCCCAGCCGGGATCGGTCGTCGACGTGCAGCCCGCGACCGACGTCATCGCGACGACTTCCTCGAGGCGATCCTGCTGCACGGCCTCCTCGAGCTTTTTCGCCTTGTTGTTGAGCGGCTTCAGATGTTTCATGTCAGTTCGCCTTGCGCGGAGTGATGTGGTTGCCGATGAACGCCGGGTTGCCGGCGATGATCCGGCTGTAGACCTCGATGCCGAAATCGATCCAGTCGCGCATCAGCTCGCAGTAGTGGTAGGTCGGATGCGCGGGGTCGCCGTAGCGCGCGTAGCTCTCGTGATAGCAGCCGCCCGAGCACAGGTTGCGGATGCGGCAGGTTTCGCAGCCGGTGCCGCTGCGCTCGAGGCGTTGCGACAGGAAGTCGTTGAGCTGCGCCTGCGCCACGCCTTCATGCACGTTGCCGAAGGTCGGCAGCGCCGAGCCGGTGAAGCGGTGGCACAGGTTCAGGTCGCCCTTGTGGTCGACCGCGAGCATCTTGAGCCCCGCGCCGCACGGCAGCGACTTCTTGTGCCCTTCGTGCAGGTCGGTGATCAGCTGGTGCAGGTTCGAGAAGCCGATGTTGCGGTTCTCGAGCGCGGCGGCAAGATAACGCCGGCCAAGCGCCTTCATGTTCGCGAACACCTGCACGAGTTCGTCGGGCTGCAGGTTGAACGTGTCGAGCTGCCCCGACGTGACCGGCGCGAAGCCGACTTCGGCGAAACCGAGTTCGTTGAACAGGTGGTCCCAGATCCCTTCGATGTCGGTCACACCGCTCGTGAGCGTCACGCGTGCGCCGACCGGGCGGCTGCGGTAGCGCTTGAGCAGCATCTCGACCTTGCGGCGCACGACGTCGTAGGTGCCCGCGCCGCCGACCGTGCGGCGGTTCAGGTCGTGGATCGAGCGCGGCCCGTCGATGCTGACCGACAGCCCGAAGCGGTGCGCGTCGAGCCAGTCGACGATCTCCTCGGTCAAGAGCGTCGCGTTGGTCGTCATCACGAACTCGACCTGCTTGCCGAGCGCGCCGAAGCGCAGCTCGCAATACTCGACCATGCACTCGATCAGCTTGCGGTTGCTGAGCGGTTCGCCGCCGAAGAACACGACCGTGTAGCGCGGCAGGTCGGGCGATTCCTTCAGCAGCATCTCGACCGACGCCTTGGCGGTCTCGATGTCCATCCGCCGCCCCGCGGACGGCGTGTCGAGGTCTTCCTTGTAGCAATACGTGCAACTCAGGTTGCAGCCGGTGTTCACGTTCAGCACGACCGTGTCGATCGCGGTGCGCTCGACGCGCTTCACCGCGATCTCGGGCGTGAGCGGCGAGCCGTCGCTGACGACCTCGAGGGCCATCAGCTCGCCGAGCGTTTCGGCGAGTTCGCCGTGCGGCGAGCGACCGGCCAGCCGCGCGAACAGCTCGTCGGCCGTGCAGCTGCTCGCGCGCAGCGCGTCGATGATGTCGGCCGTCACGCGATCGGCCGCGAACAGCGAGCTGCTCGGCACATGGAACATCAGGCGCTCGTCGTCGACGCGCACTTCATGCACGTTGCGTTCGACCACGTTCAACAGGGCGCTCATCGGATTCTCCTTGCGTTCGTCGGATTCGGACCGGGCCGCGTGGCGGCCCGGCGCGGGGACATGCGGACCGGTCAGGGCAGCGGCGGGTTGTTCCAGCGCTGCACCGCGACGATCATGTGCCCGGTGCCCGTCACCGTGCGCGAGCCGTCCGTCACCGTCGCGACGACGTTCAGGTTGCCCGTGTTGTTGGTGCCCATCCGGCGCGCGGGGTTCGGGCCCGCGTTGCCGGGCGTGAAGATGCCCGTCGATGCCTGCATCGTGCCGGCGAACTGCGTGTCGCGGTCGCCCTTCGACTGATCGTCGAACGGCGCGACCGACCATTGCGCCGGCACGACGCCGATGCGGAACGGCTTGCCTGCACCGTCGACGCCCCATGCGACCGCGTCGAAACGCCCTTCCACCTTCGGCGTCGAACCGCCGTTGCCGCCGATGCGCGCGACCGAGAAGTCGGGTTCTACCTTCACGTCGTGGATCTCGCGATAGACGGCAAACCCGTCCGCATGCGCGGCGCCGACACTCACGCTGCGCGGGCCGGCCGCGCTGCCGTCGGCGGCTTTCACGCGCACCCGCACATACTCCGGCGTACGCTCGAGCACCGATGCGACCGTCACGCCGGCGCCGAACGCGGGCGTGCCCTGCAGGTTCGCGCCGACGATCGTCACGTCGGCCTCCCCGCCCGCCCTCACATAAGCCGGCTGCACTGCAACGATCTGGGCGTTGCCGAGCTTCGCCGCGCTGAAGTCGAGGCCGCGCTCGTCATGCGCGTCGTCGAACATCCGGCCACGCAGCGCACCGTTGCTGGCCATCAGCACCTGGCGCATCGTCGTGTCACCGACCTTCACGCTCGCGCGCCATTCGTAGCCCGTGTAGAGCGTCGCCGTGCCGGTGCCCGAGAGCGGGCTGCCGTCCGCGAACCGCCCCTTCAGCTCGACGTCGAAGCGGTCGCCCGAGCCGCCCTTCACGGTCATCGTGCCGTACGCGTCGCCCTTGCCCGGCATATGGCCGCCGAAGCTCCAGGTGCCCGCAAGCGCGGTCGCGGGCGGATGGTGCTGCTTCCATGCGGTCCACGCCTTGCTGTCGTACGGGTAGTCCTTGGCAAGCAGCGGCGCCATGTCGGTGAGCGCGACCTTCAGCCAGTCGCGGTCGCGGCCCATCGCCGAATACTCGATCGACGGCCACTGCCCGAGGTGGAAGTTCACGAGCTTGTCCCATTCGGCGACCGGACGGCGCTGCAGCAGCGGACGCGCGGCCGAGTGGCAGCGCGCGCACATCTGCTTGAATTCCTCGTTGCCGATCGTCTCCTGCGTGTTCAGGCGACGCTCCGGCGCGTAGCGGAAATCCTTCGTCTCCGACGGCGCGAGGCCCTGCGTATCCGACAGGTACTTCACGAGAATGCGCCGTTCGTCGTCGCTGATCGTGAGGCCGTGCATCGTCTGCATCCGCGCGATCGTCATCAGCCAGCCTTCCGGCGTCTTGCGCTGATGGCTGATGCGGCTCCACGAATCCTTCGACTCGGCCGCGTGACAGGCCGCGCATGTCTGGCTCAGGATCGCGTGAGCGTCGCGCGGCGCCTGGGCCTGGGCCTGCACGGCGCCCGAGGCCAGCGCGAGCGCACCGGCGGCGGCGACGGCCGCGGCCGCGCGGGGCGGCCTGCTGCGTCGAATGAAAGTCTTGAACAAGGCTCTGCTCCTTTACGTGGGGTCTCGAATCGTCCGGCATGCAGCGCTGCGGCGCTTGTCTCACGCTCTTCAAGCACAGGCCGTGCCAGTCGCCGGCGTCGGGGTTGCCACAAGGAAAACACGCGCTTTTCCCGCCGAACGCTCGGGAAAATCCCGATTCAAACCGGCGCGCCAAACCGGCATTCGCGCGCCATGGCGGCGGCGATACGATGCCGGCCGGCAGCGCGCGTGCCGCATGTCGCGTCTCACGTTGCATCCGGATTCTCAAATTGAGACATCGCACGGCGCACGCGGCGCTGCCCAGCGTGCGCGACAGCGCGGGCCATCTCGCCGCACGCCCCGCGCCGCAAGGCGCGCGCGGCGCACGCAGGCCGCCGTGGCGTCATTGGTATGGAAGCTGCTTTTCGCCTCGACACCCGAACCCCGATGAGCGAGGAGCTTCCATGCAGGCAACGTTGTCGTTACTTCCGCAAACCCAGTCGTTCATCGCGCGCACGCCGTCGATGCTGATCGGCGATGCGTGGCGCAGCGCCGAAAGCGGCGCCACCCTGGCAGTCCACAATCCCGCGACCGGCGACGAACTGTGCCGCGTGCCGGCGTCCGGCGCGGCCGACGTCGACCACGCGGTACGCGCGGCCCGGCAGGCGTTCGACGATTCCGCGTGGAGCCGCATGCGGCCGCGCGAACGGCAGAACCTGCTGTGGCGTCTTGCGGATCTGCTCGAACGCGACGCGCAGCAGCTCGCCGAGCTCGAATGCGTGAACAACGGCAAGAGCGCACAGATCGCGCGCGTGATGGACGTGCAGCTGTCGATCGACTTCCTGCGCTACATGGCCGGCTGGGCGACCAAGATCGAAGGCGCGACCGTCGACGTGTCGATGCCGCTGATGCCCGACAGCCAGTTCCACGGCTTCATCCGGCGCGAGGCCGTCGGCGTGGTCGGCGCGATCGTCGCGTGGAACTTCCCGCTGCTGCTCGCGTGCTGGAAGCTCGGCCCCGCGCTTGCGACGGGCTGCACGATGGTGCTGAAGCCCGCCGACGAAACGCCGCTCACCGCGCTGCGGCTCGCGGAACTCGTGCAGGAAGCCGGCTATCCGACCGGCGTGTTCAACGTCGTCACCGGCACCGGCGCGGAAGCGGGCGCCGCGCTCGCACACCACCCGGACGTCGACAAGCTGACCTTCACGGGCTCGACCGAAGTCGGCAAGCTGATCGGCAAGGCCGCGATGGAATCGATGACGCGCGTGACGCTCGAACTCGGCGGCAAGTCGCCGACGATCGTGTTCGACGATGCGGACCCCGCCGTTGCGGCGTCCGGCGCGGCCACCGCGATCTTCTTCAATCACGGCCAGGTGTGCTGCGCCGGCTCGCGCCTGTACGTGCAGCGCAAGCACTTCGATCGCGTGGTGGGCGACATCGCCGGCATCGCGAGCAACATGAAGCTCGGCAACGCGCTCGACCCGTCGGTCGACATGGGGCCGCTGATCTCGGCGAAGCAGCAAAAGCGCGTGGCCGGCTACATCGAGCGCGGCCGCGAACTGGGCGCGCAGCTCGCGTGCGGCGGCGAAGCGTACGGCCCCGGCTACTTCGTGAAGCCGACCGTGCTCGTCGACGTCGACCAGAAGGGCCCGCTCGTGCAGGAGGAGATCTTCGGGCCGGTGCTGGTCGCGATGCCGTTCGACACGATCGACGACGCGATCCGCCTCGCGAACGATACGCGCTACGGGCTCGGCGCGAGCATCTGGACCAACAACCTGTCGGCCGCGCACCGGATGATCCCGAAGATCCGCTCGGGTTCGGTCTGGGTCAATTGCCACAGCGCGCTCGATCCCGCGCTGCCGTTCGGCGGCTACCGGATGTCGGGCTTCGGCCGCGAGATGGGCGCGGCCGCGATCGAGCACTACACGGAACTGAAATCGGTGCTGATGAACGTGTGATCGCGTCGCCGATGTGAGCGACCCACGCGCCGCGCGGCGATGTCGCGCGGCGCGCTTGTTTCTTCGGCGCTCGTATTTTTCTGCGCTGTTCCTGACCGACAACGACCACGAGACACCCGATGCCCCGCCTCCCCGCTTCCCGCCGCACCTTCATGATCGCCGCCGCCGGCCTGCTGTCGGCCGCCGCGCTGCCGCGCGCCGCGTGCGCCGCGCCGGCGCTGCTCGACGAAGCCGACCCGGCCGCGAAAGCGCTCGGCTATCGCACCGACGCCTCGCGCGTCGACCGCGCCGCGTTCGCGCGCTATGCGCCGGGCCAGGACTGCGGCCGCTGCAGCCTGTACCAGGGCAAGGCTGCCGACCCGAACGCACCGTGCCCGCTGTTCGCCGGAAAACGGGTCGCGAACGGCGGCTGGTGCAACGCGTACAACCTGCGCGCCTGAGCGCCGCCGTCGCGCGAAGTTCGCACGCACACCCCGCCATGCATGTCGCCCTGCACGTCGCGTTGTCTCGCCCGCCGAAGACGGTCTGCGCGCGCACGCAAATCGCCCGCGCCGCCGCGCCCCGCCTGGGTCTTAGGTTTTTGACCGGATGGATTTATGCCCGGGCTTATGCCAGACTCGGCGGGCCTTTTTGCGTGCGGCCGCGCCGGATCGGACGGCCCGACTTTCTCCTGAGGAGGGGCGACGTGCAAGACTACTTCCCTTCCGGCCAACGGCTTCCGGACCGACTGCAAGCAACCCGCCTGATTCGCGAACGGCTCAGTTCCGACGGCGTGCTGCCGCAAGGCTGCCTGCGCATCGAAATCGACCAGTCGTGGCGGCGCAGCCTCGATCACGGCGTGCGCTGGGACGACGACGCGCGGCTGAACCTGCATGAATTCTGCAATCTCGACGAGCTGCGCGACGCGAACCGCCTGCTGCTCGATGCGGCCGCGCCCGAACTCGAATTCCTCGCGGAGCGCTGTGGACGCGACGGGATGATCCTGCTGGCCGATGCGCGCGCAACGATCCTGTCGGTGGACGGCGACGCGACCCAGCTTGCCGCGCTCGGCATCGGCGACATCCGCGCCGGCGCGAGCTGGTGCGAATCGCTGCGCGGCACGAACGCGCTCGGCACCGCGCTCGTCGAAGGCTGTGCGGTCGCGATCGACAGCGGCGAACATTTCCTCGGCCGCTTGAGCCGCTTCTCATGCCGCTCGCTGCCGCTGTGCGATCCGCACGGCAAGCCGATCGGCGTGCTCGACCTCACGCGCGAAGGCGAACTGCCGCTCACGCTCGACGGCATGTCGATGCTGATGAGCGCGGCGGCCACGCACATCGAGACGCGTCTGTTCGACGCGTATTTCCCCGAGCATGTCGTGCTCGTGTTTCATCCGCGCCGCACGTATCTCGGTTCGAGCTGGAGCGGCGTGCTCGCGGTTGCCGAAGACGGCCGCATCGTCGCCGCAAATGCACATGCGTGCGAGCTGCTCGGCGCGGCACGCGACGCACTCGTCGGCCGCCGCTGCGAAAGCGCATCACACGGGCGCACGCCGTCGTTCGTCGCGTTCGCCGAGCAAGGCGGGATGCTGCGCGTCGAAGGCGTCGACGCGGCGTTCCATTGCAAAGCGCTGCGCCCGCCGCGCGCGACGGTCGTGCCGGCCTTGCGCGACCGCGTGCCGGCACCGGCCGGCGATGCCGGCACCCAGGCGCTGGCCGCCCTCGCCGGCCGCCAGCCGCGCCTGCTGCGCGCGCTGACGATGGCGCGGCAAGGGCTCAACAACGGGCTGCCCGTGCTCGTGCAGGGCGAGACGGGGACCGGCAAGGAAGTCGTCGCACGCGCGCTGCACGAGGCGAGCGCACGCGCCGGCAAGCCGTTCGTCGCGGTGAACTGCGCGTCGATTCCGGAAGGGCTGATCGAGTCGGAGCTGTTCGGCTATCGCGACGGCGCCTTCACGGGCGCACGCAAGGGCGGGATGACCGGCCGGCTGATGCAGGCGCACGGCGGCACGCTGTTTCTCGACGAGATCGGCGACATGCCGCTGCACCTGCAGGCGCGCTTGCTGCGCGTTCTGCAGGAACGCAAGGTCGCGCCCCTCGGCGCGGGCGACGAGCAGGCCATCGACATCGCGGTGATCTGTGCGACGCACCGCGACCTGCAGACGATGGTGCGCGACAAGTCCTTCCGCGAAGACCTCTACTACCGGATTCACGGCGTGAACGTGCTGCTGCCCGCGCTGCGCGAACGCGACGACGTCGACCTGATCGTCACCGCGCTGCTCGCGCGGCTCGGCGCGCCGCACGTGAGCGTGAACGCCGAACTCGCCGACGTGTTTCGCCAGCATCGCTGGCCGGGCAACATCCGCCAGCTCGAGATGGTGCTGCGCACCGCGCTCGCGGTGCGCGCCGACCACGACGACGTGCTGGGCCTCGACCATCTGTGCGACGGCTTCATCGACGGCGTGTGCCCGGCACCGGACGCGTCGTTCGGATTGATCCGCCGTCACGAGGACGACCTGATCCGCGAATCGCTCGCGCGCCACGACGGCAACGTCGCGGCCGCCGCGCAGACGCTCGGCATCAGCCGCGCAACGCTGTACCGCCGGCTCAAGCGGCTGCAGTCATGATGGCGCGCGCGCATTCGTCCGCTGCATTCGTTACGGGCCGGTCGCACCGATGCTGAAACTCGTCCTGCGCTTCGTGAAGACCGACGACCGCGCGCAGCTCGCGCGCGCGCTCGGCTGGCTATACGGTTTCGTGCGGCCGCACCGGCTCGCGATCGCCGGCCTGCTCGCGCTGTCGGCCTGCGCGTCGCTGCTGGCGCTCGCGCAGCCGTGGCTCACGAAGGAGCTGATCGACCGCGGGCTGGTCGGCAAGGACTTCCGGATGCTCGTCGCGGTCGCGTTTGCGATGGTGTTCGCGGGCTTCGTCGGCACGCTGCTCGGCGGCATCAACCGTTACCTGCACACACGGCTGTCCGGCCGCGTGCTGTTCTCGCTGCGCAGCGCCGTCTATGCACACCTGCAGCGGCTGTCGCCGTCGTTCTACGGGCAGCGCCGTCTCGGCGACCTGCTGTCGCGCCTCGACGGCGACGTCGCCGAGATCCAGCGCTTCGCGCTCGACGCGTTGTTCTCCGCCGTGTCGAACGTGATCGGGCTGGTCGGCACGCTCGCACTGCTCGTCACGCTGTCGTGGAAACTGTCGCTGCTCGCGCTGCTGCTGGTTCCGTTCGAGATCCTGTGGCTGCGCACGATGCGCCGCAAGGTCGAGCGCGATGCGCGCTCGGTACGCGAAGGCGCGGCCGACGTGTCGTCGTTCCTCGTCGAAACGCTGCCCGCAATGAAGTTCATCCAGGCCGCCGGCCGGCAACGCGCGGAACAGGCGCGGCTCGACGGTCTCGGCGACCGCTACATGGAGCGCCTGCTGAAGCTGCAGGTGACCGAATTCATCACGCAATCGGTGCCCGGCACGCTGACCTCGCTGTCGCGCGCGGGTGCGTTCATCGTCGGCGGCTACTGGGTGATTCGCGGCGACTGGCCGCTCGGTTCGCTGATCGCGTTCTCCAGCTATCTCGGGATGGCGATCGGCCCCGTGAAGAGCCTGCTCGGGCTCTACGTCGCGCTGCAGCGGATGACGGTGAGCCTCGGCCGCGTGATGGAACTGCAGCGCGCCCCGGTGGCCGTGCAACCGCCGGCCGATGCGCGCGAGCTGCCCCCGCGCGGCGATCTCGAATTCGTCGACGTGTGGTTCGCGCACGACGAGCGCGCGCAGCCCGTGTTGCGCGGTGCCGGCGCGCGCGTGCCGGCCGGCAGCAAGGTCGCGCTGTCGGGACGGTCGGGCAGCGGGAAATCGACGCTGATCGATCTGATGCAGCGCTTCTACGACCCGCAGCGCGGCAGCGTGCGGATCGACGGCATCGACCTGCGCGACGTCGATCTCGACGCGCTGCGCCGCCACGTCGCGGTCGTCAGCCAGGACATCGTGTTGTTTCGCGGCAGCCTCGCCGACAATCTCCGCTACGCGGCGCCGCTCGCGACACACGACGACATCGTGCATGCCGCACGCGCCGCGCAGCTCGACGAACTGATCGCGACACTGCCGGGCGGGCTCGACGGGCCGGTCGGCGAACGCGGGCAGCAACTGTCCGGCGGCCAGAAGCAGCGCATCGCGATCGCGCGTGCGCTGCTGCAGGCGCCGGCGATCCTGGTGCTCGACGAGGCGACGTCGGCCGTCGACGAAGCGACCGAGCGGCAGGTCATCGCGCAGATCGACACGCTGTTCGGCGATTGCACGCGCATCCTCGTCAGCCACCGCGCGTCGACGCTCGCCGGCGTCGACCTGCATTTCGAACTCGCGGACGGCCAACTCGCGCGACGCGTGCACCGGGATGTCGCGCATGCGTGACGATCGCGCCGTGCGCGTGGGCGTCGTCGACAGCGGCTATCCGCCGTCGCTGAGCGCACGCGTCACCGACGCGCGGCGCTTCGCGTTCGACGCTGCGTCGGTGGTACAGGCCAGCGCCGTCGAGCCGGACCGGATCGGCCACGGCAGCGCGATCTGCACGACGATCGCGGCTGCCGCGCCCGAGGCGGCGCTGGTCGTCGCGCAGGTGTTCGAGGCACGCGGCGTCACGAGTGCCGCGCAGATCGCGCATGCGATCGACTGGTTGCTGTCGCAACGAATCCGCGTAATCAACCTCAGCCTCGGCGTGCGCGCCGATCGCGACACGCTGCGCGACGCGTGCGCGGCAGCCGTCGCGCAACGCGTGACCGTGTTCGCGTCGAGCCCCGCGCAAGGCACGCCGGTGTTTCCGGCGAGCTATCCGGGCGTCGTGCGCATCACGGGCGATGCACGCTGCGCGCCGGACCAATGGTCGTGGCTCGACAGCCCGCAGGCCGATTTCGGTGCGGTCGTGTCGAGCGGCGCACCGCTCGCACCGGCCGGCGCGAGCATCGCGTGCGCGGCGCTCAGCGGCTACGCGGCGCGCTGGTTCGCACGTCATCCCGATGCCGATACGGCGGCACTGCTCGACCATTTGCGCGCGAACGCCGCCTACCTCGGCGTCGAACGACGCACCCACGCATCATGAGCCGCCCGGCGATCGTCGTGCTCGGCGCGGGGCCGGCGGGCGCCGCTGCCGCGCTCGGCCTCGCGCGGCTCGGCTATCCGGTCCGGGTCGTCAGCGAATGGCGACGCTTCGATGCGGTCGAAGGCGTGTCCGATCGCGTGTTGCAAGGGTTGCGCCAAGCCGGGCTCGTGCACGCCGCCGCCTGCGCATTGCCGCCGTGTGCACGCACGACGCACTGGAACGGCGACACGCGCACGCTCAATCACGAACACCTGATCGACCGACGCCGTTTCGACGCGGCGCTGCGTCGCGATCTCGCCGACGCGGGCGTTGCAGTGCGCGAAGCGACGGTACGGGCGGTGCACGCCGACGGCGACGGGCATGCGATCCGCATCGACACACCGGCCGGCCCCGACACGCTGCACGCGGCGTTCGTCGTCGAGGCGCGCGGCCGGCTCGCGCCGCTCGCGCGCGACGCGAGCCGCGGGCCGCAAACGCTGAGCCTGCTGAACGTGTGGCAAGGCACGCCGGGCGACGCGGCATCCGCGATCGAGAGTATGCCGGACGGCTGGGCGTGGATGGCGCGGCTGCCCGATGGCCGCTGCTACTGGCAGGCGACGCTCGACGTCGCGACCACGACGCTGCCGCCGCGCGACGCCCTGCCCGCGTGGTGCGCGACGCTGCGGCAAACGCCGTTCGCACGTGACTTCTTCGACCTGGATGCCGGCGCCGAGGCGCGCGTGTTCGCGCGAACCAGCAGCGCGACGCTGTGCGGCGACACCGGCGGCACGAACTGGCTGCGCGTCGGCGACGCGGCGATGGCCGTCGATCCGCTGTCCGGCAACGGCATCTTCCAGTCACTGTCGTCCGCGCTGCAGGCGCCCGCCGTCATCCACACGCTGCTCGCGCACCCCGAGCGCGCAGCGCTCGCGCTGCGCTTTCACGAACGGCGGATTACCGCACTGTTCATGCGTTTCGCGCGGATCGGCCGCGACTTCTACGCGCTCGACACGCAGTGGGCGGACCGGCCGTTCTGGCAGGCGCGCCGCGCGTGGCCCGACGACGCGCCATCGCATCGCGCGCCCGATTTCGACGCGCTCGCGATCGAGCGGGCGCCCGTGATCGACGGCGACACGATCGCCGAAGCCGACGTCGTCACGAGCCCCGACCAGCCGCTCGGCATCTGGCATCTGCAAGGCATCCCGCTCGCGCCGATCGTCGCGGCGCTGCGCGAGCAGCCCGCCGCACAGGTGCTGGCGGCGTTCGCACCACCGCAGGCCGCGCTCGTGCGGCGCTGGCTCGAAACGCAGGGCTATCCGTTCGTACGCGCGTAACGCGCGCCTCCCGCTTTCCGCATCCTCCGCTGTCCCGGTCCTTCACGCGTCGACGCGTGCGTCGCCGCACGCGCCTTTGCGCTCGCACGTGCCTGTAGCGCGTTTCGTCTCAACTTGAGACGCGACATGCGACACGCGATGCGAATTGCTACGCGGTTGACGCGCGATCAAGCGTGAATCGATGGCGACACCCGGATGAAATGGAACGCCGCCGGCATAGGGCGGTCTTGAAACGGGTGATGGCATGCCATCTGCTTATCGAAGGTCACGCGTAGCCCAGGCCGCGCGCAGGACCATCGACCGTTTCATCTTTCGAGCCCGCATCCCACATGAAAAAAGCATCCATTATCCTGTCGGCAGGATTCCTGATCGGTTGCGCGAACGCGCACGCACAAAGTTCCGTCCTGCTGTTCGGCGTCCTCGACGAAGGCATCAACTACACGAGCAATGTCGGCGGGAAGTCGTCATGGCAGATGGCGAGCGGCGATCTCTCGACGAGCCGCTGGGGAATCAAGGGCAACGAGGATCTCGGCGGCGGACTGCACGCGATCTTCGATCTGGAGAGCGGCTTCGCGATCGAAAGCGGCCAGCTCGGCTACGGCGGCCGCCTGTTCGGCTTCCAGTCGTATGTCGGTCTGCAGTCGGACCGACTCGGCACGCTGACGCTCGGCCGCCAGTTCGACACCGTGTCCGACACGATCGGGCCGCTGACCGCGAACGGCAGCTGGGCCGGCTTCCTGTTCTCGCATCCGCTCGACAACGACAACACCGATGCGTCGTTCCACGCGAACAATGCGGTGAAATACACGAGCCCTGCGTTCGGCGGCTTCTCGGGCACGGTGATGTACGGGCTGAGCAACCTGGCGGGCGGCTTCACACAGAACCGGATGCTCGGCGTCGGCCTGAACTACACGTACCAGACGCTGTCGGTCGCCGCCGTCTATGAAAATCTGTCGCACCCCGGCACCACGGCGGGCGGCGCACTGACGCCGGACGACACGGATTTCGTCGCGGGCAACCAGAAGATCTACGGGATCGGCGTGAACTACGGGATCGGCCCCGCGACGATCGGCGCGGTCTATTCGCACGTGAACGTCGGCCAGCCCGATGCGTCGCTTTATGCGGGCAGCCTCGGCCTCGCGAACGCGCGGCTCACGTTCGACAATTTCGAAGTCAGCGCGAAGTACAACATCACGCCGGCCGTTCTCGTCGGCGGCATGTACACGTACACGCGCGGCGGCCTCGATCAGGCCGGCGCGAAGTCGTCGCTGCACTGGAACCAGTTCGGCGCGATGGCGCAGTACGTGCTGTCGAAGCGCACGTCGGTCTATACGCAGGTGGCGTATCAACTGGTGGGCGGCAGCGCGACCGGCACGCCGCTCGACGGCGGGCTCGTGCCCGGCTCGCCCGGCGCATCGTCGAACGGACACCAGCTCGTCGCGCGCGTCGGGATCAATCACACGTTCTGACCGGGCGCACCGCGTGCCGCGCCGGCAACGTGCGCGGCACGCGAAACGCTCAGAACCCCTGCATCGTCACCGTCGGATCGACGACCAGATGGACGACGCCGTAGATCACCGCGCCGACCAGCGCCGCGAGCACGAGCGCGACGAACGGCAGCAGCGTGAAGTTGACGTTCGCGAGATCGGACGCGTGCGCCTTGCTGTTGCGCACGCCGAAGAAACTCCACAGAACCAGGCGAATCATGCTGAACAGTTTCATGACGTTGCTCCTTTCCTTTATCGGTTGACGCTATCGTCGATCCGACAGGTCTCCGGAAAAAGAAGCAGTTGCGCGCTGCTTTTGCGCAGCACGCGTTGTGCGACCGCGTGTCGCAGGCAGGTCGCATGCGCGTCAGCGGTCGAGCACCAGCGGCTCCGCGGCCACTTCGGCGGGCCGGGCGACGCACAGCAGCGCGCAGCCAGGCTCGATCGCCGCATCGGGTGACTGCACGTAATCGATCGCGCCGGACAGCACGCGCGTCGCGCACGTGCCGCACGAACCGGACCGGCAATCGGACGGCACCGCCACGCCCTGGCCTTCGGCGAATTCGAGCAGCGTGCCGTCGGCGGGCGTCCATGCGGCGTCACGCCCGGTGCGGCGGAACACGACGGGCACGCTAGCCACCGCCGGCGCTGCCACCGTGCGGTCCGCGCTGCGCGCGACGCTCGACGGCCCGAATGCCTCGAAGCGGATGCGTTCGTCCGGCACGTTCAGCGCGCGCAATCCGTCGTACAAATCGCGCATGAACGCGGACGGCCCGCACAGGTAGAAGTCGTAGTCGTCGAACGACAGTAGACGCTTCAGTTGCGCGATGTCGATGCGGCCCGGCCGCGCCGCGCCGTCGCGCTGCGGCTGGCTGTCGAACCAGTGCAGCGCGACGCGTGCGTCGGCGTCCGCGATGCGCGTCAGCTCCGTCGCGAACGGCCGGTCGGCCGTATCGCGCGCCCCGTGCACGAACACGACGCGGCGTGACGGTACGTCGTCGGCCAGCGCGCGACGCAGTATCGCGATCATCGGCGTGATGCCGATACCGGCCGACACCAGCACGGCCGGGCGCGGGCTCGCGACGTCGAACGTGAAGCGGCCGCGCGGCATCTGCGCATCGAGCGTCATACCGGCACGCGCGTGGTCGTGCAGCCATGCCGACACGCGCCCTTCGCGCTTCACGGTGATCCGGTAATGCGCAGCGCCGGGCGCATCGGACAGCGTGTAGCTGCGGATCGTCGGTGCATCGCTGTCCGGCAGCACGACGCGCAGCGTCAGATGCTGCCCGGCTTCGTATGCCGGCAACGCGCGGCCGTCCGCCGGTTCGAAATGGAACGAGCGGATATCGCGCGCTTCGTCGACGATCTTCGCGATGCGTACCGGGCACCAGATCGAGGGCGCTGTCGATGTCGATGTCGATGTCGATGTCGATGTCGATGTCGATGTCGATGTCGATGTCGATGCCGCTGTCGATGCCGGTGCCGGTGCCGGTGCCGGTGCCGGTGCCGATGCCGATGCCGGTGCCGCTGTCGATGCCGCTGTCGATACCGCTGTCGATGCCGGTGCCGGTGCCGGTGCCGGTGCCGGTGCCGATGCCGATGCCGATGCCGAGACAGATGCCGCCGCCCCACCCACGCTCGCCGCCCCCGCCATCCCCGCAAACTGCGGTGCCGGCTCGACCGCCGACCACCGGAACGGCAGCACGGCGCGCGTGCGCCGCACTTCATGCACATGAAACCGCACGACCCGCTGCGCGCCGTCGAACGACGCGACGAGCGGCCCGTCCCACACGATCTCCGCGTGCGCGGCGACATACAGCAGGTCGCCGCTGTCGAAATCGACGAACAGCAGCCCCGCGCGCGAATCGTGCTGCAGGTTGCCGAGCGTGTTGAAGAAGCGGTTGCCGCTGAAGTCCGGCGTCGTCAGCGTGTACGCATCGTCGACCCGCACGAAGCCCGGCATGCCGCCGCGATGCGACACGTCAGCGCCGCGCGCGGCGCCCGCACCGGCCGACGTGTTCGCGCTCGCGACGAAGAACGTATCGGCCTGCGCGAGCAGCGCCCGATCCGCGTCGCTCAGCCGGTCCGACACGCCGGACGCAGCGGCCCCTGCCGACGCCCCGCCTTCGGGCGGCACGAACGTCGGCCTGCGGCCCTGGATGTACTTCGCGCAGTTGCCGAAGCTCTGCTCGACCGCGATCGTCATCGCGCCACCGTCGACCGCGCGCACGACGCCGTTCACCCGATTGCGCCGGCGCGTATCGAACTCGATCCCGAGCCCGCCGAGCGACGCCCCGGGCTGCCACGCGCCGGCCAGCGGATCGCCCGGCAGCGCGTCGCCGCCGATGCGCAGCGTGCGCTCGTCCGGCGTCGACACGAAGCCGGGCATCCCGACCCGCAGCGTCGCCCACGGCTGGCCG
The DNA here is from genome assembly GCF_000292915.1 of Burkholderia cepacia GG4. NCBI lineage: Bacteria > Pseudomonadati > Pseudomonadota > Betaproteobacteria > Burkholderiales > Burkholderiaceae > Burkholderia > Burkholderia cepacia. Next base: position 2,133,026 of record NC_018514.1, read on the forward strand.
TGCGCGTCGACGCCACCCAGCACGAAGAACGGCAGCTGCGCGAAAAACGTCCGGTGCTGGTCCGGCATGAAGCGCCGGATCCCGCGCCGGCCGGCCGCGCCCGCGGCCTCCGTCACGCCCGCGCGCTGTTGCACGGCGAGCTCGCCCGCATGAAACGGCGCAACCTCGAGTTCCCAGCCCGGCACGGCGGCGGTCGGCGCGGTCATCGTGTTCTCCCGGTAAAGGCGTGTCGTGGCGGCAACGCGTCAGGCGGCGAGCAGGCCGGCGCGGGTCGGCGGCATGCCGACGAAGCCCGGCAACGCCGCGACGCGCGCGAGCCACGCCCGCAGGTGCGGATACGGGTCGAGCGACACGCCGCCTTCCGGCGCATGCGCAATGTACGTGTACGCGGCGATATCGGCGACCGTCGGCTGCGCGCCCGCGGCGAACGGCTTGCCGGCCAGTTCGCGGTCGATCACGTCGAGCACCTTCGCGGCCGTGCGCTTGGCCGCCTCCGGGTCGAGCGGCGCGCCGAACACGGTCACGAGCCGCGCCGCGGCGGGACCCGCTGCGATCGGCCCGGCCGCGTACGACAGCCAGCGCTGCACGACCGCCGCGCCAACCGGATCGTCGGGCAGCCAGTGCGCGTCGCCGTAGCGCTTCGCGAGATAGACGAGGATCGCGTTCGAATCGGCGAGCACGGTGCCGCCGTCGTCGATCACCGGCACCTGGCCGAGCGGATTGAGCGCGAGGAATGCCGGTTCGCGCTGCGCGCCGGCCGCGAGGTCGACGTCGACGGTCTCGAACGGCAGCCCGAGCAGCGACAGGAACAGCCGGACCCGATGCGCGTGCCCCGACAGCGGGAACGAATAGACACGAATCGGACGGGCGGGTTTGCTGGCGGCGGACATGGAAAGGCTCCTGGATCTTGCGCCGCCGGGAATCGGCGACGAACGGCCCCAGCGTAGCGCTCGCCGTACGCACGCAGAAGACGGATAATCGCTGAAACATTATCCTTTCTCATAGGACAATCGACGATGGCCGACCTGCGCGACGTGAACCTGAACCGGCTGGCGATCTTCGTCGCGGTGGTCGATGCCGGCTCGCTGACGGCCGCCGCCGAACGGCTCGGCCTCGCGAAGACGGTCGTCAGCACCCACATGCAGCGCCTCGAATCCGAGGTCGGCGCGAACCTGCTGGTGCGCACCACGCGGCGCCTGAGCGTGACCGACGCGGGGCGCGCGTTCTACGACGCGTGCCGCGACATCGTGCGCGCGACCGAAAGCGCGCTCGACGCCGTGTCGTCCGACGCGGGGCCGCTGCGCGGCACGCTGCGCGTGAGCGTGCCGATCGACTACGGCGCGCTGGTCGTCGCGCCGGCCGTCGTCGCGCTGCGCGACGCGCATCCGGGGCTCGATGTCGAACTGATCGCGAACGACCGCATCGTCGATCTGGTCGCGGACAACCTCGACGTCGCGATCCGCATCGGCCGGCTCGCGGATTCGAACTATCGCGCGGTGCAGCTCGGCGAGTACGAGAAATGGCTGGTCGCGAGCCCCGCGTTCGTCGCGCGGCATGGCCTGCCGCGCGATCCGGACGCGCTCGCCGCGCTGCCGTTCGTGATGCTGTCGACGCTGTCGCGCCCGCATACGGTCGAACTCGACCACACGAGCGGCGACCATGCGTCGGTGCGCTGCGTCGCGCCGGTCGTGTCGAACACCGCGACGGCATGCCGCGCGATCGCACTCGCGGGCGGCGGCTTCGGGCTCTTGACGGATTTCTCGATCGCGGAGGACCTCGCGGCCGGCCGGCTCGTGCGGCTGCTGCCCGCCTGGCGCTCGGCGCCGGCCGGGATTCACGCGGTGTTTCCGTCGACGCGGCTGCCGTCGCCGAAGGTGCGCGCGTTCATCGACGCGATGAAGGCGAGGATCGGGGAGACGCGCGCCGCGCCGCCCGCGCGCGCGACGCGGGCGCGACGCGCCAGCGATTGACGGGTCAACCGCCCATCACATCAACTTCAAGATCGGATTGGGTCCTTGCCTGGCGTTCTTGCAGGCTCGGCCGACGCCCGGTCCGGACCGCCTACCCCGCTTCCCGCAACGTGCCCAGCAACACCCTCCTGCAGCTCGCGACCATCTGCGCCTCCGGATCGCGATACCCGGTGAGCAGCCACGCAGCGCCGACGTTCGTCATCGCGCCGACCAGCGCGAGCCCGATCAGCCGCTGCTCGGTGCGCTCGGCGGGCGTCACGGCCTCGCGCCCCGTGCCGATCGCCATGATCAGCTTGCCGAAGTCGATCAGCATCCGCTGGTACGTCATGTCGGTATCCGCGCTCACGCCCATCACCTCGAGCAGCAGCACGCGGGCCGCGCACGGGTCGCGCAGGAACCCGAAGAATGCCGCGAGCCCCGCGTCGACGCTTTCGCGCAGATCGCCGCCGCGCTCGGCCACCGCCCGCGCGACCGCGTCGTGCAGTTGCTGCGCGTGATGCAGGTAGGTGCAGCGCAGCAGATCCTCGGTACTGTCGAACGCCGCGTAGAAATAGCGGTCGTTCAGTTTCGCCTCCTGGCAGATCGACCGTACGGTCGCCTTGCGGAAGCCGACCGTGCCGAACACGCGCGTCGCCGCGCGGATCAGTGCATCGCGCCGCTCGGCGGCCCGCACCTCGGGCGCCACGCCGCCGTACGCCCGGCCCCGTTTTTCCGTTTCGAGTGCTTTCTCCATTTCGCTATTTGACATCAGGACACCCGAAAACTAAAGTGGTGACGAACAACACCACAATAGGCGCGCCGCCGGCGCAGCGCAAGCGGAACGGGAGGAACGACGAAATGAAGGGTTTTTCCGGCAAGGTCGCCGCGATCACGGGCGCCGGTTCGGGCATGGGCCGCAGCCTCGCGGTCGAGCTGGCGCGGCGCGGCTGCGAGGTCGCGCTCGCCGACGTCAACGATGTCGGGCTCGCGGGCACGGCGGCCGCGTGCGCGAAGCACGGCGTGCGCACGAGCACGCGAAGGCTCGACGTCGCCGACCGCGACGCGGTGTTCGCGTGGGCCGATTTCGTGCGCGCCGAACACGGCAAGGTCAACCTGATCTTCAACAACGCGGGCGTGTCGCTGGCCGCGAGCGCCGAGACCGCGCGCATCGCCGATCTCGAATGGATCGTCGGCATCAACTTCTGGGGCGTCGTGCACGGCACCCAGGCGTTCCTGCCGCATCTGCGCGCGTCGGGCGACGGTCACGTGGTCAACACGTCGAGCCTGTTCGGGATCGTCGCGATGCCGACGCAGAGTGCGTACAACGCGACCAAGTTCGCGGTGCGCGGCTTCACCGAAGCGCTGCGGATGGAGCTCGAACTCGACGGCGCGCCGGTGAGCGCGACCTGCGTGCATCCGGGCGGCGTCGCGACCAGCATCGTCGACGCGAGCCGCGTCGACGCCAGCATCCATGCGCTCACGGGCCAGGACGAAGCGACCCATCGCCGCCAGGCGAACCGCCTGATCAACGCGACGACGGCCGACGATGCCGCGCGGCAGATTCTCGCCGGCGTCGAGCGCAATGCGCGCCGCGTGCTGGTCGGCGCCGATGCGCGCCGCCTCGACAAGCTCGCGCGCCTGCTCGGCGCCGGCTACCAGCGGCTGATGCTGCGTCACGTGCGCCGCGCACGCGCACGCAACCTCCGCCCGAAGGAAGTCCCCGTGGGAGAACGTGCGCATGCCCCCGCTACGCTCCCGACCACGCCGACCAAGGATCTCGCATGACCTCGACGACGACCGACCGGCGCGATGCGCCGCCCGCCCCCGCCGACCGCCGCGACCGTGGCGACCGTGGCGACCGTGGCGACAACCGCGACCTCGACGTGCTGATCGTCGGCGCCGGCCTGTCCGGCATCGGTGCCGCCTATCACCTGAAAAAGCGCTGCCCGTACGCGAGCGTCGCGATCGTCGAGGCACGCGACGCGATCGGCGGCACCTGGGACCTATTCCGCTACCCGGGCATTCGTTCGGATTCCGACATGTTCACGCTCGGCTACAGCTTCCGCCCGTGGCACAGCGACAAGGCGATCTCGGACGGCCAGACGATCCTCGACTACATCCGCGACACCGCGCGCGCGTACGGCATCGACAAGACGATCCGCTACGGCCAGAAAGTGGTTGCGGCCGACTGGGATTCAAATCGCGCGCGCTGGACGGTGCGCATCGAGCGCACGCGCGACGGCGCGGTCGACACGCTGGTCTATACGTGCCGCTTCCTCTATATGTGCAGCGGCTATTACGATTACGACGGCGGCTACCGGCCCGACTGGGCCGGCATGGAATCGTTCGAAGGCCAAATCGTGCATCCGCAGCAGTGGCCGAAGGACCTGTCGTACGCGAACCGGCGCGTCGTCGTGATCGGCAGCGGCGCGACGGCCGTCACGCTGGTGCCGTCGATGGCGACCGATGCAGAACACGTGACGATGCTGCAGCGCTCGCCGACCTACATCGTGTCGCTGCCCGCGCGCGACAAGATCGCGAACGCGTTGCGCCGCGTGCTGCCGTCGCGGCTTGCGCACCGGCTCGTGCGCGTGAAGAACGTGCTGCTGACGATGTACCTGTACAACGTATCGCGCCGCAAGCCCGAGCGGACGAAGCGATTCATCATCCGCGCGGCCGGCAAGCAGCTCGGCCCCGACTTCGACGTCGCGAAGCACCTGACGCCGCGCTACATGCCGTGGGACCAGCGCGTGTGCCTCGTGCCGAACGGCGACCTGTTCAAGTCGATCCGCGCGGGCCGCGCATCGATCGTCACCGACGAGATCGAGCGCTTCACGCCGACCGGCCTGAAGCTGAAGAGCGGCCAGCAGCTCGACGCGGACATGATCGTCACCGCGACCGGGCTGAAGGTAAAGATGCTCGGCGGCGCGCGCGTCACGGTGGACGGCCGCGCGGTCGACTTGCCGGACACCGTGTCCTATAAAGGAATGATGTACAGCGACGTGCCGAACCTCGCGTCGTCGTTCGGCTACACGAACGCGTCGTGGACGCTGAAGGCCGAGCTGATCGCGCGCTACGTATGCCGGCTGCTGAACCACATGCGCGCGAACGGCTACGACACCTGCGTGCCGCGGCTCGCGGCCGGCGATCTCGGCGACGTGCCGGCGGTGAACCTGAGTTCGGGCTACATCCAGCGCGCAGCCGGCATCCTGCCGAAGCAGGGCCACCGCAAGCCATGGAAATTCCACCAGAACTACGTGCTCGATCTCGCGTCGCTGAAGTTCAGCGGGCTCGCCGATTCGGCAATGCAGTTCGAACGCCGCGCGAAAGCCGGCCCGGCCGCCGCGCCGGTTGCCGAACCCGTACTCGAAACCCGCTGAGGCCGACATGAGCCATATGCTTCATCTGATCCAGAACGTGCTGCTCGGCGTCGTCGCGGTGCTCGCCGCGCTCGCGCTGTTTTCCGGCTACATCGCGCGCCGCGTGACGCGTTCGTTCCCGCCCGAAGGTCGCTTCGTCGACGTCGGCGGCGATCGCATCCACTACGTCGAGTACGGCAGCGGCCCGCCGCTGGTGTTCGTGCACGGGCTCGCCGGGCAGTGGCGCAACTTCGCGTACCTGCCGCTCGCGCGGCTCGCGCAGCAGCATCGCGTGATCCTGCTGGACCGGCCCGGTGCCGGCCGCTCGCTGCGCGGCGCACGCTCGCAGGCGAACGTGTTCGCCCAGGCCCGCACGGTCGCCGCATTCATCGACGCACTGAAGCTCGACCGGCCCGTGCTCGTCGGCCACTCGCTCGGCGGCGCGATCGGGCTCGCGGTCGGCCTCAACCATCCGGAGCGCGTGAGCCGCCTCGCGCTGATCGCGCCGCTGTCGCACGAGCAGACCGAGCCGCCGGCACCGTTCAAGCCGCTGATGCTGCCGTCGCCGCTGGTGCGCCGCTTCGTGTCTTGGACCTTCGCGATCCCGATGACGATCCTGACCGGCCGCAAGGCCGTGCGACAGGTGTTCGCGCCGGAAGACGTGCCGCGCGACTTCCCGGTCAAGGGCGGCGGGCTGCTCGGGCTGCGCCCGCACGTGTTCTATGCGACGGCGACGGACCTGCTGGCGGCGCCGGTCGACCTGCCTGCGATGGAGCGGCGTTATGCCGACCTCACGCTGCCGGTCGACGTGCTGTACGGCCGCGCCGATCCGATCCTGAACTGGCGCACGCACGGCGAGGCGCTGGCGCAGAAGTCGGCGCGCGTGCGGCTGAAGGTCGTCGAGGGCGGGCACATGCTGCCGGTCACGCTTCCGGAAGCGACCGCGGACTGGCTGCTCGAAGTCGCCGCCACGCCGGTCGAGGCGACCGAGCAGGCCACGCGCGTCGCGCATTGATCGTCATCGGGTCTGCCGCGCGGTTGCGTGGATGATGGCGATGCCCCCGGGCGCTGCAGGGCGGGCGCCGGGGCGTCGGTGTTGCTTCGGCATTGATACGCATGCCGTAATACGGATCGGGTGGCGGCCGGTCGTGCGGTATGCCGGCTCGGCCGATTTTTTGCGCGCGGTGCGGCGGTCGTGCAGCAGCGCGCCGGGCCACGGCCGGCCGCGACACGCCGCGCCGCGCGCCGGTCAGGCTTCGTCGTCGGGCAGCGACAGCCCGAGCTCAGCGATCACCTCGCGCGCGCTGCGGAACGCCTCGACCGCGGCCGGTGCGCCCGCGTACAACGCGCTGTGCAACAGCACTTCCCGGATCTCGACCAGGCTCGCGCCGTTGTTGAGCGCGCCGCGCACGTGGCCCTTCAGCTCCGTGCTGCGGCCGAGCGCGGCCAGCATCGCGCACGTGCAGAGGCTGCGGGTCTTCAGGTCGATCCCGCCGCGCTGCCATGTGCTGCCCCACGCGTGTTCGTTCAGCCAGTCCTGCAGCGGCCGCGAAAAGCCGTCGAGGTCGCGCATCGCGCGCTCGACGAACGCCTCGCCCATCACGTCGGTGCGTCGCGCCTTGCCCCGTTCCCTGTCCTGTTCGCTCATGTCGGTTCCTGTGTGAAGTCGTGGTCGTGGTCGTGGCCGCGTCCGCGTCCGCGTCGCCGGCGGCCGGGTGGGTTCGGATCATGTTCGCGGCGCGCGAGCGTTTCGTCAAAGACGCGGCCCTCGGGCCACGATCGCCTGCGTCAAGCGCGGAAAGTCGGGGCGAGCGCTACGTAACATCAGGCCCGGCGTTACGGCACCTTACGGGAACATCGCGGCGACCGCACCGGTGCACCTGGCGCGCCCGTCTCGCGAATCCGCCATTCCTCCGTTTATTTCGCACCGATCTTCCCGATTCCCGCAACAAAGCGCGCGCCCGTTGTGCGGACGATGTCGTGGCGCGGAATTTGCAGTTGTGACCCGGACACACTTCCAATTCAATGTCGAGGGCACCATGCATCATTACTTGAAGAAAACGACGGTATCGCTGGCCGTCTTGTCGCTGCTCACACTGTACGGCTGCGGCTCGGTCGACGGACCGGTCACGCCGTCGGTCAAGCCGAGCACGTCCGGGACGTCGGGGACTTCCGGGACGTCGGGCGGCGGCTCGTCGGGTACGTCCGGCGGCGGTAGTTCGGGGACTTCGGGTTCGTCGGATCACACGGGTACTTCCGGCACCTCGGGTACGTCGGGTACTTCCGGCACGTCGGGTACCTCCGGCACGTCCGGTACTTCCGGCACGTCGGGTACCTCCGGCACGTCGGGTACTTCCGGTACGTCGGGTACTTCCGGCACGTCGGGCACCTCCGGCACGTCGGGTACTTCCGGCACGTCGGGCACCTCCGGCACGTCGGGCACTTCCGGTACGTCGGGTACTTCCGGCACGTCGGGCACCTCCGGTACGTCGGGCACTTCCGGTACGTCGGGCACCTCCGGTACGTCGGGCACTTCCGGTACGTCGGGCACTTCCGGTACGTCGGGCACTTCCGGTACGTCGGGCACTTCCGGTACGTCGGGCACTTCCGGTACCTCGGGCACCTCGGGCACCTCGGGCACCTCCGGCACCAACGTCACCCCGCTCGGCAACGTCCTCCAGCAATCCGGCTCGCTCGTCACGGGCCTCGGCACGACGATCGCGAACGGCGGTGCGCAGGCTGGCGGTGTGCAGGTCCCCGGCACGAACCCGACGACGGCCACCAGCGTCGGCAACGCGGTCACGAGTCTCGGCAATGGCGTGCAGTCGCTCGGCAACGGCGTCGCGGCCGGCCTCGGGTCGATCGGCGTGTCGCCGAACCCGCTCGGCTCGACGCTCACGTCGACCACCGGCCTGCTGACCGGCGCCGGCGGGGCGGTCAACAACCTCGGCAACGCAGTGACGAGCCTCGGCACCGGTCCGCTGTCGCCGCTTGCTCCGGCGACGACCCTGGTCGGCAATCTCGTCAACACGGTCGGCACTGCGGTCAACTCGACCGCATCGGCGCTGAACACGGCGCTGAACAGCGCGCCGGTCCAGCAACTCGAGACGCAGCTTGGCAGCGTGATCAATCCGATCACGAACACGCTGACCGGCGGCGTCACGACGCCTGGCGCCACGCAGACGCTCGGCGGCGCGACCATGCTCGGCGCCCCGCTCAGCGGCCTGCTGAGCACGCTCGGCAGCGGCCTGGGCCTCGCCGGTTCGCAGGTCGGCAGCGCGACCGGCAACCCGGTCGGCACGAGCGCCGGCGGCAGCGTGTCCCAGCTCGGCAACACGGTGACGTCGAGCGGCGGCCTGCTGTCCAGCGGCAGTTCCAGCAGCGGTACCAACCCGCTCGCACCGATTACCGGCTTGCTCGGTACGCTGACGGGCGGGCTCGGTGGCGGCAGCAGCTCGAGCGGTTCGGGCGGCACCAGCGGGACGAGCGGCACCAGCGGCGGCCCGCTCGCGCCGGTCACGGGCCTGCTCGGCACGGTGACGGGTGCGCTCGGCAACCTGGGTTCGAGCGGGACCAGCGGCACCAGCGGCTCGGGTGTCGGCGGCCTGCTTGCGCCGGTCACCGGCCTCGTCAACTCGCTGGCGCCGATCGGCGCAAGCCTCACCGGCACGGTCACGACGCCGGGCGGCAACCTGACCGGCAACCTCGGCGGTGCACTGACGAGCGGTCCGGTCGGCACGCTGACGGGTTCGCTGACGTCGCCGGCCGGTGCCCTGGGCGCGGTCGGCACGGCCAGCCCGAGCGGCGCGGCCGGCACGGTGACGACGCCGGCCGGCAGCGGCACCGTCACGGCCGGCCTGACCGGCAGTTCGACCGGCGCCGCGAGCGGCACCAACAACCTGCTCGCACCGGTGACGAACCTGCTCGGCGGTCTGCTGGGCGGCACCACCACCAAGAAGTAACGCTTCACCCATCAGAACGACAGGCCAATGGCCGGGCACATACCAATCCAATGCCCGGCCGACGGCCGGCGCCACCCGCCAAGCGGGGGCGCCGGCCCTCATCCCGACGAGGATCCGATCATGAATTCCACGCTCGACGGCATCGCCGCGGTCCCGGACCGCCCGCCCCGTTCCGCCACGCCGTTCCGCGCCGGCCTGCTCGGCATCGCGGCCGGGCTCTTCGCGCTGTGGATCACGCGCGACCAGCCGACGCTCGACGCGGCCACCCGCGCGGTCATCGCCAGCCTCGCGATCATCGGCACGATCGCGCTGCACGAAATCTGCATCTCGCGTGTCTATCTGCGCCCGAGCGCGGGGCTGTCGCGGCAGGCCGTGCGCCCGCTCGGCCTGGCTCGCGTCGCGACGCGGCTCGGCGCGCTGACGTCGATCTACGCCGGCATCGGCATGATCTACTGGCTGCTGCCCGAATATCACGGCGCGTTCTACCTGCCGTTCTGGTCGCTGCTGCGCTCGCTCGCGCCGTACGTGATCGTCGCCGCGCCGTTCTACTTCGCGTGGATGGACCGCCACCAGCGCGAGACCGACGACGCGTACCTGCTGTGGGGCCGCCTGCTGTTCCGCCGCGAGCAGCCCGCGAGCTGGCAGCCCGTGCGCGAAATGCTGGCCGGCTGGGGCGTGAAGGCGTTCTTCCTGCCGCTGATGACCGTCTACCTGTCGAAGGACGCCGATCACCTGAGCGCGTCGCTCGCGAACGCGCTGCACGCGCCGATGACGCTCGCGGCCTTCGTATTCCTGTACGACCTGTCGTTCACGATGGACCTGATGTTCGGCACCGTCGGCTACCTGTGCACGTTCCGCATCCTCGACAGCCACGTGCGCACCGTCGAGCCGACCACGCTCGGCTGGGTCGCCGCGCTGATGTGCTACCAACCGTTCTGGTCGCTGTTCTCGAACAGCTACATCCGCTACGAAGGTTCGCTGTTCTGGGACAACTGGCTGCTGTCCGCGCCGACGCTGCGCGTGATCTGGGGCGCGGTGATCATCCTGCTGTTGCTGACCTACGCGCTGTCGACGATCTCGTTCGGGCTGCGTTTCTCGAACCTCACGAACCGCGGGATCATCACGTCGGGCCCGTATCGCTTCACGAAGCATCCGGCATACATCACGAAGAATCTGTCGTACTGGATGGTGTCGGTGCCGTTCGTCGAGCCGCTCGGCTGGCAGGTCGGGCTCATGCACTGCGCGGGGCTCGTCGCGGTCAATCTGATTTACTACACGCGGGCGAAGACGGAGGAGCGTCATTTGATGCGCGACCCGGACTATCGCGCGTACGCCGAGTGGATCGCGCAGCACGGGTTGTTTGCGCGGATCAAGCAGGCGTTCGGGGGGCGGCAGGCGGGGTGAGGCGGTCTTGCGGCCACGAATTCCCCGCTTGCCGCGACGATCAAGGTCCCGGCCGAATCGCGTGCGAACAAGAGGAGATTTCGCACACGCTCGACGCCAAAATTGCCTGAAACCGGATCGGTGACGCGCACGAATCGCGCGTCGCCGATCCTTTTTGCCTCAGACGCACAACGTACAGGCCGGTGAAGTTTGCAGCCACGGCCAAACTATAGTTCGGCCGGACCGGCACGATCGAGCGAGCAATGGTCGGCTTGTAGGTGACGGTCCCGCCCGAGACGTCGGCCATTTCGACGACCGGCGGATTCGGATCGGGAATGATGTCGGTGGTGAAGTTCAGGGTCAGCCTACGGTCGGACATGCTGTCGAACGCCCCGTAGGACTTGACCTCGTAGATATAGTCCGCCTGCACGCCCGCCGGTACCGGATCGGGTTTCCCGACGCAAATCGTCCCGTCGCGGACCACGCCTTCCGACGGCGTCTTGAACGTCAACGTTGCGATGCCGTCGTCGGTGACCAGCGTTATCGTTGCATTCGCCACTGCACTCTTGGAGAGCTGGATCGATGGGGACTCGACGCGGGTCGGTGCCTGATCAGCGGCGCGCGACAGCCGGTTGGCGCGGCGCAGTTGTGGACCGCGCTCGCGCACGACTACCGGCACGGCTTCGTCGACGTCGAAGGCCGCGCGCTGCGCTATCTCGGCGAAACCGTTGCGGATCACGTGCACGGTGCGCTGCATACGCGCCGGCTGCTGCTCGGCAGCGGGTGGACACTAAGTGAACTGGCACGGGCAACCGGAATGACGGCCGCAGGCCGGGTACGCGGCGATGCGCTGAAATTTTCGGCGGAACGACACGAACTGCGTCACGTTCGCCGCATCGGCAGCACGCCGCACAGCGCCCGCGCACCGATGCGATAATCCGTGCGCTCCGCGCGACGCTTCCGCGTAACCCGCCAACCGATACGCTCCTCGATGGCCACCGAACCCCGAACCGATTCCGAACGCCGCATCGACATCGTCGCGCTGTGCGGCAGCCTGCGTGCGCAGTCGTACAACGCGGCGCTGCTGGATGCGGCAGCACGCATCGCGCCGCGCGGGATGCGCATCACGCGCTTCGATCGCCTCGGTGAATTTCCGCTCTTCAACCCCGATGCGGAATCTCCGCCGCCGGCCGCGGTGCGCGACCTGATCGCGCGCCTGAACGCCGCGGACGGCGTGCTGATCGCGAGCCCGGAATACGCGCACGGCGTGACGGGCGTGATGAAAAACGCGCTGGACTGGGTCGTGGGGTGCGAAGCCGTCGTGTACAAGCCGGTCGCGGTACTGAACGCGTCGCCGCGCGCGACGCATGCGGACGCGGCGCTACGGGAGACGCTGTCGGTGATGTCGGCGTGCATCGTCGAGCGCGCGTCGATCACGCTGCCGATCCTCGGCAGCCAGCTCGATGCAGCGGGCATCGCCGCGCATCCGCCGTTCGCCGCGGCGCTGACCGACGCGTTGCACGCGCTGTGCGCGGCGATCGACGCGCAGGCACCGGGCCGATAGACCGGCGGCGGCACCGGTGAAAACAGGCGTTATCGCGCCTTGGTGCGCGTGGTCTTCTTCGCCGGTTTCACCGCTTTCGCGGCCTTCGCGCGCGGCGCTTCCTTCTCGGGCTGCGCGCCGCCGCCCGCCAGATCCTCGAGCGACGCGAGCGCATCGATGTACGACAGGAATTGCTGCAGGTATTCCGGCGACAGTTCGCGCATGGTCGCGAGCGACCGGTGCACGAGGCTGTTCGAATTGAGCGGCCCCGCGTTGCGCGGCACCTGGTCGAGCGACTGGCGATACTGCTGTTCGGTGCGGACCTTCGACCACATCGTGCGGAAGTAGTCGATCAGTTCGGGATCGACTCCGCGCCGGTCGGCCTGCGCATCGCGCGCGAGCTGATCGACGAGGCCGCCGAGCAGGCTGCGCACCGGCGCCGGCACGGTTGCCTGCACGGTCTCGCTGGCGGCTGCCGCTTCGCCGGCTCTCGCGACGATCTCCGCAAAACCTTCCAGCAGCGTCGCGAGCCGTGCGTCGAGCAACGCGCGCACGTCGCCGTCGAGCGCGGCCGCGCGCTTCTCGAGCGCGTCGAGCCGATGGAAGCGCACCGGATCGAGCCGGTCGGCGCCCTGCTCGCGCCACGCGTCGAGCGTCGCGCGCACGTGCGTCGCGTCGTCCGTCACTTCGCCTTCCCTCCGCTCGATGCGGTCTTGCGCGGCACCGGCGCGATCTCCACGCGGCGGTTCTTCGCGCGGCCTTCATCGTCCGCGTTCGAGCTGACCGGCTGTTCGGAGCCGAACGCGGCCGCGAACACCGACGGCGCCGGCACGCCGGCGTCGATCAGCGCACGCGTGACCGTCAGCGCGCGCTTGGCCGACAGTTCCCAGTTGTCCGCGAACTGGCGGTTGCCGGCGCGCACCTGCTGGTCGTCGGCGAAACCGCTGATCATCAGGATCTCGTCGCGCGTCTTCAGGTACGCGGCCAGCGGCCCGGCCAGCGTCTTCAGCAGATCGCGGCCCTCGGGCTGCAACTGGTCGGAGTTCAGCGCGAACAGCACGTTGCCGCTGATGCCGATGCGGCCGTTCACGAGCGTCACGCGGCCGGCCGCGAGCGGCCCGGCGAGCGCCTCTTCGAGCGACTTGCGCTGCTGCGCTTCCTGCTGGCGCGCACGTACGGCTTCCTCGAGCTTCGACGTGAGCTGCAACTGCATGCCGATCACGCCGACGAGGATCAGCACGAACGCGCCGAGCAGCACCGACATCAGGTCGGCGAACGCGGGCCACACCGGCGCGGCAGGCGCGCCGTCGTCGATTTCGTCGTGCATGCTTTACGCTCCGACCGATGCCCGCCGACCGGCGATCTGCTGCAGGTCCTCGACGATCTGCTTCTGCGACATCATGCTCAGGTCGATCACCTCGCGCGCCTGCGCGACGTAGTACTCGAGTTGCTCGTCGCTGCGCGCGAGCGATTTCTCGAGCGCGGCCTCGATGCGTTGCAGATGGTTCAGCAGCTTGTCGTTCGACTCGCCGAATACCTGCACGGCCGTGCCGAACGCATCGCCGAGGCTCGCGACCTCGACGGCGCCCGCCGTGACCTGCGCGGCCACCGAATCGAGCTTGCGCGTTTCGGCATCGACGGTGTCGTTGAAGCGCGCGCCGACGCGGTCGAGCAGGTCGGCCGACGTGCTGACGAGCGCGTCGATCGCGGTGCGCTGTTCGGTCGACGCGTGGTTGACCGCGCCGAGCAGCGTCTCGAGCGTCGCGAGCAGGCGGCTGCGCTCCTCGAGCATCGCGGTGTCGCGCACCATGCTGTCGGACAGCCGCTGACGCAGCTCGGCGACGACGTCGGCCGCGGCCTTCGGCGCTTCCGACGCAGCCTGCACGAGGCGCGAGATTTCGTTGATGGTGTCGCTTGCGTGCACCTGCGCCTGCGCGGTGATGTCGTTCGCGGTGCGGGTCAGCGTGTCGCAGATGTCCTGCTGGCGCGTCGCGGCCTGTGCGCTCGTCTGCGCCCATTCGTCGCGCAGCGCAGCGGCCATCGCGGCGAGCGAATCGTTCCATGCCGACAGACGTTCCTCGTCGCGCGCGGCCAGTTGCGTCTGCAAGCCCGTGTGCGAATCGCGGATCGTCGACAGCAAGTCGTTCGAGCGTTGTTCGAAAGTGGATGCTTGCGTGGTGAGATCGCGCGTGGTTTGCGCGAGTGCGTCGCAGATTTCCTGCTGACGGCCTGCGCTGTGCACGCCCGCGCGCTGCCACTCGTCGCCGAGCTTCGTCGCCATCGCGGCCAGCGAATCGTTCCATGCCGACAGGCGTGCTTCATCGCGTGCGGCCAGTTGCGTCTGCAAACCCGTATGCGAATCGCGGATCGTCGACAGCAGGTCGTTCGAGCGTTGTTCGAAAGTAGATGCTTGCGTGGTGAGATCGTGCGTGGTCTGTGCGAGCGCGTCGCAGATTTCCTGCTGACGGCCCGCGCTGTGCACGCCCGCACGCTGCCATTCGTCGCCGAGCTTCGCCGCCATCGCGGCCAGCGAATCGTTCCATGCCGACAGACGTTCCTCGTCGCGTGCGGCCAGCTGCGTCTGCAAGCCCGTGTGCGAATCGCGGATCGTCGACAGCAGGTCGTTCGAGCGTTGCTCGAACGTAGCGGCTTGAGCGGTCAGGTCGCGCGTGGTGTGGGCGAGCGCGTCGCAGATTTCCTGCTGACGGCCCGCGCTGTGCGCGCCCGCGCGCTGCCATTCGTCGCCGAGCTTCGTGGCCATCTCCGCCAGCGAAGCATGCCACGCCGACAGGCGTTGCTCGTCGCGCGTAGCGAGTTGCGTCTGCAGCCCCTCATGCGACTCGCGCATCGCGGCGAGCGTCGCACCCGAATGCCGCTCGAACGTCGCGGCGGCTTCGCCCAGCGCCTGCGCATGCTGGCCGGCCAGCGTCGCGCCGACCTGCTCCTGGCGCGCGAGCGCATCGCGCCACGCGTCCGACAGGCGGCTCTCGGTCGATTCGAGGCGCGTCGCCACACCGTCGAGCAGGTCGGTCGAACGCTGCGCGAAGGTGTCGGTGAACTGGCCGAGCGTGGTCTGCAGCTGCTGCGCGACGGCGTCGCCCGCGCGGCGCTGCTCGTCGAGCGCGCGGTTCCAGACGGCCGTCACGTTCCCGGTGGTCTTCTCGAAGCCGTCCGTCAGCCCGTCGAGCTGACGCTGTACGGCGCCCGTCACGGTGTCGCGCAGCGCGGCCATCTCCTGCGCGAGCCCCGTCATCGTCGCCGCGACGACCGGCTGCAACGCGGCACCGGCCACGCGTGCACTCTCGGCGGCGCTTTCCTTCAGCGCGTCGCCGACATTCGACGCAAGGCCCGCATACGCGCGCTCGGTGCGGTCGAAAAACGCCTGCTGGCTTTCGATCTGGCGATCGTGCAGCGCGACGCTGCGCGCCTCGAGCGTCGTGATCATCGTCTGCAGCCGGTCGACCAGCGCCGGCATCACGTCGGCCTGGCGCTGCAGCAGCCCGAACGACTCGTCGCGCTGGTGCGCGGACGAATGCACGCGCAGCGTCGTCGCGATCTTCGCGTCGAGCTGCTGGCCGGCGTCGATCCGCTCGCGGCGCACGAGCGCGGACAGGAGCCCGAGCATCGCGGACGTCGCGACGCCGGCGATCGACGTGCCGAATGCGAAGCCGAGACCCTTCACCGGCGCGATCAGCGACGCGCGGATCGCGTCGAGGTCGGTCGCGCTTTCGAGCGCGGCGCCCGTGCCCTTCAGCGTCACGACCATCCCGAGCAGCGTGCCGAGCATGCCGAGCAGCACCAGCAGGCCGACGAGATACGGCGTGAGCGACGGGCCCGGCAGCGCGACGCGCGCGCCTTCGACACGCGCGCGCACGGCGCTGCGCAGGCCCGGGGGCAGCGTATCGAGCCAGCTATCGAGTTTCGCGGGCGGTTCGGTCAGGCCGGCCACCGCGTGCGACAGCGTGGCGGTCGCCTGCCGGTAGCGCAGCAGTTCCCACGCACCCGCGACGTAGCACGCGCCGATCAGCAGCGTAACGGCGCTCGCGAGCGGGTTCGACGCGACATAGCCGACGCCGATCCAGCACACTGCGAGCAGACCGGCGACGAAGACAACGAGATCAAGACGAATTCTGGACATAGCGTATCGATTAGCAGGTACGAAGGGCCGCGAGCAGCCCGTCTACCGTTTGAAACCGGACTTCGAGTTCGGCGAGCAGGATGCTTTGCATCTCGTCGCGAAACGTATCGAGCCACGTGCCGGGCGCAATCGCCGCGGTGGACGGTGCGTCGGCATCGGCGGCGGCCGCCGCTTGCGCGTCGGCCAGCGCCTGCCGCTCCGCGTCGCGCAGCCGCTCGAAGCGCGTGCCGAGCAGCGCGGGCACGGCGGACAGCAGGCTGCGCTCGCGCGCGCCGAGCACGCGCTCCATGATCGCGTCGAGCGTCGCGAGCCGCGCCATCCCGGACGCGCGCGCGGCGAGCGCGACCCGCAGGCGGCCGCGCAACTGGCCGATCGCGGTCTCCATCTCCTGCTGCAGGGACAGGCAGCTCTGGCGGAAGTCCGCGAAGTTGGCCGTGTCGGCGGGCGGCGGCGGCAACTCGCCGGGACGCCTCCGCGTGCGCGGACGGTGGGCGGCCGTGATCGCCTGCGCGAGGTCGTGGCGCACGCGCGCGCAGTCGCGCTCCGCGTCGTAACCACGCACGCCGGCCGCGACGCCGGGCGGGCTCGCAGTCAGCGCGGACGACAGCGTGATCGCGTCGGTCCAGCCGAGCCACTGGCTCAGGCGGTCCGACAGCGTCTGCGGGGATTCCGCGACATCGGCATCGGTCAGGCGCGCGAGCAGCCGGACGAGCGTCGGGCCGCTCAGTGCCGGGCGCGGGGGAGCTTGCACCATGCTGCAAACCGTCAAAAAAGGCAGCAGTTTACACGTCGTCGGCAGGTCGACCGCCAGAATCGGGGCAGCGGCCCGCGCCGGCATCCCGCGCAACCGGCGCGAACGCCCGCCGTACAAGGCTCGCGCGCCGATCATCGGGGTGGCGGACCGCGCCGACGCGCCCCCGGCGGCGGCCCCTTCCGAAGCCGACCAAGCGGCGCCGGCCGCGAGGCGCGCCGGCGGTCGATTCCGTCACGGACGTGCGGTACCATCGCGACACCCGCCACGCGATCGCGCCCCATGCGGGCCCGCGCCGCCACGCAAGCGGCGCGCAGGCTGCCGGGCGGGTCACGGATATCCGGCCGATATCGGCGGGTCGCAGGCGGCGCCCCGGAGACGGGTGCTGCCGCCCATGACAACGACAGATCAATAACAGACGGGCTCGCCCGACCGCACACGATGCTTTCCGACTTCGTCGCGCGCCTGCGCGAGCACTTCAGCAAACCGCCCACCCGGCAGGACTTCGCCGAACGCCTGATCGCCGCGCTGCGCGCGACCGGCGACACGCGCGAGTGGCTTCACGAGAACGACAAGGGCCGTCTCGTGCAAGCGGATGTCCCGTCGAACATCATCAACCTGCACAACCTGTTCCGCGACTACGCGGACGCGAAGCCGGCCGAGCGCGAGGCGACACTGACGCGCCAGGCGAACGCGATGATGCAGCACGAGATTCCGTCGGACTTCGCCGAAGTCCGCGCGCGGCTGCGCCCCGTGATCCGCAGCGCGACCGAGCGCGGCGCGGTCGCGTTGCAACTGACCGGACAGCCCGGCGCGTCGGAAGTCGCGTTCCGGCCGCTGTGCGAGAACCTCGAGATCGGCATCGCGTACGACGGCGAATTCAGCGTCGCGCGGCTGACGACTGCGCGGCTCGCGGAATGGGGCGTCAGCTTCGACCACGCATGCGACATCGCGATCGACAACCTGCGCGGAGCGTCGTCCGCGCCGTGGGCCGCGTTGCGCGACGGCGTGTTCCTGTCACAGTTCGGTGACTTCTACGACGCGGCGCGGCTGCTGCTGACCGACCTGCTGCACCGCCAGCCGATCTCCGGCGCGCCGGTCGTAATGGCGCCGAACCGGGCCGTGCTGCTGCTCACCGGCGACCGCAACGCGGCCGGGCTCGCGACGATGGTCGAACTCGCCGAACAGGCGCGCGCGCAGCCGCGCCCGCTGCCGCCGTTGATGCTGCGCTGGGACGGCGCCGCGTGGCGGAATTTCATCCCGGACGGGCTGGCCGCGAAGCTGCACGCGCTGCGCGTGGACGAGCTCGCCGGCGACTACCAGGATCAGCGGGCGCTGCTCACCGACCTGCACGCGCGGGACGGCACCGACATCTTCGTGGCGACCTACACCGTGTACCGGCGGCAGAACGGCGAGCTGTTCAGCGTCGGCGTGTGGAGCGACGGCGTGCCGACGCTGCTGCCCGATACCGACATCGTCGTGCTGTACCGGGAAGCGACGCGGCAGGCGGCCCATGTGCCGATGGCAGTACTGCGGCAGGCGTGCGGCGACCTGATGACGGCGACCGCGCATCGGCCGGTGCGGTATGAAGTGACGGCATTCCCGGACGATGCGCGGTTCACGGCGCTGATCGAACGGTATCCGGCGACCTGACAGGCGGTTGCGTGGGCCGGGCCCGCCACGCGCCGGAATGGCCGGCCGTGGCGGCATGCCGATCAGGAATATCAGGAATGAACGGGGGCATGCCCCCGGGATGACACCGCCTGCTGTCAGATCCCCGCTTTCGGCGCATTCAGGATCAGCCGCAGCCCGAGCAGCGTGATCGCGCCGGCCGCGACGCGGTCGACCCACTTCTTCGCGCGCAGGTAGAGTTCGCGCGGACGGCGGGTCGAGAAGCACAGCGCGACGATCGTGTACCAGCCGAATTCGACGCCGAACACCAGCGGCGGCAGCGCCAGGTAGCACCACAGCGGCGGATGCTGCGGCAGCAGCGCCGCGAAGATGCTGCCGTACCAGATCGCCGTCTTCGGGTTGCTCAGCTGGGTCGTGAGGCCGGTCCAGAACGACTTGCGCGCGCTGCCGGCGGCGATCCCCTGCGGGTCGTCCATCGCAATCGGCCGGTCGGCGCCGCGCCAGATCTTCGACGCCATGTAGATCAGGTACGCGCCGCCCGCCAGCTTGAGCCCGACATACAGCCATTCGACCGCCTGCAGCAGCGTGTAGAGGCCGGCCAGCGCGACGCCACCGAACACGATTCCGCCGATGCCCATGCCGAGCGCGGTGGCGAGCCCGTCGCGGCGCGACAGCCCGATCGAGTTGCGGGCGACCAGCACGAAACTCGGGCCCGGAATCATCGCGCCAAGCCACAGCGCGGCCAGAATGGCGAGTACGGCAGCCGATGCAGTCATCGAAGTCTCCTTGGTGAGCGACGCCGAAGCGCCGGCGCCTGCGGGTCGTATCGAATCGTATCGATCCCCGACGCTGAAGCCGATGATTCTGGCACGCTTCGCCGCCCGCCGAAAGCGCCCGCGCGCTGCTATGCCGGCTGCCGTTCCCGCCATCGCGCCCCGCCAACCATGATCGAGATCCGCGCCGCCCGCTATCCCGGCGTTGCCGCCGTCGGTCGCCGCGCAGCTGCCGGCCGGCTACCAGCGGTTCCTCGCGCAGCAAGGGCCGGCACTTGGCAACGGGCGGCACAGCCTGCTCGTCGTCGTGCATCGCGCGACCACCGACACGCGCGAGCAGCCGTCGCCGCGCCCGCTGCTTATCTTCGAGGAACAGGCCGACCACAGCTATCGGCTCACCGCACGCAACGACGGCGTCGTGATGCGCGCGAATGACGCGCTGCAGTGCGATCCGTTCGATCCGGAAGCGGCTGCAGACGGCGGCATTGCCGTGACGGGGCACTATTTCACGGTGCAGAACGACGTCGCATGCGGGCAGCACTGGAGCGACTACGTGACGTTCCGCTACGACCCGCGCACGCAGACGTGGGTGTTTTCCAGCGATATCTACACCGAGTCGTTCCCGCTCGATCCGGACAAGCCCGATGTCGTCAGCGCGGTGCGTGCCGATGCACGCAAACCGGTGTCGTTCAGCGAGTGGACGCGCAAGGAATAGCCACCGCGCGCCGCATGCATGCGCAGGTTGCGTCACGAGCGTGTTCGTGTTCCCGACTCGTCGAGCCTAGCGGAAACTCGACTGCATGCCTGGAGCGCTTGTCTGCGCGTGCCGCTCCGGCGCAGGCAGGCCGGCGTCGTGCTCGTCCGCGCCGATCGACTCGACGCCGGCGCGACGATCGAGCACGGCGCGTGCCCTGTCCATATCCAGCGCGCCCTCCCAGCGGGCCACCACCACCGTCGCCACGCCGTTGCCGATCAGGTTCGTCACCGCGCGCGCTTCATTCAGGAAGCGGTCGACGCCGAGCAGCAGGACCAGGCCCGATACGGGCACCTGATGCATGGTCGACAAGGTTGCCGCCAGCGCGACGAAACCCGCGCCTGCAACGCCCGCCGAGCCCTTCGACGTCAGCAGCAGCACGCCGAGCAGCAGAAGCTGATCCCCGATCGACAGGTGGATATTGAATGCCTGCGCGATGAACAACGCCGCCATCGTCAGGTAGATCGCGGTGCCGTCGGCATTGAACGTATAGCCGGTGGGCAACACCATGCCGACGACCGGACGCGAGCAGCCCATACGCTCCATCTTGAGCAGCATCTGCGGCAGCACGGCTTCCGTCGATGCCGTGCCGAGCGTGATCAGAATCTCGTCGCGGATATAACGCAGGTATTTCCACAGCGACAACCCGCACACGCGCATCACGAGGCCGAGCGCCACCGCGACGAACAGGATCGACGTGAGGTACAGGCACAGCATCAGTTGACCGAACTGCGCGAGCGTGCCGATGCCGTATTTGGCGATGGTGAACGCCATCCCGCCAAATGCGCCTGCAGGCGCCACGTACATGACGATGCGCACGACCCCGAACATCCCTTGCAGGAACATGTCGAGCATGTCGACGAGCGGCGCGGTCCTCGGGCCGAGCTTCGCGAGCGCGATCGCAAAGATCACCGAGAAGAAGATGATTGGCAGGATCTCGCCGTTCGCAAAGGCGCCGACGACGCTGCCCGGCACGATGCTCATCAGGAAATCGAGCGTGCCGTGATGCTGCGCCGCGTGCGTGTAGCTGGCGATCGCTGAACTGTCGATCTTCGCCGGATCGGCGTTCATCCCGCTGCCTGGCCGGATCACGTTGACGACCCCCATCCCGACCACGAGCGCGACGGTAGACGCGGCTTCGAAATACAGTACGGCCTTGACGCCCACCCGCCCGGCTTCGTGAAGATCGGTCATGCGCGCGATGCCGACCACGACCGACGCGAAGATGATCGGCGCGAGCAGCATGCGGATCAGCTTGATGAACAGGTCGCCGAGCGGCTTGAGCTGGGCACCGATATCGGGATAGAAGTGCCCGACGAGGATGCCGGCGGCGATACCGATCAGCACCTGGACGTAGAGTTTGGAAAGCGTTCTGCGAATGCGTGATGCCTGCATGACTGTCTCCTGTGCATGGCGTCCGGTTTCGGCAAGCGCGTGCGTGCCGGCGAGGTAGCCGATCGCCGTGAACGCACACGCCGATTCCGCCCGCCCGAATCATTCTTCTATGTGATCTGATGCGGCGCACCGTCGAGCGTCCGGCGCACCATGCCTGCACCGCTTACGCGGACAGCTTCTGCATTTCCGCGTACAGGTCGGCCTTGCCTTCGAAGCCGATGCCCGGCAGGTCCGGCATCGTGATGAAGCCGTTGTCGACCTTCACGCCGTCGGGGAAGCCGCCGTACGGCTGGAACAGGTCCGGGTACGACTCGTTGCCGCCGAGGCCGAGGCCGGCCGCGATGTTGAGCGACATCTGGTGACCGCCGTGCGGGATGCAGCGGCTCGGCGACCAGCCGTGCTGGCGCAGCATGTCCAGCGTGCGCAGATACTCGACGAGACCGTAGCTCAACGCGCAATCGAACTGCAGCCAGTCACGGTCGGCACGCATGCCCCCGTAGCGGATCAGGTTGCGCGCATCCTGCATCGAGAACAGGTCCTCGCCCGTCGCCATCGGCTTGTCGTAGTAGTTGCGCAGCGTCGCCTGCAGCTCGAAATCAAGTGGATCGCCCGGTTCCTCGTACCAGAACAGGTCGTATTGCGACAGCGCCTTCGCATATCGGATCGCGGTATCGAGATCGAAGCGGCCGTTGGCGTCGACGGCGAGTTTCTGGCCGTCGCCGAGCACGCTGAGGATCGCGTCGATGCGGCGCAGGTCTTCGTCGAGCGACGCGCCGCCGATTTTCTTCTTCACGACCGTGTAGCCGCGGTCGATGTAGCTGCGCATCTCGTCCTTGAGCTTCTCGTGATCCTGGCCCGGATAGTAGTAGCCGCCCGCCGCATAGACGAAGATCCGGCGGTTCGGCCGGCCGTCGCCGTAGCGGTCCGCCAGCAACTGGAACAGCGGCTTGCCTTCGATCTTGGCGACCGCGTCCCATACCGCCATGTCGATCGTGCCGATCGCGACCGAACGCTCGCCGTGGCCGCCCGGTTTCTCGTTGGTGAACATCGTCGCCCAGATCCGGTGCGGGTCGAGGTTGTCGCCCGCATCGTTGACGAGCGAACCGGGGTCGGCCTCGAGAATGCGCGGGATGAAGCGCTCGCGCATGAGCTTGCCCTGGCCGTAGCGCCCGTTCGAATTGAAGCCGTAACCGACGACCGGCTTGCCGTCGCGGATCACGTCGGTGATCACGGCGACGAGGCTCAGCGTCATCTTGCTGAAGTCGATGTAGGCGTTGCGGATCGGGGAACTGATCGGAACGGTTTGTTCGCGAATCTCGACGATTCTCATGCTGGCGTCTCCTGGACTGACACGTTTTCGGGCTATCTCGATTGCATGCACGCTGCTGCAACGAGATGGAGCATAGTCCGCGGAGCACGCCCTATAATTCACCTTGATTCATTTCATTTTTTACTAAAAGTGAGAACTGATTCAACCTCCGACTTCGAGTTCTTCGTTCAGCTCGCCAAGCTGAAGAGCCTGTCCGGCGCGGCCCGCTCGCTCGGGATCACGCCTCCCGCGGCAACCAAGCGGCTCGGCATTCTCGAGGACCGGTTCGGCAAGCGGCTGGTCAACCGGACGACCCGCAGCGTCAGCCTGACGCCGGAAGGCGAGATGTATGCGCGATACGCCACACAGATCCTCGATCAGGTGCGAGAGATGGAGGACGCGATCGCGGGCACGCCCGCGGATCCGCACGGGCGGCTACGCATCAATGCGACGCTCGGTTTCGGGCGTACGACCATCGCACCGCTGGTATCGGAATTCGCGAAGCGCTATCCGAACGTCGATGTCCAGTTCGTGGTCACCGATCGCCCGGTCGACCTCGTCGAAGGCGCCTTCGACATGGCCATCCGGTTCGGCGAGTTGCCGGACCAGCGCTTGCGGGCGCGCCGCCTGATGAGCAATCGACGGTTCCTGTGTGCATCGCCGAAATATCTCGAGCGCCACGGTGTGCCGCAGTGCAAGGAGGACCTGGCGCATCACCGCTGCATCATCCATACGCAGAACGACGATGCGTTCGGCGTGTGGCGCTTCATGCAGGAGGATCACCTGGAAGCGCTGAAGGTCAGCGGCTCGCTGTCCAGCAACGACGGCGACATCGTGCTGCGCTGGGCGCTGGACGGTCACGGCATCCTGATCCGCTCGGAGTGGGATCTCGCCAAATACATCCAGAGCGGGAGGCTGCGCCTCGTGCTGCCCGACGTGGTGCTGCCGTCCGCCGACCTGTTCGTCTACTACCCCGGGCAACGCAACGAATCGACGCGCGCGCGCGCATTCATCGATTTTCTGGTCAAGCACTTCGAAGCACCGTTTGTTCCGGTCGACGTCGGCAAGTCCGCGCCCGAGCGAAAACGGCCCGGTCGCGCGAAGAACTGACGCCCCGTCGTCCCGCGGCTCTTCCGGCCGCGGGCAGTCGATGCAGGGACACATCATCACGCGGGCCGCCATGTCTCGGGCGGGGCGGGAAGCCGCTCCCCCAACCGGGCATGAACGGTGTTCCGCGTCGCGCGCCCCGTACGACTCGCATGCACCCGCCAACCGGTCTACCATAAGCGCTCGTCGCCGTTCGGGCGTGCGCCGGCGCGGCATGCCGCGTGCGCCTGCCCCTTCCCTCGTTGAACCAGCGCAGGAGGACGTCATGACGCAACACTTCGACGCGATCGTCATCGGCACCGGGCAAGCCGGGCCGCCGCTCGCCGCGCGCCTCGCGGGCGCCGGCATGAAAGTCGCGATCGTCGAGCGCGGGCGCTTCGGCGGCACCTGCGTGAACACCGGCTGCATTCCGACCAAGACGCTGATCGCGAGCGCGTACGCCGCGCAGCTCGCGCGGCGCGCCGCCGAATACGGCGTGGCGGTCGGCCCCGTCAGCGTCGACATGAAAGCCGTGAAGGCGCGCAAAGACCAGATTTCCGGCCGCTCGAACCACGGCGTCGAGCAATGGGTACGCGGGCTCGCCAACACGACCGTGTTTCAGGGCCATGCCCGCTTCGAGCGCGCCGACGCGGTGCGCGTCGGCGACGAGCTACTCGAGGCCGGGCGCATCTTCATCAACGTCGGCGGGCGCGCGCAGATTCCACCGATGCCGGGACTCGACTCGGTGCCGTACCTGACCAACTCGACGATGATGGACGTCGACTTCCTGCCCGAGCATCTGGTGATCGTCGGCGGCAGCTACGTCGGGCTCGAATTCGGCCAGATGTACCGCCGCTTCGGCTCGAAGGTCACGATCGTCGAGAAAGGCTCGCGCCTGATCCGTCGCGAGGACGAGGACGTGTCGCAGGCCGTGCGCGAAATTCTCGTGAACGAAGGCATCGACGTGCAGCTCGACGCGAACTGCCTGAGCGCGCGGCGCGACGGCGACGGCGTCGTGGTCGGGCTCGACGCCACCGGCGGCGGCCGCGAAGTCGCGGGCTCGCACCTGCTGATGGCGGTCGGCCGCGTGCCGAACACCGACGACCTCGGGCTCGAGCGGGCCGGCGTCGCGACCGACGCGCGCGGCTACATCACGGTCGACGACCAGTTGCACACCAGCGTGCCCGGCATCTGGGCGCTGGGCGACTGCAACGGGCGCGGCGCGTTCACGCACACCGCGTACAACGACTACGAGATCGTCGCGGCCAACCTGCTCGACAACGATCCGCGCAAGGTGTCCGATCGCATCACCGCCTACGCGATGTACATCGATCCGCCGCTCGGGCGGGTCGGCATGACGCTCGCGGAAGCGAAGCAGACCGGCCGCCGGCTGCTGGTCGGCACGCGCCCGATGACGCGCGTCGGCCGCGCGGTCGAAAAAGGCGAGAGCCTGGGTTTCATGAAGGTGATCGTCGACGCGGACAGCCACGCGATTCTCGGCGCGTCGATCCTCGGCGTGACGGGCGACGAGGTCGTGCACGGGATGCTCGACGTGATGGCCGCAGGCGCGCCCTACACGACGATCAGCCGCGCGATGCACATCCACCCGACCGTGTCGGAGCTGGTGCCGACGCTGCTGCAGGACCTGCATCCGGTCGAATGAAGGACGGCGGGCGGGCGCGCATCCCGCGCGTCCGTTCCGTGCGTGCGCCGCCCGCCTCGCACCGGCTTCGGACCGTGTGCGAAGATGGCTGCTCGCCACGACACCCGGAAGCGCCATGGACCGTCTGCAAACGATGCAGATCTATGTACAGATCGTCGAACGCGGCAACTTCACGCAGGCCGCCGATGCGTTGCAGCTGCATCGGCCCGCCGTGACCAAGGCCGTGCAGCAGCTCGAACAGGAACTCGGCGTGCGGCTGCTGAACCGCAGCACGCGCCGCGTCAGCGTGACCGCCGAGGGCGAGGCGTTCCATGCGCGCTGCGTGCAGCTGCTCGGCAGCATCGACGACGCATTCGCGTCGTTCCCGAAGCAGCGCACGGTGCCGAAGGGCCGGTTGCGGCTCGATGTCGCCCTCGCGCTCGCGAAGACGGTCGTCATTCCCGCACTGCCCGAATTCCAGCAACGCTATCCGCAGATCGAGCTCGTGCTCGGCGCGAGCGACCAGCCGGCCGACCTGATCGGCGAAGGCATCGACTGCGTGGTGCGGGTCGGCACGCTGAAGGATTCGAGCATGATCGCGCGCACGGTCGGCGCGGTGCCGATGGTCACGTGCGCGTCGCCTGCGTATGTCGTCCGCCACGGGCTGCCGCGCACGCTCGACGATCTGCGCGCGCATCGCGCGGTCAACTTCTTCACGGGCGCCAATCGCAGGGTGCTCGAATGGACCTTCCGGCCGAACGGCGAAATCGTCGCGATGAAGCTCCCGAGCAGCCTCCTCACGAACAACTCGGAAGCGCTGCTGTCGTGCGGCCTCGCCGGCCTCGGCATCGTGCACGCGTTGCGGCCCGCGCTGCAGCCGTACATCGACTCGGGCCAGCTGGTCGAGCTGATGCCCGGCATTCCGGCCGTGCCGAAACCGGTCTCGGTGATGTACCCGAACCGCACGCACCTGCCCGACAAGGTGCGCGTGTTCAGCGACTGGCTCACCGACTTGTTCGCGCGCCGTTATCCGGCGTAGCGCACGTTCACATCCGCGGCGATTGTTATTCGACGAATAACAATCAGTGACGCCGTCGCGCGTTTATCCGGCACGGGCCGCCGCCTACAGTTCTCCTTCATCAACACCCGTTCATCGAAGGAGTCATCCATGTCCCGTATCGTTCGTTTCCATCGTATCGGCGGCCCCGACGTGCTGCAGATCGACACCGTCGACGTGCCCGCGCCCGGACCCGGCGAAGTACAGCTGCGCGTGAAGGCGATCGGCATCAATCGCGCGGAAGTCATGTACCGCAGCGGCGAATACACGATCCAGCCGCGCTTTCCCGCGTCGCTCGGCTACGAGGCGTCGGGCGTCGTCGCCTCGGTCGGGCCGGACGTGACCGCCTTCGCCGCGGGCGACGCGGTGAGCGTCGTGCCGGCGTTCTCGTTCGCCGACTACGGGATGTACGGCGACGTGGTCAACGTGCCCGTGCATGCGCTCGTCCGCCACCCGGGGAACCTGTCGTTCGAGGAAGCCGCCGCGACGTGGATGATGTTCGTCACGGCCTGGGGCGCGCTGATCGAACTCGGCGGGCTCGAGCGCGGCGACGCGGTGCTGATCGGCGCAGCATCGAGCAGCGTCGGGCTCGCGGCGATCCAGGTCGCGAACCGGGTCGGCGCGGTGCCGATCGCGCTGACGCGCAGCGAATCGAAGCGCCAGGCGCTGCTCGACGCCGGTGCCGCGCACGTGATCGCCGGCAGCCCCGCGGATCTGCCGCAGCAGGTGGCCGAGCTGACCGGCGGCATCGGCGCGCGCATCGCGTTCGATCCGGTCGGCGGCCCCGACGCGGCGAACCTGCTGCGCGCGCTGCGCACGAACGGCACGTTCTTCCAGTACGGCGCGCTCGACCCGCGCGACATCCCGGTCCCGGTGATGGACCTGCTCGCGCGCCACCTGACGCTGCGCGGCTATGAACTGTTCGAGATCACGGGCGACGCGCAGCGCCTCGAACGCGCGAAGCGCTTCATCGTCGACGGGCTCGCGGCCGGCGCGCTGAAGCCGTCGATCGATCGCACCTTCGCGTTCGACGACATCGCGGAAGCCCATCGGTACATGGAAGCCGGCGCGCAGGTCGGCAAGATCGTCGTGACCGTCTGAGCGGCACGGGCGCGGCGTGCCGGATGAAAACGGCGACAAGCCGCGCCGACTCCGGCGCATTCGAGATACCGCAACCGGTCGGGCGACGCACGCATGCGTTCGCTCGTTGCCGGCGCGCCCCTCCTCCGCGCAACATCGCGCACCGGCCGACGCGCCCGCCGGCGCCGCACCGCCCGCCCCGGCAGCCGCGCCCATCCGGCCCCATCACGCCGCGCCGCCCCATCGCATTCCGCACTGATACCCAGTCGAATATTTAATTTTCAACTGGACAAGCACGCCTTTACCCTTTCGGCATCGCATCACCGGGCCACCGGCCCTCCCCTGGAGCACTCCGATGACCGACCCCGGCACCGCGCAAGCCGTTCCCCGCCCGCACGCGGCTTCCGTGGCCTATGGCGCGCTCGCGCTGCTCGTGCTGGCCGGCCTCAACCTGCGCCCGTTCCTGACCGCGTTCGGCCCCGTGCTCGACCTCGTGCGCGCCGACACGGGCCTCGGCTTTCGGGCGGCCGCGCTGCTGACCACGCTGCCGTTCGTGCTGATGGGCGTCGTCGCCGGCATCGGCGTCGGACTCGCGCGGCGCATCGGCGAGCAGCGCGCGCTGAGCACCGCGCTGGCGCTGATTGCCGCGGGTTGCACCGCGCGCCTGTGGACCGGCAGCAGCACCGGCCTGGTCGTCACGGCGATCGTCGCGGGCGCGGGCGTCGCGGTGGTCCAGTCGCTCGCGCCCGGCCTCGCGAAACGCTGGTTCGTCGGCCGGCTGCCGCTCGCGATGGGCCTCTATTCGGCCGCGCTGGTCGGCGGCGGCGCGTTCGGCGCGGTCGCGAGCCCGTGGCTCGCCGCGCATGGCGGCTGGCGTCTGTCGCTGTCGGTGTGGGCCCTGCCCGCGCTCGTCACGCTCGCTCTGTGGCGGGCGAAGGCGCCGCGCGACACCGTGCAGGCGGCAGCAGCAGCGGCGCCCGTCAGCGCGTTCGTGCGGATTCCGCGCGCATGGCAGCTCGCGCTGTTCTTCGGCCTCAGCAACAGCGGCTACGCGAGCCTCGTCGCGTGGCTGGCCGCGTTCTATCGCAGCGTCGGCATGAGCCCGCAGGCAAGCGGCAACCTGCTCGCGTGGATGGCGTTGTTCCAGGCGGTAGGCGCGCTCGCGATGCCGTTGCTCGCGAAGCGTTCGCACGATCGCCGCCCGGTGCTGTGGCTCACGCTCGCGCTGCAGGCGGCCGGCTTCGTCGGCTTCGCGACGATGCCCGCGCTCGCACCGTGGATGTGGGTCGCGAGCGTCGGCCTCGGGCTCGGCGGCTTCTTCTCGATGAGCCTGATCGTCACGCTCGACCACCTGCCCGATGCGCGGCTCGCGGGCGCGCTCGCCGCGTTCGTGCAAGGCGTCGGCTTCCTGACCGTCGCGGCAAGCCCCTGGCTGATCGGCTGGCTGCGCGACGCGGGCGGCGGCTTCGCGATCGCGTGGTGGATGCATATCGGCGTGATCGCGTCGATGGCCGCGTTGAACGCCGCGTTCTCCCCCGCCAGCTATCGGCGCAGCATGGCGCGCCTCACCGGCGCCGCGCACTGAACCGGATTCCCTGATCAGGACGGCCGCCGGCATCGTCCGGCGACCGTCCAGCCGCCCGCGCATGGCCGGGCGCGGGCCGTCACGCCCACCGGCCGCACGTTCGCTTCACCACAAACAACATCAATCGGTAATGGAGACAATCATGAAAAAACTCGTCATCGCCGTCGCGCTCGCGCTGACGGCAGGCGCCGCTGCCGCGAAAGATCCGGCGGTCCTGCGCCTCGGCGTCGATCCCAGCTACGCGCCGTTCGAATCGCTCGCGCCGGACGGCAAGCTCGTCGGCTTCGACATCGATCTCGGCAACGCGATCTGCGAACGCATGAAGGTGCGCTGCGTGTGGGTCGAGAACGCATTCGACGGGATGATCCCGGCGCTGAAGGCGCGCAAGTTCGACGGCGTGCTGTCGTCGATGAGCGTGACCGAGAAGCGCCTCACGCAGATCGCGTTCACGGACAAGATCAACAACGTGCCGCCGCGCCTCGTCGCGCGGCGCGGCTCGAACCTGCAGCCGACGGCCGAGTCGCTCGCCGGCAAGAGCGTCGGCGTCGAGCAGGGGTCGACGCAGGAAACCTATGCGCGCACGTACTGGGAACCGAAAGGTGTGATCGTGCGCACGTACCAGACCCAGGATCTCGTCTATCAGGATTTGATTTCCGGTCGCCTCGACGCATCGCTGCAGTCGTCGGTGCAGGCCGATCTCGGGTTCCTGAAGACCGCGAAGGGCGCGAACTTCGAATTCGCGGGGCCGGCGCTGCATGATCCGAAGACGCTTGGCGTCGGCTCGGCGATCGGCATGCGCAAGGACGACGACGCGCTCCGTACGCAGATCAACCAGGCGCTCGCGAGCCTGATTCAGGACGGGACGTATCAGCGGATCGCAAAGAAGTATTTCTCGTTCGATATCTATAACTGACGGACGGACGCGGCGGCCGCGGCGGGTGGCGGGTGGCGGGTGGCGGGTGGAAAATGCGTGCACCGAAACGGGCGTCGTCGGTATGTCGGTATATATGCGCATCCACAACGTGAGCGCGTTCGATTATGTTGACCGAAGCCGGCCGACTTCCGGGTTCGAAGAACATGCCACCTCTTGTCCGTTCATTGCTCGGCTGGCTGATCGTCGCGTCATTGATGCTCGGCGTTGCCGGCTGCGACAAAACGATCGATACGCTGCCGATCGCATCGGCCAACGGATACCGGCATGGGCAACCGGTACCGTTGAACCGGCAACAGCTCCTCGTTCTGGCGCAGTGGATCGACGCGCGTCGTAGCGGCTGGCGCGGCCTCATGGAAACGCCACCCGTGCCGTCCATCGGCATCACCATCACCTACACGGACGGCCGTTACGGTTCGTTCGAGATCTGGCAAGACGTACACAGTGGTGGCGGCGTCGTCTATCGCTACATCTACGATCGCACCCCGGGAGCCAAACCCGTGCTGCCCTTGGAACGACGCTTGTCCGAGCAGGACATCCTGGCGTTTCGTGCCATTACCGCCCACCTCGGCGAATCGCCGCATTGCCCGCTACCTTGGTGCCGGCAAGCGAGCGCTCCCCGCCTTTTGCGGACACCGCGCGCCCGGAGGACAATACCTGCGTGACCCTCTCGCGAGGTTGCGCAACATGGTCAAGTTCCAGCCCGACGGGTGGCATACCGTCACGCCTCGGATCGTCGTGCCCGATCCCGAGCACCTGGTCGCCTTCATCAGGTCGGTGTTTCACGCGCAAGGCGAATTCCGCCCCGGACTGCCTGCCGAACTCCGGATCGGCGATTCCGTCGTGATGGTGAGCGGCGGAGACGGCGTTCGCGATGCGATGCCGGCGTTCCTGTACGTCTACGTCGAGAACGCCGATTCGACCTATCGGCGAGCGCTTGGCGCGAATGCAATTTCGCTCGAAGCGCCGGCCGACATGCCATACGGCGACAGACGAGCGATGGTCAGGGATCCGTGGGGAAACACCTGGCAGATCGCCACGCACCGGCGCGACCTGTCGACTGCCGAGATCCGGTCGCGGCTGCCCGACGGCGGGTAGCGGAGCCGGGGCCGCGGTACGATTCGGGTTGCGGCCCCGACAATCGGCACGCCGTTCTCCACGACACCGCCTCCGCCCTCCGCCTCACCCTTCTGTCGCAGCCGTCCAGATTCGCGTCGCGTGCAGATAAAAACTTCCGTTCCCCGCCGCCGTTAACCCGTTCGCAGTCCAGGCGCCCCGCATTGCGACGCGGCGCCCGTCGTCGTTCGTGATCCGGAATCCATCTCCGCCGTCGGCCGCCCTGCGGGCCTGCGGCAAGGGAACGTCATGCGAAAACTCACTATCCGCGGTGGCCTCGTCGCCACCGTCACCGGCTATACCGTGCTGCTCGTGCTGGTCGTCGGCGCCTGCATCGCCGCGCTCTACGCCGGCAACGGCTCGCTCGAGGCGATGTACCGCGACGACACCGCGTCGCTGCTGCACCTGAAAACCAGCTCGGAACGCATGCTCGTGCTACGCGAACGCGTGAGCGACGTCGCGCAGATCATCAGCGCCGGCCAGCCTGCCAAGGCGGAAATCGCGCAGCTCCATACGCTCCTCCAGCAGAGCGACGACGAACTGGACGCGTACGCGCGCCTGCATGTACGCGACGCCGGCGAGCAGACCCTGTTCGACACGCTTCGCAATCGCCGCCGCACGCTGCTCGACCAAGTGTTCCTGAAGGCGCTGTCGCAACTCGACCACGACAACGCATTCGACTTCCTCGACACGCACCGCACTGCACCGCCGGCGCTGTTCGCCGCCTACCAGGAAGCGATCGACGCGCTCGAAACGTTCCAGGTCGCTCGCCAGAAGGCCCGCTACGATGCGGCCGGCGAGCGCTTTCAGCGGATCGTGTGGACCATGGCGGCGGTGGCCGCGCTCGCGCTGGTCGTCGGCTTCGTTGCGCAGCGCGTGCTCACGAAGGCGATCATCGCGCCGATCCATCTCGCCGTCGCGCATTTCGACCGGATCTCGAAAGGCGACCTGACCGGCACGGTCGTCATTCCCGGTGAAAACGAAATGGCGTACCTGTTGCATGCGCTGAAGCGGATGCAGGACGGTCTCGTCGACACCGTGAACCAGGTGCGCACGAGCACGGAGACGATCGTCGGCGACGTCCGCACGATCGCGAGCGGCAACGTCGATCTTTCCGCGCGCACCGAGCAGCAGGCGGTATCGCTGCAGCAGGCCGCGGCGAGCGTGGAGCAGCTGACCGCAACCGTACGCCAGAACGCGGACAACGCGCGCGATGCACGCACTTATGCAGCGGGCGCGGCCGGCATCGCAACGAGGGGCGGAGACGCGATGCAGCGCGTCGTCGAAACGATGTCGGCGATATCACACAGCGCCGCGCGAATCTCCGGCATCGTCGGCGTGATCGAGAGCATCGCGTTCCAGACGAACATCCTCGCATTGAACGCCGCCGTCGAGGCGGCACGCGCGGGCGAACAGGGGCGCGGCTTCGCGGTAGTCGCAACCGAGGTGCGCGGGCTCGCGCAGCGCTGCGCGGCGGCGGCGAAGGAAATCCGCGAACTCATCGGCAATTCGACGCAACGCGTCGAAGACGGCAGCGGTCTCGTTGCGCTCGCAGGTTCGGCAATGACCGAGCTCGTCGCCGCGGTCGAGCGTGTGAACGCGATCATGGGCGAAACGAGCATCGCGTTCGACGAGCAGTCGGCCGGTATCGAGCAGGTGAATGCCGCCGTGATCCAGATGGAGCAGACGATGCAGCGCAACGCCGCGCTGGTCGAGGAAGCGGCCGCCGCGGCGCTGTCGCTCGAGGATCAGGGCGCGCGGCTGAGCGATGCCGTCGCGCAATTCCGTCTTCGCGAAGCGGCGGCGTAATGTAAGCGGCGCGGCTCCGGATTGCGGGGTGACCGACACCTCACGACACCGGGCCGCAGCCCGGTGTCGTTGCCGGCAAAATGGGGATCGTCCGGTGTACGGCTCGCGTCTAGACTGCCCGTTCCAGCAGGTCCGTCGCGAAAGACTGCGCATGCGCGACGGCCTCCTGCGCATCGGGGAATACACCGAGCTGCTCCCAGTGCTCTTCGGCCGCGTAGGTTCCCCTCACCGCCAGCGCCCGCTGAACACGCAACTGCGCCGCGTAGCTGCCGTCGTCCAGTGGCCGGGCCGTCGCGACGACCTTGTGCGGCGGGCTCGCTCGCTCCGGCTGAACCAGCTCGACGGAGCCACCGGCCGTGCCGACAGTCATCAACTCGTTCCTGGCCTTGCAGTCCGGACAATAGAAGCACCATCCCGCGTCATCCTGCTGGGACCTGACCTGCCCGCGCGCCAGCACGGCACGACATTCAACGTTTTCGCAGATGAACGGCATAGCAGTCTCCGAAGTTGTTTGACGGAAATCCTAGCATGTCCATCGGCGGCCAACCATCGGCTTTGTTGCCGTGCCGATGCGTCGGCTCGCGCGCCCACTACCACCCGGGGATACACTGTCCGTCCGATCACCGAACCGAGACATTCCCCATGCTGATCCGCGTTGCGACCCCGTCCGATGCCGCCCCGCTTGCCGAGTTGAAACGCGACACGTTTCGCGAAACCTTTCTGCATGACGGATACGGCATCGACTACCCGCCGAACGATCTTGCCGCATACGAGGCCGACAGCTACTCGGTGGAAACGGTCACGCGCCAGCTCAACGATCCGCAGTGCCGGACGTGGGTCGCCGAAAGCGATGACGGCCGGCTCGTCGGCTATGCGCACGCAGGACCGTGCAAGCTCCCGCACCCGGAAGTCGCGGACGGTTCGGGGGAGATCCATCAAATCTATCTTCGGCGCAGTACCCAGGGAACCGGCGCCGGACGCGCATTGTTCGACTCCGCGCTGGATTATCTGGCGGCGGAGCGCCCCGGCCCGATATGGCTAGGCGTGTGGTCCGGCAACACGAAGGCGATCGCTTTCTACGAGAAGGCGGGCTTCAAGCGGGTCGGCACGTACGATTTCAAGGTCGGCGAATCGGCCGACCTGGAGTTCATCTACCGTCGCTGACGCCAGGGCTGGCGAACCCTGCGCGATTGACGCGTCCTGACCCATCGGGTCATCTTGAATCCATGCAGCTCGATCCGATTTCCCTCGCAACGGTCATCACGACGACGCCCATCGGCAACGGTGGGTCGTCCGGGATACGCACGCGGTAACCTTCGCAGCTGCATGTCACCAGCGCCCGCCGGCAAGCGACGGGGCGCTTCGCGTTGACGGCTCCATGCTTGCTCCGGCATCACATTAGCCAGGAGTCGCCATGAACGAAGTCGATCGTCGAAGCCGGAGCAGCGAGCACGAGGTGCTGCTCGTCGTCTCGATTCAAACCCTTCCCGGAAAGCGTCACGAGCAGATTGCCGCATTTGAACGCCTGGCGCCCATTGTGCGGGCCGAACCCGGGTGTCGCCAGTACAACCTGCATCCCGTCGTCGGCGACGAGAACGGCTTCGTGCTGATCGAACGCTGGGCATCGGCACAAGCGCTGGCCGCTCACGACGTGACGCCTCACATGATCGCCAACGACGCACGGACCGCGGCGTTCAGGGCCGCACCCGCGAAGGTGCTGCGGCTGGCGCCCGACAGTGTCGCGTAGATGGAACGACGCCGGCCCGAACCGGTCCGGCGTCGTCCGCATGCGATCGCTCAGTAGTGACTGCGCCCCCACAGCGTCTTCGGCTCGTCGAGCAGGCGCCGCAACCCGCTACGTTCGATCATGGTCGCCGCGACCTCCATCACGCGTTCGAGAATCTCGTTCTCGTCGACCGACAGCACGCGACGATCCTCCATCAACACTTGGCCGCCGACCATCGTCATGCACACGTCGGCCGCGTTCGCAAAACACGTCACGCGATACACGGGCATGTTCATCGGCATCATGTGCGGACGGAACAGGTCGACGAGGATGACGTCGGCAAGCTTGCCGGCTTCCAGCGAGCCGATCTCGTGATCGAGCGACAGCGCCTTCGCCGCGTCGATCGTCACCATCTCCAGCACCTTGCCGTGCGGCAGCACGTCCGGGTCGCGGAAATGGCGACGATGGTAGTGCATGCACTGCCACATGTGACGGAACATGTCGTAGCCGCGATCAGGCGCCGCGCCGTCCGACGCGATCGCGACCGTCACGCCCGCATCGATCAGTTCGGGCACCGGGCAGCGGCCGATGATCGACATGATCGCGCTCGGGTTGTGGATGATCGCGGTGCCGGTTTCCACGCACGCGGCGATGTCGTCATCGGTCAGGTCGATGCTGTGCGACATGAACGACGTCGGGCCGAGCAGCCCGAGCTCGCGATGCGCGAACGCGAGCGTGCCCGCGCGGTGCCCGTCCTGCGTGAACGTCAGCCCGCGCGCGCGCGCGAGTGCGCCGTAGCGCGCAGCCTGGTCGCGGAATTCGCGCTCGTACTGCGCGAGCTCCGGGTCATGCTCCGGCCCGTAGACCGGCAGTGTCACCGCGATCTTGATTCGGCCGTCGGCATCGCCGTGGCACGAGTCGATGATGTCTTCGCATACGTCGTACATCGTGTCGAAGTCGATGTCGCGCGTGTCGCTGCCGTCCGGCGTGTGGCGCGTGTACGCACGCGGCGCGGGCGGGCGCGACGGGCCGACCGCGACGATCGAGCGCGTGCCGGTGCGCACGACCGCGTCGCAATGGCGCCGCGCGTAGACAGGATCGTCGACGCGCATGATCGAGTTGCCGCCGCCGAGCAGCGACACGCCCGTCGTCACGCCGGCCTTCAGCCGTTCGAGCGCCGCGAGATGCGATTCGGTTTCCCAGAACGCCTCGTCCGACGCGCGCGTGTAGATCGTCTCGGCCGCGGCCGACCAGGCGTCGCCGTCCGCGCCGCCGATCGTGCGCAGCATCGCGTGGCCCGCGTGCGCATGCGAATCGATCAGGCCCGGCAACACGGCCTTGCGGCGCGCGTCGATCGTGCGCGCGGCGCGGTAGCGCGCCTGCAATTCGGCGGTGTCGCCGACGGCGACGATCCGGTCGCCCTTCACGGCGACCGCGCCGTTCTCGATCACGCGCCGCTGCGGGTCCATCGTGATCACGCAGCCGTTCGCGATCAGGGTGTCGATCGCTTCGCGCGTGCCGGCGGCTTGGTCCTCGGTAGTCATCGATGAGTGTCCTGTTGTGGTTCTGAATGATCGGGATGCCGTCGAACGGAAAAACCGCCGGGCGGCTGCCCGGCGGCTCGACGGCGACATCCCGCCTGCGTGGTCACGCGGAGCCGACCGGCGCTGCCACCCGTGCCTTCAGCTTGCGCTGTACCGCGCTGATCGCGATGAACACCACCGCGTTCGCGGCGAGCGCGACGAGCCCGGGGTTGATCGACGTCAGCGTGCTCGATGCGCCGGGGAACAGCGCTGCGAGCGTCACGCCGTAGTAGTTCGTCATCGCGATCACGATCGCACCGGCGACGATCCCCGCGAATGCGCCTTCCCGCGTGCCGAACG
This sequence comes from Burkholderia cepacia GG4, assembly GCF_000292915.1. Lineage (NCBI taxonomy): Bacteria > Pseudomonadati > Pseudomonadota > Betaproteobacteria > Burkholderiales > Burkholderiaceae > Burkholderia > Burkholderia cepacia. The sequence goes on from NC_018514.1 coordinate 2,169,889, forward strand.
GCCGCTTCAGGAAGCTCGACGCGAGCATCGGCACGAGCTGCGTGAGCAGGCTCGACGAGAAGATCGCGAGCGTGACGAAGGTTGCACCGCCGCGCAGCACGAAGTAGACGACCACCAGCGTGAAGATCGGCAGCGCGATCCGCGCGACGCGCGTCACCTCGCGGTCGGTCGCATTCGGTGCGAAGCCTTCGCGGTAGATGTTGCGCGCGATCGTCGTCGACGCGTTCAGCATGATCAGCGAGCCCGGCACCAGCGCGGTCAACAGACCCGTGCCGCCGACGATGCCGACGAACCACGCGGGGAACGTCTGCTTCACGAGGCGCAGCAGTGCGAGGTCGGTCTGTGCACCTTCGAGCCCGTGCACCGTCATCACGGCCGCGAAGCCGACGAGGAACAGGAACGCGATCAGCACCTGGTACAGCGGCATCAGGATCACGTTGCGGCGCAGCGCGCGTTCGTCCTTCGCGACGTAGATCGCGGTGAAGCCGTGCGGGTACAGGTAGTAGCCGAGCGACGTGAGCAGGATCGTCGAGTTGTACCAGCTCAGGTTGAAGCCGTGCTCGGGCATGCGCAGCAGCTCCGGATGCGCGGCGTCGATCTTCGCGAACATCTCGCCGAGGCCGCCGTAGTAGTGCATCGGCAGGTACAGGCCGAGGAAGATCGCGATCGCGAGGATCAGCACGTCCTTGAAGATTGCGATGCTCGCCGAGCCGTGGATGCCCGATACGACCATGTAGACCGCCATCAGCGTCGCGGCGATCCAGATCGCGGCCGATTGCGGAATCAGCCCGTACGACATCTCCGACACGATCACGCCGAGGCCGCGCAACTGGATCATCAGCAGCGACACCATCGCGAACACGGCGACGACCGACACCAGCACGCCGATCGCGCGGCTGTCGTACTTCGACGCGAAGTAATCGGCGAACGACACGAGTCCGCGCTCCTTCGCATAGCGCCACACCGCGGGCAGCATCCAGTAGCCGATCACGAACGCGAGGCAGCCGTACGACAGGATGTAGAACGCGGGCACGCCCTTGCTGTAGGTCCAGCCGCTCGCGCCGAGGAACGAGAACGTCGAGAACGCCTCGCCGGCCATCAGCAGGAACGTGAGCAGCGAGCCGAAGCCGCGCCCGCCGACCGCCCACTGTTCGAGCGTGAGCTTGCGGCCGCGCCGCGCATTCACGCCGATCGCGAGCGCGAACACGGCGAACGCCGCGATGATGATGATCGATGCGTTCATCGCGCGTCTCCCGTGCGGCCGTCGCGGGCCGCGTCGCGCTCGTCGAGATGGAACAGGATCGCGAGGATCGCGGCAGTCGCCGCCATCCAGATCAGGTTCCACACGAGCAGGAACGGCAGCCCGAACAGCAGCGGCCGCACCTCCGCGATCGAGCCGCCGGTGTACATCCCGACGAACGGCAGCGCCGCCAGCAACAATTTGAATTTCATTTGAGTCTCCTCCGGAAGACACGCGAACGCGTCAGAACATCAGAACTTCTGGCGGATGCCGACCACCACCGCCACTTGCGACGTCGTCGTCGACGGACCATCGGTACCGTCGATCCACGCATGGCCGACGCCCGACGACGCCTTCTGGTAGAAGCCGTTCACGTACACGTCGGTGCGCTTGGACAGCAGGTACTGCATGCCGGCGGACACCTGCTGATAGTGACCGTCGTCGCCGCCGCGCGAGACCTTCGTATACGTGTAGCCGGCCGCGGCCATCAGCGCGGGCGTGATCAGGTAGCGCACGCTGCCTTCGTAGTTGCTGAAGCGCAGCGCGCCGCCCGTCGCCTGGCCGAAGTTCGAGCCCGTGTACAGCAGCCCGAGCGTCGCCTGCCCGATCGCGTAGCTCGCGCCCGCGCCCCAGATCTGCTGGCGCACCGCGCTCGACAGGCCGGCGCCGAACACCGACGCCGATCCCGGGTAGTAGTTGTCGGATGCGACCGCGCCGGTCGCGCTGGCCGCCGGATGGTTCACGCGCGTATAGGCGGCGCCCGCGTTCAGCGGCCCGTGCGCATACGTGACGCCCGCGCTCCAGCTGTTGTCGTTCGCGAAGCCCGTCGCGTTCGAGAACCCGTACATCAGGTTCGCCTGCAGGCCGGCGATCGTCGGCGACACGTACTTGACCGCGTTGTTGGTGCGGAACGTGTTGTTGATGTCGTCGTTGTCGAACGGGTGCGTCGAGTACTGCGCGAGGAAGCTGCTCATCTGCAGCGAGCCGAGGATGTCCTGGGTCGAGTTGTACTGGCGGCCGAGCGTCACCGCGCCCCAGTTCGCGCCGCTCAGGCCGACCCATGCGGAGCGGCCGAACATCCGGCCGCCCTGCCCGAGCGCGCCGTTCGCGACGTTGAAGCCGTTCTCGAGCCGGAAGTTCGCCTTCAGGCCGCCGCCGAGATCTTCAGAACCGATCAAGCCCCAGCGCGGGCCCGATTCGTTGCCGCCCGTGAATTGCCACAGCGAATGACCCTTCGCGTTGTTCGTGTAGGTCACGCCGGCGTCGACGATCCCGTACAGCGTCACCGTCGACTGCGCGTGCGCGGCGCCGGCGAACAACATCGCGATGGCCGCGCTCATGCACGCGGCGCCCGTCTTCGTACCCATCATTCGCACCATCTCCGTCATCTCCTCTCCAAACCGTCTTGTCGATGTTGTGTTTTGTTGATGCTGGCCATACGCGCCGGTCGGCTTGCATGGACAGTGGCTGGATGGTATCCAGCCGCAATCGCATCAAGAAATGAAATGTTCAACTGGCCGGCAGTTGAAAATCGAATAGGGGACGAATGGAGGGGTAGGCGCGACCATGAAAGCAAATAGAAAGCAAGCAGGCCCGCTGGACGGGGCGTGTTTTGCTCAGACGTGAATGGCTCGCGTAAGCAAGCTGACGAAACGGCGACGCGCGAGGCGCCTATACGGTTTTCCCTGATAGCCCGTGCATCGGCCGCCGTAATGCGGCATCGAACGGGTTCGTGCGCGGGCCGATCGCGGCGGCCTGGCGCCTGAGCAGTTCGACGACCATCGGCATCCGGTCGTCGCCGAGGCGCGACGCCAGCGTACCGACGCTCAGCGCGCCGACCGGATAACCGGTACGGTCGAGGATCGGCACCGCGACGCCGGCCATCCCGTCGAGCACGCCGCTGTTGCGGCCCGCGTAGCCGAGCTGGCGCACGCGTTCGATCTCGGTGCGCAGGTAGACCTCGTCGAGCACACCGTAGCCTCGAACGCGCGGCACGTTGAAGCGGATCACTTCCTCGCGCTCGGCTTCCGGCAGGAACGCGAGGATTGCGAGGCTGCCCTGTCCGACGCCGAGCGCGACGCGCCCGCCGATGTCGCCGGTGAACGACCGGATCGGGAATGGCCCTTCGCACAGATCGAGACACACCGCGTCGAAACCGCTCTTCACGAGCAGGAAGATCGTCTCGCCGAGACTCGCGCATAGCCGCAGCAGCGCGGGCCGGCACAGCGTGCGCATGCTGCTCGGGTTGCCGGCCAGCGCGGCGAGCGCGAAGAAATCGACGCTCAGCCGGTACAGCTTCGACTGTTCGTCCTGCTCGACCATCCCTTCGGCGATCAGCGACTGCAGGATCCGGTGCGCGGTGCCCTGCGTGAGGCCGACGGCCTTCGCGAGGTGCGTGACGCGCACGCCGTCCTGCTGCATGCCGGCCAGTGCGCGCAGGATCGCGAATGCACGCTGCAGCATGCCGGTGCCCGCCGCGCCGGCCGCATCGGCCACCTCGGCGGCGGTGTCCTCGTCCGGGTCCGACATGCGCGCGGCCGGCGACGTTCCGGGCGAATGGGATTCCTGCATGCCGGCTCTCCTCGATGATTTCAATGAACGGAATATGCGAGCCGCCATTGTCGTCTCGCCGGAATGCCGCGGGCATCCGGGTGTGCACGGGATTGACGCGCGCTTTTCACCGCTTGGCCGTCCTCCATTGAACGGAACGATTTTCAGGCGCTTCTTCAAATCATTCCGTTCAATGGAATTTTTCAGAAATTTATCCCGGTGAGCAGAATTCTAAATTGACGCTCCGAAATATGGTTGGCTAGAGTCCGCGTCAATGACGCACCGGCCATCCGGTGTGCGAACCCGGAGCTCCCCATGTCGTTTCTCACGCTTACGGATCTGACGAAATCGTTCGGCGAGCTCACCGCCGTCGCCGACGTCAACCTGTCGGTCGAACAAGGCGAATTCGTGTCGCTGCTCGGGCCGTCGGGCTGCGGCAAGACCACGACGCTGCAGATGATCGCCGGCTTCGTCGACGTCACGCGCGGCCGCATCGCGCTCGACGGACAGGACATCACGCACATGAAGCCGAACCGGCGCGGGCTCGGCATCGTGTTCCAGAGCTATGCGCTGTTTCCGCACATGAGCGTCGCGGAGAACGTCGGCTTCGGTCTCGACATGCGCGGCGTCGACAAGGCCGAGCGCGCCGAGCGCATCCGCGCAGCGCTCGCGCTCGTGCGCCTCGATGCGCTCGCGCACCGCTTTCCGCGTGAATTGTCCGGCGGGCAGCGGCAGCGCGTCGCGATCGCACGTGCGGTCGTGATCGAACCGCCGGTGCTGCTGCTCGACGAGCCGATGTCGAACCTCGACGCGAAGCTGCGCGAAGAGATGCAGTTCGAACTGCGCGCGATCCAGCGCAAGATCGGCACGACGACGATCATGGTCACGCACGATCAATCGGAAGCGCTGTCGATCAGCGATCGCGTGGTCGTGATGGAAGCCGGCCGCATCACTCAGACTGACACGCCGTACCGCGCGTACGAACGCCCGGAGAACCACTTCGTGTCGCAGTTCATCGGCAAGGCGAACCTGCTGCCCGGCACGATCGTCGCGCAGGACGACGACGCGATCCGCATCGACCTCGGCCACGATCTCGCGGAGACGGGCCGCGCCGCGCACCTGCCGGCGCGCGAACGCGACATGCGCATCGGCGACGCCGTGTCGGTATGCATCCGTCCCGAGAAGCTGCGGCTGTGCGCGCCGGGCGCGGGCCGCTTCGCCGCGACCGTCACGAGCCGTTTCTTCCTCGGCAGCCAGTGGCTGTACCGCGTCGACAGCGCGCTCGGCGAAGTGCTCGTGTGCTGCCAGAACGAAGGCGCGGAGCCGCTCGCGGAAGGCGCGCCGGTCGGCGTCGACTGGCACAGCGACGCGGTGCGCGTGATGCGCCGGGAGGCCTGAATGGGACAGCCTACCCGCCCGCTCTCGACCGACGGCGCGCCGGCCGGGCTCGCGCAATCGGCCGCGGCTTCCGCGGATGCCGTGCCGCCCCGTGCCTGCGGCGGCCCCACGCTGCGCGCGACGTGGCGCGCGCACGCGCCGCTGTGGCTGATGTGCACGCCCGCATCCGCGCTGTTCGCCGCACTCGTGCTCGTGCCGCTCGCGATGACCTTCGCGCTCACGTTCTACCGTTACGACCCGGCCACCGGCCCGATCGCTGCGTTCCAGTTCGGTAACTACGCGGAGGTGCTCGGCTCATCGTATTTCCATACGATCTTCGCACGCACGTTCGGCATCGCCGCGCTGACCACCGCGATCTGCGTCGCAATCGGCACGCCCGAAGCGTACGTGCTGTCGAAGATGCGCGATCCGTGGCGCTCGCTGTTCCTGCTCGTCATCCTCGCTCCGCTGCTCGTGTCGGTCGTCGTGCGAGCGTTCGGCTGGAGCATGCTGCTGAACACGAGCGGACTCGTGAACCAGGCGTTCGGGCTCGTCGGCCTCGGGCCGTACAAGCTCGAATACACGACGTTCGCGATCGTGATCGCGCTGGTGCACGTGATGTTGCCGTTCATGGTGATTCCCGTATGGACTGCGCTGCAGCGGCTCGATCCGCAGACCGAGTACGCGGCACTGTCGCTCGGCGCATCGCCGTTCACGACGCTGCGCCGCATCGTGGTGCCGCAACTGATGCCGGGCGTGCTGTCGGGCAGCCTGATGGTGTTCGGGTTGTCGGCGAGCGCGTTCGCAATTCCCGGCCTGCTCGGCGGACGCCGGTTGAAGGTCGCGGCGACCGCCGTCTACGACGAATTCCTCGGTTCGCTGAACTGGCCGCTCGGCGCGACGATCGCGGTGCTGTTGCTGGTCGCGAACCTCGTCGTGATGCTCACCTACTACCGCGTGCTCGAACGCCGCTATGCGCGCAGCCTCGGAGGCGCTTCCCGATGAGAAAAAACGGCCCCTTCGCCCTGGCGTTCCACACGCTCGTGATCCTGTTCGTGCTCGCGCCGCTCGTGATCGTCGTGCTCGTCGCGTTTACGCCCGGCGAAACGCTGACGCTGCCGACGCATGGCCTGTCGCTACGCTGGTTCCGCGCGATCCTCGACTATCCGGACTTCGTCACCGCATTCGCCAACAGCGTGAAGCTCGCGTTCGCGTCGGCGACGCTGTCGCTCACAATCGCGTTGCCCGCCGGACTCGCGATCGGCCGCGCGGCGTTTCCCGGCCGCGCGTTCCTGAACGGCCTGTTGCTGTCGCCGCTCGTGATCCCCGGCCTCGTGCTCGGCATCGCGCTGCTGCGCTTCTTCGCACTGATCGGCGCAACCGGTTCGTTCGCGTGGCTGGTGGTCGCGCACATGATCGTCATCACGCCGTTCGTGATGCGGCTCGTGCTCGCGTCCGTCGCCGGCCTCGACCGCAGCGTCGAGCAGGCTGCGTGCTCGCTCGGCGCCGATCCGTGGACGACGTTCCGCCGCATCACGCTGCCGATGATCGTGCCGGGCATCACCGGCGGCTGGCTGCTCGCGTTCATCAACAGCTTCGACGAGCTGACCATGTCGATCTTCGTCACGTCGCCGCAGACGGTCACGCTGCCGGTGCGCATGTACATGTACGCGACCGAATCGATCGATCCGATGATGGCGTCGGTATCGGCGCTGGTCATCTTCATCACCGCCGGCGCGATGCTGCTGCTCGATCGCGTGTACGGCCTGAACCGCATCCTGATCGGCCAACACTGATGTCGACTGCCACTTCCCGTTCAACCGAAACCCCGGACGAAGGCGCGCAGTTCGTGCGCGTCGCCGAACGCGAGCGCGCCGCCATCGCGTTCACCCTCGACGGCCGCCACGCGCAGGCGCTCGCCGGCGACACCGTGCTCACCGCGATCCTTGTCGCGCAGCGCCGCGTGCGCGTGAGCGAATTCAGCGGCAAACCGCGCGCGGGCTTCTGCCTGATCGGCGCATGCCAGGACTGCTGGGTGCGCACCGAGGCCGGCGCACGCGTGCGCGCATGCTCGACGCCGATCGCCGAAGGCATGCGGATTCTCACCGGCGCGCAGCCCGCCGTGGCCGGAGACGCATCATGAGCGACGCACTGCGACCGGTGATCGTCGGCGCGGGGCCGGCCGGCGTGCGTGCCGCCGAGGCGCTGGTCGACGCGGGGCTGCGCCCCGTCGTGATCGACGAGAACGCGCGCTGGGGCGGACAGATCTACCGCCAGCCGCCGGCGGACGGTACGTTCGCGCGCGGCAAGCGCGTGCTGTACGGCTTCGAGGCCGCGAAGGCCGATGCCGTGCACCAGACGATGGCCGCGCTGCTGCCGCACGTCGACTATCGGCCGAACACGCTCGCATGGGCGTGTGGCGCGGGCCGTGTCGACACGCTGCAGGACGGCCGCGAAACGACCGTGCCGTTCTCGCACCTGATCGTCGCGAGCGGTGCGACCGATCGCATGCTGCCGGTGCCGGGATGGACGCTCGCGGGCGTCTATACGCTCGGCGGTGCGCAGGTCGCGCTGAAGTCGCAGGGCTGCGCGATCGGCAGCCGCATCGTGTTCGCGGGCACGGGGCCGTTGCTGTATCTCGTCGCGTATCAGTATGCGAAGGCCGGCGCGCAGGTCGCGGCCGTGCTCGACACGAGCCCGCTGCGCCAGCAGGCGGCCGCCGTCCCTGCGCTGCTGCGCATGCCGTCGACCTTCGCGAAGGGGCTGTACTACATCGGCTGGCTGCGCGCGCACGGCGTCGCGATCGAAACCGGCGTCACGCTCGAGCGCGTGCTCGGCGAGCGGCACGTGACGGGCCTCGCATGGCACGCGGCCGGCGGCGATGCGCCGCCGCGGATGATCGACTGCGATGCGCTCGGCCTCGGCTTCGGGCTGCGTTCGGAAACGCAGCTCGCGGATCTCGCCGGCTGCCGGTTCCGATTCGATCTGCTCAACAGCGCATGGCTGCCGGAACGCGACGCGGCCGGCCGCACGTCGGTGCGCGGCATCTACGTCGCGGGCGATGGCGCCGGCATCGCGGGCGCCGACGCGGCCGAGGCGTCCGGACGACGCGCGGCGCTCGCGCTGCTCGACGATGCGGGCATCGTGACGCCATCGTCGCCGCCGTCGCTGGCCGGCAAGCCCGATGTGGCGACGCTCGATCGCACGCTTGCCCGGCTCGGCGCGTTCCGCGCGGGCCTCGAAGCGGCGTTCGCACCGCCGGCCGCGCTCGCCGCGCGCTGCCCCGACGACACGATCGTGTGCCGCTGCGAGGAGATCGACGCGGGCACGCTGCGGCGCTGCATCCGCGGCGGCGAAGCGACCGAACTGAATCGGTTGAAAGCGCTGACACGCGCCGGGATGGGCCGCTGCCAGGGCCGCATGTGCGGCGACGCGACCGCGCTCGTGCTGGCCGCCGAAACCGGCCGCCCGCTCCCGGAGGTCGGGCGGTTGCGTGCGCAACCGCCGGTGAAGCCGTTTCCGATCTCCGCCGCACTCGCGGGCGACGAGGTCGCGGCGATTCCCGACGAGGCACGCGATGAATGAACTCCGTCACTACGACGTCGCGATCGTCGGCGGCGGGCTCGTCGGCGCGTCGGCTGCACTGGCGCTCACCCGACGCGGGCTGCGCGTCGCGCTGTTGGAGCGTCGCGACTGCGGTGCGCAGGCGAGCGGCGTGAACTACGGCGGCGTGCGCTGCCAGGGTCGTCCCGCCGAACAGCTGCCGCTCGCGCTGCGCGCGCGGCGCATCTGGGATCGCCTGCCCGAGCTGATCGGCATCGACGGCGAATTCGTCGTGTCGGGCCACTTGCGACTCGCGCGCAGCGACGCCGATCTCGATGCGCTGGATGCCTACGCGGCGCTCGCCGGCGAGCACGGCCTGTCGCTGCAGGTGATGCGCGGCGACGCGTTCCACCGCCGCTATCCGTGGCTCGGCCGCGCGGCGGTCGGCGGCTCGCTGTGCACGACCGACGGGCACGCGAACCCGCGCATCGTGTCGCCCGCGTTCGCGCGCGCGGCCCGCGTGGCGGGCGCCGAGGTATTCGAGCACACACCGGTCGACGACGTCCGGCACGACGGCACGCGCTTTCACGTCCATGCGGGCGGCCGTGCATGCACCGCGACGTGGCTGATCAACTCGGCAGGCGCATGGGCGAACACGATCGCCGAACGCTTCGGCGAAGCCGTGCCGATGGAGCCGATCTACCCGAACATGTGGGTGACCGAACCGCTGCCGCCATTCATCACGCACAACCTCGGCGTGTACGGCGGCGGCGTGTACGCGCGGCAGGTCGCGCGCGGCAACTGCGTGATCGGCGGCGGGCGCGGCCGCGGCGACGGTGAATTCGGCCAGCCGTCGGTCGACGCGACGCGCGCGGCGATGCGCGATGCATGCGCGCTGCTGCCCGCGCTGCGCGACGCGCTGCTGATCCGCACGTGGAGCGGTGTCGAAGGCTGCACGCCCGACCACAACCCGATCATCGGCGCGAGCCGTACCACGCCGAACCTGCTGCATGCATTCGGTTTTTCCGGCGGCGGCTTCCTGCTCGCGCCCGGCGTCGGCGAGGTGCTCGCCGATCTCGTCACGACCGGCGAATCCGCCACGCCACTCGATGCATTCTCGATCGGCCGCTTTGCACCGCAAACTGCGCCGACCGCCCCTTTCCGTCAAGAGGAGACCCACAAGTGAAACTGCTCGGAACGATCGCGGCGGCTGCCGCCCTCTGCATCGCAGGCGCCGGCGCGCCCGCGTTCGCGCAAACGAAGACGATCTACGTCGGCATGAACGGCGGGCCGATGGAGAAGGCCTATACGAGCCAGGTGCTGCCCGACTTCGAGAAGGCGAACAACGTGAAGGTCGTCGTCGTGCCCGGCACGTCGTCGGACGTGCTCGCAAAGCTGCTCGCGAACCGCAACAAGCCGCAGATCCACGTCGCGTTCCTCGACGACGGCGTGATGGCGCGCGCGGTCAGCCTCGGCGTATGCCAGAAGCTCGACGATTCGCCTGTGCTCAAGGAGCTGTATCCGTTCGCGCGGATGAAGGACGACGTCGGCGCGGGCGTGCAGCTCGGGATGACCGGCATCGCGTACAACAAGAAATTGTTCGCGGAGAAAGGCTGGGCGCCGCCGACGTCGTGGATGGATTTCGCCGACCCGAAATACAAGGGCAAGGTCGTGTTCCAGTCCGCGTCGAGCAGCACGTTCGGGCTGCATGGCTTCCTCGCGATCAACCGGCTGCTCGGCGGCAACGAACAGAACGTCGAGCCCGGCTTCAGCAAGTGGGCGAGCACGGTCGGCCCGAACGTCGTCGAGTACATCCCGAACTCGGCGAAGATCTCCGAGATGGTGCAGACGGGCGAAGCCGGCCTGTTCCCGCTGACGCCGACTGGCGTCGGCGACCTGCAGGACAAGGGCATTCCGGTCGCGTATGCGAATCCGAAGGAAGGACCGGTGCTGCTGCTCGTCGACCTGTGCGTGGTCGCGAACAATCCGGACCCGCAACTGGCCCAGAAGCTCGCGCAGTTCCTGCTGTCCGCGCCCGCGCAGACGAAGGCGGCCGAGGCCGGCAAGCAGATCCCGACCAACCGCCTCGCAAAGATGCCCGCCGCAATGCAGCAAAGCCTCGGCAACGTCGACGATCTGGTGCGCAAGGTGACGGTGGTCGACTGGACGGCAATCAATGCGCGCCGTGCGCAGTGGGATACGCGCTGGAACCGGCAGATCGAGCGGTGACGGACCCCGGCGCACGCGGGCACGGCCGCGCGCGCCGCGACAGGGACGGGAACGGGAACGCGCCGAGCAGGTAGCCGGCCGCGTTGGCCGTGTTCAGCGCGCCGGCCTGCGCGAAGGTCCAGCCGAGATCGGCCTTCATCGGCGGCAGCAACAGCGCATAGGAAAAGCGCGCGAGGCCGAGCGCGATCGCGCTGCCGAGCGACAGGCAGATCGCGAGCCGCCATGCGGCCATGCGGTCGGGTTCGGTGGCGCCGGCGTCCGGCCGCGTCTGCGTCTGGCCGGCATGCTCCGGTTGCGGCACTGCGCGCATGGGTGTGTCTCCGTCGTGGTTCGAGGCGGGTACGGGCCTGGCGCCTGCACCGCCGACGCGGCGTGACGGCCCGGCCGTCGTCGATGCGGAATCCGTCTTGCGGCGTGCGTCGATCTCGACTGCCGAAGCGTGCGCGCCGATCGGCCGATGATCCTTGACCCGCCGCGACATCGGCGTGCTCCGGCTGCGGCGACCCCGTGCGAGTCGCCCGGAAACGCGCAACCGAGTGCCGGCGCCCGGCATGCGCTACGCACCCAGTCCGGCCGTAAAGGCCGCGAACAGCGCGCGCCCCTCATCCCATCCTGCCAACCCGGAAGCCCCGTTCAGATGGCCGCGCGCGCCGAGCACGAGCGGTTTCGCGCCGCGCTCCGCGGCCCATGCAATCGCTCGCCCCGACGGGTCGTACGGATCATCCGAACTGGCGATCGCCACCACCGGCCGGCTGCCGAAATCGCCGGCCGGCAAACGCGCGAACGCCTGTGCGGCGACCGGAAAATTCGGCCCGTCCGGATCGGGCACCGCCACGAGAAACGCCCCGTGCAGCGGGCGTGTTGCAGCGGCGTGCCAGTGCGCAAACAGCAGGCACCCGAGGGAATGGCAAACCACGACCGGCGGCGTCCGGGCCTCCGCGACGGCTGCATCCAGCGCCGCGATCCAGTCGCTCAGGTCGGGCGCATCCCACGACGCCGGCGCAATGCGTGTGGCGCGCGGAAACGCCGCCTCCCAGTGACTCTGCCAGTGATCCGGTCCCGAGTTGCCGATCCCCGGCACGATGACGATGCTTCGATCCATTCCTGCCTCCATGAACATGAGAGTTCGCAGTCTGGCCCGCCGGATCTCTGCGGGGAATGGCAAGTCATCGGATATTGAGACAGAATCCCGATGAATTAACGGAACAGGAAGGCCGCCATGCCGGACGGAGAGCTCGATCGCCTGGATATCGCGATCATCGAAGCGCTGCAGGACAATGCGCGCACGCCGTTGTCCGAAGTCGGCCGGCGCATCGGCTTGTCACAGCCCGCGACCTCGGAGCGCGTCAAGCGCCTGGAAGAGCGCGGCATCATCGCCGGCTATGGCGCGCGGATCGATCCGGCGGCGCTCGGGTTGGGGATGATGGCCATCATCCGGCTGAAAACGACGCACGAACACATCAAGCCGGCGCTGAGTGCGTTCGCCGAGATGCCGCACGTCATCGAGATCCACCGGATGACCGGCGAAGACTGCTTCCTGCTAAAGGTGCTCGTGCCGACACCCGGCCAGCTGGAAACGATCATCGACGCGATTGCGCGCTTCGGCCCGGTCACGACTTCGCTGGTGCTCCGGTCCGAGCCGGTCAAGCCGCTCGGGAAAGCGCTGCTGGGTTGAAGTCGGCGCCGGCCCGGCGTTGCGCGTTGCCGCTCATCGAACGCGATTGCTCACCGGTGGCGGATGAACCGAATTCGCCGGCTGACGCCGGAATCAGGCTTCGGCGTCCGCCGCGTCGCCGAGCCACTTGAACATCACGAGACAGTCGACGAAGCCGAGCCGCGCGTGACGATATGCGCGCGGCAACCGGCCGACGATGTCGAAGCCGAGCTTCTGCCACAGCGCGACCGCCACTTCGTTCGTCGCGACCACCGAGTTGAACTGCATCGCGAGAAAGCCGCGCTCACGCGCCACCTGCTGCGAGTGCTCGCACATCAAGCGCGCGACGCCCTTGCCGCGCGCCGCCTCGCTGACCATGTAGCCGCAATTGCACACGTGATTGCCGGGCCCGGCCGCGTTCGCCTTCAGGTAGTACGAGCCGAGCAGCACGCCGTCCTCCTCGGCGACCCACGTGCAAAGCGGCGCGTCGAACCACAGCGCGCGAGCGGCTTCCCGCGTCGACGCGGGATCGAATGCATAGGTCTCCTGCGCGGCGACGATCGCGTGGTACGTGGGCCAGAAGCGGGGGAAATCGTCTTCGTTCATCAGGCGTAGCGTGATCATGCGGGTTCTCTCGTGAAGGGTTGGGGGGATGCGCGCGTGCCAGCCGACACGCATGGCGCTATGCCGCGCCGGTGCGGGTGTCGTCGCGCAGCAGGCCGCTGCGATAGGTGCCCGGCGGCACCCCATACCAGCGCTTGAAGGCCTGCGAGAAACTCGACAGGTCGCTGAAGCCGAGCCGCTCGGCCACCTCCGTCAGCGACAGGTGCGCATCACCGAGCAGCGTCTCGGCCATCGCGCCGCGCGCCTGCGCGAGCAGCACGCGGAACGTCGTACCTTCCTCCTGCAGCCGGCGCTTCAACGTGCGCGGGCTCGTGTTCATCAGCCGTGCCATGTCCTCGAGCGAGAACGGCACGTTGCCGGGCGTCGCCGTCAGATATTGCCGCACCATCTCCGCCGTGCCGACCCGCGCGCGCCGCGCTTCGACCAGCTGGCCGCACATCTGCTCGCACATCGAGACCGTCAGCGGGTTCGCATGCGGCAGCGGCCGGTCGAGAAACGCGCGATCGAATGCGAGGCTGTTCGCGCGCGCGCCGAACGCGGGTTCGATGCCGGCGAGGCGCGACGCAACCGCGGCGGCGCTCGGCGCGCTCGCAGCCTGCACCGTGAAGCGCGACAACGCGAAATCGCCGCCGCCGATTTCCCGCAGCAGCACGGCCGCGGCGGTCATGTCGCGCTCGACGAGGAACCGGCTCAGGTCGGCGTCGAGCTCCGGCGCGCCGAAATTGAGCATGCCCGTCCCGGCTTCCTCGCGGTACGTGATCACGGTGAACGCATACGTGAGCGGCAGGAAGCGCATCGCCAGCGCCAGCGCGTCGCGCGCGGTGGCGCTCGCGATCAGCCCGTAGCCCCACACGCCGTATGCGGAGAAGTGATAGCGCTGCCCGACCTCGAACCCGAGGCCCGGCGCGCGCCCGAGCGCGCGCAGCAGGTTGCCGGTCAGCCGCAGCTCCTGCGCGGCCGTCACCTCGACGTTGGGGTCGTCGAGCTGCGCGTCCGCGAGGCCCGTGCCGGCCAGCAACTTCGTGCGCGGCACGCCGCGCTCGTCGCCGAAATCGACCAGCAGCCGGGCGCTGGCCGGACTCCGGGTGAAATCCCAGAAGCTCATGCGGAGAAACCCTCGAAGCGCCGATTTGGCCCAAATACTAAAACAATTGTCCCCAAGCAGCATTGGTGTTTTCCCATGCGGCCCGCACCATCGGCGTCATCAGTCGTCGCCCGAACGACGCCAACGCCCCCCGGAGGAGACACCATGCGACCGAGTCGCCCACCCGACCTCGCCGCCCGCTTCGAACGCCAGCGCGAGGCATTCGCCCGCGATCCCGCCCCGCCGCTCGCGATCCGCCTGTCGCGGCTCGAGCGCCTGAGCGCGCTGCTCGAGACGCATGAAGCCGCGCTCGTGCGCGCGATCGACGCCGATTTCGGTGGACGCTCCGCGCACGAAACGCAGCTCGCCGAACTGTTCGTGGTTCGAAGCGGCCTGCGTCATGCACGCGCGCATCTGCGGCACTGGATGCGCGAACGCCGCGTGCCGACCGCCGCGCACTTCCGGCCCGGCTACAACCGGCTCGCGCCGCAACCGCGCGGCGTCGTCGGCGTGATGGCCCCGTGGAACTATCCGCTGCAGCTTGCGATCGGCCCGGCGGTCGCGGCGCTCGCTGCCGGCAACCGTGTGCTGGTCAAGCCGTCGGAACTGACGCCGCGACTGTCGGCGCTGCTCGACACGCTCGTCGCCGGCGCGTTCGACGCCGACGAACTGAGCGTCGTCACCGGCGACGTCGACACCGCGAAGGCATTCGCGCGGCTGCCGTTCGATCATCTGTTCTTCACGGGCTCGACCGCGGTCGGCCGCGACGTCGCGCAAGCCGCGGCCGCGAACCTCACGCCCGTCACGCTCGAGCTCGGCGGCAAGTCGCCGGCGATCCTCGATCCGTCGTGCGACGTCGTGCACGCGGCCGGGCGCATCGCGTTCGGCAAGCTGCTCAATGCCGGCCAGACCTGCATCGCGCCCGACTATCTGCTGGTGCCGGCCGGCACCGCGCCGACCGTTGCCGCGCGCGTGTCGGACGCGATCGCGCGCCGCTACCCGACACTCATCGCCAACCCCGACTACACGGCGATCATCGGCGCGCGCCACCGCGACCGCCTCGCGGCCCTGGTCGACGATGCGCGCGACGGCGGCGCACGCGTGCTCGAAGTCAATCCGGCCGGCGAACGCTTCCCCGCCGGCTCGCGCAAGTTCGCGCCGACGCTCGTGCTCGGCGCGCGCGACACGATGCGCGTGATGCGCGAGGAAATCTTCGGCCCCGTGCTGCCGATCGTCGAATACGCGGATCTCGACGACGCGATCGAGCGCGTAAACCGCGGGCCGCGCCCGCTCGCGCTGTACTGGTTCGGCCGCGACGCCGCGCGCCGCGATCGCGTGTTGCGCGAAACGGTGTCGGGCGGCGTCACGGTAAACGACTGCCTGTGGCATCTCGCACAGGAACACCAGCCGTTCGGCGGCGTCGGCCCGAGCGGCATCGGCGCGTATCACGGCAAATGGGGCTTCGACACGTTCAGCCATCACAAGCCGGTGTTCCACCAGGCGCGCCGCAGCGGCACCGCGCTGTTCCACCCGCCGTACGGCAGGACCTTCGACCTGCTGCTGCGCGCGCTCACGCGCATCGCGTGACCCATCGACCATCGGGAGACGATTTCATGAGCAAGACTTTCGACTACATCGTCGTCGGCGGCGGTTCGGGCGGCTGCGTCGTCGCGGGGCGCCTCACCGAGGACCCGGCCGTGACCGTCTGCGTGCTCGAGGCCGGCGGCCGCGGCGACAACGCGATCGTCAACGTGCCGACGGGCGCGGTCGCGATGCTGCCGACCCGTGTGAACAACTGGGCGTTCGACACGGTGCCGCAGCCGGGGCTCGGCGGACGCATCGGCTATCAGCCGCGCGGCAAGGCGCTGGGCGGATCATCCGCGATCAACGCGATGGTCTACATTCGCGGCCATCGCGTCGATTACGACGGCTGGGCCGCGCTCGGCAACGAGGGCTGGGCCTACGACGACGTCCTGCCGTACTTCCGCCTGAGCGAGCACAACGAGCGCTTCGACGACGCCTGGCACGGCCGCGACGGCCCGCTGTGGGTCAGCGACCTGCGCACCGGCAACCCGTTCCATGCGCGCTACCTGGAAGCGGCGCGGCAGGCCGGCCTGCCGCTCACCGACGACTTCAACGGCGCCCAGCAGGAAGGCGTCGGCCTCTACCAGGTCACGCAGAAACACGGCGAACGGTGGAGCGCGGCGCGCGCGTACCTGCTGCCGCACGTCGGCCGCCGCGACAACCTGACGGTGGAAACGCACGCGCAGGTGCTGCGCATCCTGTTCGACGGCACGCGTGCGACGGGCGTCGAGGTGCGGCAGCACGGCGAAGTCCGCACGCTGCGCGCACGGCGCGAAGTCGTGCTCGCGGCCGGCGCGCTGCAGACGCCTCAGCTGCTGATGCTGTCGGGGATCGGCCCGGGCCGCGAACTACAGCGGCTCGGCATTCCGGTGCGCGCCGCGCTGCCCGGCGTCGGCCTCAACCTGCAGGACCATCCGGATTTCATCCTCGGTTACCGCGCGCGCAGCGTCGACACGATGGGCGTGTCCGCACGCGGCGGGCTGCGCATGCTGCGCGAATTCGCACGCTTTCGTCGCGAACGGCGCGGGATGCTGACGTCGAATTTCGCGGAAGGCGGCGGCTTCCTCAAGACGCGTGCAGACCTCGATGCGCCCGACATCCAGCTGCACTTCGTGGTCGCGCTCGTCGACGATCATGCGCGCCGGCTGCACACCGGCCACGGGCTGTCGTGCCATGTGTGCCTGCTGCGGCCGCGCAGCCGCGGCTCGGTCACGCTGCACAGCGCCGATCCGCTCGCCGCGCCGCGCATCGACCCCGCGTTCTTCGACGATCCGCGCGACGTCGACGACATGGTCGCCGGCTTCCGGCTCACGCGCCGGCTGATGGAAGCGCCGGCACTCGCCGAATGGATCACGCGCGACATGTTCACCGCGAACGTGACGACCGACGACGAGATTCGCGACGTGCTGCGCCGGCGCACCGACACCGTGTATCACCCGGTCGGCACGTGCCGGATGGGACGCGACGCGCTCGCGGTCGTCGATCCGCAATTGCGCGTACACGGCCTGCAGGGGCTGCGCATCGTCGATGCGTCGATCATGCCGACGCTGATCGGCGGCAACACCAACGCACCGACGATCATGATCGCCGAGAAGGCCGTCGACCTGATGCGCGGCGTGCAGCGTACGCCGGCACGCGCACCTGCCGACACCGAATGCGAACCGGCCGCCGCGCCGGCACACCGCGACACCGTTCCTGCGTCGTGCGCGTCGCACGATGCGACCCAGCTCGAGGAAACCCGCCATGTCATCGCCTGAAGCCCCCCGTCCCGCCACATCGGCCGCGCCGCTGGCGGTGCTCATCATCGGCGCCGGCTTCGCCGGCATCGGCATGGCAGTCGCGCTGCAACGCGCCGGCATTCACGACTTCATGATCGTCGAACGCTCGCACGACGTCGGCGGCGTGTGGCGCGACAACCGCTACCCGGGCGCCGCGTGCGACGTGCCCTCGCACCTGTACTCGTTCTCGTTCGAGCCCAACCCGAACTGGTCGCGCGTGTTCGCGCCGCAGCCCGAAATCCATGCGTACCTGCAGCATTGCGCGCGCAAGTACGGCCTCGCGCGCTACCTGCGTTTCGGCGCGGAGGTCGAGCGCGCGCGCTATGACGAGGCCCGCGCGCTGTGGGAGGTCACGCTCGCCGACGGCACCGTGCTCAGCGCCGCCGTGCTCGTGAGCGGCACCGGCCAGTTGAGCCGGCCCGCGCTGCCCGACCTGCGCGGCATCGACACGTTCCGCGGCCGCGCATTCCACTCCGCGCACTGGGATCAGGACTATCCGCTCGCGGGCAAGCGCGTGGCCGTGGTCGGCACCGGCGCATCGGCGATCCAGTTCGTGCCCGCGATCGCCGGCGACGTCGAGCGCCTCGTCGTGTTCCAGCGTTCGCCGGCCTACGTGATGCCGCGCCCGGACCGAGCGTATCGCCCATGGGAGCGGGCGCTGTTCCGCCGGCTGCCGTGGGCGATGAAGCTGCATCGCGCGTCGATCTACGTGCGCTACGAATCGCGTGCGATCGCGTTCACGCGGCTGCGCGGGCTGATGGATGTCGCGGTCGGCCGGCCGTTCCGCAAGCTGCTTGCGCGCGACGTGCGCGACCCCGCGCTGCGCGAACGGCTCACGCCCGACTATCCGGTCGGCTGCAAGCGGATCCTGCTGTCGAGCGACTACCTCGCCGCGATCGCCCGCGACAACGTCGAGCTCGTCACACAGCGCATCCGGCGCGTGACCGAGGACGGCATCGAGACCGACGACGGCGTGCACCACCCGGTCGACGCGATCGTCTACGGCACCGGTTTTGCGGCCACGTCGTTCCTGTCGCCGATGCGCATCACGGGCCGCAACGGGCTCGACCTGAACGACGCTTGGCGACGCGGCGCGCAGGCGTATCTCGGGCTCACCGTACCGGGCTTTCCGAACTTCTTCATGCTGTACGGCCCGAACACCAACCTCGGCCACAACTCGATCGTCTACATGCTCGAAAGCCAGATCGCACACGTGATGCGCTGCGTGCGCGCGATGCGGCGCGACGGCGCGAGCGCGATCGACGTCGACCCGCGCCGCTACCGACGCTTCAACGCACACGTGCAGCAGCGGCTCGAAGGCTCGGTGTGGAGCGGCTGCAAGAGCTGGTACGTCGATGCGTCGGGCCACAACAGCACCAACTGGCCTGGCTTCACGCTGACCTATCGATGGATCACGCGCTTCACCGGGCTGTCCGCGTACCGCTTCACGCAGCCGCTGCCCGGCCCCGCCACGCCGACGCACGGGGTCGTCGTCGCGCCGCCTGCCGGCCGCGTGGAGGCGCTCGCCGCCGCGTCGCTGCGCGGCTTCCTGCGCGTCGCGTTCCGGCCGCTGATCGGGCCGCCGTTCGGCGCGCGCATGCAACGTCGCGTCGTCGCGCTGCTGTCGCCGCTGATGCCGGGCGCGGGCGGCACGCTGCGCTACCGGACTGCCGCGGCTGGCGTGCCGGTCGAAGTGATCGCGCCGAAGCGCGGCGACGCGGGCGGCGCGATCCTCTATCTGCACGGCGGCGCGTTCTGTCTCGGCGGCCCGCATACGCATCGCGGCGTGACCACGCGGCTCGCGACCGAAGCCGGCCTGCCGGTGTGGGTGCCCGACTACCGGCTCGCCCCCGAGCATCCGAGCCCCGCGGCACTCGACGACGCGCTGGCCGCCTACGCCGCGTTGCGCGCGCAGGGCTACGCGCCGCAGCGGATCGTCATCGCCGGCGATTCGGCCGGCGGCGCGCTCGCACTGGCGCTCGCCATTGCGCTGCGCGAGCGTGGCGAGCCCGCCGCGGCCGCGCTGCTGCTGATCTCGCCCGTGACCGATCCGGCGCTGGGTGGCGCAACGCTGGCATCGCGCCGCCACGACGACCCGATGATCCGGCGCGGCTGGCTCGAGCAGGGCTTGCGCTGGTACCACGGCGCCGGCTCGGTTGCGGCGCGCGGCCCGCTCGACACCGACTTGCGCGGCTTGCCGCCGATGCTGGTGCAGGCCGGGGACCAGGAGGTGCTGCTGTCGGATGCGCAGCGGCTCGCGGATCATGCGCTCGCCTGCGGCGTGCCGTGCCGGCTGGAGATTCATGCCGCGCGCTGGCATGTGTTTCATCTGCAGGCGTTCTATCTGCGCTCGGCACGGGATGCGTTGCGGACGCTAGCGGGGTTTGCTGCGCAGCGGGTGACGGGGAACGCAACGGCAGCGGCGTCGCGATGAACCGGTGATGCACGGCGAGCGAGGCGGCGTTGCCCGGCTGCCCCGGTCGGCCGGACGGACGGCGCATGCGCCGTCGCCGTGCCCGCTTGCAACAATGCGACGCCCGCTTGCCAAAACCTGCCGTTTATTTTTTTCCGACACGCGCGGCCGGCATGATCTCCGCAAGCCGCCGCGCCGCCATGGCGCGGCGGCTCCCCCAACACTTGCGGAGACACCAATGAAAAAAAGCCACACCCTCAAGACGCTTGCCCTGCTTTGTTGCCTGGGCGTCCAGTGCGCGACGTCGGCATTCGCGGACGAACCGAAGAAGGTCGCATTCGTCGACACGGGCAATACCGGACGCAGCGTGATGGCCGAAGCGATCGCCGGACAACTGATCGCGCAACGGCACGCGCACATCGCGGTGATCTCGCGCGCGGTCGACGAGGATCCGTACGACGACAGGCCCGAGGAAAACGGCGTGATCCTGATGAAGCGGCGCGGGCTCGACACGTCCGCGCATCGTGCGGTGCAACTGAACGCGAACGACGTGAAGCACTCCGACGTGATCCTGACGATGACCGACAAGCACAAGGACAAGGTGCTCGCGCTCTATCCCGCGGCCGCGGGCAAGGTGTTCACGCTCGCCGAATATGCGACCGGCGAGCACAAGGACGTGCCCGACGCGTGGGGCAAGCCGATCGCCTTCTACGAATCGGTGACCGCGCAGCTCGACGCGTTCCTCCCGGTCGCACTCGACAAGGTCGCGACGGCCGCGCCCGCGAAACCGTAACGCGCGTGGGCCCGCCGGGTCGCCCGTCGCGTCGTGCGGCGGCGCCGGCGGGTTGACCGTCTGCCTGCGCCTGTCCGTCGTCCCCGCGCAGCCGGCGCACGCGTAATACCGCACACGGCCGTCAGGGCTGCACCATCCACACGAGCAGCATCGCGGCCGGCGCCGCGCTCATCCCCGCCGGCGGCCGCTCGATCGTCGGCTCGACCTGCAGCGCCTGCGCGACCGTCGCCGTATCGTCGATCGTCGTCGTGCGTACGGTCGTCATCAGCCGCGCCGGCCGGTGCAGCGTCTCGCGATACAGCGCGCCGTACCACAGCGGCCGCATGCCGAGCGCATCCTGCAGCACATACGGATAACGCCACAGCCGCAGCACGAGGCGGCTGTCAGGCCGGGCCGGATCGACGCGGACGAACACGCGGCGCGTGCTCTCGCCATGCGTGTAGCGCGGCAGCACGGGCAGCGCGTCGGCCGGCGCCTGCGGCGACAGCCAGCGCAGCGCGGTCGCGGGCGACCACGGCGTCGCCCGTTGCCAGCCGGCCAGCGAAAGATGGCGATCGAGCGTATCCGAAGTCGCGCACCATTGCAGCAGCAGATATTCCTCGCGATCGCCGCCGATCTCGGTGCGGCGCGTCGGCACGCGCTGCCATCCGCCGCGCAGCCACTGGTCGACGGTCATCGCGACGACGTCGCCCACATGCGGACGCGCCGCACGATCGAGCTGCCATTGCGCGGGCACCGTCCAGACGCCGGCCGTCGCGAGCACGACGAGCACCGCGACGAGCGCCCCCCTCGGCTGCACGTGCTCGCCCACCTGCCAGTACGCATGCGCGCCGGCCAGCACCGCGAACCACGCGAGCCCGAGGCTCCAGCCGCCAAGCAAGCCGGACAGCCAGGTATCGCCGACGTACAGCCGCGCGAAGCCGCCGAGCACGATCCACAGCACGACCGCCGTCACGACCGGAATGCGCCACAGTGCGGGCCGGTCGCGCGCCAGCACCCAGCCGATGCCGCTGCTCGCGAGCATCGCGAACGCCGCGTCGGCATCGGGCAACGGCACATGCAGCGCGCCGGGCGGCAGGCTCGCGGGCGTCGCACCGGGCGTGCCGGCGCCGAACGCCGGCACGAGCACGACCGCGATGCCGACCGTCGCGAGCCACCAGGCGGACGTGATCCAGCAGCGATGAATCAACAGCCAGACGAGAAACGCGGCCGCGACGATCAGCCCCGTATCGCGTCCATGCAACACTGCGAGCGCGCGCATCGTGGCGTCCGCGGGCGGCGTGCGCAGGTCCTGCAGGAACGCGTACAGCGCGATGTCGGCGTGCATCAGCGGATCGTTCGCGACGACGTCCTGCACGATCCCGGCGAACAGCCACACGCAGCCGACGAACAGCAGCGCGAACCCTGGCACGGCGCCCGGCAGGCGGCGCATCCGGTCGATCGCGCCGTGCAGCCGTGCGCCGAAGCGCGGCCAGCGCCGCACGCACGCATGCAAGGCCGCGCCGGCCGCGCGGCCCAGCAACGGCCAGCCACGCCGCAGCGCGAGGCGCACGCCGATCCATACGAGCGCGACCAGCGCGGCAACCACCAGCAGGATCGCGGCGACCCGCACGCTGATCGCCGCGGCCAGCGCCGCCGACGCGCCGAACAGGATGCCCGGCGCGACGTGCGCGGGCGCCCAGATCAGCGCCGACACGACGTTGACCGGATAGAACGACCGGCGCGGCAGCGTCGCGCAGCCGACCACGACCGGCACGACCGCGCGCACCGGCGCCAGGAAGCGCGCGAGCACGATGCTCTTCATGCCGTGCCGCAGCACGAACTGCTCGCCGCGCGCATACGCATCCGCGTAGCCCAACCGGACCCAGCCGTTCCGGATCGCACCGCGGTAGTACCGTCCGAGCTCGTAGCTGACCCCGTCGCCGACGATCGCGCCGGCGGCCGCGACGCCGATCGTCGTCCACGCATCGAGCGCGCCCGCGCCGATCAGCGTGCCGGCCGCGAACATCACGGCGCCGGCCGGCACGATCGTGCCGACCAGCGCGATGGCCTCGGCGCAGGCGGTGACGAACACGATCGCCAGCACCAGCACCGGATGCGCGCCGATCGCGCCGAGCCACGCGTGGATCGTGTCGCTCATCGCGGGCCGCGCGGTGTCGCGGTGCGGCCTGCATGCGCCGGGCCCGCGAAGGCGTGTGGAAGGTTCATCGGAGTGTGCGCGCGTTCGCGCCGGCCGGCGACGTCAGTCGAACTCGAACTGCCGCGCATCGGCCTCGAGCGGCGCATCGTGGTAGCCCACCGTCGCGATCTCGAGGAGATAGCGCGCGAGAAACTCGCCGATCGATCCGGCCGCTTCATACTGGTGCACATGGCGGAACTCGTGCGTGAGCAGACGCCGCGTGTCGTGGCCGCGCAGCACGAACACCGCATGGCCGAGCGTGAGGCCGATCGTCCCGGGCGACAGCAGCCCCGTGTCGCGCGCGATCGCGCCCAACGCAGGCGTGTCGGGGAACGGCAGCCGGTCGGCAATCACGAGACGGATCCGCTCCGGCTGCGCGACGCCCACGGCACGTGCATCGTCGGCCTGCGCCGGCGTCAGCGGCACGCCGTTCGCAAGCCCGTTCGCCGCCTGCGTGTCGGCCCAGGCGACGGCGTCGGGCAGCGCGGACGGCAGTATCTCGGCGAGATCGATCATCGTGGAGACTCCTCGGATGGCACGGGTCAATCGGGCACCAGTTTATCTCTGAATCAGGCCCGTTCGTGAGGCGTCGCCCCCTCCCGCCGGCGGCAACGTCCCGGGGAACACCCACCCCATCTGACCCTGTCGCCTGTACCATTTCATGCTGATCATTTCGATGCAAGACACATTCCATTCCCGGATGTCTCAAAAATTTCCCGCAGGTGCACCATTTCCGGCTTCGGCGGAATATATTGCTCAGAAGAACAGCCGCGGCGACAACCGGCAGCGCAGTCCGCGGCGTCATCCCGAAGAGGACGCTAGATGATCAGGGTAATTCTGGCTGACGATCACGCAGTCATGCGGGACGGACTGCGTCACATCCTGGAAACGGCCGGCGGCTTCGAAATCGTCGGCGAGGCGAGCGACGGCGCGGCCACGCTCGCGCTGGCGGAACGCGGCACCGCCGACGTGCTGCTGCTCGACCTGTCGATGCCCGCGCCGACCGGCATCGAGCTGATCCGGCTCGTCAAGACGCATGCGCCGTCGCTGCGCACGCTCGTGCTGACGATGCACGCGGAAACGCAGTACGCGGCGCGCGCGTTCAAGGCCGGCGCGACCGGCTATCTGACCAAGGACAGCGCGACCGCCGAACTCGTCGAGGCGGTCGGCAAGGTCGCGGCGGGTGGCGTCTACGTGAGCCCGTCGGCGGCCGAGAGCCTGGCGCGCACGCTGCGCGCCCCCGCCGACCTGCTGCCGCACGAACGGCTGTCCGCGCGTGAGCTCGACGTGATGCGCCGCATCGTCGCCGGCCAGACGGTCACGCGGATCGCGTCGGAACTCACGCTCAGCGCGAAGACGGTCAGCACCTACAAGACGCGGATCCTAGAGAAGATGGCGTTGCCGCACGAAGCCGCGCTGGTTCGCTATGCGGTGCGGCACGATCTCGACCTCGGTGGCGACGACGCATGACGACCGCATCCCGCTTCCGCCCCGCTGCCGACGACGCGCACAACGCGCAGGACCCGCAGGACCCGTCACGCCTGTTCATGTCGTCGCTGCCGCCGGGCCGGCCCGAGCGGCGGCTCGCGATCGCGACGGTGATCGTGTCGGCGCTGATCTTCGCCGCGCTCGCGCCGTTCGCGGGCGTGCAGCTGGCCCAGGCGCAGGCATTCATCCCCGTGTACCAGTCGGCGATCGTCGTCAACGACATGGTGACGGCCGGCCTGCTGCTCGGCCAGTACGCGATCCTGCGCGAGAAATCGCTGCTCGCGCTCGCGGGCGGCTACCTGTTCACGGGCTTCATGGCCGGCACCCACATGCTGACCTTTCCCGGGCTGTTCACGCCGACCGGTCTGCTCGGCGCGGGCGAACAGACCACCGCATGGCTCTATCTGTTCTGGCACGGCGGCTTTCCGCTGGCGGTCGCCGCATACGTGCTGCTGCGCGTGACGCCGCGCGCCCGGCCGCCGGCGCTTGCGCAGCGCCGCGCGGCGATTCCGATCCTGCTGTGCATCGTCGTGGCCGCCGGCGCGACCGTCGCGCTCGCGCTGCTCGCGACCACCGGCCACGACCTGCTGCCACGCATCATGAACGGCAACCGGATGGCGTCGACGATGACGAACGCGATCACGACCGTCTGGACGCTGAACCTCGCCGCGCTCGTGCTGATGTGGCGGCTGCGGCGGCGCCATTCCGTGCTCGACCTGTGGGTGATGATCGTGCTCGTCGCCTGGCTGTTCGACATCGCGCTGTCGGCGATGCTGAATCACGGCCGCTTCGACCTGGGCTTCTACGCGGGACGCACGTACGGCCTCGTCGCGTCGGGCGTCGTGCTGTTCGCGCTGCTGTTCGAGAACGGCCGGCTGCATGCGCAGACGGTGCGCGCGCTGGCCGGTGCGCGTTATCAGCATCTGCTCGTCGTGCAGAAGAGCGCGCAGCTCAACGAGGCAAACGAACGGCTCGAGCAGCGTGTCGCGGCCCGCACCGCCCAGTTGAGCGCGTCGAACCGCGACCTGCGGCGCGAAGTCGAGGAGCGCGTGCGCGCGGAGCGGGCGCTGCAGAAGTCGCGCGAGGAGCTGCGCGAGATCGCGGCGATCAGCGCGACCGCGCGCGAGGCCGAACAGCGCCGCATCGCGCGCGAACTGCACGACGAGCTCGCGCAGATGCTCGCGGCGCTGAAGAACGATCTCGAATGGCTGCTCGACCACGTGCCGCAGGACGACGCGCCGCTTGCGCGCAAGATCGCGGCGATGCATGCGCTCGCGCGCGGCGCGGTGACGGCCACGCGACGCATCGCGTCCGACCTGCGTCCGCTGATGCTCGACGATCTCGGGTTCGCGGCCGCGATGCAATGGCTCGTGGACGATTTCCGGCACCGTCACGGCATGGCGTGCGCGCTGCGCGTCGAGCCGGCCGAGCTGCAGCTCGACGAACCGTATGCGACGGCCGTGTTCCGCATCGCGCAGGAAGCGCTCGCGAACGTCGCGCGGCATGCGGCCGCGTCGAGCGCGACCGTGGATCTGTCGTACCGGGACGAAGCGATCGCGCTGAGGATCCATGACGACGGCGCGGGCTTCGATCCCGGTGCGCCGCGCAAGTCGGGATCGTTCGGGCTGGTGGGCCTGCGCGAGCGCGCGTACCTGGTCGGCGGCACGCTACGGATCGATACGACGCTCGGCGAAGGGACCACGGTGGAGGTGGAGATTCCGTTGTCGTCCGCGCATGTCGCGATTGCGCATGACGGACGGGGGGCGTCGGGGGCTGACAGGTAAAGCGGTTCAAGCAGCAGCGGCGGAATGCCGCTGCGGGAATCAGAGGAAGTCGTCTCCCCGCTGATCCCGAACGGCGAGGATCGTGACTTGTTCTGCACTTTCGATCTCGAACAACGAGACGTAGCCTGACGTACCGAAGGAAACGATCAGTTCGCGCAGGAACGGATTGCCCTCATCGATCTTGCGGCAGGAAAACGGAAACCATCGCAACATGGCCACGCCTCGTTCGATTGCTTCCAACGCCCTCGCTGCCGCTTCCTCATCACGGTCGAGCAGATATCGATACAGTCGCACCAAGTCTTCGCGCGCCGCGCGCGTATATCGGACCTGATAGCTCAATCGGCCGCCTTCTTCGAACGAGCCGCTTTCAGCATGCGCTCGAGCTCGCGCTGAACATCCGCGGCATCGACGTATGCGCCCGTTCGCCGCGCCTCGTCACGCGACGCCAAACCTCGCGCGACGAATTCGCGCTGCAGGCGTCGCCGAGCAATGCCATCGCGCAACGCCGCCTCCATGAACGCAGACAGCGTCTCGTTTTCCGCCAGGACCGATTCCGCTTCCTCACGCAACTGCGGATCGACGCGCAGCGCGGGCATCGTGGCCGTTTTCATTGCACCCTCCATGCATTACATATGTAATGCATGGAGGGTGCATCGCCCACATCGACAGCAGGCGGCCGTTCGTTATAGCCGGGCCGTCAAGAGCGCTCACGCCCGCGCCGCGACCATCCCCCGCTCCGAGCGCGTCCACGCGACCAGCGCGCCGATCCCGAGCAACGCGAGGCACACGATCGGCACGATCATCGGCCCGAACGCGGTGCCCGTCACCTTGCCCGCGAACGGCATCAGGTTCTGGCTGAAGAAGCCGCCGAGGTTGCCGATCGAATTGATCGCCGCGACGCTCGCTGCCGCCCGCGCGCCGGTGAAGTAGCGCGGCGGCATCGACCAGAAGCACGGATACAGCAGCGGGATGCACGCGCCGCCGAGCACGAGCGCAATGAAGCGCAGCGGCGTCGACGGCAGCACGAGGCTCAGCAGGAAGCCGAGCGCGCCGAGCGCCGCGACGATCGCGATCGTGCGCAGGATGCTCTTCGCGCGGCGCAGCTTCGACGGCAGCCACACCAGCAGCAGCACCGCGAGCGCCCACGGCAGCATGCTCAGGAGTCCGTTCATGCTGCTCGACACACCGAACGATTTCACGAGCGTCGGCAGCCAGTACGTGACGCCGTACAGCGACGTCGACATCAGCATGTAGGTCGCCGCGAACAGCATCACGCGCGGATCGAGCAGCGCCTTCCACGGCTGCCCGTGCTCGGCCTGCGCGGGCTTCTCGCGTTCGAGCGCGGCCGCGACGATCTGCTTCTCGCGTTCGTCGAGGAAGGGTGCATCGCGGAACGATGCCGGCAGCACGCGGAACACGACGATCGCGACGATCACGGCCGGAATGCCCGTCGCCACGAACACCCACTGCCAGCCCGCGAGCCCCCACACGCCGTTCAGGCTCAGCAGCACGCCGCCGACCAGCGAGCCGAGCATGTTCGCGAGCGCGCTGCCGAGCGTGAAGATGCCGAGCACCTTCGCGCGGTAGCTCTGCGGGAACCACAGCGTCAAGTAATAGATCACGCCCGGATAGAAGCCGGCCTCGGCGATCCCGAGCAGGAAGCGCAGCGAGCAGAACGCGGGCATCGACGTCGTGAAGCCCATCAGCACGGTGATGAGACCCCACGTCAGCATGATCCGCGCGAGCCACACGCGTGCGCCGTAGCGATGCAGCGCGAGCGTGCTCGGCACCTCGAACAGCAGGTAGCCGATGAAGAACAGCGACGACGCGAGACCGAACGCGGCCTCGGTCATCCCGAGGCTGTGCACCATCTGCAGTTTCGCGAAACCGACGTTCTGCCGGTCGATGAATGCGATCAGGAACATCACGACGAGGATGGGCAGCAGGCGCCGCGCCATCTTCGACATGATGCGCTGCTCTTCGGCGGACGCGGGGTCCAGGGTTTCGGTAGCGTTCACTACGGGCTCCTCCGTGAATCGGTTGCTTGTCGGTTGAATCGGCGCCACGCGCAACGAATGCGCGGGCGCGGTGGGGTTCGATGAAATCGGGGTCCGGCGACGGACGGCGGCGCTCAGCCCGTCCGGTAGTCGTCGAGCATCGGCGCGAACATCTCGTGCCACGCGCGCGGCTTCGCCTTGATCGTGCCGGCGAGGTACAGGAATTCGACGTAGTCCATCAGCTGGTTCGGCCGCACCGAGAACCGCGTGTCCGGCGCGGCGAGCATCTGCATCACGTCGTCGTGCGACACGCCGACCCCCGACGACGACGCATACAGCGCGGCCGCCGCGCGCGGGTCCTGCGCGATCAGGCGGTTCGCTTCGTCGAGCGCGCCGAGAAACGCCGTGGCCAGCGCAGGCTCCGCGTCGACGAGCCGCTTCGGCGCGAACACCACGTCGAGCGTCATCGGGCCGAGCACGTCCACCGAATTCACGACGCGATGAATGCCCGGCTGCCGCAATTCGAGCGTCGAGAACGGCGGCGACGTGAAGTGTGCGGTGACGCCGTTCTCGCGGCGGATCAGCGCCTGCATCGCCTGCGGATGCGGCAGGTTCACGGTGATCGAGTCGAGCTGCGCGAAATGCTTCGCGCCGAGCTGCCGGCTCGCGACCATCTGCAACACGACCGCCGACAGCGATGTGCGGATGCCCGGCACCGCGATCCGGTCGGACGGCGTGAAGTCGCGCAGCGATATGAGGCCCGGACGGTTCGCATTGAGCGACAGCGACGTGGTCGACAGCCCGCTGATGCCGATCACCTCGACGTTCGGAATCCCGCGCGCCCGCGCCCACAGCTCGATGAAACCCGGCGCGCCGGCGCCCGCGAAGTCGAGCGTGCCGGCCATCATCGCGTCGTTGACGGAATTGCCGCCGTCGAGCAGCACCCAGTCGACCGCGACGTCGCGCAGGCCGTGCCGCGCCGCGTGCCGCTCGAACAGGCGCTGCTTCTCCATCACGAGCAGCGGCAGGTACAGCACGCCATAGCCTTTCGAGATCCGCACGGTGCGCGGCTTCGCGCGCACCAGCGACCGCGCCCCGAGCACGCCCAGTGCACCGAGGCCGGCGGCGAGCAACGCGCGGCGGCGCGACGACGTCGTCATGCGCGCGCCTCCGCGCAGCAGGCGGCGGGCGGCAACGCGGCAGCCGGCGGCGCGCGTCTGCGCACCGTCGGCCGCGCCTGCGTCGTGCCCGTGACATGCTGCATGTTGTCGTCTCCTCTGGTATTAATGCCGTCGTCGCTTGTTCCGGCTGGACACAGGTTATCGAGCGAGTCTGAGAAAATGCTGACATCCCGGCCTCGGGAAAACCCCTAAACCCATCTACCTGCAAACGGCACCATGCGCATTCTCGTGGTTGAGGACGATGCCGAAATCGGCGCGGCGATCCGTAGCCGCCTCGCGCGGCTCGGCCACGCCGTCGATCTCGAAACCGACGGCTCGACCGCGAACAGCCTGCTGCGCGTCGAGCGCTTCGATCTGGTCGTGCTCGATGCGAACCTGCCCGGGCTCGACGGCTTCACGGTATTGCGCCACCTGCGCGCGTCGGGCAGCACGACGCCGGTACTGCTCGTCACTGCGCGCTCGGCGATCGACGACCGCGTGAGCGGCCTCGGCCTCGGCGCCGACGACTATCTGGTGAAGCCGTTCGACTATCGCGAGCTTGACGCGCGCGTGCAGGCGCTGCTGCGCCGCAACAGCGGCCATGCGAACGACGTGCTGACGCTCGGCGGCCTCGTGATCGACCGCAGCAGCCGTCTCGCGGAACTCGACGGCCAGCCGCTGTCGCTGTCGCGCCAGGAGTTCGCGCTGCTCGAGATTCTCGCCAGCCGCCCGCAGCGGATCTTCTCGAAGGACGAGCTGCTGAACCAGCTGTTCAGCTTCGGCAACGAGCCGACCGCGAACGCCGTCGAGCAATACGTGACGCGCGTGCGCAAGAAGCTGCAGGGCAGCTCGGTCGAGATCCGCACCGCGCGCGGGATGGGGTATCAGATTGCCGCGCATTGACTGGTTCCCGAAGACGCTGTTCGGGCGCACGCTGCTGTTCATCGCGCTCGTCGTCGCGACCGGCGCGCTCGCGCTGGCGATCATCGCGCGCTACTACGCGGGCGTCGCGGCCGAACGCGCCTATGACCAGCTGCTCGCCGGCGCGTCGATCCAGGTCGCGGAGAACCTGTACGTGCAGGGCGGCGTGCTCGCGCTGAACCCGCCGGTGGCCGCGCTGTCGACGCTGTCGCGCTACGACCTCGTCTACTACAAGGTCGTCGATTCGCGCGGCGTGGTGGTGGCCGGCTACAACGATCTCGCGAGCCCCGCGACGCTCGCCGCCGCGAAACAGGGCCCCGCGTTCGCGAACGCCGTCTACCAGGGGCACCGGATCCGAACCGCGACCATCGCGCGCTACATGCCCGAGGAAAGCACGCCGGGCTGGGCGCTCGTCACGGTTGCGCAGACAACCAATGCGCGGCAGCAGCTGACCAACGACATGAGCATCAAGGTGTGGACACTGATCCTGCTGATGAGCGTGCTCGCGATCGGTGCGAGCGGCCTCGCGATCCGGCGCGGGCTACGCCCGCTCGCGCAGATCGGCGCGATCATCGCGGCGCGCGACCCGGCCGACCTGCGGCCGGTGGCCGTCGATACGCCGAGCGAGATCGATGCGATCATCGGATCGATCAACGGGCTGATGCATCGCCTGGCCGAGCGCATCAACGCGATGCAGCGCTTCATCGCCGACGCCGCGCACCAGATGCGCACGCCGCTCGCGCGGCTCGACGCGCAGATCGAACTGCTCGACGGCGAAGCCGATCCCGCGCGTCATGCGGCACGCCTCGATGCATTGCGCGCGACCTGCTCGGATGTCGGGCGGCTCACGGGGCAGTTGCTCAATCATGCGATGGTGATCCATCGCACCGAGGCCGTGCCGCTGCAACCGGTCGAGCTCGTCGCGCTCGCGAAGAACGTGCTCGGCCGCGCGATTCCGCTCGCGGACGAGCGCGACGTGGCCGTCGCGTTCGCGAGCGACGCGCCGCATGCGTGGATCGACGGCGATGCGATCAGCCTGCAGGAGGCGCTGTCGAACGTGCTGCACAACGCGCTGCTGCATGGTCATGCGGACGATATCGTCGTATCGGTCGCTACGGCGGGCCATGCGGATGATGCGGTGACGCTGACCGTCACCGACAACGGGCGCGGGATTCCACGCGAGCATTGGGATGCGGCGTTGCAGCCGTTCGTGCGGATCGCGCCGGATGGCAGCGAGCGCCGCACGGGGTCGGGGCTCGGGCTCGCGATCGTGCAGGAAGTGATGAAGGCGCACGGCGGGCGCGTCGGGTTCGCGTTTCCCGATGCGGGCGGGTTTGCGGTGGTGTTGACGTTTCCGCGGGCGGCGACGACGCACGCGGACAAAGCTTAGGCTACCGGAGTATTTGACATACGGCCGTTCGAACGCCAACGGGCGACCGATGCTCAGTCGTCGCTGCCGCTGTCACGATCGTCGTCGGCATTGCGCGCAGCATGTCGCGCCACCAGCCGGGCCAGTTCGTCATACTGGCGGTCGCAAAACAACCGGCACAACACGTCGACGTCGACGCGTGTCCTGACGTCGATCGTCGCGACGTGCTGCTCCAGCTTTCCCTTGCCGATGCCGAACCGTCCCTTCTTCGTCCGCATGGAAACGGCATTCAACTGAAACCCGTCCGAATGCGCATCGCTCAGCGCACTGATCCACCATTCGCGCCGATCGCCGGCATGCTGCAGCACAAGCGCAGGCAACGGGCCGTCCTGCAATTCGTTCCCCTCGGCATGCTGCGCGATCCACGGGAATGCATCGAATGCCTGCGTAAGCGACGGGTAATCCGTCGCGCCTTGTGGGTCCCGCTGTTCGAAGTCGTAGCCGACTTTCTGAATGGAATCGGTCAACATGGCGCGGCGCCCTCGTGGCGTTCGATGTCTGGAGAACGTCAACCTGCCCTGAGTTTCGGCACGCCAAGTACTTTTCGTCACGCCTTGTGCGTCGACAACAAAATACTCGTCTCCGTATTCGCGATGCCGTCGATCAACCGGATCGCGCCGAGCACGCGATCGAAGTGCTCGAGCGAATCGGCATGCAGCTCGGCGACCAGATCCCAGCGCCCGTTCGTGCTGTGGATCGACGCGACGTTCGGATGCCCGCGCAGCACCTTCACCACTTCCGCGCCGCGATTGCCCTGCACCGCGATCGACATCAGCGCGCGGATCCGGTGCCGCTCGGCCGCCGGCTTGAGCCGCACCGTATAGCCGACGATCACGCCGTTCTTCTCCAGCCGCGTCAGCCGGTTCTGCACCGTCGCGCGCGCGACGCGCAACTCCTTCGCGAGGGCGACGACGGGCAGCCGTGCGTTGTCGCGCAGCAGCGCGATGAGCTGCCGGTCGACGTCGTCGAGCGTAATCATGAACGGACCTTCCTGTTGAACGTGAGCCGGCCGCCAGCGTGCCGGACCGCATGCATTCCGACTAGTACGTATCGTACAAACTGCCGGAATCGGCCAGCAATTTGACAAGTCTATCGATAAATCTGCCACTTTTGCCGTCTTTTTGTTGGCTCGACTCCCGGAAATAATGACTCCATCGACCGGCCGCATCCGCCGCGACACCGCTTTTCATGGAGCCGGGGCCCGGGCCGAAGCGCCCGCCCCGGTCGACCAGAACGCCAGGACACCCGTCCCGGCAAAAAAATGGAGACAGACCGATGACTCGCTTCCTCGACGTACCCGCTACCGCCCGACTGATCGCCAAGACCGGCGTCACGCCGTTCCTGCGTGAGCTCGTCGACACGCTGCGCGCCGATTACCTGCACTGGGCCGACTTCGACAAGTCGCCGCGCATCGCCTGCCACTCGCGCGACGGCGTGATCGAGCTGATGCCCGTCGCGAACGCATCGCTGTTCGCGTTCAAGTACGTGAACGGCCACCCAGTCAACGCCGCACGCGGGATGCACACGGTGATGGCCTTCGGCGCACTCGCCGAAGTCGACACCGGCTACCCGCTGCTGCTCGCCGAACTCACGCTGACCACCGCGCTGCGCACGGCCGCGACGTCGGTGCTGGCCGCACAGGCGCTCGCGCGCCCCGACTCGCGCACGATGGCGCTGATCGGCAACGGCGCGCAGAGCGAATTCCAGGCGATCGCGTTCCACACGCTGCTCGGTATCGAGGAGATCCGCGTGTTCGACGTCGATCCGCACGCGACCGACAAGCTCGTGCAGAACCTCGCCGCCTATCCGGCACTGCGCGTCGTGCGCGCCGCATCGACCGCCGACGCCGTGCGCGGCGCCGACATCGTGACGACCGTCACCGCCGACAAGGCGTACGCGACGATCGTCACGGCCGACATGATCGAGCCCGGCATGCACCTGAACGCGGTCGGCGGCGATTGCCCCGGCAAGACCGAGCTCGAAGCGGGCGTGCTGCACGCGGGCCGCGTGTTTGTCGAATTCGAGCCGCAGTCGCGCATCGAGGGCGAGATCCAGCAAATGCCGGCCGATTTCCCGGTGACCGAGCTGTGGCGCGTGCTGCAGGGCGAGACGACCGGCCGCGAACGCGCGGACGAAGTCACGGTGTTCGATTCGGTCGGTTTCGCGCTCGAGGACTACTCGGCGCTGCGCTACCTGTACGCGCTCGCTCAGCAGCACAACGCGGGCGTCGAGATCGCGCTGATTCCGCCGGCCGTCGATCCGAAGAACCTGTTCGCGCTGATCGACGATCCGTCTGCGATCGCGCAGGGTCACGCGGCGTTCGTGACCGAAGCCGTCGCCGCATTCGCGCGCTGATCGTCATCGCGGGCGGCGTGCGCGCCGCCCGGTTCCCCGCCTCTCGCCTTTACCATCCATGAATCTCGTATCGATCCAGGCGCCGGCCGCCGTCGTGATGATCCGGCCGCACCACTTCCTGCCGAACCCGCAGACCGCGGCCGACAACGCCTTCCAGCGCACGGCCGCCGGCGGCGCGAACGACACGCCGTCGGTGTCGGCCGCCGCGCGCGACGAAGTCACCGCCGCCGCGCAGACGCTCGCGGACGCAGGCGTGCGCGTGCATGTGTTCGACGATCACGGCGAGCGCGACACGCCCGACTCGGTGTTCCCGAACAACTGGTTCTCGACGCATCCGGGCGGACACATCGCGCTGTATCCGATGTATAGCCCGAACCGACGCCGCGAGCGGCGCGCGGACATCGTCGAGATGCTGAAGGCCGAATACCGCGTGCAGGACGTGATCGACTACTCGGGGCTCGAATACGACGACGTGTTCCTGGAAGGCACCGGCGCGATGGTGCTCGACCATGTCGCGCGGATCGCGTACACCGCGCGTTCGCGCCGCGCCGATCCGGTCGCGCTCGAGCGCTTCTGCACGAACTTCAACTTCGAGCCGATCTGCTTCGACACGGCCGACGCCAACGGGAACCCGATCTATCACACGAACGTGATGATGAGCGTCGCCACCGAGTTCGCGATGGTCGGCCTCGACCTGATCGCCGACCGCCGGCGCCGCGACGAGATCGCGCAACGCCTGGCCGAGACCGGGCGCACCGTGATCGCGCTCGATCACGCGCAGATCGCGAACTTCGCGGGCAATACGCTGGAACTGTCGGGCCAGGACGGGCGCGTGCTCGCACTGTCGCGGCACGCCTTCGACTGTCTCACCGACGACCAGCGCGGGACGATCGAGCGCTCCGCGCGGCTGCTGCCGCTCGACGTGCCGACGATCGAACTGGCCGGCGGATCGGTGCGCTGCATGCTCGCGGGCATTCACCTCGCGCGGCGGCACATGACGTGAAGGAAATCGAATCGGCGGAACGGCGCCGCGAACCGCTGTCGCACGCCTGAGAGACCTACCGCGGCGGAAGCTCCGACGCAACCGGACAATGCTTCGATCTGCACACCAGATCGAAGCATCCCGCCTTTCAATCAACCTGCCAGCAGCTTCAACCCGGCCGGCAGCGTCTCGCCGAACACGCGCGCCGTGTCGGCTTCGTCGAACGCAATCGCTTCGCGCACCATGTCGATCCACGCTGCCGACGCATTCGCGGCCGACAGGCGCTTGATCACCGCCTCACGCGTCTCGTCCGGCAGATCGCGCTCGCGGTCGCCGGTCATTCGCGCGATTTGCGCGACGGCGAAGGCGGCGGGTTCGACATGCTTCCAGTCGAGCGCGAACAGCGCATCGAGCCAGCGATTCGCGACGTCGGCCGGCACGACACTGTGCGCGCTGCCGTAGAACGGCCGGCGCGCACCGATCCGCCCGAGCGCCCACGCGCACAGCGTGCGCTCTGCCGGCTTCTGCAATTGCACGATCAACCGCTCGGCCAGTTCCACCTTGCGCCCGACAGGCAGTCGTTCAAGCGACGCGGACAAGCGTGTCATGTCGGCAGGGCCGACCTTGGCCGGGTCGAACGGCAGCTTGCGACGCTTGTCGTCGGAGGGCTCGAGGAACGCGATCGCGTCGCGCACCTGCGTCTGCGCGTCGTCGTCGAGGCCGCCGGCCACGCGCCGCCACAGCGTCCACCACTCGGACCATACCTGCGCGTCGTTCACGTACTGGATCCCGTCGTCGAACAGCGGCCACAGCTGCTCGATGCGCCAGGCATCGAGCGGATGGCCGAAGCCCGGGCGCAGGCAGTAGCCCGCGAGGTTCAGCCATGCGCGTTCGTGATCGGCCGAACGCCGCCGGCGACGCGCCCGCGCGAGCAACGCGTCGAACAGTTCGCGCGCGAGTGCAACGTCCCACTCGTCGCGCGGACCGAGCACCTGCTCAAGTTGCGCGCGCAACCGTCGCGTGGCCTTCGGCGTGACGTCCGCGGCCTTGCTGCCGAACGAGCGGTCGATCAACTCGATCGCGTGATCGAGACGCGGATGGCGCGCGAGCGTGGCATCGTCGCCCTGCGCGGGCGCATCGCCGCGCAACTGGAATTCGAGCCGCCAGCGCCGCGCTGCATCGTCGGTTGCGATGCAGTGCATTTCGAGCGTGCCGACCTCGGTCAGCGACGCGGTGAGTTTCACCGGCGTTTCGCGCGCGTCGCCGCCGGCCTGCCGATCGACGACCGTCGCGATCGGCGGCAGCCGCACGAAGTCGCCACCGTCCAGTTCGACCAGATCGCCGGGCTGGTATGCGGTTTCGGCCACCGTCGACACGAGGTGGAAACGCACCGGCTGGCCGAGCTGCAGCGCGAACGTGCGTTCCTCGAGCCGGATCTCGCGGCCTTCTTCCGAACCGCGCGGCAGCAGGCAGACACCGCGTGCCGCTGCATCGCCGCCATCGTCGAGCACGAGGAAATAACTGCGCGCGGAGCCGCCGCCGATGCGCGGCGCATGCCCTGCCCGCGCAAGGCCGTAGGCCACCGCGCCGCGCGCGACCGCGACGTCCGGATGCGCGTTGTGCAGCACGTCGAGCGGCGCGCCGCGCCACGCGCCGAGCGTCTGCGCGAGACGGCCGGCGAGCGCGTCCGCACGGAACACGCCGCCGTTGAGCAGCAGCGTGTCGGGCAGCGGGCCTTCCGCGTGACGGTTCAGGAACGCGGCGACGTGCCGCGTGACGGCCGGGTCACTCGCATACGGCAAGCCGAATTCGACGATCGCGGCCCGCGCACGGCGCGGCAGCTCGCCGGCCGCGACCTGCGGAAAGAACCCGTCGACGACGATCTGCTCGACTTCCTGCCGCGTCAGCTCGGCCGAGCGCGCGCCGCCGACGAGCTTGCTGCCCGCGCCGAGCAGCGTCACGGTGACGGAGGCCGGCGCGTCGTCGCCGAGCAGCCGCTCCTTCGCCGCGCGGCAGCGTTCGACGAGCTGCGACAGGCTCGCGGCCGACAGCCGCGTGCCGGGCTCGGTCAGCCGCGTCTCGACCAGGCGCGCAAGCGCGAGGTCCATGTTGTCGCCGCCGAGCATCAGGTGATTGCCGACGCCGACGCGCGTGAAGGTCGGTTCGCCGTCGTCGCCCGGCGCGACGTCGACGAGCGTGAGATCGGTCGTTCCGCCGCC
Source organism: Burkholderia cepacia GG4 (assembly GCF_000292915.1). Taxonomy (NCBI): domain Bacteria; kingdom Pseudomonadati; phylum Pseudomonadota; class Betaproteobacteria; order Burkholderiales; family Burkholderiaceae; genus Burkholderia; species Burkholderia cepacia. The sequence goes on from NC_018514.1 coordinate 2,207,272, forward strand.
GACGTCGCAGATCAGCACGCGACGCGCCGCGGCGAAGGTGTCGCGCAGCGTTGCGCGCTGGCCGTACAACCAGTCGTAGAACGCGGCCTGCGGCTCTTCCAGCAGCCGCAGCGCCGGCAGCTTCGCGCGCTTGGCTGCCTCGACCGTCAACGCGCGCGCGCCGTCATCGAACGACGCGGGCACCGTGAGGATCACGTCCTGCTTCGCGAGCGGCGCATCGGGAAAGCGTGCATCCCACGCGGCGCGCACGTGCGCGAGATAGCTCGCGCTCGCGTCGACCGGCGACACCTTGTCGACGCCGTCGGCCGCGCCCCACGGCAGGATCGCCGCGAGGCGGTCGACCGATGCGTGGGACAGCCAGCTCTTGGCGCTGGTGACGAGCCGGCCCGGTACCTGCGCACCGAGCGTGCGCGCATAGCGGCCGATCACGGCCGGCGGCGCAGCGGCGGCGGCCGCGTTCGCGTTTGCCTTCGGAGCGGCCGCCCACGGCAGGCGCAGCGCGTCCGGCGGCAGTTCGCCCGCCGCGGGGTGATAGCGCACCGACGGCAGCAGCGGCTGCGCGGCCACCGCGCCGGGGCCGACCAGCTGCTCGACGTCGAACACGCGGATCGCGTCGGAGCCGGCCTCGACGTATGCGACGACCGTGTTGCTGGTGCCGAGGTCGATGCCGACCGTATAGCGCTTCATCGCGCTCAGGCGGCGCCGCGCACGTCGAACTCGACCTTCCAGCGCTCGTCGGTGCCGCTCGGGATCGCCTCGAGTTCGAGCGTGCCGGCCTCGGTCACGCGCGCATGCAGCTTCACCGGCACGATCTCGCCGACCGTGCGCCCTTCGGCGGGCAGCGTGGCCTGGATTTCCTCGAGCTCCTGCAGCTCTTCCGGCGACCAGTAGTCGAGCAGCGTGCCGACCTGGTCCTGGCGGCGCACCGACGACCCGAAGAAGCGGAACTGCACCGGTTCACCGACGACGAGGCCGAACTCCTGCGGCGGCAGCGCCGCATCCGAGCCTTCCTCCATCCCGAACGGCGCGACGCACAGCGCCTGCACCGGCGGCTCCAGCCCCGGCACCGCGGGCATCGCCGATTCGATCGCGACGTAGTACGCACGCGCCGTGCCGCCGCGAATGCGCACGCCACGGCCGCGCTTCACGTAGCCGTAGTACGCCGCGCCGCGCGCGACCGCGAGATCGAGATCCGCGCCTTCGAGCAGGCGCGCGGCCGGCGCGCCTTCCGCTGCGAGCCAGCCGTTGAGCGTATCGAGCACGCGCTGCGTGAGCAGCGTCGACTTGAACACGCCGCCGTTGAACAGCACCGCGGTCGGATGCAGGAACGTCGCACCCTGCGGCAACGTGCGCTGCACGCCTTCGAGCGCGTCGAGCGCCGCGACCTGGCGGCCGAGGAACGCCGCGAGATGGCGCGTGATGCCCGCGTCCTGCGCATAAGGCAGGCCGAGCTGCGTCAGGCCGACGCGCGCGCGGCTCACCGGCCGCGCGGCCGCGTCGACTTGCGGGAAGAAGCCTTCGAGGATGATCTGCGTGAGTTCCGCGCGCGTGAGCTCCGTGCGGATCGAGCCGCCGATCAGCTTCGAGCCGCGGCTCGGCACGACGAGCGGCACCGCGTCGGTCGTCGGGTCGGACAGCAGCGTTTCCTTCGCCGCGCGGCACGCGTAGGTCAGCGCACGCAGTTGCCACGGATCGGCCTGCGTACCCTGCTGCGCGAGCTTGCGCGCGACCACGTGCGCGAGCGCGAGGTCCATGTTGTCGCCGCCGAGCAGGATGTGCTCGCCGACCGCCACGCGATGCAGTTCGAGATTGCCGTCGCGCTCGACCACCGCGATCAGCGACAGGTCGGTCGTGCCGCCGCCGACGTCCACGCACAGGATCAGGTCGCCGACCTGCACCTGCTTGCGCCAGCCGCCTTCGCTCTTCTGGATCCAGCTGTAGAGCGCGGCCTGCGGCTCCTCGAGCAGCGTCATCCGCGAGTAGCCGGCGGCACGGGCGGCTTCTGCCGTCAGTTCGCGCGCGGCCGGGTCGAACGATGCGGGGATCGTGACCGTCACGTCCTGGTCGGCGAACGGCGCGTCGGGGTGCGTGTGGTCCCACGCTTCGCGCAGGTGGGTCAGGTAGCGGATCGAGCTTTCCAGCGGCGACACGCGCGACACTTCGGGCGGCGCGTCGCTCGGCAGGATCGCCGCACGGCGATCGACGCCCGGGTGGCACAGCCAGCTCTTCGCGCTCGACACGAGGCGGATCGGCGTGCCCGCGCCGCGGGTGCGGGCCATTTCACCGACCGCGAAGCCGCGCGAGGCGGTCCACGGCAACGTCAGGTCGCCCTGCGTCAGCTCGCTTTCATGCGGCAGGTAGAGGAACGACGGCAGCAGGTCGCGCGACTCCAGCGCGCCGGGCGCGGTCAGCTGCGCGATCGGCAGCACCTGCTGCGTGATGGTTTCGCCGTCGCTCGCGGCGCTGTCGACGTACGACAGCGCGCAGTGGGTCGTACCGAGGTCGATACCGATCGAATAGCGCGGATCGCTCACAGTTCCACCTCCGCCGGTGCGACCACCGATGCGTCGTGGCTGCCCGTCAGCTTCGGCAGGCGCACGTCGGCCACGCGCCAGCCGCGATGGCTGACCGTGCCCGTGAACGGCGCGGCGCCGACCACATTGCCCGTCACGCGCACGGCCGTCGCGTCGAAGCCGGCCGGCAGCGTCACGCGGCTGCCTTCGGCTTCATCGCGCACCGGCACGATCGTGAAGTGCTCGCGCAGCGCGGTGCGGCAACCGTCGTGCACAAGGCGTGCGGCGGCGCCGATGTCGGCGTCCGCGTAGCCGGCGATGTCTTCCTCGACGAAATCGATGAAGCGCGCATCGCGCTGCAGCAGGCCGAGCAGTTGCAGCGCGGCTTGCGGGCTCGCTTCGCGCAGCTCGGGGGCCGGCGCCTTCACGGGCGCGGGCGCCGGGGCCGCGGCGGGGGCCGGCGCAACCGGGGCCGGAGCGGGTGCGACCGGCGCCGGTACCGGGGCGCCGTCGCGCACGCGCAGCACGCCGGCCGCGAACTCGCGATTGCCGATCACGGAAAAGAACGTGCCGACGGCCAGCGATAGCCGGCCGAAGAAGGACAGGTTGGATTCGGGCATGGGGTCTGGACTCCTGTGGGCTCGCGACACGGCGAGCATCTTGCCTGGGCGCCGGGCGGCGGCGTGCGATTGCGCACTGCCGCCGCCCGGCGCGTGATTCGGACGCACCCTCTCGGGTGCGGAAAACCCGTATTTTGCCCTGTGACGGGCGAACCGGGCAGAAGTTGGGGGACAGAACACAACGGCGCGCGGATTTTGCGCCGCGCCGGATTGCGTCGGACTGCCGGCTAGTTGCCGTCGGCCGCGATGTTGCGGCGCGTCAGCGCGGCTTGCGGCGACGTGCCGCCTTCGCTTCGAATTCGCGCGACAGCATGCCGAGCGCGACTTCGCCGAAGCGCGCGAGCAGCGCCGCTTCGACCTCCTTCAGCGTGGCCGACAGATGCGCGTTGACCGCCTGTTCGACCAGGCATTCGGGCGCATCCTCGGCCACCAGATCGGAAAACACCGGCGGCTCGCCGACGGGCAGGTCGTGCCGATCGATGCGTTGTTCGTCGGCGCGCGGACGGAGATGGCCAGCGATCTCGCGCAACAGCTCGGCTGCGCGTTCGACGAAGGGCCGCTCGGCTCGGCGATTCGCGTCGATACGTGGAAGCAGACGAGCGTCGCCGGCGTGTACGCGGCCGGCGACGCATCGAGCCTGATGACCAACGCGACGTTCGCATCGGCATCGGGCGTGGCGGCCGGCGTGGGCGCACACCGGTCGCTGATCTTCGGGCTCGATGCGTGAAGTGGACGAGGCCGCGTGCGGCGTGACGCAGCGTCATCCCGCTTGCTGTACGCGATCGCACGATCAAGGCCAACTCCATTCGCCGGGCATGCACTCCCGTGCGTCGATCCGCACACACGCTTGTCGAGATCCGAACCTCCGTCGATGGATTCACGACGTGATGTGATGTGATGTTTAATGCTCGGCAACGCCAGCATTAAGAGAAACGAAATGCTCGACCTCGACGACCTTCGACTCGTGCGCGCGATCGGCGCGTCGCGTTCCTTGGCATCCGCCGCGCGCTTGCTCGACCTCACTCCGCCCGCGGTCACCATGCGCCTGCAGCGGATGGAGGCGCGCTTGAACGTCAGGCTCGCCGTGCGGCAGTCGAAAGGCATCGCGTTGACCGAAGAAGGTCAGCGGCTGTACCAGGAAGCCGTCGACATTCTCGAGCGTGTCGAGGCACTGCCGGTCAACCTCTCCGGCGACCGCGGCGACGTGCAAGGCACGCTGCGCGTCGTCGCGCCGTTCGGCTTCGGGCGCAAGTACGTCGCGCGGATCGTGCGCGACGTGCAGCGCGCGCATCCGAAGCTCGAGATCTCGCTGCACCTGTCGGAAAGCCCGTTGACCAGTGCGTCGGGAGCCGACGTGGTGATCCATGTCGGCAGCCTGAAATCGTCGTCGTGGATCGGCTATCCGCTCGCGCCCAACGAGCGCTTCCTGTGCGCGAGCCCCGGCTACGCGCGTCGCATCAACGCACTGAATCATCCGTCCGACCTGGCCCGCTACGACTGTCTGTGCCTGCGTGAAAACGACGAGGACGTTCCGCGCTGGCGCTTTTCGCAAGCCGGCGACGGCAAGGGCGAATCCCGACGATCGGCGGTGATCCGCGTCACGGGCGCGCTGTCGTCGAACGACGGCACCGTCATCACCGACTGGGCACTGGCCGGGCTCGGCATCGTGGAACGCTCCGAGTGGGACGTCGCGCCGCTGCTGGCGAACGGCAAGCTGGTCAGGCTGCTGCCCGACTGGCAGCTGCCGCCCGCGCCCGTGACCGCGCTGCTGCCGTCGCGCACCGGCCGCTCCGCGCGGCAACGGGTTTTCCTCGAAGCCGCGACGCAGTTTCTCGATCCGCCACCGTGGCGCGGCAAGGCATGAGCGCCGTCCCGCGATTAAATATTGCTTAATGATCGATTTGGCATGCGTTAAACATACGGCATGCCAAACGCCCTACGATGTTTGCATCGGTAATCCTCGAAGCAACGCATCATGGGCATCCCTCCCCTCAATACCCCCGCCGCATTGATCGACGTCGATCGCATGCGTGACAACATCGCACGCATGCAGGCGCATCTGGACGCGCTCGGCGTCAGGTTCCGGCCGCACGTAAAGACGACCAAGTGCCGGCACGTCGTCGACGCGCAGCTCGCGGCGGGCGCGCAAGGCATCACGGTGTCGACGCTGAAGGAGGCCGAACAGTTTTTCGCGGCCGGCGTGCGCGACATCGTCTACGCAGTCGGGATGATTCCCGCCAGGCTCGGCCAGGCGCTTGCGCTGCGCCGGCAGGGCTGCGACCTGAAGATCGTCGCGGACAGCCTGCAGACCGCGAACGCGATCGCAGCATTCGGTCGCGAGCACGGCGAGCGCTTCGAAGTCTGGATCGAGATCGACGTCGACGGCCATCGCTCGGGGATTCCGCCCGACGACGACCTGCTGATCGACGTCGGCCGTGCGCTGAACGACGGCGGCATGACGCTTGGCGGCGTGCTCGCGCATGCCGGCTCCAGCTACGAATACGACACCCGCGAAGCGCTGGTCGCTATCGCCGAGCAGGAGCGCAGCCGGACCGTGCGCGCCGCGGAGCGTCTCAGGGCAGCCGGGTTGCCCTGCCCGGTCGTGAGCATCGGATCGACGCCGACCGCGCTGTCCGCGGAGCGCCTCGACGGCGTGACGGAAGTCCGCGCGGGCGTGTACGTGCTGTTCGACCTCGTGATGCACAACATCGGCGTGTGCGCGCTGTCCGACATCGCGCTGTCGGTGCTGACCACCGTCATCGGACACCAGGAAGAAAAAGGCTGGGCGATCGTCGACGCGGGCTGGATGGCGATGAGCCGCGATCGCGGCACGCAGCGGCAGGCGCGGGATTTCGGCTACGGGCAGGTGTGTACCGAAGACGGCGAAGTGCTCGGCGAGTACGTCATGAGCGCGGCCAATCAGGAGCACGGTATCGTGTCCCGCAACGGTACGCCCGACACGGGCATCGCGAAGCGGTTTCCGATCGGCACCCGTTTGCGGATCCTGCCGAACCACGCGTGCGCGACCGGTGCGCAGCATCCGGAATACCGCGCGCTGAGCGGCGACGACACCATTCAGACCTGGCCGCGCTTCTACGGGTGGTAGGGATCACTCGGGCGCGGTCGGTGCAGTGACGTGATGCGCCGATTTCCGACGACGAAACCAGCCACCGCACGCTCGTCAGAGCGACATTTACGATTCGTCTAAATCTGTACAAACTATATAATCCGCGATTCGCTTTGCACCTCAAGAGGCTCGCCCACCATGCCGTCAGACGCCCAACTCCTTCTTCTCGACCGCGATGTCGTCGAACCGGCCCTTCAAGCCGAACAAGTGATGGCGGCGGTCCGCGAAGCCTTCGTGTTGCACAGCCAACGCGCCGGACGCGTGTTCCCGGTCGTGCGCGAGAAGTTGCATACCGGCGGCGTGTTTGGCATCAAGTCGGGTGACGTCGCAAGCCAGGATCTGCTCGGCTTCAAGGCGGCCGGGTTCTGGCCCGGTAATCGAAGCCGGGGCGGTGAGCCGCACCAGGCGACGATCGCGCTGTTCGATCCGGCCACGGGCCGCCCGCTTTGCATCATGGACGGCAACGCGATCACCACCGCCCGGACCGGTGCGGCCGGGGGCTTGGGCCTGCAGGCGCTGGCCCGCCGCGACAGCGCGCGAATCTGCGTGTTCGGCACCGGCGTGCAGGCGCGCGTCCAGCTCGACTATGCGATCAGGTTGCTGCCGCAACGGTGCTCGGTGCTGTACGTGAACGTCAGCGGCGAATCGGACCCGGTGTTCGAATCGGCATTCCGCGAACGCTGCGACATCCGCGTCGCACGGGACCGCAACGATGCGGTGGCCGACAGCGATGTGGTCATCACGGCAACGCCGGGCGGCGGCCCGCTGTTCGACGCGGACGCAGTTCAGCCGGGCACTCACCTGACCTGCGTCGGCGCGGACACCGCCGGCAAGCGCGAACTGCCCGAAGGCGTGCTGGAGCGCGCGCGCATTTTCGCGGACGATCACGAGCAGGCGCGCAGCATCGGCGAGTGCCAATGGGCGCCCGATCTGCCACGCACTGAAATCGGCGAGGTGCTCGCCGGGACCGTGTCGGTCGATCGCGCGCCGGGCGAGATCACCGTGTTCGACATGACAGGGCTCGCGCTTCAGGACCTGACCGTCGCGCGCTTCCTGTATCGGCAGGCCGTCGAGAATGGCGCGGGACGCTCCGTCCCGTGGCCGTGGTGAACGGCGAGCGCGTGGTATCTTCCATCGCCATGCATCCCTCCAAAGTCTCCGCCATCTCGTTCGACCTCGACGACACGCTGTGGCCGTTCTGGCCCTCCGTCGAACGGGCCGAAGCGTCGCTTCACGCCTGGCTGATCGAACATGCGCCCAATACCGCGAGCGTACTGCCCACGTCGCAGGCATTGAGCCAATTGCGCGACGAGTACGAGCGCGCGCGGCCCGACCTCGTCAGCGACTATCGTGCGTTGAGAATCGGATCGATCCGCCTTGCGCTGGAGCGGGCGAACGAAGACGTCACGCTGACCGACCGCGCATACGACGTGTTCTATACCGCGCGAAACCAGGTCGAGTTCTTCGACGATGCGTTGCCGACGCTCGCGTGGTTGAGCGCGCGGTTTCCATTGATCGCGGTGACCAACGGCAACGCGGACCTTCGGCTGACCGGCGGCGGCGAGTACTTTCGCGAGACGCTCAGCGCGCGTGCGTTCGGGTTCGCGAAACCCGAGCCGGAGATCTTCCATGCGGCCGCCGCGGCGCTCGGCGTGCATGCGGCGGAACTGCTTCACGTCGGCGACGACTTTCACCTCGATGTCGTCGGCGCGTTGAACGCGGGGCTTCAGGCGGCCTGGGTGGTGCGCCACGCTGGCCAGGAAGCGGAGCACGCTGCGCATCGTGCCCCGTCTCCTCATCTGACCATTCGCGACCTGTCGACGCTGTGTCGCGTGCTCGGTGGGCCGGTCGAGGTGTCGTGACCGCGAGCCGGCGGGATAACGCAGTCGATCACGCCCGTCGACCTGACCGACCACCGCTTCACGCCGCCTTGCGGGCCTCCGCGATCCGTTGCGGCGCCTTCGGCCGCGCGTAAAGCCGTTCGAGATATGCGCGCAATTGCGGGAACGGTTCGATCAGGTGGCATTCGCTCGCCCAGTCGATCAGATAAACCGTCACGCAATCGGCCACCGTCAACGCGTCGCCGACGATGAATTCGCGCCCTTCGAGATGCTTGTCGAGGATCGCGGCCATCGTCGCGAAATCCTCGCGTGCCAACTCGATATCGGCCGGCGAGCGCTTCTCCGGCGGATAGATGAACGAATGCCGCGTGATGCGCCACAGCGGCTGCTCGAGCTCCGTCACCGCGAACATGACCCACCGATACGCCTGCGCACGCAGTGCCGGATCGACCGGCAGCAGCGCCTTCTCCGGATACTTGTCTGCGAGGTACAGCACGATCGCGGCCGACTCGGGAATCACGAGATCGCCGTCCACCAGCACGGGCACTTTGCCGGCCGGGTTGATGCGCAGGAATTCGGGCCGCTTGTGCTCGCCCGCCAGCAGGTTGACCGACACGAACTCGAAATCCGCATCCAGTTCCTTGAGCCCCCAGAGCGCGCGTTGCGAGCGCGTGCCGGCGAATCCGTAAAGCTTCATCGCAATGTCTCCATCGAAAATGTCGGGGAACATCCGCGCCCGCAGGTCACGGCCCATCGGCCGCGACGACCGCGCGCACGGCGCCTGCGCCGTTCACATGCCGGGCACCGCGAGCACCGGCATCACGTCGATCGCCTCGCCCGGGAACAGCGTGAAATGCGGATGGCCTTCGAACAGCGCGGCCGCCGCCTCGTGCGACGCGGCACGCACGACGGTAAACCCGCTCATCGCATTGGCGGTGTCCGTGACGCCGCCCTTGCCGATCGTCTTGGTCTTGCCGAGCGGCCCGCCGAGCTCGACGATCGCGTCGCGATGCCGGTCGACCCACGCATGCCACGCGGCGATCCCCTCACGCTCCCGCGTGCGACGCTCGTCCTCCGGTAGCGCCTGCCACGCCTTCATGGCCGCGCTCTCCTTGCTGCCGAGGAATACCGCGAGATACAACTGCTGTTGAGCACTCATGCTTCCTCCGTCCGATGGCGGGAGCGACGGGGCGCCGCTCCTCGCCCTTGACACGATAGGTTGATATCAACACAATTGCAACATGGCACGCAAAGAAAAGCTCCCTTTCGAAACGACGCTAATGGTGCGCGATTGCTGTCTGTGCCTGCACATGCAGCGCGCGGCGCGCAATCTCGCGCGCATCTTCGACGACGCGCTGCGTCCGCTGGATCTCACCAACGGCCAGTTTTCGTTATTGATGTCGTTGAACCGGCCGCAACCGGCCGCAATGAAATCGGTCGCGTCGCTGCTCGCGATGGACCGCACCACGCTGACGGCCGCGCTCAAGCCGCTCGAGCGGCGCGGCCTGGTGACCATCACGCAGGACCCGGACGACAAGCGCAGCCGCCTGCTCGAACTCAGCCCGGCCGGCCATCAGCTGCTCGCCGAAGCGTTCCCGCTGTGGCAGCAAACGCACGCCGACATCGAACGGCCGTTTGCGGCAGGAGAAGTCGATGTGTTGCGCGGCCAGTTGCGCGCGCTGTCGGAGGATCCCGCCACGCGCGGCTGAAGCGCCCGCCCGCCGGTTTCTCGACGTACCGGACAACAGGCCGACCCATACTCGAATCGATCGGCCTGCACCTGCGTCATTCAGCCAGCGCAGGCGCCACGCCGACCCGCTTCGGCACGCCGGTCACGATCGTCGCGACCGCCACGGCCAGCACCGCAGCCGCCCCCAGGAACACGCCGCCCGCGCCGTTCGCGTCGAACACGACGCCACCGGCCGCTGCGCCCGTCGCGATCGCGAGCTGGATCGCCGCGACGATCAGCCCGCCCGCGCTCTCGGCCTCGTCGGGCACGGTGCGCGTGACCCACGTCGACCACGCGACCGGTACGCCGCCGAACGCCATCCCCCACAACGCGACGAGCACCGCGTCGATGACCGGCGCACGGCCGAGCGCGACGAGCGCGATACCGAGCACGACCATCAGCGCCGGCATCCCGATCAGCATCGGCCGCAGCCGGTGCTCGAGCACGCGGCCCGCGAGCGACGTGCCGACGAAGTTCGCAATGCCGTAGCCGAGGAGGATCGCCGACAACCCGTTCACGCCGACGCCGGCAACCTGTTCGAGGAATGGCCGCAGATACGTGAAGAACGCGAAATGCCCGGTGAACACGAGGATCGTTGCGAACATCCCGAGGCCGACGGTCGGCCGGCGCAGCACGTCGACGAGCGTGCGCAGCCGCGTCGTGCCGCTCGGCGGCATCGACGGCAGCGTCATGACCTGCGACACGAACGCGATGCCGCCGAGCCCAGCCGCGATCAGGAACACGTTGCGCCAGCCGATCAGGTGCCCGAAGTAGCTGCCCATCGGCGCAGAGGCGATCGTCGCGACCGCCACGCCGCTGAAGATGATCGACAGCGCGCGCGGCACCATCGCGGTCGGCACGAGCCGCATCGCGGTAGCCGTCGCCATCGTCCAGAACCCGCCGAGCGCGACGCCGAGCACGACGCGGCCGATCAGCAGCGTCGTCAGGTCGGGCGCGAACGCGACCGCGAGATTCGACACGACCAGCAGCACCGAGAACGCGAGCAGCACGCGCCGCCGGTCGATCGTGCGGGTCAGCGCCGAGATCAGCAGGCTCGTGACGAGCGCGACTGTCGCGGTGGCCGTGACGGCCTGGCCGGCCACGCCTTCGCTCACGCCGAGGCTGTCGGCCATCGGGGTGAGCAGGCTCGCGGGCAGGAATTCGGCCGTGACGAGACCGAACACGCCGAGCGTCATCGCGAAGACGGCGCCCCAGGCCGGCTCGCGGGGGGCCGCCGTGGTGGCGGCAGAGGAGATTCCGGGATTCATGGGTCGTTCCGAGTGGGATAGGGAAAATACTGATGACGGCGTATCGTAAGGAACGACGGCAGGACGGTCTATGACATACAATCCGTTCTTGTTGATCAATCGTCCGAATCTTGCGATGTCCGAGCCCCTGCTTCCCCCCGTGCCCGACGTACACGACCTCGTCAGCGAACTGCTGCTGGGGATGCGCCTGAGCGGCGTGCAGTACCGCCGCATCCAGGTGCCGCGGCCGTTCGGGCTGAACTTCGGCCACGCGCCGGGCCGTGCGCAGTTCCATTTCGTCGGGCGCGGGCCCGTGCTGCTGCGCGACGCGGCCGGCACGACGGTGCGGCTCGAGGCCGGCGACGCGATCCTGCTGCCGCACGGCCGCACGCATGCGCTGGTGTCCGATCCGGACGCCACCTGCCGCGAGATCGGCGGCTTCGAGGTCGCGAAGATCTGCGACACGGTCGCGTCGGTGGGCGCGACGTCGTGCGCCGCGCTGGAGCCGGCCGCCGGCGATGCGCTGATCTTCAGCGCGTGCATGGAACTCGATCTCGGCGGCATGCAGCCGCTCGTCGGGACGATGCCGGAGTTCATGCACGTCGGCACGCTGCTCGCGCGCTACCCGGAAATCCGCCCGATGCTCGATGCGATGGAGCGCGAATCGTGCGCCGAGCGCGCGGGCTTCGCGGGCATCCTCGCGCGGCTCGCAGACGTGGTCGCGGCGTTCATCGTGCGCGGCTGGGTCGAGTGCGGGTGCGGCGACGCGACGGGCTGGGTGCAGGCGCTGCGCGAACCGAAGCTCGGCCGCGCGATCGTCGCGCTGCATCGCGACCCCGGGCGCAACTGGAGCGTCGCGGAACTGGCCGCCGAAGCGGGCGTGTCGCGCTCGGTGTTCGCCGAGCGCTTTCTCGCGGCCACCGGGATGACGCCGGTGCGTTACCTGACCGAACTGCGGATGCGGCTCGCCGCGCAGTGGATCGCACGCGACCGCGAGACGATCGAGGCGGTCGCATACCGGCTCGGCTATGGGTCGCTCGCGGCGTTCAGCCGCGCGTTCAAGCGCGTGATCGGCAAGCCGCCGGGCGCGATGCGGGCGGAAGGCGAGGCGCACGCCGACGCGTGACGCACAACGCAGCGCGCCCCGGCATCACGAAACCCGGCGCCCGCCGTCACGATTCCGCTCAGCCGCTGCGCGCGTCAAGCTTGTCGACCAGCGCCGTCGCACACTGCACCGCCAGCGCCGCGCACTGCTCCGCATCCACGGTCGCGCCGTTCGTGACCATGCCCTGCACGATCCGGCCCAGCAACTCCCTCGAGAGATCGGCGATCTCCTGGTCTCGTTCCGTCATGATGTCCCTCCTGCGCGTCGGCCGATGACGGCGACGCGCTCACTGCCTTCACCCATTCAACGCCCCTGCGCCCGCACGACGATCTGCGCCTGCGTATCGCGTTCGATGCGTTCGAGCACCGCGCGCAGCGCCGCGAACTCATCGGGCGTGCAGACCTGCCGGCCGAACTCGGCCTTCATCCGCCGCGTGACCTGCACGACGCGCGCGGCCGCATCGAATACGTAATGCGACGTGAACTCGACGAAGCGGTCGTGCACGGCCGTATCGGCCGGCAGGTCGGTCACCGCGACGTCGGCCGGCAGCGCGATCTGGCCGGTCTCGTCGAACGTGCCGCCGATGCACGCCCACGGCTGCGTGCGTACCGGTTCGGCCAGCCAGCCCTCGACCTGCGTCGCGATGCCGCCCGTGAGGCTCGACAGCGCGGGCACCGCAGTCGTGCCGTCCGGCCACACGACGTGGTCGAGCGTGCCGGTGAAGGTCACGTCGAACGGCCCGTCCGTCACGCGGCGATCGCTCGTCGCGATCTGCGCGCGGCCGCGCAGTCCGCTTTGCCGCACGCGTTCGTTCGCGAGCTGCCGGATGCGGTCGGGCGGCGCGCGGCGAAACAGGTTGCGTTCGAGTTCCGCCGTCCAGCCGTCATCCTCGACGAGCGCATGAAACCGTGCGACACCCGGCTGGGCGGCATCGATCTCCACCCGCGCGGTGCGGCGCCGCGGCTGCGCGGCCGGCGTGCGCGACAGCACACCGGTATCGACGAGCAGCGCCGGCCGATCCATCACGATCGGCGGCAGGTAGCCGAACGCGATGCCGGCCGTCGTGGTATCCGCGTATAGCCCGAGATCGGGCAGCCACGTGATCGCGTGGTTGATCGCGCCGCCGCCATAACCAGGCACGGACGGCAGCGTGTACACGGAGCCGAGATTGATCAGCACCGCTTCGCTGCGGATGCCGACCGCCGCCAGCAACGCGCCGAACAGCGCGACGTGGTCCTTGCAGTCGCCGTAGCGGTTGCGCAGGATGTCCGTCACGCGATGCGGCGCGGCGGCCGTCTCGCCGAGAAAGAGCGCGACGTAGCGCACGTTCGCCTGCACCCAGTCGTACAGGATGCGCGCCTTGTCATGCGGATCGGCGGCGTCGGCGGTCAGCGCGCGCGCAAGTTGCACGACGGCCGGATCGGCCACGCTCGGGTCGACGGCCGCATCGCGATAGCGCGCGGCGAACGCCGCGTAATCGGGCAGCGTGGACACCACGAGCCGGTCGCCGTAGGTCGGATAGCCGACCGAGCCGTTCTCGATCCGATCGTACGGGCCGTGCCGATACTCGAACGCGTAGCGCGTACGGCCGTTCGCCGTGACGGGCGGCAACGCGACGTAGCCGCGCGCGTCCGCATGCAGCGGCAGGTCGGCCGGCACGTCGAAGATCAGCCGCTGGTTGTCCACCGGCTCGCGCGACGGTTCGACGTAGTAGCCGAAGTAGCCGGCGTTGACCGGCTTCGTGCGCGTCTTGCGGAACACGATGCGCGTGCTCGACCCGGCCTCGACGCCGGGAAACACGACGGTGCGCAACAACCCGTCCTGAAAGGTCGGCGCACCGGCCGAACGCGGCTCCTGTACGTCGCGGATGCCGTCGGCGCCGACCGGATGCGCGACACCGTCGCGATCGATCGTCTCGGCCGCGACCAGGTCGACCTTCTCCAGGTTCTTGTCGAACCACACGTAGCGCTGCGCGATCGCGTCGATCCCGTTCGCATCGTTCGCACGCAGCGTCGAATCGTCTTCCTCGTCGAGCGAGCCATCGTGCTGAAGCACGAACAGGTGGACATCGCTGACCAGCGTCACGGGCGCTTCGTCGCGCGGATCGGCAAGCGCGGGCCGCGCAAGCGCAACGGCAGCGACGGCGAGCGCAACCGCGCAGCGCCGGCCGGTCAGGCGGAACGGAAAACGCACCACGTCGAAGCTCTCCGCACGTTCGTGTTCAGGTCGGGGCGCGACCGACACCCATCGGCACGGACAAGGCTCCGTCCCGCGTGATGTGCGCCGGTCGCTGAGTCCAGTGTGGGAGACGTGCCGGCGAGCGTCAAGCCGCACGGCGGCAGGCCGCGCCGCACGACATTCCGGCCGGCGCGGGACCGCCGCGAGGCACACGTGCGGATAGCTCCGTTTCACGTCAGGCTCCCCGTGCGATCGATTTTTATATCATGTTGTGATATATAATCGAGGCAGGTCAAGCGTGCGTGCGGCGGCGCCGAAACGCATGAAGGTTCGGTGAAACCGGCACGCCGACATGGGGAAGGAGACATCATGCTGATCAACAACGATTTCGAAATCGGCTACCTCGTGATCGCGTTCGCGCTGCTGGGCGTGATCCTGTTCGGTGCGCTGCTGACGGCGCTGCATCTCGAGCGTTGGCACCCGAAGCTGGTCGGCGCCGCGATCGGCGCGCTGCTCGGCATCGCGCTGATCGAAGCGATGCCGATGCTGACGTGAACACGGCGCGGGGTCGGAACGACCGGCGCCCGCGCAGGGAATCGCCATGGAATCACCGCTCTGCCTGACCTATCGCCAATGCGGGATCCGCGCGGGCGCGCTGGTCGACGCGGTGGCCGGCGAAGGCTTCGAGCTCGGCGCGCTGTACCCGCCGCTCGCCGTCGTGTACTGGCGCGATGCCGGCGGTCGCCACGAGGCGCACCTGCTGGCCCCGAAGCACCACGTGTTCCGCGACGATACGGACGCGGTCAGGGTCTCGATCGCGCTGGCCAAGCGCTTCATCGATACGAAGCCGGCCGGCACTTTCACGCCGGCAAGCTGACGCGCTGACGCCGGCCCACGGCGCACCTCGTCCCTCATCCTGCCGGAGGCGACATGGAAAACGGTATCGTCCAGACCCTCGTGCTGCTCGCGATTCTCGTGCTCGCGGTGCTGTTCTTCGCGGCCCGACGCGGCCGCGACCGCACGCGCGACAAGCTGCTGCACCGGTCCGCGCGACGCTCGACGCGCTCGCATACGCATACGCATACGCATCATCGTCCGTAATCGCGCCGCGCATAAAAATCGGCCGACGGCACGGCGTCGTTCGACGCCACACCATCGGCCTTGCAGCGGAGGTCCGGCTCCGGGGCGGCCGGCGCGCGTTACGCGCCGGCACGCCCCACATCCCTACACGCCCCACATCACGTGCCGCCCCTGTTCCTGGGCCGCACGCATCATGTCCAGCAACGGCCACGCGCGCTGCGCGAGCCCGCCCGCATGCGGCGACAACTCGGTGCGCTGCGCGGGCGTCGAACGCTCGTGCGCGCTTTCCCGCGTCGCGTCATCCCTGATCGCCTGTTCAAGCCGCGCGATCGCGTCGGGCAATTCGTCCGATGAAATCACGCCGCGAACGTCGAGCCCCTTGCCGACGAGTCCCAGCAGATACTGGGCCAGATCGCGCAACATCACGATATCCGGTGCGGCGGATGACCGAAACGTAACCATCATCGTCGTTTCCCGTGGTCGTCGCCGCGAGACCGTACGGCGCTAGCCGCCGCCGGCCGCGGCGAGGCCGGCCGGTCATCCTGCTACGCCCGGTCGCCGCCCCGTTCTTCTGAACCGGACGTTCGCCCGGCACGATGCGCGCATGGCGTGGCCGGGTTCGTTTGCGGCGTAGCGGCCGGATGACGCGACGGCCTGCTTTCATTTTATGTCACGTTGTGATGCATTCAAGTGCCCGGCCCCGGAATGCCTTGCGCCCGACGCACCCGACGCGCCGCAAGTCGATGCGTCAGCGGCAATCGCCGACGCGCTTGCCGCGCCACGTCCACGCGCGCGTGTATGCGCCGGCCTGCGCATGCTGTCCGCGCAGCTTTCCCTTCCGGTCGTAGCGCATCGGCGTGACAGCACCGGTCACGGTGCGCTTGCCGCGTCCCTGTTCGTTCGCGCCCGCTAGCGCGCCCTTCAGCGTAGCGCCGGCGTTGTTCCGGTTCGTGATCGTGCAGTTGATGTTGTCACGCTTCAGAACGGGTGAACGATGTGACTGCGTGCTTGACAAAGTCTCTCCTGAAAGATTTGCAGTCCGATTGATTGCGGCAAAGCGCCGCGCATCTTGGCAAATCGTTCCGGCCCATTCGACTGCCGAGCGCCTTCCCTCGAGCCGGCGCGATGAGATCGTTTTCACGCGTCCTCGGCACCCGGCCGCCCGCACCGCTAGCCGACGTTCATCGGCAGCAGCACCATCTGCCGGCCCTCGACGTGCAGTCGCGCCTGCAGTTCGACGGGCGTCTGGTTGTGCAGCCACGCCGTCAGGAAGTTCACGCGCCGGAAGATCAGCTTGCTGGCGAAGCACACGGCATTCGGATACGCGTCGAGCGTCGCCGACGCGAGGTTCATGAATTCGACGACCGGGTTCGTGCCGAACGCGATCCGGTAGTCGGCCGCAATGCCGTTGCGGCGGCAATGCGCGACATAGTAGTCGAGCGATTCGGTGATCGTGTGACGCAGCCGTTCGAGATGCTCGTGCCCGTCGTATGCCTTCGCGTCGACTTCACCCACCGCGAGGAAGATCACGTTGCGGAAGTGCCCCGGAAACAGGCGATTGACCCACAGCAGCGCGTGCATGCTCGCGCCGCGATGCTTGCCGACCAGCAGCACGGCCGTCGGCTGCGACGGATCGGGCCGGCCCGGTGCGGCGGTCTCGTCGACGTCCGGCGGCGGCCCCGAGAACAGCGCGTCTTCCTTCGCGAGCTGCATGCGCGTGTACGCGTAGTGGCGGTTGATCATGAAGCACAGCGCGATCACCGCGCTCGTCACGAGCACGGTGAGCCAGCCGCCGGCCGTGAACTTCTCGATCAGCGTGATGACGAGCACGGTCGCCGTCACGCTCAGCCCGAGCGCCGACAGGCAGAAGTGCTTGAACCAGCCCTGCTCGCTGCGATGGCGCCACCAGTACGTGCACAGCCCGAGCAGCGACATGCTGAACGTGAGGAACACGTTGATGCTGTACAGCACGACCAGCACGTCGACGCTGCCGTGCGTCCACAACAGGATCAGGAGGCTCGACAGGCCGACGACGATGATGCCGTTCTGCCGCACGAGGCGCGTCGACAGGTCGCGGAAATGGCGCGGCACCCACGAATCCGACGCCATGTTCGACAGCACGGCCGGCCCGTCGAGAAAACCCGTCTGCGCGCCGACCATCAGCAGCCCGGCCTCGAACGCGAGCACGGCCGCGAGCAGCGCGTGCCGCGCGAACGCGGACCCGAGCCCGAGATGATCGATCACGCTGCCGAACACGACCGCGTTGAGCGTCTCGCCTTCGACCGGTCGCGCATGCCACAGCATGTACAGCAGGATGATGCCGCCGGCCGTGAACGCGAGCGACGTCGACATGTACCACATCGTCACCTTGCCGTTGGGCACGCGTGGATCGGCGAGCATGTTCACGTTGTTCGACACGGCCTCGAGGCCCGTATAGGTGCCGCCGCCCAGCGAGAACGCGCGCATCAGCAACGCGAGCATCACGAACGTGCCGAGC
Organism: Burkholderia cepacia GG4; assembly: GCF_000292915.1. Taxonomy (NCBI): domain Bacteria; kingdom Pseudomonadati; phylum Pseudomonadota; class Betaproteobacteria; order Burkholderiales; family Burkholderiaceae; genus Burkholderia; species Burkholderia cepacia. The sequence goes on from NC_018514.1 coordinate 2,225,209, forward strand.
GATTGCGACATCCCGTGCGCCTCGTGCACCGCGTCGGGCACGATCAGCGCGAGGTTGCTGCCGTGCGCCGCGACGCCGTACACGATCAGCCCGAAATGCAGCACGACGAAGCCGATGAAGATCGGCAGCATCACCATGATCGATTCGCGCATCCCGCGGAAGTTGAGCCCCGTCATCAGCAGGATCAGCACGATCTCGGTCGTGAGCTTGAATGCCTGTGCGCTCACCGGCAGCAGGCTGAAGAACGCGTCGACGCCGCTCGCGAGCGACGTCGCGACGGTCAGCACGTAGTCGACCAGCAGCGCCGCGCCCGACACGAGGCCGGGCTTCGCCCCGAGCAGCGACGTCGCGACGCGATAGCCGCCGCCGCCGGTCGGGAACAGTTCGATGACCTGGTTGTAGCCGAGCGCGATGACGAACACGGTGGCCGCGGTGGCGAGCGCCAGGAACAGCGCGAGCGGCGTGTGGTGCGCGAGCGCGAGGTACGCCTCCTCCGGGCCGTAGCACGACGACGACAGACCGTCGGCACCGAGCCCGACCCAGGCCAGCAACGGCGTCACGGCGATCGCGTGCCGCGTGCGCGGATCGAGCGGGTCCAGCGGCTTGCCGACGAGCATCTGCCACACCTTCTGGAATCCGGTCATGGTCCCCTCCCGGAACGCCGGACCCGGCGGCGTCATCCTTAAAAGCTAGTCGACGCCCGGCCGCCGCGCCAGTCCGCACATTCCATGAGAGCCGGCCGGCGGCCTGGCGTCGCTTTCGATGCGTAAGCGAACGGCACGCCGCCCCCGCTCCACGCAGCCATCCCGCGCCGCGCACCGGCCCCCCCCGCATCGGCGCGCCTCGCCGCGGCCACCGTGTGCGCGAGGCCGGCCGCGTCCCTTGGCCCATCACGCGATCACGCCACGACCGACGTTCGCACGCCTTGCAAGGTTCGCACGGACGCGATTCACGCCCGCCCCCCGCTCGTGCGTTGTTCCCCGCAATTCCACTTTTGTGTGCGCGCAACAATGGCGGTGCCTCGCGACCGGCGTCATGCGGAAAGCCGGTTTCCCCGCGCAGCGCCGGTCGCGGCGGTTTTCAAAAACCACAACTCGAGGACATACCATGCAACTCCAATCCCATCCGGCGTGCCGCCCGTTTTATGAAGCAGGCGAACTCACCCAACTGACCGCGTTCTACGAAGAAGGCCGCAACGTCATGTGGATGATGCTGCGATCGGAGCCGCGGCCGTGCTTCAACCAGCAACTCGTCACCGACATCATCCATCTCGCGCGCGTCGCGCGCGACTCGGGCCTGCAGTTCGACTTCTGGGTGACGGGCTCGCTCGTTCCCGAGCTGTTCAACGTCGGCGGCGACCTGAGCTTCTTCGTCGACGCGATCCGCAGCGGCCGGCGCGACCAGCTGATGGCCTATGCGCGCTCGTGCATCGACGGCGTCTACGAGATCTACACGGGCTTCGGCACCGGTGCGATCTCGATCGCGATGGTCGAGGGCAGCGCGCTGGGCGGCGGCTTCGAGGCCGCGCTCGCGCACCACTACATGCTCGCGCAGAAGGGCGTGAAGCTCGGTTTTCCCGAGATCGCGTTCAACCTGTTCCCGGGCATGGGCGGCTATTCGCTGGTCGCGCGCAAGGCGGACCGCGGGCTCGCGGAATCGCTGATCTCGTCCGGCGAAGCGCATGCGGCCGAGTGGTACGAGGATCGCGGGCTGATCGACCAGACGTTCGATGCGGGCGACGCGTATCTTGCGACGCGCACCTTCATCGACGTGATGAAGCCGAAGCTCAACGGCATCCGCGCGATGCTGCGTGCGCGCGATCGCGTGTTCCAGCTCACGCGTTCGGAGCTGATGGACATCACCGAGGAATGGGTTCACGCGGCGTTCACGATCGAGCCGAAGGACCTCGCGTACATGGAACGCCTCGTGATGCTGCAGAACCGGCGCGTGTCGAAGCTGCGCACGGTGTAACGTGACCGGACCGCGCCGCCGCCCGCGCGGCGGCGCGCCGCAATGGCAGGCTCAGGCGATCAGCCTGAGCTTTCTCGTTTCCGCGAGCCAGGCCTCGAAGGCCTGGGCCGGCATCGGCCGCGCAAAGTAGAAGCCCTGCGCGTGGTCGACATTGATCTGCTTCAGGAACTCGGCTTCCGCGTGCGTTTCGACGCCTTCGGCGATCACCGAGAAACTCAGCGCCTTCGCGAGCGACACGACCGAGCGCACCAGCGCCTGCGAGCGCGGGTTGCGGTCGATGCCCGTGATAAAGCTGCGATCGAGCTTGATCGAATCGAGCGGCAGGCGCGACAGTTGCGACAGCGACGAATAGCCGGTGCCGAAATCGTCGAGGTGAATCTCCGCGCCCAGCTGGCGGAACTGATTCATCAGCTCGTGCGCCGCTTCTTCATCCTCGATGAAGCTGCTTTCGGTGAGTTCGATGTCGACCAGGCTCGACTTCTGCCCCGCGCCGTCGAGAATCGACGCGAACTGATCGACGATGTTCATGTCCTGCAACTGCCGCGCGGATACGTTCACCGCGATCCGAACGTCGAGCCCCTTCGCCTTCCACGCGGCGGCCTGCGCGGCCGCGGTGCGCATCACCCAGCGGCCGAGCGGCGCGATCAACCCCGACTCCTCCGCGAAGCGGATGAACTCGATCGGCGCGACGAGCCCGCGATCGGGCGACTGCCAGCGAATCAGCGCCTCGACGCCGTGCACGTCGCCGGTGGCGATGTCGACGACCGGCTGGTAATGCAACACGAACTGCTCTTCCTCGAGCGCCTTGCGCAGGTTCGTGTCGAGCCACATGTACTTCGCGACCTTCTGGTTCATCTCCAGCGAGAACACGCGGTACGTGTGCTTGCCCTCTTCCTTCGCGACGTACATCGCGGTGTCGGCGCTGCGGATCAGCGTTTCGAGCGAATCGCCGTGCTGCGGATACATCGCGATGCCGATCGAGCAGCTCGTGTAGACCTCCACCAGCCCGAGATGGATCGGCGTACGCAGTCGCTCGAGGATGATCTGCGCGGTCGCCTCGAGCAGCGGCCGCGTGCCGTGCTCGAACAGCACGAGGAATTCGTCGCCGCCGAGCCGCGCGAGCGTCGCGCCTGACGGCAGGCAGCCGCTGATGACCGCGGACACGTCCTGCAGCAGGCGGTCGCCGGTGATGTGTCCGTAGTGGTCGTTGACGCGCTTGAAGTTGTCGAGATCGAGGAACAGGATGCCGACCTGGCCGCGCATGTCGGTGCGGTCGGCTGTCAGCGCGACATGGATGCGCTCGCTGATTGCATGACGGTTCGGCAAGCCGGTCAGCACGTCGGAATTCGCGAGTTCGGTGAGCCGCCGCTGCGCGTTGCGTTCCTCGGTGATGTCGATGCCCGAACAGATCAGGAACTGCTCGTCGGCACCGCTGCCGCTCTGCACGAACTTGTTGCGGAACTGGAACAGGCGCGGGCCGTTGACCGTGTTGATGTAGCGCTCGACCGCGTACGAGCTGTTGCTCGCGAAAAAACCGCTGATGTTGCTGCGCGACTGCGCACCCTGCTCGGGGCTCATGAACAGTTCGAACGCGCTACGGCCGATCACGTCGACCTCGCGCTTGCCCGTCACCTCCTCGCACAGACGGTTGAAGCGCTGCACCCTCCCGTTGCGGTCGAGGATCACGACGAGCGAATTCACTTCGGACACGACCTGCTCGGCGAACGCGAGCCCGTGCGCGAGATCGCCCGCGACGGACGCGGTATCGGAATAGGCAGAGGCCGTGCCGGCCCACAGGGTCGTGTCGACCTTCCTGCCGACCAGATGCAGGCTGACCCGATCGCCGAACAGCGCGAGTTCAAGCACGAGGTGCGACGTGACGCCGGTCAGCGCGCGAATCTGCGCGGCCTGCCCGGTCGTCAGCGCAATCGCGACATTGGTCAGGCCGCGCACGGCGGCCAGTTCGAGTGCATTGCTGTCGGTGCCGAGGCTCCAGCATGGGCTGCGCGTACCGAGATGCGCCTCAAGCACCGCGCTATCGTTTTCGTCATCCATGGACACGCCCCGATGCAGAAAAAACGCACAGTGTAGACGGACACGAACGGACCGCCCCCGATCCCGGCGCGCGCGACGCGCGTACCCGGAAGGGCAGTCGTGATAGCCGTAACAGCGACCCTCGTTCCGTACTTGTTTCCAACTAATGCGACCCGGCGTTCGCGCAGATGCGCGCAGGTTTTCCCAACGAATGATGGGACCCATCTTATCAAATGACGATCAGGATTGGCACCCACATTTGGAACGGGGTGTCAAGGAATCGGAATTCGATTGGCACGGCGGACTTTTCGTGTTTAGCGCCGTGCGCACGACCGGCCGCGGCGGCTTGAACGGGGCCCGCGGAACCGGCCGAGCGCCCCGCCGGACGGGCGTTTGCGGGAACATCGCGGCCCGCCGGAAGCGGCTCGCGGCGGGGCGAAATGAGAGGGTCCGATCGCATTGCGTCGAACCGGCATTGCACCATTTGCATTGCCGTTCGCGTCTCCAATGCGCGGAATTATTCCCGTACCCGTTGCAATTTCGCGCCGATTTCCGGGAAGGGCGTGTTTGACGGAACGCGCGGCTTGCGTGCGACCTCGCTCATGGAACCGGTACGATCGGCCGCCCGGCACGCGCGAACGCAGCGCGGCGGGCGGGCGCCACTGCCCCCGCCGCGCTGCGTCGTTCAGACTGCCGTGCCGTATCCGCCGCCGCCCGGCGTCTCGACCACGAACACGTCACCCGCCGCCATCTGCGCGCGGCCGATATGCTCGAGCGTCTCGACCGTGCCGTCCGCGCGCTCGATCGTGTTGCGGCCGAGCGCGCCCGCTTCGCCGCCCGCCGCGCCGAACGGCGCATGGATCCGGTTGTTCGACAGGATCGACGCGGTCATCGGCTCGAGGAACCGGATCCGCCGCACTGCGCCGTCGCCGCCACGCCAGCGCCCGCCGCCGCCGGAACCCGCGCGCAACCGGTGCGAGTCGAGCCGCACCGGGTAGCGCCATTCGAGCACTTCCGGGTCGGTCAGCCGCGAGTTCGTCATGTGCGTCTGCACCGCGCCGACGCCCGCAAAGCCGTCGCCCGCGCCGCTGCCGCCGGCGATGGTCTCGTAGTACTGGTATCGGTCGTTGCCGAACGTGAAGTTGTTCATCGTTCCCTGGCTCGACGCGACGCAGCCGAGTGCGCCGTACAGCGCGTTGGTGATCGCCGATGACGTCTCGACGTTGCCCGACACGACCGCGGCCGGATACTCGGGGTTCAGCATCGAGCGGGCGGGCACGATCACCGTCAGCGGCTTCAGGCAGCCGGCGTTCAGCGGGATGTCGTCGCCGACCAGCGTGCGGAACACGTACAGCACGGCGGCCATGCAGACGGCCTTCGGCGCGTTGAAGTTGTTGTCGAGCTGCGCGGACGTGCCGGTGAAATCGATCTCCGCCCGGCGCGCCGCGCGATCGACGCGAATTGCGACGCGAATCTCGGCGCCGTTGTCGAGCGGATAGCGGTACGCGCCGTCCTGCAGCGCGCCGATCACGCGCCGCACCGCTTCTTCCGCGTTGTCCTGCACGTGCCCCATGAACGCGAGCACGACGTCGCGGCCGAACTGCGCCACCATCCGCCGCAACTCGTCCACGCCCTTCTGGTTCGCGGCGACCTGCGCGCGCAGGTCGGCCATGTTCTGCTCGACGTTGCGTGCCGGGTAGCGGCCGGAGGCCAGCAGCGCGCGTGTGTCGGCATCGCGCAGCACGCCCGCCGACACGAGCTGCCAGTTGTCGATCAGCACGCCCTCCTCGTCGATGTGCGTCGAATCGGGCGGCATCGAGCCCGGCGTCGTGCCGCCGATGTCCGCGTGGTGACCGCGCGAGCCGACGTAGAACAGCGGCGCGTCCGAACCGTCCGCGAACACCGGCGTGATGACGGTGACGTCCGGCAGGTGCGTGCCACCGTGATACGGATCGTTCAGCATGAACACGTCGCCGTCGCGCATGCGGCCGCGATTGCGCTCGATCACCGTGCGGATGCTCTCGCCCATCGAGCCCAGGTGTACGGGCATGTGCGGCGCGTTCGCGATCAGGTTGCCGTCGCCGTCGAAGATCGCGCATGAGAAGTCGAGCCGTTCCTTGATGTTCACCGAGTATGCGGTGTTCTGCAGCCGCAGCCCCATCTGCTCGGCGATCGACATGAACAGGTTGTTGAAGATCTCGAGCCGCACCGGATCGGCGTCGGTGCCGAGCGAACGGCGCGTCGGCAGCGGCGTCGTGCGCGTCAGCACGAGGTTGCCCTGCGCGGTCATCCGCGCGCGCCAGCCGGGCTCGACGACGGTCGTGCCGTTCTTCTCCGCGACGATCGCCGGCCCGTCGATCGCATCGCCGGCCAGCAGCGTGTCGCGCACGTACAGCGCCGCGTCATGCCATTGGCCGCCGGAATAGAAGCGCACGGCGCTGTGCGCATGCGGCGTCGCGTCATCGTCGCGCGGCGCGAGCGGCGCGACCTCGACCGGCGCATCCGACCGGCCGATCGCCTCGACCGATGCCAGTTCGGCCACCAGCGGCACGCCGGGCATCAGGAACGCGTAGCGCTGCCGGTAGGCGGCCTCGAACGCCTGCTGCATCGCGTCGACGCTGCCGGCCGGCACGTCGAGCGCGGAATCGGTGCCCTGGTAACGCAGGTGCACGCGGTGCTCGGTCGCGATGCGCTCCGGCGGCACGCCCTGTTCGAGCAGCGCGCCGACCGCGTCGTCGGTCAGCCGGTCGAGCGTCGCGTTCAGCGCCGGCAGCGACGCATCGGACAGCACGGCCTCCACCGCGCGCTCGCGCATCGCGGTCTGGTCGGCGAGGCCCATCCCGTATGCGGACAGCACGCCGGCGAGCGGATGCGCGAACACCTGCGTCATCCCGAGCGCGTCGGCCACGCCGCAGGCGTGCTGGCCACCCGCGCCGCCGAAGGTCGTCAGCACGTAGCGCGACACGTCGTGGCCGCGCTGCACCGAGATCTTCTTGATCGCGTTCGCCATGCTGCCGATCGCGATGTCCAGGAAACCTTCGGCCAGTGCCTCGGGGGTGTCGCGCCGCCCGGTCGCCGCGTGGATCGCGTCGGCGAGCGCCGCGAACTTCGCGACCACGCCGGCGCGGTCGAGCGGTTCGTCCGCGTGCGGGCCGAACACGCGCGGGAAATGGTCCGGCTGGATCTTGCCGAGCATCACGTTGCAGTCGGTCACCGTCAGCGGGCCACCGCGCCGGTACGCGGCCGGCCCCGGATTCGCGCCGGCCGATTCGGGCCCGACGCGCAGCCGCGCGCCGTCGAAGCCGAGCACCGAGCCGCCGCCGGCGGCGACCGTATGGATGCTCATCATCGGCGCGCGCATCCGCACGCCGGCCACCTGCGTCTCGAACACGCGCTCGAATTCGCCGTTGTAGTGCGATACGTCGGTCGACGTGCCGCCCATGTCGAAGCCGATCACCTGGTCGAAGCCGGCCGCGCGCGCGGCGCGCACCATCCCGACGATGCCGCCGGCCGGGCCGGACAGGATCGCGTCCTTGCCCTGGAACGCGTCGGCGCGCGTCAGCCCGCCGCTGCTCTGCATGAACTGCAGGTTCACGCCCGGCATCTCGTGCGCGACCTGCTCGACGTAGCGGCGCAGGATCGGCGACAGGTACGCGTCGACCACCGTCGTGTCGCCGCGCGACACCATCTTCATCAGCGGCGACACCTCGTGCGACACCGACACCTGCGTGAAGCCGATGCGGCGCGCGAGGTCCGCCAGTGCGCGTTCGTGCGCGGTGTAGCGATAGCCGTGGATCAGCACGATGGCCAACGCCTGCACGCCCGAGTCGAACACGCGGCGCAGCGCCGCTTCCGCGCGCTGCAGATCCAGCGGCACCACGACATCGCCGTGCGCGCCGACCCGCTCGTCCACCTCGACGACGGTCTCGTACAGCGCATCGGGCAGCACGATGTCGAGATCGAACAGGCGCGGCCGGTTCTGGTACGCGATGCGCAGCACGTCGCGAAAGCCGCGCGTGGTCGCGAGCGCGGTGCGTTCGCCCTTGCGCTCGAGCAGCGCGTTGGTCGCGACGGTCGTGCCCATCTTCACCATGTCGACGCGTGCGGGCGTGATCGGCTCGCCGTCGGCAAGGCCGAGCAGGTGGCGGATGCCGGCAACGGCCGCGTCGCGGTATTGCTCGGGGTTCTCCGACAGCAGCTTGTGCGTGACGAGCGTGCCGTCGGGCCGGCGCGCGACGATGTCGGTGAACGTGCCGCCGCGGTCGATCCAGAATTGCCAGCGTGCGGCGTCGGAGGAAACGGGGAAAGCGTGTCGGTCAGTCATGGCGATGAACTCGATGCGTCGTTGAATCGATGGACGAGCGCCGCCGCACGGCGCGCGTCGCGCGCCGCGAGATGGCTTCGATGAAAAAGGAAAGTGAAGCGGCGGGCGCCCGCTTACGCGGCGTCGAGTTCGCGGCCGCGCGTCTCGGGCAGCGTCAGCGCGGCGACGATCATCACGCCGTAGGCGGCGACCGCGAAGATCCCGATGCTCGCGCCGAGCCCATAGTGCTTCGACAGCGCGCCGATCAGGAACGGGAACAGTGCGCCGATCGCGCGGCCCACGTTGTAGCAGAAGCCTTGGCCGGAGCCGCGCACGCGGGTCGGGAACAGCTCGGTGAGGAACGCGCCCATCCCGGAGAAGATGCCCGACGCGAAGAACCCGAGCGGGAAGCCGAGCCACAGCATCGACGTGTTCGTGAGGTGCAGCGCCGGCGACGTATAGGCGAACGCGATCACCATCGAGCCGAGCGCGAACAGGATGAAGTTCGGCTTGCGGCCGAGACGGTCGGTCAGGTACGCGCTCGTCAGGTAGCCAACCCACGAGCCGACGATGATCGTCGCGAGATAGCCGCCGGTGCCCATCACGGTCAGGTGCCGCTCGGTCTTCAGGAACGTCGGCAGCCAGGTCGTGATCGCGTAGTAGCCGCCCTGCGCGCCGGTGGTCAGCAGCGCCGCGCGCAGCGTCGTCGACAGCAGCTTCGGCGCGAAGATTTCGGTGAGGCGCGGCGCGTCGGCCACCTTCGCCTGCGTGGCCTTCTCCTTCTCGTAGACGTCCGGTTCCTTCACGTAGCGGCGGATCACGACCACCAGCAGCGCCGGTGCGAGGCCGACGAGAAACAGCGCGCGCCATGCCTGTTCGGCCGGCAGCACCGAGAACAGCAGCGCATACAGCAGCGCCGACAGCCCCCAGCCAATCGCCCACCCCGACTGCACGAGGCCGACCGCCTTGCCGCGATCGCGCGCGCGGATCACCTCGCCGATCAGCACCGCGCCGGCCGTCCATTCGCCGCCGAAGCCGAAGCCCATCAGTGCGCGCGCGGCGAGCAGCTGGTGGTAGCTCTGCGCGAGCCCGCACAGCGCGGTGAATACCGCGAACCACAGCACGGTCAACTGCAGCGTGCGCACGCGGCCGATCCGGTCGGACAGGATGCCCGCGATCCAGCCGCCGAGCGCCGACGCGAGCAGCGTCATCGTGCCGATGAAGCCGGCATCCGCGAGCGAGATACCCCAGGTCGCGACCAGCGTCGGGATCACGAACGACAGCATCTGCGTGTCCATCCCGTCGAGCATGTAGCCGACCTTGCAGCTCCAGAACGCACGGCGTTCGCGCGGCTGCGCGTCCGCGTACCACCCGAACAGGCCGTTGCGCGCGGGGCCCGCGGGGTCAGTGGCGGGCGCCGGGAGGGTCTTGCTTTCCATGGTGAGGCTCCTGTCGAAATGCGCGGTCAAAATCGTCGTGTCGTGTCTTGCGTGGGTGCCTGCGTCGCACTCGCGGCCGGCTGGCTGCGGATGCGCGCCGCCCTCCGGCCGGGCGGATCGTCTGCGGTCGCGGCATGCCGCCGCGACGGGGCGGACCGGCGGCCGCGCGGGCCGCCGGCGTCAGTCGGTTCAGAACACGGCCAGCGACGCGTTCGTGATGTCGGTCATCAGCATGTAGCCCGGCGTATGCGCGATCGCGAGCGGCAGCTTCGCTTCCATCAGCGCGGTTTGCGGCGTCACGCCGCACGCCCAGAACACCGGCAGCTCGCCGTCGCGCACCGTCACCGCGTCGCCGAAATCGGGTGCGCCGAGATCGGCGATGCCCAGTTCCTGCGGATGGCCGATATGGACCGGCGCGCCGTGCACGCCGGGGAACCGGCTCGTGATCTGCACCGCGCGGATCGCGTCGGCGCCGCGTAGCGGCCGCATCGATACGACCAGCTGGCCGCCGAAGATGCCCGCGCGACGGTTCGGGATCGACGTGCGGTACATCGGCACGTTGCGACCCTCCTCGATGTGGCGCAGCCCGATCCCTTCGCGCGCCAGCATGTCCTCGAACGAGAACGAGCAGCCGATCGCGAACACCACGAAATCGTCGCGCCACAGCGCTTCGAGCGATTCGACGCGCTCGGTCAGGCGACCATCGCGGTATACGTTGTAGCTCGGTACGTCGGTGCGGATGTCGAGATCCTCGCCGAGCACGTCGACCCGGAACGCGCCCGGTTCGCCAACGCCCAACAGCGGGCACGCCTTCGGGTTGGCCTGGCAAAAGCGCAGGAAATCGTGCGCGTACGCGTTCGGCAGGATCGCGAGATTCGCTTGCGCGAACGGGCCGCACTGGCCGGCGGTCGGGCTGCGGAAGGTGCCGTTGCGCACGGACTGGCGAAATTCGGAAGGCGTCATGATGTTGGGTGACAGATCGGGATGTCGTCGGGATGACGGTGTTGCGTCAGCAGATACGGCGAAGAATAGAAAAGAAAAAATTTTGTCGCCAACGAGTTTTTTTGCGCCCCGTGTATAGAATTTCTTAACGCATCTCGGGGTTTTCCCCGGTCCCGTTCACTTTTCTTCACCGGCAAGCTGCGCGTCCACCGTCCGTCCGACCGCCATGAACACGCGTTTTCTCGAAACCTTCGTCACGCTCGCGAAGCTGCGCAACTTCCGCACCACGGCCGCCACGCTGCACGCGACGCCGGCCGCGATCTCGCAACGCCTGAAGGCGCTCGAGGACGAATTGCAGACGGTGCTCGTCGATCGCGACAGCCGCGCATTCCGGCTCACGCCGAACGGCGAGTACCTGCTCGGCTATGCGAAGGCCGTCGTCGAGGCAACCCAGGAGCTGCAGGCCGCCGCGGCCGGCGAAAGCGCGCTGCGCGGCAAGCTGCGGCTCGGCGTGATCGAGACGGTCGTGCACAGCTGGCTGCCGCACTACCTGCGTCGCCTCGCGGCAGACTATCCGCAACTGGAAATCGACCTGACCGTCGACGTCAGCGTCGTGCTGCAGCGCCGGCTGATGGCCGGCGAGCTCGATCTGATCATTCGGGTGGAGGGCAGCGACGAGGCGTCGGTCGTGTGCGACGCGCTCGCGAACTATCCGGTGCGCTGGATCGCGCGCGCGGGGCTGCTGCCGAACACGCGCACCGGCCTCGCGCGGCAGGTGCTGCGCCAGCCGATCCTGACCTACGGGCGCGGGACCGCGCCGCACCGCGCGCTCGAGGACATCGTGCGCACGCTCGCGCACGCGCATGGCGTGCCGCTGTCGGAGACCCGCATCACCGGCTCGCCGTCGATCTCGGTGATCGTGCAGCTGGTGCGCGACGGCTACGGCGTCGCCGCGATTCCGGTGCTGTTCGTCGATGCGCTGATCGCCAGCGGCGAGGTCGTCGAGCTGCCGCTGCAGCCGTCGCCGCCATCGATCGTCGTGTCGATGTCGCGCCGCGCCGATGCGCCGAAATTCGTGCACGGCGCGTCGATCGCCGCACGCGCCGCGTGCCATGAGTATTGCGGGAAGAGCAACCGGTTGCTGGTCGAAGCGCTTTGACGCCGCGCGACGGTGCGTTCGCGCGGCATGCCTGACGCGGGGCGCCGGCGGTCAGCTCAGGCAGGATGCCCCGCGTGCGGCTTTGTGAGCTTGCCGTCACCGTACTCGTGCAGCACCTTCGAGATCACCACGCGATAACCGTCCAGCCAGCGCGCCTGCTTCGCCTTCGCTTCGAGATGCGCGGGGTGCTGCATCAGTTGCTGCAGTGCCGCCTCCGATTCCCAGTAGTAGACGTTCTGGATCAGCCCGGCCCCGGTGTTCTCCCACGCCTCCTCGCCGAGATAGCCGGGCGTCGCGCGCGCCATGTCGGCGATCTGCTGGTCGAGCCGGTGGAATTCGTCGTCGTATTGTCCGGCGCGGAAAATGAAGGTCGATGCGTACATGCGCGCTCCATCGGAGACGATTGAAAGAGCGCCAAGTTTAAGGCACGCGCGGCGTGCCGCTGCCGTTACGCGATGCGCGCTTCGACGTCGTGCCGACCGTCGAGCCATGCATCGATGTGCGAGGCATCGGCGCGCGTTCCCGTCATGGCGTCCCGCATCGCCGCGAGCGCATGCTGTGCACGTTCGAGTGCGTGCGCGAAGCCGCGCAACTCGCGGGTCGCCGGCCGGTCGTCGAGACGCCGGCGCCCGCATCGCTCAACCGGCGCGGCGCGCGGCCATCGGCAGCGCACGCCGCGACGCGATCCGCAACCCGAGCACACCACCGACGAGCAACGCACCCGCGACCAGCAACAGCGCGAGATCGTACGAATGCGTGACGTCCTTGATGCGCCCCATCACCGGCGGCAACGCGAGGCCCGCAATATTCGCGACCGCGTTGATCAGTGCGATCGACGCGGCGGCCGTGAGGCCCGACACATATTCGGTCGTCACCGCCCAGAACACCGGCGTCGCGGCCCAGTTGAAGCCGACCGCGAACACCAGCAGCGCATATGCGACCGGCAATGCCGGCGTATGGATCGCCGCGATCAGCAGCGCGCCGGCCAGCAGCATCGGCACGCCGAGATGCAGCGCGCGTTCGCCGCCGAGATCCGAATGCCGGCCGTTCACATACATCGCGATGCACGCGAACAGGAACGGCAGCGCGGACAGGCTGCCGACCGCGAAGCTCGATTGCCCCGACAGGCTCTTTACCAGCAGCGGCAGGAACAGCGTGAGGCCGATCGTGCCGAACGCCTGCAGCAGCCAGAATGCGGCCAGCGCCCACACCTTGCCGTCGCCGAACGCGCGCCGCAGCGCGGCGCCGTGCGACAGGTGCTCGCGCGGCGCGCTCTCGCGCAGCGTCGCTTCGAGCCATGCGCGCTCGTCGGCTGGCAGCCAGCGCGCATGCGCGGGCGTATCGGGCAGCCGCCGCAGCACGACGAACCCGAGCAGCAGCGCTGGCACGCCTTCGAGCAGGAACAGCCAGCGCCAGCCCTCGACGCCGAGCACGCCGTTCAGGTTCAGCAGCGCGCCGGACAACGGCAATCCGATCACCGACGCGAGCGTCGCGCCGATATAGAAGAACGACATCGCCCGCGCACGATCGCTCTGCGGATACCACCCCGACAGGTAATAGATGATGCCCGGCGTGAAACCCGCCTCGGCCGCACCCAGCAACAGGCGCATCGCGTAGAGCTGGCCCGGCGTGTGCACGGCGCTCATCCCCGCTGCGACGAGGCCCCACGTGATCATGATGCGCGCGATCCAGCGGCGCGCGCCGACCCTTGCGAGGAACAGATTGCTTGGCACTTCGAACAGAATGTACGTCACGTAGAACAGCCCCGCGCCGAGGCCGTACATCTGCGCGCTGAGACCGAGGTCGGCGTTCATCTGCAGCGCCGCCACCGAGATGTTCGAGCGGTCGATGTACGCGATCAGGTACAGCAGCATCAGGAACGGAATCAGGCGCAGGTTCAGACGCCGCATCGTCGCGGCGTGCAACTGCGGAGCGGCAGCATTCATCGGCTTGTCTCCTGGATCGTCTCGCGGGACGGGGCCGATGCCGCAAGCAATGGCGGCATCGTCGCGCCGCGTGATGCGCGGCGTCATGCGAAGCAGTCTAGGAGTCACGCGAAATGCACGTCAATTATCGGGACGCAGTCTCGCTATGTGAGAAACGCGGCGCACGTCGTTGATTCAGTAACGCATCACCAGATACAGGCCGGCCGCCGCAAGCGCCATCCCCGGCCACGCGAGCGCGCCGATCGTCTCGCCGAGCACGACGAGCGCGATCAGCGCGGTGGCCGGCGGAATCAGGAAAAACAACGCCGACACACGCGACGCCTCGCCGTAGCGCACCATCGCCAGCAGCAGCGAGATCGCGATCAGCGAATTGCAGATCACCAGGTACGCGAGCGAACCGGCGAGGCCGGCGGTCCAGTGCACGTGCATCGGTTCGAGCGCGAACGCGAGCGGCGCGGTCACCGCGAGGCCGACCGTGTATTGCACGAGGTTCGCGGTGACGGGATGGACGTTGGTGCCGAAGCGCTTTTCCCACAGCGTGCCGCCGGTGATGCACGCGAGTGCGAGCAGCGCGAACGCCAGCGCCCACACCGACGACACCGCGACCGACGAACGCGCGAGGATGACGAGCACCGCGCCGGCGGCGCCGAGCGCGAGCCCGATCCAGCGCAGCGCGCCGACACGCTCGCCGGCGATCAGCGGCGCGAGCAGGCCGACGAGAATCGGTTGCTGCGACGTGACGAGCGCGACGGCCCCGGCCGACATCCCGAGCTTCAGGCTCAGATACGTGAACGAGAAATAGCCGGCCTGCAGCAGCAAGCCAACGACGACGAGATTGCGCCATTCGCCGCGCGTGCGCGGCAACGCGGGACGCAGCCACAGGAACGGCCCGGCGAGCAGCGCGACGACGCATGCGTAGCGCAGTGCGAGGAACGTCAGCGGATCGGCATCGCGCAGCCCGAGCTTCAGGAACACGAAGCCGCTCGCCCACAGCAGCAGGAACAGCGCGGGCGCAATGCGCAGCCACACGGGTTGTCGTCCGGCTTCCAGTGTCCTTGCCACGCTCGTGCGCTCCCCGGGCGAGTGTGCGATGTCGGGATCATACGCTTCGGCTGCGCGGCGCCCTTCGCTCTCCATCCATAGCGCATCCGCGCAAATGCTTTTCCGAATCCGTTATTGGATCGCGCCGCCGCGCGTTTTTATACTCGTCAGCACGCTCTGATGAAGAGTGCCAGCCAATTTCGACGCAACAGAACAGGACAGACAGATGAGCCTACGCCCCTTGCACGACCGGGTCATCGTGAAGCGACTCGACCAGGAAACCACCACCGCCTCGGGCATCGTGATCCCCGACAGCGCCGCGGAAAAGCCCGACCAGGGCGAAGTGATCGCCGTCGGCCCCGGCCGCAAGGACGCGGACGGCCAGCGCATCGTGCCCGACCTGCAGGTCGGCGAACGCGTGCTGTTCGGCAAGTACGCAGGCCAGGCCGTCAAGGTGGACGGCAACGAATTCCTCGTACTGCGCGAGGAAGACATCGTCGCGGTCGTCAATCAATAACGGAGTGCAATCATGGCAGCGAAGGAAATCATTTTCAGCGACGTCGCCCGTGCGAAGTTGACCGAAGGCGTCAACCTTCTCGCGAACGCGGTGAAGGTCACGCTCGGGCCGAAGGGCCGCAACGTCGTGCTCGAACGCAGCTTCGGCGCGCCTGTCGTCACGAAGGACGGCGTGTCGGTCGCGAAGGAAATCGAACTCGCGGACAAGCTGCAGAACATCGGCGCGCAGCTCGTGAAGGAAGTCGCGTCGCGCACCAGCGATGCGGCCGGCGACGGCACGACGACGGCCACCGTGCTCGCGCAGGCGATCGTGCGTGAAGGCCAGAAATACGTCGCGGCCGGGCTCAACCCGCTCGACCTGAAGCGCGGGATCGACAAGGCCGTGGCAGCAGCCGTCGACGAGCTGAAGAAGATCAGCAAGCCGACCACCACGAGCAAGGAAATCGCGCAGGTCGCGACGATCTCCGCGAACGGCGAGGAATCGATCGGCCAGCGCATCGCCGAGGCGATCGACCGCGTCGGCAAGGAAGGCGTGATCACCGTCGAGGACGGCAAGTCGCTCGCCGACGAGCTCGACGTGGTCGAAGGGCTGCAGTTCGATCGCGGCTACCTGTCGCCGTACTTCATCAACAATCCCGACAAGCAGATCGCCGAGATCGAGAACCCGTACATCCTGCTGCACGACAAGAAGATCTCGAACATCCGCGAACTGCTGCCGGTGCTCGAACAGGTCGCGAAGTCGGGCCGGCCGCTGCTGATCATCGCTGAGGACGTCGAGGGCGAAGCACTCGCGACGCTGGTCGTCAACAACATCCGCGGCATCCTGAAGACCGTTGCGGTCAAGGCGCCGGGCTTCGGCGATCGCCGCAAGGCGCTGCTCGAGGACATCGCGATCCTGACCGGCGGGCAGGTCGTCGCCGAGGAAACGGGCCTCACGCTCGAGAAGGCAACCCTCACCGAACTCGGCCAGGCGAAGCGCATCGAGGTCGGCAAGGAGAACACGACCGTGATCGACGGCGCGGGCGACGCACAGAACATCGAGGCGCGCGTGAAGCAGATCCGCGTGCAGATCGAGGAAGCGACGTCGGACTACGACCGTGAAAAGCTGCAGGAACGCGTGGCGAAGCTGGCCGGCGGCGTGGCCGTGATCAAGGTCGGCGGCGCGACCGAGATCGAGGTGAAGGAGAAGAAGGACCGCGTCGACGACGCGCTGCACGCAACGCGCGCGGCCGTCGAGGAAGGCATCGTCCCGGGCGGCGGGGTCGCGCTGATCCGCGTGCGGCAGGCGATCCGCGAACTGAAGGGCGCGAACGCCGACCAGAACGCGGGCATCAAGATCGTGCTGCGCGCGCTGGAGGAACCGCTGCGCCAGATCGTCACGAATGCGGGCGAGGAAGCGAGCGTGGTCGTCGCGAAGGTCGCCGAAGGCACGGGCAACTTCGGCTACAACACGCAGACGGGTGAATACGGCGATCTCGTCGAATCGGGCGTGCTCGATCCGACCAAGGTCACGCGCACCGCACTACAGAACGCGGCGTCGGTCGCCGGGCTGCTGCTGACGACCGATGCGACCGTGTTCGAAGCGCCGAAGGATGTGGCGCCGGCCGCGGTGCCGGGCGGCCCGGGTGCGGGCGGGCCGGGGTTCGATTTCTGATCGCCGGTACGTGCGATCGCCCGAACCTGGCGACCGCACGTCTCCACCCACGACGCGTGGCGGCACCGGTCGCCACGCGTTTTTTATCCGCGGACGCCGGGCGAACCGTCGTCAGAACATCTGGCGCAGGCCGATCGCGGCCCCGACGTTGTTGGTCCTGCCAATCTGGTCGACCTTGCCCGTCAGCGGGTTGGTGGCACCCGGATAGTCGGCCGCGAACGCACCGTTGCCGCGTGCGAAATCTACCGTGCCGTATACCTCCGTGTGCTTCGACAGCGCATATTCGGCCAACACGGTCGCAGAATAGTTGATCCCGGAGCCGAGCGTGCCGTCGAGCCGTTCCGCGTTGCGCGCATGGCCGTAATAGCCGGCCACCGTGATCAGCAGTGGCGCGGTGGCCTGCCAGTTCGCGCCGACGTAAAACGTATCGTCGATACGATTCGGGCTGCCGCCGCCCAGCATGGGCGCGCCGGCCTGCTGCATGTTGAAGTCCGTCGTGCCCGTCTTGTCCTGGCCGTGCAGCCAGCCTGCCAGCAGGCGGACGGACCGCGTGACCTGATACGCGCCGCTCACGTGCAGGAAGTTCACCTTCGCACCGTTGACCGTACTGCCGTTTACGGACGACACCGAGGTTTGCTGGAAGCCTGCGTTGATCGACGCTGGCCCTCGCGCGTAGGTCAACTCCACGCCGTACGTGCTGTCGAGGCCCATTGCGCCGGCATGATTGCCGAACCCGTAGATCGCATCGAGGCTCAACCCGTTGTACGAGAACTGATACTTCACAGAGTTCGCCACCGTCAGGTAGTTGCCGATGCCGTTGTACGCCCAACTGTCCTGCCAGTAGTCGCCGACGGTCATCGGATCGAATACATCGCCCATCGTGTCGTACAGCGGCGCGTACTGGTTGCCGAACGTCAGCGAGCCGTACCGGTCGCTCGACAGGCCGACGTAGGCCTGCCGGCTGAACAGCGTGTTCGCGACGTGCAGCTTGCCGTCGCCGAGCTCGAACCCGTTCTCGAGCCGGAAGATCGCCGACAGCCCGCCGCCGAGATCCTCGCTGCCGCGCAAGCCCCAGCGGCTGTGCGTTTCCGGGCCGACGGTCATCCCGATCAGGTCCCGGCCGTCGGGGGCGGCATTCGTCTGATAACGAATCGCCGTATCGACGAGGCCGTACAACGTGACGGAACTCTGTGCAAACGCGGACGATGCTGCAATGGCGAAAACCGCGCCGATACCACCGGGAACGACGATGCGTCTCATGAATGGCCTCCCTGAGCAATTGATTTTGTAAGCAGTCCGATAGCACTCGCGTCTGGAGGCCGGTACTGCGATCGGGAGAATAATCGGTCAAAATCGCGTCACCTATTGCCGCTTCTGGATTGGACCTTTCCAACGCCGTCAACAATCGCGGTTGCCGCCGTGGGGCGTCCGGTGCACCAGGCTCGGGTAAGATGAAAGCCCCCCGCCGCTTCGCACCCGAAAGCCATGTCGACCACCATCAACACGTTGCTGCCGCTCGCCGGCGTCCTGCTGCTGAGCGTCGCCAGCCCGGGCCCGAACTTCGTGATCGTCACGTCGACCGCGGTCGCGCAGCGCCGCGCCGGCGTGATGACGGGGCTCGGCCTCGCCGCCGCATCGGGCACTTGGGCCGCGATCGCGATTGCCGGCCTGAGCCTGCTCGTGACCCACGTCGCATGGGTGCATACCGCGCTGCGGCTGGCGGGCGCCGCCTATCTGATCTGGCTCGGCCTGAAAATGGTGCTGACCGCGCGCCAGCCGCTGCCCGTTGCCGCACCGGCCTCATCCTCCGACTGGCACGCCGCGAAGAAGGGCTATGTGGTCAGCATGACCAACCCGAAATCCGTCGCGTTCTACGGCAGCATCTTCGCGCTGATGGTGCCGGCCCACGCGCCGGCATGGCTCGATCTTGCGGTCGTCGCGCTGTCGATCGGGATTTCGGCCGCGTGGTATTGCACGATGGCGCTGCTCGCGTCGCATCCGTCCGTGCGCCGGCTCCTGATTCGACGCAAGGCCGTGCTCGATACGACGGCTGGCCTGCTGCTGATGGGGCTCGGCGGGCGGATGCTGGCCGGGCGTTGATCGGCGTCACGTTTCCGCATTACCCCCCAAAAGGGTTCATCGCGGGATTCCGGGGAACGCGGCGCGCAACGCGCATCGTCGGCCGACCGGCTGGGTCCGCGTGCCGGCAGGGTTTTCATCAGGACCTCCGGGACGCCGCACGATCCATTATGGAGAAAGCACTGTCGCAGCCAACCGCAGGAGGGCGCACCGTGACTTCCGATCCCACTCCCTCGACCGCCTTCGTGTTCGCCGGCGGCGGCAGTCTTGGCGCGATCGAGGTCGGCATGCTCCGCGAGCTGGTCGCCAGCGGCGAACGGCCCGATTGCGTCGTCGGCGCGTCGGCGGGCGCGATCAATGCGGCCTATTTCGCCGGCCGGCCGGATGCGGATGGCGTCGCGATGCTCGCCGCGCTGTGGTGCCGGATCCGCCGTCAGGACGTCATGCCGTTCTCGATGCGCAGCCTCGTCGCGATGCTGCTGCGCAACCGGCCGCACCTGGTCGAGGCCGATGCGCTGCGCCTGCTGCTGGAACGGAACCTGCCGTACCGGCGGATCGAGCAGGCCGCGTTGCCGCTCCACATCGTCGCGACCGACGTGCTGAGCGGCCGCGAAGTCGTGCTGTCCGCCGGCCCGGTCGTGGATGCCGTGCAGGCCAGCGCGGCGATTCCCGGCGTGTTTCCGTCGGTCAGCATCGGCGGCGTGGAGCTCGTCGACGGTGGCGTCGCGAACAATACGCCGATCTCGGTTGCGCTCGCGCTCGGCGTCAAGCGGATCGTCGTGCTGCCGGCCGGGTTCGCCTGTGCGTTGCGCGTGCCGCCGCGCAGCGCGATCGCGCATGCGACGCACGCGCTGACGCTCGTGATCGCGCGGCAACTGGTGCGCGATCTGGAGCTGTACGCGGCACACGCGCAAATCCATGTCGTGCCGCCGCTCTGTCCGCTCGAGGTGTCGTCATACGATTACTCGCAGTGCGCGCAACTGATCGACAAGGCCGCGGAACGCACGCGTGCGTGGATCGATGCGGGCGGGCTCGCGCAGTGCGCGATTCCCGGCCAACTGCGCGAGCACGATCACGCCGCGGCGCTGTCGCATTGAGGGTTGCCTACGCGCCGTGCACACGCAAGAACGACGAACGCCGATTGCCGGGCTGCCGGGGTATCTCCCCGGAAATATGCGAAGAACCCGAAAAAAGGCCGCTTGTGACGTCCCGTTGCCGGGAGCCACAAGCGGCCCGCTCGCGTGCCGCGCGTCTCAGCGCCGCGTCGCCAGCTTCCTCACGACACTCACCAGCGCATCGACTTCATCGCACGTGTTGTAGAACGCCAGCGACGGCCGCACCGTCGCCTCCAGCCCGAAGCGCCGCAGGATCGGCTGCGCGCAGTGATGCCCGGAGCGCACCGCGATGCCCTCTTCGTTCAACGCCTGCCCGACTTCCTCGGTCTCATAGCCCTTGAGCACGAACGACAACACGCTCGCCTTGTCGCGCGCGGTACCGACGAGCCGCACGCCCGGCACCGGCGCGAGCACGCTCGTCGCATAGGCGAGCAGGTCGTGCTCGTAGCGCGCGATGTTCTCGATGCCGACGCGGCCCACGTAGTCGAGCGCCGCACCCAGCCCCACCGCATCCGCGATATTGCCGGTGCCGGCCTCGAAGCGGTTCGGCGGCGGCTGGAACACCGTGCGCTCGAACGTCACGTCCGCGATCATGTTGCCGCCGCCCTGCCATGGCGGCATGTCGTCGAGGATCGCGCGCTTGCCGTACACGACGCCGATCCCGGTCGGCCCGTAGATCTTGTGCCCGGAGAACACGAAGAAATCCGCATCGAGTGCCTGCACGTCGACGCGCAGGTGCGAGATCGACTGCGCGCCGTCGACCAGCGCCTTCGCGCCCGCACGATGCGCGAGCTCGACGATCTCCTGCACCGGCACGACCGTGCCGAGCGCATTCGACACCTGCGTGACCGACACGATCTTCGTGCGATCGTTGAGCAGCTTCCGGTATTCGTCGAGCAGCACCTGCCCCGAATCGTCGACCGGAATCACACGCAGCTTCGCCCCCTTGAGCGCCGCGAGCTGCTGCCACGGCACGATGTTCGCGTGATGCTCGAGATGGGACACGACGATCTCGTCGCCTTCGCTGACATTCTGCACGCCCCACGTCTTCGCGATCAGGTTGATCGCCTCGGTCGTGCCGCGCACGAATACGATTTCGTCGGACGACGCCGCGCCGATGAAGCGCCGCACGGTGTCGCGCGCATGTTCGTACGCATCCGTCGCGCGGCCCGCCAGTGCATGCGCGGCGCGGTGGATGTTCGAGTTCTCGTGCGCATAGAAATACGCGAGACGATCGATCACGGCCTGCGGCTTGTGCGTCGTCGCCGCGTTGTCGAACCAGACGAGCTGCTTGCCGTTCACGCGTTCCTGCAGGATCGGGAAATCGCGGCGGATCGCATTCACGTCGAACGGCGGGTGCGCGCCGCGATACAGGTTGCCCTGCGGCTCGGCGGCATGCGCATCGTCGATGAAATAACGCGGCACGTCCGCGCCCGCTGCGCGCGACACCGGCACGTCGCGATGCACGGCGAGCAGGTCGCGCAACGCGTCGTCACCCGGCAGCCCGAACGCTTCCGGCGACGCGAGGCCGTTCGACGGCACGACGATGTCCTGCGGCGTCGCCTGCCAGCCCTGCAGCGAACCGTCGGTGAAGTAGTACGGCGACGCAGCCGGCGCAGCCTTCACCGCGCCCTCCGACACCGCCGCATTCGCCTGCGGCACGCCAAGCGTCGCGCCGCCGACGCGCGGTTCGAACGCGGGCGCGATCGACACCGCGTTGTCGGGCAGCCCGTTCTGCGCGGCTGCATGCGGTGCGAGCGCGGGCACGCGATTGCCGAGCGACAGCACGTGCGTCGGCGCGGACGGCGCGAGGTTCGCGCCGGGCGCCTTGCCTTGCGGCAACGCGAGGCCCGGCACGCCGGTGCCCGTGCCGCCCGGCCCCGCGAGCGGCGAGCCGGCCGGCGCCGGATTACTCACCGACGCGAGGATCGGCGCGGCAGCCGGCAACGCCGACGGCACGCCGCCAACGGCCCCGCTGCCCGCCGCCAGCCCGGGCGCGGTGGCCTGCCCGGGCGGCGTCGCGAAGAACTCGGACGCGAGCCGCGCGAGCGCCGCCGGGTCGGGCAGGCCGGCCGGCAGCGGCGCGTGCGGCAATGCGAGCGCGTCGCCGCCGGCCAGGCCGGGATTAACGGTAGGTGTCGGGATAGTCATGGAACTTGGCGATTTCGACGTCATCGAGGACAGCCAGCGCATCCGGCGAATGGACCGCGAGCGAGCAATACAGCGAGATCAGGTACGACGCGATCGCCTGGTTGTTGATCCCCATGAAGCGCACCGACAGGCCCGGCCCCTGCTCACCCGCGACGCCCGGCTGATACAGGCCGACGACGCCCTGACGCTTGTCGCCGACGCGCAGCAGCAGGATCTTGGTCTTGCCGTCGGCGACGGGCACCTTGTCCGACGGGATCAGCGGAATGCCGCGCCACGTGAGGAACTGCGAGCCGAACAGGCTGACCGTCGGCGGCGGCACGCCGCGCCGCGTGCATTCGCGGCCGAATGCGGCGACCGCGAGCGGATGGGTGAGGAAGAACGCGGGTTCCTTCCACACCTTGGTCAGCAGCTCGTCGAGGTCGTCCGGCGTCGGCGCGCCGGTCAGCGGGAAGATCCGCTGTTCGTCGGTCACGTTCGCGAGCAGCCCGTAGTCCGGGTTGTTGATCAGCTGGCTTTCCTGCAGCTCCTTGATCGTCTCGATCGTCAGGCGCAGCTGTTCCTTGATCTGGTCATGAGGACTGCTGTAGAGATCGGAGATCCGCGTATGCACGTCGAGCACCGTGCTCACCGCATTCAGGAAATACTCGCGCGGCTGTTCCTCGTACGGCACGAAGGTCCGCGGCAGCACGATTTCGTCCTCGAGCTGCGTGCACGCGGCGCGTACGGCTTCCGGGTTCTTCACCTGGTTCAGGCGATAAATGCCGGCCTCGACCGGCACCCATTGCAGCAGATGGGTCAACCAGCGCGGCGTAATCGTGGAAAGCTGCGGGACGGTCTTGGTAGCGTTTGCTAGTTGGCGGGCGGCGTGATCGCTCAGCGCGGCCGTGCCGCTTGCAACGGTCGACATGTGTGGCTCCGGGTTCTTAAGATGAAAAACGGGATTGCTTATGACGCTCGGTGATTATCGGAAGCACGCACCTGCCGGCTCAACATGCTATAGCCGTCACACGGCACAACCGAAGGGGAAAAGAAGCGGGATGCGTCAGGTGACGTACACGCCGGGCAGCAGCGTGGAGATCGACACGTCGAACGCGCGCGCGATCTTGTCGGCCGTGACGATCGACGCGATCGCCTCGCCGCGCTCGATCTCGCCGACATACGAGCGGTTCAGCCCCGCGTGTTCGGCGAGCTGCTCCTGCGACCACGTGCGCGCCTCGCGCAGCTTGCGCACGTTGGCGCCGAAGTGCTGGATCAGGTCGGTCATGTCGCCACCTGCGCGTCGGGCACCGGCTCGGCCGGCTCGACCCGCGCACGCGGCGCGGCGTTCGCTTCGCTGCGCAGCACGGCCTGCGTGACGTTGGCGCCGGCCGCTACGTCCTGCGTGAGCCACACGTTGCCGCCGATCACCGCGCCGCGGCCGATCGTCACGCGGCCGAGGATCGTTGCGCCCGCATAGATCACGACGTCGTCCTCGACGATCGGATGACGTGCCAGCCCTTTCTCCAGATGGCCGGCCGCATCGCGCGGGAAACGCTTGGCACCCAGCGTGACGGCCTGGTACACGCGCACGCGCTCGCCGATGATCGCGGTCTCGCCGATCACGACGCCCGTGCCGTGGTCGATGAAAAAGCCGCCGCCGATGCGCGCGCCCGGATGAATGTCGATGCCGGTTTCCGCGTGTGCCTGCTCGGCGATGATCCGCGCGAGCAGCGGCAGCCCGAGCCGGTACAGCTCGTGCGCGAGCCGGTGGTGGATCATCGCGAGGATGCCCGGATAGCAGAGCAGCACTTCGTCGACGCTGCCAGCGGCCGGATCGCCATGGAACGCAGCCAGCACGTCGCTGTCGAGCAGCCGGCGGATGTCGGGCAAACGTGCGGCGAACGCCTGCACGGCGGTGGCAGCCGCTTCGTCGATCCGCGCGTCGGCGTTACGTTGCCGCGCCGCGTAGCGCAGCTCGAGCGTCACCTGCGCGAGCAGCGCGTTCAGTGCCGCGTCGAGCGCGTGCGCCACATGGAAGTTCTCGCTCTCCTGCCGCAGGTCGGGCGGCCCGAGCCGCATCGGGAACAGCACGCCCTTCAGCGCGCCGATGATCTGGGCGAGCGCCTCGCGCGCCGGCAGGTCGCGCCCGCCCGGTTCGAGCGAGCGCCGCTGCTTCTCGCGCCACGCGCGGCGCACGGTCTGGAGCGACTGAACGATGTCGTCGATATCGAATGCGGCCATGCTGACTTCTCCCCGTAACGGCCGTGACTCAGTCCTGCGCCCACGGCAGGCCGCGATGGCGCCAGCCGTTGCGGTCGCCGCGATGCAGCCGTTCGTCGAGGTCGCCCTCGAACCCTTCGAGCACGTTGAATACTTGCGTGAACCCGCCTTTGGTCGCGGCTTCGGCCGCCTGCGCGGAGCGGTTGCCGCTGCGGCAGAGCAGCAGCACCACCGCGTCCTTGCCGGTCTTCGCTTCCAGTTCGCGCACGAAGCGCGGGTTGCGCGTAAGGCTCGTGCCGGTCGCCCACGGCACATGCAGCGATTCCGGCACGTGGCCGACGAATTTCCGTTCCTCCGCGGTGCGCACGTCGACCAGCAGCGCGTCGCCGGCGGAACACAGGGCCCACGCGGCTTCCGGCGCCACGCCGCCCGCGTAGGGCGTGCCCGCCGATGCGGCCGCCGCGCGGGCGTCTTCGAGCGCCTGCTGGGCGGCGGTTCGTTGTTCCAGTGCAACCATCATCAAGCTTCCTTGTTCTCGCAGATTCGTATGACCCACCACGCCGGGAATGCGGCCGGTGCAGCTTGCTTGCTGTCTATAGCCGTCAGCGCCACTATGCGAGCGCGGTCCAGGAAGCTGAACCAATAAAAATTCATTTCCTAATCAGCCGCGTGCGAAATGCAATAGCAGACGCGCGCTATCGCGGCGGGTTCGTGCGGGGGATAGGAGGCGATGGCCATTCGATGTCGTGCACCGAAGGTTATTGAAAGGTGAAAGGAGCGCGAGATAGCGAACGATGCGGCGCGCGCCGCGCGCCGCACGTTGTCATGGAATCCGAAATGGCATCGTGCACCGGTTTGAGTGGCGCACGCATCGACGCATCGATGAAGCACGACCGATGGACGCGGTGCAGCGCCGACGCGCCACACCCGTCACCGCATCAGGGCACCGGATCGCCCGGCACAACCGGCGCGCCGCGCGCCTCGATATCGCGCCCGGCAAGCAGGCACAGATCCTCGCGATGATGCGCGGCGACCACCTGCACACCGACCGGCACGCGGTTCACGAGCCCCGTCGTCACCGCGAGCCCTGGCAGCCCCATCGCCGGCAGCGCACGCAGCGTGAGCTGCGCTTCCCATACGCGCTCGAACCCGTCCGGCCCCTTCCGATCGAGATCGTCGGGGAACGGCAGTTCCGACGACACCGGCAGCAGCAACACCGCGTATTCGTCGAGAAACAGCCGCCACTGCCGCGTCAGCGTGGTACGCCGGCGAGCGGGCCCGGATCGTCGCCGCGCGCGATCGCGCGATCGACTTCGTCGGCTTGCCGCCGCACGTCGTCGGGACGATGCTCGACCACCGCGTTGATCGCCGGATTCACCGCGTCGAGACGGGCGAGCGTGGCATCGGCCACTTCCCGCGCGGAGACTTCGCGGTGCCGCACCCGCTTCGCGATTTCGATAGCGGACAGTTGCCAGAGCTGTTGCGTCACGATTCGTCCTCGTGAAAGGGCATCACAATCGCCGACGGCGCCGCGCATTATCCACATCGCGGCACCGCGTTCACTCACTGCGCATCCTGCTTCGCACGTTCTGCAGCCGCGATGATCGCGTCGGCCACGGCCTCCGGCTGGCTCAGCATCGCGACATGGCTGCCGTTCACGCGCGTGACCGTCGCGCCGATCCGCTTCGCCATCGCCTCCTGCAGATTCGGATCGATCATCCGGTCCTGCGTCGCGACGACGAACGACGACGGCTTCGCATGCCAGGCGGCCTGCGTGACCTTCTCCGAAATGCAGCCACCGTACCACGGCCCTTGCGTCGCCGCGACGACGCGCTGCTGCACGGGCGGCAGGTCCGGCGCGAAATCCTGCGCGATCGCCTTGTCCGACAGCGTCGCGAAGCCACCGGCGTCCTTGCGTAGTTCGCCGGCCCACGCCGGTGCCGGCAGCCCCTGCGTGACGTCGGCAATCGACTGGCCGTTGTCGGGCGCGAACGCGGCGACGTAGACGAGCGACTTGACCTTGTCGTTGTTGCCCGCGTCGCTGATCACGACACCGGCCCACGAGTGGCCGACCAGCACGACGGGCCCCTTCTGCTCGTCGATCGCGCGCTTCGTCGCTGCCGCGTCGTCGGCGAGCGAGCTCAGCGGGTTCTGCACCGATACGACATGCAGACCGCGCGCTTCGAGCAGCGGAATCACGCGATTCCAGCTCGACCCGTCGGCGAACGCGCCATGCACGAGCACGACGTTCGTGCCCTTCAGGTCGTCCTTCGGCGCTGCCTGCGCCGCGACCGCACCGAACAGCCCGCCGATCACCGCCGCGGACACCAGAACCCGTTTCGTCAAACCGACCATCGTCATGCTCCTTTCTGTCGTGTTGTTCATATCAAGTGTTGCTGATGCGACTGCGCCTGCGTCCGGCAGGCGCGGCAACCGATCACGAATGCGCGTACAGATCGTCGGCAGCCGTGCGTGAATTCCGTGCGGCACGCGGGTCGGCTGCGGCGTAGCGGCCGGCCGGCGTCGACGCTTTGGCCACGTTGTCGTCCTGCGACTTCGACGGGCCGTTCTGGTCCGAACGCGCGACCTGCTCCGCGGCGGCGACGGCGCTCTGTGCGGCGGCGATATCGTCCGGGTAATGTGCTTCGCTGCCGGCCGGGTTGTAGCCGGCCTTCTCGAGGCGGACGAGCTCGGCGCGCACGTCGGCACGCGTGAGGCCGTGGCCGGTATCGGCAAACGACAATGCGGGGAGGGAAGCGAGCACTGCAACTGCGAGGATTCGAGCGGCTTTCATGAGCGTTCTCCTGAGAGGAAGTTGGGTATCGATCACTTGGTATCCGATGCGAACGTCTGGCACCGAACGTTTGCTGCATGTCGACAGTAGAACCCGCCCACGTATCCGGCATGTTTCCGAAACAGGGGTGTTGTGCAATCCGATGTTTCCGCAACGGCTCCAGATACAGTGCAATACAAACCCGCACAACAACGTACCGCTCGCCCTGCCTCCCGCCGCACAAAAAAGGCGTGCCTCACGTGGCACGCCTCTTCGTCAAACCGATCGCGTCAAGTCACATCAAGGCGCCAACCGCGTGAACACATAGTCGTGATTCTTCACGCGCGCCTGGTGACACGCAAAGCACGTCTGATGCTGACCGATATCGGCCGGCACGCCGCTGATGAAGCGCCCGAAACCCCAGCCGCCCGTCGACGCATAGCGACGCGAATCCTTCACCATCACCTGCACGGTTGTCGCCTGGCCGGGCACCGTCGCCGGTGCGAACTCGTCGGACTGCTTGCGCTTGTACGCGAGTTTCACGAGGATCGTGCCGTCCGGAAACGGCAGCGTCGACTGTTCGAGCGCTCGGATCGCGACGGGGTTGCCGAGCACCACGCGCAGTTCGTCGAGCGGCGCCGCTTCCTCGGCCGGCGCGACCATTTCCCACTTCCGGTAGCCGGGCGGAATCGTGACCCCGTAGATCGGCGACGCGGCCGGCTTCGGCTGCTCGGCAAACGCGGCCGGGCCGCTCGCCGACAGCACGCCGGCCAGCAGCACGCCCGCGCCGAGCGCACGGCGCGCGCCGAGATGCAACACGCCAGCGGGTGCCCGCATCACAGATGCTCCACTTGCAGGATCGCATCGGCGAACGCCTGCGGCGCTTCCTGCGGCAGGTTGTGGCCGATGCCGCCGGTGATCGTCCGGTGCTGGTACTTGCCCGTGAACTTCTTCGCGTATGCGGCCGGCTGCGGATGCGGCGCGCCGTTCGCGTCGCCTTCCATCGTGATCGTCGGCACGGTGATCGCCGGACCGGCCGCGAGACGCCGCTCGATGTCGTCGTACTGCGCTTCGCCCTTCGCGAGCCCGAGGCGCCAGCGATAGTTGTGGATCACGACGGCCACGTGATCGGGGTTCTGGAACGACGCGGCACTGCGCGCGTAGGTCTCGTCGGAGAACTGCCACTTCGGCGACGCAAGCTGCCAGATCAGCTTGTTGAACGCATCGCGATTCTCCGCGTAGCCGAGCGCGCCGCGCTCGGTCGTGAAGTAGAACTGATACCACCACTGGAATTCGGCCTGCGGCGGCAGCGGCTTGCGGTTCGCCTCCTGGCTGCCGATCAGGTAGCCGCTCACCGACACCAGCGCCTTCACGCGCTGCGGCCACAGCGCCGCGATGATGTCGGCCGTGCGCGCGCCCCAGTCGTAGCCGCCGAACACCGCTCGGTCGATCTTCAGCGCATCCATCAGCGCGACGATGTCGACGGCCGTCACCGCCTGCTGGCCATTGCGCACCGTGTCGGCCGAGCGGAACGTGGTCGACCCGTAGCCGCGCAGGTACGGCACGATCACGCGGTAGCCGGCCGCCGTCAGCAGCGGCGCAACTTCCGCGTAGCTGTAGATGTCGTACGGCCAGCCGTGCAGCAGGAACACGACGGGGCCGTTCTTCGGCCCGAGGTCCGCATACCCGACGTTGAGCACGCCGGCGTCGATCTGGTGGATCTTGCCCAGCGACGCGACGCCAGCCGCGCCTTTCGCCGTCGCTGCGGCAGGCGCCGACTGCGCGTGCGCCAACGCGCCGAACCCGAGGTCGGCCAGGGTCAGGCTGGCGAGCGTCGTACCCAGGATCAGGCGGCGGCGGGTGTTCACGGTATCAGGCATGACTCGTTCTCCATTGTCGATCGCTAAGGAAGGGGCCCGCGGCACGTGCGGACACTTCGGTATCGCCGTTCACGCCGGCGGTGCATGGCACTGCGCCACCGCGTGAATTGCTTCACCGGTTTTATATCCGAACCATCCGGATGCTTTGTATCGCAACGTATCTGGGTTCGATCGCGACACACGGCGATTCAAAATCGCACGCGAAACGATGCGTCTCGGGAGCCGTGCGGCACACGCGGCCCCGTGTGCCGATGCGTCAGAGCAGCTTGACGATCGCGGGCACGCTGAGCACCGCGACGTAATACCCCATGAACTGCACGCCCGTGTTGAACGCGAACAGCCGCGACAGCATGCCGCCGAACAGGCCGACCGTGACGATCACCGCGAGCCCCAGCAGCTGCCCTTCCCACACGCCGATCACGACGATCAGCCCCGCGAAGGTCGCGATGATCGCCTCGTGGCTCAGCTTGCGCGCGACGAACGACACCGCGCGGTGCGCGTGGTGCATCGCGAGCAGATACGCGATCAGCCCGGCCAGCAGGATCGACAGCAGCCCGTAGCCGAGAAACTCGAGCCAGCTCATCAGCGTATGCAGGTTGTGGATCTGCGCGCAAGCCGCACACCCTGCGATTCGTCGGCGACGGTCTCGCGGCCCGGCCAGCGCGTCGCGGCGATTCGGCGGCGCAGGTCGACCAGCGCTTCATCGGGAATGTGTGCGGTGAACGGCCGTATGCCGTTGTCGCCGGTTGCCGCGTGAAGCGCGGTGGACAGCATCGCGGTAACACCGGCGACGACGGAAGTGGCCAGCAGGTGGCGACGCATCGGGGAAAACGGTGTGGAAGACATCGTTCGGCATCTCCTTTCGTGAGGTGGAAAGTGAACATGCCGCGCGCCCTGTCGCGCGTTCTTTCATTCGGGCGCGCGCAGGTTATGCGGCGTTGCCCATTTGAAAGGTGTGATTTATCCCGGATGTGTCTCGTTTGTATGCGTTTGTCGCCGTGCTGCGGCCGTCGCCGTCAGGGCGCGATCCAGCGGCCTTCGTAGCCGTCGTCGTTCAGGTCGAACACCGCACGGCGATGGCCGCTGCGCGCGAGCTCGAGCCAGTCGATGCGCGTCACCGTGACGTGGAGCAGGCAGAAATTTTGATAACCGTCGTCGGTGGCGGCGGCGCTTTGGCTCGTCGCGACGTTCGCGTCTTCAGGCGACTCGATCGGCGTGCCCGGACGCAACGGTGCGCGATACAGCAGCAGCGTATGCGGACGGCTCGATTGCCAGATCGCGCGACGCTGCGCTTCATCGTCGCAGATCGATGCGACGCCTTCCGCACGAATCTGCACGAGCGCATCGAGATCGTTCGCGACGATCGCGATGCGCGGATCGCGGCGCAGCTCCGCGACTTTCTCCGAACGCACGTCGGTATGGAACGACAGCTGACGATCGGCGCGGCTCACTTGCCGCAACACGATCGTGCGCACCTTCGGCGCGCCGTCGACGCCGAGCGTCGCGGCCTGAAGCATCGTGAACGGCGAGCGCTGGGTGCTGACGCCGGACTCGAGGCAGGACCAGAGATGATCGTATGTTTGCTCGAGCGATTCGGAGGCGGGATCGGACATGATGGCGCGGCGAGCGTGCGGGATTCGATCGCGCTAGCTTAACTGTTTCGGCGGCGGTGCTCGCGGTGCTTTCGCGGCTTTCGTTGCGAGTCCGCCGCCACGTGGTTCAGTTGTAGCCGAGTACGACCGGTGCGGCGTCGCTCGTGTCGGTCGAATCCGCGCCGAAGCGGCCGAGCACGTCGGCGACGTACTGCGGCCCCGCGCTGATCTGCGACGACTTGTGCTCGACCGGACGGATATCGGCCATGCCCGGCGCTTCGTCCATCCATGCGGTGTCGTTGATGATGATGTTCATAGGTGTCTCCTCACGCGGCCAGCGCCGCACCATACGCGCGCACGAGGCGCGCCACGCCTTCCCGGATCGCATCGACGTCGGGCGCGGCGAACGACAGGCGCAGCGATGCGGCGTCGACGTTGTCCGCGAAGAATGCCTTGCCCGGCACGAACACGACCTTGTTCGCGATCGCCTGCTGCAGCAGCGCGTCCGACGACACCGCGCCGATCCGCGCCCACACGAACATCCCGCCTTCGGGACGATGGAACGTGATCGCATCGCCGAATCCGTCGCGCAGCGCGTCGCACATCGCGTCGCATTTGCCCTTGTAAGCGGCCGTGATGCGCGGCAGATGGCGTTCGAGTGCGCCGTCGGCGAGATATTCGGCGGCGGCGGCTTGCGTCCACGGCGTGCTGCACAGATCGACCGTCTGCTTCGCGATTACGCAGCGCCGCGCGATCTCGGCCGGCGCGATCGTCCAGCCCACGCGCAGCCCCGGCGCGACGATTTTCGACAGGCTCGCAAAGTGCACGATCCAGTCGCGTGCGCCTTCGACTTCACGGGCGAGTGCGAGCATCGACGGCACCGGTTCGCCCGCGAAACGCAGGTCACCGTAGGGATCGTCCTCGACGATCAGGAAACGGTATTGCACCGCGAGACGCAACAGTTTCAAGCGGCGTTCACGCGTGAGCGTCGCGCCGGTCGGGTTCGCGAAGGTCGGGACCGTGTACAGCAGCTTCGGCTGCGCGATCGCGCCGGATGCGAGCTGCGATGCCAAGCGGTCGACGTCGAGGCCTGCGCCGTCGACGGGGATCGTGACGATACGCGCCTGTTGCAGTCGCATCGCCGACAGCGTTGCCGGGTAAGCCGGTTGTTCGGTCAGCACGACGTCGCCCGGGGCAACCATCACGCGCAGCAGCAGGTCGAGGCCCTGCTGCGAGCCGGTCGTGACGAGCAGTTCGGCCGGCGTGCACGTCACGCTGCGGCGCGCCATCAATGCGATCAGTTGCTGCTTCAGTTCGGCGAGGCCGTCGGTCGGGCCGTATTGCAGGCAGCGGACCGGCTGCGCGTACGCGCGTTCGGCGGCGGTGTTCAGGCCGTCGACGTCGAACAGCTCGCTGGCCGGGTAGCCGCCCGCGAAGGAAATCATCCCCGGTTCGGAGAGGTATTTGAACAGCTCGCGGATCGGCGATCCGGCAGGGTTTTGGAATGAGGGCGTGAACGCGTACATGTCGTCGTGAGCTGGATGGCACGGACGGCCGGGATAGCCGACAGGTGCCGCCCCGCCGCGGTGCTTCTGGCGCGACGGCGGGGAATTCGAGCCACGATTGTCGATAGTCATTAACGCTGCGGCAAACGATATCTATGCACTAGGTCTTGCGGTTTGGTCATTAATTGGGGTGGTGGCGGATGGCTTTTCGATTGCGCGGGTCGAGTGCATTCGTTTGCTCGTCGGAGCCTTGATGATGTGCCGGCTCGTGCGCAGCGTCTGCTTGCCCACCGGCGTCTGAAACGATGAGGATTCAGGCGCCAGAAACTTGGGCACGGCCCCGGAAATCGCCGCGCGAGCGTAGTACCGCACCAGTTCCGCGAAGTGAGCGGTCGTGATGTCTTCGTGTAGCAGGCGCTTGAGATCGAGCGGTTCGAGCTCACCGCCTGGCGCGCCACCTTCGGATGAGACGGTCACGCGCCGATGCCCGAGCCTCGGATAACAGCCAGAAGCGAAAGGCCCGTTCCGTCGAGATAAGGACCGAACTCCTCACGAATCACCTGAAGGAGAAAACCCTCCGGCAAGTTCTGGCGGAAGAAGGGATGCAAATCGCGAGGCCACACCCAAGCGTCTTCGCGAACGGGCATCGTCAGGCTGGCAAAATCGGCGGCGGTCGCGTTTTCGGTATAGCGCAACGCGTAATCATCCGCCTGACGATCGAGATGAGCGACGAGCTTGCCTTTGACATGGACGTGCAGGCGCATGTCGTTAGCCCCCCGTCTGGCGCTGTTCGGCCAGAACGTCGTCCAACGTGCGCTGATGTCCGCGCTGAACCAGTCGCAGATCGTAGCCGGCCGCCTCGAGCAGACGCACGAGCGCAGATACGCTCATGTCGCCTCGCGCGAGCGTTTCCATGCGGGCAAGCGTCGTGCGCGCGATGCCGGCGCGCTCCGCAAGCTCTCTCTGGGAAAGCCCGGCCGTGCTGCGCGCCTCTTTCAGCATCTCTCCGACATCGGACAGTGTGGTCATTTGTAGCCTCGAGGCATCAAAAATGGGGGAGCCCGGGATTATTGTAGCCCAAGGGATACAAATTACCACGCACACACATGTAGCCCCAGGGACACAAATTTCGGAGAAATGGGACATTCTGTAGCCCTAGGGCTACCAACTCTGCTGCAGCGGCAACGCAGACCACGCACTGCGATCGCTGCTTTGCCGTCCACGTCGCCGCAGCGAAGAAGCCTGATGCAACGGTGGAGGAGCGTTCGGAGGCACCGGGTATTGCGATCAACGTGACGTCACCCGGCGCTCGATATGGCCGTACAGTTAAGCGGATGCTTGATGATGGAGACGTAGGGTGTCTAGACCGTGCGCGTGAAGCAAGTGTCCATGGTGGCCGCCTTCCTTCGTTAACTACCGACTGTCCCCGGGACACAACGCAGCCACACCCTAGCGAGCAGGCATTTTTGTTATTGATCGAACATAGACGTGCGCTTGCGGGATTACCAGGCGACGCCAAGTTCTTTTAGCAATTAAAAGACACTGAAATCCTTATAATTGAAGACATGTCGTTTTGATTACAGTTTTTAATAAACCATCTTATTATAGGAACAGAAACACATACGG
This sequence comes from Burkholderia cepacia GG4, assembly GCF_000292915.1. Taxonomy (NCBI): domain Bacteria; kingdom Pseudomonadati; phylum Pseudomonadota; class Betaproteobacteria; order Burkholderiales; family Burkholderiaceae; genus Burkholderia; species Burkholderia cepacia. The sequence continues at coordinate 2,259,134 of NC_018514.1, forward strand.
CTCCGTCGGATTGCGCGAGTATGAAGAGAATGGACGTGCACGGAAATTCCGGACGAACGCAACGCGGTCGATCCCGACGTCGACTGTGCTGCAAACGGCCGATCTTGCGACTTTCATCACACGGGTCGAACGGCCGTTTGCCGGGCGGTGCGACAACGGCGCACCGGGCGCCCGGCAGCGGACGCCACGTCAGCGGGTGGTAATTTCGACGGCCAGGATTTCGAATCCGGGGTCGGCGTTCTCGTTCGCCGCCTTTTTCGCTTCTTCATACGACAGAAAGGACATGGCCTCCTGAATCTCCGGTGCCATGCCGATGTCGCCGTCCTCGCCGGTGCAGAGGAACTGCTGGCCGGTCTTCACGACATAGATGGTCGTCGTCATGTCTCCCTCCGTGGTTTGCAAGGGGAACTTTCAGTCTAGCTTCCACGATTCCGTATGCAACCCCGGCAGCCGGTTACCCGCTGACCTGATGCACGTCGAAGCCACGCCGTTGCCGCCCGGCGAACCCCGAACCGCCAGCCGGTTCGATGGCTGGCGTGAGTCGTCCCCACGGATCAGGGTTGGCGTTTGCCGCGGCCACCAGCAGGTTTGCCGGCCGGCTTGCCTGAACCCGCCGCCGCCTTGCTGGCGGGTTTGCTACGCGGCTTTTGCACGCTGAACGGGCTGCCGCTGGACACGCCCGCCCCCTTACCCGCAGCCCCAGCGCGCGGCGCCACAGGCTTTCGTTTGCTGTCGCCACCTTGCGGCCGCGTTTTTTTGCCGGACACGGGCATGGCGCCCGCCCCGGCTTGCGGCACTTTGGGCTTCTTCGGCTTCTTGGGCTTCTTGATGATCTGCCCCGTCGCGCTGGTTTCCGGCACGCGGTGTTCAGCTTCAAAACCCGGCTCTTCTTCACGGCGCAGCGTTTGCCGGATCAGCGCTTCGATCGCGGCCAGTTGCGGTGCTTCATCGGCACACACCAGCGACACCGCCACACCGCTGGCGCCTGCGCGGCCAGTACGGCCAATACGGTGCACATAGTCTTGCGCCACGATCGGCAGATCAACGTTGATCACCAGCGGCAGGTCGTCGATATCCAGCCCGCGCGCAGCCACATCGGTGGCGACCAGCATATTGACTTCGCCCGTCTTGAAGCGCTCCAGCGCACGCAGGCGCGCGGGTTGCGGTTTGTCGCCGTGGATGGTGTCGACCGCATAGCCCGCGTCATTCAACATCGCCGCCAGGTAATCCACGCCATTGCGGGTTTTGACGAACACCAGCGCGTGCTCCCAGTTGTTCTCGGCCACCAGGTGCATGAAGAGGTCAGGCTTGTTCCGCTTGTCCACCGGCACCACCCACTGCTTGATCTTGCTGGCCGTGGCATTGGGCGGGCTGACGCTGATATTGACCGGGCCGCGCAGAATGCCCGCCGCCATGGCGCGGATATCGTCGGTAAACGTGGCAGAGAACAGCAGGGTCTGGCGCTGGACGGGCAAGGCGGCAAAGACGGCGTCGAGTTCGCGCGCAAAGCCCAGATCGAGCATCCGGTCGGCTTCATCCAGCACCAGCGTCTGCACTTGGTCAAACTGCACTGCGTTCTGGCGGTTGAGATCCAGCAAACGGCCGGGCGTGGCAACGAGCACATCCACGCCTTTGCGCAACTTCATCATCTGCGGGTTGATACTCACACCGCCGTAGGCGGCCAGGAATCGCAGGTCGAGGCCTTTGCCGTATTCGATAAAGCTTTGCAGCACTTGTTCAGCCAGTTCACGCGTGGGCACCAGCACCAGCACGCGCGCGCGGTTGCTGGACACCGCCGGGCCGTGTTGCACCAGCCGTTGCAACAGCGGCAGCGCAAAACCCGCCGTTTTGCCCGTGCCGGTTTGTGCCGCAGCCATCACGTCCTTGCCGCCGAGCACGGCGGGAATCGCCTTCGCCTGCACCGGCGTAGGCACCTGGTAATTGAGGTCCTGCAGATTGCGCAGCAAGGGTTCGATCAGGCCAAGCGAGGCAAAAGACATTGACGCGTTCCGGGCTAAAAACCGCAATTCTAGCGGTTACCGCCTGGTTGCGCCGATCTGCCCTGCCGTCACCGTGCGCATGCGTTCGATACCGCCTGAAATGATGCAGGCGCAACGACAGCGCCTGAATCCTGGCATGGGTCGTACGATACGGTTGATCGCTCGATGGTCTTGCTTCACCGTGTTGGATTGATAAGGATGGCGTATCCGAAACGATCACCACGGGCGAGAAAGAGCAGTGCCACAGCGCGGCGCTCCGGACGTTGCTGGTCGGGTCGTCGCGATGGCGGCTTGATGTGAGAACAGCCGCTCAACCTCATCGCGCCCCGGAACGTCGGCTTGCTCGTTCAGTCCGGCGGACAGGGTTATCTGCGTCACGCAGACGTTGCCACTGGCGCTGAACACACTGGATCGATGCGGCCCTTGGGGACGCGAGCCAGTTCGTCCTCGATGGCATTGATGGCGCGCTCCATCTGCAGCGCGGCACGCCTCGCTTTGCCAGGCGAGGCGTGTGCGCGGAACTACTTCGTGACGCCCAGTTGTTTCATCAGCGTCGCGTTATCCCAATACAGATACTCTTCGTCCATGGTGCCCTGCTTGTTCCAGTGACCAAGCGTTGCCATCGGCAGGTGGTAAGTCTTTCCCGTCGGCGGGATCACGGTTCCATCCGGCAGCGCCATGGGTTTGGTGAACGTGCCGTCCAGAAATCCTGCGACGGCGGTCCATGTGGCATCGGCCGTCCCGAACCGAATCGGATGTTCGGTGATGCGATTATCGGGCGCGAACGTCCACATGAACTCCAGTTCCTTGATGTGATCCGGAATTCCCTTGGTGGTGTGGCCATCCGGATAGTGAACGACGATGTCCGCGGCATGGCTCTTGTGAAGATCCTGCCACTGCTGGTTCGTGTAGACACGGAAGTCCAGATCATCGAACGTTTTCAGGTTCCGGGACAACGTCTGCGGCATGCTCTTGATGAACGGTGCGATCTGATCGGCTCGCGTCGGAGGCCAGGCGTTCTCTTCTGCGGCATTCGCCGGGGCGTTCATCAGCCCGGTCACCATCAGTGTGGCGGCAACAGCGAATTTGAGCTTATTCGTCATGACGTTTCTCTTATTCATATATGGGAAGCGCATACCTCGGCGCGAAGCGTTTAATACAACAACGTCATTCATCTGCTACGTACAAAAGCGTGCCGCTCAGAGACTGTCCCAACGAATTGCAAGTTCGTTGAACTGATCGACCGCACGCTTCAATTCCCGACCCCGTTCCGTCAGCGCATAAATGACTTGCGGTTGCGTTTCGGAAGTCGATCTGGCGATGACGCCGGCTCGCACGAGAAACCGGAGTTGATCCGTCAGTACCTTTCTGGAAATGCCGGGGAGTGCCCGGAAAATTGCAAGAAAGTGAATGGGGCCCTGATCTGCGATCACCATCAGCAGCGACGGCGCCCAACGCCCGCGCAGCATACGGAGAATCACTTCGGCAGCGCATATGGTGGGTGTGTTCTCAGGCATGGATGTCAGTATGAGTGATTCGGGCAACGTAGCAAAGGAGTTACCTGGTGGTAACTCACCTCATCGCACCGGCTTTCAGCCGACGGCGTTGGCTTCACTTTGAGCCGGCGGAGTGATTTTTCCTGGCGTCGACAAGAGGCCCAAAAACCGCCAGTCCCGCTTCGGTCCGCCGGGCCATCGCGATGATCCTGCCTCGATTCGGCGTGGTTGCATGAATCGAACGTGAAAACGAAATATCACCATGGTCATGATTTCAGGCGATTCGAACGAATTGCGGACGACCGAGGTCGGCCATGCGGTTGAGCACGCCCACGCGAACCGCGGCCTCGGTCGCCGGCGCGTAGACGCGACGCTCCCGGAGGCGGTTACCCGTGAGCATGTTCAGGCGATACATCGCATGCGCCGAAAGCGAACGCCGATGACAGCGGACTGTGCTGTCATTGCTGGCCCCAGGGACACGCCATCAACGCCACAGAGAATCCTCCAGCCCAACGGTTATAAACGCCTGTTTGACCGATTCACCCGCCGGCCGCCGCTTGAACGCCCCGCGCCACCGCGCGCAAACGGCAACGCCCCGCCGACATGCACCGCCCTTCGCACTCGGTGCATTCGACCGTCTCACACGCCACCCCGCCCCCGATTACCTAGGTAATTGACACGTATGGACCTAGGTAATTGGCGTCCCTACCATGGTTTTGCTACGCAACGAAACGCAAGCATAAAGAGGACACGACCATGACCACCCAGGACGTCGACACCCAAACGCTACGCCGCGTGATCGCCGCAGCGTCAATCGGCAATTTCGTCGAATGGTTCGATTTCGCCGCATACGGCTTTCTCGCCACCATCCTGACGCGAGAATTCTTCCCCAGCGGCGACCCTACCGTCGGACTCCTGAAGACATTCGCAGTCTTCGCGGTGGCCTTCGCCTTCCGCCCGCTGGGCGGCCTCATCTTCGGCGTGATCGGCGACCGCATCGGACGCAAGCGAACGCTCGCACTCACGATCCTGATGATGGCCGGCTCGACCACGTTGATCGGCCTGCTCCCGACCTACGCGAGCATCGGATACTGGGCACCGTTGCTTCTCACGGTCATTCGCTGCGTCCAGGGCTTTTCCGCGGGCGGTGAATACGCGGGCGCATGCGCTTACGTGATGGAACATGCACCGCGCCGCCGCCGCGCATTCTTCGGCAGCTTCGTGCCGGTGTCGACCTTCTCGTCGTTCGCTTGCGCGGCGGTAGTGGCCTACCTGCTCGAGTCGTCGCTGTCGTCGCAGGCGATGATCGAATGGGGCTGGCGCGTGCCGTTCCTGATCGCGGCGCCGGTCGGCCTCATCGGTGTCTACTTGCGTGTCAACCTGAACGAAACGCCCGCGTTCCAGGCACTCGAAGGCAAGCACGACGTTGCGCATGCCCCGCTGATGGAAACCCTGCACTCGCAGTCGTGGAATATCCTGAAGCTCGGTGCCTTCGTGTCCGTGACGGCGCTGTCCTTCTACACGTTCACAACCTATTTCGCGACGTACCTTCAAGTCGCCGGGCACCTGTCGCGCGGCACGTCGCTCCTCGTGACGGTCCTCGCCCTCCTCTTCGCGGCGGCGTTGTGTCCGCTCGCCGGCTTCTTCTCCGACCTCGTCGGCCGCCGCGCAACGATCGCCACCACCGGCGTCTTCATCATCCTGTCGGTTTATCCGGCCTTCTCGCTGGGCGGCTCGGGCGTGTTGTCGCAATCGCTGATCGGCGTCGCGCTTCTGGCGATCGGCGCGGTGCTCTCGGGCGTGGTGACGGCACCGCTCATGTCGGAAGTGTTCGCGACGAAAACCCGCTATACCGCGTCGGCGATCACGTACAACCTCGCGTACACGATCTTCGGCGGTACCGCACCGCTCGTCGCCACGTGGCTGATCTCCGCGACCGGCACCAACCTGTCGCCTGCGTACTACCTGATCGCCGTGTCGATCTTCGCGATGATCGGCGGCCTGTCGCTGCCGGAAACGTCGAAGACGGCGCTCGAAGACGCAGGTCCGGCGACCGGGAAAACCACGCAGTCCGCCAAGCGCGGCGTCGAACGTGCCATTTGAGCACCTGTCCGCCTTCTGCATCCTGCCCACAAAAATCAACGCGTAGAGAGACGCCATGACCAGCCTTCACGATTCCAGCATCATCATCGATGGCCTGAACATTTCGAAATTCGAGCGATCGGTGTTCGAAGACATGCGCAAAGGCGGCGTCACGGCCGTCAACTGCACTGTCTCCGTGTGGGAGGACTTCCAGAAGACGATCGACAACATCGCGGAAATGAAGCAGCAAATCCGCGAGTACAGTGAAATTCTCACGCTGGTGCGCACGACGGACGACATCCTGCGCGCAAAGAAGGAAAACAAGACCGGCATCATCTTCGGCTTTCAGAATGCCTATGCGTTCGAGGACAACCTCGGCTATATCGAAGTGTTCAAGGAGCTCGGCGTCAATGTCGTGCAGCTCTGCTACAACACGCAGAACCTGGTCGGCACGGGTTCCTACGAACCGGACGGCGGGTTGTCCGGATATGGCCGCGAAGTGATTCAGGAGATGAACCGGGTCGGCATCATGGTGGACCTGTCGCACGTCGGCGCGAAGACTTCGTCCGATGCCATCGCCTGTTCGAAGAAGCCGGTCACTTACTCGCACTGCTGCCCGTCCGGCTTGAAAGAGCATCCGCGCAACAAGACGGACGATCAATTGCGCGAGATCGCGGAAGCAAACGGCTTCGTAGGCGTCACGATGTTCATGCCGTTCCTTCGACGCGGCGCCGACGCGACCATCGACGATTATCTCGAAGCGATCGAATACGTGATCGACGTGATCGGCGAAGACAAGGTCGGGATCGGCACGGACTTCACGCAGGGCTACAGCACCGAGTTCTTCGACTGGATCACGCATGACAAGGGCCGCTATCGTCGCCTGACGGACTTCGGCAAGGTCGTCAATCCTGAAGGCATTCGCACGATCGGCGAATTCCCGAACCTCACGGCCGCGATGCAACGCGCCGGCTGGAGCGAGTCGCGCATCAAGAAGGTGATGGGCGAGAACTGGCTGCGGGTATTCGGCGAAGTCTGGAACGGTTGAGTCGTTCATCGAACCCGTACCCGCCATGCAGCCCCAATTGCCCATCGACGTCGATCCGGACACCGGTGTCTGGATCACCGACGCACTGCCGATGCTGTACGTTCCGCGTCACTTCTTCACGAACAACCATGTGGCTGTCGAAGCAGCGCTCGGCCGCGAAGCCTACGCGTCGATTCTTTACCGCGCAGGCTACAAGTCGGCCTATCACTGGTGCGACAAGGAAGCCGAGAAACACGGTATCAGCGGCATGGCCGTGTTCGAGCATTATCTGAAGCGCCTGTCGCAGCGTGGCTGGGGCAGGTTCAGCATCGCCGAAGCCGATCCGTCGACGTCGCATGCGCGCATCCACCTGCATCACTCGTCGTTCGTACTGGCACAGCCCGGCAAGCATGGAAAGCTTTGCTACATGTTCGCGGGCTGGTTCGCCGGTGCGATGGACTGGGTCAACGACACCGCGGCCGACGCAGCTAGCAAAGGCCCGCGTGCGCATTCGGCGGAAGCCCGGTGTGCAGGCGAGGGACACGATTGCTGCGTCTTTCATGTCGGGGGACAATTTCTGCAGGCGCTACAATCAGACAGGAGTGAACCTGCCCGATAGCCCTGGTCCGAACCCGGTTCGGACCTGTCGACAAGATGCCGAACATGACCGACACGATGTCCAGTCTCGACTACGAAGATCTCTTCAGGCATCTGCCGGTCGCGGCCATCGTGGCCAGGGAGCGCGTCATGATCGACTGCAACGACAAAGCCCTGCAACTGTTCAGGGCGACACGCGACGACATCATCGACCAGTCGTTCGCGAAGCTCTATCCACAGCAGAAGGACTTCGCGACGACCGGCCGTCGCCTCGCGCCGCTGCTCGCGAAACATGCGGGGTTCAGCGACGACCGCATCATGCGGCGCATCGACGGCAGCCATTTCTGGGTCACCGTCTGCGGCTTCGGATACAACCCGAAGCGGCCCTTCGAGCTGGCTATCTGGACCTTCACCGACCTGTCGGGAGACGCAAAGCATCCGGACGTCACCAGCACGTTGACCGAACGCGAGCGCGACGTCGCGGCGTTTCTGGTTCACGGCCTGACCAGCAAGGAGATCGGCAAGGAGCTGAGCATCAGTCCGCGCACGGTCGACATCCATCGCGCGAGCTTGTTGAGAAAGTACGAAGTCCGAACGACACACGATCTCATCGCCTGCCTGCTGGCCTGAGCCGCGCGCGCAAGAGCGGCGTCCCCGCTCCGGACAAAAAAAGCCCGGCAAAGCCGGGCCAATCAGATTGAGACACTAGGAGAATCCCGCCCACCCCACACCGGGCGGACACGCCGCGCTACACGACGTTCTTTTCGACGATCGGCCGGTTTTCCAGCACACGCTCCCAGCCGAGCGACGACAGGTCGAGCGATTCATACCGCCCACCCAAAATCAGTTCACTCACCCCGCGCCCCGTCGCGGGTCCTTGCTGCAGCCCGTGCCCGCTATACCCGTTCGCGAACACGACGTTATCGAGTTCCGGGTGATGCCCGATGATCGCGTTATGGTCGAACACGTTGTACTCGTAGTACCCGGACCAGCAGTTCTCCACGCGCAGCGCCTCGAACTCCGGCACGCGATTCGCGAGCGTCGGCCAGATCACTTCATCGAACAGGTCGTGATCGACCTCGTCGAGCGGCAGATCGTCGGGATCGCGATCGGGGCTCGGCGACGTCCCGCAGATATACGTGCGCCCTTCCGGCCGAAAATACACGCCCGTCGGATCGATCAGCAGCGGGCAATCGGTGAGCTTCGCCGGCGACGACACGTTGAAGATGCTGCGACGCCGCGCATACACGGGAATGTCGATGCCCATCATCGACGACAGCGTGCGCGCCCACGCGCCGGCCGCATTGACGAGCGTGTCGCATGCATGACGCTCGCCGTCGCCCGTCACGACATGCGTGATCTTGCGACCGTCGCGAACCACGCCGGTCACGTCGGCCGGCACATACCGCGCCCCCAGCGCCTGCGCCTTCTTGCGCAACGCCTGCACGAGCCCGTAGCCGTCGAACCACCCTTCTCCGCTCACACCGTAAGCGCCCGACACGAGATCGTCGACATTCAGCCAGGGAAACTTCGCGCGCAGTGCATCGCGATCCATCAAGCGGATATCGGCACCGAGCTTCGTCTGCAGCGCATGGTTCTCCCGCAGCGTCGCGTCGCCTGCCGGCGTCGCGAGAAACAGGTAGCCGCCTTCATGCAGGTCGATCGACGGCCGGTTGCCGTCGACCTCGAGCCGCTCGCCGATATTGCGCAGGAACTCGATACCGAACAGCGACATCTCGATCGACAGCGGCGTCGAGAACTGCTGGCGAATCGACGCGGCCGACAGCGCCGACGACGACTTCGCATAGGTGGGATCGCGTTCGATGACGGTCACGGACACCGTCGGATCGGTAGCGCGCAGGAAATAGGCGATCGAGCTGCCGATCACACCACCGCCGACGATGACGACTTGAGAACTCACGACTGACTCCGGTTACTCGTAATGGGCGCTGCCAGCCGGCCGCGCCCGAAGGTTGTTCGTGCCGCGTCGAGCGCGGCGCCGTGCGTGCGGACCACCCGGTGAATCGCCCCGACATGCGCCGCGATCGCATCCGATCGTTGCGGGTATTTCAGCACGTCCGGCGTCGCCGCGAAAGTCCGCGCGCGTGCAGGTGTTCAGTCCGTCGATTGCGTGGTGACGGGCTGCCACGCGGCGTTCTTCACTTCATACAGCGTCGAGCTCGGGTTCTTCAGGTCGCCGGTGCTAGTGAACGCGATCGTGCCCGTGATGCCGTCGTAGCGCGTGCCCTTCAGCGCGCCGTTGAAATCGGCCGGCTTCGTCGAGTTCGCCTTCTGCATCGCATTGATCGCGATCCAGGTCGCGTCGTACGCGAACGGCGCATACGCGAGCATGTCGACGCCGTACTTCTGCTTGAATTTCGTTTCGAACTGCTTGCCCTTCGCGAGCCGCGACAGCGGCTGCCCGTATTCCCACACGGCCGCGCCTTCGGCCGCATTGCCCGCGAGCTTGATGAAGTTCGCGTTCATCACGCCGCCGCCGGCCAGAAACTGCGCGCGGATGCCGAGCTGGCGCATGCGCTTGACCAGCATCGCGGACTGCGCGTCGAGGCCGCCGAAGAACACCAGGTCGGCGTTGGTGCTCTTGATCTTCGTGAGCTGCGCGCTGAAGTCGACTGCCTTGTCGTTCGTGAATTCGCGCGCGACGATCGTGCCGCCGTTCGCCTTCGCGGCCTTCTCGAATTCGTCGGCTTCGCCCTGGCCGAACGCGGTGCGGTCGTCGATGATCGCGATGCGCTTCGCCTTCGTCACGCTCGCCGCGTACGCACCGGCATTGCCGGCGTTCTGCGTGTCGGTGGCGATCACGCGATACACGGTGCCGAGGCCGGCGCGCGTGATGTCGGGATTGGTGGCCGACGGCGTGATCATCGGAATGCCGGCCTTCGCATAGATCTTCGATGCGGGCAACGTCGTGCCCGAATTGAAATGGCCGATCACGACGGCCACCTGCGCATCGGTCAGTTGCTGCGCGGCCTGCACGCCCACGCGCGGATCGCTCTGGTCGTCCTGCGACGCGACGACGAACTTGACCGGCTTGCCGCCGATCGTCGTGTGCGCGGCGTTCGCCTCGTCGACGGCCATGCGCACGCCGTTCTCGATGTCCTTGCCGTACGCGGCACCGCTGCCGGTCAGCGGCACGGCCACGCCGACCTTGATGATCGTCTCCTGCGCATGGGCCGCGCCCGTCTGGAACGCGAAGAGCGCAGCAGTCAGTGCAACGCCGGAAAGCGAACGAATGCGGAACGTCATCGGCCAATCCTTCATCTGTGGGTCGGGATGCGACGCGCGACTATCGCGCGTCGGCGACCTCCCGCGTGCCGGTGGATCCGTCTGCCGCCGGGACGTCGCGCAACGCGCGTCGCCAGCCGGTCGGTCGATCGCCGCGGTTCCGTCTCCGGAGAACCTGCCAGCGCGAAAGAGGTGAACCGATTGTGGGTAGCCAATACCCGTGCAGCAAACGAATTATCGGAACTATGTTGTGAGGATTTATCATCAAGTTCCGACGCTGCGGACAGTGCGTGGCCCGCGCGACGGCGGGCCGGGAACGGAAACGTCACGCGGGATGCGCGCCAGTGCCTTTGCACCAAGGCCGCGCCGGGTAATGCCGATGGCGCATCATCACTTGGTCAACGGACGACGATGCATGGCGCATCGCGCGATTCGGTCAGTGCCGATCGGTTTCCTTCTGCTTGCGCACCGCATCAGCGGCCTCGCCGGCCTGCTGTTCCGCCAGGCCTTCCGCTTCCGTCTCGCGGTCGCCCGTCAACTTGCCGAGCGCTTCCTTGACCGAACCCTTCACTTGCTTGAGCTTGCCTTCGATGCGATTCCTCTTCATGGTCGTCTCCTGCGATGAGTTGGGGAGAGTCGACGGCACGGCAGCATGGGCCGCACCGCCGAGTGGACAGGATCGCAGCCGCACACCGCGCGCGGCAGATGCGGATGCGGATACGGATGCGCCAGCCTGAATGGTGCATTCGCACCGCTGGCCCGACGCCCGGCGTCAATCCTTGCCGTTCGCACCGCCCGTCCCGGCCCCTTTGTCGCCGCGCGCGCCGTTGGCTTCGGCCGCGCCGACGATCCCGCGCTCGCGGGCTCATACGATCGCCTCGCCGCGGCTGTGCACGTCGAGCTTCGCGTAGATCGACGCGCCGTGATTGCGCACTGTGTTCGGCGCGAGCCCGAGTCGGCCGGCGATCTCCTTGTCGGCGAGGCCGTGACACTGCAGATCGAGCACGTCGCGCTCGCGCGCGGTGAGGTCCGACAACTGCGCGGCCGCATCCGGCACATTCGCGCGCCGCACGTTCGCGAGCTTCTCGATCAGCGTGCGGCTGAACCACGACATGGGCAAATATCTGATCGCCCGGCTGCTCGGCGCACCGGTCGGCGCGCTGGTGCTGTTCTATCTGGTCACGCACCTGCTCTGACGAGCGCGGCGCCCATCCAGCGAAAACGGGCCGGCGGCTGTGATCAGCCGCCGGCCCGTCCGTCATCGTGCGTTGCGCTTACTTCGCTGCGTTCGCCGTCATCTTGAAGATGCCCTGCGCGTTGCCCGCGTCGAAACGCAGGTCCGTCACCCAGCGGCGCGCCGCCTGGTCGAACGTGCGACGACGCGTGATGAACTCATAGAACGAGCCCGGCACGTTGCGCTTCACCGTGCCGCCGTCGCGCGTGCGGAACTCGCGCTCGACGATGTCCGCGCGATACGCGGTCTGGAACACGCGGCCCGAGCGCGAACGCTCGACTTCCGGCTTCATCGGCCGGCCCTTCGCCTTCTCGTCGTCGGACAGCTTGAACACGTCGATCACGCGATCGGTCGCATGGTTGAACGCGTTGCCTTCGGTCGCGATCCACGCCATCTCGGCCGATTCGAGCAGCAGCGTCTCGTAGTCGAGTTCGTTCGGCAGGTCGTGCTGGCGCGCGAATGCGCCGACAATCTCGGGCAGCAGCGCGTGCGCGGCGTCGAGCGACAGCCAGCCTTCACGCTCGATCTCCCACAGCAGCGCGACGGCCGCCGGCGACAGCGGATCGCGCGACGAGCTGACGACGTTCGTCACGGCCTGCTGGAATTCCTTCGAGAAACGCTCCGGATGCAGTTCGCTGACGAAGAACTGCGCGATTTCGTCCGGTGCATCTTCATGCGCATACGCGCGGCCGGTCATGCCGAGCTTGTCGAGCGGATAACGGCCGTTCAGGCGGAAGCCGAGCGGACGCAGGATGCGCGTGAACGCGGCTTCGCCCGGCGGCAGCGCGCCCGTGTGCGGCCAGCGCACGGTGCGCAGCGCGCCGTGGTCGAAGTAGACCGAGCCGCCGTTTTCGATCGCGTCGGCCGTGTACGCGCGGCCGTTCGCCGAACGTTCAAGCAGCCCTTCGAACAGCGCCATGTTCATCGCCTGCGCGATTTCGGCACGCGTGACGACGTCGGCTTCCCACTCGTCGAGGATGGCCGGCATGTTCAGGGTCGCGAACAGGGCGTCGGTCTTCGCCTGTCCCAGCAGCTTCGTCAGCAAGCTCTCGATATTCGGATTGCGCATCAGGATTCTCGTCTCGGGGGACCGCCGGCAAACGTGCCGGCAACTCAGGTGGCCGGCCGCCCAACGGGCGCCTGGCCTTGCGTGGGATGCATTATTCAAAGGGTTGCGGTGGGGCGTAAAGCGAGATTAAATTGATATGTGATGAGTTTTTGGAATTATTCGCAGTCCCCGCACTCGTCCGCCGGCCCGCCTCGGGCGGGTCCGTTCGTCAGACAAAACGAGCATCATGCGCAAATTCAAGATCCCCAACATGGGTGCGCTCGTGGCTTTCGAAGCCGCGGCGCGCCACGAGAGCTTCACGCACGCGGCGAAGGAGCTGTTCCTGACCGAAAGCGCGGTATCGCGGCAGATCGCGACGCTGGAGGCGAGCCTCGGCGTGCGGCTGTTCGCGCGCGTGAAGCAACGCGTCGTGCTGACGCGCGCCGGCAAGCTGTACGGCACGCAGGTGCGGCGCGCGCTGGAGGCGCTCGACCGCGACACGCTGTCGATCATCGCGCACGGCAGCGGCGGCGGCTACCTGGAGCTCGCGGTGCTGCCGACCTTCGCGTCGCACTGGCTGATCCCGCGCATCAAGAGCTTCTACGACCGCACGCCGGACGTGCGCGTGAACATGGGCAGCCGTACCGACCTGTTCTCGTTCGAGGACACCCACTTCGAGGCCGCGATCCACTACGGCAAGCCGACCTGGCCCGGCACGTCGTCCGACTACCTGTTCGGCGAGGAAGTCGTGCCGATCTGCTCGCCCGCGCTGCTCGACGGGCCGGTCGAACGCGTGGAGGATCTGCTCGCGTATCCGCTGCTGCACTCCACCACGCGCCCTGGCGCCTGGGCGCAATGGTTCGAGACGCACGGCGTCGAGGACATCCGCACGATGCAGGGCGTGCGTTACGAGTTGCATACGATGCTGATCAGCGCGGCCACGGCCGGGCTCGGGATCGCGCTGGTGCCGAAGTTCTTCGTCGAGGAACAGTTGCACCAGCTCGGCCTGATCGTGCCGTGCGACGCGGCGACGGTCGGCGATTCAGCGTACTACCTCGTGTATCCGACGGAGTTCAGCCACAGCAAGCCGCTTGAATCGTTTCGTGCGTGGTTGCTGGAGCAGGCAAGCGCCTATGCGGCGCCGGGGCGGGACGAAGAGTTTGACGACGAGGATGACGAAGACGTCGAGTGAGTGCGGCGTAGCGCGGCAGGCCGGTGCGCGCCGGGCGGGCAACCCCGACCCGGCGCTCCGGGCAGCCGACCTCGCTTCGGCAGCGCGGCGGACCTTCTCACATTTCTTCACTGCGTGTGTTTTCTCTCAGGTTCCGGGGCAATTTTTTCTTCGCCGCGCGAGACCATTATCCGCCCAAACCGGCCAAAGTGAAACGTTTGCGCATAGCCTGACCGGCTGATTCCCGGCATTCGGAAACAATCCTTCAAAATCCTTACGCATTACACAACAGCGTTCGGCAAATCTTGCAATCGGCGCGGTGTTCCTTTTAAATGGAACTGGTTCCATTCCGCGTTTCGGCCAGCCTTTCGCGTGACGCTTCGTCGTCCGCGCGTCATGATGCCGATTCAGGATCGAGGATCATTCAGCTCAGGATTCCGCATCGCCCGTCCTTCCCGGACACCTGTCAAACGAGACCGTCATGCCTGATTCCGCTTCCCTGCAGCAGCTGTTTCCCGCCTATCAAGACATCCCCGCCGAGTTCCGCCTCGCGGCGCCGATCCACCAGCGCGTGTCGCTCGTCGACGGCGCATTGCGCCCGTGGGACGGCGCGACCAAGACCGTGCTGTCGCCCGTGTGCGTGCGCCAGCCGGACGGCAGCGTCGCACAGATGGAGATCGGCAGCTATCCGGTGATGGGCGAGACGGAAAGCGACGCGGCGCTCGACGCCGCGGTGCGCGCGTACGACTCGGGCCGCGGCGAGTGGCCGACGATGAAGGTCGAGCAGCGCATCGCGTGCATGCAGGACTTCATCAAGCGGATGGTCGCGCAGCGCGAGCTGGTCGTGAACCTGATCATGTGGGAGATCGGCAAGAGCCTCGCCGATTCGCAGAAGGAGTTCGACCGCACCGTCACGTACATGACGCAGACGATCGACGCGCTGAAGGAGCTCGACAACGCGAACTCGCGCTTCGTGATCGCGGAAGGCACGATCGGCCAGATCCGCCGCACGCCGCTCGGCGTCGTGCTGTGCATGGGGCCGTACAATTATCCGCTGAACGAGACCTTCGCGACGCTGATCCCCGCGCTGCTGATGGGCAACACCGTGGTGTTCAAGCCGCCGCAGTACGGCACGCTGCTGTTCGAACCGCTGCTCGAGGCGTTCCGCGACGCGTTCCCGAAGGGCGTGATCAACACCATCTACGCGCCGGGCGCGGTGGTCGTGCCGCACATGCTCGCGTCGGGCAAGATCAACGTGCTCGCGCTGATCGGCTCGAGCAAGGTCGCCGATCACCTGAAGAAGCAGCACCCGAAGTCGCACCGGCTGCGCGCGATCCTCGGCCTCGACGCGAAGAACGCGGCGATCGTGCTGCCCGACGCCGATCTCGATCTCACCGTGAAGGAGTGCCTGCTCGGCGCGCTGTCGTTCAACGGCCAGCGCTGCACCGCGCTGAAGATGCTGCTCGTGCATCGCTCGATCGTCGACGAATTCCTGAAGCGCTTCACCGCCGCGCTCGAACAGTTGAAGATCGGCATGCCGTGGGAGAAGGGCGTCAGCATCACGCCGCTGCCGGGCATGCATCGCACCGCGTACATGACCGACGCGATCGACGACGCGAAGGCCAAGGGCGCGCAGGTCGTCAACCAGTCGGGCGGCGAGTTCAGCAAGACGCTGTTCTACCCGGCCGTCGTGTATCCGGTGTCCGAAGGGATGAAGCTGTATCGCGAGGAGCAGTTCGGGCCGATCATTCCGGTCGCGCCGTTCGACGATGTCGAAACCGCGCTCGATTACGTGACGACGTCCGAGCACGGCCAGCAGGTCAGCATCTTCGGCTCCGATCCGGCGCAGATCGGCGCGCTCGTCGATCCGCTCGTGAACCAGGTGTGCCGCGTGAACATCAACTGCCAGTGCCAGCGCGGGCCGGACGTGTTCCCGTTCGCGGGACGCAAGGACTCGGCGGAAGGCACGCTGTCGGTGACCGACGCGCTGCGCGCGTTCTCGATCCGCTCGATGGTCGCGGCGAAGCAGACCGACGGCAGCAAGCAGCTGCTCGACTCGATCGTGTCGGATCACTACTCGAAGTTCATCAACACGGGCTTCATTTTCTGAAGCGGATGGCGATGCGACGAACCAACCGCCGCGCGTGCGTGCGGCGGTTGGTCTGAACGAGCACGCGTGGCACGTTCATACGTTCGACGCGAGCAAGCGGATCCCCGCCACGCCGAGCACCACCGCGAGACACGCTTCCATTGCGCGCCGGCCGCGCACGTACAGCCGCCGTGCGCCGTCCGTCGAGAACACCAGCGCATAGCCGCCGAACACCAGGCAACCAATCACGATGCAGCCCGGCACCACGGCGCCGTGCGACGCGCCCGCGCCGTTCGACGACAGCGCGACGATCGACACCCACACCAGGATGGCTTTCGGATTCGTCAGGTGCAGCATCGCGCCACGCGCGTAGAAGCGCGACAGCTTCTGATCGGGTGCCGCCTGCAGCGCAGCGGCCGGCCTGGCCGACCACGCGGTGCGGCCCGACTTGTACGCAAGCCACAGCAGGTACACGCCGCCGAACAGCTTGATCGCGACCAGCAGCTTCGACCACGCGAGCAACGCCGCCGACACGCCGAGCGCGGCCACCGTCGCCCAGAACATCGACCCCGAAATCACGCCGAGCGCAAACACGAGCGCCGCCTTGCGGCCATGGTTCGCGGCGACCGACATGATCGCGAGATTGCTCGGGCCGGGGCTGGCCGTACCGACAAAATAGGCTGTATAGGCCAGCAGCAGGTTGGCCGAGAAGAAGGCGTGGACGCTCATGTCGAACCTCGCGGGGATGATGCGCAGATTGTTGGCAAATGCCCGACATCTGCCCATGGACAGTTGGCGGCGTACTCACTGGGCCAGTTGGGTAACGCGGTGACGTACGTCGCGCCCTCACCCGGATCGCCGCGCGCAAAAACGTTTCGAATCTGAAACATCCGGCGCATCCATTGCAGCGCTCCGCCGCGCAGCGGAGATCACCGCGAGCCGGCGTCCGGCGCGGGACGGACGCCGACGAAGCACGCACGCGCAGCCCTTCACGCGGCTCCTCGACGGCAACACGAAGCCGGCTTTAGCCCGGCGTTACGTTACATCGCTGAAGCATTTCATCGGTCCGGCCCCTGTCGCGCACGCGACCGTCACCGACGGACACGTATGGACGCCCGCTTCGACTTTCCGTGCAAACCAGTACCGGCGGGACGCGATGGCCTGCGCCGCGGCACGCGTCAACATTCCTCAACAATCGGATCGCGGCACTGGTACGGAACCTGCATTCCGTTAGACGTGAAAACCGCGCCGCCGATCGACGTGGTCCTGAACCCTGCTCGGACGCATCCGCCGGATCCGTCCGAACGATTCGCGAAGCAACGAGGCCATTCATGGATGCGCTGCCCAACTCGTCCGACACGGCGTTCCAGCTCTTTCTCGCGAAAGTGCTCGAACAACCGCTGCCCGACTGGACTGAAAAACAGCAGATGGAACTCGAGATGGCGCGCGCGCTGTCCACGCAGATGGTCCATCTCGCCGAGGACATGCGCAACGGCAGCGCGGATCTCGCGCGCTGCCTCGTGCTGCTCCGCTACGCGAAGGTGCTCGATTTCATGCTGACGTCGCTCGCCGCGCGCCGCGACATTCATCCGCAAACGCTGCGCACGCTGTTCCGGCTCGCGAACCTGAAAGTCGACGATGCGTATCCGGTGTGAGCCGGTGCGACGTACCGGCTTCGGCGACGGGCGGCCGCCGGTGCGGGGAAGGTTCGATAACGGCGTCGCATGACCGGCACAAGGCGACCGACATCCTGCGCTGATCCGCGACGCCCCCGGCACTTGCGCCCTTACGTCGCCTTGCGCTCCATCGGCTCGCCAACGACGAATCCGCCGCCCTGATACCGCTGCGCGGGATCGTCGTACTCGGCGGTCGGCGCCGTCACCGGGAACAGCTCCGCGAACTGCTCGGAGCTGTCGCGCGGCCGGAAGCCGAGGAAGCCGGCCTTCGTGTTGTCCCACCACTTCACCGGGTTGTCCGACACGCCATAGACGATCGCGTGACCGACGCGGTTCGTCAGCAGCGAGCAGCGCACGAGCTCGATGAAGTCGCGGTAGCTGAGGAACGTCACGAGCATGCGCGGGTTCTTCGGCACCTCGAACGACGAGCCGATCCGCAAGCACACCGTCTCGATCCCGAAGCGGTCGAAGTAATACCGCGAAAGCGACTCGCCGAAGCATTTCGTCACGCCGTACAGGCTGTCCGGACGCATCGGCGAATCGGCGTCGAGCACTTCCGTGACCGGATGGAAACCGATCGCATGGTTCGAGCTCGCGAACACGATGCGCTTCACGCCGTGCTTGCGCGCGGCTTCGTACAGGTTGTACGTGCCGGTGATGTTCGCATCGACGAGATCGTCGAACGGCGCGTCGACCGAAATGCCGCCGAGGTGGACGATCGCGTCTACGCCGTCGACGAGGTCCATCACCGCCGGCCGGTCGGCCAGGTCGACGACACGGGTTTCTTCATGCGCTTCGGCATCGTCCAGCGCCGCGATGTCGCTGACGCGCACGACGTCGGCCCAGTTCGCCAGCGCGCCGCGCACCTGGCGGCCGAGGTTGCCGGCCGCGCCGGTCAGCAGCAGGCGCCCGAACGGCTTGCGTGCGCCGGTGGATGAGGCGTTCATCGAGTCTCCTTGAATCTGTCCTGGAATGTGCCCGGAACGGGTCCGGGCCGGAAAACGTTTTCCAACTATACGCGGGACCCACGCAAAACGTCAATGGCCGAACCCGTGCGCAGCCATCCGCACTTTCCCGATATCGGTCGGTGGCCGGACGCCGGCTTTTTCTGCCACAATCCGGCACAATCGAACGAAAACGTTACCCTCCCGATGAAAAAAGTTTCCCCGACGATCCGCGACGTGGCCGCGGAAGCCGGCGTGTCGGTCGCGACGGTGTCCAAGTACGTGAACGGCACGCAGCGCTTTTCGCCGACCGTCGAGGCACGGCTCAAGGAAGCGATCGAGCGGCTCGGCTACCGTTCGAATCCGCTCGCGCGCTCGATGATCACCGGGCGCACCCGCACCATCGGCGTGGTGATCCTCGACATCAGCAACCCGTATTTCACGAACGTCGTCAAAGGCGCGAACCGCATCGCGCTCCAGCACGACTACACGCTGCTGCTCGTCGATACTGAAGAGAATCAAGCGCGCGAACGCTCGCTGATCGAGGCGCTCGCGCAGCGCGTCGACGGGCTGATCGTCAGCACGCGGATGCCCGACGAGGAAGCCGGCTGGATGCTCGACCTGCACAAGCCGCTGGTGCTGCTGCGACGCAGCCCCGGCCTGCCGATTCCGAGCGTCGGCATCGACAACCGGCTCGCCACCTACATGCTCGCGCGCCATCTGATCAATCTCGGCCATACGCGCATCGCGTACCTCGGCTTCGGGCCCGCGCGCGTGAACGACGAACGGATCCAGGGCGCGCGCGACTGTCTCGCCGAAGCGGGGCTCACGCTCGACGTGCACGACGCGCATGCGCCGACCGCAGCAGCCGGCGAGCGCGCGTGCTCACGCGTGATGCTCGGGCCGCAGCGCCCGCAGGCCGTGATCTGCTACAACGACCTGATCGCGCTCGGCTTCATGAAGGAAGCCGCGTCGCTCGGGTTCCGGCTGCCGCAGGACGTGTCTGTCGCCGGCGTCGACAACGTGCCGTACGGCGCATACGCGGCGCCCGCGCTGACCACCATCGACATCCAGAGCGAGAACATGGGCGAGCTCGCGATGCAGAAGCTGATCGACGCACTCGCCGGGCGCACCGATGCGAGCTATTCGACGTTCGAGCCGCGGCTGATCATGCGCGCGTCGACGGCCGCGGTTGGTTGAAGCACGCGCCAAGTCCCACCGGCACCGCTTGTCCGCATCACCCATAAAAACGCGCCGCCTCCGGGCGGCGCGTTCGCTTGCCGACACGCGATCACGCGTCGAGCTTCGCGGGCTTCATCTTCGGCGTGAGCATGTGCATGACCGCCAGCGCGAGCAGGTAGGCCAGCGCGCCGATCGCGAACAGCACCCAGTAGTGGCCGGTGCGTTGCAGCACCTGGCCGATCACTTCCGAGAACAGCACGCCGCCGATCGAGCCGGCCATCCCGCCGATGCCGACCACCGACGCGACCGCGCGACGCGGGAACAGATCCGACGCCGTCGTGAACAGGTTCGCCGACCAGCCCTGGTGCGCGGCGGCGGCGAGGCCGACGATCAGCACCGCGACCCACAGGCTCTGCACCTGCGACACGAACGCGATCGGCAGCACGCAGCATGCGCAGATCAGCATCGCCGTCTTGCGCGCGCCGTTCACGCTCCAGCCCGCGCGCAGCAACGTCGACGACAGCCAGCCGCCGCCGATGCTGCCGACCGTCGTCAGCGCGTAGATACACACGAGCGGCATGCCGATATGCTGCATGTCCATCCCGCGCGACTCGTTGAGCCACTTCGGCAGCCAGAACAGGTAGAACCACCACACCGGGTCGGTCAGGAACTTGCCGACCAGGAATGCCCACGTCTCGCGCTTGCGGATCAGTTCGCCCCAGCGCGGCGCGCCGGCATCCGCGTTCGCCGCGTCGAGCGCTTCGGCTTCGTCGCGCGGCTCGTCGTATTCCGCGGCGAGCGCGCGTGTGTCGGCCGTGCGATACATCACCAGCCACACTGCGAGCCACACGATGCCGATCGCGCCGATGATCACGAACGCCGCGCGCCACCCGTAGGCCACCGCGATCGCCGGGATGATCGCCGGTGCGAACACCGCGCCGATGTTCGCGCCCGAATTGAAGATGCCGGTGGCGAGCGCGCGTTCACGGCGCGGAAACCATTCGGCCGTCGTCTTGATCGCGGCCGGGAAGTTGCCGCCCTCGCCGATCCCGAGCAGCGCGCGCACGGCCGCGAAGCCCATCACCGAACCGACCACCGCGTGCAGCATTGCCGCGATGCTCCACACCAGCATCGCGACGGCATACGAGATGCGCGTGCCGAGCCAGTCGACGATGCGCCCGAAGCCGAGCAGGCCGATCGCGTAGAACGCGGAAAACGCCATCACGATGCGGCCGTACTGCACCTGGGTCCAGCCGATGTCGTGCTGGAGCATCGGCGCGAGCAGCCCGAGGATCTGCCGATCCATGTAGTTGATCACGGTCGCAAAGAACAGCAGCGCACAGACGGTCCAGCGGTAGCGGCTGGCGGCGGCGCGCACCGCGCCGACGACGGCAGATTGCATGAGTGTCTCCGATTCGCGGTCGCGCCCGTCGCGCCGCTGGATATTGCGTGTCCGTGACCGGCGACGGGCGCCGGAGCGGGTCGCGGCCCGCCCCTTTCGTGGCGCTGCCGCTTTCCCGCCGAGTTCTGGAAAACGTTTTTCAAAGGATAGGCGGTGGTGCGGTGCCGTGTCAGTCGGGGATTTCGATGAGTCATCTCAAATTTGGCCACGCAAAAAGAGACGACTGTTTCGCGGCATGGCATTAACCGTTTTTCCGGGATTTTCGTGCACGCGAAACGGGGCCGGGACGCAGGCCCGCGCGCCGATACACAGGTCCGATTCCAGCCAGAACCGGCGGCGCGGATGGTTTACAGTCGTCGCATGCGCCTCGATCCCGACACCTGCTACGACGCCCTGCTTTCGCGGAACCGCCGCTTCGACGGCTGGTTCTTCGTCGGCGTGTCGACGACGGGCGTGTATTGCCGCCCCGTCTGCCCGGTGAAGCCGCCGAAAGCGCAGAACTGCAGTTATTACCCGACCGCCGCGGCCGCCGAGAAAGCCGGCTTTCGTCCGTGCATGCGCTGCCGCCCCGAACTCGCGCCCGGCCACGGGCTGCTCGATTTGTCCGGCAATCTCGCCGACGCGGCCGCCACGCTGATCGAGGACGGGTTCCTGAACGAGCGCTCCGTTGATGCGCTCGCGCAGCGGGTCGGCGTGACCGAGCGCCATCTGCGCCGGATCTTCGCCGCGCAGTTCGGCGTGTCGCCGGTCGAGTTCGCGCAGACGCACCGGCTGCTGATGGCCAAGCGGCTCCTGACCGATACCGCGCTGCCGGTGGCCGTCGTCGCGTCGACCGCCGGGTTCGGCAGCGTGCGGCGCTTCAACGATTTGTTCCGGCAACGCTACGGCCTCAATCCGCTGCGCTTGCGCAAGGGTGCGGGCACATCCGCCGGCGGCGACATGACGTTCCCGCTGCCTTACCGGCCGCCGTTCGCGTGGCCCGAGCTGATGCAATTTCTCGCGCAGCGGCAGATCGACGGCATCGAGCAGATCGACGCGCACGGCTATGCGCGCGTCGTCGCGCTGCCAAACGGCAACGGTCATGTGACGGGCTGGCTGTCCGTCGCGCACGTGCCGCAGCGGTTCGCGCTCGCGCTCACCGTGTCGCCCGCACTGACGCCCGTCGTGCCGGCCGTGCTCGCGCGCGTACGGCGGCTGTTCGATCTCGACAGCCGGCCCGACGTGATCGACGCGCATCTCGGCGAACTCGCGGACGGCTCGCCCGGCCTGCGCGTGCCCGGCGCGTTAGACGGGCTCGAGATCGCGATCCGTGCGATCGCGGGTGAACACCTCGCGGCGACGCCGGCAGGCGCGGTGCTGGCGCGCGTGGCCGAACGCTTCGGCACGCCGCTGGACAACGCGCCGCCGGGCCTCACGCATGCCCTACCTTCAGCAGCGACGCTGGCTGGTGCGCCGCCGGCGGCCCTCGAAGCAATCGGTGTCGCGCGTGCTGCGGCGCGGGCGATCGTGTCGCTGGCCCGCGCAGTCGCCGGCGGCACGCTTGCGCTCGAACCGATGGCGCCGCTCGATGCGACGCTCACCGCGTTGCGTGCGCTGCCCGGCTTCGACGAGCGCGCGGTGCAGTACGTCGCGATGCGTGCGATGGCCTGGCCGAACGCGTTCCCCGCCGACGACGCGTGGCTTGCGCCGCGCGCCGCCGCCGAGCGTCCGCGCATCGCATCATCCGCGCCGAAAGCGGCGCACTGGGCGCCGTGGCGCGCGTATGCCGCACTGCATGTGTGGCGCCTTCATGGAGAAGCTTCGCGATGACTCCCGCTCATCTGATTCCGAGCCCGCTGGGCGACATCGCCATCCGTATCGAGGACGATGCGCTGACGGGCCTGTTCTTCGTCGGGCAGAAATACTATCCGTCGCTTGCGATCGCACCCGACGCGAATGGAGGCGCAAGCAGCGCGTCGCCGCTCGCGCGCAAGGTCGCGGAAGAAGTCGCCGAATATTTCACCGGCACGCGTGAGACTTTTTCCGTGCCGATTCATCTGCGCGGCACCGCGTTTCAACGCAGCGTGTGGAAGGAACTGCTCGCGATTCCGTTCGGCAAGCTCGTGTCGTATGGCGACATCACCGAGCGCGTCGGGTTGCCGATGAGCGCCGCGCGTGCCGTCGGCGGCGCGGTCGGCCGCAACCCGGTGTCGATCATGGTGCCGTGCCATCGCGTGATCGGCGCGTCGGGCAGCCTGACCGGTTATGCGGGCGGCATTGAACGGAAACGCGCGCTGTTGTCGCTCGAAGGTGCCGGGTTCGCGCGCGGCGAGCGTGATCCGATGCAACAGTCGCTCGCGTTCTGAATCTTAGTGAGCGGCGCGCGCGGCCGCTTCAATCGGCCAGCACCGGCCGGCGCGCCTCACGCTTCGCATACGCACCGGGCGTCATGCGGAATTTCGCCTGGAACAGCGCGATGAAGGACGACGTCGAGTCATAGCCGAGTTGCGCGGCGACCATGCCGATCGGCTCGCCCGCGTCGAGCAACGGCAACGACGCCAGCAGCCGCACGGCCTGCCGCCATTCGGTGAACGACAGCCCGGTATCCTGCCGAAACAGCCGCGACAGCGTGCGCCGCGTCGCGCCGACCTGATGGCCCCATTCGTCGAGACTCCGCGTATCGCCCGGCGACGCGTGCAACCCACGTGCGATCTTCAGCAGGCGCGCATCGCGCGGCAGCGGCACCGTCAGCGGTGCCGGCCGCATGCGCGCGATCCGGTCGGCGATCAGGCAGACGAGCGCACCGTCCGGCCCGGTCTCGTCGTAGTTCACCGGCAGCTCGCCGGTGGCAATCACCAGCTCGCGCAGCAGCGGCGTCATGCAGAGGATCGTGCAATCGTCGTGCGCGTCGTCGCGCGCGATCGCTTCGTCGAGATAGAGGCTGTGGAACGCGACGCAATCGCGGGTCGTCACGGCATGCGGCACGTTCGGCGGAATCCACATCGCATAGTGCGGCGGCAGCAGATGCTGGCCGAACGGCGTCGATACCTCGAGCACGCCGCTCGTCGCATACATCAGCTGGGCCCACGGATGACGGTGCGCATCGACGCTCACGTTGCCGGGAATCTCGAACGCGCGCACGAACAGCGGCCTCGGCAGGCGCGCCATCGGCGGCACCGCGTAAGGGTCGGCCGGTTGTCCCGCCAGCAACATAAGACGTCCTCCGAAGGTCATTGCACGAACGAGCGCGATGCTACCGTGACGGCTCTTCTTTCACACGGCTTCCGTTCATGAGCGCTCATACCCGCAGCACCCGCAAGACCGTCACCGCAATCCGTTCGACGAAGGGCATCGGCAGCCTCGTGTCGCTGACCGCGTATTCCGCGCCGATGGCGAAGCTGGTCGACGAGGTGGCCGACGTGATCATCGTCGGCGACTCCGTCGGCATGGTGCTGTACGGGATGCCCGATACGCTGCGCGTCACGCTCGACATGATGATTGCACACGGCGCGGCCGTGGTGCGCGGTGCCGCGCAAGCCTGCGTCGTCGTCGACCTGCCGTTCTCGACGTACCAGGAATCGCCCGCGCAAGCCTATCGCTCCGCCGCGCGCCTGCTCGCCGAAACCGGCGCGCAAGGCGTGAAGCTCGAAGGCGGCAGCGAGATGGCCGATACGATCCGCTTCCTGACCGATCGCGGCATTCCGGTGATGGCGCATGTCGGCCTCATGCCGCAACAGGCGAACGCGACCGGCGGCTTCCGCGCGCAAGGAATGGACCCGCGCTCGGCCGGGCAGGTGTTCGACGCCTCCTGCGCCGCCGAGCAGGCCGGCGCGTTCAGTGTCGTCATCGAGGGCACCGCCGAAGCGCTCGCGCGACATGTAACAGCAACGCTGGCGATCCCGACGATCGGCATCGGCGCATCGCCGGCCTGCGACGGGCAGGTGCTCGTGACCGAGGACATGATCGGCGCATTCGACTCGTACACGCCGCGTTTCGTGAAGCGTTACGCCGATGCGAATGCCGTGATGCGCGACGCGATCCGCCAATACGCGCACGACGTGCGTCAGTGCGCGTTTCCCGAGCCCGCGCATTGCTTCGGGTATGGCAAGCCGCTGCAACTGACGGACGCGGCCGCGGCTTGAAGTCGGGTTGACGACGCGATCACGCGCGCTTGCGCATCGCATGCGCGACCCGCGCGTTCGCCTCGAACTTCGCGCGATGCGTCGAGAAGAACGTCCGCACGTTGCGGACGTTCGATGCACCGGTGAACAGCCGCCGCGCGAACTCGTCGTATTCGGCGACGTCGGCCAGGTCGGCCACCACCACGAAATCCGGCCCCGGCGACACGCGGTAGCACTGCGTGACCGCCGGCTCCGCACACACGTAGGCTTCGAACGCGTCGTAGTCTTCGGCCGTCTGCCTGTCGAGGCTGATCTCGATCAGCGCCGTGACGGCCGTGCCGATCGCTGCCGGATCGAGCACCGCGACCTGGCGGCGGATCACGCCCGCCTCCGTCAGCCGCCGCACGCGACGCATGCAGGTCGGCGGCGACGACAGCGCGCGCTCGGCCAGTTGCAGGTTCGACACCGACGCGTCCTCCTGCAGGATCGCGAGGATGCGCAGGTCGAGATCGTCGAGCGTGATGCCGGCCATTGGCGGCTCCTTCCGGTCAGGGCGTGCAATTTAATTTCAACATGGTACCAGATCGCCTGTTCGTTTCATTTGTCGACGTATTTTGAAATTTAATTCCATTCGTGCACCTCTACCATCGCTGTCACGGGTCCAGACAGGACATTTACGGAGCGCGATATGTGTGGAATTGTCGGGGCGGTCGCCCAGCGGGACATCCTGCCGAACCTCGTCGACGGGCTGAAGCGGCTCGAATACCGCGGCTACGACTCGTGCGGCGTCGTGGTCTATCGCGACCGCGCGCTGGCACGCGCGCGCAGCGTCGACCGCGTCGCCAACCTGCAGCGCGAGATCGCCGCGCAGGCGCTGTCGGGCTACACCGGCATCGCGCATACGCGCTGGGCGACTCACGGCGCGCCCGTCACGCTCAACGCGCATCCGCACTTCTCGCCCAGTGACGACAACGCGCGTGTCGCGCTGTCGCACAACGGCATCATCGAGAACTGCGATCAACTGCGCGCGGAGCTGCAGGCGCATGGCTACGTGTTCGCGAGCCAGACCGACAGCGAGGCAATCGCGCATCTGATCGACCATCTGTACGACGGCGACCTGTTCGACGCGGTGCGCCGCGCGGTCGCGCGATTGCGCGGCAGCTACGCGATCGCGGTGATGTGCCGCGACGAGCCGCACCGGATCGTCGGTGCGCGCGACGGGATGCCGCTCGTCGTCGGTGTCGGCGAGGGAGAGAATTTTCTCGCGTCGGATGCGATCGCGTTGTCGGGCATCACCGATCGCATCGCTTACCTCGAGAACGGTGATGTCGCTGATATCCAGCTGCATCGCTACTGGATCGTCGATGCGGCCGGCCAGCGCGTCGAGCGTGCGGTGCAGCGGGTCGCCGCGCATAGCGGTGCGGCTGATCTCGGCTCGTATCGCTACTACATGCAGAAGGAAATCTTCGAGCAGCCGCAGGCGGTGGCCGATACGCTGCTCGATGTCGAGTCGATCATGCCGGAGCTGTTCGGCGACGGTGCGTGGCGCGTGTTCAACGAGGTCGATTCGGTGTTGTTGCTCGCGTGCGGCGGCAGTTATCACGCGGCGCTGACCGCGAAGTACTGGATCGAGAGCATCGCGAAGCTGCCGGCGAGCGTGGAAATTGCGAGCGAGTATCGCTATCGCGACAGCGTGGCGAATCCGCGTACGCTGGTCGTTGCGGTGTCGCAGAGCGGAGAGACGGCTGACGTGCTCGGAGCGGTGCATGTCGCGAAGCAGCGCGGGATGATGCATACGCTCGCGATCTGCAACGTCGCGACGAGTGCGCTGATGCACGAATGCGCGCTGCAGTTCGTCACGCGTGCAGGGATCGAGATCGGGGTGGCTTCGACGAAGGCTTTTACGACGCAGCTCGTGGCGTTGTTCTTGCTGACGTTGTCACTGGCGCAGGTGCGCGGACGGTTGAGTGACGACGAGGAGAAAGAGCATCTGCGCGCGCTGCGGCATCTGCCCGATGCGATGTCGAAGGTGCTCGCGCTGGAGCCACAGATCATGGGCTGGTCGGAACTGCTCGCGCGACGCGACAACATGCTGTTTCTCGGACGCGGAATGCATTATCCGATCGCGCTCGAAGGAGCGCTGAAGATGAAGGAGATTTCTTATATCCATGCGGAGGCTTATCCCGCCGGGGAGTTGAAGCATGGGCCGCTGGCGTTGGTTAGTCATGAAATGCCAGTGATTGCGGTGGCGCCGAATGATGCGCTTTTGGAAAAGCTCCGGTCGAACATGCACGAGGTCAGTGCGCGGAATGGCAGGCTTTTCGTGTTCGCGGATGTGGACTGTGGGTTGGTGCCGAGTGAAGGGATCGAGGTGATTCGACTTAACGAGTACTACGGGCCGCTTTCGCCGATCTTGCATACGGTGCCGATGCAGTTGCTGGCTTATCACGCGGCGTTGGCAAGGGGGACGGATATTGATAAGCCGAGGAATCTGGCTAAGTCGGTTACGGTGGAGTGATGACACCAGTGCCCGAAATTGACTCTGAACGCGCGTGGCCTGTTGTGCCGCGCGTATGCCTACATTGGGCAAAAACGCACACGTCGTTATTGCGATGAATTTCTTACAGCCTGTAGCGAGAACCCGAAGACTGGCGAGACGTGGTCGGGGCGTGGCCGCGCTCCGCTCTGGATTCGCGACGCAAAGAATCGCGACCGCTTTCTCATTGCGCAGTAAGGCAACAAGCTGGGCAACGCCGTGCGCGTCACAATTTATGCGCGCGGCTTCGAGAATTCACCATGAATCAGGCCTCGCACGCAAACTCCCAGAACGCTGACTATAGACGATGAGTGCCGCTGCTGCCTGGTGCGAAAACTTCCGGCGCGCGCTCACTCTGTTGAACCAGCACGCCAGGAACGT
This sequence comes from Burkholderia cepacia GG4, assembly GCF_000292915.1. Classification (NCBI taxonomy): domain Bacteria; kingdom Pseudomonadati; phylum Pseudomonadota; class Betaproteobacteria; order Burkholderiales; family Burkholderiaceae; genus Burkholderia; species Burkholderia cepacia. Next base: position 2,287,345 of record NC_018514.1, read on the forward strand.
GGCTTTCCAGATGCCGTTCCGGGCAGACCTGACCCGTGTGCGCCGTCTGCGGGGCGATGACTATGGGCGATGCAGTGGCAGGTTCCGCAATCGTCCCCGCGAAATCTACCGAGTCCTTCCGGTCGACAATGTGCTCGCCCAACGAAGAGTCATTCAGCTCTAGGCGGTCAATAAGGGCAACGGCCTCAATAGCCCAGTAGCCCAGTAGCCCAGTAGCCCAGTAGCCCAGTAGCCCAGTAGCCCAGTAGCCGAAAATAGTTCCGCGTTCATCCGAAACGTCGGAGTGTCATGTCTTTATTGAGCCAAGAGTCTGCGACGCCACCAGCTTCGGCAGTGGCTCACATTTGCATTGGCACAAATCGTTCTCCAATGCGACCTGCTTACCCATCATCGTCATCGTGCGTGGTGAGCCGTCGCTTATGATGACACCCGTCGTGCCACAGGCGGGGCACTGAACGGGGGCGCCAAGATAAGCGAAAGGTTGGCCTTGCAACGACGTCCCAGCGATACCATCAACCACAACCCCGTCGCGGTCGGTCTTATCGCTCTGACGAATGAACTGTCGGCTCATGCTGTAATCCCGTTCGAAGGCATCGCAGCGTTGCACGCCCGCTCAACTTCCTCGGGCCACACTGGTTCGCGACAGGTCCGTTGTGCGATGTAGTAGGCAACCGCAAGGATGAATGTCGGCAGTGCAGCAATAACCGTCACCAAAAACATAACCGGATTCCCCGGCCTCAACAGGTCTGATGCACCATCAAACTGCAACTTTAGAGAATTTCGGAGCGAGACTTCTGTAGTGAGGAATTCGGTTACCGGAGGTACCGCAGATGGCCCCCCCTCCATAAAACGCCGATAGTATTCAAAGTCTTGGTAAAGCTCTTCCAGCGCCTGCTGTCCAGTCGGGCTGTTTTCGTCAAATGCCAGCTCTACGTACTTTCCGATGGAGAACGTGCCGATAACCAACCCCTTGTCGTTAAGCACAAGGCAACGGACCATACGAGGTGCTGTTGCCGCGAGACCAGCTTTGGGCTTGCGCTCAATGTACAAAAACGCGCTATCCCATGGAACGGAGAAGACGCCACCTGGCCCGTTGTGACGAAAAGCGTATATCGTGCGGTCCAAGCGGTTAAACCGTATCGGCTTGCGAGTGTAATTAAAGCAATCGACGAGAAGCGCTCGCACTGTTACTGCGAGCCCGCCAATGCCAGCTAATGTGAAAATGGCCAGCAGGAAGTAAACAATACCCCCCTGTCCTTTTTCCCGAACAGCGATTGGCATGTGTGTCGCTATCCACATAAACATCGCGACAAGGCAGAAGAAGAGGAGCCCAGCGGTAGAAAACGCCAGTAACCCCCAGCCCTTTTCACGATAAAGGCCATCACATACCTCCAGGTAGGTATCGGTTACTTTGAAGACCGTACCCGCGCTCTTCGCCCTGTCAGTGCACGGTTTGTTGATGTGCAGCTGTGCCGATGACTCCGTATCCGTTACCGGTCGATTGAGCTTGTACCGGGAGTGTCCGTCGAAAGCCATACTGGCTCCATTCAAGAAAAAATTGCTGTGAACGCCTTGCGGTCCTCTTCCAGGCGTTCAAATCTTTCGCTAGTCGCCTTGATACCGAAATAGCATTGCTCTAGCCAATCGTCCACTTCTCGACTCTTGAAATAGTTAATCAACACGCCGATAAGAGCAGCGAGAAGGAGCAACGGCAAGGTCAAAACACTTCCTAAAAATGCAGCAACGACCAAGGCCCCTCCGATAAGTGCCGACGTAGTGTAGAGCGCAAACATAAGGATATTTCCGTGCTCGAGTTCATCGTAGGCGTGGTATGCGTCGATAGCCGCCGATACCAACCCGACAACAGCCCCGCCGAACCGAGCAACGATTCCCAGGAATCGCCCGACCTTGGCCATGCCTTCGGATAGTTTTACGCCCGCCTTCTGCAACTGCTCCAGCGCAGACGAACCATATTGCGCAACGCCCGCCACGAGCCCACCAATTGCGTTGTCGAACTTGACGCCGGCTTCCGTTTGATTGAACCGGTTCGACTTCTTCAATTCTTCCCGAGCAAAACGAAGATTGATTGCGCTGAATATTGCCCCGATGCCCGCAAACCCAGGTTCTCCCTTCGCCATGAGCCGGAATTTTGGCATGTAAATCGTCTCGACCACGTCGGGCGTCAGCGTCGCGCTGGCCAACTTCTCGAAGCCGGGTTTGGCCTTGACGCTTGCCGAGGCAGCGGCCTCTGTCACCGGGCTTTCGACTGGCACGAACTGCTTCGCCTTAATTTCCGGGTCCGCGCCTCCGCCTACGGTGGCCTTGTCCTGAAGTTGCTTTTTCAGATCCTGCACGCTGATTTTCTGTCGGCCCGGCATCATCTCCTGCATCTGACGCGCGATGTAGTTCACCCACTGATTCACCGAGCCATATACTGCCTTAAACTCGAACAACTGTTTCGTCCGCATGCACAGAGTCGCATATAGCACTTTCGCCGCGGCCGTATCTACGCCCGCGCTGACTGCCTCAGCCATGGGCCCACCTGTCTCATGTAGCAGCCACGCCAGCGCCTTCGCAACGGCAACCTTGATGCCCATATCCTTCGACTCTTCTACCAGCTCTATCTTGCTGTACGACTCAATGAGCTTCGCAACGAACTCTCTCAGTTCGATGTACGGATATCCGCGCTTCAAACAGCCAGGTGTCTTGGACCCAGCAAGGGGAGCGGCGGCTGAATTAAAAACTTCCATGCTTTAGTGGAGCTGCTGACCGATTTTTTGGCCAACGATTTCTTTAAAAGAACACTATCTTCGTACGAAGGTCGCCCGCCAGTAGCCGGATTAGACAATGATAAGTTTATTTCAAATTGGTTACGGGTTGCAATTCGCCAATCTCTGTTCTACGCTTTCTTTGCCAACAAGATGTAGCTTGTTACTCACCTCACCGTGAGCGTTAGTGGTGTCCGGGGAAAGTGCAGTAGTGAACCAAGACGAACCCGCGACAATGGACACTTGCTTACGACACGCATATCCCCTCATCCGTCAGTAGCTCCCAGGCGCACCCATGCGGTGCCCGCACGCGTTTATCTCTTCGCATTTCTAATGCGCGGGGGAGCTTACGTGTGTCGACGCTCGCCTGCGTTAAGCCCCAGGTGGAGCGATGACGGCAGTTTAGAGGTCACGCAAACGAATCACGCGTGACGCCGCTTTCGTTTTGAAAACATTCAGCCCACATCGGGCGCCGGTCCCGACGATTGACCTTGGAGCCTCCTTGAAGGAGTGGTTCATGAACAAGAAAAGGCATCTTCTGTTCAGTTTCCTCGCGGCGAGCCACGACGTGCTCAACGCAACGACCGGCGTCACGCGGGTCAGCTACCCGACTGACCCGACTGGCGGCACCACGACGTCGGTCGCGTATCCAGTGGACCCGGTTGTTCCAACCGACCCGTTCCAGCTTCAGTAGCGGAGCCGACTTTCTCGCAAAGGCCGTCAACGACTACTACTCGTTGGCAGCTTATTCATACGGAGGTTAGCCATGAAAACAACCCTCGTGGCCCACTCGCGTGCGCCCCTGCTTGTAGCGACGGTCGTCGGCGCGATGATGCTTGGCGCGCATCCAGCCCAAGCCCAGCAGAAGAGCCCGATTTCCTATCAGGTTTCCGCCGGGAATAGCAAGTACACGGACAAGCACGAAATTGATGTCGGCGATGTGCCGGGCCACCGCATGCGGGTATTCCAGCTGCATCGAACCTTTCCCAAAGACACGGCAGCGTTTTCCGGGGTGCCGGTCAAGGAGCAGACGACAACCGGCGAAGCGGAACTGCCGGATGGTCCCGTCGTCGCATACGTGGTGTACACGCTCGCCAATGGAGACAAGATTTTTGGGCGGTACGAGGGGACTGGACAATACGCGGGTGACCGACTGACCGTCGTGGGAAATACCATCCTTACCGGCGGCACCGGAAAATTCAAAACACTTCGCGGTCTGTTGCACAACTCGACCATCGTGCAGCCCTCGAAGGACATCAACGAGACGAAAGCCGAAGGCACGTACTGGATGCAGGAGTGACGCGATGAAGCGCTTAACTTTGACTCGTGCAAGGGCTGTTGTGGCGGTTGTAGCCACCGCCGGGATGGTGGGTGCGACCGGCGGATGGGCGCAGGCCCCGCAGAAGAACACGATTTCCTTTTCGGTGCCGGCCGCCAATACCAAATACACGCAACAACACGCCCTCGACATTGGCGACATGCCCGGCCACCAGATTCGAATCTTCGAAAACCATCGAACCTTCCCCAACGACCCGCCTGCATTTGCCGGCGTCCGGATCAGGGACTTCGTCACGCGTGCGGCAACCGACCTGGTTGACAATGACGGCCGGGTGTCAGGCTACGTGGTGTTTATCCTTGCCAATGGCGACAACGTATTTGGCCGGTTGGAAGGGACGACTCGCGCGTCGGTGGGACAGTCGGGCGGGCGGCGCACCGCGATGGTCAATATCGTGCTGACTGGCGGCACCGGGAAGTTCCAAGGCATTCGGGGTACGTTGCAGCAGTCCTCGGTCGCTGAACCTTCAAAAGGCTACAACGAGAGCAAGTTCGAGGGTGTGTACTGGCTGGAATAGGCAGAACAGTCGACGACAACCAACAGGCCGCGCAGAAGATGCTCATAGTCGACAAGGCATTGGGATCCCGGATCCTGAAGGCCTCGTGAAAGCCACTTGCCCGATGCGCAACACGCACTGCCTCTGAGGAGGCCATCATGAAATCTCTTTTCTCGACGCGCGACGACCTTGCCACGCCCCCCGCGCGTTTCTTGCAAGCAGCCGACTCCTCGCGGGCAACCATGCGCTTTCTTCGGGCGCGGAATAACTCATCAATGTTTCCCTTCTGCTCATTGGGAGCACGCCATGAAGGATTGAGTCTCATTTTTTAAGAGAGCATCTCAAGCAACAGCATTCGTCATATGGGTCGCAACGATATTGACTGCACGCGGCGGTGTCAACGCAGGTACCGACGGGGCAGCTGTCAACAATTCGGCTTCGTCTACGCCTGCAAACGGAGGATAGGACACTTTACGTAGCGAACTTGGTCTTGTATTGCCTTGTTGTCCACCCGAAGTGGTTAACACCAAATGGAGGTATCAAATGTTTGCATGCTCTGGTGTTTCTTCGCGCAGTGGTTCCTTTCGAACAACATTTCGTTCAACGTATCGTTCGGTATCGCGCGCCATCTTGCTGTCAGCGGTGGTACTCAGTGCGTTTTCGGTAGGCCCCTCGGCGCGAGCGCAGTCACTGTTCATCGGCGACGCGGGGGACAATTCCGTCAAGCAGTTCAATGCAAGCGGAGCCTATCTTGACTCATTTGTTGCCCCTGCGGCTGCCGGGCTGGACGGGCCCAGGGGGATGATTTTTACGGATGGGCAACTCGTGGTCGTCAACCAGAATTTGAACGCCACCGCATCCGGCGAGATTCTGCGCTTTGACGACAGAGGCACATTTGTTGGCAAGCTTGTCGCCTCGAGCGACCGACACGCACCGTTTGCGCCGCGCGGCATCGTGCGCGGAGGGCCAGGTAATCAATATTACGTGGCGGATATCGTCGGGGGGAACGGGTGCGCGGCCGGCAATGTAAAGGAATATAACAATAATGGCGCGTTTGTAGGCAGTCTCACGCCGAACCCTCAGGTGTTCACCGATGTGTTCCATCCGCGCGGCGTTGTATTTGGCCCCGACGGTCTCTTGTACGTCTCGGCATCGGGTTGCCTCGACACCCCGACCGACCCGCTCTTCAACCCGGTGACCGGATACATCCTGCGTTTCAATGCCGCCAATGGCAAATTCGTTGACGTGTTCGCCTCCAATGCCACCGTTCCGAACCTCCATCGTCCTGAGGGTCTGGTCTTCGACAACGCAGGCCACTTGTGGGTCACGAGCTTCCGTGCAAACCCGAACGATAGCGATAGAATCCTCGAACTCGACGGCAAGACTGGAACCCGCATCACGGAAATTCCGTTATCGACGCCTCCCGGAGCCAGAGCCTTTGCACAGGCAATTGTTCTCGGGCCGCACAACACGCTGTATATCCCCATCACTGGCGGCGACTCTACGACGACTGGTCAGGTGTGGCGTTGCAGTACGACGGCAACGACAACACCTGTGCCGTGCGACATCATCGTCAAGTCCAACTCCGCCGGCGGCCCGCTGCTGCAGCCGTGGTATCCAATCTTCAGAAACAGTGACCCTGCAACCCTTAAATACAACGAAGACTGAATTTTCCTGGTGCGTTGCGCGTGGCAACCGGATATCAAGGTAACGGCCGAGATTTTCCAGCGCTTGGCAAAAGCTTGAGGTGCTGCACGCAACGCTGTCCGAACGCGAGGCGAATGTCTTAGCGTTTCTATCAGGAGCATTTGCACTTAAATGCATCTAATCCTGCGACTTAAGATCGCCCGTTTTCGACGAGAAAGTCCGACCATCGCCTCGTACAAGAAAAATCCTACTTCGACAACCGCAGCTTCTTCGACAGCACGACACCACTCGACGGACTTACCAGCGAGATGGCATGAATATCCATGTGCAAAGTAGAGATTCTGGTCGTAATGTCCGTCGGCTCATCAATGCTCGGATCGACATGCTCGTTTTGTTCGGTCAGGTAAGGCCGAACCAGGCGCCCGGAAAAAACGAGTGCGAAGTCGCCATGCGTTTGGGCGTACACGGCGGGCGAAACCCGCATGCGGCTACGAACCGTGGTCTTTTTGCCTTGCCCGGGTTCGAGTTCGATGATGTCGACCTGCTGGATGTACCCCTTCGCCTTCGCTTCGGGTGCAATCACGAGCCCGCGCCCTCGTGGCCCCGTGATGACCTTTCTGAGCAGGATGCCCGTCCGGTCGTCGCGCTCTGCGTCGAACAGGTCGACGTCCAGCGTCAACAGGTGCCGCTGTGATCGGTACCTCAGCCCGTACCGCACCGGCACCACGAACGTCACATCACGATCCAGATCGACGGCCGCCAGGTCGGGATTCGGCACATGCCGGTCGGCCGCGCTGGAGACCAGGCCGCGAACCCGGTCGCTCAAGGAAGGCGAGACGGTGCTGATGTGCTGCTTCTTCAGGACATCCCGAATGGCAACCGGGTCGTCGCCGACAATCGGTCGTGCGGGTGACGTGTCGTGAGTGACAGCGGACGCGATGCGCGTCGTGCCGTCGACAGCCTCCGCCTCTGCATGCGTCGCGACTGGCGCCAGCATCATCGTCAGGGCGACGACGCACACGAAGTTCGAACGAGCCAACTTGGATTTCCGGTGAAACACGACGAACTCCTGATTTGCTTGCAGATCGGTCAACGACAAGCACTATAGGGCGGAATGATCGGCAACGCACCCGCTGTTTGAAATTCACCGATGGCCGGCACGCCATGCGACACCCCATATAGAGCCGACGCCCATCAGGAATCCGCAACCTCAGCCCTGCCGATCCGCCCGCCGATACTCCGCCGGCGCCTTCCCCACCAGCTTGCGGAAATCGCGCGTGAAATGCGCCTGATCGAAATACCCGAGCGCCTGAGCCAGTTCCGCGAGATCGACCGGCTCGCCGCCAGCGAGCTTGTCGGCAGCCTCATGCAGGCGGTAGCGACAAATCACCCACTTCGGCGTCACCCCCACATAGTCGGAAAAGAGCTGCTGCAGCGTGCGCTCGCTCAACCCCGCACGTTCGGCCAGATCACGCACCTGCGTGAGACCGATGTCCTCCTGGAGCATTTGCAAAATGGCATGAATGCGCTCGACCTGCGGATCGGCCGGCGGCCGCACCCGCAACAGCAGCGTCTCCGCCGCCGCCACCATCCCGGCGTCATCCGCGGCACCGAGCACCGCGTCTTCGGCTTCAGCATCGCCGCAGTCGAGCAGCGTCGACACCGGCAGCACCTTGTCCGTCGACAAATGCACCGGCTTGCCGAAGAACGCGCGAAACGCCCCCGGCCGGAACCGCAAACCGATCACCCGCCCCGCCCCAGCCAACGTCGTCTCGAACGCGCCCGACACCACACCGAAGATCCCCGTCTGCCGCCGATCGAACACCAGATTCACGCACGGATACGGCAGCGTGCGCTGCACATACGGCGACTGGTCGCGCAGATCCCATTCGACGATCCAGTGGTGATCCAGCACCCCGGCCAGTTCGGCACACGGGTGATAACGATTCAGGCGGAAGCGCTGATTGATGGCTTTCGGGCCGACGACGCCTTTGGGCGTGTCGGTCACGTTACGCAAGTCGGCCATGGTGACAAACCGTTGAGGTGACTGCGCAATGATGCACCGCCGCAGCGGATTTTTCCAAGACGGCGCCCCGCGACCGTCCTACATTGGAATACCTGTCCCGAACGCACTCCGGAGCCCGCGATGCCGCAAGACCGTCACCTGACCCTGTACCACTCTCCGCGCAGCCGATCGGCCGGCGCGCGGATGCTGCTCGAGGAACTGAGCGCCGACTATGAACTGCACGCGTTCGAGCTCTCCGCCGGGAAACACCATGAACCCGACTACCTCGCCATCAACCCGATGGGCAAGGTTCCCGCACTGCGCCACGGCGACGTGATCGTCACCGAGCAGGCTGCCGTCTACATGTACGCGGCGGAACTGTATCCGGAGGCCGGCCTGTCGCCGGCGCCGGGCGATTCGCTGCGTGGACCGTATCTGCGCTGGATGACGTTCTATGGTTCGTGCCTGGAGCCGGCCATCGTCGACCGCTCGATGAATCGCCCGCCCGCGGCCTATTCCACGTCGCCCTACGGCGACTTCGATGCCGTCATCAACGCGATCGATGCACAACTGGCGAAGGGGCCCTACCTGCTGGGCGAGCGCTTTACGGCGGTCGATGTGCTGTGGGGCTCGGCGCTGAACTGGACCACGATGTTCAAGCTGGTACCCGAGACGCCGCGCATTCGCGCCTATATCGACCGCGTGCTTGCTCGCCCGGCCATCCAGCGCGCGCAGGCGGCAGATGCGGCGCTGGCGGCGGAACAGGACAAGGCCAAAGCGGCAGCCGCAGTTGCCAAGTAGTCCGGTGCAGGGCGGACCTTGACGCAAGTTCAGCCCGCCTCCCGGTCAAAACATCGTATGCACCCCGACCCGCGCCACCGCCTGACTCGCTGAACTCGACGCCCCATTCGGATCGAGCACACCGTTGATCTGCGCGTTCGCGCCGCTGTTCGCGCGTTGATAATCCGCGGACACATAAACCATCGTCCGCTTCGTCAACAGGTATTGCAGCGCGACGCTGACCTGATGCGCATGGTTGTCGTTCACGGCCTCGTTGCCCTTCATGTACATGTACTTCGCGCCGAGAAAGACGTCCGGCCTGATCCGCCACACGCCACCGGCTTCGGCCATCCACACGGCGGCGTCGTTGAACGAATTGCGCACGGTAGTCAGCAACGCCTTCGCAGTCACCGCACCGAAGTCATAGTGCATCCCGACGCCCCAGTTGCGCACACTGGTCGACGGCGTACCGGGCGCCGGACCGTACTTCTCGTTCGTATAGGCCGCGCCGATCCCGAACGCGCCGACTTCATAGTTCAACCCGGCACTCACGGTATTGTCCGCGCCGACGGAACCGGCCACGCCGCCGAACGCATACATCACACCACCGGAAAACCCCGCGATCGTCGGCGAACTGTATTTGACCGAATTCGCAACCGGCTTGCTGCCTGCCGTGCGGTCCCAGTCGAACGCGCCGGTCGGGTTACCCGGAAGCGCAAGCCGCTGAAACGGACCATTCCGGAATCCGTACAGCCCCGAGAGATCCATCGAAATCGCATTCCCCTTCGCAAACAGGGAATCCACCATGAAGTCGTATTGATTCCCCAGCCTGACGCTGCCGAACCGGTCGCTCTCGATGCCCACGTATGCATTGCGCCCGAAGATTCCGGTCCCGATGATGGCGCCGTTCGCCATCGAGAACTGGTTCACGAGCGCGAACGTCGCGTGATATCCGCCGCCGAGGTCTTCCGTGCCGCGGAAGCCGAACAGGTTCGGGGTGAAGATGCCGTCGTCGAACTTGACGTTCTTCCCTCCGCCCTCGTTGCTGACATACGAGATACCGCTGTCGATCAGACCGAACATGGTCACGCTGCTCTGTGCGTACGCACCCTGCGCGATGGCAAGCATCGCGACAACTCCAAACCTGAGTTTCATTGTGTCTCCGTCTTTTTTCTGTCAATGCGAACCGGGCGCCCACTGTCTCGCGGGTACTCGCCCGATGCTTCGTGAAACAACGACTTCCCCAGCCCGGCTTCGCTTTCATCCGGGTCGCAAAAACGACGCCTTAATTAGTTTTACTGATTTAATGGAGCGGATCGAACTCCGCTCATTCTCGATTGCATCCAACCTGAAACGATTACCGCATGACCCGAATACCCTTGGTCGACCGCACCGTCCGGATCAGGCACCTCGACAAATCACCCAAGCCGTCGAATCCACCTCGACCGCGACGGCTTCCAGCCCGGCACCCGAACACGGCCCGTCGATACACACACCATCATCGAACCGGAACAGCGCGCTGTGATGCGCACACATCAGCACCTGGGACCGATAGCAAGACACATTGCCCGGCTCGAAATCGAGCGGAACCGAGAAATGCGGGCAACGATTGACATACGCCCACACCTGCTCGCCGCGCCGCACGACGATGACGGGCCGTCCGATACACGCTTCATCGACGACCCATGCCCCGCCGTCGGGCACATCCGAGAAGCGACAGAGTTGCGTGGCACCCATGACTCACACTCTCCGCTCGGGGTTGCCGAGGCTCCAGTCCCACGGACGAACTTCCACCCGCGAGAACAACCCTTCCTTCACATACGGATCGTTGCCGACGAACTGCATCACGGCATCGATATCGTCGGCCTCGATGACGAGCAGGGTGCCGTTCATCGCATCGCCCTGCGGGTCGAGTGTCGGCCCGCCGAGCCGCACATACACGCCGTGCTGCGCGGCGGAACGCAGGTAGTTCCGATGAGTCGACCGCACGCGGTCGCGCACGTCGCGCATCCCGGGCTGGTCCGTAGCAAACACCGCGAAAAATTGAGCCATGTCGATCAACTCCGGTCGAGCACGAAGTCATATGTCGCTTCGCGATACGGGCCGCTCAGTCCGACCCGACGCGCGAGTTCGTCATCTGCCGCGCGCGGGCGATAGGCGACCATCAGCGACGGCTTCACGCCGAAGACGGCATCCGATTTCAGATACGCGCCCTCCTCGTCGAACAGATGCGTGACGAGCTTGCGGTAGCCCGGCGCGTCGATCATGAAGTGCAGATGCGCGGGCCGCCACGGATGGCGGCCGGTGGCATCGAGCATCGTCCCGACCGGGCCGTCGGTCGGAATCGGATAGCTGACCGGCAGAATCGTCGTGATCGCATAGCGGCCTTCGGCATCGGTCCGGTAGCGGCCGCGCAGATTGCCATGCGGCTGTTCCTGGTCCTGCCCGGAATACATGCCGTTGTCCGCGGTCTGCCACACGTCGAGCACGGCGCCCTGCACCGGCGCGCCGTCGGTGGTGAGCACGCGACCATGCACGATGACCGGCGTGCCGGGCGTGAACGCCATGTTCTCGCCATACGCGCGGTCGGGCATGCCCTCGATGTAGAACGGGCCGAATACGGTCGTTTCCGTCGCGCCGGTGGCGAAGCGATGATTGATCGCATCGACCAGCATCGACACGCCCAGCGTGTCCGACAACAGGATGAATTCCTGCCGCACCACGTTGTCGCACATCTGCCCGGTTTCGGTCAGGAAGCGAATCGCCGCCATCCACTCGGCCTCGGTCAACTCCGTTTCGCGGACAAACGCATGCAGATGCCGCACGAGGCTCTGCATCAGCACGCGCAAGCGCGGATCCGGCGTACCGTCGAAGCTGGCAACGACCTGCTCGGTCAGCCGGGTGTCACCGTCATGATGACCATTCGTCACGTTCGTCTCCTTTGATGCATTCGGCCGCTCAATGCGGCTCGCGCCCTTCCCACGCATGCTGCAACAGTTCACGAATGGCCGTGCGCTCGATCGGGCGCGGATTCGCGTAAGGGTTCCGGCAGGCGAGGTCGGCGGCCTCGTCGAGGCCCGCTTCCGGCATCCCGATGTCGGCGAGCGCCACCGACAAGCCGAGCTGCTGATTCAACCGGAACAACAGCGGGCCGGCATCGGCCGCGTCGGTACCGCCCAGCGCCCGCGCAACCCGTCGCAGCGCGTCGGGCGCCGCGGCATGGTTGTAGTGTGCGGTATGCGGCAACATCGCGGCGTGCGTCTGCGCGTGCGGCAGATTGAAGGTGCCGCCCAGGGTATGACAGAGCTTGTGGTGCAACGCCATGCCGACCGCGCCCAGACAAGTGCCGGCGAGCCATGCGCCATACAGCGCGCGGCTGCGCATCTCGCGATCGTCGGGCGTGCGGACGATGGCGGGCAGCGCCTCGCCGAGCGCACGAATCGATTCTTCCGCCATCAGGCTGATCACCGGGTTCGCATCTTCCGCATAAAGCGCTTCGACCGCATGCGCCATCGCATTGACACCGGAAGCCGCCGAAATCCCCGGCGGCAGCGAAAGCGTCAGGGACGGGTCATAGAGCACCGTGCGCGGCAGCACGCGGGCATCGCGCCCGGTGCGCTTCAGCCGGCCTTCCGTGAGGCCGAAAATCGGCGTCATCTCCGAGCCTGCGTAAGTGGTCGGCACGGCGAGAATCGGCAGCGACGACTCGAGCGCGATCGCCTTGCCGAGCCCGATCGTCGAGCCGCCGCCGATCGCGATACAGCAGTCCGCGCCCAGCTCGGCGGCCATCTCGCGCGCGCCACGTGCAACTTCGACCGGCACGTGCATCACGGCCTGCGCACACACGCCGGCCGCACGCTCGCCGAGCACGCTTCTGACACGTTCGGCGAGCGGCTGCTGCTCGGGTGTCGACAGAATCAGCGCCCGCTGCACGCCGAGCGTGGACAGCTCGTCCGGCAAGCGTTCGAGCGCCCCCCATTCGAACACCACGCGGGAAGGGGTTCCCTGATAGACGAAGCGCTCCATTGCGGCCTCAGCGCTTGAAATGCGGCGGCACCTTGCCGTCGACGTTGACCCACACCGAGCGCGCTTCCGTGTAGTCGTGCATCGCCTCGAAACCCATCTCGCGGCCGTAGCCCGACTTCCCGATGCCGCCGAACGGGCTGCCCGGATTGACGCGCTTGTAGCAGTTGATCCAGCACATGCCTGCGTCGATTTTGGACGCCATCCTGTGCGCGCGGGACAGGTCGTTGGTCCAAAGGCCGCTGCCGAGCCCGTATTCGGTCGCGTTGGCGATCGCCAGCGCTTCCTCGTCGCTGCTGAAGCGCAGCACGGTGACGAACGGCCCGAACACTTCCTCCTGCGCAACCCGGTCGGCCGCGCTCTTCGCCTCGATGATGGTCGGGCGCACGTAGTAGCCGTTGGCCAGCGCCGGCTCCTGCGGCGCGCTGCCGCCCGCGAGCACGCGGCCACCCTGCTCGCGCGCGACGTCGACGAACGACAGCACGCGATCGAGGTGCTGCTTCGACGTCAGCGGGCCCATCTCGGTGTCCGGGTCCAGCGGATTGCCGACGCGAATCGACGAAGCCAGCGACACGAAGCGCTCGAGGAACTCATCCGCGATGCGTTCGTGCAGCACGAGACGCGAACCCGCGATGCACGCCTGCCCCTGGTTGTGAAAGATCGCCCATGCGGCACCGTTGATGGCCGCATCGAGGTTCGCATCGTCGAAGACGATGTTCGCGCCCTTGCCGCCCAGTTCCAGCTGCACGCGCTTCAGGTTGCCCTGCGAGGCCTCGACGATCCGGCGGCCCGTCGCCGTCGAACCCGTGAACGCGATCTTGCCGACGCCGGGGTGTTCGGCGAGCCGCTGGCCGGCCGTATGCCCGTAACCGGGGACGATATTGACGACACCCGCCGGGAACCCGACCTCGGCCATCAGCTCGACGATGCGCAACGTCGACAGCGGCGTGATTTCCGACGGCTTGAGCACGACCGTGTTGCCCGCGGCCAGCGCCGGGCCCATCTTCCAGCTCGTGAACATCAGCGGGAAATTCCACGGCACGATCTGGCCGACGACGCCGATCGGCGCGCGCTGCACATAGTTCAGGAAGCCGGTTTCGACGGGAATCACCGAGCCCTGCAGCTTGTCGGCCATGCCGCCGAAGTAGCGGAAGCAGCCTGCCGTGCGCGGCACGTCGAGCGCACGCGAATCGCGGATCGGGTGACCGGTGTCCAGCGATTCGAGCTGCGCGAGTTCCTCCGCGTTGGCCTCGATGGCATCGGCGAGGCGCAGCAGCAGCCGGCCGCGCTCGGCCGCCGGCATGGCCGACCATGTCGGGAACGCGCGGGCGGCGGCTTCGACGGCGAGATCCACATCCGCCGCGGTGGCGGCGGCAATTTTGGTGATCAGCGAGCCGTCGTGCGGATTGAGCACGTCGATCGTGCCGCGGTCGACGGCGTCAACGAAGCGCCCGTCGATGAAGAGTTGGGTTTGCATGAATCGTCCTCGAATTTTTGCGGAAGCGCTGCTTAGAACGCGATCGGATACGGCGCAAGCTCGCCGCTCTCGTATCGTTGCGGAAGGTTCGGCGTCGCGTTTTCCCAGACCAGCAGCATCGAGCGCTTCGTCGAGTAGCCCTGATGCCGGATGTCGGCGGGCATCGCGCAAATGTCGCCGGCCCGCATCGTGATGCGCGCGCGCGGCGCACCGGTGTTCTTGTCGCCGATGTCCCACACGATTTCGTCCGACAGCTGCAGGAACCATTCGACGCGGTCGTTGCCATGGAACACCGGCAGGATGAATTCCTCGGTGGTCGGGCAGAACAGGCTGCGCCCGCACACGGAGGTGACGGACGGATTCCACGTGACGTCCGAGCGGGACAGGTACTTGAACAGGTTGAACGCGTGCAGTTCGCCTTCGAAGCCCGGCTTCACATGCACTTCCGGCTCGTCCTGGCCGACGTCGAGGAACGCGCGGTTGACCGGCAGCTCGTCGCGCAGCGGCGAGTCGCCTTCGAGGCCCGGCATGCGGCGCGTCGCGATGCGCGTGCGTTCGATCGCCGAGCCGTTCTCGCCGTGCTTGCGGCCGAACGCCGTGCCGGTTTCCTCGGGCGCCGCGAACGGATCGAATCCTTCGTTGGTCCAGTCATGCAGCATCGCCTTGAAGGTCGCCATGATGAGCGGCGTTTCGAAGGTCTCGGTGTAGTCGACGCCGGCTTCCTTCAGGATGCCGTTGAAGGTGCCCGCATACATGTCGACCTTGCCGTAGTGATTGCGCGTGCCGAACACGTGATCGAAATTCACCCAGCCGTAGAAGAAGCCCCACGCCACGTCGCGCATCATCGCGCGCAGGAAGGCGTCCGCGGGCATCGCATGCGTGCGCGTCTGGCCTTTTGCCGGCCAGCTGATTTTCACGAAGTACTCGTCGCGCTGGAACGCGAACTCGCCGAGCTGGAAGCGGCGGTAACCGGTGACGGCATCGGCTTCCGTGGCTTGCACCAGATCGGCGGCAAAGCCTGCGGAAAGATCGAGGGTCTCGAGGGTGGCCATAACGTGTCTCCTGGAATATTCGAATGGGGGCGGTCGGATGGATCAGTGCAGGCAGATGTCGGCCCACTTCTCGACGGACAGTTCGCCGAGCACGGTCTGCACGAGCGCGACGCCCGGCTTGCTGGCGGCGAAGCGATACGCGCAGCCGGCCGGCAACAGCGCCTGGTGCCCCTTGCGCAGGACGACGTAACCCATCTCGCGGCCCACCGGCTCCAGGCCAGCGCTCACGGTGCCGCGACCGGTGGTCGGCGGGTTGTCGAGCTTGATGAATTCGATGCGGACTTCGCCGTCCATCTGGATCGCGAACTCGTCGTGGGCGCATGCGAACCACGGCGACTGGCCGTCGGTCCGCAGCACTTCGATCACGTATTCGAGGTTCTTGCCGGCGACGACTTTTTCGTAGGGGGCCGACTTCGCTGCCACCTCGAAGACGTTCGAGAAGGCGTAGTGCTGCGCGCTGCCGCTGGTGATTTCGATCTCGCCCTTCGTGTAGCCGTCGAGCGAGCCAAAGACGGTGTGGAATGCCGTGTCGGTCATTGCTGTCTCCTGAGTTGAACCGCTTGTTGGATTCAACTTTAGGGGCACGGGGGCCCCTCAACAAGGCAACGGACCGCGACTACGGCATTTGCGTTTCGCGAATAATCGCCCCGCTCAACGGACCCAGCCGCGCTCCAGCAGCGGAAGGTCCCACGGCGACTCTTCGCCGATGTATTCGACGAGGAATTCGACCAGGGCCTTTACTTTCAACGCCTGTCGCTGCGTTGCGGGATACACCGCCGCGAAGCTCAGCGGCGCAAGCTGGAACTCGGTCAGGATCGGCACCAGCCGGCCCGCGACGAGCGCTTCGCTCGCGACCAGCGTGGGCAGGCACACGACGCCGCCGCCGGTCAGCGCGTACTCGCGCAGCAGGTGCACGGAGTTCGAGCGGATCATGCCCGGCAGCTCCATTTCGACGACTTCATCGCCGCGCGTCATGGTCCAGCGGTTACGCGACGGATAGCCCGAATACAAGGCCGTGGTGTGCTGCAGCAATTCGCGTGGATGTTGTGGCGCACCATGCGCCTCGAGGTACGCGGGCGACGCGCAGAAGAGGCGCCGCACCACGAACAGCCGCCGCTCGATCAGCGACTCGGAAATCGGCGGGAAGATCTGGAACGCGATGTCGAACCCTTCTTCGACAGGGTCCACGACACGGTCATTGACGATGATGTCGAGCTGGATGCCCGGATAGCGGCGATTGAATTCGGCGAGCGGCACGCCGAAGTGATCGAGCGCGAAGCCGGGCAGCATCTGGATCCGCAGCCGCCCGGTCGGTGTCGCGCGCAGCTCGCGCATCTGGTCGGTCAGCTCGTTGACGCGCCCTACCACCTCGGCGCACTCGCGGTAGAACGTCTCGCCGACTTCCGACAAGCGCACGTGGCGCGTGCTGCGATGGAACAAGGGCGCGTTGACGAACTTCTCCAGTTGCTGGATGCGGTTCGTCACGACCGAACTGGTCACGCCAAGTTGCCGAGCGGCTTCCGCGAAACTGCTCGCCTCGGCGACTCTGACGAATGCCTCGATGCTCAGAAACCGGTCCATACCGCGCCCATCCTGAATGCGAAACTGGCAGTCTAACCGCACCTGCCGGCCGGTTGGGTCACGCAGAACGCGTCACACTGTCACCTGATAGGTGTCAATCTCACCGGCCGCCGGGCGCGGGTACGACCGGGCGGCACGTTACGGCTGCTTGCCCGCCGTGAGCTCCGGCTGCATGCCCACCCGGCGCTGCAGCACGGCCGGCGCGGTTTCCCGCAGCAGCATGCTGACCACGATGCCCAGCATGACCGCACACATCGGCAGCCACAGGATGTTCTGGATCCCGAAGTGCGCGGCGACATAGCCGCCCATCGCCGGTGCGATGCCGCCGCCGAAGATCTCGCCGACGCCGACCACCACGCCGATCGAGGTCGACACGAGGCCGACGGGTGCGGCTTCGGTCGCCACCGGGCCCGACAGAAGCGACACCAGGCCGAGCGTGAAGAACGACGCGACGAACAGGACAACGAACAGTGCGATCGGCTGCGGGCCGAGGCCGCGGAAAATGTAGAGCATCACCGCCGTGCCGACGAAGCCCACGATACTCGCGAGGCGGCGTCCCACCAGGTCGGACAGGCCCGGCAAGCCGAACTGCCCGAGAAAGCCGCCGAAGCCGATTGCCGACACCACCAGGCCCATCTTCTGCGTACCGAGCGCCAGGTAATCCGTCAGGTACAGCGGCAGCAGCGCGCCGAGCACGAATACGCCGGTCATCGCGCAGCACAGCGCGGCCATCGCGACGAGGATGTTGCGGCTCTTGAGCACATGGCCGAGCGAAGCCGGCGCGTGTTCCGACACGACCTCCTGCGTGCGCTTCGGTTCGCGAATCACGAAGAACATGATCGCGCCGAGGATCAGCCCGGGAATCGCCACGAGCGCAAACACCCAGCGCCACGACACGAAGCTGAGCAGCTGGGTCGCGATGATCGGCGACAGCGCCAGCCCGAACAGCGCGAAGCCGCTTTGCTGCAGCCCGAGGTTCAGGCCGCGCCGCCGCGGATGCGACGCGTCGGCGGTCGCTGCGAAGCTCGTCGGGCAGAACGAGCCCTCCGCGACGCCCATCAGCCCGCGGATCGCGATCAGGCCGAGCAGGCCGCCCGCGAGCCCCGAGAAGCCCGACAGCAGCGAAAACGCGACGATGGCCGGGATCAGCACCTTGCGGCGGCCGACCTTGTCGGAGATGCCGCCCATCAGCGCCGCGAAGATGCCCCACGACAGGCCGAGCACGCCGATGCAGTTGCCGACATCCTGCGCGGTCAGGTGCAAGTCCTTCATGATCGAAGGGAACAGCGGTGCGATGAGCCAGCGGTCGAGGCCGACCAGCCCGAAGCCGAGCGCCAGCAGCGTCACCGCCTTCCACTCATAGGAGGTATCCCACTCGTTTGCTTTCATTTCCGTCTCCGTGGATTGGTCCGCCTGCACGCGCCGGAGCGTCCGTGCATGCGCCAGATCCGATGTCTTTGTGTGCGACGCGACCTGAGTCGCGAGGAAGTGGCGGCCGCCTTTGCGGTTGCAGGCGTCGAATTCAATCAGCCGACGCCCGAAAGATAGGTGCGCGGCTGCGGATCGGGTATGGAACAACCGGCGAACGCGCCATTCGCGAAACGCAAATAATCGGGCGTGAAAGGCGGGAAGTGTCGATGGAGAAGCGCTGCGCGAACGGGTGCAGCGTCGAAGTGGCACTCATTCGCGGGTTACGGGGGAATCCCTCATAGACATCATGGGCGCCGGTGCAGGGCGCCATTTGCGCGCTTCATGCAGATGACTCGGCAACGTCAGCGGTATTCGTGGTGATGCAAACCGGCGCTGCGGCATGTTGCGTGCAAGACGCGACCTCCGCGCGAATCATTCAGAGGACGAGTCCTATGCGAGGAATTATCCGGGTAGGCGACAGACATACCCACGGCGGCCGGGTCGAGTCCGGAGCCGAAATCAGCACGGTCATGGGGCGCGCGGCCGCCCGCTTCGGCAACGCTTGTTCGTGTCCGATCCACGGCGCCTGCACGATTGCCGCAGGTGACGCTGCATTCATCGTTGAAGGGGAAGCCGCCGCGTTCGACGGTCACGAGACGTCATGCGGCGCGACGCTGATGTCTTCAATTCCGACCCACCGCGCTGCGCTGAATGTTGCGCTGGCGTGCGTGCCCGCGGCCATGCGGGCATCCGTATGACCAATCCACCGCCATGCCGGGCCAGACCATGTGGAAGTAATTTCCCTCATAGCAGAAATAAATAAAACGTTATTCCACATCAAGCTACATTCCCAGCCAACTTTGGATCCTTTTTCCCCTCCCGCCCACGTATCATTTCTCCCATTCCGAAGCGAAAGAGCCAGAGACG
The DNA here is from genome assembly GCF_000292915.1 of Burkholderia cepacia GG4. Lineage (NCBI taxonomy): Bacteria > Pseudomonadati > Pseudomonadota > Betaproteobacteria > Burkholderiales > Burkholderiaceae > Burkholderia > Burkholderia cepacia. The sequence continues at coordinate 2,306,847 of NC_018514.1, forward strand.
GACATGAGCGATACCACTCCGCTGCACTACCTCGACTACGCAGCCACCACCCCGGCGGACCCCCGCGTGATCGAAGCGATGACGGCCTGCCTCGGTGCCGACGGCATCTTCGGCAATCCCGCGTCGAGCTCGCACGCCGCCGGCCGGCTGGCGAGGGAAAAAGTCGAGCACGCACGCGAGCAGGTCGCCGCGCTGATCGGCGCGGACGCTGACGAGATCGTCTGGACGTCGGGCGCCACCGAATCGAACAACCTCGCGCTGAAGGGCTATGCGGAGACCGCGACCGACAAGCGCCACCTGATCACGAGCCGCCTCGAACACAAGGCCATCCTCGACACGATGGCGAACCTGTCGAAGCGCGGGATGACGGCGACCTACCTGTCACCCACCGCCGACGGCGAAATCACCGTCGACGCGGTTGCAGCGGCGATCGGCCCCGATACGGGCCTCGTGTCGCTGATGCTCGTCAACAACGAACTCGGCACGCTGACCGACATCGGCGCGATCTCGCGCATCGTGCACGCGGCTGGCGCGCTGCTGCACGTCGACGCCGCGCAGGCGCTCGGCAAGACGCCGATCGACGTGCGCGCGCTCGGCATCGACCTGCTGTCGATGTCCGCACACAAGGTCTATGGTCCGAAAGGCATCGGCGCACTGTTCGTCCGCCGCGACATCGCCGACCGCATCGCGCCGCAGATTCACGGCGGCGGACACGAACGCGGCCTGCGCTCGGGCACGCTCGCGACGCATCAGATCGTCGGGATGGGCACCGCCTGCGAACTCGCCGCCGAAAAACTCGAGCGCGAAGCCGTGCGGATCGCGGCACTCAGCGCACGCCTGAAGGACGCGCTGCTCGCGCTCGGCGACATCACGCACAACGCGGCAGCGGCACGCCGCATCCCGCATACGCTGAGCCTCACGGTGAACGCGCCGGGCTTCTTCCCGTTCATGCTCGGCGATGCGCTCGCCGTGTCGTCGACCTCCGCGTGCAACTCGACCAGCGGCGCGCCGTCGCACGTGCTGACCGCGATCGGCCTCGATGCGGAAGCCGCGGGCCGCACGGTGCGCATCAGCTTCGGCCGCTACACGACGGAGCAGGACGTCGATTTCGCGATCGCGTGTTTTGCGCGCGCGCTCGAGCAATGCCGGGCCGCGGTGGCGACGGGGTTCACCGCGTCGCGCCAAATCACGCCGGCGGACCTGAAGGCGATCCGCAACGCAGGCTTTCGCGCGGTGATCTGCAACCGGCCGGACGGCGAAAGCGCCGATCAACCGGCGTTCGAGGCCATTGCTGCCGCTGCGCGCGAACTCGGCCTCGACGCGCACTATCTGCCGGTCGAACGCGATCGGATCGGCGATGCGGAAGTCGATGCGTTCGGCGCGCTGGTCGATGCGCTGCCGAAGCCGGTGCTCGCGTATTGTCGAAGCGGGAGCCGTGCCGGCATGCTGTGGAATCGGCTGACGGCGCGGCGCACCGCGACGGTCTGAGCGCAAGCCGCACGTCACAACGTACCACCCGCGTTCGCTCCTGAAGTCGACGTCTCGACACGAAGCCGCGCGGGTGGCGACACCCTCAAGCGCCCCCCTCCGCGGTCATCACGCGCCGTACGCATCCAGCGCCTTCAGCGGCACATGCAGGCTCTCGTTCGCGGCAAACGCGTCGAGCAGATAGTCGACCGTCGCCTGGACGCGCGGCGCCTTCAACGCACGATGCGGATACTGCATCGCCATCTCGTAGTCGCCCGGCAAATGCTGGCGACGCAGCACCACCTTCAACGCGCCGGCACGCAGATGCGTCCACGCGAGATGCACGCCGACTTGCGCGATGCCCAGACCGTCGCATGCAGCCTGAAGCACCGCCTCCGGTGCCGAGAACGTCAGCGGCGCCGCCTCGCCTGGATCGAGCGTGACGATACTGTCGCCGCGTGCCCTGAATCCCCACGTTGCGATCTCTCCGCCGAGAAACCGGCGCGCGATCAGCCGATGCGCGCCGAGTGCGTCAGGCGTGCGCGGCACGCCGTGTGCGGCCAGATAGCCCGGCGATGCAACCAGCACGGTATTCATGCGGAAGATCGGGCGCGACACCAGCGCCGAGTCGTGAATGTTGCCGCCGCGGATGACGATATCGTAGCCATCGCGCACGAGGTCGACGATCCGGTCGTCGAAATCGGCCTCCACGGACAATCCCGGATACCGGGCCAGCAATCCGGGCAGCACCGGTTGCAATCGGCGTCGCGCGACGCGTAAGCCCTGCAGCCGCTACTTCGCATACTCCAGTTGCAGCGCCACCCAGCCTGACGTCGCGTCGCCGTAGCGTGCCGCGACGTCTCCAAGCACACCGGGAAGCACCGCTTCGCCACGCCGCCCGTCGGGAATCGTCACGCGCGCATGCCGCGCATCGGCCGGCTGCGTCAACAACCGCAGCCCGTGCTTCGATTCGATCACGTGCGCATCCGCCGTTGCGACAACATCGCTGCGCCACGTCCGCGCCCACGCATCGGCGGTGAGTGCAACCGGGAGTTCGTCGAACCCGCTCGCCACCGGCAGATCGAAGGTCCGATGCCGCCAGAACGCAACGCGATTCGCCAGCGCGGTCGCCACGGCACGTGCGCTCAACGCGAACCGGCTACCGTCGTGAACATCGCTCCATCCATCCGCACCGATGTCCCGCGCCGTTTCGCGCGCCGCCGCCGGCCCGGCAAGCGCATTCACCAAGGCAAGCGACGCGGGAATCGACGCCGACACGCCGGTCGTCGTCATCACGTTGCCGTCCATCACGTAGCGGCGATCGTCGACCCACGCCGTATCGGTAAACCGGCGACGCAACCCGTCGCGCGAATACCAGTGCGCGGTCGCGGTGCGATGCCGCAACAACCCGGCGTTCGCGAGCACCTCCGCGCCATCGCAGATCGCCACCATCGTTGCGCCGGCCGCGGCCTGCTTGCGCAACCACGCCAGCACCGCCGGCCGGTCGGCACGATGCAGCGCGGGCACGATCACGACGTCGGCTCCCGACGGCTCGGTTGCGTCGAACCGGTCGAACGTGGCATCGGCCAGCATCCGCAGCGCGGGCATCAGTTCGACCGCGCCGGCGACGGCCGATACGGCCACGACGTCGACCACGCCGGATGTCTTCAGGATCGCATACGGGACGATGAAATCGGTCGTCTCCGTTCCCGCGTTGTCCGCGACGATCGCGACGAGCGGCCGCGTGCGGCCCGCCTTCGGGGCGTTCACGGTCAGCGTTTGCGTGACCGTTCGTGTATCGTCCGCGACCGCCGGCCCCGACCACCCCGATCCGCACACGCCCAACACCGCGCACACGACCAGCGCCACCATCGCGCGCGTCACGCCGTTTCTGTTCCATTCCCGCATCGCTCACCCGCGTCAATCAATTGCACGTCCGGAAAATTACAAGGATCATGCTCGCGGTCACAAGGACAACTCCACCGCACTTTCTGCCATGTCCCAGTCAACCGGTTCGGCACGCGACATCGTCGTCGTCGGCTTCGAAGGCGTCCAGTCACTCGACATCACGGGCCCGATGGAGGTGTTCGCGGTCGCGAACCGCCACCTGCCCGAGCACGTCGTTCCCTATCGGCTCACGCTCGCGTCGCAACACGGACACGACATCGTCACGCATGCGGGCCTGCGCCTCGCCGGTCCGACCGCACTCGCCGCGTTGCCCGAGTCCATCGACACGATCATTGTCGCCGGCGGCAGCGAAGCGGCGCTGCGCCACGCGGCATCCGAGGCCGGCGTGCTGCCATGGCTGCACACGCGAATCGCCGACACGCGGCGCATCGCCAGCATCTGCACGGGCGCGTTCGTCCTCGCCGCGGGCGGATGGTTGAACGGCAAACGCGCGACCACGCACTGGAACCAGTGCGCGATGCTGCAAGCGCTGTGCCCTGACGTGCACGTCGAGCCGGATGCGATCTACGTGAGCGACCCGCCGTTCCATACGTCGGCCGGCGTGACGGCGGGCATCGACCTGTGTCTCGCACTCGTCGAGGCAGACTGCGGCGCGCCGACCGCGCTCGCGGTCGCACGCGAACTCGTGCTCTTCATGCACCGTCCCGGCGGACAAACGCAGTTCAGCGTCGGACTCGGCATCCAGGCAAGCGCGACGCCGCGCATGCGCGCGCTGCTCACCGAGATCGCCGGCGATCCGACCGGCGAACTCGGCGTCGCCGCGCTGGCCGCACGCCTGCACATGAGCGAGCGGACGTTCGCGCGCAACTTCGTCAAGGAGACCGGGCTCTCACCTGCGCAGTTCGTGCTGGCAGCACGCGTCGAGCGCGCGAAGGCGCTGCTGGAGCGGGCCGACTGGACGCTCGAACGGGTCGCGGAACGGTCGGGATTCGGCAGCGTGGATGCGTTGCAGCGTGCGTTCGCGAAGCGGGTCGGGATATCGCCGCGCGACTATCGGGCGCGCTTCGGGCAGAGGCACGGCAAGCAGCAGCCGGAGTAGGCCCTTTCGCCGGCTATCGCATTTCGGCAAGCACGAGTCATCCCTGACTCATCGGGATTTCTTACAAAAATACAAGCCGGCATGCGATGCCCCCGAACGGTGCACGCCTCCGGAGTTTCACTGGATTGCCGAAATCCGATATCGCCGCGAGATTTGGCTTCATACCGTTCTCGTATCGGACCGGAACGCGACTGCCATCGACGCATGTCATCGCGTGCCACCGACGACTTCCAGGAGCGGGCCGCATCACATGGCCCGGGCAGCGATGACGGTCCTGCCATGCAGGACATACGTGACGGAGCGAATATGGATGCAAAAATCCAGCCTGATTCAGGCACCGACAGTGACGTAAGCCTCCTCCACAAGATGGGCTACGCGCAGGAACTGTCGAGACGCATGAGCGGTTTCTCGAACTTCGCCGTGTCGTTTTCGGTGATCTGCATTCTGTCGGGCGGCATCACGGCGTTTCAACTGGCGTTTTCCGCCGCCGGCGGCGCATCGATCGGCCTGGGCTGGCCGCTCGGCTCGCTGTTCGCGCTGATCGTCGCGGTGTCGATGTCGCAAATCGCGTCCGCGTTTCCGACGGCGGGCGGCCTCTACCACTGGGGCGCGATCCTCGGCGGAAAGAAATGGGGGTGGATGACGGCGTGGCTCAATCTGATCGGCCTGATCTTCGTGATCGCCGCGATCAATTTCGGTACCTACGATCCGTTCTTCAAAACCCTGATCGCACCGATGTTCGGCGTCAGTCCCGACAGCCTGACCTGGTGGCATCAGACGGCGTTCATCACGATCATCACCCTCTCGCAGGCGATCCTGAACGCACGCGGCATCAAGATCGCCAGCAAGATCACCGACCTGTCGGGCTATCTGATCTTCGTCGTGACGATCGCGCTGGTCGTGTCGCTGCTGGTCTACTCGCCGGTCGCGTTCGACCTGCATCGGCTGGTCACCGTCACCAACTTCACGGGCGTCGACGGCGGCGCATGGCCGAAACAGAGCACACCGCTCGCGTTCCTGTCCGGCCTGCTGCTGGTGACCTACACGATCACGGGCTTCGACGCATCCGCCCACACGTCGGAAGAGACGCACGACGCGGCGAAGAACGTACCGCGCGGCATCATCGGGTCGGTGTTCTGGTCCGCGGTGTTCGGCTACGTGATGGTGTGCGCGTTCGTGCTGGTCATGCCGGACCTGACCGCCGCGATGAAACAGGGCACCGGCTTCTTCGAAGCCATCCTCGCACCGATCCCGAAGACCTTGCGCGTCTGCCTCGAGCTCGCGATGTTCTTCATCAACTACGTGTGCGGCCTCGCCGCGATCATGTCGACGTCGCGCATGATGTATGCGTTTGCGCGCGACGGCGGGCTGCCGGCGTCGAAGCTGTTGCGCAGCGTGAATCAGCATCACCGGACGCCCGGCCCCGCGATCTGGACGTGTGCGGTGCTCGCGATCGTCGTCACGTTGTACGGCGACGCGTTCTCGGTACTGAGCGCGGGCAGCGCCGTGTTCCTGTTCATCTCGTATGCGATGCCGATCGGCTCGGGGATGTTCGCCGAAGGACGCACGTGGACCGAAAAGGGCCCGTTCCAGCTGGGCATCTGGTCGAAACCGTGCGCGTTGCTCGCGCTGATCGGCGCCTGCGTGCTCGCGTACGTCGGCATCCAGCCGCCGAACGAGAAGGTGCTCTACGTGCTCGTCGCGTTCGTGGCCGTGCTGATGGTGATCTGGTACGGCTTCGGCGTGCGCCACTCCTTCGCCGGGCCGCCGGTGCTCAAGGACACGCGCAACGACGAGCGGATTCGCGAACTCGAGGCGAACGTCGATCCGACGGTGTGAAGCGACACCTGCTCGCACACAGCGCAAAAAATCCGGCTCGCGGTTTGCGAGCCGGATTTTTTTCATCGCTTCGAACCAGACGAGGTTCAACCGCGTCGGCAGTTGAACCCGAATGCAGTGTCTTAGCCGTAAACCGGGAAACGCTTGGTCAACTCCGCGACCAGCCCGCGCACGCGCTCGATCGTCGCCGCATCTTCCGGTGCTTCCAGCACGTCGGCGATCAGGTTGCCGACCTTCTCCGCTTCCGCCGGACCGAAACCGCGCGTCGTCATCGCCGGCGAACCCAGACGGATGCCGCTCGTCACGAACGGCTTCTCCGGATCGTTCGGGATCGCGTTCTTGTTCACGGTGATGTGCGCCGCGCCCAGTGCCGCTTCCGCTGCCTTGCCTGTGATCTTCTTCGCGCGCAGGTCGACCAGCATCACGTGGCTTTCCGTACGGCCCGACACGATCCGCAGGCCGCGCTTGACCAGCGTTTCAGCCAGCACGCGCGCGTTCTCGACCACCTTCTCCTGATACGCCTTGAACTCCGGCGACAGCGCTTCCTTGAACGCCACGGCCTTCGCCGCGATCACATGCATCAGCGGGCCGCCCTGGATGCCCGGGAAGATCGCCGAGTTGATCGGCTTCTCGTACTCCGACTTCATCAGGATCACGCCGCCGCGCGGGCCGCGCAGGCTCTTGTGCGTGGTCGTCGTCACGAAGTCCGCGTGCGGCACCGGGTTCGGATACACGCCCGCTGCGATCAGGCCCGCGTAGTGCGCCATGTCGACCATCAGGTATGCGCCGACCGACTTCGCGATCTTCGCCAGACGCTCGAAGTCGATCTTCAGCGCGAACGCCGACGCGCCTGCGACGATCAGCTTCGGCTTGTGCTCGTGCGCCAGCTTCTCGGCTGCTTCGTAATCGATGTCTTCCTGCTCGTTCAGGCCGTAGCTGACGACGTTGAACCACTTGCCCGACATGTTGACCGGCGAGCCGTGCGTCAGGTGACCGCCGTGCGCGAGGCTCAGCCCCATGATCGTGTCGCCCGGCTTGAGCATTGCGAAGAACACGCCCTGGTTCGCCTGCGAACCCGAGTTCGGCTGCACGTTCGCGGCTTCCGCGCCGAACAGCTGCTTCACACGGTCGATCGCCAGTTGCTCGACCACGTCGACATATTCACAGCCGCCGTAGTAGCGCTTGCCCGGATAACCTTCCGCATACTTGTTCGTGAGCTGCGAGCCTTGCGCGGCCATCACGGCCGGGCTCGTGTAGTTTTCCGACGCGATCAGCTCGATGTGGTCTTCCTGGCGGCGGTTCTCGTCCTGAATGGCAGTCCAGAGTTCCGGATCGACGTTGGCGACGGTGCTGGTGGTGCGATTGAACATGATGATTGATCAAAAGAGAGTGATGGAATGACCCCGGTATGCCGGAATGGCCCGGACCCGCGCGAAGTCGAGCGCCGGACCGGCGCTCGATGACGTCGACAACCACGCCGCCCCGCGATGCCGGCTGAACGGTTATTCGGCATCGCCATTCCAGCAGACGCAAATGGGTTCAGATAGAAGGATTACGACAATCCGCTAGGACGCATCGCGCAGCGAACCGGCCAAAAAAAATCGAAGGCCCGCATCGCTGCGGAACCTTCGACAGAACTGCCGTTCCTGGAGAGGTCGTGCCTGCCCTTCGGCTTCTTGCGGATATCGGCGGGATATCGGGGCCTAAACAGCGGAAAAACAGTTGTCGACGAACAGGTGGGTGCCGTTGACGAAGCTCGATTCGTCGGACGCGAGGAACAGCGCGGCGGCGGCCACCTCCGAAGGCTCGCACAGCCGGCCTTGCTGCACCGCGATGGCTGCTTCGGTCGCGTCCACGCCCATCGCCTGCAGATCCTTCAGCTCGCGCATCCCGTGCGGCGTGCGGATGAACCCGGGCGCCAGCGCGTTGCAGCGGATGCCGCGGTCGCGGTACTCGACGGCGATCGCGCGCGCGAACATGTGGCACGCACCCTTGGTCGCGTCATACAGCACTTCGCCCGGCGTCGCGCAGACGGCCGAGATCGACGACGTGCAGACGATGCTGCCGCGCCCTTTCTCCAGCATCTGCGGCAGCACCGCCTTCGTCATCAGGAACATGCTCTTCACGTTCACGCCCATCAGCCAGTCCCATTCCGCCTCCTCGATGTCGAGGAACGGTTTGACGATCAGCGTGCCCGCATGATTGAACAGGATGTCCGCATTGCCGTACTGCTTGCGGGCCGCATCGACCGCGTTCTGCACGTCCGCCTGCTTCGACACGTCGGCGCCGAGGCCGATCGCCTGCAAGCCGGCATCGCGCAGCCGCGCCGCGAGCGTTTCGGCCGCATCGCCGTCGCGGTCGATGATCGCGACCTTCGCGCCTTGCGCGGCGAACAGTTCGGACGCGGCGCCACCGCATCCGCCGGCGCCGCCGCTCACGATGGCGACCTTGCCGGCCAGTCGTCCGTCAATCTTGGCATTCATAACGTCGTTCTCCAGTCTGGTTCGTTCGGACCACTCAGCTGAACAGCGTCCGAAGATGATCGTTGAGGAAATAGCCTTCGGGGTCCACGCTGCGGCGTAGTTCGCGGAACGCTTCGGCCTTCGGGAACCAGCGATCCACGTCGTCGCGGTTCGTGAAATGCAGCTTGCCCCAGTGCGGACGCGAGCCGTAGTCGCGCAGGATGTCGTCGACATCCTTCAGGAACGGCCAGTAGTCGACGCCGTTCGGACCGCCCGAACACGAGATGGTCACGCTGTCCTGCTGGTTGAACGGGCTGATCCACGCCGGATCGCCCTTCGTGAACCGGTATTCGACCGGGAAGATGCAGTCGCGATGCTTCGTGAGGATCAGGTCGCGCACGCGGCGCAGCGCTTCCTTGCCGTGTTCCGCGGGCACCGCATACTCGAGTTCGTGGAAGTTCGCGACGTAGTGGATCGCGTAGACCTCGGAGCTGTACGCGATCTTCTCGTGCTCGCCTTCGTAGAACGTGCGCTCGTCGGTGAGGTCCATCACCTTGATCTCGCACACGTCGTAGTCCTTCTTCGAGTTCGACACCCTGGTGGTGTCGGGCAGGCAGTACAGGTCGCGGCTTTCCGACGTCGGGCACCAGAAGAAACCGAAATGCCGGTGCTTCGCCGCGAGGTCGTCGTACTTTTCCATCAGCGCTTCGAAGTCCTCGCGCCACACGCGGTCGTGCAGCCAGAACGCGTCGGTTACCTGCAGCGTCAGCTCCGAGACCACGCCGAACATGCCGATATTCACCTGCGTCGCGTGCAGCAGGTCGAGGTCCCGCTGGTCGCTCACGTCCATGATCGAGCCGTCCGGGCGGACGATCCGCATCCCGACGACCTGCGACGACAGGTTGCTCAGCGTCGTCCCCGTGCCATGCGTGCCGGTCGCCAGTGCACCGGCAATGGCCTGCGAATCGATGTCGCCCTGGTTGACGAGCGAGAAGCCGATTTCCTTGAGATGACGGGTCACCGCATTGATCCGGGTGCCGGCCTTCACCGTCACGCGCTGCTGCCGCTCGTCGACCGCGACGATGCCCTGGTAATCCTTCAGCGACAGCAGCAGGCCACTCGTCGCGACGACCGACGTGAACGAATGTCCCGATCCCGAGCATCGGACGTTCTTGCCCTGGCTCGTCGCCGCATGCACGAGTTCGGCAATCTCCGCCTCGCTGGTCGGCGATGCCATGTGCGCGGCGACGCACGACTGATTCCCGACCCAGTTCCGCCAGAATCCGCCACGTGGAAGCTCCATCGATGTCTCTCCAGAGGTGCGCCTGCGGCCCTGCGCCGGCAGCCGTGTTCGGTTCGGCCGGCAACGAAGCGGGAGGCTCCCGGCGCCGGCGCGATGCGTTGCGATGCATTCATGCCAAAGGTATTGCGCCTGCCGGCGTTTCACTATCGGATTTCGGCAAGCGAGGGTTTCCACCGGGAAAAAGCCTGCCGGGGCTTTTTGACCGCCTGGTGCAGCGGCTACAATGAATCGATCCGCCCGCCCCCTCCCGACCCGATGACGCCGTCTGCCGATCCGAGCGATTTCTCTGGCACCCCGTTGTTTGCGCGAACGGTGGCGTTCTGCGCGTTCACCGATGTGGAAGAGCAGGCGCGGATCTTCGACGGCTGGGACCTGAACTACACGCAGATCTCGGGCGGCCTGTTTCACGGCTCGTCATCCATCGTGTCGCTGGGCGGCATCCGGCTGCTGGTCGAAGATCTCGACAAGGTGATCCTGCAGCAAGGCGCGGTGCCGGCGGATCGCATCGCGGTGGCCGTGCCGCTGGAGCTGGAAGGCCTGGCACGCATGTGCGGCGGCAAGAGCGGGCGCGACAGCCTGCACGTGTTTTCGAGCCAGCCCGTATTCGAGTTCTACTCGCCCGACCGGCACGTGCTCGTGAACGTCGAGATCGAGCCGGACAAGCTGTCGACGGAGGCGATGCGCACGCTGGCCGCGTCGCTTCGGGCCCGCACCTTCGCGCCGCTGATCCCGATGGAAACCCATGTCGCGGACCGTCTTCGCGTCCTGTTGCGCAACACCATGGCCGCGGCCGCGAAATGCGCGCCGATCGAGGATGTGACGACGCAGGACCGGATCGAACTGCTGGAGCGGACCGTCCTGTATGCGATTTCCGAAGCGATGACGGTGCCTGCGCCCGACGCGGACGCGCTCGCGACGCGCCCGACGAAGTACTGGTCGCTGGTCAACGCGGTGCAGGAGCGGCTGCAGGATGCGTCGACCTGTCCGCTGTCGATCGCCGAACTGTGCGTGCAGCTCGGCATCAGCCGGCGGACCGCGCAATACGCGTTCAACGACACGCTCAATCTGAATCCAATTGCCTACCTGCGCGCCGTTCGACTGAATCACGTTCGCCGCGCGCTTCGGCTCGGCGAATCCGTGACCTCGGCCGCAACGCAATGGGGCTTCTGGCACCTGAGCAGTTTTGCGCAGGACTACCGCACGATGTTCGGCGAGTTGCCGTCGGCGACGGCGAGGCGCTACGCGCACCGGGGAAACTGAGCGTGGTTCGCATGCGTACGTGTTGCCCGCATGCGTGCTGAGCTTCCATGAAGAAAGCCGCGGCAGAACACGCGCCGCGGCATATCGAAAGCAGGTCGCCGAGGCCGGACGGCCGGCACCCAACCGGCACCGGCCGCCCGCCTGGACACGACCGCGCTACGCCATCACTCCTGCTGTTCCTGCTGCGCCTGCACCTGCCGCTGCTGGATGAACTGCCGCACATCGCTCATCGTCACGCGACCGGCGTGCTTCGCATCGATCTCGTCGAAGTGCTTCGCGACAAAACCGAGCCCGCTGCTCTGCGCCTGCGCCTTCGTCACGGCCGCGCCGTCGCTCAGCACCGTATTGCCGCCGAGCCTCGCGTCGACGCGCTTCTGCGCCTGCTGCTGCAGCGTCGCGCCGGTCGACGGCAGCACCGGCGCCACGCGGGTCGAAGGAAAGAACGGACCGTCGACGCCGTGCCCGCCATGCGGCAGCTTCACCGGCGCCACCGCCTGCGGCGGCAGTGCGTAGGCGCTGCTCATCACGGCGCCGAGGACGATCAACGGAGACATGCGTCGCATCGAATTGATTAGGGACATGATCACTCGCATTCAATGGATGAACAGAGGGTTCCTTTGACAAGGAGTCCGTCGTTTACGGTGCCGCCGCCAGCGTCGTCGCGGCCGTCGCGCCCGGCACGCTGCCGGTCGGCGTGCCGGCCGGGTTTTCGTCCGGCCAAGGCGGCGGCAGCGTGCGCAGCGTCAGCGCGGTCGGAATCCGCTTGCCCTGGTAGAAGATCTTCAGGTCGCGCTTCATCTGCGGACGGGCCACGTCATCCAGATACGTCATGTGCCCGCCCTGGAAGAAGTTCACCTGCAGCTTCGGATTCAGGCCCTTCACCGTCTGCAGGCGCGCGAGCTGCTTTTCGGTGTTGAAGAACGGCGTCGCCAGGTCGTGCAGGCCGTTTTCCGCGAGCACGTGGAGCTTCGGATTGAGCTGCAGTGCGCCGAGCAGATCGGGGATCGTGTCGGGCATCGGCTGGCCGTCGTGCGAGAAGTCCCACACCTGGATGATGTTGTCGTTCAGCGGCAGGTAGGTCGCGTTCGGCGCGGTATAGCCGAGGTAGTCGGGCATCTGCGTCGCGAGCGCGTTCGTGAACGGCTGCGAGATCAGGATGTCCGACGGGTCGCCGTCCGCCTGCAGGCGCGGATCGGCGTTCGGCAGCGATACGCGTCCGTCGTAGCGGCCGATCGTCGTTCCCGGCAGCAGGCTCGTGCCGAACGGATTCGCGTTGAAATACCCGCGCAGCGCCTGCGTCGTCAGGCTCGACGGCAGCGACCACAGCTTCAGCGTCGCATCGCTCGGGAACACCGGCGTGCCCAGCGCATCCGGAATGCCAAGCTGGCTCAGCACCCACGACTGCGAGTACTGCTGCAGCTGCTTGTAGATCAGCGTCGTGAACAACTCGGTCTGCAGTGCATACAGATCGGGATTGACTGGCGCCGGCGACACCTGGTTGAAGTACGCCGCGACCGCCGCATAGCCGGGCAGATAGCCGGCCACGGTATCGGTTTCGAGCAGCAGCCCTTCGGTCGACTGCGTGATCGCCACCGCTTCCACTGCATCCGCGAAGTAGTTCAGGATCGCCGACTGCAGCACGATCCCCGTCAGGTGCACGCCGGCCGATTCGAGCGCCAGCGCGAGCATGTCGGTACGCGGCGTGCCGTACGATTCGCCGTACAGGTAGATCGGCGACGTGCCGCGGCTGTTCACGTTCAGGTAGCGCTGGATGAAGTCGCGCATGATGTTCACGTCCGCATCGGAACCCCAGTACTTCTGGTTGGTGTTCGGCAAGACGGCTTCCGACAGCCCGGTGCCCGGCGGGTCGATGAACACGAGGTCGGTCGTGTCGATCAGGCTTTCGGCATTGTCGACGAGCGGATAGTTCGGCCAGTTGGTGCCGAACAGCGGGTCGGGAGTAGCGACGCGCGTCGGCGCGAACGAGCCGAGCCGCAGCCAGATCGACGACGAGCCGGGGCCGCCGTTATAGACGAACGTGACGGGGCGCGGCTTGCCGTTCGTGCTCGGCGCGGTATACGCGACATACGACATCGACGCTTCCGCATTGCCGTTCGCGTCCTGCGCGGTCAGGTGGCCGGTGGTCGTCGTGTAGTTGACCGTCGTGCCGCCGGACTTCCACTGGTAATGCATCACCGCCGCCTTCTCCGAGACTTGCGTCGCCGCGAGGCCGTCGGTTGCGTTCATCGAATAGGCAACGGAGTCGACGTAAGGCTGGTTCGCCGCCGGCGTCTGATTGCCGGCCGCCTGTTGTGCGCTGGCCTGCTGGCTGGCGGTGGCCTGCGCGAGGCTCGACGCGCCGACCGACGACGAATCGTCGCCGCCGCAGCCAGCCAGCGCCAGCGTCACGACGGTCAATACGCCAAGCCCGGCCAGCCGGCCGCGACGGTCGCGGCGGCTGCCGGTACTGCTCCTGTCTGGTTTCATCTCGGTCCTTTGTGTTGGGTCGGATACCGCTTCACACAGGCCGCCACCACCGGCGAAAAACGCGCAGGCGGACCCGCCACTCGCATTGCACGGTTGGCAGACGGCGCTTCGGGATTGGACTTCTTCGAGAGACTGAACTTGATACAGACACAGCAAACTGCTGGCGGAGAATGATGCGGGAACGCCGCCCCCTTGCAGTTGTGACGACTTTTGTATGACCAAAATTTACGACATCACAAAAATAGGCGGTGCTGCGGCGCGTTGTCAAAGATCATTCTGATATTAAAAAATCTCTTATGATGCGAACGGGGGTCAGTGTCTGGAATTTGAAAGAAAAACGATTGTTCGAATTGAGCGCGCCGTACGAATCACTTTTTCCTGGAATGCCGCGCCTTTTTCGCATGTCCCGCAACGCTCGCCGGGCATTGGATGCCGCGTACGGAAGCCCTTCCAATCGACATGATTTTTCTTTCATTTTAATTATGCCGCATCGATTGGCGCGAATCATTGAATAACCGCCGGCGCCACCCACAAAATACCGATTTCATTAATTCATCGAGCGCGCGACGGAATTATTTACCCGATATCGAAATGAATCCGCCCGACATTCGGACGGCATTGATGCGCAATACGCGGGCATTCGCAATGAAGAAGCGATCATTCGCGCCGCGCATTCCGGATCGCATCGCTGCAATCGATCGCGGATCGGGCACGTGATGCCGAGGGGAGAGACGCCGCGTGAGCGAGCGGCAGCGCCACTGCTCACGCGACGACGTGCGGCATCGCCGCACGCGTTGCTTCAGACGGTCGACCGGCGATCAGTGCCCGCCGCCCGGCAGCGCGATATCGATCAGCACCGGATCGTGGTCCGATGAACGATACGCATCCGGCGCGTAGAAGGTCTTCTGCTGCTCGGCCGACTTGTACGCGAGCGTGTACTGCAGCGCGAGCGGCTCGTCCGCGTTGATGTGCCATTCGTGCACGGCCTTCACGTGCGACGCGAGCGGCAGCGACGCGAGCGCGTGATCGAGATAGCCGGCTTCGCCGTTGTACACGTAGCTGTACGCGTTGGCGCCGATCCAGCGCGACACGAGGTTGCGGTAGCCGCGCGATTCGAGCAGGCGGATCGGATCTTCATACGTGTAGCTGTTGAAATCGCCGATCAGCAGCACGCCCTGCCCCGCGACGCCCGTCGGCGTGCCGGCCAGCCAGTCGGCCAGCTTCGCCGCCGCGCGCGTGCGCGTCGGGTTCCAGCAGCCCTGGCCGTCGCCCTGGTCGAGATCGTCATTCGCCGCATCAGGGCAGTTCTTCGACTTCAGATGGTTGACCGCGATCGTCAGCGCCTGGTTGCCGCCGATCCGACGGAACGATTGCGCGAGCGGCTGGCGGTTCTTGTCGTCGATCGCGAGCGTCGACGCGCGGCCGACGGGTTCGACCGCGCGGCTGTCGTAGATCATCGCGACCGTGATCGCGTCGCCGCCCAGGCGCGACGTGCCCGGATCGACGACGCGCCAGTTGCTGCCGAGCTTCGCCGCGAGCTGGCGCACCGCGCTCAGTTCGCCGTAGCCGTTGTTCTGGATTTCCATCAGGCCGATCACGTCGGCGTTCAGCGCCTTCAGCGCGCTGACGATCTTCGCTTCCTGACGCTGGAATTCCGGGTAGGTCTTCGCGCCGCGGTTGTTCGGGTCGTCGAAGCCGCCGCCGAGACCGTTGCCGTTGAAGTAGTTGAGGACGTTGAACGACGCGACGCGCAGGTTCGATTTCGGATCGCGTGCCGGTGCGTTGGTGCGCGGGTTCGAACGCGTATCGAACGCCGGCGCGGCCGCGCCGGGCAGCGGCTGCACGCGCCATGCGCCGTAACGCACCTCGAGCACGCCTTCGACGTCGCGCACGGTGTAGCCCGCGCGCAGCGTGTTCGCGGCGGAGAGTTGCGGCGCCGGATACGGCACCGTCGCCGGGTTCTGCTTGTTCGAGCCGTCGTCGAGGACCAGCCGGTTACGTGCGTTCGCATCGATCTGCGTCTGCGCCTGCGACGGCGGCACCACGCTCGTCGGCGTGCGCAGGCGGCCGTTGCTGAGCATCACGCTGCCGTAGCGGCCGAGCTCGTAGTTGTCGGTGACGTTCAGCGTCTGCGGCAGGCGCACCAGCATCCCTTCATACGCGGCGAACGTGCCCGGGTTGTCGACCGGCAGCGTGAGCGTCGCCGGCGTGACCGTCTGGCCGTTCGCGCACACCGCGATCGCGCCCGACAGCGTGAGCTGGGTCTGGCCGTATTTCTCCTCGACCTTGCCCGTCACGTGCACGAGATCGCCGGCCTTCGCACGCGCTTTCGGTGCATAGACGAACAGCCCTTCCGACACACCCGGCTGGTTGCGGCGCTGCGCGTCGGCCTGCTGGACGAAGAAGCCGCCGAAGCCGTCCGTGCCGCCGAAATCAGCGGTGACGACCGCTTCGATCGACACGTTCTGGCCGGCCAGCGGCGACGGCGCGCCCGGCCCCTGGATGTCGGCGATCGGCGTCGTGCTGCCGCCGCAGTTCGGGCTGACGGGGGCGGCGGTGGCGGCGAAGACCGGTGCAGCAAGCGTGGGCAGCAGCAATAGCGGGGCAAACAGGCGGATTGTCGAGCGCATGACGGGGAATCCCGGTTGTGAGGGTGGCGAAAGCTTAGCGGCGCTTGGTGACAGTTTTTGGTAATGCGCGGACAGCATGTTGTAATTTTCGTTATCACGCTGCGGCGTCCGAAACCGGGAAATCGTCTGACGAACACCCACGCTGTTCGCGACGATTTCCCGCTACGGCCGTGGCCGGCAACCGGTGACGCTAAACCGTCCCCGGCAACGCGCTCGACACGAGCACCGCCGCCACCATCAGCACGCCGGCCAGCACGACCGCCTCGATTCGCAGCACCGCGCCGAACCCGCGCAACGCGCTCACCGGCATCGCGGCGCCCGGATCCTTCAGCGCGGCCAGCAGCGTCGGCATCCCGAAGAAGCGGTTGTGTCCGCCGAGTGCCGCCGCGATCAGCACGAGCGCGAGCTTGAGCAGCAGAAGCTGCCCGTAGGTCGACGCGAGCAGGTTGGCCGGTGTCGCGACGCCGCGCCACCCGTTGTAGGTGCCGGTTGCGAACAGCACGACCAGCGCAACCGTCGACGCATCGGAAAGCGACTGCACGAACGACGCGCCGGTCGTGCGTTCGCTCGCGGGCAGGCCGGCGAGGCGCGGCATCACGCCGAACGCCGTCACGAATACGAGGCCGACCCACGCGCTGATCGCGAGCAGATGCAGCCAGTCGACCCACACCGGCATGCTGAACAGCCCCGCATCGACCGGATGTCCGCCGTTGCTGCGTGCCAGCGCGACGCACGCGAGCGCGCCCCACATCGCGAACGGAACACGCGCATCGCTCGCGCGCCGCAGGAACGACAGCAGCACGATGACGACCGTGAACACCGCGCCGGCCAGCCACGCATGACCGAACCCGGTGCCCGCGAGCATCGCGCGGACGGCCGGCCCCGCTTCGAGCAGCGATACTTCACTCATCAGCGCGCAGTGCGCCCAGAACGCCGTGATGCTCGCGAGCAGCGACACGACGGACGCAGCGCGCAGCGTCGCGACGAGCCGCCGTGCGGTGTCGCGCTGCCACGCCGACGCGCCGCGCGCGAGCCAGTGGCTGCCGAGCAGCGTGCCGACGATCACCGCGAACCCGGCGTTCTGGATCGCCACCGCCACCAGCCGCAGCAGGCCGACGATGCCTTCGTTCACTCTTTCACCTTGAACGTGTAGGTGCCCTTGGTGCGATGCGCGTCGGCCGTCATCGCCGCCCACTGCACGGTGTACGCGCCCGGCACGAGCTTTGGCAGCGCGACGGTCATCACGCGCGGCGCGGACGGATCGACTTTCGCCTTGTCGTGCGCGACGGGCTTGCCGCTCGCGTCCGATACCTTCACCGAACTGAACGTCGGTTCGAGATCTTCGTTGAAGGCGAGCCGCAACGTGTCGGGCGCGGTGTCGACCGTGCTGCCGGTCGCGGGCGTCGCGCTTTCCAGCTTGCCGTGCGCCGATGCCGCCACCGGCGCGGCGGCGATCAGCGCGCCGGCCGCGACGCAGCCGGCGAGCCGCGTGATCTTCGCGATCGTCGTGTGCATGTTCATGTCCCGCATCACGGCTTGCGCAGCGCGACGACGGTCAACGCGCCGCCGACGTCCTCGGCGACGAAATCGATCTTGTCGCCCGCCTTGACCTGCGACAGCATCGCCGGATCCTTCACCTTGAACACCATCGTCATCGCATCCATCCCGAGGTTGTCCAGCGGGCCATGCTTGATCGTCAGCTTGCCCGCGGCCGTGTCGACCTTGCGGATCTCGCCGTGCGACATCCCGCGCGTCGCGTCGGCGCCCTGCTTCGCGTTGCCGCCCATGTCCATGCCGGCCATGTCGCCGGCCGCGTACGACGCGCCGGAAAACACCAGCGCGCAACCCGTTGCAATCGAAACCAGTCCCTTCTTCATCGTGCCTGCTCCATCCAGAGTGAGTGAAATGAAACCGGCGGCCGCATCGGCACGGCCGCCGCGTGCTGCTGCTCAGCCGTCCGGCAATTCGCCGGTGTATTCGTACGCGACGGTGCCCTTCGGATGCCTGAACCAGCCCGGATCGCGATAGTCGTTGCGACCGAGCCCCTGCCGGACCTTCAGCACCGTGAACATGCCGCCCATTTCCAGCGGCCCGAACGGGCCGGTGCCCGTCATCATCGGCAGCGTGTTGTCGGGCAGCGGCATCTCCATGCCGCCCATCGCACCGCCGGTGCTGCCCATCGCCATGTAGTCGGGCACGAGCTTGCCGATGCGCTTCGCGAGATCCTTCTGCGGCACACCGATCAGGTTCGGCACCTGGTGGCCCATCGCATTCATCGTGTGATGCGACTTGTGGCAATGGAACGCCCAGTCGCCGGGGCGATCGGCAGTGAACTCGATCGCGCGCATCTGGCCGACCGCCACGTCGGCCGTCACCTCGGGCCAGCGCGCCGCCGGCGGAATCCAGCCGCCGTCGGTGCCAGCGACCTCGAAGCTGTAGCCGTGCAGGTGGATCGGATGGTTCGTCATCGTCAGGTTGCCGAAACGAATCCGCACGCGATCGCCCGCGCGCACCGGCAGCGGATCGATGCCCGGGAACACGCGCGAGTTGAACGTCCACATGTTGAAGTCCGTCATCTCGTTCACGCGCGGCGTGTAGCTGCCCGGATCGATGTCGTAGGCGGCGAGCAGGAACACGAAGTCGCGATCGACCGGCATCGTCGCGCGATCCTTCGGGTGCACGATGAACATGCCCATCATCCCCATCGCCATCTGCACCATCTCGTCGCCGTGCGGGTGATACATGAACGTGCCGTGCGCCTCCAGCTGGAACTCGTAGACGAAGGTCTTGCCGGGCGGGATATGCGGCTGGGTGAGGCCGCCGACGCCGTCCATCCCGTTGGGCAGCCGCAGCCCGTGCCAGTGGATCGTCGTGTGCTCGGGCAGCCGGTTGGTCACGAAGATGCGGACCTTGTCGCCTTCGACGGCCTCGATCGTCGGGCCCGGCGACTGGCCGTTGTAGCCCCACAGGTTCGCGTTCATGCCTGGCGCCATCTCGCGCACGACGGGCTCGGCCGTCAGGTGGAACTCCTTCCAGCCGTTCTTCATCCGCCACGGCAGCGTCCAGCCGTTCAGCGTCGCGACGGGCGTGTACGGGCGGCCGTTGGGCGGCACGATCGGCGGCTGCGTGCCGGCTTTCGCCATCGTGGGCGCTTCGGGCAGCGACGCGGCACCGGCCTTGCTGACCATCGCCGCACCGAGCAGCGCGGCGCCCGAGCCGCTGAGAAATTGTCGACGGGACACCATGTCAATGACCTTCAGGATGCGTTGCGGGCGCCGCTTGCGCCACGGGAGAGGAAGCCGGCTGCGGCGCAGCGGCGGGCGTGGAGGCGGCGGGAGCGGCCGCACGCGGCGTCGGCTGCGTTGGCTGCGTTGGCTGCGTTGGCTGCGTTGGCTGCGTCGGCTGCGTCGGCTGCGTCGGCTGCGTCGGCTGCGTCGGCTGCGTCGGCTGCGCTGGCTGCGCTGCCTGCGAGCTCGGCAGCCGGCCGCCGACCGCCATCTGCAAGTCGGTTTCCGCGAGCCAGTAATCCTTCAGCGCATCGATGTAGCCGTTGACCGCGCCGACCTGTTCGCGCGCATCGGCCAGCAGCTCGA
This sequence comes from Burkholderia cepacia GG4, assembly GCF_000292915.1. NCBI lineage: Bacteria > Pseudomonadati > Pseudomonadota > Betaproteobacteria > Burkholderiales > Burkholderiaceae > Burkholderia > Burkholderia cepacia. The sequence continues at coordinate 2,326,895 of NC_018514.1, forward strand.
ACACGCTCGCGAGCATCCCGTTGTAGCGCAACAGCAGCTCGTCCGAGATCGTCTTGCGCAGCGGCACGACTTCGTCGCGATAGTGCTTCGCGACGTCGTAGCTCGTCGTGTATGCCGCGTACGATTCGCGCACTTCCGAGCGCGCGTCGATGGCCGTCTGCGCGAGCCGGTTCGCCGACTGCATGTAGACGGCCTCGGCCCGCGCGACCTTCGCGCCGCCCCAGTCGAACAGCGGAATCTCGACGCTGATCTCGTAGCCGTGCTCGTGACCCTTGTCGGTCTCATAGTTGTTCACGTAGCCGAGATCGACCGCGTTGACGAAGCGCGTGGCCTTGCTGAGCCCGAGCGACGCTGCGACGCCCTGCGTCTGCAGCTTCGCGGCCTGGATGTCGAGGCGGTGGCTCATCGCATAGCGTTCGAGATCGGGCAGATCGGGGCGTGCCTTCGGCAGGTCGGGCAAGCGCTCGGGCAGCGCGTACTGCGCGCGTGCGCCCCACAGTCCCATCGCCCGCGTGAGCTTTTCGCGCGCCGCCACGGCCTGCTGCTGCGCCTTCGCCTGCTGCGCGACCGCGTCCGCATGAAACGCCTGTTCGCGGGCGTAATCGAGCCGGCTGAAGTTGCCGGCCTGCCGCATGCGCTGCGCGAGTTCGGCCGCCGCGCTCGCGGCGTCACGCACCTGTTGCGCATAATTCGCGGCCTGCTCGGCGGCGACGGCTTCGACATACGCACGGCGCGCGTCGGCCGCGACCTTCAGCATCGCGTCGGCCGTTTCGAGCCTGGTCTGCTCGAAGCGACGCCGTTCGATGTTCGTCGCGAGCGGCAGCGTCAGCAGCGCGAACACGTTGGCCGAAAACGTGCGGCCGAGGCTCAGCTCGCCGTCGCCGGCCCGCGTGCGGCTGAACGAGAAGCGCGGATTCGGCAGCCGGCCGGCCTGCACGAGGTCCGCTTCCGACAGGCCGAGTTCTGCGTACGACGCCTGCAGCCCGCGGTTGTTCAGCAGCGCGAGCTGCACCGCGTCGTCCATCGACAGCGGCTTCGCGAGCAATTCCTTCGTCCGCTTGTCGACGGCTTCGCGATCGGCACCGGTCCTGACGATGACGGCGTCTTTCCCGATCCGTTCCGATGCGACGGACGACACGGCATCGAAACCGCCGTCCTTCGAGAACGTCGTGCAGCCGGCGAGGAATGCCAGCACGAGTACGGTCGCGCCGAAGCGCGGTGATATCGCCAGGCTCGTCATTGCGCAGCCCCTCCGTGCATCGAATGGGCTGCGCCGCCCGCCGGGTTCACCGGCTTCGGGTGCCCGGTCGTGCGCCCCTTCGCGGGTCGCTCCAGCACGTCCCGGTTCAGTTGTTTCCAGCCCGGTCCTGCGTCGTCGCGATACGGCGCGTAGCCGTCGAACGCGGACGTCACGGTGACGTCCGGCACCGGCGCGGCGGCATCGGCCGGATCGGGAAAGGCGGTTTGCGCGGGCGCGAGCGACGGCATGAGGGCCGCCGCGCCAAGCAGCGCCGCAGTAATCAATCGCATGGATGTTTCTCGTCGTGAGTCGTGCGGCGGACATCGAGCGTCGCCAGCACGGTTTGCGGAGCGCGGCCGGTCGGCCGCGGGCAGGGACTAGACGGGAATCCGGCGCGGCGGCCGGTCGATGCCGCCGGTCAGGAACGACACGACGACGGACGACGGCGCGAAAGAGACGATCGCGATGCCGATGTCCGAAGCAACGGACACCGCGGGCACCTCCGCCATGCCCGTGCCGAAACAGCAGGAGCCGCAAACGGAACAAGACGTCGCATGCCGTGCGTGGTTGTCGTGCTCATGCTGTTCGCCGTGCGCGCGCTGCTTCGCATGCGACGCAGCCGAGTCATCGGCGCTCGCCCCATCCGCCGCATGCGGCACGGCAGCAACCGCGCCCGCGCACTGCATCGACACGGTCGCGAACGACTGGATCGGCAGGCACAGCGCCAGCAGCACGACGAGGATGAATTTGCGCCAGTACGACATGGATGCGGAATCAGGCAGGCAACGAGCGGATGAACGGGAGCATCACCGCGACGGCGCGCTCCGGATACAAGACGGCTGCAGCTTATCGCCGCCGCCGTGACGACGAGATGGCCGAAACATGACCGGATTTTCATCAAACGCGGGCGCTGCATCGCAAGCCGGCTTCATGACAATTCCGTCATCCGCCGGTCATCTTGCGCGCACGCGCGACGCCGTAAGCTCACGCGTTACACTGACCGGCTGGAATCACGAACGGCCTGCTCCACCATGCGGATACTGATAGTCGAAGACGAACCCAAGATGGCGTCGTACCTCCGCAAGGGGCTGACGGAGGCGAGCTACACGGTCGACGTGGCCGAGAACGGCCGGGACGGGCTGTTCCTCGCACTGCACGAGGATTTCGATCTCGTCGTGCTCGACGTGATGCTGCCGGAACTGGACGGCTTCGAGGTGCTGCGGCGGCTGCGCGCGCAGAAGCAGACGCCGGTGCTGCTGCTCACGGCCCGCGAGGCGATCGAAGACAAGGTCACGGGGCTCGAACTGGGCGCCGACGACTACCTGCTCAAGCCGTTCGCGTATGCGGAATTCCTCGCCCGCATCCGCTCGCTGTTGCGGCGCGCGCCGCGCAATGCGCGCGAGATCCTGCATGTCGCCGATCTCGAAGTCGACCTGATCAAGCGCCGCGTGCGGCGTGCCGACAACCGCATCGACCTGACCGCGCAGGAGTTCGCGCTGCTGCAACTGCTCGCGGAACGCGAGGGCGAGGTGCTCACGCGCACCTTCATCACGTCGCAGATCTGGGACATGAATTTCGACAGCGACACGAACGTCGTCGATGCGGCGATCAAGCGCCTGCGCGCGAAGATCGACAACGCCTATGAGAAGAAGCTGATCCACACGATTCGCGGGATGGGCTACGTGCTCGAGGATCGCTCGTGAGCGGCGGCCCCGCGCCGTATTCGCTGCTCCGGCGCCTGACGCTCGCGTTCGCCGTCGTCGCCGCGCTGGTGTTCGCGCTGACCGGCGCGTACCTGTATCGCTCGCTGTCCGCCGAGCTGACCCGGCGCGACGACATCGAGATCGCAGGCAAGCTCAACCAGTTCCTGCAGCTCGCGCAGGCGAGCGGCTCGACGGCTGCATTGCGCGCCGATCCGGCCGTGTTCCATGAAGTGCTGCTGTCGCATCCCGGCGTCTATCTCGGCATCTACGACGGCGCGAACCGCCCGCTCGTCGAACACACCGACGAAGCCGGCAACACGCTCGCGTCGGTGATCGCGCGGCCGCAGCCGGCCGGCGCATCGGGTGCGGCCGCCAGCCCGTTCACCTGCGCGCCGCCGGGCATCGGCACGTCGCGCTGCGTCCGTGCGCGCGCCACGCTGCCGTCGGGCGAAAGCATCCAGGTCGCACTGGCCCGCACGGCGACCGATCGCGAGTCGCTGCTGGAGAGCTATCGCGTCGACATCTGGCTCGCGGCCGCGCTCGGCGCACTGCTGGTCGGCGCGCTCGGCTACGCGGTCGCGTCGCGCGGCCTGCGTCCGGTCGAAAGCCTCGGCCGGCAGACGTCGCGCATCGAGGCGCACAACCTGAACGCGCGGCTCGACGCGCGCGGCGGTCCGGTCGAGCTGCGCGAGCTCGTCACGTCGGTCAACCGGATGCTCGACCGGCTCGAGCGCGCGTTCGTGCGGCTGTCGCAGTTCTCGTCCGATCTGGCGCACGACATGCGCACGCCGCTCGCGAACGTGATCAGCTCGTCGCAGGTCACGCTGTCGCGCGCCCGCACCACCGAAGAATACGAAGCGCTGATCGATTCGAACATCGAGGAATGCGAACGGCTGCAGCGGATGATCGAGAACATGCTGTTTCTCGCGCGCACGGACAATGCGCGGCAGCACCTGAAGACGGCCGAACTCGACGCCGGCAACGAACTGCGCCGGCTCGCGTCGTATTTCCAGGCGCTGGCCGACGAGGCCGGCGTGCGCCTCGACGTGCACGGCGAAGCGCCGGTCGTCGCGGACGCGACGCTGTTCCGGCGCGCCGTCAGCAACCTCGCGTCGAACGCGCTCGAACACGCGGAAGCCGGATCGACGATCGAGCTGGCCATATCGATCCAGGCAGGCTACGCGGTCGTCGAGGTCACGAATCGCGGCGTTGCGATTCCGCCCGAACAGATCGACCGGATCTTCGAGCGCTTCTACCGGATCGATTCGTCGCGGCACGGCGCGGCGCGCAACGCGGGGCTCGGGCTCGCGATCGTCAAGTCGATCGTCGAACTGCACCGCGGCAAGGTCGAGGTCGTGAGCCGCGACGGACGCACGACGTTCGCGCTGTACTTCCCCGTCCGCGCTTCGTGACACGCGAATGACACGCCCGTGCACACCGATTGCTTCCCGGTGCTGCACCTGCATCCGTAGTACGGCGGCTTACTTTCCCGAATGAACGGGTATCACCGCACAAGCTTGCCGAAAGCTGCCGGCTCGGCTAGACTGCCCTTCGTCTTTGGGGAGTAGCCTGCTTTCCATCCCCGGAAAGCGAACGCGTCAACACACTCGGCCTGCGGCCGTGGCGCGTTCGGCCGAATCGGTCTGGCGAGACCATCGACGCATCGCGTCGTTCCTGGTCGGACGTCGGCAGATGCGTCATGGTTCGTCAACGTCCGACCACGGAGTCCCCATGTTCCTCCCAGCTTCCCCCTCGCGTTTCGCCACTGTCCGCATGCCTGCCTGCGGAGGTGCCGCATGACGTTGATGCTCGTCGAACTGGCGTTCATGCTGATCGTCATCCTGGTCGCCGCCGAACTTTTCACCAATGCGCTCGAACATCTCGGCGAACGTCTGAAGATTTCCGAAGGCGTCACGGGCTCGCTGTTCGCGGCCGTCGGCACCGCACTGCCCGAGACGATGGTGCCGCTGCTCGCACTCGCGGGCGGCACGTCGAATGCAGCCGTGAACGAGGAAATCGGCGTCGGCGCGATTCTCGGCGCGCCGCTGATGCTCGCGACGCTGACCACCTTCCTGATGACGCTCGCCGTGATCCGCTCGCGCGGACTGGGCGGCACCATCACGCCCGAGCGGACCGGCTTCGTGCGCGACCTGAACTACTTCCTCGCCGCATTCGCGCTCGCCACCATCGCGATGTTCGTTCCGCATCATGTGTGGGCGGTCCGTGCGCTGCTTGCCGCGATGCTGGTCGGCATCTACGTGATGTATGTCGTGATGACGTTCCGCGCGTCGACGCAGCTCGTCGATGCCGGGCACGGCACCGAGGCGCCGCATGCGATGTTCCTGTCGCGCGTCGGGCTGCCGACCAACCTGGCGACCATCGCACTGCAACTCGCGCTCGGCGTCGCGCTGCTCGTCGGCGGGGCGAAGGGCTTCATTCATGGCGTCGAAGGCGTGTCGCACCTGCTCGGCATCTCCGCGCTGCTGCTGTCGCTGATCATCGTGCCGATCGCGACCGAATTGCCGGAGAAGGTCAACAGCGTGCTGTGGATCCGCCGCCAGAAGGACACGCTCGCGTTCGGTAACATCACCGGCGCGATGGTGTTCCAGGGCACGCTGCTGCCGGCGATCGGCATCATGCTGACGCCGTGGGAGCCGCGCCCCGAGGTGCTGACCGGCGTGATCATCACGCTCGCGGCGGCGGCTTGGCTGCGCGTCAATGCCCGCGCGCACGGGCTCGCGATCTGGGCATTGCTGGCAAACGGAGCCTGTTACGTCGGCTATCTGCTCGTGACGCTGACACGCTGAGTGTGCCAATCGGGCGCGTCGTCTGACAGGCGCACGCGCCCGAACGCGGCTGCGGCAGCCGCGGCGCGCTTCACTGCGCTCGACGCGGGCGGCCACGCCGCCCGCATCCCCGCGCTTACGACGCCTTCACAAGCTTGACGATCGTCAGCGTGCCGTTGACGTTCTCGACCTGGACCTTCACCTTGTCGCCCGTATGAACCTCGGCGAGCATGGCCGCGTCCTTCGCCTTGAACGCCATCGTCATCGGCGGCATCCCGACGTTCCCGAGCGCGCCGTGCTTGATCGTGATCTTGCCGCTCGCGGCATCGACCTTCTTCACTTCGGCATCGGTCAGCGCCGTGTTCGACTCGGCCGCGCCGCCCGACGACATCTTCATGCCGGACATGTCCATGCCCGACATCTCGCCCGCGGCAAGCGCGGGCACGGCAAACGCGCCGGTCGCGAAAACGGCGGCGGCGGTGGCAATCAGTTGATTCATCTTCATTGGGATTCTCCAGTTGGGGTGGACGGCACGTTGATGCCGTGAGGAACTGCATCGGAATGCCGCTGACGGCTCGCGCTGCGCGCACGACGGCGCTGAAGCAGAAGCCATGCGGCGGGAATGACGAACATCGACAGCAGCGGCGCGGTGACCATGCCGCCGACCATCGGCGCGGCGATACGCTGCATCACTTCGGAGCCGGCGCCGTGTCCGACCATGATCGGCACGAGGCCGGCCAGCACGACGGCGACGGTCATCGCCTTCGGCCGCACGCGCAGCACCGCGCCTTCGCGAATCGCGTCGAGCAGCACCGCATCGGTCAGCACGTCGCCGGCGTCGAGGTGGCGCTGCAGCGCGCCCGTCAGGTACAGGAGCATCACGACGCCGAACTCGGCCGCCACGCCCGCCAGCGCGATGAAGCCCACCGACGTCGCGACCGACACCGCGTGGCCGAGCGCCCAGACGAGCCAGAAGCCGCCGACCAGCGCGAACGGCACCGTCGACATCAGCAGCAGCGCATCGGCCGCCGAGCCGAACGTGAGGAACAGCAGCACGAAGATCACGACGAGCGTCACCGGCACGACGGTGCGCAACTGCGCCGCCGCGCGTTCGAGATACTCGAACTGCCCCGACCACGCGATCGAATAGCCGGGCGGCAACGCGACCTGTTGCGCGACGGCCTGCTGCATTGCACGGACCGCCGTGCGCAGATCGGTGCCGCGCAGGTCGACGTACACATAGCCGGACAGCCGCGCGTTCTCGCTACGGATCATCGGCGGCCCGTCGGCGATCGCGATGCGCGCGACGTCACCGAGGCGGATCTGCGCGCTGCGCGCGGTAACGACCGGCAGTTGCCGCAAGTTCTCGAGCGAATCGCGGATCTCGCGCGGATAGCGGATGTTGATCGGGAACCGCTCGCGCCCCGCGATCACCTCGCCGACGTCCTCGCCGCCGACCGCCGACGATACGATCGACTGGATATCGGCCACCGACAGGCCGTAGCGCGCGGCCGCGAGCCGGTCGATGTCAACGTCGATGTAGCGTCCGCCGTTCAGCCGTTCCGCGAGCGCGGACGTCACGCCCGGCACATGCTTCACGGCTGCCTCGACCTGCGTTGCGATCGCATCGATGCCTGCCAGGTCCGGCCCGGAAATCTTCACGCCGACCGGTGTCTTGATGCCGGTGGACAGCATGTCGAGCCGGTTGCGGATCGGCGGCACCCACACGTTCGACAGGCCCGGCACCTGCACCGTGCGATCGAGTTCGTCGACGAGCTTCTCGGGCGTCATGCCGGGCCGCCATGCGCTGCGCGGCTTGAAGCGGATCGTCGTTTCGAACATCTCGAGCGGCGCGGGATCGGTCGCCGTATCCGCGCGCCCCGACTTGCCGAACACCGTGTCGACCTCGGGCACGGACTTGATCAGCCGGTCGGTCTGCTGCAGCAGCTCGCTCGCCTTGTCGGCCGAAATGCCTGGTAGCGCAGTCGGCATGTACAACAGGTCGCCTTCGTCGAGCGGCGGCATGAATTCGCCACCGAGGCGCGACACCGGCACGGCGGTCAGCACGAGCGCGGCGACGGCAACACCGATCGCGACCCACGGGCGCCGCAGCGTCGCTTCGAGCAGCGGCCGGTACAGGCGGATCAGCACGCGGTTGATCGGGTTCGCGTGCTCGTGCGGAATGCGCCCGCGCACGAGATAGCCCATCAGCACCGGCACCAGCGTCACCGACAACCCGGCGGCCGCGGCGATCGTGTAGGTCTTCGTGAACGCCAGTGGCGCGAACAGCTTGCCCTCCTGCCCTTCCAGCGAAAACACCGGAATGAACGACAGCGTGATGATCAGCAGCGAGAAGAACAGTGCCGGGCCCACTTCCGCGGCAGAGGTCGCCACCAGCTCCCAGCGGCGCGCGGCCGTGATCGGCTCGCCGGGATGCGCGTGGCCATATGCCTCCAAATGCTTGTGCGCGTTTTCGATCATCACGATCGCCGCGTCGATCATCGCGCCGATCGCGATCGCGATGCCACCCAGCGACATCAGGTTCGCGTTCACGCCCTGGTAGCGCATCACGATGAAGGCGGCCAGCACGCCGAGCGGCAGCGACAGGATCGCGACGAACGCGCTGCGCAGATGGAACAGGAACACCGCGCAGACGATCCCGACGATCACGAACTCCTCGATCAGCTTGTCCCGGAGGTTGTCCACCGCGCGCTCGATCAATTGCGAGCGGTCGTAGGTCGTGACGATGTCGACGCCGGGTGGCAGCGAACGCGTCAGGTCGGCGAGCTTCGCCTTCACCGCGTCGATCGTCGTCAGCGCGTTCTTGCCCGATCGCATCACGACGACACCGCCCGTCACTTCACCCTGCCCGTTCAGCTCCGCGATCCCGCGCCGCATCGCCGGGCCGACCTGGATGCGCGCGACGTCGCCGAGCAGCACCGGCGTGCCTGCGTCATCGGTGCGCAGCACGACATGGCGGAAGTCGTCGAGCGTGCGCAGGTAGCCGGATGAACGCACCATGTACTCCGACTCGGCCAGCTCGACGACCGAGCCGCCGGATGCCTGGTTGGCCTGACGCAGCGCATCCGCGACCGCCGCCTGAGTGATGCCGTAGGCGCGCAGCTTGTCCGGATCGAGCACGACCTGGTACTGGCGCACCATCCCGCCGATGCTCGCGACTTCCGACACGTCCGGCACGGCCTTCAGTTCGAACTTCAGGAACCAGTCGTTGAGCGCGCGCAGTTGCCCGAGATCGTGACGGCCGGTGCGATCGACGAGCGCATACTCGTACACCCAGCCGACGCCGGTCGCATCGGGCCCGAGCGACACGGTCGCGCCGGCCGGCAGCCGGCTCTGCACCTGGCTCAGGTATTCGAGCACGCGCGAACGCGCCCAGTACGGATCGGTATGGTCGTCGAACAGCACGTAGACGAACGCGTCGCCGAACGACGAATACGCGCGCACGGTTTTCGCGCCCGGTACGCCGAGCAGCGTCGTCGTCAACGGATAGGTGACCTGGTCCTCGACGACCTGCGGCGCCTTGCCCGGATACGACGCCTTCACGATCACCTGCGTGTCCGACAGATCGGGCAACGCGTCGAGCGGCGTCTGTCGCAGCGAATGGACGCCCCACGCCGCGATCAGCACGGTGGCGAGCAGCACCAGGAAGCGGTTGCGGACGGACCAGCGAATCACGTGCGCGATCATCGTGCGCCTCCCTGCGGCTCGACCTTCGTCAGCCGGTAGCCGTCGTCGCCCTGCACGAATGCGAAACGCACGGTCTGGCCGGCCTTCACGTTCGGGAACGCATGCGCCGACGGCTTGCCGAACGCCATTGTCATCGCGCCCCAGCCGAGCGCCGGCACCGGTTGATGCGAGAACGTGATGTCGTCGTCGGTCACCTTCTCGACCTTGCCGGTGGTTTCATACACCGGCGCGGCCGCAGCGGCTGGCGCTTGCGCCGCGCTTGCGCCGGCCGCGCGTTCCAGCCGCGGCAGCACGCTTTTCAGGCTCGCTTCCGAATCGATCAGGAACTGCCCCGATGCGACGACCGTATCGCCTTCGTTCAACCCGTCGAGCACTTCCGTATCGCTGCCGACGTCGTTGCCCACCGTCACCGACACCGGCTGGAGCCGGCCGTCGCGGGTCTTCACGACGACGATCGAGCGCTTGCCGGTCGCGATCACCGCTTCGGCCGGCACCAGCAGGCGCGACACGGTCTTCTGCGCGGCGACGTGCACGCGCATCAGCATGCCGGGCGTGAGCTTGAGCGCCGCATTGTCGATCTCCACGCGTGCCTGCAACGTGCGGCTGCCCGTGCTGATGCCGGGCAGTACTTCACGGATGCGCCCGGTGAAGTGCCGCGCCGGATCGCCTGCGAACGTCGCATCGACCGACATCCCCGGCTGCACGTTCAGCGCGAGCGCTTCCGGCACCTCGACGATGAGCCAGAGCGTCGCCAGCCCTGCGATCTTCGCGAGCGTCTGCCCCGGCGCGACCATCGCGCCATCCCGCACGTTCAACTCGCTGACGACGCCGCTTTCCGGCGCGCTCAGCACGACGTGCGTCTGGGCGCGGCCGGTGCGATCGAGCGTTGCGATGATCCCGTCGGGAATCGACAGCGCGCGCATCCTCGCGCGCGACGCATCGAGCAGGCTGCCATCCATCCCGCCGCGCTTGAGCGCGAGATATTCCTCCTGCGGCGCGAGCCACTCCGGCACGAACAGCGATGCGATCGGCGCGCCCTTCTGGATGCGCTGCAGCGGCGCGCGTGCGTAAAGCCGGTCGATGTAGCCGGTGACGCGCGACTGCACGACGTCCGCGCGCGATTCGTCGAACTGCGTGGTGCCCACCGCATCGAATCCGTCCGCCGTCTGCTGCCGGCGCACGGTCGCATAGCGTATGCCGAGGCTTTGCTGCAGGCCCGGATCGATCCGGATGCCGGGTGCGTCGCCGCCTTCGTCCGCATAGACGGGCTGCAGCTGCATGTCCATGAACGGCGATTTCCCCAGTTGGTCGAAGTGCTGGTTCGGTACCATCGGGTCGTGCCAGTACAGCACCTTGCGTCCTGCCTGCGGATCGCGCGTGACCGCCGACGCGACGGCAGCCGTTCCCGCGCCGCCCGCGGCATGGTGCATGCCCGCGACATAGCCCGCGCCGAGCAGCGCCGCACCGGCGAACGCCAGCAGCGCCGCACGTGCCAATGATTGCTTCGTCATGAAGTTCTCCTTTACTGCGCGGCGGCCAGCGTCGACGGCACGACCTGATATTCGAGCTGTGCCCAGGTCCGCGATACGTCGCGGCTGAGATCGAGCACCTGCAACTGCGCGTCCAGTTGCGCGCGCCGGGCGGCAAAGGTGTCGGCGAGCGAACCGGTGCCGGCCCGGTAGGCGGCCGTGGCGAGCTGCACGCGCTGATCCGCGGCGGGCAGCAGCGATGCGCGCAGGCTCGCGATGCGTTCGCGCCCGCTGGCCAGCGTCTCGGACTGCGTGCGGATATCGGCCTGCACCTGACGCAGCGTGTCCTCGTACATCAGGCGCGCTTTCGTCGCGAGCGCGGCTTTCTCGGCGACGTCGCGGTTCTGCAGGTTCTTGCGGTTCAGCGGCAACGGGATCGTGACGCCGACGGACACCATGTTCGAATACGCGCCGCCGCGCTGCTGGTACGCGATTTCCCACGTCCAGTTCGGGCTGCGTTCGCTGTTCGCCACCGCGGTGTCGGCTTCCGCGACCGCGATGTCGTCCGCGGCGGCAACGAGCGCCGGTTGCGACACGCGCAGTTCGTCCGGCGGCAGCGACGCGACGAAGGATTCGGGCGCAGGCGGCGTACCCGTCACGTCCGCAACCGGTGCGGCCGTCCAGCGGCCGAGCGCGATGAGCGCGGTGCGATACGCCTGCTGCGCGTCGAGCACCTGATCCTGCGTTTGTGCCAGCATCGCGCGCGCCTGGACGACCTCGCCCGCGCTCGCCTTCGCGCCGCGATACGACGCCTGCGTCGCGTCGAGCTCATGTTTCATGTGATCGAGCAGCGCCTGTCGAAGCGCAAGCGCCTGCTTCGCGTAGACGGCGTCGAGCCAGGCCGTCGCGGTCCGCAGGCGCACCGCGGCAAGCTGCACGAGATAGTCCGCGCGCTCGCGGCCGACCTGCTCGTCGGCCAGCGCCGAGCGCAGCCGCCGCTTGCCGGCGGACACCCATTCCTGCTCGATGCCGATGCGGCGCATCGTCATGAAGTCCTGGCCGACGGTGAAGCGCTGCCCGCCGTTGACCGGCAGGTTGTCGATGCCGGCCTTGAGCATCGGGTCCGGCAACTGGCCGGCCCTGACGGCCGCTTCGGAACGCGCCCGTACCGACGCCTGCACGGCCTGCATCGACGCGGAACGATCGGTGGCGGACTGCAGCGCGGTGTCCAGCGTGACGGGCGACTGCTGCGCGTGGACGGCGCCCGCCGCCAGCAGCGCGGCCCACAGCACGGGCGCGCGCCGACACGCACGCCGCGTTCGCGGCGTGCTGAAATCGAATGACATGGTGTAACCCCAAGTCGGAACCCAAAGGGATTCCACGTCCTGCGCACAGGACGAACCTCACCGCGTGGGCGGTGAACCGGTCAGATCGGGATTAGCTGATGCGTGGAGGGCGCCACAACCCGCTCGGGTCGCGGGCCGGGACGGACTGCGTGTAGTGGAAGACGATCGTGCTGGCGAATGCAGCGGGACGGCTGACGTCGGCGCGGGCGGCCGGGTGATAGAGACTGCCGAACTGACACTGGGCCGTTACCTTGCAGGCCATGCCGCTGGCTTTGGCCTTCGTGGTGCCGGTGGGCGACGCTTTCATCGCATCGCAGCCGCTCATGTCGGCGGACATGCTCATGCCCGTATCCGCCCCCATCGACATCGTATGCTGCATCGGACATTCACCGGTCAGGCCGCTGGCTGCCAGCCCGCTGATGGGCAGCACCGCGCAAAGCAGCAGCAGGATGAAGGTCCGAAACAGTTTCATGGCGGCGATTATAGCGCGGCGGTTTGCGGTATGGCGGGCGACATGTACGGCTTCGTACCGTCTCCGGGACCGCCCCCCCAACGCGCTAGCGCGCCAGGCCGTCCGCAGCCAGCACCTGCTGCACGGCCTGCCGGGCCCGCACTCGCTCGTACCACGCGCGCAGGTTCGTGTACTGGCTCAGGTCGATGTCCGCGTGGTACACCGAGCGCATCCAGTCGGCCTTGCCCCAGCCCGTCAGCGCGAACAGGTACGCGTCGGCGATCGTGAACGTGTTGCCCGTCACGTACGGGTTGCCGTCGAGCTGCCGGTCGATCCACGCGAAGCGGCGGTCGAGCTTCTGCCGCACCGGGTCGACGTATTTCCCCGCCTGCACCGCATACAGCAGCGGAATGAAGCCCTTGTGGATTTCCGTGCCGAGGAAGTTCAGCCATTCCATCAGCCGGTAGCGGGCGAGCGTGCCGTGCGCGGGCGCGAGCCGCGCTTCCGGGCGCTGGTCCGCGAGATACTGCGCGATCACCGGCCCTTCGCGCAGCGTCGTGCCGTCGTCGAGTTCGAGCAGCGGCACGTAGCCGAGTTCGTTGACGTCGTAGTAGTCGCGGCCGTCGTCGATCCGATGCTTGCGCGCGTCGACCGTGACGATCTGCGCGTCGAGGTCCGCCTCGCGCAGCACGATGTGGATCGCCTGCGAACAGCTGCCGGGAGCGTGGTAGAGCTTCATGCGTTTCCTGGGTTGGATGTTCCGATATCGATTCGCCGCGACGCGGGCGCTAATATCTCGCATCGGCGCGGCGCTGAGAAGAAGGCAGTCGTTTGTGCCGTAGTCACAAAAAAGTTACCGACCAGGGTCAGCAGCATGAAAACGAGTGCGACAGGATGTTCCGTGGAAGAAGCGATGCGCCTGCTCGGCGGCCGCTGGCGGCTGCTGCTGGTGTCGTATCTGCTCGACGGGCCGAAGCGCTTCAGCGACCTGCGTCGCGACATGCCGGGCATCTCGCAGCGAATGCTGACGCTCGACTTGCGTGCACTCGAGGACGCCGGCTTCGTAAGGCGCACCGTGTATCCGGAAGTCCCGGTGCGCGTCGAGTACGATCTGACCGCGGACGGCGACCGGCTGCGGCCCGTCGTCGAAGTCATGCGCGAATTCGGGCTGTGGCTGAAGGCACGCGATGCGCAATGCGAAGTCGAAATGGAACCCGCCCTGCCCCGATAACCCCACACCCACATCGAGAGAAACACCATGGAACTACATGCCACCGTCGGCGCGGCCACGTCCGACATCGACGACGATGAAAGCTGCGCGAACATCTATTGCCACGACGCGGAGCAGAACTACTGCTTCTCGTTGCTGCGCTATCCGGAGGAAACGACGATCGAGGTGATGGTGCTCGACCAGCTCACCGCGCATGTGAACGACCTGTCGGTGCGCCTGACGGGCGACACGATCGACGTCGAACTCGATGCGCGCACCGCCGCGCGTCTCGACGGCAATACGCATTACGTGATCCATCTCGCGCCCGGCGAACACGATCCGGTCGCGTTGCGCACCGCGCTGAAGGAAATCTTCGACGGCAAGAGCGGGTATCGCGACGACAGCGCCAGCGCGTAAGCCGGCCATCCCGACACGCCATCCCACCCCACGCGCTCGAACGCCGCTCATGACACGCGCCTCGCGACTCCAACCGCTTCTCCGCCGCGGCGCGCTGCTGATCGCGTGCTGCACATCGATTGCGGCCGCGCATGCGGCCAAGCCGCTGCTCACGTTCAAGGTCGACGACACCGTCACGGCCCGCGTCGAACACGCCGATGGCTCGCGCATCACGATCCGTTTCCTGCCGAGCGGAACAACGCAGACGCTCGACGTCGGTGTGTCCGACGAGGAAGGTCACTACCGGCTCGCTTCCGACGACTACAACTTCGACGGCCACCGCGACCTCGCCGCATACGCACTGCTCGGGATGGTCAACGAGCGCTATGGCATCTTCCTGTACGACGCTGCGCATCAACGGTTCGAGCCGCTGAAAATACCGGCGGCCAACTTGCCGCACGGCAACTGCGACGACCTGGTCAACGTCCAGGCGAAGCCAAAGGAACGCACGCTGTACAGTTCGTGCCGGGGCGGGCCGATCTGGTACACCGACGCATACCGCTTCGACGGCAATGGCCGTATGTATCTCTATCAGTCGAGCGAAGCGATTCCCGACGATCTGCGCGACCTGTTCGACGGCGATTCGGGCCCGTCGTCGATGCTGCTGACCTATGACGAGCACGGCAAGCGCTTGTCGCGCCGCCCAGACGCGTACGGCGGCGGCAAGGTTGAGTTCAAGGTGCGCCCGGCGCGTCTGCCGCTGCACGACACGATGAACGATGCGCCGACGCGACGCTATGTCGTCGCGGGCGATACGCTTGAACTGCTCGATGCCAGCGCCGACTTCCTGTGGCTGAAGGTGCTGTATCGCAATCCGCGCGGCGGTACCGCGCAGGGCTGGGTCAGTGCGAAGGAAGCGAGCGGCGGCTGATCCACGCTGCGGCGTGTGCGTCATCACGCTATCGCCGCGCTTTCCCACATACTGAGCGCGCAACGTCCCATTAATAGGGATACCTGTTCAAATGTTGACGCGCGTTGCTCCACGGCCCTAACGTTCGCCCAATGCCATTGGATACGGCCGCCCCGCCATGCGGGTGCCGGCCGGCACAGAACACAGGAGACAACCGTGGCCCATTCCGCGTCACGCACGCACGCCAACCCGCCGGAGCAGCCGCTCGCGCGCGCCGCCACCGCAGCCGCCACCGCAGCCGATACCGCCGCCCGCCCAGCCGCGGCCGTCCCGTCCACCGCGCCGCCGAGCCGCAAGCGCCTGCTGATCCTGATCCTGCTGTTCGTCACGGTCGTGATCAACTACCTCGACCGCAGCAACCTGTCGATCGCCGCGCCCGCGCTGTTCAAGGAACTGAACATCGATCCCGTGCGCGCAGGCCTCGTGTTCTCCGCGTTCGGCTGGACCTACGCGCTGATGCAGATTCCGGGCGGCTGGCTCGTCGACAAGGTGTCGCCGCGCGTGCTGTATGCGGGCGCGCTCGCGCTGTGGTCGGCCGCGACACTGCTGCTCGGGTTCGCCGGTTCGTTCGTCGGGCTGGTCGTGCTGCGTCTCGCGGTGGGTGCGCTCGAAGCGCCGGCCTATCCGATCAACAACCGCGTGGTCACGACGTGGTTCCCGACCCGCGAGCGCGCCAGCGCGATCGGCGGCTATACGTCGGGGCAGTTCGTCGGCCTCGCGTTCCTCACGCCCGTGCTCGCGTGGCTGCAGGTGCATCTCGGCTGGCACATGGTGTTCGTTGCAACGGGCCTCGCCGGCATCGCGTGGGCTGCGGTCTGGTATGCGGTGTATCGCGAGCCGCGCACGTTTCACGGCGTCAACGCCGGCGAGATCGCACTGATTCGCGACGGCGGCGGTCTCGTCGATCTCGAAGATCGCATCGCAGCGCGCAGCGAACGCGCGCCTTCGACGTGGCGCGACCTGGGCGTCGTGCTGGGCCGGCGCAAGCTGTGGGGCATCTACCTCGGCCAGTTCGCGCTAAACTCGACGCTGTGGTTTTTCCTGACGTGGTTCCCGACCTACCTCGTCAAGTATCGCGGGATGGACTTCATCAAGTCGGGCTTCCTTGCGTCGCTGCCATTCCTCGCCGCGTTCGTCGGCGTGCTGTGCTCGGGCGTGCTGTCGGACTGGCTGATGCGCCGCGGCGCGTCGCAAGGCTTCGCGCGCAAGCTGCCGATCATCTCGGGGCTGCTGATCTCGACCTGCATCATCGGCGCGAACTACGTGACGTCCACGGGCTGGGTGATCGCGTTCATGACGATCGCGTTCTTCGGCAACGGCTTCGCGTCGATCACGTGGTCGCTCGTGTCGGGGCTCGCGCCGGCGCGGCTGCTCGGCCTCACGGGCGGCGTGTTCAACCTGATCGGCAACCTGTCCGCAATCGCGACGCCGATCGTGATCGGGCTGCTGGTCGACGGCGCGGATTTCTCGCGCGCAATCACCTACATCGCCGCAATGGCGCTCGCTGGCAGCCTGTCGTACGGGTTGCTCGTCGGCAAGGTCGAGCGCATCGACGCATGAACGTCACGCGGGCGGCACACGCGTGCCGCCCTGCCTTACCGCTGCCCGCGTGCCGCGTCAGAACCGCATGAACCCGTCACGCGCGAGATCGTGCGGATTGCCGGCCACGTAGTCGAGCGCACACGCGTCGGTATCGATGCCGACGGTCAGCAGCGTTTCCCAGCGCTCGGTGTCGGGCATCGACAGGTCCGGGTGGAAACACACGACGGCCGCGTCGCCGGCCGCACCGCACATTGCCGCCGCACGTTCGCGCACATCGGCGCTCGTCATCCCGTTCACAACCTCGTTCAGGTGCGCAAAGCGTTCGCGCGTGGTCGAGCTGTCGGGCATGCATTCGCCGCTGCTCAACGCGCGATCGAGGAAGTGGTTCGTATGCAGCAGCCAGCCGTCCGGGCGCGGCACGACCACACCGACACCCGACGGGCTCAATTCGATACTCGCCGCGCGCGGGTTCGCATCGTGCCGCGTGAACACGGTCAGCACCGTCGATGCGCTCACGCGCGCGGTGCGTGCGAGTTCGATCGCCTCCTGCACCGTCGTCGCATCCTCGAGCAGGCGCCGCGCGATCACATGCACGGGCACGCCCGCGCTGTCGTTGTCGCTCGCGTGATGCAGGATGTTGAAATGCAGCCCGAGCCCCGCGCTGTTCACACCAAGCTTCGCGAGCATCCCGAATTCGGTGAACAGCTTGACGGTGCGACCCTGCGACGTCGCGAACTGCATCAGCAGCCCCTGCGGCGCGAGGCTGTCGTGCCAGTCCCACGTTTGCAGCGTGCGTGGCGCATGCGGGCCGGCCGGCGCGTAGACGGTTGTCGAGCATTCTCCCTCGGCCGACGCCGGCGCGGTCGCGAGAATCTCGGTGCGCGCGTTCAGGCACGCGAGCTGCCAGCGTGGCAGGTCGGCGCCGTCGGCGATCGCCTCGACTTCTGCGGCCAGGCGCGGGCACCATGCGTCGAGCGCGGCCAGGCTCGCTTCGCCGATCTCCCGCGCGCGCTGAGGATCGATGCCGAGCTTCGGGAAGAACGCGAGATAAAGCGCGACCGTCTCGCGGATCGCCGGCGCGAAGCGCGCGCCGATCAGGCGGCCCCGCTCGCGCGGATCGGTGATGTCGGTCGCGAATGTGTGCAGCTTCAAGATCAAACCTCCTGTGTTGAATCGGCTCCGGGCCCGCGCGGCCCGGAACATGTTGCGTTGTACGAAAAAACCGGCACGCGCCAGCGGTCAGAACGAATAGATGAACTGCATCCCGGCGAGGTCGTTGCTGCGCGCGTAGGTGCCGTTGCTCTTCAGGAACACCGGATGGTTCGCCGCGTCGTGGCGGTATTCGAGCTTCACGGTGATTTGCTGCGTCGGATAGAACAACAGGTCGGCCGTGATCGCGTAGCGCTGCGCGCCCTTGCATTCGGTACCGTTCGTCGCCGAACCCTGGAAGCACGACGGATCGATGCCGAAGCCGCTCGTGCCGTTCACCGACGGGTTGCCGCCCGCGAGCCCGTACTGGATGTTCGTGCCGCCGCCGCCGTTCGACGTGTTGTTCAGGTAGTCGAAGCGCAGCGTCGCGCCCATGCGGCCGACCCACGCCTGCGTCCACTTCGTATGGCCCAGCAACGACATCCCGTACCAGCGCGCGGTGCCGCCGTTCCATGCGCCCTTCTGCAGCTCGCCGTAGTCGACCTGCGCGTTGACCTGCGTCTTGTCGTGCGTATAGGTCATGTCGGCTTCCACGTACTTGTAGAGGCCAGTGGGCGACGAGCCGTTGCACTGGTAGCCGTAGCCGCCCGCCACCGCGCACGGCGAGAACAGCGACTGCCGGCCGAGCATCCCGGAGATGCCGAAGTCGAAGGCGGTCGACGTCGCGTTGTCGAAGCGCGCGGTGATCGTCGGCGTCCAGTTGGTCTTCGTCGTGTTGTTCGCCGCGTTCGCGATCGCGCCGGCGGTGCGCAGCACCTCGTTGCCGATCACGACCTGCCAGAAACGCGTCATCGCCGCGTTGGAACCCTTCAGCCCGATGCCGATCAGGTTGCCCGGTTCGCTGAAGTCGTACAGCATCCCGTGCGTGAGCGTGAGCATCTGGTTCGACGGCTGCACCTCGTAGCCCGCGAGGCTCGGCATCATCCCGATCTCGAAGGTGCGCGTCGTGCTGAGCGGCACCGTCACCACGGCCTGCGTGACGATGTTGTTGCCGACGCCGCCGTGCGAATTGCTGAACACATTGCCGAAGCCGCGGTTCGGCTGGATCACGACCTCCGCCGACGGCGCCATCGGACCGACACCGAAGGTCTTCTTGATGTCGAGGTAGACGTCGCCGATCGTGCTGTTGTAGTAGTCGTACGCGCCCGGGTCGTGATTCAGGAACTGGAAACCCGACGTGCGCTGCGCGCGATTGAACAGGTACACGGGATCGACGTAGCCGGTGATGCTCAGGCCCGCGAGCGGGCCGGTCGTCGCGGCTTCCTGCAGCGAGTCGACCTTCAGCGACGCGTTTGCGATCTGTTCGCGCATCTGCTGCAGGTCGTCGTTCGTGAATGCCGGTGCGGAATCGGCTGCCGGCGCGGCGGCCGCTGCCGTGTTGATCGTGCCGATCTTCGCGCTGCCCGATGCGGCAGCCTCCGTCGTGGCGGCGCCGGCCGGCTTCGCCGCCAGCATGCTCGCGCGCAGCTCGTTGACCTGCTGCTGCAGCGCCGTGACTTGCGCCTGCAGCGCCTTCATCTTGCCAGCGTCGGTCGCTTGCGGTGACGTATGCGCGAATGCCGAAGCCGCTTCGAATGCGAGCAGGCACAGCGCCGTCATGTGTTTGATTTTCATGTTCTGGGTGGTCGTCGGGACAAGCGCGCCCCCGCCCGCCGCGATGAGCGGCGGGGCGCGCGAAAGGTATGCGGGAGTGCGGGGAACGGCGGCCGGCTTACTCGGTCTTCAGCTTCGTCCAGAGACGGTTCTGCAGACGCATCAGCTCGGGCGGAACCGGCTTGCTGAGGCTCAGCTTGCGGATCACGTCGGCGGGCGGGAACACGGCCGGATCGCTCGTCACTTCAGCGCGCACGAGGTGCCTCGACGACGGCACGGCCGACGGATACGACGTGTCGTTGGTCAGGTTCGCGCTCTCCTTCTCCGACAGCACGAAGTTCACGAACTTCAGCGCGGCGTCCGGGTGCGGCGCGTCCTTCGGGATCGCCATCATGTCGAACCACATCGCGCTGCCCTCGGTCGGGATCACGTACTTGATGTGATACGACTTCTTCGCGGAAGCGGCCGCGATCCGCGCGGAGTTCACGTCGCCCGACCAGCCGAGCGCGAGGCAGATGTCGCCGCCCGCGAGATCGTTGATGTAGCTGCTCGAGTTGAACTGCGTGATGTACGGCCGCACCGTCTTCAGCAGTTCATAGGCGGCCTGGTAGTCGGCCGGGTTCGTCGTGTTCGGGTCCTTCTTCAGGTACACGAACGCCATCCCGAACGCATCGACCGGCGAATCGAGCACCGACACGCCGCAGTGCTTCAGCTTCTGCGCGTACTTCGGGTCGAACAGCAGCGCCCAGCTGTCGAGCGGCGCGTCGTTGCCGAGCGCGGCCTTCACCTTCTCGACGTTCATCCCGAGCCCGTCGGTGCCCCAGGTCCACGGAATGCCGTACTGGTTGCCCGGATCGTCCTTCGTGAGCACCTTCATGATTTCCGGATCGAGCAGCCCGTAGTTCGGCACCTGGCTCTTGTCGATCTTGCGGAAGATGCCGGCTTGCAGCTGCCGCGCCCAGAAGATGTCGGACGGCACGACGACGTCGTAGCCCGACGTGCCCGACAGCAGCTTCGCCTGCAGCGTCTCGTTCGAATCGAACTCCTGGTAGACGACCTTGATGCCGGTCGCCTTCTCGAAGTTCGCGATCGTCGCCTTGCCGATCGAGTTGCCCCAGTTGTACACGTTGACGACGTCCGCCGCGTGCGCGACGGGCGCGCCGGCCCACAGGACGCCGCCGAGCGCGAGCGCCGCGCATGCCGTTCCCAGATGCTTGCTCCAATCCCCTGCCATGGTTTCCTCCGTCGATATCATGATCCGCTCGCGATGAACGGTGTGTGCTTCGGTCCGGAAAAATGTAGCCAGAGGAAATTGGCCGGTCTGCCCTGCCAATAGGGGGACACGCCGCACAATCGGCGCATCCGGTTCCGGCCGGATGCGCCGATCCGCGAAAACGGAAGCCATCCGAAAGCTTCCGTCACCGCTTCGTCAGCCGTTGCCCGGTCAGGATGCCTGCATACCCGTGCGCGCGCCGAAGTCCTCGCCCACGTGCGTGATGCGGCCGCCCATCATCGTCAGCCCGACGTCGATGCGGCCGATGTCGTACTGGCCAACCTCGAACAGGTCGTTCTCGAGCACGACGAGATCCGCGCGCTTGCCGGGCGTCAGCGAACCGACCTCGTGCTCCATCCCGAGCTGGTACGCGCCGTGGATCGTGTACGCGGCGATCAGCTGCGGAATGCTCAGGCGCTCGGCGAGGTCCGGGAACACCGGCGCATCCGGCTCGCCCGCGAGCTGGCGCGTATGGCCCGACTCGATGTGTTCGAGCGGCTTGTGCTGGCAGCGGCACTGGCACGCGAGGCCGTCCATGCCGATCGACACCGTCACGCCTTCGTCGAGGAACGTACGGAACTTGTACATGTTGCTCCAGCGCTCGTGGCCGTAGTGGTCGCGCAGCTGCTCGGTGTACGCGTCGACCACGCCCCACTGCAGCTGCGTGTTCGCCATCACGCCCGCGCGGCGGAAGCGCGGGATGTCGTCCGGATGCGTGAGGAACGCATGTGTGATCACGTGGCGCCGGTCGCGCGGCGGGTTCGAGCGGTTGACTTCGTCGAAGCCGTCGAGCGCCATCCGCACGGCCGCGTCGCCGACGCAGTGGACCATCACGTTCGCGTTCGCGCGATCGGCTTCGACCAGGTAGCGGTTGAACGTGTCGGCCGGCATCGTCGGCGCGCCGCAGGTGTCGGGGCGATCAGCGTACGGCTCGAGCAGGTAGGCGGTGTGGTTCGCCTCGGTGCCGTCGAGGAACAGCTTCAGCGCGCGCGCCTTCACGAGCGGCGAATCGTACTGCTCGCGGTATCTGACGAGCGTGCCGACCGGATCGTCGATCTCGCCGATCACCGCGACACTGCCGACCACCCGCAGCTTCAGGTCACCCGCGCGCTCCATCGTCTGCAGCGTCTCGTACAGCAGCGACTGGTCGCCGCTCGCGTCGAAGAAGCCTGCATCGAACACGGTCGTCACGCCGGCCGCGCACAGCTTCTTCTGCCACGGCGGGATCGATTTCAGGTACAGGTCGATGCCGGTCGGCAACAGGCCGGCCGCGCTGATCCGCTGCATCAGCAGCGAATACGCGGCGCCGTCGACGATCAGGCCGGTCGGCTCGCCCGTCACCGCGTCCTTCTCGAACCAGCTCGCGCCTTCCTGCACGGGCGGCGTCGATGCGTCGATGCCGGCGATCTCCAGCGCCTTCGAGTTCACCCACATCGAATGGAAATCGGTCGACAGCAGGCACACGGGGCGATCCGCGCAGATCGCGTCGAGCGTCTCCTTGCGCAACATCGCCGGCGGAATCGTCGCCTGCACCCAGCCCATCCCGGTGATCGCCGGCTCGTCCGGATGCGATTCGACGTAGGCGCTCAGCGCGCCGAGCACCTTCTGCGGATCCTCGTAGTTCACGAACGCCTGGAACGCAAACGCGGTCGTCTCGAAGTGCCAGTGCGATTCGACGAAGCCCGGCAGCACGAGCCGGCCGGCCGCATCGACGACCTTCGTCTGCGCACCGACGTACGCCTGCACAGCTGCCGTGTCGCCGACGTGGACGATCCGGCCGTCGCGCACGGCAACGGCCTGCGCCCACGGCTTGTGCGGATCGACGGTATAGACCTTCGCATTGGTCAGAACGAAATCCGCCGGCGTCGCGGCGGGGTGCGTCGGTTGCATCTGCATGGCCTGTCCTTTTTGGTCATCAGGTTTTCGAAGTGCTTTCACTATAGGCAGACGATACGCACCGGTATGCCCCCCCGCCGCCGGGGCTTCGGCGAATTCCGGCCGCCGCACGCACGGTCTTGTCATCGTTTTGGGGACAACGCACGAAATCCGCGCGGTGGATCCGGTGAATTCCCGGCTGACGCACGCGCGGCGTTCGCGTAACGTCGCGCTGTCCCTTGACCGCCCCCGCCCGACCATGCGACTGCTCCAGCCCGACCCTGCCGCCCGCGGCCACTACCTGATCGGCGTGCGCCCCGACTCGCTCGGCGCGACGTTACGCGCGGTCGGCACGCCGGATTTCGTCGGCGCGGTGACGGAGTTCGTCAACGACAGCATCGACGCCGACGCCGTGCACCTCGAACGCTGGCGCGCGGACACGGGCAGCACGTCGGGCTTCGTGGTCGAATGGCTCGGCAGCGGCAGCCTGCGTTTCGCGGCCGATACGCTGCGCGTGATGGACGTCTACTACCAGGACTATTGCCAGGCCGACCCGCTGGTCGCGCCGCTGCGCGGCAAGGCCGGCACGCTGCTCGTGCAGCGCCATGTCGACGGCATCGCGCAAGGCGAGTTCCGCCGGCGGATCTTCGACGAACCCGGCATCGGGCAGGAATGCCTGCTCGTGCACGGCAACGCGCACCTGCAGTACGCGCTCGGGCTCGCGCGCACCGTCGGGCGCGCCGCGTTCACGACGGACGAGCTGTTCCACTTCCGGCAGATGGTCGACCTGCTGTTCCCGATGTTCGAGCTGCATGCGCGCACCTGCGCGGCGCGGCGCGTGGCGGCGGTGTCGGTGAATGCCGAATCGCAGGCGAGCTTCGATGCACGTCTCGAACGGCAGGACGTGCAGCTGTCGCGCCGCGAACACGAGATCTGCCGGCTGATGCTGTGCGGGCGCTCGGTGCCCGAGGCCGCGCAGCAGCTCGACGTGAAGCTATCGACGGCCGAGTCGTACGTGAAGCGCGCGTTTGCGAAGCTCGGCGTACGCACGCGCCGCGAGCTGTTCGACTGGGTACTCGTCGACTGCTGAGCGCGCGGCGCGTGCTTATGCGGCCAGCGCGGCCGCCTTGATATTGAAGGCGCGCAGCAGGTCCTCGCAGAACGCATCGACGATCGGCTTGTCGCTCGTGCTGCGCTTCATCGCGAGATGCAGCGGTACGTCAAAGCTGAACGTCGTGCGGCCGACGGCCTTCACGAGCCCGCGTTGCTCGAACGGCTCCGCGTAATGCGCGGGCAGGTAGCCGAGATGGCCGCCCGACAGGATCAGGATCGTCGCGGCCTCGATGCTGTCCGCGCTCGCGGTCACGCGCCGCTCGGGCAGCGGATACTGCTCCTCCGGCACCGGATAGGTGCGCCACACCCAGTCGTGAAGCTGCAGGTCGTCGGCCGTCACGGGCCGCGACGCATGGAACAGCGGATGCCCGCGCCCGCAGTAGATCACCTGCTGCTCGGTGAAGAGCGGCGTGTAGAGCAGGCCCGGCACGCGATGCCAGAAATAGCCGATCGCGAGATCGAGCTGGTTGTTGACGAGGCTTTCCTCGAGCTCCTGCGGCGACGCGACCTTCATCGCGAACGTGACGGCCTGGTCGCGCTTGCGGAATGCGCCGATCGCGTCGGCCACGCGCGCGTTCTCGACGAGCGGCGCCTGGCCGATCAACCCGATCGACAGCGTGCCGACCAGCTTGCGGTCGATGTCGCGCACGCGCGCGACGAATTCGGACGTCGCTGCGACGAGCGTGCGCGCGGTGGCCGCGAAGCGTTCGCCCTTCGACGTCAGGCGAAACCCGCCGCGCCCGCGATCGCACAGCTTGAAGCCGACGCGCGCTTCCAGCGCCGAGAGCTGCGTGCTGATCGTCGACTGCCGCACGCCGAGCGATGCCTCGGCGGCCGTGATGCCGCGTGCGTCGACGACGGCCAGAAAGACCCGGATGAGCCGGAGATCGAGATCGGTGGTATTCGAAAACATGCTTCAAGCCGCTGCGCGTGCGCGCGTTGCCGGGCCGGCCCGCACGACGCGCATCGCGCGCCACGCCGGCCGCCTTCGCCGATGAACCGAACCGGACACGCGCCGCCATCGGCAGCGGCGCGCGTCGCATCCGTCATTCAGGTACCACTGCGAGCGCGCGCTCCATGCCGAACACGGCCGGCCGCAGCCGCCTGTAGCAAAGGAACGCCACCGCGCACAGCACGATCGCCGCGATCAGCGCCGACTGCGTGCCCGCGCTTTCGATCAGCGAACCGCCCGCGACCGACCCGACGCCGTAACCGAGCGCTACGCAACCCGGCGACAGCGCGGCCGACTTGCCGATCAGGTCGTACTGCGGAATCGTTGCATAGATCAGCAACGCGCCGCCCGTCCAGCAGCCGATGAACACGATCGCACCGAGCGTGAACGTCGCGACCGACGCCGGCATCGCAAGCAGCACGGCCGCGACCGCGCAGCCGCCGAGGTTCACGAGCGTCCAGCGGCGCAGGCCCTTGCCGGCGCCGAGCTTCGGCATCGCCGCACAGATCACGAGGCTCGCGACGTTCGCGATGCCGAGCACGAGCGACACCGACTTGCCGCTCAGGCCCGCATCGGTGCCGATCTTTTCGAGGAAGGTCCACACGACGCCGACGCCGCCATACAACGCAAGCTGCGCGCACAGCACGAGCATCGCGCCCTTGCGGTCGATCTTGCCGGCCACGCCGGCTGGCGTCGGCGCGGCCATCGTCTCGCCGCGGCGAAACAGCGGCGTCGCGAGCACGAACACGCCGAGCACGCACGCGACGAAGCCGAACACACCGTGCGCGCCCCATGTGCCGCTCAGCATCGGGAAGATGTAGGCGAGCAGCACCATGCTCCACGTCACCTGCCCCATCAGCATGATCCCGAGATTGCGTTCCGGCGCGCGCGAGTACGACAGGTAGCGCAGTGCGATCCCGTTCAGCCCGCCCGAGCCGACGCCCGCGATGAACTGCAATGCGGAATACGCGACGAGCCCGTGGGTCGCGAGCGTGCCGAGGTTCGCGCCGGCCGCGAGCGCGACCGCGCCCGCGAGCACGAGCCGCACCGGCTGGCGGCCGAGCACGAACGCGACGAGCAGCGTGCCGCTCGACTCGCCGAGCACCTCGACGAAGCTCGACAGGCCGAGCGCCGCTTCGCCGAAGCCCCAATGACGCTCGACCTGCCCGACGATCGCGGGCAGGCCGAGAAATACCGTCGGCCCGAGAATGCCGAGCAGCAGCATCACGACGACGAACAGCGCGCTTTCCTGTCGCGCTTCATCCTGCAGGTTCACTACGTTCATTCGGTGTCTCTCTCCGTGTCCGCGGCGCGGACCGTCTCCTCAGGGGAGTTGGGTATGGCGGTGGCCCGGCCCGGGCCGCCGTGTCGCTTACATCGGGAAGCCCATCGCCTTGAGCCCGTTGATCCACGCGCGCTTCCAGCCGCCTTCGGCATCCGCGCCGTCGAACGCATGGAACGTGATCTTCGCGGCGACCCAGCGCATCGGCTCGGGCGGGATGTAGCTCGGGCTCTGGTTCGCGATGTCGAGCTTGCGCTCCGGGCTGTCGCGATCGAACAGGATGTTCAGCCCCATGAACGCGCCGAACCGGCTCGCCGCGACGCCGAAGCCCGTATAGCCGGCGACGAACACGGCCTTGTCGCCGAGATAGCGCTTCGCGAACACCGAGCCGCGCGAGCAGTAGTCGATCGGGCCGCCCCACGCGTGCGAGAAGCGCACGTCGCTCAGTTGCGGGAACGTGCGGTAGAACGCTTCCGCGAGCCGGTAGTACGTCTCGCGCTGGCCGTCCTGATGCGGCTCCGGATCGCCGTCGAAGTGATAGCTGACGAGGCCGCCGAAGATGATGTTGTTGTTCTTCGTCAGCCGGAAATAGTTGAGCTGCGTGCGCGTGTCGTACACGCCCTGGCGATTCTTCCAGCCGATCCGCGCGAGTTGCTCGTCGGTCAGCGGCTCGGTCGCGAGCACGTGGTCGCGCACCTGCATCACGCGGCGGTTGATGTCGGGAATGCCGACCTTTGCCGTGCCGCTGCCGAACACCACACGCGGCGCGCGCACGCTGCCCTTCGGTGTCTTCACGAACACCGTGCTGCCTTCGTCGGTCACGGTCGTGAGCGGCGTGTGCTCGTGCAGCTTCACGCCGAGCGACAGCGCCGCGCGCTTGAGCCCCCACGCGAGCTTCGCCGGATGCACGATGCCGCTGCGGTTGCGCGACCACAGCGCGCCCGCGAACAGCGGCGAGTTCAGTTGCTCAAGCGTTTCCTCGCGATCGAGCAGCACGACGTTGTGCCCGTATTCGCGATGCAGGTCGTAGTCGCCCTTCAGGTGCGCGATGTGCTCTGGGTCGACCGCCACCGTCATTTCGCCGTTCCACTCGATATCGGCGTCGATGTCGTAGCGCTTCAGCGTTTCCTCGAAGCCGTCGAGGTTGTGATGACCGAATGTCTCGAGCTCAGCGATGTCGTTCGGGAATACGCGCACCGCGTTCGGCAGCCCGTGCATCACCGACGTCGAGATGATCCCGCCCGCGCGGCCCGATGCGCCATGCGCGACCTTGCCGGCCTCGATCAGCACCACGTTCAGGTGCGGCATCTGTTCCTTCGCCTGCACGGCCGACCACAGCCCCGTGAAGCCGCCGCCGACGATCAGCAGGTCGGCCGTCACGTCGCCGACGAGTTCCGGCTCGGTGGCCGGCGCAGCCGGGTTGTCGAGCCAGTACGGGAACAGCTTCGTATTCGCGAGCGCCGCCTCGACGCCCAGCGCGACCGGCGCGCCACGCAGCGCGTGCGCCTGCATCGGCGCGGTCTGTTTTGCTTCGTTGACTTCCATTTCCATGATCCCACCCATCACACGCGGAAACGAAACCGCCGCCGGGTTCGCGTCACACGGACGACGACACCACGGCGGCGGCTTCGGACATCACGACTTCTCGAGCAGCACGTAGAACTTCTTCGCGTCCTCGATCGTCTCCCAGCGGCCCGCGAAGCCGGCCGGCAGCAGGTAACCCTGGCCCGGCGTGAATTCCTTGCGGTTGCCTTCGACGTCGGTCAGCGCGATCCGGCCCTCGACGAGCCACACCGCTTCGTCGGCCGCCGTTTCCGGAAACTCCACCGAGCCGACTTTGCCTTCCCACCAGCCGATGAGGTAGTTGCCGCTCTTGCCTTCGGCCGCGCGCCAGTCGCTTTCGTCCATGCCGAAGTCGAGCTTCGTGAATTCGCCCACGCCTGCGCCCAGCGGCAGGATGTCCTTGATCAGTTTGGTCATCAGAATCTTTCGTCTCTTGATTGAAAAAGCAGAGACAAAGTTACTCATTTACACTGCCCCGGTATGCCCCCCTCCGGGGGGGACAAACCGTGTTTTCCGGGGCCGGGCAGGTCGCAAGGACACCTGCCGGTATTTCCCCCTAATGACGTTTTTCGTTGTCGAC
This sequence comes from Burkholderia cepacia GG4, assembly GCF_000292915.1. Taxonomy (NCBI): domain Bacteria; kingdom Pseudomonadati; phylum Pseudomonadota; class Betaproteobacteria; order Burkholderiales; family Burkholderiaceae; genus Burkholderia; species Burkholderia cepacia. Next base: position 2,355,156 of record NC_018514.1, read on the forward strand.
GCTACAATCTGCCCGCTTTTCACCGGGGAACCGCATGCTGCTCAACGTGAACCCCTTCCACCGCGACAACGACCGCTTCAACGTGTCGTTCAAGGCGCTGGGCGAGCTGATCGAGACGGTCGGCACGCCGCACTTCGTGCCGCGTCTCACGCAATTGCTGAATGAAGTGGTGCCGCTCGACGTCGCGCACGTCGAACGCTCGCGCGTCGACGGCACGATGCCCACCGGCTACCGCTGCGAGTGGATCGGCAGCAGCGGCATCGGCACCGGGACCGCGGAAATCTCCGACGTGATGACGCTCTACTACGAGCGCTTTCTCGACAGCGACCCACTGTTCGCGGGGCTGCGCGGCAAGACGGGCACGATGCTGGTCGTGCGAGACATTGCGGCGATTCCGCCCGGCGAATTCCGCCAGCGGCTGTTCGACGACGTGCATATCGGCCACGAATGCGTGCTCGCGCGCGGCACCCGCTATGCGCAGCATTCGATCGCGCTGGAACGCGGCCGCGACCGACCGCCGTTCACGCTCGCCGAGATGAACCGCTTTCGCAGCATCAGCGACGTGCTGTTCCCGCTGCTCGAACTGCACGCGTCGACCACCGCCGCGCGGCGCGTCGCGCACCCGATGCCCGAAGTGCATCCGCTCGCGCAGTTCGATGCGCGGATCGCGGCCGACGGCGTGAAGCTGTCGAAGCGCGAATACGAAACCTGCAAGCACCTGATCTCCGGCAAGACCGTGCCGGAAACCGCCGACATCCTCGACGTGCGGGTCGCATCGGCGGAGTCGTACGTGAAGCGCGCGTTCGCGAAGCTCGGCGTGCGCACGAAGCGCGAGCTCGCCGCATGGGGTTCGGCCGCACCGGCGTTCCCTGCGGCTGCGGCGCACGATAGCGACGACGCGCCGCCCGCGCCCTCACGCTGATCGTTCGCTGACCACCGTCGCTGACGGTTGCGCCGTGTCGATGCGGCGGCACCACTCGCATCGAGACCCGTCGATGTAAACGTTGCGACTTCAAAATCTTCGCGCCCGCGTTCTCCTCTACCATCGGCCGATCGTTTTTCACCAGAAAGAGGAGACGGCCCCATGCACCGCGAACTGAACCAACCGATGGGCGGCAACGAGATGCCGCGTTTTGGCGGCATCGCCACGATGATGCGCCTGCCGCAGGCCGACACGACCGACGGGCTCGACGTGTGTTTCGTCGGCGTGCCGCTCGACCTCGGCACGTCGAACCGCTCGGGTTCGCGCTTCGGCCCGCGCCAGATCCGCACCGAATCCGTGCTGCTGCGCCCGTACAACATGGCCACGCGCGCAGCGCCGTTCGATTCGCTGCAGGTCGCCGATATCGGTGACGTCGCGACCAACCCTTACGACCTGAAGGATTCGGTGCGCCGCATCGAGGAAGCGTACGACGAGATCGTCGCGAACGGCTGCCGGCCGATCACGCTCGGCGGCGACCACACGATCGCGTGGCCGATCCTGCGCGCGCTGCATAAAAAGTACGGCAAGGTCGCCGTGGTGCACGTCGACGCGCACGCGGACGTGAACGACACGATGTTCGGCGAGAAGATCGCACACGGCACGCCGTTCCGCCGCGCGGTGGAAGACGGCCTGCTGCAATGCGACAAGGTCACGCAGATCGGCCTGCGCGGCACCGGCTACCACGCGGAAGATTTCGACTGGTGCCGCCAGCAGGGCTTCACGGTCGTGCAGGCGGAAGCATGCTGGAACAAGTCGCTCGCGCCGCTGATGGCGCAGGTGCGCGAACGCGTCGGCGACACGCCGGTCTACCTGAGCTTCGACATCGACGGCCTCGACCCGTCGTTCGCGCCCGGCACCGGCACGCCGGAAATCGGCGGCCTGTCGGTGCAGCAGGGTCTCGAGATCATTCGCGGGATGAAGGGGCTGAACATCGTCGGCGCGGATCTCGTCGAAGTGTCGCCGCCGTACGATCCGACCGGCACCACCGCGCTCGTCGGCGCGAACCTCGCATTCGAGATGCTCTGTGTGATGCCGGGCGTCGCCTACCGCTAACCCGATCGACAGGAAAACACCATGTCCACCGCTGAGCTTTCCCCTTCCGCCGCGACGCTCGTGCTGCCCGCCGCGCGCATCGCCGGCCAGCCCGTGCGCACGCATTCCGATGAAGCCGGCGCGCCGATCTTCAACGCCTCGACCGGCGAGACGATCGGCTGGCAGGAATTCGCGACGCCCGCGCACGTCGACGCTGCGGTACGTGCCGCGCGCGACGCACTCGCCGGCTGGCAACGCACGCCGCCCGCCGAACGCGGCCGCCTGCTCGCGAAGATCGCCGAACGCGTCGAAGCCGAACGCGAGCGCCTTGCCGCGCTGCAGATGCAGGTGAGCGGCAAGCCACCGTTCGAGGCCGACGCCGACGTCGGCGACGTCGCCGCGACGTTCGCGTATTACGCGCAGCTGTGCGACGACGCAGCGCTGTTCGCGGCCGAGCCCGTCGCGCTGCCGAGCGACGCCGTCGTGGCCGAACGCTTCTACGACGCGGTCGGCGTCGCCGCGCTGATCATGCCGTGGAACTTCCCGATGGTGACGACCGCGTGGAAGCTCGCGCCCGCGCTCGCGGCCGGCTGCACGGTCGTGCTGAAGCCATCCGAACTGACGTCGCCGACCGAGCACGCGCTCTTCGACCTGATCGCCGCAGCCGGCGTGCCGGACGGCGTCGTCAACGTCGTGAACGGCGGCGCCGAGGTCGGCGCGGCGCTGACCGCGCATCCGCTGATCGACAAGATCTCGTTTACCGGCAGCACTGCTGCCGGGCGCAAGGTCATGCAGGCCGCGGCCGAGGACATGAAGCGCGTGACGCTCGAGCTCGGCGGCAAGTCGTCGCTGATCGTGCGCGACGACGCCGATCTCGACGTCGCGGTGTCGCTCGCGATCGCCGGCGCGTTCACGAACGCGGGCCAGATGTGCTCGGCCACCGCACGCATCCTCGTGCACGACAGCGTCTACCGCAGCTTCATGGCCGCGTTCGAAACGGCCGTGCGCGCGCTCGTCGTCGCGCCGCCGCATACCGAACAGGTCGTGATGGGGCCGATGATCTCGGCCGCGCAACGCACGCGCGTCGCGGCAATGCTCGAGCAAGGGATCGCGGCGGGCGCGCGCGTCGCGTTCAGCGGCCGCGTCGCCGATGCGGGCGGCGACGGCTTCTTCATGGCACCCGTCGTGGTCGCGGAGCCGGCCGCCGACAACCTGCTGTGGACCGACGAGGTGTTCGGCCCGGTCGCGTGCGTGAAGTCGTTCCGCACCGACGACGAGGCGATCGCGCTCGCGAACGACACCCGCTACGGGCTGGTCGCGACCGTCGTGACGCGCGACGCGGATGTCGCGAAGCAGTTCCAGACGCGCGTGCGGGCCGGGCTCGTGTGGATCAACGCGCCACAGCTCATCTACCCGCACGTGTGCTGGGGCGGCTTCGGGCTCAGCGGGATCGGCCGCGAACTCGGCGTGACCGGCCTGCGCAGCTACCAGGAACTGCGCCATGCGATGCGCGCGATCGGTTGACCAGGGCGGCCGTTCAGGCCGTTGGCGGCGCCGTGCCCGGCGGGGCGGCGTCGCTTTTTTTTTGGTTCTTGCGGCATGCCGGGGAAGGTGGAGGGGCCGGTCTGCGTTCCGTCAGAAAGGGATGGCGATCGCGGCCAGCCGAAGCATCCGATTCACGCTGCCCATGGTGTCGATGTCGACGCCCGACTGGGGCGACTGGAGATGCCATCTCCGCGGAATCCGGGCTTCATGTGAGGCCACTTCCGGCACCGGTACCGCGGACTGGAACCGCCGCGCCGGATGCCGCTGCCGCAAGATACGGCCTTACCTGTTCTACCGTGTTTTCCTCGGCGGCCCGGCGCGCGTGCGATGCCGTCACTGTCGATGTGCGGCCGCTTCGGCCGCGGTATCGTGATACTCGGCAAACGTCGCGATCTTTCCACCTTCGATCGTGGCCACGTGCACCCAGTCGTCCTCGTAGGTGCGCCCGGTCGAATGGACACGCCAGCGCTGCGTGCCGAGCACGACGACCCGGTTGCCGCTGGCGATGAACTCGAGCGGCTCGAACCGTTCCGCAGTCTGCGTCGACGCCAGCGCCGTGAAGAACGCCGCGACCTCCTGCCGCCCCTGCCTTCTGCCGACGAACGGAACGACGTCGGCCGGCCCCGGTATGAACCAGTCGATGCTGTCGGAAAGCGTCTGCAGAATGCCGTCGATATCGGCCCTGCCAAACGCCGCGTATGCCTGCTGCACCAGTTGCACGTTGTCCTGCTCGCTCATCGCACCCTCCCGCCATCGCCGGTTCGCCGCGTTGCGGCGCGGAGTACGGGCCGCAAACAATTCAGCATAGTCGAACCGCGGGGCGGCACATATAGGGTTCGCGAGCAATCGAGCGGCGTCGATTTGATATGAGCAATCCGGCGCGCCGCTATCCTGCCGCAACGATCCCATGCGCCTGAATTTTTCCGGCCACCAGCCCGTCGCCATCGCACGCGGCAATGGCCTCCGTCGCCCGGTCCATCGCCAGTTGACGCTGGCCGGCATCGCGCGCAGCGATTTCGTCCTGCAGCGGCGTTCCTGGGCAGCAAGCGGCGGCGGCGTCGCGCGACCGCAACGAGTCGATCAACGACATCCATCGAGATCCGCGAAGCGTCTTCGCTACGCCATCGTTATATCCACTAGAATATATCGCCATCTGCACCACCGGAGACGCACCATGCCCCGCACGCCGACGGACCGCGCCCCGCTGCGCACCGCACGCGCCCAGCCGCCGACGCCAACATTGACACTGACGCGCAAGATCAGCGCACTCAAGCCGCTGCCGAGCGACGGTCGCGCGCAGCTGGTCACGGACGTCGTCGATGCATTCCGGCGCCTGCGCGGCAGCGTCATGCGCTTCATCCGGATGTTCTCCGCGGCGACCGACGAAACGCTGTCCGCGCTGAGTCTGCGCGACCTGCTGGCGACGCTCGAAAGCGACGCGCGCGCGGCGCGCTTCACCCGCCTGCCCGACCTCGAACGCGCGATCGCGCAGGCGCGCGGCCTCGAGCGCACGCGCGACGACGTGTTCTCCGACGCGTTCAGCAACGACCCGGCCGCGATGCGCGACGCGGTCGCCGCACTGGAGCGCGTCGACGTGCTGCTAGTCGGGCTGTGCGTCGACCACGTGATCGAACGTCACACGCCGGCATCGCGCGCCGAATCCGCCGCGCTCGGTTGAACCGCGAACCGGGCGTTTCCCCGGCATTTCGCGCGTTATATTCCGTGGTATATTTCGCCAATCTTTCGCGCATCCGTCTCCGGCCCGTCGGGCCCGGATCGAGGTCCACATGCACGCTCCGCCCTTTCGCCTGGCCCGCACGGCGGGCCTGCCGTCGTCCGGCGGCCCTTCACCCGCCGGCGCCGGACGGATCGACGCCTGCTGCGCGCCGTCGCGTGCGCAGCAAGCCGAGCTGAAGCGCCGCGCACGCCTGTCCGAACTCGATTCGAACCTGCACTGCTCGATCATCGGCACCTGCCTGACCACGCATGAACTGCGCAAGCTCGTGCCGAAATACACCGATCTCGACCGCCAGCGCGCGACCGACCTGGACATCCACCACGCGGCAGTCGAACTCGCGATCGAGGGTACGGCCGGCGGCAAGGCGCTGCACAAGGCGCTCGACGAACGCTATGCGGGCGCGATCCGCGCATTCGACCACGCCAGGGACGCGGACGCACTCCTCGCGCTGTGGCAGGACGCGCTCAAAAGCGGCGAGATTCCGCCCGCGTACTGGGCGCTGATGACGCATCCGCGCACGACGATGGCCGTCCGCCAGGCCGCGTTCGGCGACCTGCACATGCTGTCGCACCTGGTCGGCGCGGCCAATCGCGCGGATATCCGCCGGCTGGTTGCGCTCGAGGAAGAGAATGCCGCGCTGCAGGCGAAGCTCGAACGGCAGCAGGCGCGCCTGCACGAGATGAGCGCGCAGCGCGATGCGGCGCTGCACGAACGCGATGCGTGTCATGCACGCCAGAACGCGCAGCCGACAAGCGCTGAAAGCGCATTGCACGACGAAGTGCGGGAACTGCGCGACGCGCTGGCCGCGCGCGATGAACGCCTGGCGCTGCACACGAGCCGCCGCGAGGCGGCGGAACAGCGGATCGCAGCCGAACAAGCAAGCGCCCGCGCGATGCGCGCGCGGCTCGACGACCTGATGGCGATGGTGAAGACACTGCGCGCCGAAGCGAGCGCGATCGAACAGGCGGTGCAGGCGTCGACCGACGATCCGGCCGATGCGGCTGCCGATTCACTGTCGATGCTGCAGCACAAGCGCGTCGTCTACGTCGGCGGGCGGCCGGGCTCGACCCGGGCGATCCGGCGCATCGTCGAAACGGCAGGCGGTGAATTGACGCTGCACGACGGCGGCATCGAGGACCGCAAGGGCCTGCTGGCCGCCGCGTTGCCGGGCGCGAACATGGTGGTGTTCCCGGTCGACTGCATCGACCACGATTCGGTGAACCTGCTCAAGCGCATGTGCGAACGTCACCAGATCGCGTACTACCCGCTGCGGACTGCGAGCGTCGCCAGCTTCGTCGAACTGATCGGGCGGCTCGATGCGCATGCGCGTGACGTCATGCCGCGGGATACGCCGGCGGGCGACCCGCCGCGCTTCTGCTTGCGGCACGGCTAGGTCAGGTCAGGCCACGCGTCGCCGCAACCGTGCCGTCAGCGACGCACCATTTTCGTGAGCGCGGTGATCTCGTTCGCGCAGGCCGCGTAAGCGCGCGCCTCGATCTCGCGATAGAGCCGGATGATCTCCTCGCCGACCGGCGTGAGCACGCTGCCGCCGCCGCTCTGGCCGCCGTGTTCGGAAATCGTCGCGGGCGACTTCAGCGACCGGTTCAGCTCGTCCATCAGCAGCCACGCGCGCCGGTACGACATTTCCAGGCTGCGCGCCGCCGCCGAAATCGATCCGTGCTCGCGCACGGCCTCAAGCAGCGCGACCTTGCCCGGCCCGAGCGCGATCGTGTCGGCCTGCTGGATGCGCATCCTGAACCGCACCTCTGGCTTGGGGTGTGCCGAAGTCTTCATGTTTTCTGCCGGTTGAACGATGCGGGCAAGCATACACGATCGATGGCGCGGCGCCGGCTCAGATCTCGAGCACGCGCGCAACGATCCCCGCCAGCCGCTTCACGTGACGCGGCGCGGGCAGCACGTCCGCGCCGGAGAACAGCAGCGGCGCGCCGTCGTCGATCGACAGCGGTGCATCGCCGCATTCGAACGCGACGATCACGCGCTCGCCGATCGGCGTGTTGAACAGTTCATGCCACGAGAACGTGACTGCGTAACCGTCGTGCGCATACGCGATGAACGCCATCCGCTTGAAGTCGCCTGGCATGTCGTTGCGCAGCCCGGCCGCGTCGATCAGGTCCTTCAGCCGCGCGCCGCGATACGGCTCGACCGAGCGGATGAAGCGGTTCGTCGTGAAGCAGCGCAGGTCGAACGGTTCGGCACTCACGCACGCGTGCCGGCGCAAGTCGTCGAGCGTCACCGTCATCGGTCGCTCGAATGCGCCCGCCAGCGCGATCGAGCCTGCTGCCACCTGATGCGCCGAAGGCGCTGTCGTGTCTGCCATCCCCATCGCCCGCCTCCATGCCGGCCCGCCTGACGCGCGCCTTCGTTGTATTGGTCGATATATTACGCCGGGAAACGGCCGCGAGACAGAAGGCAGGCCGCATGCGCGGGATAACGGCGCCGGATCACGTCCGGCGCGCCGGCTGGCGTCACGACAGCACGATGTGCTTGATGACTTGCTTGATGCTCTTGTAGCTGTCGACCGATTCCGCCTTCTGGTACGACGCGAGCATCCGCGACGCCAACGATCCGAACTTCCTGCGCCGCGTGGCCGGCTGCGTGCAGGCGCAAGCGGGCACGCTGGTGACCGATTCGGCGATCGGCAATACGAACGGGAAATTCGTGCCCGTGCTTGCGTCGCAGGGATCGTCGTACGGCACGCTGCGGTTCGACTATGTCGTGCCGCCCTGGCGCCACAGCCCGAAGAACTGGGTCGGCATCTACGCACGCGGTGCGCAGCCGACCAAGGGCGGCTACAAGTCGTGGGCCTATCTGCCGAAGAGCACGGGCTCGCTGCTGTTCTCTTCGACGGCGAACAGCGCGCTGGCGCCGGGCCAGTACGATGCGTGGTTCCTGTTCGACGACGGCTACACGCCGTTGGCAGGCCCTGTCGCGATCAGCATCTGATGACGGACTGGCGACGCGCGTTCACGGCGCGCGTCGCCTTGTGCCTTGCTCAGGCCAAGCTTCGGCCTCAGACGAGCAGATCCTCGTAGAACGCGCCGAACGGCCGCGTCGGGTGCGCGATCTGGATTTCCAGGATCCACAACCCGGCGGCCGGCGCGCCGTCGAAATCGCCGAGATTGCCGGCCTTGTAGATCGCGTGCGGGAAATCGCTGACGCGATGGCCCTTGATGTCGACGTTCAGCCGGAAGCCGTGCGCATCGGCGCGTTGCGCCGCGAATTCGTACAGCGCGATGCCCGCGCATCCGGTGGTGCGCCAGTGGTGCTCGACTTCGTCGTAAATGACGCGCGCGGCCCGCGCACAGGCATGCATGTCCGGATCGTCGCCACGGACGAAGGTCGCGCCCGCGTCGCCCTCGTGCCTGGCCCAGACGGCGCCGAGGTCGATGAAGAAGATGTCGTCGTCGGCGAGTACCGGGTCGGCTACCGAGCGCTCCTTGAACGTGCGCAGGGTGTTTTCCCCGAAACGGACGATTACCGGATGCCAGATGCGGTCCATCCCGAGCGCCTTGAGCACGCTCAAGCCCAGCGCGTTGGCCTCCGATTCCCGCATGCCGGGCCGAATGCCGGCGTCGATCGCCTCGACGGCCTGCCACGTCATGGTCCTTGCGTGCTGCATCGCGTCGAGCGAAAACGCTTCGCCGACGGCTTCCCGCTGCGTCGAATTCAACTTGGTGCTCCCGTGCTGGTGACTGTGGGTCGGTACAGTCGATTATCGTTTCGATATGTACATACGAATATATCGCGTTCCGCGCCGACGCGTCGGCTGGTTGCGTCATCCTTCACAGCGCAACGGGCGCTCGCAAGGAGCGCCCGCTCTCCGGACGTCGCCCGCTGCGGCAACGCCCGTGCTGCCCGTCGCTCAGAACTTGTGACGCACGCCGATGCGCGTGACGAACTGCGTGTTCGCGCCAGCGCTGCCGATGAACGACGGCGACGAACCGATCTCGGCCTGCACCGGCACCACGCGGCCGTTGACGGTATTGCAGCCCGACGCCTTCTGGTACGCCGTGCTCACGTACACGTCCGTGCGCTTCGACAGCGCATAGTCGACGGCCGCGTTGACCTGGTGCCACTTTCCTTCGAAGCGGTCGTCGAGCTTCGAGAACGTGTAGCCGAGGCCCGCGCTCAGCGCCGGCGTGAACGCATAGCGGCCGCCGATCTCATAGTTGTCCAGCTTCGACGATTCGCCCGACAGCGGTTCGAACTTCGTATGCGTCCAGTTCGCCCACACGAGGCCCGCCGCGATCGCATAGCGTGCGCCGATGCCGAACGTTTCGAGGTCGCGCAACCCGAGCGTGTTGATGTTCGCGATGCTCACGCCGAACGCGGGCGATGCGCCGTTCGGGAAGCGGATGTTGGTGTACGCGGCGCCGATGCCGAACGGCCCTTGCGCATAGTTCGCGCCGAAGCTGTACGCGCTCGACGCGCCCTGCGCGCCGTTCGCACCGGTCGTCGTCGGCGTGCCGGCGAACTGCGTCGAGTTCGAGAAGCCGTACATCGCACCGAACGTCAGGCCAGCGAAATTCGCGCTCTGAAACTTCACCGCATTGTTGATGCGGCTCGACGTCAGCTGGTCGAGATCGTTGATGTGATACGCGTAATTGCCGGCCGGCGTCTGGCTGCCCATCGTGTAGTTGCCGCCGATGTAGTCGGTCGAGAACGAGTACTGGCGACCGAACGTCAACGAGCCGACACCGTTCTTCGACAGGCCGACGAACGCCTGGCGGCCGAACAGCGCGCCACCCTGGCCGAGTGTGCCGTCGCCGCCGCTGAAGCCGTTTTCCAGCACGAACAGCGCCTTGAGCCCGCCGCCGAGATCCTCGGTGCCGCGAATGCCCCAGCGGCTGCCGGATGCGACGCCGTCACCGTACTTGACGAGCTTGTCGTGCCCCGACGACGTCGCCACCTTGTTCGAGTACGTGATACCCGCATCTATCAGCCCGTAAAGCGTGACACTGCTTTGCGCGTGCGCGGCGCCGAACATCCCGAGTGCGGCCGCGGCCGCGATGGTCTTCTTCATGCTGCTTCCTGTTGTTGTGGACGCACGCGCCTGCATCGCTGCATGACGCGCGGCGTGTTGACGAAAAACACGATGACGAACGGACGCAAGCCGCGCCGGATCGGCCGGACGCGCGCACGCCTCATGCGCGGGTGCACGATGTTCGGGAACGATGCCGGTGTGGTCTTGCTGAAGCGGCATGCCGCGAGGGCAGTCGCTCGACTTGCAGCGCCGCTGCGCGTGCGCATCGGTTGCACATGCGATCGCGACGCCTTGCTTCGGCGATGCCGGCCAGAATCTCTTCCGGCTGTCGTGGAGCGGTGGACTGCGTGTCGCCTGTCGGTGTCACGACCTTCGATATATCCTGCGGAATATATCGAGTTGTCATCAAGCGGTAAACAATTATTCGGGTTCCTGTCGCCTTTCGTCCACAGGCGCGCAGCGCATGCGACAAACGTCAATCCGATGGCGGCAGCCGACGCGCGGCGGGGTCCGCGCCGATATCCCGCATAATCAGGCGTTGCATGGCGCCTCGGGGGTAAGCATTGTGCGGGCGCAGCAATTCAAAACAGGAGCGGGTGCGTTCCGGCTCGCCGCATGGCGGCGGCGCGCCCCCCGGGGGAATACAAGACAATCCCGCTGAAGACAGGATACCGACACATGGACCGAACCGAGCACATCAGCATCGAACAGGCGATCGACCTGCCCGCCGACGAACTGAACGGATGCGACTTTTCGTTCGAGATCGCATGGGAGCTGAATGCGCCGTACCAGGATTTGCTCGATTTGCGCGCGCTGCCCGTGCGGCGCAAGGACTACGGCTTCGACCCGGCCGGCTGGGCACGCGAGGCGTCCGGCGGCACCGCGCTGTTTCGGGCGACCGCGGGCGGACGCCTCGCGGGATTCGTCGCGATCACGGAAAGCTGGAACGGGATGGCCGAGATCGCGGAACTCGCGGTCGAACGTGCCTGCCGACGGCAAGGCATCGGCCAGTTCCTGCTGGCGGCCGCGGAAGCGTGGGCGCGCAGCCGCGGGTTCGGCTTCATGCGACTGGAGACGCAGGCGAACAACGTCGCGGCCTGCTGTACGTACGCCCGCGCCGGCTTCGTCGTGGGCGGACACGACCGCTTCCTGTATGCCGACGGCGCGAACGACGGGGAAGTCGCGCTCTTCTGGTACAAGGACCTACGCGACGGGCAGCGCGCGAAGAGCCGGACGGTCGACCCGGAATCGGTGCGGCCGGTGTCCTGACGCGCGACGCCGAAGCGGTGACGTCAGGCCGGCGCGCTCAAAGCGTCTTGACCATGAACACGCGCGCCGTCCCTTCCGGCTCGCACGGCACCTCGCCGAACGCCTCGTAACCGTGCTTCCGGTAGAAATCCGGCGCCTGGAACGTAATCGTGTAGAGCACCGCGCGGGCGCACCCGCGCCGCTTCGCCTCTGCTTCGGCCTCGCGCAGCAGCCTGCTGCCGAAGCCACCGCCGCGCAGCGATTCCGGCAGGTAGAACAGGTCGATGAAGAAGAGCCCGAGCGACGTCCGGCCGGTGAGGCCGCCCAGCACCTCGCCGGTCGCGGGATCGGTCACGTAGACGTCGAGCGCCGCCGCGTCGGCTCGCCCCGTCATCGCATGGTTGAATTCGCCGAGCTTGCGGCTGATGAGGTCGCGTGCGGCCGGTTGTTCGGTGTCGGTCAACTGCAGGGAAACGGCGGGGTGCGCGGTCATGGTATGAAGGCGTGCGTACATGGGCCGCCGGACATGCAGTGTCCGCAGCGGTCGTCGCACGACTATAGCGCGTCCGCCAGCTGCGCGCGGTCACGCCGATCATGACAAGAAGGGAAACGGCGGGCGCATCGCGCACCCGCCGTTTCATCACGCATGGCGCCTGCTCAAGCCGCCGCGAACGCCGCCTTCAGGTCGGCCACACGACGCCGCTCGCGCGCGATCATCATCTGGTTCACGACGATCACGCCGATCGTCACCGCGGTGATGAACAGCGTCGCCAGCGCATTCATCTCCGGGTTCAGCCCGAGCCGCACGCGCGAGAACACCACCAGCGGCAGCGTCGTCGAGCCCGGCCCCGACAGGAACGCCGACAGCACCAGGTCGTCGATCGACAGCGTGAACGACAGCAGCCACCCCGACAGCAGCGCCTGCGAGATCAGCGGCAGCGTCACCACGAAGAACACCTTCAGCGGCGTTGCGCCCAGATCCAGCGCCGCCTCCTCCAGCGACTTGTTCATCTCCTTCACGCGCGACTGCACGATGATCGCCACGTACGACACGCACAGCCAATTGGTTGGCCCGATCAGATCGTCCCATCCCGCGACCCTTCGGGCCAGCCGAACATCTGCTCCAGCGCAACGAACAGCAGCAGCAGCGAGATCCCCTGGATCACCTCCGGAATCACCAGCGGCGCGTTGATCATCCCCCGTGTACAGCGTGAAGCCCCTTGAAGCGGCCGAAGCGCGCGAGCACGAAGCCCGCCCACGTGCCGATCACGACCGACGCGGTCGCCGTCAGCAGGCCCGATCTTCAGCGACAGCCACGCGGCCGTCAGCAGCTCGTCGTCCTGCCACAGCGCCGCGTACCACTTCAGCGAGAAGCCCGACCACACCGTCACCAGCTTCGACTCGTTGAACGAGTACACGACCAGGCTGATGATCGGGATGTACAGGAACAGGAAGCCGAAGGCGAGAACGCCCGTCGACAGCGGTTTGCTCGGCTTGATCATTTCGCGTCCTCCAGTTCCTTGACCTGGTAGTACTGGAACAGCGCCATCGGCACCAGCAACAGCAGCACCATCGCGACCGTCACCGCGGACGCCATCGGCCAGTCCATGTTGTTGAAGAATTCATCCCACATCACGCGGCCGATCATCAGCGTGTCGGCGCCGCCGAGCAGTTCCGGAATCACGTACTCGCCCACCGCCGGGATGAACACCAGCAGGCTGCCGGCGATGATCCCGTTCTTCGACAGCGGCAGCGTGATGCGCGTGAACGCGACCCACGGCTTCGCGCCGAGGTCGTACGCGGCCTCGAGCAGCGTGAGGTCCATCTTCACGAGGTGCGCATAGAGCGGCATCACCATGAACGGCAGGTACGAATAGACCATCCCGATGTAGACGCCCGCATCGCTGTGATACAGCCGCAGCGGCGTGTGGATGATGCCCAGCGCGATCAGCGCGTGGTTCAGCAGGCCGTCGTCCTTCAGGATGCCGATCCATGCGTACACGCGGATCAGGAACGACGTCCAGAACGGCAGCATCACGGCCATCATCAGCACGTTGCGCCGGCCCGGTTCCGAGCGCGCGATGTAGTACGCCATCGGGAAACCGATCAGCAAGCACAGCAGCGTCGACACGGCGGCCATCTTCAGCGAGCTGAGGTAGGTCGCGATGTACAGGTCGTCCTGCAGCAGGAACGCGTAGTGCGACAGCTGCAGCGCGAAGTGCACGACGCCGTCCTTGATCTCGACGAGCGACGTGTACGGCGGGATCCCCATCACCTGGTCGGCGAAGCTGATCTTGAACACCAGCACGAACGGCAACGCGAAGAAGACCGTGAGCCACAGGAACGGCACGCCGATCGCGAGGTTGCGGCCCGACGGCAGGAAGCGCGACAGCGCGGCGAAACGGCTGCGGCGCTTGGCGGCCCGTGTCGCAGCGGTAGCACCGGTCGGCACCGGCGCGGACGGAGTGGAAGCGGAAGTTCTCATCATGTCGCCCTCACTGCGTCAGCACGACGCCGCTGGCCGGCGACCACGACACGAACACGTCGTCGTTCCACGACGGCGCGCCGTCGTGCAGCAGGTGCGAGCTCGACAGGTTCGACACCACCGTCTTGCCGCTCGGCAGCCGCACGTGATACAGCGAGTAGCTGCCCATGTACGCGATGTCGGTGACGACACCGCGCGCCCAGTTGTGATGCGAGCCCGGTTTGTCGCGCGATACGTGCACGCGCTCCGGGCGCACCGAGATGCCGACCGGCATCCCGAGCGGGCCGGTCACGCCGTGGCTCACGTACATGCGTGCCTCGAGGTCGTCGCTTTCGACGAAGATGTGATCCGGTTCGTCCTCGACCACGCGCCCTTCGAACAGGTTCGTCGAGCCGATGAACTCGGCCGAGAAGCGGCTGTTCGGGTACTCGTATACTTCGCCGGGCGTGCCGATCTGCACGATCTTGCCTTCGCTCATCACCGCGAGGCGGCTCGCCATCGTCATCGCCTCTTCCTGGTCGTGCGTGACCATCACGCAGGTCACGTCGACCTTCTCGATGATGTTCACGAGTTCGAGCTGGGTCTTCTGGCGGATCTTCTTGTCGAGCGCGGACATCGGCTCGTCGAGCAGCAGCAGCTTCGGGCGCTTGACCAGCGAGCGTGCGAGCGCGACGCGCTGCTGCTGGCCGCCGGACAGCTGATGCGGCTTGCGCTTCGCGTACTTGCTCATCTGCACCAGCGCGAGCGCGTCGGCTACGCGTTCCTTGATCTCGTGCTTCGGCGTGCCTTCCTGCTTCAGGCCGAACGCGACGTTCGACTCGACCGACATGTGCGGGAACAGCGCATACGACTGGAACATCATGTTGACCGGGCGCCGGTACGGCGGCAGCGAGGCAAGGTCCTCGCCGTCGACGAAGATCTTGCCGGAGGTGGCCGTCTCCAGCCCGGCGAGCATGCGCAGCAGCGTCGACTTGCCGCAGCCGGAGCTGCCGAGCAGCGCGAACAGCTCGTTCTTCGCGATCGTCAGGTTCACGTTGTCGACGGCGGTACTGTCGCCGAATTTCTTCACGACGTTTTCGATGCGCACGAACGCGTCGTTCGGCTTGAGCATGTCGGTCGTCGTCGCGCGACGCACTGCATCAGGTGTACTGAATGAATCCCGTTTCATGATGGTCCGTTTTGAGCAAGGTAAGCGAATGTCGGGCGTCAAGCTCGACCGCCGGCCGGCGCGGCACGCGTCCGGCAGGCGGCCTGCGGCGCGACCGGGCGTACGGTCGCGCGGTGCCGGCGGAGAGGGATCGAGCGATTCCTCATCCGGATCGAATCGCGCAAGGAAGCAGGTATCGGGGGCAACGTGCGACGATCAGCGGCGACGGCATCCGGCCGGCGCATGCAACCGCGCCGACCCATTGCGCACGGCGATCGGCAGCGGCCGCTCGGGCACGCCGCCGGCATCGTCCGCCGCGCTGGCTGTCATAATGATTTCATCGGTTTTCATCGGGCTTTCCGCACGTTTCTGTCGTCTCCAGTGCGAATTTTTAAACCCGTCAAAAACTTTTTGGATCGCGGATTTCCGTTCCGGACATTGAACGGAGTCGATGTTTGGCAGGGCGGGAAAACGGGGAATAAGGGGGACGCCCGCGCGGCAACGCACGGGCGGACGCCCGGCCGGCACGATGGCCGCCGGGCGGAGCGGAAGGTGGGGAAAACGAGCAGTCGCGACGGCTGCGTCGCGCGGCTTGCATCACTTCGCGTTCAGTTCCTTCCAGCGCCGATAGACGCGAATCGCGTCGCTGTGCTTCTGCTGGACCATCGGCAGGCGCCGCTCCTCGATCGGCTTCGCATATTCGGCATAGAACGTGTCCAGCTCGAAGTCCTTGCGGTCGTCGCGATAGAACGGCGCATAGTCGTCGCGCGTCGTGATGTAGATCACGCGCTTCGGGCTGCAGTAGTACAGCGATCCGAGGCACATCGGGCACGGGCTCGCGAGGATGCAGATCTCGCAGTCGATCAGGTGCTCGGTGCCGCGCTTGCGGCACGCGTCGCGCACCGCGAGGATCTCCGCGTGCGCGGTCGGGTCGCTGGTCTGCGCGACGAGGTTCGGGCTTTCCGCGACGATCTCGCCGTTGCGGACGATCACCGTCGCGAACGGGCGGCCGCCCTCTTCCACGTTTTTCATCGCGAGATCGATCGTGCGTGTCACACAATCCATGACCGCGTCCTCGTTGAAACGGATGGGCGAAACCGTGCGCCGCCGGCGGCCGGCGCACGTCGGGCGGAGCCGCACCGCGCAACCTGGCGGCGGCGGCGCGGCAACCGCATCAGAACGGTTTGGTCGGCAGGTACTTGCCGTCGAGCGTGATCACCGCGCGCGACCCGCCCTCGGGATCGTCGACCTTCTTCACGTCGAGCCGGAAATTGATCGCGCTGATGATGCCGTCGCCGAACTTCTCGTGGACGAGCGCCTTCAGCGTCGTGCCGTACACCTGCAGCATTTCGTAGAAACGGTAGATGGTCGGATCGGTCGGCACGCGATCGTCGATGCTGCCGCGCAGCGGAATGGTCTGCAGCAGCAGCACCGCGTCGTCATCGAGGCCGAGCTTGTCGGCGACGCTGCGCGCCGCGTCGGCCGGCAGCGCATGCTGGCCGAGCAGCGCGGCGGTGACGAACGCCTCGCTCAGGCCGGTGCCTTCGGTGAGCTGCGCGAACGACAGGTTCTTGCGCGCCTTCGCGAGCACGACGGTTTCGGCAAGCGCATGGCGCGCGGTCTGGCTGTGCTGGGACTGGATCATGGCAATACCTCGTAGGTGAGCAGAAAGGTTTCAGGCTGCGGCAGACAGCGCCGCGGGCGTGGCACAAACGCCGGGATGCTCGGCAAGGGAAACGAACCGGCCGGTCGCACCGTCGTAGGCGTCGATCGACCCCGACTCGATGTCATAAACCCAGCCGTGCAGCACGAGGCGGCCCTCTTCGCGGGCGAGCCGCACCGCGGGATGCGTCTTCAGGTTGGCGAGTTGCGCGATCACGTTCTCGCGCACCATCGAGTCGATTCGCTCGCGCTCGCTGCGATGCGTGCGCGCCTCGTTCACGACGCGCGCCGAATCGGCATAGCGCAGCCAGTGGCCGACGGCCGGCATGTGATCCATGCACTTGCACGTCGCGATCGCGGTCATCGCGCCGCAATCCGAATGGCCGCAGATCACGACGTCCGTCACGCGCAGCGCGGTCACCGCGTATTCGACCGACGCCGACACGCCGCCCGGCTCCGGGCCGTACGACGGCACGATGTTGCCGGCATTGCGGATCACGAACAGGTCGCCCGGTTCGCGCTGCGTGACGAGTTCCGGCACGAGCCGGCTGTCCGAGCACGAGATGAACAGCGCCCGCGGGTTCTGCCGGCGCGCGAGATCGTGGAACAGCGCGGCACGCTCCGGATAGGCTTCGCGCTGGAACTTCAAAAATCCTTCGATGATGTCCTTCATCGCGTGTCCTCCGGTGCGTGCGAGATCGATGAAGGGCAGGTTACGCCCGACTTCCAATAACGTAAAAGATTGATTTATGATCTATCGCATAAGCACGACTTATAGGAACGGACATGCTGCTGCGCCATATCAACTACTTCCTGGCCGTTGCCGAGCATCGCAGCTTCACGCGCGCCGCGGCCGCGCTGCACGTGTCGCAACCCGCGCTGTCGCAGCAGATCCGCCAGCTCGAGGACACGCTCGGCGCGCAGCTGTTCGACCGGACCGGCCGTGCCACGCGGCTGACCGACGCGGGCGACGTGTATTTCCGCTATGCGCGGCAGGCGCTGCACGATCTCGCGGAAGGCCGGCGGGCGATTCATGACGTGCAGGACCTGAGCCGCGGCTCGTTGCGTATCGCGGTCACACCGACCTTCACGAGCTATCTCGTCGGGCCGCTGGTCGATGCGTTCCACGGCCGCTATCCGGACGTGTCGCTGTCGGTGCGCGAGATGTCGCAGGAACGCATCGAGGCGGAGCTCGTCGACGACGAGCTCGACGTCGGCATCGCGTTCGAGGACGTGCAGACCGCCGATATCGAAGTGCAGACGCTGCTGGTCGAAACGCTCGCGCTCGTCGTGAACCGCCGGCATACGTTCGCGAACAAGCGCACGGCCGGCCAGCGCGCGCTACGCGACGCGACGCTCGTGCTGCTCACGGCCGAATTCGCGACACGCGGCCAGATCGACCGCTATTTCCGCGAGCACGACGTGCAGCCGCGCGTGCTGATGGAGGCCAATTCGATCGGCGCGGTGATCGAGATCGTGCGCCGCACGAATCTCGCGACGCTGCTGCCCGCGACGATCGCCGCCGAGCATGAGGACCTCGTCGCCGTCGCGCTCGATCCGGCGGTGCTGCGGCGTACCGCAGTGTTGTTGCAGCGCAAGGGGGCTTACCGCAGTGCTGCGGCGCGCGCGTTCGTCGAGCTGGCGCTCGCGCACGGGGCGGGAAAATCGAAGGGGGAAGGCGATGCGCGCACGCCACGCAAAAAGACGCCCGGCTGAATGCCGACGGGCGGAATGAAGGGGTGAGCACATCACATGCAACCGCGACCGGATTCAGCGGCGGGCACGCCGACGCAGGCAGGAATCAAGCCGCGGTCGCACAGGACGCACGAACCGTCCCGCGCGAGCGCCCGATCGTCGAAGCGACCGGCGTGCCCGCGTGACGTTGAATCGACGCGGAACGACCGCGCGTCAGTTGTACCCGAGAATCGCCACTGCCGCGACATCCGGCCGATCGATCGTGCTGCCGACGAGCGACGTCATCGGCTCCTGCAGCACGGCCTGATACGACGTCACGCGCTGCTCTTCCGGTGCGCCCGTGTCGTCCCACACCGGCTCGTCGAATGCGTCGAGGCCACTGAAAAACCCGGGTTGCGTTTGCGAAAAAGTCATCTCCACTCCTTTTGATAGGTCATCGATGTTCTAATTTGCCTGCTTCAACGCCGCCGCCTGCACGGGTGCGCCGTCATGCGCGGCCTCCGACCGCGCGAGCTGCGCGCGCGTGCGCCGCGTGATGTGAATCACCGCGAACACGACCGGCGCGATCAGCAGGCCTTCCGCCAGTTCGGGATCGACCGGCAGGTTCATCACGTGCAGCGCCTTGAACGCCGCGGTCGCGAGCGACAGCACGTAGTACGAAATGGCCGCCACCGACAGCCCTTCCACCGCGTGCTGCAGATGAAGCTGATTGCGCGCGGTGCGTTCCATGCCCGCCAGCAAGCGCGTCACGTCCTTTTCCTGCGCGAGATTTACGCGCGTGCGCAGCAGGTCGACCGCACGGGCGATGCGCGCAGCGATCTGCTCGTGACGCGCCCACACGCTGCGGCAGGTTTCCATCGCCGGCGCGAAGCGCCGCTCCATGAATTCCGCGATCGTCGGCATGCCTTCGATGCGCTCCTCGCGCAGTTCGTGGATGCGCGCCAGCACGAGCTTCTCGTATGCACGCGACGCGCTGAAGCGGCCGCCGGACCCCGACAGCGCTTCGACCCGCACCGCGAGATGCGTGAGCTTCACGAGCAATGCCGCGTCGTCGCTGTCGGCGCCGCTCGCATCCATCCGCTGCATCAGCGCATGCAGCGCCGCGTGGATCTCGTCGAGCTCGCGGCTCATCCGCCGCGCGACCGGCAACGCGAGCAGCGCCATCATCCGGTACGTTTCGATTTCATAGAGCCGCTGCAGCAGGCGGCCGCCCTGCTCCTCGCGGAAATCCTCGTCGACGACGAGAAAGCGCATGAAGCCGTCGTCGCGCACATGCCAGTCGCAGAACACCTTGCCGCCGCCGAGCACGTTGCTGCCGACGAGCACGGGCCCGTCGATCCAGCGGCGCAGGTCGCCGCACACGAGCCGCGCAGCATCCCCCGACAGCAACTCCATGCGCACCGCAACGAAGCGGATGCCGGCGAGCCGCGCGAACCACTCGGCCGGGATGCCTTCGATCGCGAGATCGTCGAAATAGCTGGTGTCGCGGCGCGGCGCGACGAACGTGAAGGTCGAGAATTCGGTGTGGCGTTCCCACTTCAGGTGCCAGCCGGACGGCGACTGCACCGCGTAGTGCGTCGCGCCCTCCTGCGGCGCGGCAATGCCGGTGTCGCGGCACAGCGCGTGCAGCAGCGTTTCGTGGAGGTCGGACTGGCCGTCCGCATAGATCGCGTAGTGGGTGAGCGACACGGCCTCGGCGAGCCGCAGGAACGGCCGGGCATGCAATTCCGCGGCCAGTGCGGCGCGCAACGGATGATCCATCATCGGTACACCACTCTTCCCTGTTCGACGCTGCGTGCCGGGCAGGCCGGCGAGATGGCCGCACCGCATCGCACGATGCGGCACGCTCGATGCCACTATGGCAGACACACAGCGACAATAAAAACGCATAATGCTGATCGTTACCTTCAGTTTTCCTGATACCGATGAAGATGCTCGATCACGACGTGCTGGCCACCGTCGTCGCCGTCGCGGAAACCGGCAACATGACCCGCGCCGCCGAGGCCGTGAACCGCTCGCAGTCGGCCGTGAGCATGCAGATCAAGAGCCTCGAGGACGCGATCGGCCGGCCGCTGTTCGTGCGCAAGCCGCGCAGTATCGTGCTGACCCGCGAAGGCGAGGTCTTGCTGGGATTTGCCAGACGAATGCTGGCGCTGCGCGACGAGGCGTGGGCGGCCGTGGTGCGGCCGGAAGTGACCGGCAAGGTCGTGATCGGCGTGCCGGACGACTATGCGTCGTCGCTGCTGCCGTCGGTGCTGAAGAAGTTCTCGGCCACCTATCCGAAGGTCGAGATCCAGGTGATCGGGCTGCCGAGCAGTGCGCTCGCGCCGCTGCTGAAGGACGGCACCGTCGATCTCGTGTGCGGCACGCGCATCAAGGGGCTGTCCGGCGACTTCATCCGCCACGAGCCGATGGCTTGGGCCGCAATGACGAACGGGCCGCGCGTGTGGGAGGAACGGCCGCTGCCGATCGCAGTGTTCATGCCGGGCAGCGTCGCGCGCGAGAACGCGATCCGCAGCCTCGAACGCGCGAAGCTGCCGTTCCGCACGTCCTATGAAAGCCCGAGCCTGCTCGGCCTGCTCAGCATGGTCGAGGCCGGGCTCGCGGTCGCGCCGCTCGCGCGCTGCGCGATTCCCGCGCAGCTGTCGATGCTCGGCCGCTCGCACGGGCTGCCCGATTTGCCGCCGCTCGAGCTGATCCTCGCGCGCAGCACGAAATCGAAGCGCCCGCCGTGCGACTTTCTCGCGGAACAACTGATGGAAGACCTGCAGCGGCAAACCGGCCAGACCAGCGACGCCTGAGCGGCGACCAGGCGTGCGCCGCCGGCACCGTCACGGACCGCCCGGCCGCAGCTGGCCGGCCACGAGCAAGGCCGCGTTGACGATGGCCGCCACCGTGTCGACGAGCGCTTCCAGCGTGTCGCCGTGCAAGTGCCGCCCGGCCGGCGGGATGCATTCGTGGCGCCTGCCGCCCCACTGCGACCCGGCCGTCGCCGACAGCGTCGCGCCGAACCGGTTGCCATGCCGCCGGCCGAAGATGCCGACGCGCTGTTCGCCCATATAAGCCTGCTCGGGGAGAAATAGCCGGATCTCGACCGCGACCTGGTCGGGGTCGCCGGCACGCGTGTTCGCATCGACCGACGGCGCGAACGCCTTCGCGATGCGCAGCGTCACGTGCGAATCCCATGCGGCCAGCGGGCCGCCGGCCGCGTCGACGCGCTCGATGTCGACCGACCACTGATGGCGATCCGGCACCCGGATCGCCTGGCGCAGCAGCACATCTGCCGCGTGAACCGTCATCAGCAACTGCCGGGCAAGCTGCGGGCCCGACGGCAGCGTCACCCCGCGCGCGCGGCCGCTTGCCTGACGCGCGGTGCGCACTTCTTCCGTGAGATACATCGATCCTCCCTGTCGAGGGCCGGCGCCGCGTACGACGCGACGCACGAACGTCCGCCGCAGCCGGCCGGCGGACAGCACGGCGACCGGTGAAACGGCTGCCGCGGGAACTCAAGAGCAATCAGCGTGCCGCGGCCGAACGGGCCTGCGGGCCGACGCGCAGCCGGCGGGCGACCGGACCGATCACCGCGTCGGCCTGCTGCGCGATCAGCATGTGCAGCGTGAAGTCGAGATCCTCCGCCGCGATGTCGAACTGCACGTGGATCACGTCGCGCACGGTGCGCGCGCTGACCACATAGACGCCGAGCGGAGAACGCAGCAGCGCCGCGAGCCGGGCATGCGCGAGCGCGAGGGAGTCGGCCGTCAGCGTGACGGGCAGCTGCAGGCGCGGGCGCGGCGGCGGCAAGGGTGTGACGTTGCTGCATGCGCCGTCACGGCGTTGACGACCGGCGACGTCGAACCCGGGTACGGGATGGATGAAGGTCATGGCGCGGACGGAAGCCGTCCCGGCTGTTGGACACATCCGCAGCTTAGAAGCCCCGGCATAAATGCCGTGCAAAAAAACGGCATGGCGGTGCAAAAAACGGCCTGCCGGGCGGCCGGCACGGCCTCGCCGGGTTGCGCTGCGGCCCCCCCGTCAACGATGACAGGTCAACCGCCGGCGATCCGCCGATACACTATGTGCCACCTCGACGTCCGGCATCCGCGATGCCGGACGTCGCTTTCATTGCGCGCACGATCCGCCACGTCTGCGGCGGCCCGCCTGCCATGCGCGCATTCCGCCCCGATCCGATGGAGTCTCACTTGAACAACTGGCGCCGCACGCTGTTCGCCTTCGCCGCCGGCCTGCTGGCCGCCGCATCCGCGCATGCCCACCCCGTCTGCACCGTCGTCGCCGATGCCGCGACCGGCCAGATGCTCGTACAGCACGGCGACTGCGCAACGCGCGTGACGTCGGCATCGACGTTCAAGGTCGCGATCAGCCTGATGGGCTTCGACGCCGGCGTGCTGAAGGACGAGCATACGCCGACGCTCGACTTCCACGCCGGCTACCCCGATTGGGGCGGCGCGCCGTGGCGCGAGCCGACCGACCCGGCGCGCTGGATGAAGCTGTCGATCTTCTGGTATTCGGAACAGGTCGCGCAGGCACTCGGGCCGGCACGCTTCCAGCAATACACGAGCGCGTTCGGCTACGGCAACGCCGACGTCACCAGCAAGCAGGGCGAGCTGAGCGGCGTGATGGGCGCGTGGGCCAACTCGTCGCTGCAGATCTCGCCGCTCGAGCAGGTCGCGTTCATGCGCAAGATCGTGCAGCGGACGCTGCCCGTCAGCACGCACGCGTACGACATGACCGCGCGCATCACGCGGCTCGACGCACAACCGGGCGGCTGGACCGTGCACGGCAAGACGGGCACCGGCTCGCCGGGCTTCAAGTACGACGGCGCGCACGCATACGGCTGGTTCGTCGGCTGGGCGACCAAGGGACCGCGCACGCTCGTGTTCGCCAACCTGATCCAGGACGACCACCAGCAACAGCCGGGCGCGGGCATGCGTTCGCGCGACGCATTCCTCGCAGCGCTGCCGGCGCTCGCCGAACCGGGCCGGCCGCAATGACCGCCGGGCCGCGCAATGCGCGGATCGACGTGCTGCGCGGCGTGTCGATCCTGCTCGTGCTGCTGCATCACTTCAACATCCCGTATTCGCTGCGCGA
Organism: Burkholderia cepacia GG4; assembly: GCF_000292915.1. Classification (NCBI taxonomy): domain Bacteria; kingdom Pseudomonadati; phylum Pseudomonadota; class Betaproteobacteria; order Burkholderiales; family Burkholderiaceae; genus Burkholderia; species Burkholderia cepacia. Next base: position 2,378,801 of record NC_018514.1, read on the forward strand.
CACGTCCGTCGCGCGCATGTTCGGCTGGGATGCGGTGCATGCGGTCGTCCGCAACGGCAACTACGGCGTGACGATGTTCTTCGTGATCTCGGGCTACCTGATCACGTCGAATGCGCGGCGCCGCTGGGGCAGCCTCGGCGCGCTCGACGTGCGCGCGTTCTACGTGTCGCGCATCGCGCGCATCGTCCCGTGCCTGCTCCTGCTGCTCGCGCTCGTCAACGGACTGGCCGCGGCCGGCGTGCCGATCTTCGCGAACCACGCGCCGCAAGGTATCGCCGTGTCGTTCTGGCTCGTCAACCTCGCGTCGCTGACGTTCTGGATGAACGTGCTGATCGGCGCGTACGGATGGGTCAACTACGCGCTCGGCGTGCTGTGGTCGCTGTCGGTCGAGGAGGTGTTCTACCTGTCGTTTCCGTTGCTGTGCATCGCTCTGCGCCGCGACACGCGGCTGTTCGCGTTCTGGCTGGTGATGGTCGCGATCGGCCCCGTGTACCGCTTCACCCATGCGGGCGACGAAGGCGGATTCCTGTACGCGTATTTCGCGTGCTTCGACGGGATCGCGATCGGCTGCTGCACCGCGTTGCTGGCCGGGCGCGCACGCTGGCAGGTGCTCGCGGCAGCGCCCGTGCAATGGCTGATGGCGATCGCGATGGCCGCGTTCTATCTCGCATGGCCGATCGCGCAAAGCCACGTCGTCGGCGTATCCGCGATGGCGCTCGGCACCGCCGTGCTGCTGATCGGTGCGCATGCCAAGGGCGAGCGCGCAGCGGGCCGCGTGCTCGCGCCGCTGCGCTGGAGCGGCCGGTTCAGCTACGAGCTGTACCTGTTCCACCTGATCGCGCTCGGCGCGCTGCGCACGCTGTGGCCGCCGTCCACCACGCACGGCGACGGCAAGCTCGCGTTGCTGATCGCGTACCTGATGCTGTCCGCCGGATTGAGCGCGATCATCGCGCGCGGCTACGCGACGCCGCTCGACCGCCTCATCAAGCGGGTTGCGTCGCGACCTGCGGCGCGTGAGACGGACGGCGCGCGCGTCTAGCGCGTCATCGGCCACCCATGCCGCGTGGCGGCGGAACAGAAAAATCGGCCAGGGCCCGGCCGTATCGCACGACGCTTCGCACGATCCGGCCGGCCTGACCGCAAGGCCCACCTACGAAGGTCGATCAGTCCAGATAGTCCGCGTATTCCTTGCGTGAATAGCTGGCGAGCGTCTGCCACGGCAACGCGTCCCGCCGCGCGGCCGGTGCCGGCGTCAACGTCAGCTTGCGCACGACGCGGCCGTCGGCACTGCGGTATTCGACCGACAGCGGTGCCTGCAGCCGGTCGCTCCACAGGATCCGGTTCACGCCGCGCGCGCCGGGCGTATCCACGGCCTGCTCGTACCAGACAGTGCCGGGCGCGTCGCCGCGCTTCGCGACCGCGAGCCGCTTCAGCTGCGACGGCGGCGTCACGTAGTACGCGTTGTCCCACGACCCGTCGAAGCCCGTGGTTTCGTACTCGGCCGGCGGCACGCTGACGACCGTCCGGTTCGCCGCATCCACGTACTCGATGCGCGCCGTCTTGCCGTCCCAGGTGACGTGCCGCGCAGCCGCCTGGAAGTTGAAGTGCTTGTGGCCCGCGTGCGCGGCAGCCGGCTGCACGCCGGCGCGCCGGCCCGCGTCGTGGTCATGATCGTGGTCGTGATCGTCGTCATGCGCGCCGCCCGCCGCCGCGGCGGGCAGCACGCGTTCGACCCACACATGCCCGTCGCGCCGTACCATCCGTTCGCGATACAGCGTGGTCCGCGTCACGCCGTCGGCCGTCACCGTGCGGCTTTCGTGCACCAGCACGGCGTCGAGATCCGCCGCCGCGAAGGCGGGCAGTGCGGCCAATCCGCAGGCGAGCGCACCGAGAAACTGGCGTTTCATCGAAGGTTCCCGTTCATCGTCAAGTCGCCGGGCTCAGAAACCGAACGCCGAGCGCACGAGACCGAACACCTTCGTGTTGTCGATCGTGCCCTTGAACGCCTTCGCGTCCGCGCCGTCGGCAAACAGCATCACGTCGCCGCCGCCGTGCGTCTCCGAACCCGCGCTGCCCATCCGCACGCCGACTTCCTGCAGATACGCTTCGTTCATCGCGGTGGCCGAATCGACCGACGCGCGCACGTTCGGCCGGTTCGCGCCGTTGCCGAACACCAGCGTCGTGTAGGTATTGCCGTCGGCATCCTTGCTCGGCTGGCCGTCGCGATAGTTGCGGCTGATGTCGAGAATCGGATTGCCGCGCTTCGAATAGCCGTTGATCGTCATCGTGTGGTCGTGGTCGGCCGTCACGACGATCAGCGTATTCGACAGGTCGACCTTCGACAGCGCGACGCGAATCGCTTCGTCGAATGCCGCCGTATCCTCGAGCGCGCGCTTCGCGTTGGTGCCGTGCAGCGCGTGATCGATCCGGCCGCCTTCGACCATCAGGAAATAGCCGTTCGAGTTCTTCGACAGCACGTCGATCGCCTTCGACGTCATGTCGGCGAGGCTCGGCTGCGACGGCCCTTCACCCTTGCCCGCCACGCGGTCGAGTTCGTACTCGAGATGGCTCGTCGAACTGAACAGGCCGACCAGCTTGCCGTTGCCGGCCTGCGCGAGCTGGTCCTTGTTCGCCACGACCGTGTAGCCCTTCGTCTTCATCTCGTCGAGCAGGTTGCGCCCGTCCGCGCGACCGCGCTTGTTGGTCACCGGATCGAACGGCGTCCAGTGATTGCGGCCGCCGCCCATCAGCACGTCGACGCCGTCGCCGAGTGCCGTGTTGTAGCCGGCGCCGCCCGGCGCAGCCTGCGCGGCGATGTCGTACTGCGCATCGCGATGGCAGATGTGCGAATAGGTCGCGGCCGGCGTCGCGTGCGTGAGCTCGGTCGTCGTGATCGCGCCGACCGCCTTGCCGCGCGACTTCGCCAGCTCCAGCAGCGTCGCGACCGGCTGGCCGTTGCCCGGCGCGCAGTGGTTGACGGTCTTGTTGCCGTTGACGTCGCTGCCCGGCGCGACCGCGCGCGTGTCGGACGACATCGACAGCACTTCGTTGTTCATCTTCACACCGGTCATGTACGCGGCCATCGACGGCGCGCTGTCGGTCGTCTGCGCGTCGTTCGAGAAGGTCTTGACGCGCGCGGTGCGGGCCAGCTTCTCCATCGTCAGTTGTCCCGACTCACCGACCTTGTAGATCCGGCTCGCCGTCACGGTCGTCGGCCCCATGCCGTCGCCGAGAAAGAAAATCACGTTCTTCGCCTGGCCGGCGGCCTGCGCCGGGCTGCATGCGAAACCCACGGCGGCCAGCGCCGCCGCGATGCACTTGATGGTCGACATCCTGTATTCCCCTGTACCCGTGTTGTCGGCGCTCAAAGCTGCACCGCGTTGCGCACCAGCTCGAAGACCTTGTTATTCTCGATCACGCCGTGGAACGCATCCGCGCCGCGGCCGATCGCACCGAGGAACACATCGGTACCGCCGTGCGTCTCGCTGCCCTTCTCCATCCGCACGACCGCTTCCTGGCGATAGTCGTCGGCGCCCGTCACCGCGTCGGTCAGCGCGGTGCCCGCACGGCTGCCCTGCACGCGGTTCTCGCCGTTGCCGAAGCCGATGATCGTGTACGGCGCGCCATCCGCGTCCTTCGCGATCGCGCCCGTCTGGTAGCTGCGCAGCACCCCCAGCACGCCGGGCTTGCCCGCTTCGGTCTTGCCGGTGCGCGCCGCATAGCCGTTCAGCACCAGCGTGTGGTCGTGATCGGCCGTGACGACGATCAGCGTGTTCTTCAGGTCGGGATCGGTCTTGCGCACCTTGTCGAGCGTCGCCTTGATCGCGTTGTCGAACGCGACCGTGTCCTGCAGCGCGCGCTTCGCATTGGTGTCGTGCAGCGCGTGATCGATCCGGCCGCCCTCGACCATCAGGAAATAGCCGTTCGGATTGCTCTGCAGCACGTCGAGCGCGCGCGTCGCCATGTCGGACAGGCTCGGCTCCCTGGTCGCGCCGCGATCGAGGTCGTAGCTCATGTGGCTCGACGCGAACAGGCCGACCAGCTTGCCGCTCTTCGTCGCATCCGCGGCCAGCAGGTCGTCGCGGTTCTGGGCGAACGCGTAACCCTTCGCCTTCAGCTCGTTGACGAGGTTGCGCCCGTCGGTGCGCTTGCCGCCGCCGTCCTTCGGCACGAAGAATTGCGTACCGCCGCCGAGCACGACGTCGACGCCGTCGCCCAGCGCGCCGTTGTAGCCCGCGCCGCCCGGCACGAGCTGCGCGGCGATGTCGTTCTCGGCATCGCGATGGCACACGTGCGCATAGGTGGCGGCGGGCGTCGCGTGCGTGACGCGCGTGGTCGTCACGACACCGGTGGCCATCCCCTTCGCCTTCGCGATCTCGAGCAGCGTCGACACCGACTTGCCGTTGTTCGCGCCGCAGTTGCCGGTGAGGCCGGCGCTCGGCTCGATCGCCTTCGTGTCGGGCGACATCGAAATCACTTCGTTGTTGGTCTTGACGCCGGTCATGTACGCCGACATCGACGGCGCGCTGTCCGTCACCTGCGCGTCGTTCGAATAGGTCTTCACGAACGCGGATTCGGGCAGCGTGTCGATCGTGAGCGCACCGTCTTCACCGACTGCATAGATGCGCGCCGCCGTCATCGTCGTCATCCCCATCCCGTCGCCGAGGAAAAAGATCACGTTGCGCGCCGCCGCCTTCACGGGCGCGGGCGTCGAGCCGGTCGGGCCGTCGTCGCTGCCGCATCCGGCCAGCGCAAAGGCGCCGGCACACAGCAGCGCCACCATTTTGATTCGATTCATGTTGCCGATTCCCCCCGCCATTGATGCTTTCGAAATGAAAGGCGATGGTAGAAACCCGATGTGACGGCAATATGAATGGCAAATGGAAGGATCGGTATGACTTATGAAAGGATGTGGCGCGGCATCGTGCCCGGGTGCCCTGCGCGCGACGGCGTCAATCCGCGTGTTCGGCGGTGGCGTTGCGCACGGTCACGATGCGCGCAGGCGGAATATTTGCCCAGACGATCCGGCTGCCGCAGGCAACAAATGCCGAATCGCCGAGCGGATGGCGGCCGGGCGGGCGCAAGTCGTAGGTGAACTGGATCATCACGCCGTCGGCCGACAGCACGCGATGACATTGATCGACGATCGCCGCCACGTCCTGGCGCGGCAGCGTGCGCAGCGGCAGGCACGACACGATCGCGTCGACGTGCGCGTCGGGCGGCAGCAGCCGCTCGAGCTGCCGCGCGTCGCCCGACACGATCGAGATGCCCGGAAAGCGTCGCCGCAGGTGCTGCACGAACGCCGGCGAGCGTTCGACCACGACGAGGCGCCGTGGCGCGACACCGCGCTCGAGCAACGCCGCGGTGATCGCGCCGGTTCCGCCGCCGAGCTCGACGACCAATCCGTCGCCGTCCGGCACCGCGTCGGCCATTTCGCGCGCCAGATGCCGCGAACTCGGGCACAACGCACCCACCGCGGCCGGACGGCCGACCCACTCGCGCACGAACAGTGCCGAGACACGCCACGCGTTAGGCCAGATCATTCGCCGGCCTTACGCGGTTGCGCCGTCGGCTGCGACCTGCCGATGATTGCGTTGAACAGGGCTACGGCGACACGGGGCTTTTGCATGCGTATCCTCCTGGACGAATCGGTCCGCCGCAGGAAGAGCGACGATCAAATCGATTCTAGGAAACGCAAACTTAAGGCGACGTGAAGATTGTCCCTAGTATCCCGCGTCGCGCCGCTGTGCGTCCAGGCCGCCGCCGGCCCCCGATCAGCGATCGATGCGCTGCTGGAAGTGCGCCGGATAACGCTCGCCGACGATCCGGATCTGCTGCAGCGCCGTCTCGATCGCGGCGAGATCGTCGGCCGTCAGCACGACGGCGGCCGCCCCCACGTTCTCGTCGAGCCGATGCAGCTTGGTCGTGCCCGGAATCGGCACGATCCACGGCTTGCGGGCCAGCAGCCACGCCAGCGCGATCTGTGCGCGCGTCGCGCCCTTGTCGGTCGCGATCCGGCCGAGCAGATCGACGAGGCCCGCGTTGGCCGCGCGGTTTTCCTCTGAGAAACGCGGCACGACATTGCGGAAATCGTTCTCGGCGAATGTCGTGTTCGCGTCGATCGCGCCGGTCAGGAAGCCTTTCCCGAGCGGGCTGAACGGCACGAAGCCGATGCCGAGTTCCTCGAGCGTCGGCAGGATCCGCGCCTCCGGCTCGCGCCACCACAGCGAGTACTCGCTCTGCAGCGCGGCGACCGGCTGCACCGCGTGCGCGCGGCGAATCGTCTGCTCACCGGCTTCCGACAGGCCGAAGTGCGCGACCTTGCCTTCGCCGATGAGGTCCTTGACCGTGCCGGCCACGTCCTCGATCGGCACGTTCGGATCGACGCGATGCTGGTAGAACAAATCGATGCGATCGACCTTCAGCCGCTTGAGCGCCGCGTCGGCCACTTCGCGGATATGCGACGGCCGGCTGTCGACGCCCTTCATCGCCTCGCCGTTTTCGAAACCGAACTTGGTGGCGATCACCACCTGGTCGCGAAACGGTGCGACCGCCTCGCCGACCAGTTCCTCGTTGACGAACGGGCCGTACGCTTCGGCCGTATCGAAGAAGGTGACGCCGCGCTCGAAGGCGGCGCGAATCAGCGCGATGCCGCTCGCCTTGTCGGTGGCCGGGCCGTAGCCGTAGCTCAATCCCATGCAGCCAAGCCCGATTGCCGAGACTTCGAGGCCGCTCTTTCCGAGTTTGCGTGTTTGCATGAAGCTCTCCTGCTGAAGATGGATGACGATCGACGGATGCCGTGGAAGCCAGTGTAGGTTGATGGATTCCCCTCAACAATCCGCGTACCATTTCATGCGTTATTGAGGAAATTTCATCAATGCTACGCACCGGCCTCGGCGAACTGACGACCTTCATCACGATCGCGGAGCAGCGCAGCTTCAGCGGCGCGGCCCGCCTCCTCGGCGTGTCGCCGTCGGCGCTGAGCCATGCGATCCGTCATCTCGAGGCGCGGCTCGGCGTGCGGCTGTTCAACCGGACGACGCGTTCCGTCGCGCTGACGGAGGCCGGCGAACAGTTGCTGCTGCGCGTGCGGCCCGCGGTGGCCGATCTCGAGGATGCGATGAACGACGCCGCGACGGCCCGCAACCGGCCGTCCGGCCAGATCCGGATCAGCGCGTCGGAAGCGGCATCGCGCCCGCTGATCCTGCAGGTGCTGCCGGCCTTCGCCGCGCGCTATCCGGACATTCACGTCGAATTCGTCGTCGATTCACGGCTGATCGACATCGTCGAGCACGGCTTCGACGCCGGCATCCGCGTACACGAAGACGTCCCGCGCGACATGATCGCCGTGCGCTTCGGTGCGCCGGTGCGCTTCATCGCGGTGGCGTCGCCCGGCTACCTGTCGCGGCACGCGACGCCCGAGAGCCCGCAGGACCTCACGCGGCACGCGTGCATCCGCTACCGCTTCGAAAGCGGCACGCTGTATCGCTGGGACCTGATGCGCGACGGCAAGCGCATGACCGTCGACGTCGACGGGCCGCTGACGCTCGGCAACCAGAACCTGATGGTCGACGCCGCGCTCGCCGGCATCGGGATCGCCTGGATCATCGAATCGCGCGTCGCCGAGCACGTGGCCGCCGGACGACTCGTGCGCGTGCTGCCGGCGTGGGGCCAGGACTTCGGCGCCCTGTGCCTCTACTACCCGGCGAACCGGCATCCGCCGGCCGCGCTGCGGCTGTTCGTGGAAGCCGTGCGCGAGTGGACGGCAGCCGGAGGCGACGCGTTGCCCGGATGACGGATCGCGAGCGCGGCCAGGAACGGCGACGGACGGCCGCGCCCTGCGCAAGCGCCGTTAGTTGCCTGTCCAGCCCGGCCTTCACATCCGGTTGGGGATAACGGACACGCCCGAGTAGGTTCGACGCCTGCCGCCTTCCGCCAAAAGGCGTTCAAGCGAGACCGACCTTCGAAATGACGTGTCGAAAGTCGGCGACGCTTGCGCGTCACGATCCGCCGCAGAAAATGGCCGTCAGCAAGAGGGGGACGACCTGGTGAATGACCGCGCTGCTGCCTGCCTGGCGCGCTTGTGCTTCGACTGAATCGGCGGCGCCGATTACGACCGCGCCATACGCCGAGTCCGTAATGGGCTGGCCCTCTCCGCGTTTGAACAGTGCATCACCGCGCTCATACCCGAGGACGGCATAGACGCGAAATCCAAATGCCGTCAAGTTGCTACCGTGCACCGGTCGAAATGCGTTGACTGAGTTCGCTTCGACGCGCATCGGTTTCGGATCGATATACCGATCCTTTAGCAGCGGGGCGATGAACGCATGTGCGTTCGAGCGACAGTCGAGTTGCGGATCGAGTTCGTAGGCGTAGGACGAGATCGGCAGCAAGGCGGAGGCGAGCGCGGCAAGCATCGCTGCCCAGGCATGGATTGCAGAAACCTTCATCAGCCTCTCCGCTATATCGAGCGTGTTCCCCAGTGTGGATGAACACCATCCGGCACCAGCATGCCATGTCCCCGTTCCAGTTGCATGGCAAGCGCAAGATGAGTATTCCGGGTCCGAACGAGGACTTCCTTGGCACGCTGGCCAATCATTCAGGATGGCGAAGACTCCGCGCATAATTCGTTCCTGACTCGAGGCTCATCGGCCCCGTCGGCATTCGCCAATGCCGATTCCATTGCCTGCACGAAACGCTGAAATGCATCCAGGGTTCCATGGACACTTCGGTACTCGGTGCGACCGATTTTGCCATCAAGGACAACCAGCATGCCGGCATCCGCCGCCAATTTCAGGATGTTCATTGCGCCCTCCGCAGGTTGCCTGACTATCGACCCATCACTCACGCCGCAAGCAGGTAAGCACGCATCGCCGGCGTGCTCGCCTTTGCCGGGAACACGTTCCACGTGCCGTCTTCGTGCCGGAAAAAGACGATGGTCAACCCTCCGTCCGCCTGCACCGCGCCGATGCGTACGTAGCGCCTTCGATCCGTTCGTGTACGACTGAATTCCATCACGCGTACCGTCGCCACCGCAGACAGGCCAAACCACTTGCCAACCAGCGTTCGCAAGCACTTCTCGCCGGAACCCATCTCGCTCTCCCCTGACTGCCGCGCAACCATCATGCCTCGCCACGTCGTGGCCCGAACAATTCGTCGGTCACCCTACCGTCAAATATAGGTTAGATAACCTATATGTAAACCTGAAAATCCCGGTGCCCGGGTAAACGATGTCGACCTCGACAGCCTTTATCCATAGGATGTTTGGTGTGTGAGCGGCTGGGAAAAACCGGTTGCTCAACCTATACTCAAGTACGGTTGGATAACCTATTACGCCATGCGATTCCGGAAGCAGCCGGCGCACCCGCGCAGCGGCAAAGCGCGCTGTCCAGGAGATGCAGCACTGCAATGCTGATTGTTGGGCCACCGGGCAAGCGCGCCCCCACGGTCCGCTCGACTTTGCGCTGAACAGCGAAGCAGTCAGCGCCTCAGAACGGAGTGCACGTGAAAAAACTGACCCTCACTTCCGCAGCGATATTTGATCCGCAAACCACTGCACCGGTGCGGCGGCGCGGCAATCGGGAGAGCCGGGTGCCCGAGATCATCGATGTATCGATTGGCGTGCTGATTGCCGCGGGGTACGCAGGGTACACGATCAACCGCGTGGCCAACGATGCGGGCATTCGTCTGAGCACGCTGCAGCACTATTTTTCAACCCGGGAAGCGCTGTTACGCGCCACGATCGAGGAGATTGCAAGACGGTACTTCGAACGCTTTCGAGGGTTTGCCGAAAACAGGAACCGCTCCCCGCAGGCGCGGCTCGAATCGATCATCGACGACGCTTTCGCCGACTTTGTCAAACCGGGATTGTCGGCAGGCGTCATCGAAAGTTGGGGATTGGCGCAACATGAGCCATTCGCGCGCGATGTCATCGTGGACGTACAGAAGCAGTTCACGAGGCTCTTTGCACTGCTTGTCGGCGAAATCAATCCGGAACTGTCAACGGAGGAACGGGAATTGCGTGGCGCCTTGATCGTGTCCAGTTGCCAAGGCCTCGTTATTTTCCTTCGCTGGAACGAAGGCGATGCTGCGCATTTGCATGCATTCCGCAAAGCCGTCAAGGCCGTATGGAACGGTATCGGCATGGCTGGCGAATGACGTTGGCGAGAGCGTGCAAAAATCGGGAAGAATGTTTTCGTCAGGTATCCATAGCTTACGACATGATTTCCCGCTCATTTCTGTCCATCGAAAGATGCCGCCCGACGCTAGCCCGGTGCATTTGCCGTAACCGGTGCCGGTCGTCTTGAACGTCGAGATGCGACAAGGCGTGAATTCGCCATGCAAAACCGCAACCCTGACCTGCGCCATGCAGCGTGCGCCTGCATCCGGGAGAAGTGCACAACCCACCTCTGCTTTTGCCACGACTGATACCTGATGATGACCTGCGGCGGAATTCCGTGACCAATCAGGCAGTGAGTGTCGCGTCGACATTATCGGAATCCAGCCAGGCTCGACGGACCGTGGCCGGAGGTCGATAGCGAGCGGTCGCGGGCCCCTCACCCGCGCCGCCCGGCCGCCTCACCGCAGGTTGGTCCGTGCCAGCTCGACGATCTCGTCGCCCCGCCCGCTCAGGATCGCGCGCAGCATGAACAGGCTGAAGCCCTTCGCATGCGCGATCTCGATCTTCGGCGGCAGCGCCAGTTCGTATTTCGACGTGACGACGTCGACGACCGCCGGCCCGTCGTGCGCGAACGCGGTGCGCAGCGCGTGCTCGACGTCCTCCGAATGCTCGACGCGCAGGCTGAAGATGCCCGCGCCCTTCGCGATCGCCGCGAAGTCGGTCGGGCTCAGGTCGACGTTCGTGTCGAGATAGCCGGCCGCCTTCAGCTCCATCGACACGAAGCCGAGCAGGCTGTTGTTGTACACGACGATCTTGATCGGCAGGTTGAGCTGGCGTGCGGTCAACAGATCGCCGAGCAGCATCGACAACCCGCCGTCGCCGGACAGCGACACGACCTGCCGCCCCGGATGCGCGCCCTGCGCGCCGAGCGCCTGCGGCATCGCGTTCGCCATCGAGCCGTGATTGAACGAACCGTGCAGCTGGCGCTTGCCGTTCATCGTCAGGTAGCGTGCGGCCCACAGCGTCGGCGTGCCGACATCGGCAGTGAAGATCGCGTCGTCGGCCGCAACTTCGTCGACGATCTTCGTCAGGTATTGCGGATGGATCGCGCGGCCCGGCGGCTCGGCCACCGCGAGATCGTCGAGGCCCTTGCGCGCGGCCGCGTAGTGCTTCAGCGCGTTCTCGAGGAAGCGCCGCTGCGTCTTGCGCGTGAGGCGAGGCAGCAGCGCCGCGATCGTTTCCTTCACGGTGCCGACGAGCCCGAGCGCGAGCGGCGCGCGATGGCCGAGCTGCGAGCCTTTCCAGTCGATCTGCGCGACCTTCGCGTTCGACGGATAGAACGGCCGGTACGGGAAATCCGTGCCGAGCATCAGCAGCGTGTCGCACGATTCCATCGCGTGATAGCCCGAGCTGAAGCCGATCAGCCCCGTCATCCCGACGTCAAACGGGTTGTCCCATTCGACGAACTGCTTGCCGCGCAGCGCATGCACGACCGGCGCGCCGAGCGTGTCGGCCAGCGCGACCACCTCGTCGTGCGCGCCCTGCGTGCCGCTGCCGCACAGCAGCGTGACCGCGTCCGACGCATTGAGCAGCGCCGCGAGCCGGTCGAGATCGGCGTCCGCCGGCAGGATCGACGGCGGCGCCGATTCGCTCCACGCAGGCAGCTCGTCCGGGCCGTCGCCGAGCGCGATGTCGCCGGGCAGCACGATCACCGCGACGCCGCGCTCTTCGATCGCGGTGCGCATCGCGCGCGCGAGCACGCGCGGGAACTGCGACGCGTTCGTCACGAGTTCGGCGAAGTGGCTGCACTCGCGGAAGAGTTCCTGCGGATGGGTTTCCTGGAAGTAGCCGAGGCCGATCTCGGTCGACGGGATGTGCGCGGCAATTGCGAGCACCGGCTGGTGATTGCGGTGGCAGTCGTACAGGCCGTTGATCAGGTGCAGGTTGCCGGGGCCGCAGCTGCCCGCGCACACCGCCAGCCGGCCGGTCGACGCGGCATCCGCGCCGGCCGCGAACGCGGCGCTTTCCTCGTGCCGCGTATGCATCCAGCGGATCGTGCCGATCTGGCTCAGGCTGAACGACAGCCCGTTCAGGCTGTCGCCCGTCACGCCCCAGATGCGCTCGATGCCCGCTGCCGCCAGCGTCTTCGCCAGGTATTCCGCCATCGTCTGTCTTGCCATGGTGCCCTCGCTCGTTGATGGGTCGTCACACGATTGATCCGGCTCCGGCGGCCGCCGCCTTCGCCGATGACGGGACGAGCATACGCGAAGGTGCGATGCGACGTCGTGAAGACCCAGGCACCTCGCGCGGAGGCGACCGGCCGCGCTGCCGTCCGTCACTTTCGGCGGTGTCGGGCAAGTGTCACCGTTTCGTCGGCAAACGGACCGGCAGGCGCGCTCAACTCCAGTCGGATGCCGCTTCGTCCGGATCGACGAGCGTCAGCCCGGCCGCCGGCAGCGGCAGGGCTGTCTTGTAGCGCACCTGCTTCAGCGCGAAGCTGGACCGGATGTTCGACACTCCGGGAATCGTCGTCAGCCGCTCGATGATGAAGCGCTCGAGCGTGCGCATGTCGGGCATCACGACGCGCAGCAGATAGTCGGCGTCGCCCGACATCAGGTAGCACTCCATCACCTCGGGCCGCTGCGAGATCGCTTCCTCGAATCGCTGCAGCGCATCCTCGACCTGCTTCTCGAGGCTGACCTGGATGAACACGTTGATCCGCAGCCCGAGCGGCTCGGGGTCGAGCAGCGTGACCTGCTGGCGGAATAGCCCGAGCTTCTCCAGCGCGCGCACGCGGTTGAAGCACGGCGTGGCCGACAGGTTCACCGCGCGCGCGAGTTCCGCGTTCGTGATCCGCGCGTTCTGCTGCAGCTGGTTCAGGATGCCGATGTCGATGCGGTCGAGCCGCCTTGGGTTGGTGCTCATGGTCGAAATATTCCGGAAGAGTGGCCACAACCGGAATATTTACACTATCTGCGCGCGAAATCCCAATGAAATCAGACGCATATTTTGCGGATCGGCGGGTAGCATGATCCGACCGATTGCCACTGATTGCGCGCCGCCTCGAACCGGCGCGCTGGAGACCTGCGATGACGGACCTGTCGAACGGTATCGATGCCACGCGGCGCGCGGGCGCAGCTCACGCCGACGCCGACCCTGAAGAAACCGCCGAATGGCTGGAGGCGCTCGACGCCGTCGTCGCGCACGTCGGCAAGGCGCGCGCGCAATACCTGCTCGGGCGGCTCGCCGCGCATGCGCACACCCGCGGGCTCGCGGCACCGCGCGGCCCCGTCACGCCGTACGTGAACACGATCGCCGCGCACGAACAGCCGCCCTACCCGGGCGACGCCGAGCTCGAGGAGCGGCTGTCCGCCGCGCTGCGCTGGAACGCGCTCGCGATGGTCGTGCGCGCGAACCGGGCATACGGCGAGCTCGGCGGCCACATCGCGAGCTATGCGTCGGCGTCCGACCTGTTCGAGGTCGGCTTCAACCATTTCTTCCGCGCGACGCCCGCCGACGCGGGCAATGAAAGCGGGGCGGGCGGCGATCTCGTGTACTTCCAGCCGCATTCTTCGCCGGGCGTCTATGCGCGCGCGTATCTCGAAGGCTTTCTCGGTGAAGACCATCTCACCCACTACCGCCGCGAAATCGCCGGGCCCGGGCTGTGTTCGTATCCGCATCCGTGGCTGATGCCGGACTTCTGGCAGTTCCCGACCGGCTCGATGGGCATCGGCCCGATCAACGCGATCTACCAGGCGCGCTTCATGCGCTACCTGCAGCATCGCGGGCTCGCGAACACCGCCGGCCGCGCCGTGTGGGGTTTCTTCGGCGACGGCGAGATGGACGAGCCCGAATCGCTCGGCGCGCTGTCGCTCGCCGCGCGCGAGGGGCTCGACAACCTCGTGTTCGTGATCAACTGCAATCTGCAGCGGCTCGACGGCCCGGTGCGCGGCAACGGCCGCGTGATCGACGAACTGGAGGCGCTGTTCGCCGGCGCCGGCTGGAACGTGATCAAGGTGTTGTGGGGTTCCGACTGGGATCCGCTGTTCGCACGCGATCACGCGGGCGCGCTCGCCCGCGCGTTCGCCGATACCGTCGACGGCCAGTTCCAGACCTTCTCCGCGAACGACGGCGCGTACAACCGCGCGCGCTTCTTCAGCCAGGACCCGGCGCTCGAGGCGCTCGCCGCGCAGCTCACCGACGCCGAAATCGACCGCCTGCGCCGCGGCGGCCACGATGCGCGCAAGCTGCACGCCGCGTATGCACGTGCGCTCGCCCATCGCGGCCAGCCGACCGTGATCCTCGCGAAGACGATGAAGGGATATGGCATGGGCACGGCCGGCCAGGGCCGGATGACGACCCACCAGCAGAAGAAGCTCGACGTCGACGACCTGAAGGCGTTCCGCGACCGCTTCCGGTTGCCGCTGTCGGACGGCGACGTCGAGCAGTTGAAGTTTTACAAGCCAGCGGAAGACAGCCCGGAAATGCGTTACCTGCATGACCGCCGGGCTGCCCTGGGAGGCTATCTGCCCAGAAGGCGGATGGCGGCATCGAAGGGGCTGACCGTCCCTTCGATGCCGGCCTGGGGTGCGTTCGCGCTGGAAGCGGCCGGCCGCGAGATGTCGACGACGATGGCGCTCGTGCGCATGCTCGCCGCGCTGATCAAGGATCGCGACCTCGGCCCGCGCGTCGTGCCGATCGTGGCCGACGAAGCGCGCACGTTCGGCATGGCGAGCCTGTTCCGGCAGGTCGGCATCTACTCGCCGCTCGGCCAGCGCTACGAACCCGAGGATCTCGGCTCGATGCTCTACTACCGCGAGGACACGCGCGGGCAGATCCTCGAGGAAGGGATTTCGGAAGCGGGCGCGGTGTCGTCGTGGATCGCCGCCGCGACGTCGTACAGCGTGCACGACCTGCCGATGCTGCCGTTCTACATCTACTACTCGATGTTCGGTTTCCAGCGCATCAGCGACCTGATCTGGGCGGCTGCCGACCAGCGCTCGCGCGGCTTCCTCGTCGGCGCGACGTCAGGGCGCACGACGCTCGGCGGCGAAGGGTTGCAGCACCAGGACGGCAGCAGCCATCTCGCGGCGTCGACGATTCCGAACTGCCGCGCATACGATCCGGCGTTCGCGTACGAAGTCGCGACGATCGTCGACGCCGGCATGCGCGAGATGGTCGAGCAGCAACGCGACGTGTTCTATTACGTGACCGTGATGAACGAGAACTACGCGCAGCCGTCGATGCCCGACGACGATCCGGCGGCGCGACGCGAGGGCATCCTGAAGGGCATGCACCGGCTGCCGTCCGCGTCGAACGCAACTTCGCGCGTGCAGTTGTTCGGCGCGGGCGCGATCCTCGGCGAAGTGCTCGCCGCGCAGCGGATGCTGCAGGACGACTGGGGGATCGATGCAGCCGTCTGGAGTGTCACTAGCTTCAGCGAACTGCAGCGCGACGGGATGGAAGCCGAACGGCTGTCGCGGCTCGGCGACGGATCGGCATCATCGTATGTCACGCGGATGCTTGAAGGAACACACGGCCCGGTGATTGCCGCGACCGACTACGTGCGTGCGGTGCCAGAGCTGATCCGCGCCTACGTGCCGCGCCGCTACGTGACGCTCGGCACCGACGGGTTCGGGCGCAGCGACACGCGTGACGCACTGCGCGCGTTCTTCGAAGTTGATCGCGCGAGCATCGTGCTCGCCGCGCTGAAGGCGCTGGCCGACGACGGGGAACTCGATGCGGCGGTGCTGCACACCGCACGCGAACGGCTCGGCAAGACCTCGCATCCAGGCGTCGCGCCATGGCAGCGCTGATCGGGCGACGCGACCGAGCACCGGCCGACGATGATTCGTCGACCGAAACAATACGTCCGACTAGCCAAACAGGCGAGGATCCAGCGCGAACGCTTCTTTGCTGATCACTTTCACACTTGAAGCAAAATCCGCATGCAGCGGGTTCAGCAGCAAGTTGAAGTCGGTCGGGCAGACGACGGACGGTACGCGCATCGCCAGCTGCTCGCCCGCTTCGAGCCAGACCTGCCCGATCCGGGCGGTCGACTCCGGATCCTGCGACAGTACCGCCCAATCGTCCGGCAGGTCCGGCTGATACGCGTGGTCATGCACGGTGTCGGGCACGTCCAGCGTCACTAAAAAAAATCCGCCAGCGGGAAGCAAACCGGACATATGGACGAGCGCCTCGAGCAACGACGTCGACGCATGGCAGCAGGTGTACAGCACCCGCATGCCGCGAGGATTCCAGCGGCCGCCAGCGATCGCCGCGCCGTTCCCGCTCAGGTCGTCGGCCAGGTAGTGCCCTTTTCGTTCTTTCGCGAGACGATACACCCTCACGCGCCGACCCCGAACTGGGCACGGTTCAGAATGTCGCGCACCCGGTCGTAGCCGGGCTGTACGTCGAGCACTTCGAGCGGCTTCAAACCGTCGAGCTCCGCGTTCGCCCGGTTCATCCACGCCGCCGCGCGTTCGCCGTCCTCAAACAGATCGGTGGCGAGACCCAGTACGTAGAGCACGCGCGCAACGCGATCGGACTCGCCATGCGACAACCGGTCGTGTTTGGCAATTTTCCGCAGAATGGTCGAGCTGGGCAGGCTCAGCGCGCTCAAGAGGGACTGAACCGGCACGCCGAGCAACTCGCGCGCGACGCGCTCGATGATGATCGCGTCGAAACCCTCCGCAATCGCGCGCCGCTGCGCCATCGGCGCCATCCGCCCAAAGGTGTCGAAATCGTCCTTGCCGGCGCCCAGACCGTTCGAGCTCCTCGCCGGCGGCGCGGCGCGGGGCGCGGCAACCCGCTTGGCAGGCTGACGGGCCGCAGGTGTGGTTGCTGCCATGGCGACTCCCAAGTGGGTTAATTCAAATTCTCATTGTATACACTCAATCGGGAATTTTCAATTGACCAAACGGGATATCCGTAAACAACGGGAATCGACGGCGCTCCGCGCTACACCGGTAGCGCATGCGTCGACAGAATCTCCTTGAGCACCATGAACGAGCGCACCTGCCGCACGCCGGGCAGGTACAGCAACTGTTCGGCATGCAAACGGTTGAAGCTCTCGTTGTCGCGCGTGCGGACCAGCATGAAGTAGTCGAATTCGCCGGTCACCACGTGGCACTCGACGCACCCTGACACCTTCTGCGCGGCCTTCTCGAATTCGGCGAACGCCTCCGGCGTCGAACGATCGAGCACGAAGCCGATCACGACCAGCATCCCGGCGCCCAGCGGCTTCGGATCGAGCAACGCGACGATGCCGCGAATCAACCCCATCTCTTTCAATCGCTCGACGCGCCGCAGACATGCCGGCGCGCTCAGCTTCACCTTCGCGGCGAGGCTCACGTTCGAGATCGACGCGTCCTGCTGCAACTGCCGCAGGATCGCGCGGTCGATGCGATCGAGCGCAGGCGTGGCATCGGCCGGCGGCGCGCCGGTGCGATCTAATTTCATTGCGTCCCCTGTCGATTTTACGAAGCAAAATTATCCATGCCTGCTTCGTGTTATCGATAACGTAGGTCTTCACTATTTATTTCGCAAGCTCATTTCGCGCGGTCCTGCCTATCATTTTTCCATCGGGACACGGCGTGTCGGCCGTGCCCGACCGATTCGAATTCCCGCCCACCGCCTCTCGGAGCTTGTCGATGAATCTGCAACGTTTCCCCCGTTATCCGCTCACGTTCGGCCCGACGCCGATCCAGCCGCTCAAGCGCCTGAGCGCGCACCTCGGCGGCAAGGTCGAGCTGTATGCGAAGCGCGAGGATTGCAACAGCGGCCTCGCGTTCGGCGGCAACAAGACGCGCAAGCTCGAATACCTCGTCCCCGACGCGCTTGCGCAAGGCGCCGACACGCTCGTGTCGATCGGCGGCGTGCAGTCGAACCAGACCCGCCAGGTCGCGGCCGTCGCCGCGCATCTCGGGATGAAGTGCGTGCTCGTGCAGGAGCACTGGGTCAACTACGAGGATCCGGTGTACGACCGCGTCGGCAACATCCAGCTGTCGCGCATGATGGGCGCCGACGTGCGGCTCGTTGCCGACGGCTTCGACATCGGCATTCGCCGCAGCTGGGAAGAAGCGATGGAGAGCGTACGGCAGGCGGGCGGCAAGCCGTATCCGATTCCGGCCGGCTGTTCCGAGCATCCGCTCGGCGGGCTCGGGTTCGTCGGCTTCGCGGAAGAAGTGCGCGAGCAGGAAGCGCAGCTTGGCTTCAAGTTCGACTACATCGTGGTCTGCTCGGTGACGGGCAGCACGCAGGCGGGGATGGTCGTCGGCTTCGCGGCCGACGGGCGCGCGGATCGCGTGATCGGCATCGACGCGTCGGCGACGCCCGAGCGCACGCACGAACAGATCACGCGCATCGCGCGGCATACGGCCGAGCTGGTCGGGCTGGGCCGCGATATCGAAGAAAAGGACGTGGTGCTCGACACACGTTATGCCGGGCCGGAATACGGGCTGCCGAACGACGGCACGCTGGACGCGATTCGCCTGTGTGCGCGGCTGGAAGGCATGCTGACCGATCCCGTCTATGAAGGGAAATCGATGCACGGGATGATCGACAAGGTGCGGCGCGGCGAATTCGAACCGGGGTCGAAGGTGTTGTATGCGCATCTCGGCGGGGTCCCGGCGTTGAGCGCATACAGCAGGATTTTTCGGGAAGGTTGAGCCCGCGCGGCAGCCGAGCGGCGAGGCAGAAGCGAAACACCGGGAAGCAGCCGACCTCCGAGCGCGGCGTCCCGCTCGCCACGTCGCTGAAGTCCTGCGGGCGGCTCATCGTCCCTCTGACTTTCAACGGTGCAACGCTGACTCCACACGCGACGTCAGCGGTCATGTCGATGACCACCGACGCCGATACGAGGATCGATCCATTCGGCCGTTGCAATACCTGCGTGAGCTGCCGTCAGGCACCGTGATACCCCAACCGCTCGAGCGCCTGCTCGACGTGCTCCCGGCAGTCGGGCCAGCCCGCCTCGAGCGCGCGCCGATCGCCGGCATGCACGGTCTGCTCCATCGCCGCGCACGCGTCGCTCGCGTCGCCGTCGCCCGCCAGCGCGAAACCGCCGCGCATCGAGTGCAACTCGATCCTGACGGACTCGATGTCGCCGTGCGCAAGCGCACGATCGATCACGGCCAGCGAATGCAGCGTCGCCGTTCGTAGCTTGTCGCGCATCTCGTCCGTCATGACCGGCGCGGCACTTGCCGCCACCGGGTTCGATCCCGCTGTCGGCTCGCGTTGGCCATGCCGGCGCAGCACTGCGTCGAGCGCCGCGATCGACAGCGGCTTGAGCACCACCTCCACGGCGCCCGCCTCCGCGCACCGTCGCCGGTCCTCGTCGGTCGCATGCGCGGTCATCGCGATCACCGGCACCGTCGCACCCTGCTCGCGCAGGAAATTGGCGAGCGCGAAGCCGTCGAGGTCCGGCATGCCGAGATCGGTCAGCACCACGTCGAACGACTGCGCGAAGTAGGCGCGCATTGCCTCCATGCCGTTCTTGACGATCGTCGCATCGTAGTGCAGCGCATCGAGCTGATCGCGCAGCAACGCACGGCTCGCGGGGTGATCTTCCGCAACGAGCACGCGTAGCGGCGCGCCGTCATCCGCCTGCATCGGCAGCGCGAGAGCCGCTGCCGGTGCGTCGTCGAGCGCGGCACGCCACCCGGACGGCGCCGCCGCAAGCGGCAGCGACGCGACGAACGTTGTGCCCGCTCCGGGCCGGCTGTCGACCGTCAGCGCACCGCCCATCAAGCGCGCGAGACGGCCGCAGAGCGGCAACCCCAGCCCGGTGCCGCCGAACCGCCGGTAGATCGACGAATCCGTCTGCACGTATACGTCGAACAGCGTCGGAAGCGCTTCCGGCGGAATGCCGATCCCGGTGTCGCGCACGGAGATGTCGACGCCGTGCGCATTACCGAAAGCGGCAGCCGGACGCACGTCGATCGTCACGCTGCCGCGCTCGGTGAACTTGATCGCGTTGCTGACGAGGTTCGAGACGATCTGGCGCAGGCGGGTCGGATCGCCGACGTACCCATCGGCCAGTTCCGATGCAATCCGGCAGTCGAGCACGAGCTCCTTCGCATCGACGAGCGGGCGAAAGATCGCCGCGACATCGCGCACCAGCGCGCGCAGATCGAACGGAATGGCCTCGAGCACCATCTGGTTGGACTCGACCTTCGACAGGTCGAGCACGTCGCTGATCGTGCGCAGCAACGCGTCAGACGACGTCATCACCGTCCTCAACCGTCGCCGCTCGTCGGTCGGCAACGGCGCGCGCTCCATCAGCTCGAGGTTGCCGACGATCGCGTTCAGCGGCGTGCGGATCTCGTGGCTCATCGTCGCGAGGAACGTCGACTTCGCCTTGTTCGCATCGTCCGCGGCTTCACGCGCCTCGCGCAGCGTGTGCTCGACCCGCTTGCGTGCGGTGATGTCGGTGAGCGTGCAGAGCAGCACGTCGACACCGCGAAAACGCGTACGGACGATATGCGCGGCAAGATAGGCGGTGCCACCACCGACGAGGTCGACCGACAACTCGTGCGTGACGACGCGTGGCGCCCGCCCGCCCGCGATACTGCCTTGATAGGCCTGCCAGATACGCTTGCCGAGCGGCGGCGCCGTTCCGGTATCGCCGTAGGCCAGTGCGGCCTCGTTGCGCACCATCGTGTCGCCATTGGCCAGCGACAGCAGCATGAGCCCGGCCGGTGCCGTGCGGATCAGCGTGCGGTTCAGCGCCTCGCTCTCGATCAGGCGGATGGCGCGACGGTTCGCGGGACGCAGCGCGCGCCGGTCGAACATCAGGATCACGAACCATACCGTTCCGATTGCGAGAACGGCAAGACCGACTGCGATACCCAGGCGGACGGCCACGTCGTCAAACAGGCTGCGCCACGACATCGTCGCGGTCAGCACCTCGCGGAACCCCGGCATCCGGTCGCCGATCACGATATTCATGCCCACCCGATGGGCCATCGCCCGTTCGCCACCGGCCGCCTGCGCAAAATCGACGGCGCGGGCAGTCAGCACGGAATCGGCATCACGGCCGATCAGGACCTGCGCGCCCGGACTCACCAGCGCATAATCC